>NZ_CDCE01000021.1 GCF_000819805.1 Aeromonas diversa CDC 2478-85
CCCCCGCCACTATCACTGCCTCCACCGCCGCCCTCACCATCCTTGTTGTGCACCACGAAGTCCCAGGCGAAATAGGTATGGTCGCCGTCCAACCTGAGGTTAAACAGTGGGGTAAAGGGGTCAGCCTTTATCTGATACAGGGTGGTCAGCGAAGTTTCGCCAAGCGCAGGAGCAAGGGCGAGCCCTCCTTCTGTGCCCTCACACTGGAACCAGCTCCTCAGTATCATGCCGCAGAGCAAGGGGCGAACCTTCAAGGTTCGGTTCTCAGCGCGGGTCATGGTCGGGTTAATCGCCGCCCAACCATGCCGAGTCAGAAAGGGGTGCTCGGCAGTGAAGAAAGGGGTGAGGCCGTTAAGGCCATAAAGCAGGCGATTGCCCAATATGACAGGCTCTACCGCCAGGATCCGATTCGTTCCCCCACTCATTGCCATCACGCGCTCGCCGGCGTGCAGGGTAGCGATGGCCCTGAGCGAGCCATCGCTCATTCGCACCTGGGTGTCGCCGGTAAAACAGCACTTGGCAAAGGCCGCATTGGGTTGCCAGTGTCCCTGCTCGAAGTCATAGGTGACCGGCATCGCGTAGAGGGCCAAGGCGATTGCACCACTGAGTAACAAATGGCGCCGAGACCGGGTGTGACGGGTTTTCATGACATATCCTCACCTCTGCAGAGTCGTAACTTGGAGTATAGGAGAGGAGGGAAAGATCACTGGGTGGCAGCAAAACGATTGGCAAGTGAGATTAAAGTGCGTAAAATCGCGTTCTCGATGCTTGCAGCAACGAACCCCCTCCAAAATAGCGGTTTCATGCCCCCCACAAGCAGGAAGTGATGGCCATTTAGGCAGTGATGTCGATGTGGCGCACAAAAAATTCCTGAGTCGAATAGAAAAATGATGTTTTTAACATCTTCGACTAAAAATCCAAGGATGCACATGTTTTCCCACATAAAGCAAAGTGTCGCCGGGCTCCAGATCCTGTTCGTGGCCTTTGGTGCCATGGTGCTGGTGCCCCTGCTGACCGGGCTTAACCCCTCGATGGCGCTGCTCGGCGCCGGTGTCGGCACCCTCTTGTTCCAGATCTGCACCCGCCGCCAGGTTCCCATTTTCCTTGGCTCCAGCTTCGCCTTTATCGCCCCCATCATCTATGCCACCCAGACCTGGGGACTGCCCTCTACCATGTTTGGCCTGTTTGCCGCCGGTTTCATGTACTTCATCCTGGCTGGCATCATTCGCGTGCGTGGCATGGGGCTGGTGAACCGCCTGCTGCCTCCCGTGGTGATAGGCCCCGTCATCATGGTGATCGGCCTGTCGGTCGCCCAGGTGGCGTGCAACATGGCCATGGGCCGCGCCGGTAGTGAGCAGGTGATGCCCCTCTCTACCGCCCTGACTCTGGCCGGCATCTCGCTGGCCGTGACTCTGATCGCCGCCGTCTTTTGCAAAGGCTGGGTTAAGCTGATCCCGATCTTGAGCGGTGTGGTGGCCGGTTATGTGGCCGCCGTGCTGATGGGGGAGGTCAACTTCGACGGCATGGTGAACGCCCCCTGGCTGGCCATGCCCCACTTCGTCACCCCCGAGGTCAACTGGGCGGCCGCGCTGTTCATGCTGCCGGTGGCGATCGCTCCCTGCATCGAGCACATCGGTGGCGTGCTGGCCATCGGCGGTGTGACCGGTAAGGACTACACCAAGACCCCGGGTCTGCACCGTACCCTGGCCGGTGATGGCTTCGGCGTCTGCTTTGCCGGACTCATCGGTGGTCCCCCCGTTACCACCTATGCCGAAGTGACCGGCGCCGTGATGATCACCCGCAACTTCAACCCGGTGACCATGACCTGGGCCGCCGTGTTCGCCATCATTCTGGCCTTCTTCGGCAAGTTCAACGCCCTGCTCACTTCCATCCCCATGCCGGTGATGGGTGGCATCATGCTGCTGCTGTTCGGATCCATCGCCGCCATCGGTCTCAAGACCCTGGTCGAGTCCAAGGTGGATCTGGGTCTGGCGCGCAACATCGCCATCGTCGCCATCACCCTGACCGTCGGCATCGGCTCTCTGGAGATGAAGATCGGCGACTTCGCCCTGGCGGGCGTGGGCCTTGCCTCTATCGCCGCCATCTTGCTCAACCTCATCCTGCCGATGCACTCCGAGCAGGGAGAGATGGCCTCTGCTCGCGACTAAGCCTGTCGTCAGTGCATGAAAAAGCCACCGCAAGGTGGCTTTTTTTATTGCGGGGCTCGGGCGTGGCGTCAGACCGTGACTGCCGCTTGCGCCACCGGTGCGATGAGGGGGCCCAGCAGCTCGGCCAACTTGTAGAAGGTCTGCACCCGAGTGGTGCTGGGGCGCCAGACCAGGCCAATCTCACGGGAGGCTTGCTCCCCCGGCGGTTGGATGGCGATGAGATCGCTGTTGTTGAGGATACCGGCGTCTATGGCCATCTGCGGCAGGAAGGTGGTGCCAAGGCCCGCCCCCACCATCTCGACCAGGGTGTGCAGGCTGGTGGCCGCGAACGGGTTGATCTTCTCCTTGTCGCGCAGGCGGCAGGCACTGACCGCATGGTCGGTCAGGCAGTGTTCCCGCTCGAGCAGGAAGATGCTCTGGTTGGGCAGCTCGCGATAGTCCAGCGGCATGTGCAGCCGGTCGGCCATCTCTTTGCGCATCACCATCTTGAAGGGATCGCTGCCGACCGACTTGCAGTGAAAACCGCCGACGTCGATGGGCAGGGCCAGGATCAGCAGATCCAGCTCTCCTTGCTCGAGCAGCTTGAGCAGGTTGGCGGTGGTGTCTTCGCGCAGCAGCAGCTCCAGCTCGGGATAGCTCTGACCGCACGCCTTGACCAGCCTGCTCAGGAGGAAGGGGGCAATGGTGGGAATGCAGCCCAGGCGGATCGTCCCCTGCATTACCCCGCCCTGATGCTGCCCCAGCTCCATCATGTCGCGGGCATCGGAGAGCAGCCGGCGTGCCCGCTCGACGATCTCGCTGCCGATGGGGGTCATGATAAAGCTCTTGTGATCCCGCTCGACCAGTTGCAGGTTCATCATCTCTTCGAGGTTCTGAATACCGGTACTGAGGGTGGACTGGCTCACATGGCATGCCTTGGCGGCACGGTTGAAGTTCTTGTGCTCGTCGAGGGCGACGAGGTACTGCAGCTGTTTCAGGCTTGGCCAACGTTGCATAGAGTAAACCGATTAATGCTATCTAAATAATTCCATTTCACTAATTTAACACCGGGACTATATTATTGTCCCGGTCAACGTCAGGCCGCTTCAAACGAAACATGGCCCGACGCATGGATCGCAACTCTAATCGATGAGGATACGAATATGGTACTGGTAGGCCGTCCCGCTCCCGATTTTACCGCCGCCGCCGTTCTGGGTAGTGGCGAGATCGTCGACAGCTTCAATCTCTCTTCCCATATCAAAGGCAAGCCGGCAGTTCTGTTCTTCTATCCCCTGGACTTCACCTTTGTTTGCCCCTCCGAGCTCATCGCCTTCGACCACCGCTATGCCGAGTTCAAGGCCCGTGGTGTAGAAGTGATCGGCGTCTCTATCGACTCCCAGTTCACTCACAACGCCTGGCGTAACACCAAGATCGAAGACGGTGGCATCGGTCAGGTGAAGTACCCGTTGGTTGCCGACGTCAAGCACGACATCTGCAAGGCCTACGACGTTGAGCACCCGGAAGCCGGTGTTGCCTTCCGCGGTTCCTTCCTGATCGACAAGAACGGTGTGGTTCGTCATCAGGTCGTCAACGATCTGCCGCTGGGCCGTAACATCGACGAGATGCTGCGCATGGTCGATGCCCTGCAGTTCCACGAAGAGCACGGCGAAGTGTGCCCGGCTCAGTGGGAAAAGGGCAAGAAGGGTATGCAGGCTTCCACCGAAGGTGTGGCCAAGTACCTGAAGGAAAACGCCTCCAGCCTGTAAGGCTTGCGAGACGAAAAACCGGAGCCATGGGCTCCGGTTTTTTTATGGGCGAGGGTCAGTCCTCTTCCTCGTCCTTGACTTCGCGGATCTTGTCCTTGTATTTGGGCAGCTCTTTTTCAAGGCGACGCATATCTTTGATTGCATTGAGAAAGACCCCAAGTACAAAGAGCAGGGGGATGCCAATCCACAGCCACAGGTTCATCGCTACTCCTCCCCGCTGATGGCGCTGTGGCGCTCGATGATCTCATCGAGTCGGGCCAGGATCAGCGCCTTGCCTTCAATGTCGCTCATGGCCAGCCGTTTGGCCAACACATGGCGATCGATTCGCTGTCCCCGCGAGAGGGGACCATGGCTCAGATGCCAGGGCTCGTAGGCCACAGTGCCTTGCCGTCCTCGATAGGGGAGGAAGAAGCCGAACTCCCCCATGTGCGCCTGTAACCAGAGGGAGAGATCGGCAAACCAGCCTCCCGCCTCATACTCCCACGGCTCGAGTAACAAGGGGGTGCCCTCGGGCAGCCGGTCCGGGTCGTAAACGTCGAGATCCGTGCCCCAGTGGTGGCGGCTGGTGCCGGGCAGGGCGCTCCAGCGCAGGATGGCCTCGACTCTCTGCTCGTCGCTGAGGGTGGCCACGTCGAGTCGCTCCCCCTCTGCGCCAAGCAGGGGCCGCTCCCCGCGCCACTTGCCGTTCCAGATGGCGAGCTGACGATCGAAGCCGCGCCAACTTGAGGCCGGCTGCAGGTTGTGGCCGGCTCTCCTGGCGGCCTGCTGCATGGCGGCAAAGGCCTGGGCCGTCGCCTGGGCCAGGCGGTGAGGCCCGCTGCCCAAGACGATCAGATGCTGGTCATCGATACCGATCAACTGCTCCGGTGTCATGCCAGCAGGCGCTCCAGCACGCCCTGGTACATGTCGGCCAGCAGATCGAGATCGCTCGCCTTGATGCACTCGTTGACCTTGTGAATGGTGGCGTTGACCGGCCCGAGTTCGATCACCTGGGCACCGGTCGGGGCGATGAAGCGCCCGTCCGAGGTGCCGCCCGTGGTGAGCAGCGCGGGACGCTGGCCGTTGACCGCGTCGATGGCGGCCACGGCGGCGTCGAGCAGGGCGCCGGTGTCGGTCAGGAAGGGCTCGCCGGAGAGGGTCCAGCTCAGCTCATAGTCGAGCCCGTGGCGTGCCAGCAATGACTCCACCCGCGCCTTGAGCCCCTCCGAGGTGGACTCGGTGCTGAAGCGGAAGTTGAACTGCACGTTGAGCTCGCCCGGAATGACGTTGGAGGCACCGGTGCCGCCGCCGATGTTGGCGATCTGGAAGCTGGTGGGGGGGAAGAAGTCGTTGCCCTGATCCCACTCGATGGCGGCCAGCTCGGCCAGGGCCGGCGCCGCGCGGTGGATCGGGTTATCCGCCAGATGGGGGTAGGCCACGTGCCCCTGCACCCCCTTGACCAGCAGATCGCCGGTGAGCGAACCACGGCGGCCGTTTTTCACCACGTCACCCACCTGGGCGGTGGAGGAGGGCTCACCGACGATGCACCAGGTGATCTTCTCGCCGCGTGCCTCCAGGGTTTCGACCACGCGCACCGTGCCGTTGATGAAGGGCCCCTCCTCGTCGGAGGTGATGAGGAAGGCAATGGAGCCATTATGATCCGGATGCTGGGCCACGAAGCGCTCTACCGCCACCACCATGGCTGCGAGGGAGCCCTTCATGTCGGCGGCACCACGGCCGTAGAGCATGCCCTCCTCGAGGGTCGGCTCAAACGGCGGGGTGCGCCACTTCTCGAGCGGGCCGGCCGGCACCACGTCGGTGTGCCCGGCAAAGCAGAACAGGGGGCCGTTACTGCCGCGGCGCGCCCACAGGTTGGTGGTGTCTTCAAACACCATGGGTTCGAGCACGAAACCGAGGGCGGCGAGGCGCTCGCCCATCAGGGTCTGGCACCCCTCGTCGAGGGGGGTGACGGAGGGGCGGCGGATCAGCTCCTTGGCCAGTTCGATGACATCAGACATCGGGGGTCATCCTTGGGTATGAAACAGGGTCTGGTACTGCTCGGCCTTGAAGCCGAGGTGGAAGGTGTCGCCCAGTTGCAGCACGGGGCGTTTGATCATGGCCGGCTGGGCCAGCATCAGGGCTCGGGCACGCGCCCGGTCAAGGTCGGCCTTCTGCTCATCGGGCAGGGCGCGGAAGGTGGTGCCACGGGTGTTGAGCAGGGCCTCCCAGCCGAGGGCGTCGAGCCAGCCATCCAGCGCCGCCTCGTCGAGGCCGTCGGCACGCACGTCGTGGAAGCGGTAGTCGATGCCGGCCGCCTCCAGCCACTTGCGGGCCTTCTTGATGGTGTCGCAGTTCTTGATCCCGTACATCACCGCTTGCATTGCGTTCTCCACTGACTGTCCTCGAGGCGACCGATTCTGGCATCGGCGGGGCGGGCAGGCAACCGTCATACGGTAAGCAGTTCGGCGCACCAGCGTCTTAGTCTGCCTGAGAACCAGTCGAGCAGGGCGTCACCTTCGTCTCTACGGTGGCGGATCTGGCTGATGGTAAAACGCGGCAGCGAGAAGGCGGTCTCAATCTCGGTCAATCCGAGCGGCGCCATCAGGGGGGCGAGCACCCGAGCCGGCGAGGTGAGCAGCAAGCCCGAGCCCGAGAGGATAAAGGGGGCGGAGAGAAAGCTCTGCACGATGAGCTGGGTGTGGCGCGTTAGCCCCTCCTTGAGCAAGATCTCGTCGAGGACGCCCCCTTCCGAGCCGCGTGGGGCGACCAGCAGGTGATCGGCCCGGGCGAAGGCCTCGTAGTCGATGCTCCGACCCGCATAGGGGTGGTCACGGCTGGCGACACAGATCAGCCTGTCCTCAAGCAGATGGCGCTGCTCGAAACGCTCCGGCACCCGATCCTGCTTGGTAATGACCATGCTCACCGTGCCCTCGTCGAGCAGGCTCTCGTAGTCGGCGCCGAGGGGCATGATGTGCAGGGTGAGTCGGGGCGCCTCTTGGTGCAGCCGCTCGATGAGGCCGGGCAGGATCACATACTCCATGTAGGTGTGGGCGCCGATCCGCAGGGTACCGGTGAAATCATTGGGCTCGGGGGGAGCCGGAGGGAGCAGGGTGTGCTCGACCGATTGCAATATCTCGCGCAGGGGTTGGCGCAGCAGCAGGGCCTTGGCGGTGGGCTCCATCCCTTGCGGAGTCCGTACCAGCAAGGGGTCGTCGTACATGATGCGCAGCCGCGCCAGCGCACGGCTCACGGCGGACTGACTCATGGCCAGTTGCTCGGCAGCCCGGGTGGTATTGCACTCATCGAGCAACACCTTGAGGATCACCAGCAAGTTGAGGTCCAAGCCTCGCAAATTCGTTCTGTGCATAATGTAATGCTAATAAATCATTTCCTTAAGTGGGGACACCACTTTAGTCTTTTTTACCGTCGAATGTCAGCACGGTGCCTTTGCGGTCTTTACCATGAAGGCACCTGCGGTGGTCACTCTCCATGCGTGGTGCCGGGGAGTGATGAGTCGACAGCCTGAACTCTTTCTCCGGGAAACCGGAGTGTTGCTTGCTTTACCCCGCCCTATGGCGGGGTTTTTTATTGCCCGGAGCCGCGCCGTTAACCGCGCCCTTTTCGATCTCTTTCACGATACCTGCGCACTATTCGTGTGCAGCAGGCTGTTTTCTGGTATCAAGGAGTGGCATCACAGGTCGTGATGTTGATCTATTGGGGTTCCTTTTTAAGGAAAGGTTGAAATTTTGTGTGTTTTTCCGTTTTTTCTTTACGTATAATCGCGCCCGCAAACGGATTACAACAAGAACCCTCTGCAGTTAAGGAAAGAACATAATGGCTATCGAACGTACCTTCTCCATCGTCAAGCCGGATGCCGTCAGCAAGAACCTGATCGGTGCCATCTACAATCGTTTTGAAACCGCCGGCCTGCGTATCGTGGCCTCCAAGATGCTGCACATGACTCGTGAGCAGGCCATGGGCTTCTATGGCGAGCACGAAGGTAAGCCCTTCTTCGAAGGTCTGGTCAACTTCATGACCTCTGGCCCTGTCATGGTGCAGGTGCTCGAAGGTGAAGACGCCATCCGCCGCAACCGTGAGATCATGGGCGCCACCAACCCGAAAGAGGCCCTGGCCGGCACCCTGCGCGCCTGCTTCGCCGACAGCATCGATCGCAATGCCGTGCACGGCTCCGACGCCCCGGCTTCTGCCGCTCGCGAAATCGCCTACTTCTTCGGCGACAACGAAATCTGCCCGCGCGGTTAATCCGCTCTGGTCACGAGGGGGGGAGCCTGGGCTCCCCCCCTTGCTTTTTCTGAATTCCCGGTTGTTCTGTGGGTGGAAAGGCACCACCATTATTTGTACAATGCCGCGCCCTTTTTATGGGGTCTGTCAATTTGTCTGAGGTTCTGATGAGCGAAATGAAAACCAACCTGTTGGATCTGGATCGCGATGCACTGCGCGCCTTCTTCGTCGAAATGGGCGAAAAGCCGTTCCGTGCCGATCAGGTGATGAAGTGGATCTATCACTTCGGTTGTGACGATTTCGATCAGATGACCAACGTCAACAAGGTCCTGCGCGAGCGTCTCAAGGCGATCGCCGAGATCCGTGCGCCCGAGATCAGCCGCGAGCAGCGCTCCGCTGACGGCACCATCAAGTGGGCCCTGCAGGTGGGGGATCAGGAGGTAGAGACCGTCTACATTCCGGAAGAAGATCGCGCCACCCTGTGCGTCTCCTCCCAGGTGGGCTGTGCCCTCGAGTGCAAGTTCTGCTCCACCGCCCAGCAAGGCTTCAACCGTAACCTGCGGGTCTCCGAGATCATCGGTCAGGTGTGGCGGGCGGCCAAGGTGGTGGGTGGCAAGCGTCCCATCACCAACGTGGTGATGATGGGCATGGGTGAGCCCCTGCTGAACCTGGCCAACGTGGTGCCGGCCATGAAGCTGATGCTCGATGACTATGGTTTCGGTCTCTCCAAGCGTCGGGTGACCCTCTCCACCTCAGGGGTGGTGCCGGCACTGGATCTGCTCGGCGAACAGATCGACGTGGCGTTGGCCATCTCCCTGCACGCGCCCAACGACAAGCTGCGCTCCGAGATCATGCCGATCAACGACAAGTACAACATCGAGGACTTCCTCGCCGGCGTGCGTCGTTATCTGGAAAAATCCAACGCCAACCAGGGCCGCGTCACCGTGGAGTATGTGCTGCTCGATCATATCAATGACGACATGCAGCATGCCCACGAGCTGGCCCAGGTGCTCAAGGACACGCCGAGCAAGATCAACCTGATCCCGTTCAACCCCTTCCCGGGCAACCCCTACGGCAAGCCGAGCAACAGCCGGATCGATCGCTTCTCCAAGGTGCTCATGGAGTACGGTTTCACCGTGATCGTGCGCAAGACCCGGGGTGACGATATCGATGCCGCCTGTGGTCAGCTGGTCGGTGATGTCATCGACCGCACCAAGCGCACCATGAAAAAGCGGATGCAAGAAGAGGGTATTTCCGTCAAAATGGTCTAATCTTCAAGCTCTTGCGTTGGGATAGATCATGGATAGTCGAATCCTGTTGATGGGGGCAGTGCTGATGGCGCTGCCCGCCTGTGTCACCGAGACCTCTTATGTTGGGCAAAGCGGAACCCAGCATGAGGTGATGGGCCCTGATTACAAGGCCGCCGCCAAGACTCGCCTCGACCTCGGTCTGCAATACCTGCGCAAGGGTAGCCCCGAACAGGCCAAGTTCAATCTCGACCGTGCCCTTCAGTACGACGATAGCAACCCGGAGATCTATCTGGGTTATGCCTACTTCTATCAGTCCGTCAAAGATTACGCCGCCGCCGAGCGCAGCTACCGCAAGGTGCTCGAGCTCGATCCCCGTGATGCCGATGCCATGAACAACTATGGCGCCTTCCTCTGTGCCCGTCAGCGCTACGATGAGGCCGATCTCATGTTTAATCGTGCGGTGGCCGAGCCCGGATACGCCAAGATTGCCGATAGTTATGAAAATGCGGCCATCTGTGCGACACAAAGCGGTAAAAATGAGAAAGCGAGTGAGTATTATCGTCTGGCCTTGGGGTATAATCCGCGCAAACCAAGCCTGCTGCTGGATCTGGCCGATATCGCCCTCAACCAGAACAAGCCCGATGATGCCCAAGCCTATCTGACCCGTTACGGGGAGGTGGCGGTGGAGAGCCCGGTCAGTTTATGGTTGCGTCTGCGCCTCGCCCAGTCTCTCGACAGGCCTGCCCAGTTGCATCAGTATGGTTCGCAACTGGTTGACCAGTTTCCCAATTCGCAACAAGCCAAGCGTTACTTAGCCAATGACTACTGAACAGCAATTCGATTCCCAAGACTCCTCCCCGGTAGTTGGCCCAGGCCAGTTGCTGCGCACAGCCCGTGAAGCCATGGGCTGGAGCCGTGAGCAGGTCGCATCCCGCCTTCATCTTCGCCTTACTCTGGTTGCGGCCATCGAGTCTGATACCTACGACAAACACACCTCGCCCACCTTTATCCGCGGCTACTTGCGCACCTATGCCAAGTTGGTCGGGATTGAGGAGAGCAAGATTCTGGAGGCCTATGCCCACCTCGGGCTGGAGCCGGTCCAGAGCGTCAACATGCAGAGCTTCTCCAAGCGCACCCGCCGCGAGGCGAGCAACAGCCGTCTGAAGATCGTTACCTGGCTGGTGGTACTGGCCCTGGCCGGCCTGCTGGTGGCTTGGTGGTGGCAAGAGTCCAACCGCCGTGCGGCCAGCCAGGAGCAGCTCGCGGCCAGCGAGATCGCGCCGCCCGCGGTTGAGAGTGCCCCTGCCGACGCTACCGAGCCAGCAGTCGGTGAGCCCGTGCTGGTGCAGCCCTCTGTGGTGCCCAGCCCCGAGGAAGACAGCACCACGACCGAGGCTGCCAGTGCCGCGGTAGCGACGGAGGCCGTCGAGACCAAGAGCGAGGCTGCGCCGGCGGCTGCCACGGATACCCAGGCAGAAACTCAGGAGCCTGCCGGCGAGGCCGCCGCGCCTGCCGATGCTCCTGCTGCCCAACTGAAGATGAGCTTCACCGCCGACTGCTGGCTCGATGTGAAGGATGCCAGTGGCAAGACCCTGTTTAGCGGTCTCAAGCGTGCCAATGACGAGCTGCTGCTGGAAGGAAAAGAGCCCCTGCGTCTGCACATCGGTGCCCCCATGGCCATTCGCGTGCAGTACAAGGGCCAAGAGATCGATATGAGCCGTTACAACAACGGCCGCACTGCCCGCATGACCCTGCCGCAGGAGTAAGCTGTCCATGTCTTCCCACGCATCTCCTATCGTCCGCCGCAAGTCACGGCAGATCATGGTTGGTAATGTGCCGGTCGGGGGTGACGCTCCCATCACGGTGCAGACCATGACCAACACCAAGACCACGGATGTGGCCGCCACGGTCGAGCAGATCCGCCGTATCGAGCGGGTCGGTGCCGACATAGTGCGGGTCTCGGTGCCCACCATGGAGGCGGCCGAAGCCTTTCGCTTCATTAAAGAGCAGACCCGCATTCCCGTGGTGGCCGATATCCACTTCGACTATCGTATCGCCCTCAAGGTGGCCGAGTACGGTGCCGACTGCCTGCGTATCAACCCGGGCAACATAGGTAACGAGCAGCGAGTGCGTGCAGTGGTCGACTGCGCCCGGGATCTCAACATCCCGATCCGCATCGGCGTCAACGGCGGCTCTCTCGAGCGCGATCTGCAAGAGAAGTACGGCGAGCCAACGCCCGAGGCGCTGGTCGAATCGGCTCTGCGTCATGTGGACTACCTCGACAAGCTGGACTTCCAGAACTTCAAGGTGAGCGTCAAGGCCTCCGATGTCTTCCTCGCGGTCGGTGCCTATCGCCTGTTGGCCAAGCAGATAGAGCAGCCGCTGCATCTGGGGATCACCGAGGCGGGTGGCTTTCGCGCCGGCGCGGTCAAGTCCTCCATCGGCCTTGGCATGCTGCTGGCCGACGGCATCGGCGACACCCTGCGCATCTCGCTGGCCGCCGATCCGGTGGAAGAGGTGAAGGTGGGCTTTGATATCCTCAAATCCCTGCGCATCCGCTCGCGCGGCATCAACTTCATCGCCTGTCCCTCTTGCTCCCGTCAGGAGTTCGACGTTATCGGCACGGTCAACGAACTCGAGCAGCGTCTCGAGGACATCATCACCCCCATGGATGTCTCCATCATAGGATGTGTGGTGAACGGTCCCGGCGAGGCGCTGATCTCCGATCTCGGGTTGGCCGGTGCGGCCAACAAGAGCGCCTTCTACGAGGGGGGGCAGCGGGTCGATCGTCTCGACAACAAGGCGTTGGTGCCGGTTCTTGAGCAACGGATCCGCGCCCGTGCCGCCATGCTGGATCCCAGCAACCAGATCCAGGTGGACGAGCGTTAATCCACGGCGGGCCACCCTGAGTGGCCCGTGCCGTTTCGAATGGTCGCTTCTTATCCCCCTCCTCCCGGTTTTACCTCGGGGGGGAAAGTCCCTATAATGCGGCCAATTTTCACGTCTTTTTCTTGAGTATCAACGTGGCAAAACAGATCCAAGCGATTCGCGGCATGAATGATTGCCTGCCGGAGCAGAGCCCGGCCTGGCAGAAGGTAGAAGAAACCCTGCGTCAGGTGATGTCCGGCTATGGCTACAGCGAGATGCGCATGCCCATCGTCGAGCAGACCCCCCTGTTCAAGCGGGCCATCGGCGAGGTGACCGACGTGGTCGAGAAGGAGATGTACACCTTCAACGACCGCAACGACGAGAGCCTGACCCTGCGTCCGGAAGGCACCGCGGGTTGCGTGCGCGCCTGCATCGAGCACGGCCTCATCTATAACCAGGAACGTCGCGTCTGGTATACCGGCCCCATGTTCCGCTACGAGCGTCCCCAGAAGGGCCGCTATCGCCAGTTCCACCAGTTTGGTGTGGAGGTGTTCGGCCTCAACGGCCCGGACATCGATGCCGAACTTATCCTGCTCACCCATCGCCTGTGGCGCCTGTTCGGCATCGCCGATCACGTGACCCTGCAGCTCAACACCCTGGGTCAGAGCAGTGAGCGCGCCGCCTACCGCGACGCCCTGATCGCCTTCCTCGAGCAGCATCAAGATCAGCTCGACGAGGACAGCCGTCGTCGCATGTACAGCAACCCCCTGCGGGTGCTCGACTCCAAGGACGAGCGGGTACAGGCCCTGCTGGCCGATGCCCCGCGCCTGATGGAGTACCTCGGAGAAGAGAGCCGCGCTCACTTCGAGGGGCTCAAGAGCCTGCTCGAGGCGGCCGGCATCGCCTATGAGGTGAACGAGCGTCTGGTGCGTGGCCTCGACTACTACAACCTGACCGTGTTCGAGTGGGTGACCACCAGCCTGGGTGCCCAGGGCACCGTCTGCGGCGGTGGCCGTTACGACGGCCTGGTCGAGCAGCTCGGTGGCCAGGCCACCCCGGCCGTGGGCTTCGCCATGGGGATGGAACGTCTGGTGCTGCTGCTCGAGACCCTCGAGCTCAATAAGGACGTGCGTCCCGCCGTCGACGTCTACCTCGCCATGGTGGGCGAGGGGACCGAGGTCGCCGGTTTCATGCTGGCCGAACGCCTGCGCGACGCCCTGCCGTCCTTGCGCCTGATGAACCACTGCGGTGGCGGCAACTTCAAGAAACAGCTCAAGCGTGCCGACAAGAGCGGCGCATCCATTGCCCTGATCCTCGGCGAGAGCGAGGTTCAGAATGGCGAAGTGACCATCAAGTATCTGCGTGGCCAGGCCGAGCAGGTGACCGTCAAGGTTGACGAGGCCATCGCTCTGCTGGCCGACAAAGGAGAGTAACGTGGAAGTCTATACCACCGAAGAACAACAGGTTGAAGCCATCAAGGCGTGGTGGAAAGAGAACGGCACCTCGATCGTCGCCGGTACCGTGCTGGGTCTGGCTGGCCTGTTTGGCTGGCGCTTCTATAACGATCACCAGCTGTCCAACATGCAGCAGGCTTCCGCCGAATACGGCAAGGTCTCCGCCGCGCTGGCCCAAGGGGGCGAGCAGGCTTATGGCGACGTCGAGGCCTTCATCAAGGCCAACCAGGGCGAAGCTTACGGGGAGCTCGCCTCCCTCGAGCTGGCTGCCGCCGCCGTCAAGGCGGGCAAGCTGGACCTGGCCGTCACCCAACTGACCCCGGTTGCCGATCAGGGCTCCACCGCGGTACAGGCCATCGCCTCCGTGCGTCTGGCCCGCGTGTTGGCCGAGCAGGGCAAGGCCGATGAGGCCCTGGCCCGTCTGGCCAAGGTGCAGGACGCCGGCTTCACGGCTCAGGTGGCCGAGGTGCGCGGTGACATCCTGCTGGCCCAGGGCAAGCGGGAAGAGGCGCGCAACGCCTATCAGGCCGCTGCCGATGCGGGTGGCCTTCAGTCCAGCCCCGAGCTGCGCCTGAAGATGGACGATCTGGCCCTGCCGGCCCCAGCCGTGGATGAGAAGCAGGATGCGTAATCTGTTCAAGAAAGTGGTATTGGGGGCAGCTGTCTCCCTGGCCCTGCAGGGCTGCTCCCTGTTTAACAGTGACGAGGATGTCAACCCGATGGCACCGCTGCCGACTATCGAGTCCGCTTTTCAGGGCGAGACCGACTGGAGCAGCTCTGTCGGTGGTGGTATCGGTGACTTCTACTCCCAGCTGCGTCCCGCCATCAATGGCGATCGCATCTATGCGGCCTCTCGTGATGGCGACGTGACTGCCCTCGAGCGGGGCAATGGCGATGAGGTGTGGAGCATCGATCTGGCCGATCTCGAGATCAATGCCGACAAGCGCAGCGCCCGCCTCTCCGGTGGCCTGACCCTGGCCTATGGCAAGATCTTCCTCGGCTCCGAGAACGGGGTGGTCTACGCCCTGTCCGAAGAGAAGGGCGAGGTGCTGTGGCAGGTCAAGGTGCCCGGTGAAGTGGTGGCGAGCCCTGCCGTGGCCGATGGCCGTGTGGTGGTGCTGACCACCTCGGGTCAGCTGATCGCCCTGGACTCCGAAGATGGCAAGCAGCTCTGGTCCCTCTCCGAAGAGCAGCCGCCCCTGACCCTGCGTAGCGCCGCTATGCCGATCATTACCAACGGCGCCGTGCTCTACGGCCGCGCCGATGGTCGCGTCGGCATCGCCCTGCTGAGCAACGGTCAGCCGGTTCGCCAGTCCAAGGTGGCCGATCCGCGCGGCGCCACCGAACTCGATCGTATGGTCGACGTGGACGCGACCCCCCTGGTGGCCGGTGACGAACTCTACGCCATCGCCTACAACGGTCAGCTGGTTGCCCGCAAACTGCTCTCCGGCGACGAGGTGTGGAAGCGCAAGTACTCCGCCTACCGCGACATGGCGGTGAGTGGCGACGACATCTTTATCACCGACAGCCGCAGCCATCTGTTCGCGGTGGACAAGCGTAACGGTCTGGAGCTCTGGTCCAATACCAAGCTCGAAAACCGCACCGTGACCGCCCCCGTGGTACTGGGTGACTATGTGGTAGTCGGGGACGTAGAGGGTTACCTCTACTGGATCGATCGTTTCGATGGCACCATCAAGGCAATGCAGGAGCTCGACAGCAGCGGCCTCTATGCGGCGCCCCTGGTGGACGGGGATACACTCTATATCCAGAGCCGTAGCGGCAAATTGTACGCCATCAAGCGTCCTTGACCGACCCCGAAGGTATGTTGACGGCTCCTGGTCTTCGGACCCGGAGCCTTTGTCGTCTTATCGAAGCCGCGTAAGGCCCCTGGATAAGACCCGAATAATGAGGCTTTTATGACTCCTGTTGTTGCCCTGGTGGGGCGCCCCAATGTGGGGAAATCCACCCTGTTCAACCGCCTGACCCGCACCCGTGACGCCCTGGTGGCCGACTTTCCCGGCCTGACCCGGGATCGCAAATATGGCCAGGCCAAGCTGGGCGAGCTGGAATTCATCGTGGTCGATACCGGCGGTATCGACGGCTCCGAAGAGGGGATCGAGCTCAAGATGGCCGAGCAGTCCCTGCAGGCCATCGACGAAGCCGATGTGGTGCTCTTCATGGTGGATGCCCGCGCCGGTCTGACCGCCGCCGACATCGCCATCGGTGAGCACCTGCGCAAGTGCCACAAGAAGGTGTTTCTGGTGGCCAACAAGACCGACGGTATCGACGGTGACTCCGCCAGTGCCGAGTTCTATGCCCTGGCGCTGGGCGACGTCTACCAGATCGCGGCGGCGCACGGGCGCGGCGTGCTGAGCCTGCTCGAGCTGGCCCTGGCTCCCCACCTGGAGGCCCTGGTGGCCGAGGGCGAGGGTGACGAGGAGCTCGAGGAAGAGGAGTTCGACGAAGAGGCGCTGGTGCGCATGCTGGCTGAAGGGGAGTTCAACCCCTCCGATGAAGAGGAGAAGCAGGATCGCTACGCCGACCTGCCGGTCAAGTTCGCCATCGTCGGTCGTCCCAACGTGGGCAAGTCCACCCTCACCAACCGCATGCTGGGTGAAGATCGGGTCATCGTCTATGACATGCCGGGGACCACCCGCGACTCCATCTACATCCCGCTCGAGCGCGACGACAAGAAGTATGTGGTGATCGACACCGCCGGTGTGCGTCGGCGCGGCAAGGTGCACGAGACGGTCGAGAAGTTCTCCGTCATCAAGACCCTCAAGGCCATCGAGGATGCCAACGTCTGCCTGCTGGTGATCGACGCCCGCGAGACCATCACCGATCAGGATCTCAGCATCCTCGGTTTCGTGCTCAACTCCGGCCGCTCCGTGGTGCTGGTGGTGAACAAGTGGGACGGCCTGGATCAGAAGGTCAAAGACGACGTGAAGAGCGAGCTGGACCGCCGTCTGGGCTTTATCGACTTCGCCCGTGTCCACTTCATCTCCGCCCTGCACGGCAGCGGTGTGGGCCACCTGTTCGAGTCCATTGATGAGGCCTATGTGTCGGCGACCCGCCGCACCAGCACCGCCATGCTGACCCGTATCATGCAGATGGCCCAGCAGGACCACCAGCCGCCCATGGTGCGTGGCCGTCGTGTGAAGCTGAAATATGCCCACGCCGGTGGTTACAACCCGCCGCGTATCATCATCCACGGCAACCAGGTCGACGATCTGCCGGATTCCTACAAGCGCTACCTGATGAACTACTTCCGCAAGTCGCTGAAGATCATGGGGACGCCGATCCGGGTCGAATTCCAGGAAGGGGCCAACCCGTTCGAGAACAAGAAGAACGTGCTGACCCTGAGCCAGGAGCGTCAGCGCAAGCGCCTGATGAAGCTCAAAGGCAGCAAGAAGTAATCCAAGCGGCCGCCCCTCGGGGTGGCCGTTTACATTGAGGAGAAGAGAAGATGAGCACGGTACAATGCCCCGGCTGCGGGGAGGGGATCGACACCCGGGGGCGGGAGGTGACCTGCGGTCACTGCCAACGTCTGGTGCGGATCCAGCCCCTCTGCCCCGACTGTGGTGAGCCCCTGGAGCGGCTCAAGGCGTGTGGCGCGGTGGACTACTTCTGCAACCACTGCAACAGCCTCATCTCCAAGTCGCGGGTCAGGTTTGACGCCACCCTGGCGTAAGCGGCCAGGACGACACCAGATAGCAAAAGCCCCGGTCAGATGACCGGGGCTTTTGCTTCGTAAGGGTGCTTACTCCTGGTAGAGCCCCAGGTTGGCCTTGGCATAGGCCTCAAAGTCGGTGCAGCCACCGATGTGCACCTCGTCGAGGAAGATCTGGGGCACGGTGTTGACCGGCTTGCCGGCGCTCTTGGCCAGGTCTTCCTTGGTGATCCCCTCGGCGTGGATGTCCACATAGCGGAAGTTGAAGTCGTCGCGCTGGGCCTTGAGGGTCTCGGCGATCTGCTCGGCGCGAACGCAATAGGGGCAGCCGGGACGGCCGAAGATGACTGCAAACATGTTGATTCTCCAATTTCATCGGGCCCGCCCAGCATAGCGGTGGTGGGCCCGGTGGGGAAGCGTAAAGATCCGATCCGCTTATTCGGCGATCTGAATCGACTGGTTCTGGTAGATGCTCTCCAGGATCCCCTTCTCGAAGGTGGTCCAGGGCCAGCGCGCCTTGCTGGCGCGATAGCGCTCGTGGGTAGCAGGATCGAGCGACAGGGAGTTCTGGAACACCACGAAGGCCTTGCGCTGCCCGTTGGCGGTATCGATGAAACCGGCCAGGTTGGAGGCGCCGGTGACGGTACCGGTCTTGGCGTGCACCCGGTTCTTCATGAAGGGGGCGGTGACCGAGCCGCGCCAGGCCAGGGTGCCGTCCACCTGGGAGGAGGGGAGCAGGCGGATGAAGTCCAGGGTGGCATCGTTGCGCTGAATGTAGGCGAGCACCTCCAGCATCTGGCGGGCGCTCACCAGATTGTGAGCAGAGAGGCCGGAGCCGTCGGCCAGGCTGGCGTTGTCGAGCCGGATCCCGGCCTTGCCGAGGATGGCGCGCACCGCCTTGGTGCCGCTTCTGAAGCTGCCCGGCATGTTGTAGTAGTGACGGCCGACGGTCTTGAGGAAGGTGTCGGCATAGAGGTTGTCGGATCGCTTGAGCATGTGTGACAGCAACTCAGGCAGGGCCTTGGAGCTGTGGCTCGCCAGGGTCTCGGCGCCAACCGGTGCCTGGTGGGTCAGGCGCAGGGCGCCGTCGTGCTTGATCCCGGCGCGGTCCATGGCCCAGCGGATGTTGTCCCAGCCCCAGGCTTCCAGATCGTAGATGGCAAAGCGCAGCCCCTGGGGATCCTTGCTCGGGGCGATACAGCCGCGCAGGTCATAGTGGTTGCCGCGGGCCATGTCCACCTCGAGGGAGCAGGACTGGCGAGCCATGTCGCCGTAGGTCATCACGTCCACGTTCTCGGCGCTGATGCTGATGGGCACGCCGGCCGGGCTGTTCGCGCTGGCGGGGCGGCCGATCTGGGTGGCGGTGACGGTGCCGTAGGCGCAGTTCTTGTCGATGATGACGGCGCCGACCGGGGCGGTGAAACAGAGGGACTGATCCCCCCACGACCAGCCGTTGCCACGCTCGTAGCCGTTATAGGCGCCGGTGTTGACGAAGACGTTGCCGGTGATGCGGGTGATGCCGAGATCCTTGAACAGGGTCAGCAGGTCCATGCGCCCTAGGGTCGGGTCACCGACGAAGTTGATCCAGAGATCCCCATTGAGGGTATCGCCGCTCTTGGCACCCGGTTTGGCCTGGATCTCGGTGACGAAGCGAAAGTCGGCGCCCAGCTCCAGGCGCGCCGCCAGGGCGGTGATCACCTTCATGGTGGAGGCCGGGGTCATCAAATCGTCGAGGTTGTGCTGATACTCGAGGCCGCCGGCGCCCATCACGGCGATGGCGGCGTGGCCCCCCTTGGGGGGGGTCAGCGGGGCGGCCTGAACCGCGACGGAGGTGAGGGCGCAAAGCCCGATCAGAAAGCGCTGCATGCAGGATCCTTACTCGTCCCGGGCGCTGTCGGCAGTACGGTAGCGCCCCTGGTAGTCGAAAATTTTCTCTTTGATTTGCCAAAATCGTCCCGACTGACGCGCAATCACGAAGTCGGGATGCCGAAATTGCGGCTCGGCGGCCAGCACCGCATCCAGGGTGGCGAACTGGGGCTCCAGGCCGGGAGCGCGCCAATGATGACGCACAAAGACCTGCTGAAACAAGCGCCGCGCGGCCGGCGTGGCGAAAGAGTAGTAGTCGGTGAGGGTGGTGCCGTCCTCGTCGTGGTAGGTCACCTCGAGCCGCTCCCCCTGTTTGCCCACCCCCTTGGCGAGCGACAGGCCGCTGCAGCGGATCACCATACACCCCTTGAGGTTGAGGGCCGCCTTGAGCTGGTCGTCCGGGTCGACCAACACCTGATCGCAGGCGTGGCAACGGCGCGCGGCTATGTCGTTTTCCGCACCGCAACCGGGACAAATCTTGGCGCGGAAACGGTAATCGCACTCCTCGCGGGTCCCTTCGTCATCTTCCAGGAAGCCCTGGCAGCGCCGGCCATAGTGTTCGATGACCTTGCCCTCCTCGTCGACCTTGCCCCAGAAGGTATTGGCAAAGCCGCAGGCGGGGCAGAGCACCTGCACCGGCACATTGTCCCCCTTGGGACGCGGCTCACCCACCTCGGGGTCGAACAGGTTGATGTTGTTGCCGGCGTAATCGACCACCAGACAATCCGTCTTGCCGGGGGCCAGGCGCAGGCCACGACCGACGATCTGCTGATAGAGGGAGACCGAATCGGTGGGGCGCAGCAGGGCGATGAGATCCACGTGAGGGGCGTCAAAGCCGGTGGTGAGCACTGAGACGTTGACGAGGTATTTGAGCTCGCGCGCTTTGAAGGCACTGATCAGCGCGTCGCGCTCCGGCCCCGGGGTGTCGCCGGTGACCAGGGCCACCGCCTCGCCGGCCTCGCCCAGTCGGGTGGCGATTTCGCGGGCGTGCTCCACGGTGGCGGCGAAGATCATCACCCCCTGGCGATCGGCCGCGTACTCCCTGATCTGCTCGAGGATATGGGGCGTGACCCGGGCCTGGCGTTTGAGCTCGCGGTTTACCTCGGCGTCGTCGAACAGGCCACCCGGGCGAGCGGCCAGCTTGCTGAAGTCGTAGTGGACTATGGGGGCATCGATGAGACGCGGCGGGGTCAGGTAGCCGTGCTTGATCATAAAGCGCAAGGGGAGCTCGAACACGCAATCCCCAAACAGGCGATCGCCACGGCTCTTGACCATGCCGTGGTAGTGGCGCCGGTAGATCCACCCCAGCCCCATGCGATAGGGGGTGGCGGTGAGGCCGAGGATCTTGAGGTCCGGGTTGGCCGTGCGCAGGTGAGCGATCACCTGGTGGTACTGGCTGTCATCGTCCAGCGACACCCGATGGCACTCGTCGATGATGAGCAGCGAAAACGCCCCGTCGAAGGACTCCAGGTTGCGCGCCACCGACTGCACCGAGCCAAACACCACCTGGGCGCTCGACTCCTTGCGCGAGAGCCCGGCGGCGAAGATGTCGGCCTGCAAACCCCAGGCCTCGTACTTGGCGTGGTTCTGCTCCACCAGCTCCTTGACGTGGGCCAGCACCAGCACCCGGCCACGCGCCTTGCGGGCCAGCTCGGCGATCACCAGGCTCTTGCCGGCGCCGGTCGGCAGCACCACCACGGCGGGGTCCTGGTGACGGCGAAAGTGACGGATCACGGCATCGACCGCGTCTTGCTGATAGGGGCGTAGGGTAAACATGCGCACCGCTCGGGCTGGAAAACAGGGGGGCCATTATAGGCCAAGCGGGTAGCAGGGGAAGCAGCGGCGAAGGGGTTATCGACGCGAGACAGTGGGGAAAGAGGCGGCAGACGAGAGCCTGCCGCCGCGAGCGTCAATGGAAGGGGAAGATGTAGTTCATCCAGCTGGCCATGCGCAGCAGCACCTTGCGCATCACGGAGACGTGATGGAAGTGCTGGGTATAGATGGCGGCCTGGCCGCTGGCACCGGCGATCACCTGATACTCCTGCCAGCGCGGATCGGTGATCTTGATGCGAACCGGCAGGCGACCGGGACGCACCGCCGAGCTCTGATCCAGCAGGGCTGCGTTGGCCTGCACATTACCGGCGGCGATGGCGGGAATGACCGCCTCGACCTCACCCTTGAAGATCATGCCGGGGATGCCGTCGATGACCACCTCGGCCTCATCGCCCACCGCCAGTCGCTGCATGCTGTTTTGCCAGAACCAGCCGACGTAGGCGTTCTCCTCCTCGTGGATGAAGGTCATCACGGGGCGGAACATGAAGGGGGCGGCGATCATGCCCGGACGCAGGGCGAGCTGGACCACATGACCGTTACTCGGGGCATAGACCACGGTCTGCTCGAGCTGGTAGTTGGCCTCGCGCAGCTGGGACTGCACATCGACCAGGGTGGCCTGCTGCTGATCGAGCTGGGCCGCCAGATCGTCGACGTTGGCCTGGCTCACATCCAGATCCCGCTGCTTGCCGATGCCGCGGCGCATCAGTTCGCTGGCGCGGTCCCGGTCGAGCTTGGCCGAACGCAGGCGCGCCTCGATGGACTTGACGTGCTCCTGGTTGGCGCTGACGCGGGCCTCCAGGCTGGAAACCTTCTGGCGGAAGGGCTCGTCGTCGATGCGAAACAGTACGTCACCCTTTTGCACCCGCTGATCCGGTTTGACCGCCACCTCGGTCACCCGTCCCTTGACCAGGGGCACTATGGGGGTGGAGACGTAGTAGTTACGGGCCATCTCAGAGTAGGGGTGGTTGTAGTTCATCAACATGATGAGGGTGCCGATGATGGCCACGCCCCCCAGGACGGCGGTCGGCACTGTCCACTTGTTGAGCGGGATGCGGAAGATCTTGAAGACGGCGACGCAGATGGCGGTGTAGGTGAGAATGAGCAGCAGATCCATGATTATTCTCCCTTGGCCTGAGTCATGTCATCGAGGCGACTGCGCAGGGTGGCGATCTCCTCCTGCAGGGCGGCCAGTGTCTCTTCATCCTTCTGCAGGCGCTGGCCAAAGCCCCAGCCCCTGTCTTCGCGGTAGAGGGTCGCCCAGATCCAGAGGAAGGGCCACAGCACATGCAGGGTGAACAGGCTCACCCAGCCGGCCACGTGAATCGCATCCTGATGGGGATGATTGCGATGCTTGGCGATCTCGTAGGGAATGTCGTGGATGACGATGATGCCGTAGAACATCACGATCGCCACGAAGAAAAGTAGCCCGAGGGCAAAGTAGTCCAGTGCCATCTCTGATTGTCTCCATTTCAAGCCAGTCCTGATCTCCTGTCAGGCGCTAACTTCATCATTACAGAAAGAAAATTTGACACAAGCGCTTAATCGACGCCGCCACCTTGCCGGGGCACTGTGACAGGCGGGTGAACTCAGGTCGTTAAGGGGGGGCACCATCGGGATCTCGATGCCGCGGGGCGCCGCCGCGTCGGGTGAACACCGCCTTGGCCTGGTCAGAACTGGTGGTTGATGCCGATATTGACGAAATGGAGCCGGCTGTTGTCGTAGCGGGTGTGCCAGTCCCCCCCGTTCAGGGGGATGTCCCCCAGCCAGGCCAGGGTGTAGCCGGCGCTGAGGCGAGTCGTCGGGGTGAGCCGGTAATCGGCACCCAACCCCAGGCGCCAGGCCGCCGAGAGGGGCAGTGCCGCACTGCGATCGGCATCCTCGACGGGGGAACTGTCGTAGGCGATCCCGGTGCTCAGTTGCAGCGCCTCAGTGGCCTGGAACTGGGTGCCCAGGCTCAGGTGCCAGGTGTCCTGGTAGTTCAGATCCCGGGTCTGTTGCACCCGGCCGCTGAGCAGGGCCACATCCACTTCCCCGAAGCGGGACCACTGCTGCCAGTTGGTGCTGGCCAGCAGGGCCCAGCGATCGTTTACCTGCTGATAGAGGCTCAAGGTCAGGGTCTGGGGCATGGCCAGACTGACCCCCAGTTGATTGAGGCCCCTATCCGGTTGCCATGGGCTGGAAGGGGTGAGGCTGGCCTTCCCTTGCAGGCTCCACTCAAGCTCAGAGGTATAGCTCAGACCGAGCCGGGTGGCCTGGCTCGGCTCATAGAGAACCCCAAGCATATAGCCATAGGCCCAGTCACCCTCTTCATAAGTCAGTTGGCCGTCGCCACCGGGCAGACGGACGGCCTTGGCCGCCTCGACGGTGCCATGAGAGGCGAGCAGGCTGGCGCCGACCGACCACTGCTCATCGATGCGGTAGGAGAGGGCAGCGGTGGCCATGATACCGGTGAGGGTACCTTCCTGGCTTTGGTAGCGCCCCTGCCAGTTGGGCGAGTACTCGAGCCCAAGGCCATGGCTGCCAAAGAGGCCAACGCCCCCATGCCAGCGTTCATCGAACTCATGGGTCAGATAGAGGCTGCCGAGGGGAGCCGTCTGTACCGCATTGCCGCCGTCGGCGGCGTCCAGCTGGCCCTGAACCCAGCCACCGTTGACCTGGATCTGGGTGCCCTCGAGGCGACTCATACCGGCCGGGTTGCTGGCCAGGGTCGAGGCGTCCTGGGCGCGGGCCGCCGCGCCGGCGTTGGCCAGCCCCATGTTCTGGGGGCCGGTCTCGTAAAGGGAGAGGCCGCCGGCCAAGGCCGGTGTGGCACTCAGGCAGAGCAGCAGTAAGGGGTGTCTTGTCATCATGATTGACTCACAGTCGAAAGAGCCCGCCCGGGTGGGCGGGCTCGAGGGGATCAGCGGTTGATGGGAGAGACGCCGGTCTCGCTCAGACCGTGGCTGTGGCCCTTGTGATCGTTGGGGGTGACGATGTTGAACCAGAACTCGAAGTCATCGAGGTAGCCGCCGAGCTTGCGCAGCTTCTGCTCGTCGCCCACCAGGGTGAGGCGACCCTGCTCATGCAGGCTCTTGAGGCTGGCCTTTTGCAGCATGAACTCGGTCAGATCGGCCCGCGTGAGGGTGAGGTTGACGTCTGCCTTGTCATCGCGGTAGCCCTTGATGTGGCTGAAGTTACCGTTCTGCACCCGGAGCTGGTACTCCTCCCTGGTGTCGGAGAGCACCAGATTGGCGCTCAGGGTATAGCCCTCTTTGGCCACCCGGTTGCCATCCATGCGCACCGCCACATAGTCGAGGAAGTCGGAGACGGGCATGGCGGCAATCATGTCGGCACTGGCCCCCTTGGTGGCGATCCCTTGCGGCACGCCGTTACGCAGCTCGAAGGCCCCCATCAGGAAGCTGTTACGCTCGCCGGCCGATTCGCTCTGATAGCCCAGCTGCTCGAGGCAGTTGGCCTGCTGCTGACGGGCCTTGGCGTTGGTCGGCTCGGCAAAGACCGCGTGGTTGACCACCTCGGCACACCAGCGGTACTCCCCTTTATCGAAGGCGCGCTTGCCTTCGGCCACCACCTTGTCGATGCCACCCATGGCCGCCACATAGCGCACGGCCGCCTCTTTGGGGGGCAGGGGGAGCAGCTTGGCCGGGTTCATGTCCGAGTAACCGAGGTAGCGGTTAACCACCGCCTTGGCGTTGCGATGATAGCTGCCGTGATAGCCGCGGTTGTACCACTCCTTGGAGAGGGCATCGGGCACCTTGAACTCATCCTGGATCTCGTCGATGGTCACTCCGTGGTTGGCCAGACGCAGGGCCTCGTTGTGGATGAAGCCGTACATGTCACGCTGTTTCTCGAGGAAGCTGACGATCTGGGCATTGCCCCAGCGCGGCCAGGTGTGAGAAGCCATCAGCACCTCGGCCTGGTTGCCGAACATATGCAGCGACTGGTTGATGTAGCTGCTCCACCCCTTGGCATCGCGCACCGGGGCGCCGCGCAGGGTATAGATGTTGTGCAGGCCACCCACGGTGTTCTCGGCCGCCCAGTAGGTCTTGAACTGGGGTAGCCAGGTGTTCATCTCCACCGGTGCCTCTGTGCCCGGCGTGCTCTGCATCACCAGGGTGATGCCATCGACGGTGATCTCCTCGATGCCGGCACCTATCTCCTTGGTCGGTTTGATCAGGGTCAGCTCGCCCAGGGCCACGCTCTTGCCGATGGCCGCATCCACCTGGCCGGTGGCGCTCTTGGGCAACACGTTGCCGTACTGATAGGTGGCGCGGCGCGACATGGCGTTGCCCGCCAGCACGTTTTCGCTGATGGCGTGTTCGGTAAAGCCTTCCGGTGCGATCACCTGGACCTTGCCGGCATCCACCTCTTGCTGGCTGACGATCCCCTTGACCCCGCCAAAGTGATCCGCATGGGGGTGGCTGTAGATGACGGCCACCACAGGGCGCTCGCCCAGGTGCTCGTTGACCAGCTTGAGTGCCGCCCGAGAGGTCTCGGGGACGGTCAGAGGGTCGAAGACAATCCAGCCACTCTTGCCGCGCACGAAGGTGATGTTGGCGAGATCATAGCCACGCACCTGGTAGATGCCGTCGGTGACTTCATAGAGGCCATGGAGGAGATTGAGGGTGGCCTGACGCTGCAGGCTGGGGTGGACGGAGGCGATGGGGCCGGCCTTGGTCAGGAAGTCATAGGAGCCGAGCTCCCAGACCACCTTGCCGTCGGCATTCTTGATGAGCAGGTCCTTCTCCTGGGCGATAAGCCCCTTGGCCGCAAACGCGATGTCGTCGATCTTGTCGTTGGGCAGGGTCTTGCCGACCGATGCCAAAAACTGAGCGGTATGAGGGGTGGCAGAGCCCGATGTGGCAGGGGCAGCCACGGCGTGGCCAAGCGAGAGGGTCAGCAGGGTGAGGGCCAGGGGTGACATCTTCATGGGGTATCTCCAGACGGGGTTGTTGATGCCCAGTCTAGGGAGAGGGTGCGCGGGGATCATTCGGGTGGCCGATAAACGACCATTAAGCGTGGATTAAATTAGAGGCCACGACCCCCAAGCTTAACTTCGGTATTCCCCCATCAGGAGAGGTGCATCGCCTGACACTGGCGGCGGATCTGTGCCTGCAACCAGTTCAGCCCGGGATCCTGATCCTGGGACTGGTGCCAGCACATGTAGAGGGGGCAGTCGTCGCTCGGCCAGGGAATGGGAAATCCCTTGAGCGCGAGGGCATCGCTGACCAGGGCCAGATGCCAGCTGCTGGTGATGGTGAGCCAGTCGGTCTGACTGACCATGACCAGGGCCGAGAGGAGGGCGTTGCTCTCGTAGGCGATGTTGCGCGGGGGCAGTTCCCCGTGGGCCAGAGAGCGGACGACCCAGTCATCCCGGCGCCGCACATCCCACACCACATGCTCCTCGGCAAAGAAGCTCTCCATGTCGAGGTGATCGCCAATTCTGGGGTGATCGCGACGGCAGACCACTCGGGTGGGGGACGCGAGCAGCCGCTCGTTGCAAAAACCCTTCTCCTCATGAGGTGTACTGGTGAGGACCAGATCGATCTTGTGCAGGCGCAGCGCCTGCAGGCGGGAGGGTTCATCGAGCATGCTGGTGACCGACTCGAGGCGGCAACGCGGGGCCTGCTCGGCCAACTGCCTGAGCAGGGAGGGGAGCAGCATCATGTCGAGGTCAGGGTGGCTGGCAATGCGAAAGTAGCGCTGGCTGGTGGCCGCAATGAACTGCTCACTCTGGCGGATGGCCCGCTCCATGGTGTGCAGGGAGTCGGCCGTTTCCCGATGCAGGCTGAGGGCGCGGGCGGTAGGGACAATCCCGCGCCCTTGCCGTACGAACAGGGGCTCGCCTATCTGGTTGCTGAGCCGGGTAATGGCCTGGCTGATGGCGGCAGGGGTCATCTCCAGCTGCTCTGCCGCCGCCGAGACCCCGCCGGATGTCATGACCGCATTGAAGACCCGAAACAGGTTGAGATCGAAATGGGTGCCTGACATCCGGTCACTCCTCAGTCGTGGTACTGCTCACAGGCCTCGAGGGTGTTCTCGATGAGAGAGGCCACCGTCATGGGACCGACGCCACCTGGCACTGGGGTGATGAAACTGGCGTGGCTGCGGGCGGTTTCAAACTCCACATCACCGACCAGGGAACCATCCGCCAGGCGGTTGATCCCCACGTCGATCACCACGGCGCCCGGCTTGACCCACTCGCCCGGGATGAAGTTGGGCTTGCCGACGGCCACCACCAGCAGATCGGCACGGCGCACATGGGCCTCGAGATCCTGGGTGAAACGGTGACAGGTGGTGGTGGTGCAGCCGGCCAGCAGCAGCTCGAGGGTCATGGGGCGACCGACGATGTTGGAGGCGCCCACCACCACGGCGTGCAGACCATGGGTCCTGATGCCGGTGGTTTCGATAAGGGTCATGATCCCCTTGGGGGTGCAGGGGCGCAGGGCCGGAATGCGCTGAGCCAGGCGACCCACATTATAGGGATGGAAGCCGTCCACATCCTTGTCGGGATGAATGCGTTCGATCACCAGGGTGGTGTCCATGTGGGCGGGCAGCGGCAACTGCACCAGGATACCGTCTACCTCGCCGTCGCTGTTGAGGCGGTCGATAAGACCGAGCAGCTCCTCTTGTGTGGCATTGGCACTGAGATCGTAGGAGCGGGAGACAAAGCCCACTTCCTCACAGGCGCGTCGCTTGCTGCCGACATAGACCTGGGAGGCCGGATCGCTCCCCACCAGGATGACGGCCAGACCCGGGGCCCGTTTGCCCTGCAACACCCGCTCCTTGACCCGGGCCGCCACCTGGCTGCGAATCGTTTGCGCCACCAGTTTTCCATCAATCATCTTGGCTGACATAATCCTCAACTCACCGTCATTAGAAGGGCGGCGCATTGTCGCATTTTTTGTGACCCGCCGACAGATGCTTTGAGCCGGCAAGCGCCCGGCGTGTAAGAAGTAGTCACTTGAATTTATTGATGGAAAAAGTCATTGACGCTGGCTTTCACGCTTGGGTATGATGCCGGCCCGTTGCTTGGTACGACATCTGTCGATATGCTGGCAAGCGGCATCGGTGATTAGCGCAGTCCGGTAGCGCATCTGGTTTGGGACCAGAGGGTCAGAGGTTCGAATCCTCTATCACCGACCACTTTATACAGGTGGAATGCCTGAAACGATGAAAACAGTGCGCCCTTAGCTCAGTTGGATAGAGCAACGGCCTTCTAAGCCGTGGGTCACAGGTTCGAATCCTGTAGGGCGTGCCATTTATTCGTCTCTGTGGTGGTTGTAGCTCAGTTGGTAGAGTCCCGGATTGTGATTCCGGTTGTCGTGGGTTCGAGTCCCATCAGCCACCCCATCCTATTTATGCAAGGCGCGTTCGCGCTTGGCAGCCCTTCTCTGCGGAAGTGGCGAAATTGGTAGACGCACCAGATTTAGGTTCTGGCGCCTTTGGCGTGTGGGTTCAAGTCCCTCCTTCCGCACCATGTTGAAAATGAAAGAACCGGTTCACTGCTGTGAACCGGTTTTTTTTATTTCTGTCATTCAAGGCAGTCGAACGTTCAAAAAAACAACCCGGCCTGGTGCCGGGTTGCGGGTCATTCATCATCGGACTCGGCCAGATCGACAACATCGAGTCGTACCACCTGGAGATCGCTCTCTTCATCAGGAGGTAGGGTGGGCAAAGGGGGGTTGGTCATTTAGCTTGCCTTGTCATCGTGGATAAGCAAGCCGGCGGGGTGGATTCCTGCCACCGATTCACGTCCCTGGGAGCCAGCTCCGGCGTGAGAGCGCGCACAATAGCGAGACGACAATGCAGAGTCAAGCGGTGCTGGATGAAAAAGCACCTGACCTGGCGAGGTGGGATAAAACAAAAGGCCCTCTCTTGCGAGAGGGCCTTTCGGGGGAATGATGGTCGGCGTGAGAGGATTTGAACCTCCGACCCCTGACACCCCATGACAGTGCGCTACCTGGCTGCGCTACACGCCGACGAGGTCAGCCTTGCTGACGGGGACGAACTCTAAAGGACTCCCTTCTCGAGCGCAAGTCCTTTTTTATCAAGGTCATGCCGTTTGCTTCTTTATTGGTCAGCGCGTTCAAAACTTGGGTTGTTCAGCCGCTTTTGCCATAATCCCGCGACCCCATCACAGAGCCCTACCCACGCGATGAATGAGAAAGAAGTGAGCCGTGACGAGCAGTGGATGCGTCACGCTATGATGTTGGCCACTCGTGCCGAGGCGATCGGCGAGGTCCCCGTCGGGGCCGTGGTGGTGCTTGGGGAGGAGGTGATTGGCGAGGGCTGGAATCAGTCCATCACCACTCACGATGCCTGCGCCCATGCGGAGGTGATGGCCCTGCGGGCGGCCGGCGAGCGGGTCGGCAACTACCGTCTGGTGGGGGCCGAGTTGTTTGTCACCCTGGAGCCTTGCTGCATGTGTGCCGGCGCCCTCATCCACAGCCGGGTTGCCAGGGTGGTCTATGGGGCAAGCGATCTCAAGACCGGGG
The DNA here is from genome assembly GCF_000819805.1 of Aeromonas diversa CDC 2478-85. Classification (GTDB taxonomy): domain Bacteria; phylum Pseudomonadota; class Gammaproteobacteria; order Enterobacterales; family Aeromonadaceae; genus Aeromonas; species Aeromonas diversa. The sequence continues at coordinate 29,571 of NZ_CDCE01000021.1, forward strand.
CCGACACCTCTGTGTTCAACCTGCTGGCCGACCCGCGCCATAACCACAGGCTGACGGTTAGCCGCGGTGTGCTGGCGCAGGAGTGTGCTCATCAGATCTCGGCCTTCTTCCAGCGTCGGCGCAGCGAACAGAAGGCGGCGCGGGCCCAGGCCAAGGCCGCGGCGGCCTCTGACCAACAGGAGGCGTGAGCCCTGGCCTCGCTTTTTTTGTGCTCTTTATCAGACAAGAGGGTCGAGTCGCGGCGGCTTTGGCGCTAAAATCAGACCTTTTACGCAGTCTGGATCCCGTTTCGTGTCACGCCTCTCCCCCTTGCAATACGATATCCTGACGACCCTGCTGGTTCGCCGTCCCCTCTCTACCACCCGTCTGGTTGCCCTCTTTCCTGCCTGTACCCAGGCGCTGGAGGCGCTGGTGTTTGACGATCTGGTGCGCGAGCGGGGCGAGGGCGTTTGGGCCATCTCTGCCCTCGGTACCCTGACCCTGCTGCAGGCCATTCGCGAGGGGGCGGCGGCTGCCCCGACCTGGCCTGAGGCACTGGGGTGGGTCGCGGCACTGCTCGACGCCAAGGCCAACCCGCCAGCCAAGTTGCCTCACGCCCTGTTTGAGATGCTCGACGAGAGCGAGTCCATGACCCTGCTCGAGACGGTCTCTCCTGCCTGGCAGCAGCTGATGATCGACTATTGGTCGGCGCAGGCACTGCTGGAGGCCCGCCCCATCGAGCTGGATGGTCGCCGCCTGGCCAAGGGGGCCCAGGCGCGGTTGTCGCTTTGGCTGGAGGAGGAGTCCTGGTGGCTGGCCGATGGCCAGATCCTGCCCCATTGGCCGAGTCTTGCACTGGGCTGGCAGCAGGAGGAGCTCGATCAGGGCGCCTGGGTGCAACTGGGCGCACAACGCCCTCGTGAGCCGCTCTTATCGACCCTGATCTGGCTCGGTGTCCTGCAACAGCACGATCCGGCCCTGGCCGCCAGCGAGCGCAAGAGCGTGCTGCGCCAGTGTGGTCACCAGGCCGCCTTGCAAGATGCCCTGCGCCAGTGGGACGGAGAGCGCCACACGGTAGGGCTGTTCGAGATGCTGCAATTGCCTCCCGACGAAGTCTTCTGGGGGCATCTGTGGATCGATCTCTGCGCCATGAGTCGTCATGGGGAGAGTGGCTCGGCCCTGCAGGCCTTGCGCAAGTGGTCTCTCGACGAGCTGTTGGCCACCCCGCCGCGTCATCGCCTGATGGGATTGTGCCAGGATCTGCTGCGCCTGCTCACCGGGCGTGCGGTCAGCGCGGCCCCTCTGGCCGGGATCGACACCTGGCAGGATGAGGACGAGCCGCTCAAGCCGGCCGGTTGGCTCAACTGGTTGCAGGGGCTCGGACGCAGTGCCGGTGCCAGCAAGGTCAAGGAGCGGCTGGTGTGGAATCTGCTGCTGGAGGGGCCAACCCTGGAGTGCCGAGTACAGAAGCTGGGGGTCAAGGGGGAGTGGACCGCCGGTCGCCGGGTTGATCTGGCGCTGGTCTCCTCCCAGTATCCAACCCTGCTGGGGGAGGAGGACTGGGCCCTGCTGCGCCAGTATGGCAAGGAGGACCGTCACTGGTCCCACGAGTTCTGGACGCAGCTGGCGGCCCACCCTCACCTCTACAACGCCCAGGGGCAGCGCCTGCAGCTGGCCCTGACCCAGCCCCTCATCTATCTGACTGCCGGCGGCCAGGCCCGACTCTTCCCCGAGGTGGGCAGCGGTGCCAGCATAGTGCCGCTGGCCGGGGATCTGTGGCAGGTGGTGCGCCAGCCCGAGTCTCTGCGCGAATGGTTGCCCGCCGAGCGCAGCTGGCCGCCGGCGCAACTGCCTCAGGTGGCCGAGGCGCTCGGGCGCCTCGAGGGGCTGCACTGGTGCTGTGAGGACGCAACCCTCGGCGGTAATGCCAGGCTCATCCCCTGGCCCGGCCAGGCGGGTCTGCAGCTCGACTGGCGCAAGGGGGTGCTGCACCTGGCCTTCGTCACTCAGGGCGAGCAGACCCCGGCACTGCCGCTGGCCCACGGGGATGCGGTGGTGCGCAGTGACGTGCGTGGCAACGACTACTGGCAGCGGGATCTGGCCGCCGAGCGCGCTGCCTGGCGTGAGCTCTGCCTGCGGCTCTCTCTCGACATGCCGCGTCTGAACTGGCAGCTCGAAGAGGAGGCGGCCATCGAGTTTCTCGCCCGCCTGCCCGAGTGGGTGGCCAATGGCGTGCCCATCTTCTGGCACGAGGAGAGCCAGCGCCTGCGCTCTTTGGACGACACCACCCTGAGCCTGCGTATCGAGCAGCGCCAGGAGTGGTTTGCCCTAGAGGGGAGCGTGGCCCTCGACGAGCACCAGGTGCTCGATCTGCGGCTCTTGCTGCGCCAGTTCCGCCCTGGTCAGAAGAGCATCATGCTCGACGAGCAGACCAGCGTCATCATCAGCGACAAGCTCTCGGAGCGGCTCACCCTGCTTGGCGCCATGCTCGATGAAGACCTCAAGGTCAGTCGCCGACTCGCCTATCCCCTGATGCGTCTGCTCTCGGCGGTCTCGACTCAAGGGGACGAGGCGTGGGAGCAGTTGCAAAGCGAATGGTCCAAACCGGCCGAGTGCCCGGCTACCTTGCTCACCCCGCTGCGGGACTATCAGCGGGAAGGGGTACAGTGGATGGCCTCCCTCGCCAGCCATGGCTTTGGTGCCTGCCTTGCCGATGACATGGGGCTGGGTAAGACACTGCAGGCGCTCACCCTGCTGCGCCTGCGCGCCACCGAGGGGCCGGCTCTGGTGGTGGTGCCCAAGTCGGTGCTCACCAACTGGCAGGAGGAGGCCGCCCGCTTCGCCCCCGAGCTGGAGATAGTCACCCTGGATCAATCCTGGGGTGGTGCCCATCTGGTGCAGGGGGCGCGCGCCGGTCAGGTGGTACTGATCAACTATGGCCTGTTGCCGAGCCTCGGAGAGGCCCTGGAGCGAGTGAGTTGGGCCTCCCTGGTGATCGATGAGGCGCAGCAGATCAAGAATGCCGGCACCCAGCGCGCCAAGATCCTGACCCGGTTGGAGGGGGCGTTCAGACTCGCCCTCTCCGGTACCCCGGTGGAGAACCACCTGGGTGAGCTGTGGAGCCTGTTTGCCTTCATCAATCCGGGTCTGCTCGGCAGCCAGCGTGACTTCAAGCGTCGCTTTGGCCGTGCCAGCCGGGATCCCCAGCACATGGCGCTACTGCGCTCGGTCATTCACCCCTTCGTGTTGCGCCGCCTCAAGCAGGAGGTGCTCGCCGAGCTGCCCGAGAAGACCGAGATTGTTCATCACATCACCCTCTCCCAGGCCGAGCGTGAGCTCTACGAGGCGACCCGGCGCGAGGTGGTGCAGCAGATCCAGAGCAGCGACGGGCGCACCCTGATGCATGTGCTCAGCGGACTGACCCGGCTGCGCCGCCTCTGCTGTTCGCCGAGCCTGCTGCTGCCCGAGTGGCAGGAGGCCAACAGCAAGCTCGACGAGGCGATGGCGCTGCTCGAGGAGGCGATCGACGGGGGGCACAGGGTGCTGGTGTTCAGCCAGTTTGTGGATCTGCTCACCCTGCTGCGCCGTCGGCTCGAGGCGCGGGGTTGGGAGTATTGCTACCTCGATGGTGCCTGCTCCATGAAGGAGCGTCAGCACGCCATCGAGCGTTTCAGAAGCGAGTCGGTGCCGCTGTTTCTCATCAGTCTCAAGGCGGGAGGCACCGGGCTTAACCTCACCCAGGCCGATACCGTGCTGCACCTCGATCCCTGGTGGAACCCGGCGGTGGAGGATCAGGCGAGCGATCGGGCCCACCGCATGGGGCAGACCCAGCCGGTGACCGTCTATCGGTTGGTGTGCGAGCAGACGGTCGAAGAGAAGATAGTGGCCCTGCACAGCGAGAAGCGGGCCCTGGCCGACAGCCTGCTGAGCGGCCAGTCCCAGGCCAGTCCGCTCGATCTCGAGAGCCTGCGTAATCTGCTGCTGGGGTAAGCCGGCCTATTCATCTCCCTGGCGTGGCTCGTCACGCACATAGAGGTGCAGTCGTTCTATCAGTAGCCGCTCTGCCCCGCGCCTGTCGTTGCGGGGCTGGCGCGGCTTGTTCGGGTAGTGTCCCAGCGGCTTGGCCTTGAGGGGGGCGTCACTGCAGACGATGAGCGGCAGGCTCGCCTTCACCTGCTGTTTGGCGCTCTCCCTGTCGCCCCAGCGCAGGTTGGCCATGGGGTGGGTCTTGACCGGGCGGCGAATTCTCAGCTCGGCGCCGGGGGGCAGCCGCCTCACATCCACAATCTCCCGCTCGACCCTCCCAATCCACTCCTCCTTGCCGATCAGCGCCGGTACATACCCCTTGCTGCGTTCGAGCATGGCGATCACCTCCTGGCGACTCAGCTTGCGGATCGCCTGCTTGTCGGCCCAGGTAAAGCCGATGGCGAGCAGCTCGCCGCAATAGAGCGGGAGCTGGCGATAGACCTGCAGGGTGATGGTGCCAGGCAGGGCCTGATGGACCAGCTGAAACTTGTCGTCCCGCTCTCCCGCCTGCTGCACTTCCTCTTGAAACAACACCTTGAGGCGGTTGATCCGCGCGATCAGCGGGGTCAGCACGACCGCGCTCTCGGCCGGGTAGTGCAGCAGACCCGGCAGGCGGAAGGTGGACTTGGTCGAGCAGCCCGGGCGCAGGGTGTGTTCGCCGAAGGCGGCGATGGCGGCGACACACGCCGCTTCTCCTTCCTGGGTGTCTACCTCGATGCGCTCGATGGGGTCCTCTTCACACCCTGCCGCGACCCCGGGTAACGGGTGCACTCTGGCCAGTTTCAGGGGCGCCTGCTTAAGCTCCACGGCCAGATCGGCCAGCGCCGCCTCCAGCTCGTGCATCAGGGCTCGAAGACGGGCCACGGCGGTGAAGGTGGCGGGTAACTCGTCGGATCCATCGGTTAAAAAAAGATCGTTTTCTTTTCTTTTCATTAACATAACCCGTAGAAATGAGGAAAGAGCCGAGAGCCGGGGTGACGGTACAGATGCATGGTTCCGGTAGCTCGATGCATAGTTAACCATGGCGCCGCCAGCATAAAATCCTGATGGGATTTTATGGGTGACGGCGATTTATTAAAATCCTTTTATATCAATTAATTGCCGCCATTTCGAGTCAGGGATGGCACATTAGTTTTACTAATGGATTGTATTAAAATTCGTCAATTGAGACAGATGAGGCCCTCTCCTAGACTTTGCCGCAACAAAACCGAGGAGAATCATCATGGCTGACATCACCTATATCGAAGCCGGTTACGAGCACAAGGGCGAGCAGTCCGTGGTAGCCCGCATCAAACACACCCTGCTGACCTGGCTGGAGCGCAGCCGCAGTCGCCGCCAGCTGGCCGAAATGCCGGAATACCTGCTGCGTGACATCGGGCTGTGCGAGTCGGATCGTTATCAGGAGACCTCCAAGCCGTTCTGGCGTGGTTGATGGTCGGGGCACGGATGCCTCGTCGCTCTGTTTCATTACTGTTTGATATTCTTGAATAAGTTGTGATGCCTCAGCGCCTGGCCCTATAATCGGCCAAGTTGCGTACAGTGAGGTAAGCATGATCCCCGATCACGACTTTCTGGCCCTGAGCCGCGCCAATGAGTGGCAGCTTGAGCCCTTCTCTTTCTCCCTGCCCAATGGCGATCGCGCCGAGGTGTGGGACACCGGCATCCTCTGTCTCGAGCCCGCCAATCCCGGCGCCAAGGCTCTGGTCCTCTCCAGCGGCATTCACGGCAATGAGACGGCCCCCATCGAGATCTGCAACGATCTGCTAAGACGCCTCCTCTCGGGTGAGCTGCAAGCTCGCCACCGCACCCTCTTCATCTTCGGCAATCTGGCCGCCATGAACCTCGGCGTGCGCGAGATCGAGGAGAACATGAACCGCCTCTTCTCGGGCGCCCACAGCCGTGGCGCGGGTCTTTGTAACCGAGAGCGGATGCGTGCCAAGCGACTCGAGCAATATGTGGCCCGTTTCTTCGCCGGTAGCGGGGACGATCGTTGTCACTATGACCTGCACACCGCCATTCGCGGCTCGCGTCACGAGAAGTTTGCCGTCTACCCCTTCCTCGGGGAGGGGCGCGAGTACAGCCAGGAGCAGGTGCGTTTCCTCGGTGCCTGCGGGGTGCGTACCTTTCTGCTCTCGGAGGGGGCGACCACGACCTTCAGTTACTTCAGTACCCGGGAGTTTGGTGCCCACGGTTTCACCGTGGAGCTGGGCAAGGTGCGTCCGTTTGGCGAGAACGACATGACCCGTTTCATCGAGGCGAGAATGGCTCTGGAGGCGCTGGTGACCCGCGATGCGGTGGTGCTCGAGCCGTGGCATGCCGACGACTTCCTGTTCTTTCGCATCGCCCGGGTGATCAATAAACGCAGCGAGGCGTTTCGTTTTCTGTTCGCCGACGATGTGGAGAACTTCACCGAGTTCCCGCGGGGATTCCTGCTCGCCGAGGATGGGGAGTTGCGCTATCAGGTCGAGGCCGAGCGCGAGGCGGTGGTTTTCCCCAACGCCAAGGTGGCGGTGGGGCAACGTACCATGCTGCTGGTGGTGCCAACCCGGCTGTGGCCCTGAGGGACATACGCCATGCATGAAACAGAGCCAGTCGCTTGTGACTGGCTCTGCTGTTGATGGCCGCCTGAGTTGACGCGGCAGCCGACGTACTCAGAGGAAGGGGGTGTCAGAAGCGGGCGGAGCCGCTGAGGTAGTAGCTACGGCCCGGCTCTACCGATGAGAACTCCTGGGTCTTCTCTTGCAGGCGGACATCGGTCAGGTTGGTGATCCCCAGGCGCAGATCGATCTGGTCGGTGAGCTTGAAGCCGGTACCGAGATCGACGGTCTGATAATGGGGCAGCTTGAGCGACGCCGTTTCAAACTGCGTGCCGGTGTAGCGGGTGGCCACGAAGGCACTGAGTCGAGGCATGGCTTGCCAGGTCAACTTGGCATTGGCCTTGTGGTCGGGGCGATTGAACAAGGGGGAGCCATTTTCCCGCTCGGCATTGGAATAGGTGTAGTTAGCCGACAGGGAGAGGGTCTCCAGCAGCGCGAGTTCGCCGGTGAGCTCAAGCCCCTGGGTCGTCGCCTTGTTGACGTTGCGCCAGCTCTTATCCGACCAGCGGTTGCTTGGGTCGAGTTGGTAGGCTTCAATCATGTCCTTGATGTCGTTGTGATAGAGGGTGGCGCCGGTCTCCCAGGCTCCCTCTTCGAACAATAGGCCCAGCTCATAGCTGGTGCTGGTCTCGGGTTCAAGGGTCTCGTTGCCGTAGACACTGCAGCGGCCGCGGCAGCTCTCCATGACGTAGCCCCGTGAGTATTGATGGGGGGAGGGGGCCTTGAACGATTGGCTGACCCCTCCTTTAACGGTCAGGGAATCGCTGAGCTCGTAGACCAGATAGCCGCGGGGCGTGAGGTGATCGCCAAAGATCTCGTGATGGTCGTAGCGGGCCCCCAGCGTCAGGGTGAAGGCGTCACCGAATGGGATCTCGTCTTGGGCAAACAGGGCCTGCTGTGCGTGACGCTCGCTACCGCCGACCTGTCGGTAGCTGACCGGATCCACCAGTTCACGCTCCAGGTATTCCAGCCCCAAGGTGAGGCCGTGATCGGCCAGCGTCATGTTGCTGTAGCCCGTGAGGGTGAGGGTGTTCTCTTCCAGCTGACGGCGTTGGGGGGCCTGGAAGTTGGTATTGAAATCTTCGATCCGGTTGTACTCGTAGTTTGCCATCAGGGTGGTGGCACCCCACTCCCAGTTTCCCCTGTGGGTTAGACCCGCCATGTTCCTGTCGATTTGCTGTTCGCTGCCCTGGCGTTTACCCGTGCTATTGCTGAAGACGGCAAGGGGACGTTGATCCTGGTTATAGAGATAGTCGAGCTCGAGCCGCTGGGCGTCGTCGATGAGCCAGGTCAGGGTGGTGGCCAGGTTGCCCGTCTCTTTGCGCTCTAGCAGGGGGATACCCTCATTTGCCTCGGGCGGGGTCCATGCCTGGCGATCGAAGATCTCGCCGTTCATCCGCACCAGCAGGGATCCCGTCAATGGACCCGAAATCCCCAGATTCGTTCTGTATTGGTCACCCCCATCCTTGCCTTCGATAGCCTTGAAGTCGGCATCGGCAGCGCCCCCCCAGGTCTTACCCGGTTGCTTGGTGATGATGTTGATGACCCCACCGATGGCGTCTGAGCCGTAGAGGGCCGACATGGGACCGCGGATCACCTCGACGCGTTCAATCATGCCCAGTGGCACCGGCGCATTGTCGAAGTTGCCGCCCCGCCACAGCGCGTTGGACGATGAGATGCGCTTGCCGTCGACCAGTAGCAGGGTGTACTTGCTCCCCATTCCCCTGATCCCGATGGTGTTACGGCCATTCGTGTCGGTTTGCGTCTGGATGCCGACCTCGTAACGCAACACATCGGCGATGTCGTTGACCGGTTGCGCCATGATCTGATCGGCAGTGATGACCGAGATAGAGGCGGGTGCCGTACGCAGGTCATGGGCCTTGGTCGTGACGGTGATCACTTCATTGGCCGAGGTTGCACAAAATACGGGGGTTGAGAGGAGAGCGAGCATGACCGGATGCAGAGGCAGAATTCTGGTAGACACTGAATATCCCTTTTCTTTGTTGATAACGATTATCATTCTTGATCGTTTCCGGATGAGCATGCAATAGCGTCAAACGATTCCAGTGGGACATTGAGGGGAGAAACTGAGGGGGGATGGCGGTTTGGCGTGCACCATCTACGGGATTGACTTCATCTAATTGTTAAAAATTCATTTCTTTAATGACTTCAAAGAACTTTCTACTGGTCTTACCTGGTCGAATCTCTTTGCTTTGTTGTTAACAAGGTATTTACATTTGAGGTGTCACCAGCACCGGTGACGTTTTGAACGGCAAGGAGCCAGTTATGACCCATGTCGAGATCCCCTTCCTGCGTTACCTCGATGAGGAAGGGCGCCCGGTGGCAGACTTGCCCACCTGGCTGGACAAGGCGTTGGCACGCACCTTCTACCGCAACATGGTGGTGGTGCGCAGCTATGACAAGAAAGCAATCGCCCTGCAGCGTACCGGCAAGCTGGGCACCTTCCCCTCTCACCTGGGGGCGGAGGCGGTCGGCGTTGGTGTCGGCCTGGCGATGGGGGAAGAGGATGTCTATGTCCCCTATTACCGCGACATGCCCACCCTCTATGTGCGTGGGGTGGCCATGGAGAAGAACCTGCAATACTGGGGCGGTGACGAACGCGGCAGCTATTTCGTGCGCCGTGACGGCACCCCGTCCGAAGATCTCCCCATCTGTGTGCCCATCGCCACCCAGATCACTCACGCCTGTGGCGTGGCGGCGGCCTTCAAGCTGCGCAACCAGCCGCGGGTGGCGGTCGTCTCCATCGGCGATGGTGGCACCTCCAAGGGGGACTTTCTCGAGGGGCTCAACTGTGCCGGGGTCTGGCACTTGCCCATGGTCATGGTGATCAACAACAACCAGTGGGCCATCTCGGTGCCGCGCAAGCTGCAATCTTCGGCGCCCACCCTGGCTCAGAAGGGCATAGGTGCCGGCGTGCACAGCCTGCAGGTGGACGGCAACGACGTGGTGGCCGTCTATGACGCGGTCAAACGCGCGGTGGATCGCGCCCGCCGTGGCAAGGGGCCGACACTGATCGAGGCGGTGAGCTACCGGCTCGGGGATCACACCACCGCCGACGACGCCACCCGCTACCGGGAAGCCGGAGAAGTCGAGGCCGCCTGGAGCAAGGAGCCGGTCAAGCGGCTGCGCCAGTACATGGCAGCCCAGGGTTGGTGGGACGAAGAGGCCGAGCAGGCCCTGCTGGCCGAGGCCAGTGCCGAGGTGGAGCAGGCGGTCGCCCGTTACGAGTCGCTGCAGGCCCAGCCGCCCGAGGCCATGCTCGACTATCACTACGCCGAGCTGCCGGCCGATCTGCTGCCCCAGCGCGAGCGCATTATTGCCAAGGCCATGCGGATGGAGGCGGGTCATGAGTGAGGTGAGTCTTCTCGAGGCCGTCAACATGGCCCTGCATCACGAGATGGAGCACGATCCGGATGTGGTGGTGCTCGGTGAGGACGTGGGGGTCAACGGCGGGGTGTTTCGTGCCACTGTGGGCCTTCGCGACAAGTTCGGCTTCAAGCGGGTGATCGACACCCCGCTGGCCGAGGGGCTGATCGCCGGGGTGGCGGTCGGCATGGCCACTCAGGGGCTCAAGCCCGTGGCCGAATTCCAGTTCCAGGGCTTCATCTTCCCGGGCATGGAGCAGATCATTTGCCAGGCGGCGCGCATGCGCAATCGCACCCGTGGCCGGCTCGCCTGCCCCATCGTCTATCGCTCCCCTTACGGGGCCGGCATCCACTCGCCGGAGCACCACAGCGAGAGCATCGAGGCCCTGTTTGCCCACATCCCCGGGCTGAGGGTGGTGATCCCGTCGAGCCCCAAGCGTGCCTATGGCCTGCTGCTCTCGGCCATCCGCTGCCCGGATCCCGTGCTCTTCTTCGAGCCTGACCGTATCTACCGCTCGGTCAAATCTCAGGTAGACGACGACGGGGTCGGCTTGCCGCTGGATGTCTGCTACACCCTGCGCCCGGGCCGCGACATCACGGTCGTGGGGTGGGGGGCTTGCCTGCAGGAGATCCTGCGCGCCTCTGCCGTGCTGGCCGAGCAGGATATCCAGTGCGAGGTGATCGATCTTGCCACCATCAAGCCGCTCGACATGGCCACCATCCTCGCCTCGGTGCGCAAGACCGGGCGGCTGCTGGTGGTGCACGAGGCGTGCGGCAGTTTCGGCGTGGGCGCCGAGATCGTTGCCCGGGTGTGCGAGGAGGCCGCGACCGTCCTCAAGGCGCCGCCCAAGCGGCTGACCGGAGTGGACGCCGCCGTGCCTTACTACCGCAACGAAGCCTATTACCTCATCGACGAGCAGGACATCGTCGACGCCGCGCGCAATCTCATGGAGAGCTGGACATGAAATTCTTCAAGTTACCGGATCTGGGCGAAGGGCTGGCCGAAGCCGAGATCGTCGAATGGAAAGTAAAAGCCGGTGAGCGGGTCGAGGTGGATCAGGTGCTGCTCTCGGTCGAGACCGCCAAGGCGCTGGTGGACGTGCCCTCGCCGGTGAGTGGCGTCATCGCCAACCTGTGCGCCAACGAGGGGGACATATTGCACATCGGCGCCCCCCTGGTGGAGTTCGAGGGAGGAGAAGACGATGGCACTGTGGTCGGCAAGGTGCACGGCAGCAGCCAGGTGCTGGAAGATCACTTCGTCGTCGGGGCCGTCGCGGCCGGTGGCAGCCTGACCCAGGCCATGCCGGCGGTGCGCCGGCTCGCCGTGCAGCTGGGGGTTGACGTCGACAGTCTCAGGGGCAGCGGCCCGGGTGGGCTGGTCACCGAGGCGGACGTGCAGCAGGCGTTCGAGGCGATGGAAGGCGCTCACAACGAGATCCTCAAGGGCGCCCGCCGCGCCATGGCCAAGGCGATGACCCTCTCTCACCAGAGTGTGGTGCCGGTGGCCATCACAGACGAAGTGGACCTGCGCGCCTGGCGCAACGACGAGGATGTGACGGTGCGCCTCATCAAGGCGATCGGGGTGGCGTGCCGCGCCGAGCCGTCGATGAACGCCTGGTTCGATGGGGAGACCCTGACCCGGCGTCTCTTTGACGAGGTGAACGTGGCCATCGCGGTTGACTCCAAACACGGGCTCTATGTGCCCGTGATGGAAAACGTGGCCGACCGCGCTACGGCGGATCTGCGCAGTGGGCTCGATCGCATGATAGCGGACGTGAAGGCCCGCGCCGTGCCGCGCGAGATGCTGCAGGGGGCGACCATCACCCTCACCAACTTCGGCGCCATCGCCGGGCGCTACGCCAGTCCCATCGTGACGCCGCCCCAGGTGACCATAGTCGGGGCCGGCAAGCTGTTCGAGAAGGTGGTGTTCGTCCACGGAGAGGCGCGGCCGGTGCGTGCGTTGCCCCTTTCGGTCACCTTCGATCACCGGGCGTGTACCGGCGGCGAAGCCGCGCGTTTCCTGCGTGCGCTGGTCAATGCACTCGAAGCAGAAAGCTGCTAAAAAACTGCCCCGCAACATGCGGGGCAGAATTCGTTTGCTTATTCGCCAAGGCCACGTATAATCAACCGAGCTTGAAAAAGGCGTCATTTATGTCAATGAGTTCGATGTTCTGCATCTTTTCCTGTTGTTCATAAGTTACCCATTTCGAAGCTTTGTCCGCCGAAAGGCACGAGTTATTTTTGAATACAGGTTTAAAAGATATGTCTAACATGATCACCGGTACCGTTAAGTTCTTCAACGAAACCAAGGGCTTCGGCTTCATCCAGCAAGAAAACGGCCCGGACGTGTTCGTACACTTCAGCGCCATCCAAGGCAACGGTTTCCGTACCCTGGCTGAAGGCCAGCGTGTACAGTTCTCCGTGACCCAAGGCCAGAAGGGCCCGCAGGCTGAGAACGTAACTGCTCTGTAATTGCACAGAATTTAAAAAAGCCGCTGCCTGGCAGCGGCTTTTTGTTTGTCCCTCTTCGGAGGGAAAAGAGAGGGGGTCGCTATGCGACCCCTTTTTTATTTGTTCTCAGGCTCCCTTCAGGGCCGTCAACAGATGCTGTAGATGCTCTAGCTGGGTGCGGCCGAAGGGGGTGAGATAACCCCCATCGGGGGCGACGATAAGACCACGGTCATAGAGGCGGCGCGCCGCGTCATGCAGCCCCTGTGGGCTCTCTTTGTGCAATTTGACCCCTTGATCCAGATTGGCCGGGTCATAGCAGGCGAGTACTTTGAGTTCATCGACCAGTTCGGGGGAGATGTGATTGATGCCAAGCATGGCGGTACTCCTTAAATGGGATCCTGTGGGCACCTTAGCATTCGGGACCTTGGTGGAATGAGGGCTGCCTCAAACTATTGCAGATGGCCGGCGCGATTGCTGCTTTCTTGACCCGCGCGAGGCCGGCTCCATGGGCTTTCGTGCTATGATGCTTTCCTCGACGTTCTCTGGAGTCTTCCATGCCCCGCATTGTGCTGGTTTCCCTGTTGCATCAGCTCTCTCACCGTTTTCCCCACTATGCCAACGAGCTGCTGGTCAAGCAGATGGAGAGTCATGGCGGTCGTCTCTGGGTTGCCCCGCTCGGCAGCGCCGATGTGAAGGCCTTGCGTCAGGCCGCCGGCACTCGTCTCATGCACGAGCTGGCCGATCTCAAGACTGGTTGGAGTCCAGTAAGCCCGGAGGCACAGAGCCGGGATGAGGGGATAGTCGCGCTCGCCCAATACGATGAGGAGCTGCTCGGGAATCTCGAGCACTACTGGCGCATCCCGGAGAAAATCAACAGCCCCATTAGCGACAACCTGTTCGAGCTGCGCCGCGAGGTGGTGGATGAGGCCATGCCCCGCCTGCTCAAGGGGTGGCAGCAGGGGTTGGAGGCCCGCCTCAAGGCGCTGCTGACCGTGGCTCGCGGCGGTGAAGATCAGTTGGTTTTTGTTGAGATCGAGTGCGCCTACTGGCTGCGCAGCCGCCTGTGCGACGAGGCTGGCATCGAGCTGGTGTGGCCTGAGATCGCCGGCTGATCTGGACAAGGGCGCGGGGGCATGTGACCATTACGCCCCGATTTTCCCCCTAAAACGGATGGCTACCATGAGCTACACCCTGACCGACACCGAGCGCAACGCGGCGCTCAGTCTCAACGCCGACTACCGCTACGATCACTTCATCACCAAGCTGGTGGAGCACGGCGAGCTCTACGTGCTGACCGACGAGCACGGCGTCATGATGCTGACCACAGAGGATGAGGATTGCATCCCGGTGTGGCCGCACCCCGAGTACGCCGAGGCGTGGGCCAGCGGCGAGTGGGCTGACTGCAAGCCCCAGGCGATCACCCTCAAGGTGTGGATGGATCGCTGGATCTCTGGCATGGAAGAGGACGAGGTGTGTGTGGCCGTGTTCCCGACCGTCGATCAGGAAGGAATCGTGGTCGAGCCGGGCGAAGTGGCTGACGCCATCGAGAAGAAGCTGGCCAAGCGTCCCAAGTAAACGCTGCGTCACATGAAAAGCCCCGCATCGCGGGGCTTTTTTATGCTCGTCATTGGGCGAGGCGATAGGTCTCGTCGACCCGGGTGACCGGTGCGAAGGCGTGGCCCGCCTTGATGGCGGCGCGGGTTTCTTGTTTGACCTTGGGATCGATCCAGAACAGGCCTCCGTAGCTGTAACCCGAGCTGGCTCCGTCGAAGGGCCAATAGAGGCTGTCAGACTGAGGGGTTCCCGGCACCTTGGGCAGGCGTACCCAGCGCCAGGCGCCCTCGCGGGTATAGGGCACCTGATAGGCGGGCACGAAGCTGGCGAGCTCATACAGGCGCGCCTGGATCTGGCGGGAGATCTCGGCCTTCTTGGTAAAGTCGAACTCCTTGTCGTAGCGCTCCACCAGGGCCGTCATGGCCTCGTCGTCGATGTTCATGATGTTGTTGGTCTGGCTCTGGTGGGCGTTCACCTTGTGGAAGAACTCCCAATAGGCCGGGTAGCGGCTGCCAGACCAGGCCATCCAGGCACTCTGGTGTTTCTTCTCGCGCATCGCCTTGAAGCCGGCAGAGGCGTCCATCAGATTGAGCTCGATGCCCAGTCCTGCCTTCTTGGCCTCTTCCCGCAACAGGGTCAAGCGCTGAGTGTGTTCACCGGTGGTGTAGGTGACGGTGAGCACCAGCGGCGTGCCGGCGGCGTTACGCAGTATGCCGTCCGGGCCTGGCTTGTCGAAACCCGCCTTGGCAAACTCCTCGCGCGCCTTCTTGGGATCGAACGGCCGTGCCTTGAGATCGGTATTGGTGAAGGGCCCTTGGCCGCTGCCATAGCTGTTGAGCCGCTGGTAGTCGCCACGCAGCAACTGGTTAAGCATCTTGTCGAAGTTGAGCGAGTACTGAATGCCGGTGCGCACGTGGACGTCGGTCAGCAGGGGATCGTCGTTGTTGAGGTAGAGCCCCATGGGGGGCTGGGGGGTCTGGTTATAGAGCCAGGTGCGCTCTATGTACCCCTTCTCGAACTCGGCGGTCTTGCTCTTGTCGTGCCACCAGGCCGGGATCACCATGCCGAAGCTGTCGATATCCCCGCGCAGGAAGTGTTGCCAGGCGATGTTGATGTCACGCAGCACCAACACCCGCACCTGATCGACGTTGAAGCGATGCTGGAAGTAGCGCTCGTCCTGTCCCCACCAGTTCTTCACCTTGCTGAAGGTGATCGACTTTCCCTTCTTCAGCTCGCTGATGCGATAGGCGCCGCTGACTGGCAATACGGTCCAGTTGGTCTTCTTCACCCAGTCCGGGCTGAGGGTGATGGCGTGGCTCGGCTCCGGTGAGAAAGGGAGTGAGTCGAGCAGATCGGCACGGCTTTTCTCGGTGCCACTGGTGATGGAGAGGGTGCGATCGTCGTACTTGGTCACGTCTGCTATCTGGGTCGAGTAGTAGTTGTTGTACCAAGGATCGCTAATCTCCTTGCCACGCAGCATCTTCAGCGTAAACAGGAAGTCGTCGGCTGTGATTGGTTCGCCGTCGGACCAGGTCGCCTTGGGGTTGATGCGAAAGTACATGGTCTTGTTATCGCCACCAAAGGCCCACTGGTTGGCGATCATCGGCATCGGCTTGCCACTGATGGGGTGACTGGCCAGCAGCGGCAGCCGGCCGTCGCGCAGGAAGGCGGAGAAGCCCCCATTGGCGTCGGGACCATAGTTGCGCAGGGTCAGGGGAAAGCTGGTCATGAAGGTGGTGAAGACCCCGCCCGGCATGGCGGCCGGATCGGCGAAGGTGGCGTCGGTGTCGTTATTCTCCCAGACCAGATCCGGGGGCAGGGTGGCGCTCCAGCCGAGGCTGGCCCAGCACAGGGCCAGGGCGGCGACGAGACGGTTTGCGGTCATGCTTACACTCCTTTGTAAAGATGAGGTGGCGCGCAGGGCGCCTAGGTTTGCGATAGCGCCGGGCGTGCCCGCCATGCCCACAGGCGCGGCCCCAGCAGGTGAATGAGAAAACCGAGCAGCACCAGCACAGAGCCGAGCCATTGCTGCGCCGTGGTGTGCTCGCCCAGCAGCAGGGCCGCTGCCAACATGCCGACACAGGGTACCAGCAGGGTCAACGGGGCGACTTGTGCCACCGGGTAGCGGGTCAGCAGGCGTGCCCACAGGCCGTAGCCAAACCAGGTGGCCACGTAGGCGAGGTAGAGGACGCACAGCACGCTGGTGAGGCTGAAGTGGCTGAGGCTGGCGATGATTCGATCCTGTCCTTCCAGCCACCAGGAGAGGCTCAGGAAGGGGAGAATAGGCACCAGGCCGCTCCAGGCCACCAGGCCGGGCAGGTGCACCGGGTAGCGCAGGCCGATGTGGCGGTTGATGACGTTGCCAAGCCCCCAGCTGGCGGCGGCGCACAGGGTCAGGAAGAAGCCGATCAGCGTCAGGTTGCCGGCGCCACCTCCGGCGATCAGGGCCAGCCCCCCAGCGGCCACCGGCAGGGCTACCCAGTGGTGAGGCAACCAGCGCTCACCGAGCGCAACCATGGCAAACAGCAGGGTGAAGATCACCTGGGACTGAAGCACCAGAGAGGCTATCCCGGCCGGCATACCGGCATTGATGGCACAAAACAGGAAGGCGAACTGGCCCAGGCTCAAGGTGGCGCCGTAGGCGACCAGCCAGCGCCAGGGCAGGGCCGGTCGGGGAATGAAGAGGATGGCGGGGAAGACCACGGCGAGAAAACGCAGGGCACCGAGCAGCAGGGGCGGCACCCCGTCCAGTCCCCAGCGGATGGCCACGAAGTTGAGCCCCCAGCAGATGACGATCAGAGCCGCCAGTAACTTGTCCTTGTTGGTCATGGTTCCTCCTGAAACAGGGGGCCAGCATACGCTCCGGGGCCGGGGCGGCGTCAACCCCTGTCGTCAGGCGGGCACGAAATGGATCTGCACTCCGCGCTCGACGAGGGCGTCGTGCTGGCTCTGGGGCAGGGCGTCGTCGGTCACCAGTCGGTGGATGGGGCCGCCGCTCAGGGGGTGGGGCTGGGTCAGGCCGAACTTGCTGCTGTCGGTGATGACGATGTTCTCGACCCCCTTGGCCAGCACGGCGTTGACCACGTCGCAGCGCATGGCATCGCGGCTGGTGAAGCCGCTGTCCTGCTGGAAGCCGTCAACCCCGACGAAGGCCTTGGTAAAGTGCACCTGTTCGATGCAGATGCGGGTGAGGGGGCCGACCACGCTCTCGCTCTCGTGCTGGTAAAGGCCGCCGAGCAGTATCACCTGGGTATCGGTCTCCTTGAGCAGATGGGCGATATAGCTGCTCACCGTGATGATGGTGACCCGTTTGTGGTGGGCCAGGTGGCGAGCCAGCAGGGCGTTGGCGCTCCCCCCCTCGATGAAGACGGTCTCTCCCTCGACCACCAGTCGGGCGGCACGCTCGGCGAGGCGCTCCTTGAGCGGGTAGTTGATGCTGATGCGGGCATCGAGGGCATCGGTCTCGATGGCGATGGCAGAGCCATGCACGCGCTTGAGCAGTCCCAGCGTCTCAAGGGCATTGAGATCGCCCCGAATGGTCACCTCGGAGACGCCGGTATGACGAGCCAGCTCGGCCACGCTCATCTTGCGAGCCTGGTGGACCAGGGTAAGGATCTGTCGATGACGTGGAGGCATAGGGTCACTTGTTGTGGGTTGCTCATCATGGCGCGCGGGCGAGCGTCGTGGTGAGAAAGCCAGTCGGGGGCATCTTGGTTACCGGCGATGATATCACCCCATTCCGCTCACCGACACTGCCCGGAGGGAGGGGGCAAGTCGTCGCTCGCAGGGATGTTGAACCCCCAAGGTGGCCTGACAGGGTTGGAGAGGCGAGGGCGCTCACGCTTTGCCCGTGCCGTCCGGCAAGGAGGGGGCACGGCGACTACCCTTGGGGTAGAACCCGCGAGGAGAGCATCATGAGCGAGCACACACTACTGCCCCATGGGGAAGACTTGCGCCGTGCCATACGCAGGCTCAGTGAGCAGCATCGCTATGATGGCCGCGCCATCGAGGAGGCCAGTCAGCGCTTTTGCCTGTCCCCGCTGGATGAGGAGTTTTTGCTGCACCACTGGCTTCAGCCCGGCCACGGTGCCGAGCATTGAGTTCAGGGAATGAAGCGGTCTAGCACTATGTCGTAGTCTCTGGGCTCGACAACGGCCTCGATCGATTCGGTTGTGCCTGGCCGCGCCAGATCCAGCAGTTTTACCTCCAGATAATGACGGGCCGCCGCATGGTAGATCACCTTGACCAGAGGCTTTAGAGGCTCCTGGTGATTACGCTCTATCACAACGGCCAGCTTCTGGTTGGAGAGTTGTACCAGGGTTCCCACCGGATAGACGCCGAGACACTTGATAAACTTTTGCACCAGCTCCGCATCGAAATGGCTGCCCGCTCCCTTGAGCAGGATGCGAAACGCTTGGGTCGGTTGCATCCCGGCCTTGTAGACGCGATCCGCGGTGAGGGCGTCATAGACATCGACGATGCCGCTCATTCGACTGTACAAGGAGAGCTCATCTCCTTTTAGCTTCAACGGATAGCCACTGCCGTCCAGGCGTTCATGATGATTACCGGCGACCTCGAGCATGATGGGGGTGATCCCCGGCGTTTCCCCCAGAATCTCGCGGCTATGCACCACGTGGTGGCGCATCACGGCGAACTCCTCCTCGGTGAGTTTCCCCGGTTTATTGAGGATGGCGTCCGGGGTCATTATCTTGCCAACATCGTGCAGCAGGCCACCCAGCGTCAGCTCCTGCAAGGTGGCGCGCTCAAGCCCGAGGTAGCGACCGAAGTTGGCCAACAGAATGGCCACATTCATGGAGTGCTCCATCAGATAGGCATCCTTGGCCCGAATGCGGGCCAGGCAGAGCATGGCATCACCATGGGTAAACATGGTATCGACCATCTCCTCCGCGACCTGTGCCAGAGGCGCTATGTCGATCGGCTCTCCCTGCTTGAGCTGGCTGAGCAGCTTCACTTGCAGTGAACGCGCCTCTTTGTAGAGACGGCGTATGCGCAGTGTACCGGCCTCTTGATGGCGATCGCTGCGCGTGGCGTGGGGGGACGTGCTTGCCTCCTCCGGGGAGAGGCTCTCATCTTCGAGGCGGCTGCGTGAGAGATCGACCGTCACCTCGAGCACCCCTGAATTGATCAGGGCTTCGATCTGGGCGGGGTTGCGAACAAAGCCTCTGCTGGAGATCGTCTTGTTGCCGACCTGTCTCACTATGTCGACCACATACATGCCGGGGCGCAGGGTGGAGACGGGGAGCGTAATGAGTGAATTCGCACGGGTCATGGATGATGTCGCAGGGCGCGCCGTTCAATGAGATCACTGTGAAGAAGTTTAACATGATGCAATTGGCCGACGGCATTTATCCATCGCTGGCGTTGTTGTGGCCGCACCGTATAATGTTGGCCCTCTAATATAGCGACAAGACTCACGGGGAAGCTGATGCGGCTCGATAAATTTATCTGCGATTGTTCAGATTTGACGCGATCCCAGGCCGGTAAGATCATCCGCCAGGGGGAGGTCAAAGTCGATGGTGAGGTGATCAAGCAACCCGCCTTTCACATCGATGAGCAGAGCCTCATCGAGTTCGATGGCATCGAGCTGAGCCTGTGCCAGCGCCAGCGCTACTTCATGCTGCACAAACCGGAAGGCTACGTCTGCTCTAACGACGATCCGGATCATCCGACCGTCTTCTTCCTGATGGATGAACCCTCCATGGGCAAGCTGCATGTGGTGGGGCGCCTCGATCTCGACACCACAGGCCTGGTGCTGATCACCGATGATGGCCAGTGGTCCCATCGCATCACCTCGCCGCGCCACGAGTGTGCCAAAACCTACCACGTCTGGTTGGCCGACCCGATTGCTTCGGACACGGCCGAGCAGTTTGCCGAAGGGATCTTGCTTCGCTCCGAGAAAGAGAAGACCCGTCCCGCCGGGCTCGAGATCCTGGGTGAGTGCGAGGCGCGTCTGACCATCCACGAGGGCAAGTACCATCAGGTCAAGCGCATGTTCGCGGCAGTTGGCAACAAGGTGGTCGGTCTGCACCGTGAGCAGATTGGGGCTCTGCGCCTTGACGAGACACTGGCGCCGGGCGAATACCGGGAGTTGACGGACGACGAGATAGCCGCCTTCTGATGAACACGGCCCCGCATGCGGGGCCGTTTCGTTATCAGGTGCCGAGTACCAGGGCGATGCCGCCTGAGGTGAGCAGGGCTCCGAGCCATGCCGGCAACGCCGGACGCTGGCCGGTATGCCACCAGAGCAAGGGCAGCAACACCACAGGTGTCGTGGCCGACAGAATTGAGACCATACCCACATCGCCATAGCGCAGGGCAACCAGGATCAGGGTCATGCCCAGGGTCATGGCAAGAAAGCCGTTGAGGCTCACCAATCCCAATATCTCACGATTGATCGGATGGAGCGCCCTGGACATAGGCCAGCGTGTCAGTCGCAGCAGGCAATGGGCCAGCAGCGCGGCCAGCATGCGGGCCAGAGAGGCCGTCACCGGATCTATGGTCGGGTCGCTCATCACCGGCTTGGCGATAACGGCACTGGTACTCTGGCACAGGGCGGCGAGCAGACCGAGGCCGACCCCCACCCACAGGGAGCCACGCACCGCCTCCCACTCGTGCCCCTGACCACGGCGACCGAAGGTGATGGCGAGCCAGACACCGCACAGCACCAGGGCGGCCCCCCATAGTCGTGGGCCGGAGAGCATTTCGCTAAAGAGCCAGACGCCAAGCAGAGCCGAGAAGAGGGCGTGGCAGGAGAAGAGAAGACCCGTGCGACGAGGGCCTAACCGGTTCATACAGGCGAACTGGGCGGTATCGCCGATGAAGATACCAATAAGTCCCGAGAGGGCCAGCGTCGGCCAGGCAGAGAGCGGCAGATTTTGCCAGCCACCGGTCAGCAGGCTGCCGATCAACAGCATCAGGCTCACCATCAGCATGCGCCAGCGGCTGTAAGCAAAGGCGCCCAAGTGACGCGCCGGTTTGACCGAGATGAGGGCCGCAATGGCCCATAGGGTAGCTGCGACGAGGGCACACCACTCGTAACCCATAAAAAACTCCCGAAATATGTCCGAAAGACTCCCTCTTCGGCGCGAGGCCGCTACAATACGGCTCCGTCGTTGACAGAACAAGCGCCATCGTGGTGATTGACGCGACCAAGTGATGTGGTGAGAGGTAGTAAGGTGCGTAATTCCCGACTCTATGGACTGGTGTTATTGGTGGCCAGTCAGCTGCTGGCTGCCGAGCAGGTGGCGGTGCCGGCGCCCCAACCAGAGCGGCAGACTCTGGTCAGGGGAAATGGCGGGGAGCCTGACTCGCTCGATCCGGCGCAAGTACGCAATGGCTTCCCGGGTGAGGCCATCCTCACCGATCTGTTCGAGGGGTTAGTGGCAGAGGACGGCGAGGGGCAAATCGTCCCGGCTCAGGCACTGCGTTGGGAACAGAGTGATGATGGCTTGGTGTGGCGCTTCTTCCTGCGTCCCGAGTTGCGGTGGTCTAATGGCGAGCGCCTGACGGCCTCAGATTTTGTTTATGCCTGGCGTCGCCTCATCGATCCCGCGACAGCCTCTGCATCGGCCTCTCTTATGCTGGCAACGGGGATCAACAATGCGGCGGCCATCTATGGCGGAGCCCTCGAGCCGAAGGATCTTGGCGTCGACGCTGAGAGTGAGCTGGTGCTGCGAGTGACCCTGGAGCGCCCGGTGCCCTACCTGTTGCGGCTGTTGAGCCAACGCCCATTTGTGCCCATCAATGAGGAGGCGGTCGCGCGTTTTGGCAGGGCTTGGACCGAGCCGGGCCATATGGTGAGCAATGGCGCCTATCGATTGAGTGCCTGGATACCGGACGAGCGGATCGAGTTAACCCGTAATGGGGAATATTGGGATCATGCCAATACTCGTATCGAACAGGTGACCTATCTGCCGTTGCCCTCCCTCAATGCCGAGCGACTGGGATATGAGGCGGGAAAAATCCATATGACTCATGGGGTGCAATCTGAGTACTACTCGCGGATCCGCGAAGAGGCTCCCGACCGGCTCTGGGGGCTGCCACTCTTTGGTACCTATCTATACAGTTTTAACCTGAAGCGCCCCGAATTGGCCCGTGTGGAAGTGCGCAGGGCGCTCTCTCTGGCCATCGACAGGGAGGTCTTGACCCAGTATGTGGCGGGACAGGGAGAGCAGATAGCCTGGTCTGTCTTACCGGCGCAACCGGGCTATGCATCGATGGCCGATGCGGATGCCGCCTTACCCCGTGCCGAGCGGCTCAAACAGGCTGCTGAGTTGCTCAAACAGGCCGGCTTCGGGCCCGATCACCCTCTGCGTCTCTCCATCGCGTATAACACCTCGGAGCATCACAAGAAGCTGGCGGTGGCGGTTGCCGCCATGTGGAAGCCACTGGGGGTCGAAGTGGCGCTGCGTGACATGCAATGGAACGTCTATCAAGAGGCCAAGGCTGCCGGGGATTTCACCATAGCCCGAACCTTGGCCTTTGGTGACTACGTCGAGCCCTCTGCCTTGCTAAGTCTCTTTCGCTGCGGTGAGCAGCAAAATGAGAGTGGGTACTGCAATCGGGCCTATGACGCCCTGTTGGAGCAGGCCGTCAATACGCTCGACCTGACGGAGCGCACCCGACTCTACCAAGAGGCGGAGCGCAAATTGTTAGCGGATCAGCCGGTGATCCCGCTCTATCACTACAACCAGATGCGACTGGTGGATCCGGCCTTGCGCGGGCTGCCGACTCAAAACCTCAAGGGAGAGATCGCCACCAAGAGTCTCTATTTCATCACGCAGTGAGGTCATGCCGATGAAGATTGCATTGTTAGCGGACATTCATGGTTGTTTGCCGGCTCTCGAGGGGGTGATGGCTCAGCTTGAGCGGCTAAAGCCGGATCATATCGTGTTGCTTGGAGACCTACTCAATCATGGGCCTCGAAATGCGGTGCCCCAGGGGTATCAGCCTGCTGCGGTGGCGACTCGCCTCAACGAGTATGCCGAACTGATGATGGCGGTGCGCGGTAACTGCGATTCGGAGGTGGACCAGATGTTGTTGAGCTTCCCCTGCACCGCGCCTTACAGCCAGATGCTGGTGGACGGGCGGCGCTGGTTTGTGACCCATGGTCATCTCTATCGCCCCGATGAGGTGCCGATGCCGGCCGGCTCAGTCTATGTCAGCGGTCACACTCATGTACCTGTACTGGAGTCGGGGGAGAGCAAGGTGTTGCTAAACCCGGGGTCGATTACTTTTCCGCGGGGAGCGTGGCCTGCCAGTTTCGGCTGGTATGAGGAAGGCAAGATACAGATCCGCAATGCCGCTTCGGACGGGATCCTCGCCGAATTGGCGCTGGTATGATCAGGCTTTGATACCGCGAGAACGAGTTCCTGCGCGAGTATTACCCTTGGCATCATAAGTGAGGCTGCTGCGATCCCTGAGTTGGGTGAGCAGACCGGCGAGGCGGCGGTTGGCTGTGATGTTAAGCTCGAGCAGCTTGCCGTTGATATCGTTTTGTTCCTGACAGGCTTGTAACTGATCGGTCAGGTGACTGATCGCAGGCTGATAACATGCCAGCGCCGTCTTGATATCGGGTTGTGCCGCAATCTGCTGATCGATAGCCTGGATGTGGTTTGCTAGTTCCTGCTTGCGCTTGAGCAGGTCGGGAAGAGAAAGCGCCTGACGCTGCTCAAGGAGGCCCTGTTCCTCTTTGAGCAGCGTCAGCATATCTGCAAGATGGGTACTTTGAATATTCAGCAGAGAAGGCAGATCGTTCATCCGAGCAGCTTGTCCAGTTGACCTTCAAAGGAGGTCATCTTCTTGGCGACTCGTTGGCTATCGACCTGATATTCGCCGGCGGCGATTGCCTTCTTGAGGCTCTCGACGCGACTCTCATTGCCACTGGCCCCTGAAGAGAGACTCTTTTGCATCTGTTGTAACTGCTGTGCTTCGCTGGTCAGAGAGACCGAGTCTTGGCGTGCTGCGGTTGCACGGCTATCGCTCGCAACGCCGCTTCCTGCCTTGCTCGGTGCAGACTGGCTAGAGCCGCTGCCTTGCAGGCGACTGTTTGCCAAGTTGTTGATATTGTTGATAGCCATAATCTAATCCTTCGTCTGCTGAGTCTTGCTTACCCACTGTATCGGCGCTCGGAGCGCAACCTTTAGCAAAATTAATGCAGCATTATCTCCACCTGGCCAACGTCCTTCACCTTGGCCTTCACTTCGCGACCAGAATGCAGGTTGGTGACACGGATCATGTCTCCGAAGCTTCCATCTTGCAAGGCACTGACCATTGATTTTATTTGTAAATTTCCCGTTTGAGCAATCAGGGTGATCTGGTCGCCTTTACAGATTACGCAGAGTTGGCTGTTGCGTACAGGTTGCCCCGGGCGCAACTCGCGTTTGCTGCGGGTGCCAGAGAGCCTTGCTGGTTCGAGGGCGTAGTCACCGCGCAGCATCTGTTCGTCCTGATAGGCAATGGTCAATTTGTCGGCGGTCAGCAACTCCCCTTTCCCTATCACCTCGGTGACAGTGACAAAGGGTTTCTGGACAGAGACCCTGACGGGGAGATAGAGATCCCAGCCCGGTTGCTCGTCGCATTTCAGATAGACGGTGGTGTTGCGGCGCACCGTCATATTACCCGGTAGCGTGACAGAGAGATGATCCGGGCACTCGGTCAGGGGCAGGCGATTGTCGATGGGGCCGGCCTTGACGTCGACCCGGGCAGTGGGGGCACTCTCGAGGTTGCCCAGCACAAAGCCCTCGGCTGCGCTCTGCAGCCTACTGATGGTGGATTCCTCTACTTGTGCCATGGCGCAGGTCGGAATCAAGAGTAAGAACAAAAGCTTGCTAATCATTTGAAACAGCTGGCCGATAAAGAAATTGTTAACCCACATCAGATCAATTAACTATGCTTGCTCAAAGACGGGTAACTGAACTTTGACGCCAAGCAGTCTCAAATGCCCATGCATGAATGGTGCCAATGCTTTGTTAGGGGAGCTTCCTATGGCCAGTATTCTGGACTCGGTCAACCAGAGAACCCAGTTGGTGGGTCAGAACAGACTGGAGTTGCTGCTGTTTCGGCTGAATGGTCGTCAACGGTTCGGAATTAACGTATTCAAGGTTCGCGAAGTGTTGCAGTGTCCTCCGCTTACCGTGATGCCAAAAATCCATCACTGCATTCGCGGCGTTGCCCACATTCGGGGTCAGACCATCTCGGTCATCGATCTCAGCATGGCTACCGGTGGTCGGCCGATTGCTGATCTGACCAAGTGCTTCATGATCATTGCCGAGTACAACCGCTCGGTACAAGGTTTCCTGGTCAACTCCGTCGAACGCATCATTAATATGAACTGGGAGTCGATCCTGCCTCCTCCCAAGGGGGCGGGACGTATCAACTACATGACTGCCGTGACCGAGGTCGATGGAGAGTTGGTCGAGATACTCGATGTTGAAAAGATCCTCAACGAGATCTCGCCCATTTCCACCGATGTGAGCGAAGAGATCCGTGAGGCGAGCGCGGCGAATCCGCCAGCCGATCGTCCCGTGCTGGTGGCGGATGATTCTTCTGTGGCGCGCAAGCAGGTTCAGCGGGCCCTGGAGGCTATCGGTATGAAGTGTATCCTGGCCAAAGATGGCCGTGAGGCACTCGACATGCTGATCGACATGTCCAAACAGGGTCCCATCAGGGATCAGGTTGCGTTGGTTATCTCGGATATCGAGATGCCCGAGATGGATGGGTATACCTTCACGGCAGAGATCCGTAACAATCCTGCACTCAAGGATTTACATGTTATCCTGCACACATCCCTCAGTGGTGTATTCAACCAGGCTATGGTGCAGAAGGTCGGGGCTAACGATTTTATCGCCAAGTTCCAGCCCGACGTGTTGGCCAAAGCGGTTCAGAATGCACTCTAGACAAGAAGAAAGAACTGAATGAAGACACTGTCAGATGATGTATATAAACAGTTCAGTGCCTTTCTGGAGAGCCAGAGTGGTATTGTGCTGGGTGATAACAAGCAGTATCTGGTCAAGAGCCGCCTCTCCCCCCTGCTGAGTCAACATGGGGCTGCGAGTCTGGACGAATTGATCACGCGATCGATGAATATTCGTGAGCGTGACCTGAAGATGGCCGTAGTGGATGCCATGACGACCAACGAAACCCTGTGGTTTCGTGACACTTACCCCTTCCAGTTGTTGACTGAAAAGCTCTTTCCCGAGCTTGGTAAGAGTGGTCGTGTGGTCAAAATCTGGTCTGCGGCGTCATCGTCTGGTCAAGAGCCTTACTCGATTGCCATGACGGCCATTGAGCAACAGATGAAAAAACCGGGCACCCTGCCTGGTGGTGTGCAGATAGTGGGGACTGATATCTCTGCCTCTATGCTTAATCAGTGCAAAGAGGGCATTTATGACAGTCTGGCACTAGCGCGCGGGCTTTCCCCTGAACGCAAGAAGATGTTCTTCGAGCCCCATGGGGATAACAAGATGAGAGTGGCGGAGCGAGTCAGAAAATTGACATCTTTTCGCTACCTCAATCTCTTGGAAAGCTACAGCCTGCTCGGTAAGTTTGACATAATCTTTTGCCGAAATGTGCTTATCTACTTCTCTCCTGAGGTCAAATCCAAGATCCTCAATCAGTTTGCAGCCAGCTTGAATCCTGGCGGTTACCTGATGCTGGGAGCCTCCGAATCCCTGGCTGGTTTGACAGACCGCTTTGAGATGGTGCGCTGTAATCCCGGTATCGTCTATAAAGTCAAATAATCCCTTCGTGTAGATCTTGGCATGCCTCTTGCTGCTTCATGAGCAAGCAGGAGGTGTGTCATGGCCATATCGTTCGACAAGGCATTTGGAGTTCATCAATACACGCTGGGAGTTCGTTCCCGCCGTGCAGAGGTGATTGCCAGCAATATCGCCAATGCGGATACGCCGGGTTTCAAGGCCCGGGATCTCAACTTTGCCGAGGCGCTCAAAGAGGCCAAGTCGGGCCAGGGCTTCGCACTCTCGACGACAAATGAACGGCACATCCCGCTCTCGCTGGGCGGCGGCGCTGCGCTTCAATATCGTACGCCTCTGCAACCTGATACAGGTGATGGAAATACCGTCGATCTGCAGCAGGAGCGTAGTGACTACATGCAAAACAGCCTTGAGTACCAGACTTCGCTGGAATTTATGAACAGCAAGATCACGGGACTGCTCAAGGCATTGAAGGGAGAGCAGTGATGAGCCTGTTCAAAGTCTTTGATATCGCTGGCTCTGCCATGAGCGCCCAGTCGGTGCGCCTCAATACGGTTGCCAGCAACATGGCCAACGCAGACAGCGTGAGCTCCAGTGTCGACAAAACTTACCGGGCCCGTCGGCCAATTTTTGCCGCTCAGCTGGAGCAGGCCATGTCTGATAAACAGTCCTCGGTCGGGGTGAACATCAAGGGAATCGTGGAGAGCGATGCGCCTCTGCTCAAGGAGTTCAACCCCAACCATCCGTTGGCAGATAAAGACGGCTTTATCTACAAGCCCAACGTCAACATGGTTGAGGAGATGACCGATATGATCAGCGCCTCACGCAGCTATCAGACGAATGTGCAGGTCGCTGATGCAGCGAAGAAGATGCTGCAGCAGACCCTAAGCATGGGGAAGGGCTAAGGTAGGTCACCATGTCTGACATTAATAATATGTATTGGGGCAGCAACAGCGCTGCCAACACCAAGACTTCTACGACCAGCAGTAATGTCCCGCTTGGTACCAAGAGTAATGGTACGACGGCGAAGAAAGAGCTCGATCAAGCCGATTTTATGAAGCTTCTGACCATGCAGCTCTCTTATCAGGATCCGTTCAAGCCGGTCGACAACTCCCAGATGCTGGCTCAGATGACCTCAATGTCGACCAACGATGGGATTAACAAGCTGACGGCACAGATGACGGGGCTTAACTCGATCATGACCTCAAGCCAGGCGCTGCAAGCATCTGCTCTGGTGGGCCAGAGTGTGTTGACCGCCGGTAACTCTGGCGCGCTTGAGCAAGGGGGGCAAGTCTCAGGTGTCATCGCCGCCGGCGACAAGGCCAGCGGCATCAAGGTACAGGTTGAAAACGAGCGAGGCGAGTTGGTCCGTGAGTTTGTGCTCAATGGAGAGCTCAAAGGCAATGTACCGTTCACTTGGGATGGAAAGATGACCAATGGTGAGTTGGCTCCCTCCGGCAAGTACACCTTCAAGTCCATTGGCACAGTGAACGAACAGAAACAGGCACTGCCGGCCTTGGCTTATGCCAATGTCGAAAGTGTGACACTAGGGACGGCGACCTCACCGACCCTGGTCAAACTCAAAGGGGTGGGCTCTGTCTATCTGAGCGATATCCTCGAGATAGCAGGCAGTAATAGCAACAGCAGCACCCCTTCCAAGGGCCCCGCGTGACTGTTTGATCATCTTTCATTGAAGGAGAGAGACAATGTCCTTTAATAATGCACTCAGTGGTGTCAACGCCGCGCAGAAAGACCTGAACGTAACCGCGAATAACATCTCCAACGTCAATACCATTGGCTTTAAGGAGTCGCGGGCCGAGTTTGCCGATGTTTATGCCAACTCCATCTTCGTGAACTCCAAAACCCAGGTGGGTAATGGTGTCACCACAGGGGCAGTGGCACAGCAGTTCCAGCAAGGTGCGTTGAAGTTCACCGAAAACTCGCTGGATCTGGCGATTCAGGGGAACGGTTTCTTCGTGTTGTCAGACTCCCAGAGCAATCTGGATCGTACCTTTACCAGGGCCGGGGCATTCAAGCTCGATGCCAACAGCTACATCGTCAACAACCAAGGCAAGTATCTGCAGGGTTATGAAATCAATGACGATGGCACGCCCAAGGCCGTGAGCCTCAATGCGACCAAGCCTATTCAAATCCCGGATAAGGCCGGTCAACCGGTAAAAACCACCTTGATTGAAGAGGGGTTCAATTTACCCGGTAATGCCAAGCCACTCGCCGCCGGAACCGGTGCGGCAGATGCATCGAAATTTAATCCGAAAGACTCTAAAACATACACAGCCTCCACATCCATCACCGTGTATGACTCGTTAGGGACTCCCCATACCATCACCCAGTATTTTATGAAGGAAGCGGATCCTGCTGATACTACTAAACCTGCCAATCCGACCATGTGGCGGATGTACCTCTATGAGGGAGACCAGCCGATCGATATTGTGGGTGGTGCGGCAACAACCATGGCCACAACCACCCCGGCGCTTGCTCAAGCACCATTGTCCGCACGTCTGGAGTTTGATCCGAACGGTAATCTAGCTTCGGTAACACCCACCACAATTATGACGGAAAAGTTTGGTATCCCGACTGTGGGTACTCCACCGCCGGCTCCGACGCCTGGCACTGCTGACGGGGCTGGCATCGTGCAAAACGGAGCGGACACGACCCAGCAAGTTGAGATCCGATTTGGCACCATGACATCCTACACGGGGGATTTTGAGGTCAATAACCTGAAGCAAGATGGCTCAACCGTGGGGCGCTTGACCAAGGTAGAAATCACGCCAGATGGCATTGTCTCGGCAACCTACAGCAACGCGACGACTGTCAAGGTGGCTATGGTGGCCATGGCCAAGTTTGCCAACTCGCAGGGGCTCAGCCAGATCGGCGACACCTCATGGCAGCAGTCGTTGCTCTCCGGTGAAGGGCTGCCCGGTTTACCCAATACCGGGACCTTTGGCTCGGTCCGTTCGGCTGCGTTGGAGCAATCCAACGTGGATCTGACGACGCAACTGGTGAATCTCATCACGGCGCAACGTAACTTCCAGGCCAACTCCCGTGCGCTGGAAGTGAACAGTACCCTGCAGCAGACCATACTGCAGATCCGCTGATCGTCATAGAACTGACACCAAGGGCGCGAGAGCGCCCTTTTTTTATTTTAAAATCATTGCTTTATATTCAATTAAATTAGTTGGCATCACTTCTGCATGGTTGTTGGTAACTAAGTGATCTCTGCCAGTGAGGAGTGCCATGGATCATCTGCTCTATATCGCCATGTCAGGGGCCAAGGAGAACATGAACAGCCTGGCCGTGCGAAGCAACAACCTGGCCAACGCCAATACCGTGGGCTTCAAGTCCGACTTCGAGCAGGCGCGCAGCATGCAAGCCTTCGGTGACGGATTGCCGACACGGGTCTTTGCCAAGACAGAGCGCCCGGGTCAGAACCTGGAGCATGGCATGCTGATGACCACGGGACGGGATCTCGACGTGGCCCTCGATGGGCCCGGTTGGCTGGCTGTGCAGGATCCCAAAGGGGGTGAGGCCTTCACCCGCATGGGCAATCTGCAGCTGAGCCCGACCGGCAATCTGCAGACCTCTACCGGACTCAATGTGGTCGATGATGCCGGCAATCCCATCGTCTTGCCGCTGCCGCTCGAGAAGATCGAGATCAACCGAGATGGCACGATCAATGCGCGTCCCGAAGGTGCCGCGCCCAACCTCTCTGAGGATTTTCAGCGGATCAAGCTGGTGCGTCCAGCCACCGATGCGGTTGAGAAAGGAGAGGATGGCCTGTTTCGTCGCAAAGATGGCGCCAAGGAGCCGGCTTCAGCCAGTGTCGGGTTGATCGCCGGTTCGCTTGAGGGGAGCAACGTCAATGTGGTCGATGAGATGACCAACCTGATCCGTCTACAACGCCAGTTCGAGACCCAGATCAAGATGATGAAGACGGCAGAAGAGAACGACGAAGCGCAAACCCAGCTGCTGCGTGTCAGTTAACCAAGGAGTACACCATGAATCCTGCACTCTGGATCAGCAAGACCGGGCTGGATGCTCAGCAGGTCAATATCAGCGTCACCTCCAACAACCTGGCGAACGCCAGCACTGTGGGTTACAAGAAGGGACGAGCCATCTTCGAAGATCTGCTCTACCAGAACATCAACCAACCGGGGGGGCGCTCCTCGGCCGACACTACCCTGCCTTCAGGCCTGATGCTGGGCGCAGGTGCCAAGGTCGTCGCAACCCAGAAGAACCATGGGCAGGGCAACGTGCAGACGACCGACAACGCCTTGGATCTGATGGTCAGTGGCCGGGGTTACTTCGAGGTACAACTGCCCGATGGCAGCTCTGCCTATACCCGTAACGGTCAGTTCACCCTCAACGAAGAGGGGACCATAGTGACCCCAGGTAACGGCTATCGCCTGCAGCCCGAGATCCAGGTTCCTGAAAATGCCCAGAGCGTGACGGTGGGCAGCGATGGCCAGGTGTCGGTGAAGCTGGCCGGGGATGGTCAGAGTCAGGTAGTGGGCCAGATCAACATCAGTGACTTCGTCAACCCCAGTGGTCTGCAACCCATGGGTGAGAACCTCTTCCTCGAGACTCAGGCCAGTGGTGCGCCCATCCAGGGAACAGCAGGGGCCGATGGCCTCGGAGTCATCAAACAGGGGATGCTGGAGAGTTCCAACGTCAACGTGACCGAAGAGCTGGTCAACCTGATCCAGGCTCAACGAGTCTATGAGATGAACTCCAAGGTGATCTCCGCTGTGGACTCGATGATGTCTTATCTGACCCAAAGGTTGTAATGGGAGTCCTATCATGAAAGCCGTATGGATGCTCGGGTGCCTGCTGCTCGCCGGCTGTACCTCAACCCCCAATACTCCTAAGCCGGACGATCCCGGATTTGCCCCCGTCTATCCGGAAGGGGAGCCGGTTTCCGTGCGGCCCACGGGGGCCATCTTCCAGCCGGATCAGGTCAATAGCATTTACTCGGACATCAAGGCGCACAAGGTAGGGGATCTCATTACCATCGAGCTCATCGAGTCGACCTCTGCCTCCAAGAAGGCCAACACCCAGTCGGGCAAGGATAACCAGTTCAATCTGGACCCCCTCAAGCTGGGCGGGCTACCGGTTACTGCCGGTGCTTACGATCTCTCGGCCTCTGCCGGCCAGAATGCCGCCTTCAAGGGGCAGGCAAAGGCGGATCAAAGCAATAGCCTGCAGGGCAACATCTCGGTGAGTGTCTACAAGGTACTGCCCAACGGTAACCTCATGGTTCGCGGGGAGAAATGGATCATGCTCAACAACGGTAACGAGTATATCCGCATCACTGGCGTCATACGCCCGGAGGATGTCACGTCCGATAACTCGGTCTCCTCCCAGCGGGTTGCCAATGCTCGTATCTATTACGGCGGTACCGGCGATCTTGCCAATTCCCAGGAGCAGGGTTGGCTCACGAGTTTCTTTAATGGCCCCTGGTGGCCCCTGTAGGAGGCAGTATGCGTCTACATCAATTCATCATGTTGGGCCTGTGGCTGGTGCTTCCGTTAAGTGCCCAGGCCACTCGTATCAAAGACATCACTACGGTTGAAGGGGTGCGTAACAACCAGTTGCTCGGTTATGGCCTAGTGGTCGGTTTGCCCGGTACCGGCGAGAAGAACAACGCCTTCACCGAGCAGACCTTTCGGACCATGCTCAACAACTTTGGCATCAAGGTTCCCGATAACCTCAAGCCCAAGATCAAGGATGTGGCCCCGGTAGCGGTCCATGCCGATCTGCCCGCGTTTGCCAAACCGGGGCAGACCATCGACATCACGGTATCGGCCATCGGTGAGGCGAAAAGCCTGCGGGGCGGCACCCTGCTTCAGACCTTCCTGAAAGGATTGGATGGACGCGTCTATGCGGTCGCACAGGGGAGTTTGGTGGTTGGCGGCCTGGGCGCAGAAGGTGCGGATGGCTCCAAGGTGGTGATCAATACGCCGACCGTGGGACGCATCGCCAATGGTGCGACGGTGGAGCGCGAGGTCCCCAACGCCTTCAGTCATGGTGACACCATCACCTTCAACCTGATGCGCGCCGACTTTACTACGGCTCGTCGAGTTTCCGACGCCATCAATGCGTTGGTTGGTCCCAATACGGCGCAGCCCTTGGATGCCACCTCGGTGAAGGTTTATGCCCCTCGGGATCCGGCGCAGCGAGTCTCTTATCTCTCGACGCTGGAAAACCTGGAAGTGGACCCTGCCGATGAGGCGGCGAAGATCATTGTCAACTCTCGCACCGGTACCATCGTCATTGGTAAAGAGGTTCGTCTTAAGCCCGCCGCCATCAGTCATGGTGGTCTGACGGTGACCATTGCCGAAAATCAGCAGGTCTCCCAACCCAACCCATTGGCAGGTGGACAGACGACGGTGACCAATAACTCCACCATCAATGTGCAGCAGCAAGATGGACGCATGTTCAAGCTCGACACGGGGGCGACCCTGGATGATTTGGTGCGGGCGGTAAACCAGGTTGGTGTGGCCCCGGGTGACTTGATGGCCATTCTGGAAGCGCTGCAACAGGCAGGGGCTATTCAGGGCGAGCTGGTGATTCTGTAACGAGTGGGTGGCAAGCGGTTGCCACCGGCGGCAAGAAGTGAGGCATACCATGGCAGGCATCGATAACCAAGGGGTCAATCTGGGTTTGGTGCAGGATGTACAGAACCTGGACAAGCTGCGTCAGCTGAGCAACAGCAGTCAGGGGCAGGAGCAAGCGCTGCGTGCCGCCGCCGGGCAGTTCGAGGCTATCTTCAGCCAGACCCTGTTTCAAGGAATGCGTCAGGCGGGGGCCGCACTGACCCAAGACAACCCGATGAACAGCAGCTATACCCAGTTTTATGAGGGGATGCTCGATCAGCAGAGGGTGGCCGACATGGCCAGCAAGGGAGGGCTCGGTATTGCCGACATGGTGGTGCGTCAGCTATCCCCCAAGACATTTCGTCACAACGATGGCCGGACCTTGCGAATGCCGGAGCGTACCGAACAGATCTATAAGCCTTATGCGGTGCATCTTGAAGAGCAAAAAAAGCTGGCGGAAAAACTTGGCAAAGATTTTGCTGAAAAAGACGGTAAAGGCGATGTCGCCAAGGAGCATCCCTTGCGATTCACCCCTCCTGTGGGGAAGACCGAGGAAGGCAAGGCGGTTGCTTCAGGCTCACCACGTTTCGATTCGCCAGCCGAATTTGTCAGCCGTCTGATGCCAATGGCGAAAAAAGCTGCGGCAAAACTGGGTTTAAGTCCAGCGGTGCTGGTAGCCCAGGCAGCGCTTGAGAGTGGGTGGGGTAAGCGGGTGATCCGCAATGGGGATGGCGAGGTGACGCATAACCTGTTCGGTATTAAGGCCGATCCCCGTTGGGAAGGCCCCAAGGCGGTGGTCAGTACGCTGGAATATGAGAAGGGGACTCCCTCAAGGCAGAAGGCCGCGTTTCGTTCTTATGAATCGTTTGAGGAGAGCTTCAACGATTATGTTGATTTCCTCACATCGGGAAGCCGCTATCGTGGCGCCCTGGCCAAGGCGGATAGCCCGGAGCGCTACTTTGAGGCACTGCAGGCGGCCGGTTATGCCACCGACCCCCACTATGCTCACAAGTTAAAACAGGTTCTGCGCAGTGATGCCATAACCCAGTACACGGAAACGGAGTCGTGATTCATGCCCTACGATCTACTCGGTATCGGGACCTCAGGGGTTCTGGCGCACCAGAAGCTGTTACAAACGACCAGTAACAACGTCGTCAATGTCAACAGTCAGGGCTATGTGCGCGAGCGTACCTTGTTGTCGACCAATGCACTGGGATATGGCGTCGGTGATTCGATCACAGAACGTGTCATCAATCAGTATGTGCTCGGTGAATATCGTCGGGACACCTCGGCCCTAGGCTATGCCAATGCCCGATTTGACCAGCTTAACTACACAGATAACCTGTTGAGCGACAAATCGAACAGCGTAGGTGTCACCATCATGTCGTACTTCAACAGTATCCATAGTGCTAACGAGTCGCCCTCTGAGCTGGCGGCACGTACACGGGTGCTGACTGAGATGGACACCATGGTCAGTCGCTACAATAACCTCTCTACCCGTCTCGACAAGCAGAGCGGGGCCATCAATAACCGTATCGATGATGCGGCAGTCAGACTCAATGGGTTGATCAGCAGTGTCCATGAACTTAACCAGGCCATCATCAAGACCCGCGGTACTCAGGAAGAGAACCTGATGCTCAATGACCAGCGGGATGAGGCGATTCGTCAGCTGTCAGAGATGGTGGATATTCGTACGGTGGATTTGGGTAACGGCGCCTTGGCGGTGAATCTGGTCAATGGTCAATCTCTGGTGTTAGCCGGCAGCCACGCCAATATCTCGGTCGTGTCAGGAGATCCTGAAACCCAAATGACGCGATTACAGTGGAGTCTGGGGAGTAATAGCAATTATCTGGATACCCGCATCATGGGTGGCTCGGTCGGAGGGCTGTTCCAGGCCAGGGCTGATCTGGAGCCGACAAAACGAGAGCTGGGCCAGTTAGCCGTCGCCATGGCGGACGCCATGAACCAACAGAACCACAGAGGATTGGATCTGGATAACCAAATTGGCGGCGATCTCTTCAGTTTGCCGCAATCTGATGGAGTTGCCTACAAGACCAATACAGGGAGTGCCGAGGGGAAAGTATCGTTTGTTCCTGGAAAAGGTGGCGAAGTCACCCCCTATGATTATGAGGTCCGGTTTAGTAGCGCGACCAACTATGAGGTCTTCGCCATCGATGAAGAGGGCAACGAGACTTCGGCATTCACCGGCAGTGGAGTGCCCGGGGTTGCCGCGATCCCCGGTCATGGCATCGAATTATCTCTGACAGGTGTCCCCGTGGCTGGTGACAAGATCCTCTTCCAGCCTACCAAGCAAGCGGCAGGAGCATTAGAGAAACTGATCAATCGTGCAGAAGATCTGGCGCTGGCTTCTCCCCTCAAAGCCGATCGATCGGCGCAGAATCTAGGCAATGGCAAGATTTCTCTCACCGGGATTTATAACACCGGGACCGGCTCCGGATTCGGTACCAACACCTTGTCTGCCACGGCCCCTCAGGTCATCAAGATAAATGGTACTGGCGATTATGAGGTATACCAAGCGGATGGTGCCACCTTAATAGGCACTGCACCGGCTGCGACCAAGGGGGAGAACATCTTGGCCAATCTTGAGAACCCGCCTGGAACCAAGGTGTATCCAGACCCGACTCAAGCTCCTGGTTATGAGTTCAGCATCATAGGCACGGTGAAGGACAAAGACAGTTTCAAGTTGTCCTATAACACAGATGGGTTTGCCGATAACACCAATGGGGTGCGCCTGGCTAACTTGCAGACCCAGGATCTGGTGCGTAAAGAGACCAGCACCTCCAGTGATGACAAGATGACACTGTCGGAGGCCTACACTGCCATCGTGGTTGACGTCGGTAACAAGACCAGCACGGCCAAGACCTATGTGCAGGCAGCAACGGGTAAATTAGAGCAGACTTTTGCACTTCACGAGAGTGCCTCAGGAGTCAATCTGGAGGAGGAAGCGGCAAATCTCGTCCGTTTCCAGCAGGCCTACGCCGCTTCTGCACAGGTGGTGAGCACGGCAAAGACGATCTTCGATACTCTGCTCTCATCGGTGAGGTAAGCCATGCGTATCACGACCAATATGATTTACAACCGTAACATCAGTGCGCTCACCTCGACTAACGAGCGTCTTAGCGCTGCATATGAGCAACTGATGACGGGGGATCGTTTCAAGACAGCCGGTGAGGACCCCTCTGCGATGGGGCAGAAGCTGGAGTTGACCAATGAGATTGAGCTATTCAAGCAATACACGGTCAATGGTGGCCTGCTGGAGAATAGCTTGGCTCATGAAGAGACCATAGTCACTGCACTCAATGATGCCATGATGAGTGCCACCACGCTAATCCAGAAGTCGAACAACGCCTCTATGGGGCAAGGGGAGCGCGAGGCGATAGCCAATGAATTGACGGGATTACAGAAACAGATGTTCGATCTCATCAATACCAAGAATTCCCAAGGGGAGTATATCTTTGGTGGCAATAAGAACATGACTCCCCCCTATGCTCGCGATGCCGCGGGCGTCTACCAGTTCCAAGGGGATACGGGACAACGTCTGCTGCAGGTGTCACCCACCGTGATGATTGAAGCCAGCGACAACGGAATGGACCTTTTTGAGTCGATTGCCACGCGTAGAACCGCATCGGCCACCACAGCCAACATGACTGTGATGGTCAAAGAGCAGTCCCAATATGACAGTTTTTTCGCCAACTCATATAAACCCTCAGGGACCAATCTGTTTACTGTGACCACAACGACGGGAACGCCGGATAAATATACCATAACCGATCCGGGTGGCGCTGTATTGCAGACAGGGGATTATAAGAGCGGAGAAAGCGTTGCATTTCAGGGGTTGGAGTTGACCCTGAGTGTGCCAGCAGGCGGTGCCGCTCAGACATTCAAGTTAGATGCGCCTAAAAATGACAATATATTAAATGGGCTAGAGCAATATATCACCGATCTTAAGGACCCAAACCTGACGTCGAGTCAATTCCGTGACTCGGTTGCGGATGTGACATCGCATATTCAAAACGCTAGGCTAAGGATGGATCGTGCACAGGGCGACATCGGTGCAAGAATGAACGGTCTCAGTCAGGCGATGGCATCCAATTCAGCGCTTGATTCATTTAATCAGGATGTGCGAGCCAAAGTGTCTGAAGTTGATCTTTATCGGGTGATTTCTGACCTGTCGAAGGAGGATGCAGCCCTTACTGCGTCACAGCTTTCCTTTAGTAAAATCAGTAAGTTAACTCTGTTTGACTACATCCGTTGAAGTCTCTCACACTAAAAAAACCGCCTGTTTGGCGGTTTTTTTTTCTAAAGGATTTCTCAGCGGAACCGATAACCTAAGTAGTGAGGGAAACATCACTGGCACAGAAAAAACGCTAAAGTTTCCCAAACAATCACCGATATAAAAGGTGTGCAAAATAAAAATAAAAACATGTTTACTAGCTTAGGAGAATAGTCATGAGTATGTTCGTTAATACCAACGTGTCGAGTATTAACTCGCAGCGTAACCTCTACAACACCAATAAGGCTCTCGATACCACGTATAATCGCCTGGCATCCGGTCTTCGTATTAACAGTGCGAAGGATGATGCAGCCGGTTTGCAAATTTCTAACCGTTTGACCTCACAGATCAACGGTCTGGATCAGGGTAACCGAAATGCCAATGATGCGATCTCTCTGGCGCAAACTGCCGAAGGTGCGATGGAAGAGATCACCAATATGTTACAGCGTATGCGGGTCCTGGCTGAGCAATCCGCCAACGGTACCAATAATACATCCGACCGCACGGCGCTGAATGCTGAATACACCCAGCTGTCTGAAGAGATCACCCGTATCTCAACCGATACCACCTTTGGTGGCCAGAAATTGCTCGACAGCACGTTTGATGG
Organism: Aeromonas diversa CDC 2478-85; assembly: GCF_000819805.1. GTDB lineage: Bacteria > Pseudomonadota > Gammaproteobacteria > Enterobacterales > Aeromonadaceae > Aeromonas > Aeromonas diversa. The sequence continues at coordinate 67,813 of NZ_CDCE01000021.1, forward strand.
CTCTTTCCAGGTAGGGGCCGATGCGGCGCAGACGATCTCGTTCAAGATCAGTTTCTCATTTGGCATTACTGGCCTGACCACCGAGTCTACAAACGACGGCAGCTTCAAAGTCACAAAGGATGCAAATGGGAATCTTGTGAGAACCTTTGACGCGGCAACCAAGTTTAGCTGGACAGACATTAAGGATATTACCGGTACCACAGGGACCAAGGCTCAGCTGGCAATGGCGAACCTGAGTCTGCTGATTCAGACCGTGGATAGTAAACGGGCCGAACTGGGTGCAAAACAAAACCGGCTTGAGTCCACGATCCGCAACCAGTCGAATATCTCGGAAAACGTCAGTGCTGCCCGTGCCCGTGTCCGTGATGCCGACTTTGCGACCGAGACTGCGGCTCTGACCAAGCAGAACATTTTGCAACAAGCAGCCAGTACTGTGCTGAGCCAGGCGAACCAACGCCCGCAGGCTGCACTGCAGCTGCTGAGGTAACAAAAAAAGAAGGCGGTTGTTCAGGCCGCCTTCCGGACAACGTATCAGAGGGTGTTCGGGAAATCATGTCTCTGATCCGTCAAAACATGTAGTAATATAGTAGGCTCAGCGAGTTAAGCAGTTCAAACCAGTGGTAACTCGTTAAGTATTCTCCTGAGCTAAAGCTCGTTGGCCGACCTAGTGTCGGCCTTTTTTATTGCTAAGTAATGGAAAGCAAAAGCCGTGCCACGTCACCTCGTGAGGAATTCGATACGACAGGTCGGAATCGCAGTAGCCAGGGGGGGTTATGTGAGGCTCTTTTTGACCTTGGCTGACAGACACCAGGCTCCCTATCTAGCGGCGCAAGAGTAAAGCGACGTTTTTTTGACGGATAGAAATACACACCGTCAGTGTGATGACAAACGCAACGCGGAACTGCCCTCTCTACTGTGCTGTCAGTGGGCCCTGTCGGCCGTCGTTCTTTGGTTCTGCCTGGTCTCTTTTGGGTCGTTAGGGCAGTTTTTGCCGCTGGTGGCTAAAATTTGCCTAAAGCTTCTCTTTAGGCTGCCGCTAACTAGGGTAAGCAAAAGATAGGGTGTTCGGGACTCCTGAAATTTTGCGCCGTGGTAGGTAAGCCTGTTCAGCGAGCCTACCGGTCGAGAGCAAGTGGACTGTTCAACCCTTGCTCCCGGATTGCAACTGGGCTGACTTAGCGAGGCCTGCAGTCTGTTTCGATTGGGAGATCAATCATGTCATTCTTTATCAATACAAACGTGTCCTCGCTGAACTCTCAGCGTAACTTGATGAATACCAACAAGGCACTGGATACGTCTTATAACCGCCTTGCCTCGGGTCTGCGTATCAACAGTGCCAAAGACGATGCGGCCGGTTTGCAGATATCGAACCGCTTGACCTCGCAGGTCAACGGCCTCGAGCAGGGTAACCGAAACGCCAACGACGCCATTTCGTTGGCCCAAACTGCCGAAGGTGCGATGGAAGAAGTAACCAGCATGCTGCAGCGCATGCGGGTGCTGGCCGAGCAGTCCGCCAACGGCACCAATAACACCTCTGATCGCACGGCGTTGAATGAGGAATATGGGCAGCTGGCCTCAGAGATCGATCGTATCTCTACTGACACCACTTTCGGCGGACAGAAGCTGCTCGATGGTAATTTCAAAGGGCTGTTCCAGGTGGGGGCCGATGCCGCCCAAACCATCGGCTTTAACATCACCACAGCTATCACGGCCAAAGGTCTCGCTGGTGCCAATACTAGCTCCTATAAGCTCACGCAAAATAGCGATGGGAGCTTTAAGGCGACCTTAGATACCAGTACCAAGCTGGACTGGGATAATATCAAGGACATCTCTGGTAGCACTGGTTCGAAGGCACAACTGGCGCTGGCCAACATTGGGCTCATGATCAACCAGGTTGACAAGAAGCGTGCCGAGCTCGGTGCCAAGCAGAACCGTCTTGAGTCCACTATCCGCAACCAGTCCAACATCTACGAGAACTTGAGTGCAGCCCGTGCGCGTGTCCGCGATGCTGACTTTGCGACAGAGACGGCGGCCCTGACCAAGCAGAACATTCTGCAACAGGCAGCGTCGAGCGTGCTGGCCCAGGCTAACCAGCGACCCCAGTCGGCACTCAGCCTGCTCAGATAATGTGTTAGGTGTGTGAGGAGGTATGTATGGCGAGTAACGTAAATTTCGAGCCTACGGCCCCTTTCTCTGGCATATCGGTAGATAAAAGCGGCCCTCGGGCCGCTTCTGCCCATTCTGAGCATCAAAGACAACAGGATGTTGTTGCATCAGAAAGCTCCTTGGTGGTAGTGAAAACACCCCAAACGGTGACGAGCCAAGCCGAGCTGGAGAAACAGGCACAGGAATTGCAGGAGTTGCTGAAAAGCAAGGGCTGGGCGGTTAACTATCAGATCGATGAGGATCTGGGGCGAACTATTATTCGCGTCATGGACTCGGAAACCCAGGAACTGATCCGGCAAATCCCGAGTGAAGAGATGGTGAACATCTCCAAGAAGCTTAGGTCGCTCGAAGAGTCACCTGGCGATAAGAGTGCAGCAGCCACCAGAGGCCTGCTGTTTGACGAAAGAGCCTAATGACCAGGAGTACATCATGGCAGGAATCACCTCTGCCGGCGCAGGTTCCGGTATTCAGATGGAAGAGATCATTGCCGCTTCCCTCAAAGCCAAGCGAACGAAGTTTGAGCAGCAGATGGTGCGGAGTGAAACCACTGCCAAGACGACCCTGAGTGGCTTGGGACAGCTCAAGTCTGCGCTTTCAGATTTTAATAAGGCGCTCGAGAAATTCACCTCTGGCGATGCCTTCAGCAAGAGAGCAATCAAAGTCACTCAGCCCACCGATAATCCTGTATTACAAGTAACGGGAAAGGAGGGGGCTTCAAATGGCAACTATGACATTGTTGTTAATCGTCTGTCCCAAGGTTCTAAATTTGAGAGTGCCCCCGGCACCTTTGCCAACATTTCAACTACGGTTGCGACGGCAGATGGCAAATTGACCTTTGCGGTGGGCGATAAAAGCTTTGATGTAGATATCGCAGCCGGTGACAGTCTGAACAGTGTTCGCAAAAAGATCAATGAAAGCAGTAAGAACTTTGGTGTGACTGCAAACATTGTCAATATGAATGGCGAGAGCCGTCTGGTCTTGGACTCCAAGATTGGGGGGGACGGCAAAGACTTGAGCATTAAGGCCAGTACTTCAGAACTGGAAGTCTTCGCCACACCAGCGCCTGATGCACCTAACAGTAAGATGGTGAGTAAACAGAGTGCGTCCAGTGCAGAAATCCAGTTCGCAAACTCTGATATCAAATTTACCAGTGATACCAACACCTTTGATAATGCGATTCAGGACCTCTCCATCACAGTCCTGAAGGTGTCTGACAATGTGAGCAGTGATCCAGCAGTGACAGATAAAAAATCGACGAACGTGGCCATTTCAACGGACGTCGAAGGGGTGAAAAAGAACCTGCAGGATTTTGTCACGGCCTATAACACCTTGTTGGACAAGATGGATGCGATGGGCAAGCGTTCATCTATCGTTGCTGGTGTTCGTCAAGATAATGGTGGTGTTCTTGCTGGTGATGCATCCATCAGCTCCATTGAGAATTTTTTATTTTCTACCCTGACGGGGACCAGCGCCCCGGATGATAAAAACATGACCCTGTTTACGTTGGGTGTCGACCTTGGGAAAAAAGGGCGTCTCGAAATAGATACTAAGAAATTCGATGATGCCATGAAAAATAATTTTGAACAGCTCGGCTCTATTTTTACTGGGGAAAATGGCTTGGCCAGTAAAATGAAAAAAGAGCTGGACAAATATACTCAACGTGGCGGCGTTATCGACAAGCGTAATGACGTATACAACTCAGAGCTGAGGGATATTTCATCCAGAAGAGCTTCTTTTGAGTCAAATATGGTTAAGTATGAAGAGAGCCTTCGTCAACAATACGGCAAGCTTGATTCTTTGATGGTCAAGATGAACCAGTCGGCGAGCTCAATGGCAAGTGCTCTCAGTCGGATGTAATCTGGAGTCTGTATGTACAATAAGAGAAGCATCAACGCATATAAATCCCAGTCTCTTGAGGCCGAGCTATCAGTGGCAGATCCTCATCGCATTATTCAACTGTTGATGCAAGGATTGCTAGAGCGACTGGCCTTGACCAAGGGGGCTATTGAGCGACGTGACCTTGAAGAGAAGGCAGATAAGGTCTCCAAGAGTATGGCTATTATCATGGGACTGCAGGACTCGTTAGACTTCAAATATGATGACATATCGAAGCAGCTCTATGAGTCATACGAGTTTATGAAGCAACGCCTTCTGGATGCTAGCCGTGATATGGATCCGGAGCCGGTTCAGGAGATCATCGACATGATGTTGGTGATAAAATCGGCATGGGATGCTATCCCGCTTGAGGAGAGAGAGAAAGCCTATGCCATGCGCCAAGAAAACAGATGAATCATCGATCTTTGATGCATTCCTCTCTTGCTCCGAACAACTCTATGTCGCTATCAACGATGGCGATATAGATACAGCTATATCACTGCAAGAAGAGCGCGATCGGCTTATCCCAATCATAATAGCCTCTGACAACCTTTCTCACTATCGTGACGCTATATCCCGTATCCTTGAAATGGATAGTGCATCAGTAGGTGTGTTGGGTAAATATAAGTCAGACATTGCTGGTGAGTTAGCCAAGATAGGTGTGAAGTCTAAGGCTGCACTGTTATACGAAAAAGTGTCAAGAGAATAAAAATGATAGATAAAAGAGACGACGTGGGTGAGTTGATGGCTCGTTTGGCGCGACAAAAAGAGCAAGAGCATGCCATGGCCGAAGTGTTGCCTGTTCGTTTCGAGAGAAATATGCAGGCATTCAGAGAGATGATTCCTGAGATTTTTCATTTCTATAAAGATTATAAACCAAATAAAAAAATAGAGTTTTTCTGCACGGATAATGGAATACCCAACATCAGAGTGGGAGAGGCTAGAAATCCGTTTTATGGAGAAGACCCTTACCAGGAGTGTGCGGCTCAGGTTGAGGCCTTATTGCATAAGGACAATGTGCGAGAGTTACTTTTCCACCATACCTGGGATCCGATCAAACATATTCACGTAGAGTGCATGAATTCGCTTCATATGCTCTATGAGAACATGAAGGCTCATTCTCAAGAAGATACAGGTGAGATAAAGAAAATCCCTCTCTCCATTATGTTGGGAGTCGGGTTGGGTTATCAGATTGGTTATATGTATGAGCGTGCCACCATAAAAAATCTGATCATTGTTGAGCCCGACCTTGATGTTTTCTATGCATCGCTCTATTGTTTTGACTGGTTTGCTCTGCTCGATTACTTGTCACGTGAGTCACTAAATATAAATATTCTGTTAGGCTCCGATCAGCATACGCTTATCGAGGATGTATTACTCCATCTGACACGTAAAGGTGCCTATCTTCTCTCCAATAGAATTATATTCAAACATTACCAATCTCCGGCTATTCAAGAAATTGAAAAGGCGATTGTGGAAAAAGAACATGTTCTTTACAATGGGTGGGGTTTCTTCGATGACAACCTTTATGCCGTAGGCCATGGTCTGCAACATATCAAGAAAAAAACTAAATTTCTCAAGTCACAGACATCGCCTTTGTTAAAAGCGTACTTAGAACATATTCCTGTATTTGTCATTGGTAATGGCCCCTCTTTGGATGACTGCATTGATAAGGTCAAGCAGCTGAGAGACCGTGTTATCATCATTGCCTGCGGGACCGCCATATCAGCCTTGCACAGGGCGGGTATAAAGCCAGACATATTTGTTGCCGTAGAGAGAATGAAAATTGTCTTCGATTTCTTAAAGCTAATCGATGACAAAAACTACTTCGATGATGTCTTATGTATGTCGGTTGATGTGATACATCCTGATTGCCACCAGTTTTTTAAAAACGTGATATTAGGCTTTAAAGCGAACGAGCCACTGTATACCCTTATCGAGCATCAAAAGGATCTGGCTGGCCGTTTTGCTCGACTCGATTTTGTTAATCCAATGGTTGGTAATGCTGGTCTCTGCATGGCCATCGCCGCCGGATTCAAAAATATCTATCTATTGGGGGTGGACTGTGGTAGTAGGGCCAGTGATCACCATCACTCCAAGCTTAGCGCCTATTATAACGACGATGGGTCTAGCATGCCTGCGGTACAGTGGATGGATGGCGTGTTCAATAAACGAGTACCTGCCAATTTCGGTGGCGTCGCTTGCTCGAGTGTGGATCTACTCTGCTCCGCAAAGGCACTCGAGGGATTATTAAAACTCCACCCAGAAGTACGTTGTAACAATGTGAGTGATGGTGTATTGATTGAAGGCGCCCAACCCTATCCCGTTGATATCCTTACAGCGCCGATGCAACATCTGGATAGAGCAGAGATCCAGCGGATGATATCCGAGCAGGCCGAAGTCCTTCCTCTCAGTCATGAGGATGTGATTGTCATTTTAGACAAGGATGTCTTTGTCGAAGTCGTTGATAACATGTTGGAAGGTTGGCGAAGTGTCGAAGTCGACAGAGATGCTATCGAGAAACTGATGGCACTTCAGTTTGAATACATTTTCTCTATCTTTTATACCAACAAGAGCCACATATATGACTTCCTTAACGGCAGTCTCAACTATATGTTCTCCCTGATTTCACTGATGATATATAACCCCGTGGATGACGAGGTTTTTTCTACATCGATGAAATCGGCAATATCGGAAATCATCGCCTTCTTCGATAAGGCAAAAGAGCGTTACTTAAAAGTAGAGACATTTGTCGATGATTATAATACGGGGATAGAAAGTTATTTACGCGCTAGTGAATGACTGAGCTAAATACAGAATGCTGTCTCCTAACCGCGCCCAGGATGATGGTGCTTGGCTTGTCGGCCGGCACTGTTCATCACAGTGACGTAACAGTATGATATAGAAAGTCTTTCATACCCAGGTGCTCCTATGGTCACCCTCTCCCTGGCGTCCACTGCCTTTCTCATGCCCGGCAACGCCGCTTGGGCACCTTTGACCAGTCAGGCCAGCCTGCAGTTCTGCCCGCAGGGGCAGTGGCAACCGCCCACCGGGAGCGACGGTCATGTGATCGTCTGGTTTTGGGAGCAACTGCTGCCCGACACGCTCTGTTTGCACTGGCACCTCCTGGACGAAGCGGCCCTTATCCCGGAAATCGACGACTGGCTGGCGCAGTTGCTGGCCCCCTTGAGCGGCTCCGTGCCCTGCTACGTGGGGGCCTGTACCCTGCAGGAGGAGGGCGCCGCCGGCGCCGTTCATCCCTGGCTGCCCCAGCTCGAGGCTCGCTTTACCCTGGCCCTGGCGCGCTACCGGCTCCGCAATCTCGGCCTTGGGCGCTGGCTCGCGGAGCAGGGGCGGCGCCACTGCGCCGACGAGCGTAACCGCTTCCTGCTTTCCTGCCCCCTCTCCATGGCCGGGTTGGCCTCGCTGGCAAACTGGATTGCGACGTGTCGGCAGCGCGCCGAGGCGCCGGCCCGCAAGGTGCTGGTGCTCGATTGCGATAACACCCTGTGGGGGGGCGTGATCGGTGAAGACGGTCTGGCAGGGTTGGCGCTCGGCCAGGACGGCGCGGGCAAACTCTATCAGGCGTTTCAGGAGGCGGCCGTCTACTGGCAGCGACGCGGCGTGCTGCTGGCCCTATGCTCGAAAAATGCCCCCGAGGATGTCTGGCTGGTGTTTGAGCAGCACGGCGCCATGAGGCTTCGGCGCGAACAGATCGCCGCAGCGGCCATCGGCTGGGAGGCCAAATCCCACGGGTTGCGATCCATCGCTGACGGCCTCAACCTGGGGCTCGATGCGCTGGTGCTGTGGGACGACTCCCCCCTGGAGCGTGCCGAGGTGCGCAGTGCCCTGCCACAGGTGGAGGTGATCGAGCCCCCAGCGGAGATCTGGGCTTGGCCCGGTGCCCTGCTCGCCTATGGGGGCTTTCCCCGTACTCTGACCCGTGACGACACCCTGCGTCAGGCCTCGTACCAGGCCCTGGCCGACGGGGAGCGGCTGCGCACCTCTGCGGACAGCGAGCAGGACTACCTAGCCACCCTGGCGCTGCGAGCCGCCCTGCAACCGCTGGGGCCGGACAACCTGGCCCGGGCCGGGCAGCTCACCCAAAAGACCAACCAGTTCAACCTTGCCTGTCGGCGCCACAAGGTGGCCGATATCGAGACCCTGGCGGCGACCGGGTGGGGGTGGCTGGTGTCACTTCAGGATCGCTTTGCCGATCATGGCCTGGTGGGGTTGGTGCTGATTGCACGAGTCGGCCCGGAACTTGCTTTTCTCGATACCCTTGCCCTGAGCTGCCGGGTGTTGTCCCGCGGCCTGGAGTACTGGCTGCTCGCCAAGGTGGCCGAGGCGCTGCGCGCCTCAGGGGTGCGCCAGCTGATCATCGGCGCGAGCCGGGCCGAGCGCAACGCGCCGGCCCTGGCCTGGCTCGAGAGCCTGCCGCTCACCCCGTGTGACAATCCGGATCCGGCCCGTTTTCCCCACGAGCACTGTTACGTGCTCGCGCTGGATACCCTGAATCTGCCTTTTGTGGAGTTTTACCGCCATGACTGATCTCTTCACCCTGCTGGAACAGCAGTTTCCCACCGCCAGTGTCCCGCGTGGCGACTACCAGCTGGGCCCGGGTGCCTTTCCCGAGTGGGATTCGCTCGGTCATTTCAACTTCCTGTTGCTGGTCGAGCAGGCCTTCTCGGTGCGTTTCGAGTCTGACGAGCTGGCGAGCATGAAGCGGCTGGAGGACATTCGCGATGCGCTGCTGCGCCGCGGTGTCACCCTGTGATTGAGGCGCTGGAGCAGGCGCTCAAGGCGCTGGGCATCGCGCGTGGCTGCGCCCTGATGGTCCACTCGGATGCCATGGCGGTCGCCCAGTTTCCCGGTCAGGGTAACACGGCGGGCATGAGTGCCTTCTGGGGCGCCCTGCAGGAGTGGCTGGGACCGCAAGGCACCTTGCTGGTGCCTGCGTTCAGCTACAGCTTCACCCGCCAGGAGCGCTTCGACTGCGCCAGCACCCCGAGTCAGGTCGGTCTGATGACCGAGCTGTTTCGCACCCTGCCCGAAGTGGCGCGCACCCGCGATCCCATCTTCAGCGTGGCGGTGTGGGGGGCCGGGCGCGATGCGCTGGCTGCAGCCCCTTGCCACGACTGCTTCGGGCCCGACAGCCCATTTGCCTGGCTGGCCGGTCACGATGGTTGGATAGCGGGCTTTGCCTGTCACCCGGATCGCATCACCTTCACCCACTACGTCGAACAGTGTCTTGGGGTTGGTTATCGCTTTATGAAGCGCTTCGAGGGTGAAGTGATCGAGGAGGGTGCGACACGCCCCTGGCACTGCGACTACTTCGTCCGCAGGCTGGATCTGGCGAGCGAAATCGATCTTACCCGCCTGGTCGCGGCCCTCAGGGCCGAGGGACTGTGGCGCGAGACGCTGCTCGGCCGGGTGCCGGTCTGGGCGGTGCGCTGCGCCGACTTTGCTGCCGTGGCCGGCCGACTGGTGGCGACTCACCCCCACGCACTGATCCGGGAGGGCGCATGAAGTTGCATCACATCGGGCTGGTGGTGGCCGAGCTGGATCTCGGGGTGACGTATTGCCGCGAGAGCCTCGGCATTGAGCGTTTCAGCGAGCCGGTGCATGATCCCCTGCAGCGGGTTCACATCCGCTTTGCCTATGATGCGGCGGGCACCTGTTACGAGCTGATCGCCCCGGCCGCCGAAGACAGCCCGGTAAGCCAGGCGCTGCGCACCCGTCATAACTTGCTCAACCATCTGGCCTACGAGGTGGAAGACATCGCGCGCAGCGCCGAGCAGCTGCGTGGCCAGCGCCATCTGCCCCTGGGGCCGAGTCAGCCGGCCGTTGCCTTCGGCGGTGCCCCGGTCCAGTTTTTTCTCAGCCCGCTTGGGCACATCGTCGAACTAGTACAGCGCACACCATGACCCATACCCCTGATTTCCTGCCTGCCGACTGGCAGGATCCGGCGCAGATCGGCAAGGCAATGCACGATCTGGCCGCCCGCCTCTTTCCCATCAACCGCAGCCTTACCGGTGACGGGGTGCGCGAGAGCCTGGCGCTGCTGCGCCACTGCCTGCCAGAGCTGGTGGTCAATGAGGTGCCGACCGGCACAGAGTGTTTCGACTGGCAGGTGCCGGACGAATGGAACGTGCGCGAGGCCTATATCGTGGGGCCGGACGGGCGCAGGGTGGTCGATTTTCGCGATCACAACTTGCACCTGATGGGGTATTCGGAGCCAGTCGACATGACCCTGTCGCTGGAAGAGTTGCAGCCGCACCTGTACTCGCTACCCGAGCTGCCGGAGGCGATCCCCTATGTGACCTCTTACTACCGGCGCCGCTGGGGCTTTTGTCTGGCGCACCGGGTGCGTCAGCAGCTCCCCCCCGGGCAATACCGGGTGGTGATCGACGCTACCCTGGCGCCGGGCTCGCTCACCTACGGGGACCTGCTCCTGCCCGGAGAGAGCGACCAGGAGATCCTGCTGTCGAGTTACCTCTGCCACCCCTCCATGGCCAACAACGAGCTCTCCGGTCCCCTGGTCGGGGTCTTCCTGATGGCCTGGCTGGCCAGCTTGCCACGACGGCGCTACAGCTATCGCCTGATGCTGGTGCCCGAGACTCTGGGCGCCATCGTCTACCTCGCCCGTCATCTTGAGCACCTCAAGGCGCATACCCTGGCGGGCTTTAACCTCTCCTGCCTCGGTGACGAGCGGGGGTATTCCTACCTGCCGTCACGTCGTGGCGACACCCTGGCCGATCGGGCGGCGCTGCACGCACTCAAGCACATAGACCCGGGTTTTCACCGTTTCACCTTCCTCGACAGAGGATCCAATGAGCGCCAACTGTGCGCTCCCGGGGTCGATCTGCCGATCGCCTCTGTGATGCGTACCAAGTACGGCTGCTTCACCGAGTACCACACCTCCCTCGACGATCTCTCCCTGGTGACGCCGGCCGGGCTTGCCGGCGGCTTCATGGCGGTGCGCCGGGCCATCGAGTGCATCGAGCAGGATGGCCGCTACCAGGTGACGGTGTTGTGCGAGCCGCAGATGGGCAAGCGCGGCCTCTATCCGGATCTCTCTACCCGCTGGTCGGGCTGGCAGGTACGGGACATGATGAACTTGCTGGCCTACAGCGACGGCGCGCTGACCCTGTTCGAGATTGCCGAGACCATTCACATCCCGTTCTGGCAGGCCCGCCAGCTGGCGGACCTCTTGCTCGACGCCGGGCTGCTGCGCCCGGTTTAGGGGGCGAGCAGGGTCACCAGCTCTCCTTCCAGCCAATCGGCCAGCCCTAGCCAGTCGTGACGCTCCTGGCAATCGAGCAGCTGTTTCATGATGGTGGCGGCATTGTGATGGCGCGACGCGGGGAGCTCGGCCATCACCCGTTGCAGCAGGGGCGGTAAGGCCACACAACTTTCAACGCTATGCCCCAAGCGAAAACGGTGGGCAAGTGCGATGCACTCCTCTCGTGTGGTCATGATGCAAATTCCGGGTGGTAGGGGCAGCCGAGCAGCGCGGCGCCATCTCGGCTGCTATTCCAAAACTGTATCTGCGGATGCGCGGCCATATAGCGTTCCAGCTCTATCTGGTAAGTCGTAAAGTTCGGATTGGTGAGGATCCGTTGTCCATGCCCATCCAGCACCCAGCTGAATGTTTGGTCTATGCTCGGGCCCAGTGCACCGTCGTGCCATCCCGCGTGGGTCTTCCCGCCAGGAAAGCCGAAATCACAGCCAAACAGGATGAGTTCCTGGCTACCCATTTGTACCGCCAGATCGACGGTCGGATGTAACACACTGCCTCCCTGATGCAGAAGGCCCTTGGGATGGCGTGCCATCAGATCGGCAAACATAGGGCTTGGTGAGTAGCAGGCCAATCTGGGCCCGGGCCAGCTGAGCAGGGTGGCAGAGGGCACCATGGGGGCATAGACAAGGGGGGTCTTTTCGAGCCCCTGGCCCGGCAGGCGGTCCGGGGTGAGCGCATCATCGATGCAGACCACCACGTGGGGTTGAATGCCGTGCTGGCGTAGCGACCTGAGCGCCGTATCGACGCAGAGAACCAGCCACTCCGGGTGCAGCGGGATCTGGGTCGCCAACCTGGGCAAGTGCTTTTCCAGTGACGGGCCGCTGGCCAGGATCAGGGCGATGGAGCCCGGTCGGCTGGCAAACAGGCTAGAGACGTCGCCGTCTTGTGCAACCAGAGGCTCATTCTCGATGAGGCGCTGACGAATAGCAGGGGCGTTGGGGTCAAAGCGCTGACGCACGAAACCGGCGGCTATCTCGCTCATCAAACGCCCACGGACACGAAACGCCTCATCCTCGGCCAGCACCAGCTCACTTGGCAGGGCGAAGAAGGGCAGTGCAATCTCCTGCTCGTCGCTGGCCAACGTCAGCTCGACCCGGGGGTCTTGCAGCCAATCGTCCTGCTCGAGCAGGGCCAGCACCAGGGTGAACAGACTGTGGTTGAGGATATGCACGTGCAGCCTGTCGAGCTCGCTACGCGTCAGCAGGGTGCGCTGCAGATCGCCAAGGCCGGTGCCATAGAGATGCAGGGTGCGAGCCGCTGGCAGGCTGGCGGCCTGAAGCTCAGCCTCGGAAACCCGATCGTGGCGGCTGGTGAGCTGGATGCCGTTAACCAGCAGGGTGCTGCCGAGCCCCTCGCACAGCTCCACCTGCAGATCCCCGAGTTGCGCCTCGGCCAGGGTGGCCGCCAGCGCCGGCCAACGTGTCTCAATCAATGCCAGATGATGGCGCAGCAGCTCTTCATTCATCTTGTTCTATCCATGCCCAGTCCAGTGGTTGACCTGCCTGTTGGCTGGCGGTGACCCGCTTGCCGATCAGGCGGTCGTAGTCGGCCGGGGGGAGCCCCATGGCCGGGCGCACCGACTGAATATGGGCGGGAGTGAGGCGCTCGCCGGCGCCGATCGGCTTGATCAGATAGAGAGAGCGGCGAAACGCCCGGTTATCCCGTTCGCTCTCGGTAAGGGTGAAGCCGGCCTGGCCGAGGGCTGCGTGGGCGGTGTTGACGGCCGCTATCATCGCCTGCATCTCGGCCGGCTCCATGGAGAAGGCGCAATCCGGCCCCCCGTCGGCCCGAGCCTTGGTGAAGTGCTTCTCGATGAGGGTGGCACCCAGTGCCGTAGCCGCAATGGCGGTGGCGCTGCCGAGGGTGTGATCCGAGAGTCCCACCTCGACCCCGAAGCGCTGGCGCAGCAGGGAGAGGGTGCGCAGGTTGTACTCGGCCGCCGGCGCCGGATAGCCGCTCACGCAGTGCAGCAGGGCGAGCTGGCCGCTGCCGTGGGTCAGGGCGGTGTCGACCGCGGCGGCGATCTCGGCCTCGTCGGCCATGCCGGTCGACATGATGAGCGGTTTGCCGGTCTGGGCGGCGTAGCGGATGAGGGGGAGGTCGACCAGCTCGAAGGAGGCGATCTTGTAGGCCGGGCAGTCAAGCGATTCGAGCAGGTCGACCGCACTGTGATCGAACGGGCTGCTAAAGACGGTGATGTCGAGCTCGCGACCGAGGGTGAACAGCTCGGCATGCCACTCCCAGGGGGTGTGGGCCCACTGATAGAGGTCATAGAGGCTGTGGCCATCCCACAGGCCGCCGTGGATCTGAAACTCGGGGCGATCGCTCTTAAGCGTGATGGTGTCGGGGCGGTAGGTCTGCAGCTTGACGGCGCTGGCGCCGCTCTCTTTGGCCAGGCGCATGATGGCCTTGGCCTGCTCCAGGTTGCCGTTATGGTTGGCCGACAGTTCGGCAATCACGTAGGGCGGGTGGTCGGGGCCGATGGGGCGCCGGTCGATCAGCATAATGGTTCCTCGTGTCAGGCTTGGCCCAGATGCCAGTCGGCTCGCCAGGGGGCGGGCGCAGGGCAGGGGGGCGGCGTCTCAAGTGCCAGCTCTGGGTCGGGTAAAAAGGCGAGCAAGGCGTGTGCCAGCTCGCGCCACTGGGCGACGTCGAGGCGCTCGGGGGCATCGCAGTGAAGGCGGTTGCCGGTCAGGGTCAGGGGCACAGGGGGCTGACCGGGATTGCGCCAAGCCCAGTGCGCCCCCACCGGGTGCAGGCCGTAGTCTGCCGGTTGCAGCATGATGGCGCACAGGCGAGCCAGCCCGAGGCCGTCGACCAGAGCCTGGGCCCGTTGCCGGTAACCCTCGGCATCGGCGTGCAGGCGGGTCAACGCCTCGTCGAGCAGACGCGGCTCGCGCAGTGCAGACAATGTAAGCCGCTCGGCGAGGCGATAGTGGGCAATCACCTCGTCGTTGAACACCTGGTTGTCGACGATGGGCACCGCCAGGGTCGGCAACCCCAGGCAGGCTCGCTCCCAGGTCATGCCGCCGGCGGCGCCGATGGCCAGATCGTGCTCGGCCATCAGGACCGCCATCCGGTGCGACTCGCGCAGCAGGGTGATGTCGGGATGGGCCTGGCACCAGGCGGCTATCTCGTCCCAATGGGGGTTGGCCCCGCCGGCGACCAGGGTCCAGCTCAGGCGCGTTATCCAGGGGGTGAGGGCCAGACTCTGCAAGGTGGTGAGACAGGCTCCCGCCGGATCGGCGCCGCCAAAGCAGATGAGGCCTCGCCGCCAGGGAGCTGCCCCCTGCCTGGCCAGGGCACGAAAGGCCGGACGCAGCAGGGCGAAGCGGGTGCCGAGCAGGAGCCGGCAGCCGGGGTTGAGCCAGGGGGCGTAGTCCGACTCCTGGCGCAGCGGCCCCTGATCGAGCAGCACGTCGGCCTGATGGGGGCGATCGGCGAGATCGTCGATGACCAGCAGCCGGCCACACAGAGGCGCGGCGCGGCGCTCCCAATCGGCGTCCAACCCATAGTGATCCACCACCAACCAGTCGGGGCGAAGCGCAGCCAGCGGCGCCAGATCGCCTGCGTTCCCCAGCGAGTGCAGTCGGTGTGGCGTCAGGCGGGGCGTGAGCGCCTCGGGCAGCTCGTGGCACAGGAAGTGGCACTCTGCCCCGGCCCGGCTCAGGGCGTCGGCCAGGGCGAGGCAGCGCATCAGGTGGCCAAGGCCGATGGCCGGGTTGGCGTCGAGGCGAAAGGCGACGCGCATCAAGGGGCCCCGTGCAGGGCGCGGTAAAGGAGTTCGGCCAGGTGCCAATCCTCTTCGGTGTCGATGTCGACCACCCGCCAGCGGGGCAGCGGGTGCCCGGCGCTTTGGGTGTGGCCATGGAGCCAGGCTTCCCGCGTGGCCCAGTAGAACTGGCCTGCATCTTGATAGGCCTTCTCCAGATCCTGGGAGCGCTTGGCCATCATCTCGGGCCAGAAGGGGGTGACGTGGCCACGCGCGTCCATGCGTACGGCGCGCTGGATGGGAAAGGCAAATTCCGCCACCGAATAAACGAAGGGGACGTCCCCTTCCGTCAACTTCTGATAGGCCGCACTCAGGTCGGCTGCCTCGATCAGGGGGACGGTGGCGTAGATGCAGCAGTAGTGATCGCTTGTGATACCGAGCGCCTGCAGCCGCGCGATGGTGTCGATGACGACGGGGGTGGTGCCGGTGTGATCGTCGGCCAGCGCCGGTGGGCGCAAGAATGGCACCTCGGCCCCGAGGGCACGGGCGCACGCGGCGATCTCTTCGTCATCGGTTGAGACCACTATGTGGGTGAAGCAGCCGCTCTGACGGGCCGCCTTGATGGCGTAGGCCAGCATGGGCTTGCCACAGAAGGGCCGGATGTTCTTGCGCGGTATCCGTTTGCTGCCGCCACGGGCGGGAATGATGGCGATGGCCACGAAACTTTCTCCTTTACCGGCCGATACAGGGGGATGATAGCGCAAACCAGTGCCGTAACGCTTGGGAATAAATTGCGGTAAATAAATTGAACCCATTGAATTGTATCGGGATAATCGGTGAAAACTGCAAGTTAGGTAGAGATGATGACGAACGATTTTCGCTGGGCGCGTTATGGGGTGACCCTGACGCCGCTTCGTCAGGAAGAGATCGAAATGGTGCGGGGCTGGCGCAATGATCCCAAGATCGCCTCGCTCATGCTGGATCAACGCCATATCACAGCCGAGATGCAGCAGGCTTGGTTTGAACGATTGCAGGCTTCACGGCGCGATGCTTACTATCTCTGCTGGTTTAAGGATAAGCCGATAGGGGTTGCCTCCTTGACGTGCATCGACAAGGACGAGGGCAGCTGCGAACCCGGCATGTATATCTATGCCGATGAATACCGCAGTAACCTGGTGCCCTTCTGTGTGGCCTTTGCTCTCAACGAGCTCGCCTTCGAGCATTTTGGGCTCGCTCGCCTGTTGGGCAAGATCTTTGACGACAACACGGCTTCGGTGCGTTTCCATCAGGCTTCTGGGTATGTTCGCTATGCCACAGGAGAGCAGGGAATTGGCCTCTATCAGCTTGAGCATGACGCCTACCTGACGGCTCGTGCACAGATCACTCGTTTTATAAGGTATTGAACATGAAGCTGGAAACTCTCTTTGCACAGGCGCTCGGCATTGCTGAGGAGCAGGTTCGAGAAGATCTTACCTATCAATCTATTCCCCAATGGGACTCAGTTGCCCATATGGGCCTCATCGCCCAGCTGGAAGACGCCTACGGCATCCTGCTCGATACCGATGACATCATCGATATGAGCTCGGTAGCCAAGGCGCGCGAGATCCTGGCCAAGTACGACGTGGCGGCCTAATGGGCGCCTTACTGCTTGGCAAGCGAGTCTTGATTACCGGGGCGACCCGAGGAATTGGATTGGCGACCGCCCGCCGCTTTGCTGCCGAAGGGGCAACGCTCTACCTCAATGGACGTGATGAAGGGATCCTTGGCGAGATCTGCGAGCAGCTTGGGGCCACGCCTATCTGTTTTGATGTGAGCGATGCCCAGTCGGTCAAGTCCGGGTTTCAGCAACTTTTCAAGTTGACCCGAGAGCTGGACGTGTTGGTCAACAATGCCGGAATTCTCGATGATGCCTTGCTGGGCATGGTCAGTCAGGGCCAGATAGATCGCACCTTTTCTGCCAACACCTACAGCGTGCTCTATTGCAGCCAGTATGCTGCGCGGCTGATGCAGCGTGCCGGGCGGGGCAGCATTATCAATCTTTCGTCCATCATCGGCCGGGTCGGAAACAGCGGGCAAGCGGTCTACGGCGGTAGCAAGGCGGCGGTGATCGGCATCACGCACTCTCTGGCCAAGGAGTTGGCAGGCAGCGGTGTGCGGGTCAATGCCATCGCCCCCGGCTTTATCGACACCGACATGGCGCGCTCGCTCCCCCCCGAGAAGTTCGCCGAGCGGCTCGCCAGCATCCCCATGGGGCGTATCGGCACCCCCGACGAGGTGGCTGGGGTCGCCCTGTTCCTCGCCTCCGACCTGGCCAATTACGTGACCGGCCAGGTGATCGGGGTGGATGGGGGAATGGTGATCTGATGGCTGCCCTGCTCGCCCATCTCTACCCCGGCAACCCGGCCCCCGCCTGGTGGGACCCGGCGCTCGGCTGGCTCAGTTACGGCGATCTGGCCGAGCGGGTGGCCGCCCTGGCTGCCAACTACCCGGCCGGGCGTCAGCTGGTCTATCTGCCCTTTGCCACTTCAACCCGCCATTTGCTGCACTACCTGCTCGCCCTGCGCGACGGCCACGCCATCATGTTGGCCGATCCGGCCCAGGAGACGGCGCCCCTGTGCCAGCGCTTTGGCGTGAGCGTGCAGGTGACCGAGGAGGGGGAGTGCCGGCGCCTTCGCGCCGCGCCGACCCTCCACCCCGAGCTGGCGGTGCTGCTGCCCACCTCGGGCAGCACGGGGGGGAGCAAGTGGGTGCGACTGTCACGGGCGAGCCTCGAGGCCAACGCCGAGGCCATCTGTGCCTACCTCGCCATCGACGGGGGCGAGCGGGCCATTACCAGCCTGCCGCTCTTCTATTCGTTTGGCATGTCGGTGCTCAACAGCCACCTGCTCGCCGGCGCCTCGCTAGTGCAGTGCGAGGCAAGCCCGCTTGAGCGCGGCTTCTGGGAGCGGGTCGATGCCCTCCAGGTCACCAGCGTGGCCGGGGTGCCCTTCACCTACCAGATGCTCTCGCGCCTTCGCTTCGACTGGTCGCGCCACCCCAGCCTCACCACCCTGACCCAGGCGGGGGGCCGGCTCGAGCCGGCCCTGGCCGAGCGCTTCGCCCGCGAGGCGTTAAGCCTTGGGCGGCGCTTCTTCGTCATGTATGGCCAGACCGAGGCGGGGCCGCGCATCGCCTGGCTTGGCCACGAGGAGGTGCTGGAGGCCCCCGGCGCCATCGGCCGTGCCATTCCGGGGGGACATCTCTTCTTGCGCCCCGAGCCTGGCCTGGCGGACGGGGAGGGGGAGCTCCTCGTCGAGGGGCCGAGCGTCATGCTGGGTTATGCCACCGAGGCGACGGATCTGGCGCGCGGGCGCGAGACCTGGCAGCTTGCCACCGGCGATCTGGCCCGCTGTGACGAGGCGGGGCGTTTCTACCTCACCGGTCGCTTGAGCCGCTTCTTGAAGCTCTATGGCAAGCGGGTGAGCCTGGCCGAGGTAGAGGCCTGGCTGCACACCCAGGGGGTGCAGGGGGCGGCCACCGGCCGCGACGATCGGCTGCTGGTGGCTCTGGAGGGGGAGGGCGATGTCGAGGCCCTGCAGTTGGCGCTCGCTCACTGGCTCAAGGTGACGCCGGCCAGCGTGCGGGTGCAGGCGGTGGCTGCCTTGCCACGGCGCAGCAACCTCAAGATTGACTATCCGGCCCTGCTGGCCCTGTTGGAGCACCCATGAACGAGCTGCTGAGCGCTCCCGTATTCGGCCTGCCCCAGGCCGACAAAGCGGCCCTGTTGCTCGGGCGCCTCAATGCCCTCACTGCCCGGCACAGGGCGGCCTGCGCCCCTTACGACAACATCCTCTCGGCCTATGGCTGGGGGGAAGCCGGAGATGACGAGAGTCTGCCCTATCTGGCGGCGCGCCTCTTTAAACTGGCGCGTTGGCAGAGTGTGCCGGACCAAGAGGTG
Organism: Aeromonas diversa CDC 2478-85; assembly: GCF_000819805.1. Classification (GTDB taxonomy): domain Bacteria; phylum Pseudomonadota; class Gammaproteobacteria; order Enterobacterales; family Aeromonadaceae; genus Aeromonas; species Aeromonas diversa. The sequence continues at coordinate 86,806 of NZ_CDCE01000021.1, forward strand.
TTCAAGGTGCTCACCTCCTCGGGCACCACGGGGGCCCCCTCGCAGATCGTGCTGGATCGGGAAACTGCCGCCTTGCAGAGCAAGGTGCTGGTGAAGATCCTGCAAGAGTTTGTCGGCAAGCAGCGCCTGCCCATGCTGCTGGTGGAGCAGCCGGCTCTCATTCAGAGCCGAGCGGGCTTCTCGGCCCGTGGCGCCGGTGCCCTGGGGCTGTCGTTTCTCGGGCGCGATCACACCTATGCCCTCGATGAGCAGATGCGACCCAACTGGTCGGCCATCGAGGGGTTTTGTGAAAAATATGCCGGCCAGCCGGTGTTGCTGTTTGGCTTCACCTTCATGGTGTGGCAGTGCCTGCTTGAGCCGCTGCGTGAGCGGGGGCTCACACTGCCCCTTGAGCAGGGCGTGCTGTTTCACAGCGGAGGCTGGAAGAAGCTGACCCACCTGGCGGTGGACAACGCCGCCTTCAAGGGGCGCTGCCGCGAGCGGCTGGGGCTGTCACGGGTGCACAACTTCTACGGCATGGTCGAGCAGGTGGGTTCAGTGTTTGTCGAGTGTGAGGCGGGCCACCTGCACGCCCCTGTGTTTGCCGATCTGCTGGTGCGCGATCCTCTGACTCACGCGCCGCTGCCGATGGGGCAGGCGGGGCTGCTGCAGGTGCTTTCGGCGATCCCGCAAAGCTATCCGGGTCACTCCCTGCTGACCGAGGACATGGGGCGACTGCTGGGCCGTGATGACTGTCCATGCGGTCGCAAGGGGCACTATTTCGAGGTTTTGGGGCGCCAGCGTGGCGCCGAGGTACGGGGATGCAGCGACACCTTCTCATAGACGGCCAGACCGACGCGGCGGTGGGGGACGACTGGACCCAGGCCCCCGAGGTCACCATGGCACTGCCAGAGAGCAGTTGGGTGGCGTTTGAGCCTGTGCCACTCCCTTGTGCCGCACCCGTTATTATCTCGTTTCTGGCCGCGCTCTCGGCGCGTCTACAACAGGTCGGGCGCGATTGGCCCGATCTGGCGGCCTTCGGCTTCTGGCTACGCGAACGCAATCAGGCCTCACAGGTTGCCCGCATGGCTGGCCGCGCACCACTCGGGGTGGTGTTTCACCTGGTGCCTTCCAACGTGCCGACCGTGGCGTTCTATTCCTGGCTGATGGCGTTGCTCGCGGGCAACGCCAGCGTGGTGCGTCTCTCTTCACGGCAGGACCCCGAGCAAGAAGCCATGCTCCGGATCCTCGCCGAGCTGTTTGCCGAACCCGGTTGGCAAGCGATCGCCCAGCGTACCCGCTTTATCCGCTACGGTCATGATGAGACCATCACCGGGTGGCTGAGCGCGCGCTGCGCCCTTCGCATTATCTGGGGGGGCGATGAGACCATACGCGCCGTGCGAGCCATCCCCCTTGCGCCTCACGCCCAGGAAGTGGTGTTTCCGGATCGCCGTTCGCTGGCGCTTATCGACAGCCACTGGCTGGCCGGGCTGGACGAGCACGGCTGGAAGCGCGCCGTGCGGGGGCTACGGCTCGATTGCACCCGCTTTAACCAGTTCGCCTGTGCCTCACCTACCACCCTGGTGTGGTTGGGGAGTCCGCCGCCTGCGGTGCGCCAGCGTCTGCTTGAGGAGACGTTTGCTCCCTTTGCCGACGATCCGCGGCTGACCATGGAGCGGCTGGTGCAGTGTCAGATGAATGTCGCCGGTGGTGGTACTGATGCGCTGACCAGGTTGGCAGGCGTCACCGTCTTGACGCAGTCGACGCCCTCTGCGTTGCAACACATCGGAGGAGGTACAGTTGCCGAGTGGGTGGCCGATAACTGGGAAGCGGTGCAGACGCAGCCCTGGTCGATGCAGACCTGCGTCTACCTAGGCGAATCCTTGTCGACGGCGCGCGAGCGCCTGGGGGCAGCTCGAGGGCGCATCGACCGGGTGGTGGCGCCGGGGCAGGCCTTGGCATTTGACTGGTTCTGGGATGGCATCGAGCTGCCGATGGTCTGCAGTCGGGCTGTTCGTTAGATATCCAATATTGGGTGCCCATCACATAACTACAGCCAGATCAAAGAATTACGTTGGTCTGGCACGCCTCTTGCCTTAAAACAATCATACAAGGGGAGAAGGGTTGACAGGGACCGTGCGGTAGCCTTGCCAAAAATTACCCTCTCCCTCTCCTTTCTGTCTGTTTTTCCCGCGGATATGCCTATGAAAGTCAGTGTACTGGTGCCGGTTTATAACCTCGAGCGCTTCATCGAGCCGTGCCTGCTGAGCCTGCTCGAGCAGCAGACCCAGTTCGATTTCGAGGTGATCGCCATCGACGATGGCTCGAGCGACGGCTCCTGGAGCATCATGAGGCGCTTGGCGGCAGACTGGCCACAGCTAACAGCATTACAGAACCCGGCCAATATGGGTCTGGCCAGAACCCAGAAACGGTTACTGGGTGAAGCCAAGGGGCAGTACATCGTCTACGTCGATGGGGATGATTTAGCCTTACCGGGCAAGTTACAGGTGCTTGCCGATTATCTAGACCAACATCCCGAGTGTGCGCTTTGTTATCACGAAGCTGAAGTCTTCGACAGCGACACGGGTCTGGTGACGGGTCATTACAGCCGTGATTATTACAACGCGGCGTATATTCCCCAGCAAGCCAGTGTGGAGCATCTGATCCGCTATGGCTGTTTTCCCAACGCCAGTGCGATCGCGTTCAGACGCCATCCGCATCTGCAGGAAGCGGTGGATGGGGAGTGCAAGATTATCCTCGATCACCCATGGCATATTCTAAATGCCCTCTATGCCGGAGGGAGCGTGGATGGCATCCCGGGGGTGTATGGCCGTTACCGGATCCATTCCCAGAGCTTTGGAGGGCAAACCAAGCGCTCGCCCACCCGTCGCGAACAGGTCCTCGCAGATCAACTAAAAGCTTGTGACAACGCTCGCCCGTTTGGTATTGCCGAGTCAGTCATCGCTGCCGGCAAGGCACACTATCGATTTGCCACTGCGCTCTATTTTCTCAAGCAAGGTGATATTGGCCGTTTCGAGCGCTTCATCAATGAGTCTGTGGTTGATGGCTGGTTTTTCGATGCGCGTCATCAGCTGGCGTGGGAAAAACGTGCCGAGGCCGCGGCGGTGGCCCAGCATCTTTTTGGAGAGGCGTCATGAATTACCAAGCTATTGTGGTCGGCGCCGGGCTTTCCGGCGCCGTGATGGCCGAGCGAATGGCCAGCCAGTTGGGCTGGAAGGTGCTGGTGCTGGAGCAGCGCGACCACATCGGTGGCAACTGTTTCGATGAGTATGACGAGCATGGCATATTGGTACATCGCTACGGGCCTCATCTTTTTCACACCGACAACAAGGTCGTATGGGATTACTTGTCGGCCTTCACCGAGTGGTATCCCTACGAGCACCGTGTGTTGTCGCGTATCGATGGCCAGTTAGTCCCGATCCCCTTCAATCTGACCAGCATCGAGCTCTGCTTCCCCGCCGACAAAGCCGCCGCCATGATTGAAGCCCTGCGCTGCCGATTCGGCGATGGGGCCAGGGTGCCTATTCTTGAGCTGCGTAAAGAAACCGACCCCCTGCTCGGTGAACTGGCCGATTTTATCTATCAGAAAGCGTTTGTGAACTACACCAGCAAGCAGTGGGGTGTGCCGCCCGAGCAGATCTCTCCCGAGGTGACTGCAAGAGTGCCCGTGGTGGTGAGCCGCGACGATCGCTACTTCACCGACCCCTGGCAGGCAGTGCCCGCTGCAGGCTATACCGTCATGTTTGATCGCATGCTGGCCCACCCACTGATTGACGTGAGGCTGTCGACCCCCATGGCACAGCGTGTCAGGTTGGACTGGGAGCAGAAGCGGGTACTGCTGGATGGCGCGCAGTTTGACGGCCCCTTTATCTATACCGGTATGCTCGATCATCTGCTGCCGGCAGAGGGTAATTACCTGCCATATCGCTCACTGCGTTTTGAGCATCGCCATTTGGTGCAGGAACAATTTCAACCGGTCACTACCGTCAACTATCCGAATGAAGAAGCCTTCACGCGGATCACCGAGTTCAAGCATTTCAGCAGGCAAGTGCATCCCGGCACTAGTATCGTTTACGAGTATCCCTGTGACTATCAGCCGGAACAGGGACTCGAGCCTTACTACCCGCTATTTACGGATACGGCCAAACAGCATTATCAGACTTGCCGTGATGAGTTAACTAAGTTTCCCCATGTGATCGCCTTGGGTCGTCTTGCCGAGTATCGCTATTTCGATATGGATGATGCGGTTAATAATGCTCTGAAATTTTTTCATCTATTAATGAATAAAGCCGTGTTTTCTCGTCTTTGAAGAGGTTTGCTGAATGAGTAATAATGTGAAAAAGGAACTTCGCTTTGAGTTTGGCGCGAATTGGCAAAGCTATCTTGACCATAATCTCTCTCCTGAGCGGATCGATCAGGCTCGCCAGCATCTATTGTCATTCATTGGTCGAGAAGATCTGCGGGGGTTACGGATCCTGGATATCGGTTCAGGAAGCGGTATTCATAGTATGGCTGCATTTCAGGCGGGGGCGGCTGAAATAGTTAGCTTCGATTACGATGCTGAATCGGTGATGGCGACAGAAAGAATGCACGCCATGTGCCAGTCACCCGAAAATTGGCTGGTCATGCAGGGGTCTGTGCTGGATCCTGAGTTTATGAAGTCTCTGGGGCAATTTGATCTAGTGTATGCGTGGGGGGTATTACATCACACCGGGGCTGTATGGTCAGCGATTGATCTGGCATCAACTTGTGTCAAGACGGGTGGGTTAATGTACATCGCATTGTATGACTCTGACTGGTCAGCAGAATCACCAGAGTTCTGGTATGATATTAAGCAACGCTATACCGCATCCTCAGCCATAGTGCGCAGGATGTATGAGGCTTGGTATGTGGCTCGTTTTTTCCTGCAATACAACCCATTTCGTTTGGCTTACTTGCTAAAATATGTCAGAGAGTATAAGAAGAAGCGTGGCATGGATTTCTACCATGATGTGAAAGACTGGTTAGGTGGTTGGCCGATGGAATATACCCGCATCTATGAAGTAGTACCTTTTTTGCAAGGAAAAGGAATGCGGTTGCTTCATACTAAAACTGGGGATTTAATTACCGAGTATTTATTTTCTTCGCGTCAGAAGTGTGATGGGTTATCGATATTTTTAGAGATGGATATCCCGATGAAAATAAATTGGGAGGTCATATCCATCCGTGAGCATAATGATTTTTCGATACTGGATTCTACCAAGCCTGTTTTTATCTATGGTGCGGGGAAAGGCGGAAGCTTGGTCAAATATGCGCTTGATAAAATGCATATAAAAACTGATGCCTTCATTACTACATCTCAATCTGGAATGCATGATGGATTGACAGTGCTGTCACTCGATCAATTCATGGTAAAAAATATTGTTAATGCTCAGATTATAATAGCGAGTACCTCTTTTGACTCTATCTCCTTTGGCTTGGTAAGTCGCGGAATAATCAAGTTCTTTAATGCTTACCCCTATGTGTTAAGTCGGTTGTGATATTGGTTTTTGTTTGGGTCTCTGTTGCTCACAATGAAACTATATTTTTATCCTATCGCTATCGTTGATAACGTCATAAAAAGTACCAAAATAAGTTCACCACGCTGTCACGTGGATTTTTTACTCTCTTTGTGGATGAGTAAGTCATTAATAGGTGATCTTATCAGATGCCTCCATGGAGAGATAAAGGGAAATGTTTTTATTTACACAGCGATAATCATGCGGATAGATGTTTATTTGATATGGCTCAATCGATTACAGCTTTGTCTATGATGAAAATTATCATAGGAGTGTAAGGAGTTAGTTTGTCAGATACGTCAATATCAAATATATTTTGGTGGGGTGACGTTTATGAGAATAATAATTTATAACTGGGTTGATTATTTTAATAATCCAACTCGCGGTGGCGGTGTGACGGTTTATATACGCAACCTTGTCAATCAGTTGCGCGGGCGTCACGAATTGTATTTCATCTCAAGTGGTGAGTCATATAATCCATTTAAATCGAGCGTCTATTGGGCAGAAAAAGACTCTGATGATGATGTCAGAATATTTGAAATTGTTAATTCAGAAGTGCTGGCGCCAGGCCATTTAGCATGGAATGATCCTGCTGTTCTTGAATCGCATCGTACCCATGATGTTTGGGTTTCGTTGTTGCGTAAAATACAGCCTGATGTTGTTCACTTTAATAATGTCGAAGGGTTGCCGATCAGCGCCTTGGATATCAAGTCAGTGTTGCCCCACTGTCGAAGTATATTTTCTCTACATAATTATTATCCATTTTGTCCGACGGTAAAATTATGGCGTGGTAGCAACATTAGCTGTCACGACTTTGCTCATGGTCAGGCTTGTGTTGGATGTCAGCCAGAGATTGATCGTCGGCGTGAGCTGCTTGTTAAATCGTTGAAGTGGCTCTATCGTCAGTTCAAACGCGAGGTACCTCCTGCGTGCTATCGCTGGATCTTTTCATCTCGTTGGTTGCCACGAGTCTTGTGCCTTCTTCTGGCATGGCATCATCGTAAAATGGCACAACCCATACTGCATACATCGTCTTCTGAATTCTTTTATACACGACGAAAACGTATGGTGGCGGCAATAAATCTCCATTGTGATGCCGTTCTTGCTGTATCGGCTCGAGTCAAGGAACTTGCTGGGAAGTTTGGTGTACGTTCTGATATCTTACATGTAACTTACATCGGGACTCAGGTAGCTAATAATATTGTTACCCCTCATAATCCCGATAACAAAAAACCATTGACTTTGATATACTTAGGTTATATGTCGCAGGAGAAAGGCTTCTATTTTTTTCTTGATGTACTCGGATCTTTACCTAAACAAATTGCAAGCCAGGTCAATCTTGTTGTGGCCGCCAGAAACACGGATTCGCATGCTTTTGATCGATTAATGTTGTTGGCAACCAGATTTAACTCTGTCAAATATCATGATGGTTATTCCCATTCTCAGTTGTCACAGTTATTTTCTGCAGCGGATGTCAGTTTGGTTCCCGTGCTGTGGGAGGATAACTTACCTCAGGTCGCTATCGAATCTATTTGTCATGGTGTACCCGTACTCTGTAGCCTGATGGGGGGAGCACCTGAACTGAGTAAACATAATTCAGGGCTGGTGTTTCCCGCAGGGGATGTTACCACCTGCTGCCAGATAATCTCTAAGTTGGTTAACGACCGGACTGCACTGATTGATTATTGGCTTGACATGCATTACCCACCGACCATGGAGGTGCATGCTAAGGCGCTGGAAGGCTATTATAGAGGTCTGTGCGATGCGAGATAGAGTCGTTATTTTCGGTATGGGAGGCTGGTACCAAAATAACAAACAGTGGCTGCATAAATATTATGATGTTATCGCATTTTCCGATAATGATTCACAGCGGCAGGGAAAATGCTTCGAGGGCTTACGTGTCCTCGCGCCAACCGAGCTAGTGGCTATTCCCTGCGATTTTATTCTGATTGCCAGTATGTATGTTGCCGAAATTCGTCAGCAACTCGAGGCCTTGTCGATTGCGCCAGAACGGATACTGTCTAAAGATGATTTACCGCAGCGTGAGCAACAATTGGCATATCTGTTCAATCCGAAGGGGCCCTGTGAGGCAACACGAGAGGCTCTCTCAACAAGTGAGGGGCGAGCCCCGCGCCGTGCGCTGATTTGTGCCAGTGGTCTCGGTAATTCTGGTGTCGAGCGGGCGCTATCTGTCATTCTGAAAAACCTGAAACTGCCCGATTATCATATCGATTTGTTATTGCTTGGGGACCGGCAGAGCCTTTTTTTACGAGCATTGCCGGAGACAGTGCAACGTCATTACCTCTTTGCCAACGAGCAACAGATAGTCGATGGTCTGGATGCCATCAAGTTAGGTGAGGCGTCAGTACTGGCCGCGGCCATATTACCGGATAACTACGATCTATATGTCGCCTACAACGAGGGCTATCCCACTAAGTTAATCGCCGGTGTTGTGCCTCGTCGCCTGGCACGGAAAGTGGCGTGGGTTCATTTGGATTTATTCGCATGGCACTCTTCTAGCTATGCCTACACTAGCCAGATGCAGGAGCAGACAGCTTATCTGGCATTTGACCAGTTAATTTTTGTCTCTCGTAGTGTCGAGCAGGGGTTCTACAAGCGTTTTACTGCTTTGCCGTTACGGTCCGGTTGTGTCATTCATAACCCATTTCCGCCAGCCAAGATGCCAGCAGCCAGCATGCCTAGACCATTTTCCGGCTTTACCTGCATCAGCATAGGGCGTTTCACCGGCCAGAAACGCTTCGATCTGCTGCTGTTGGCCCTGAACCGGCTCAGTTCGGAGAATCTACCGTTCAACCTGATCCTGTTGGGTGAGGGTGAAAAGTATTCAACGCTGGCGGCGCAAGTCATGACAATGGGACTGAGTAAGTACGTGTTGATGCCGGGCTTTGTCCACGACAGTGAAGTTTGGCTGCGGAGTGCGGATCTCTACGTATCAGCGTCGGTGGCCGAGGGCTATCCAATGGTGCTTGGTGAAGCACTGCTACATGATCTCCCTGTATTGGCGTCTGACTGTAGTGGCAATAAAGATATTCTCGCAGATGGCCGATTTGGTCAGTTATTTGCCAGTGGCTGTCTCGAGGCGCTAATAGCTGCGTTGCGAGCACTGATTGTGGACACGAATGCATTGGCCGCTTTGCGAAAAAAAGCAGCGTTGGCACAACAGAGTGAACAATTTGATCTAGCGCGTATCATGAAAGAAATTACCGTTAGACTGCTGCATGAATAGGAGCAATAAATGAGTCAGAGTCAGGCGCGGCCTTTGGTAGCCAGCATTCCTATATTGACAGATACAAGGATTGCGTTTGTACCAGAATGGCATCAGCAATTACTTTCCGGGCAACGTAAGGCTATTGGTTGGGGAATTTCCGGTGATATCCATTACTGCCTGCTACAAGCGCCCTATCCATTGGCCGGATTAATTGATGGTATGCGGGGTCCTTTAGTCGGTAAAGATTTTGCTGGTTTGCCTGTGTTCGGTCCAGAGGTGCTGGATGAATATGAACCTGATGAGATTGTCATCATTATATTTTCCGACTATCGAATGTTTGGTGCGGAAATATGTGAACAAATAGCGACATTTGGCGAGTTTTGCATTCAGACGCCCTATGTCGCCGCACGAGACGATCGGTTGTCGCAGCCAAATTCCATTTGGCCACAACAATTAGCTACTTTGATGCAGCAATGGCGTAGCCAGTTTCTGGTGCATCAGTCACAACAAAGGATCACGCTGTGGATCCATGCGTTGGTCAAAGGTGGAGCCGAGCGGCAGATGGTGTTGCTGGCGCTGGGACTGACCCAGCTGGGTTGGCAGGTACAGCTAATCTGCAGTAATTCGATCAATAGCGAGCACAATTTTTGGGTCAGCCAGTTGCAACAGGCGGGGGTAGAGCTTGTATTTCTTACTCCGATCCGAGACATGTGGCCGCAACTGACGCAGCCAGGGGAGCTGCGGGAGTTGGCCGTAATGTTGGCCCCCTATTTCGAAAGTGGTTTTTTGCACTACATTATCACCAGCCACATAGTGCTAAAGAAATTTCGTCCAAAAATATTGGTGTGTTACCTCGACGATGGTAATGTCTGTGCTTCGATGGCGGCGTTGCTGTGTGGCATTGAACATATCCTGGTTGCCGGTCGGAATGTGGCGCCGGGTTTAATTCCTCCGGGAATTACTGGCTATGATATCCACCGACTGGCGGAGTATTACCATCAATTTATGGCACTACCCGGCTGCGTACTGTTCAACAACAGTGGGGCAGGGGCAGAGTCTTACGCCCAGTGGTTGGGAGTGGCTACAGATACGATTCCTGTTGTAAGAAATGCAGTCATGCCACCAATGCAGCAAGAGCCTGTAACAAATATTCGCGAGCGTCTTGGTTTGCCCTCTTCGGCGAGGGTGTTGCTCGGCGCCATGCGTTTTTCCCCTGAAAAAACGCCTGAAGCTTTTGTGCACGTGGCGAGCGAGGTAATACGTCAATGTCCTGATGTCTACGCCGTCCTGTTGGGAAAAGGGCCGCTAGAGTTGGCGTTAGGTGAACAAGTCGCCGAGTTAGGAATGGCCGACCGAATCTTGTTGCCGGGGGTCCAGGATGACATTTTCAATTGGTTACAACAGTCCGATCTGTTGCTGTCAACTTCCTGCTTCGAAGGCATGTCCAATATCATTCTTGAGGCTCAGTCCGTTGGCTGTGCTGTAGTGGCTACCGATATTCCAGGTAACCGCGAAACCCTGTTACCGATATTGGTCGAGGAAGGATGCTTGATCCCGCATGGTCAGTGGCGGCAGATGAGTGAGCGCATCTTGGCGTTGTTGCAGCAACCACCGGTTGGGCTCTCCCTGCGCCTGCAGGAAGAGATGCGGCGTCATTATTCACCGCAACGACTGGCTGAACAGACACTGGCACTGCGTTCAATGTGAGAAACGGAGGCAAGCAATGTGTGGTATAGCCGGTGTTATGAGTCTCAACGGACGGCATGCACCAAAACAGCTAACAGAGTGGGCAGATGCCATGATCACGGCTTTTGCCTATCGTGGTCCTGATGATAGTGGGCTTTGGCTGGCAGATGATGGTCGTTGCGCCCTGGCTCATTGTCGCCTGAGTATTCTTGATGTATCACAGGCAGGGCACCAGCCGATGCTGGATGGTTTGCAAAAGAGCTGCATCGTATTTAATGGCGAGATTTATAACCATCAGTCGTTGTCCACGCGCTTACAGGATGTTGGCGTATCGTTTGTGGGTCATTCCGATACAGAAGTATTGGTAAACGGCTTGGCACGAGAAGGGGTCGACTTTCTGACAAGGTTAGAGGGGATGTTTGCTCTGGCCTACTATGATCGTGAGCGCAGGGAACTACTACTGGCGCGCGATCCATTTGGTGAGAAACCACTCTATTACGCCGAGTTTGATGGTCTGTTAGTGTTTGCTTCCGAGCTGGCGGCACTAAGTCGCGTGCCTGGTTTCCCCACCCACATTACGGTTGATACCGTCGCCCATTATCTTGCATTTCAGCATCCCGTCGGGGAGCGAACCCTATATCAGCACGCCAAAAAGTTGCCGCCGGGGCACCTTATGCGTGCAGTAGCTGGAGAAGTGTCACAGGCAGAGCGCTACTTTCACTTTATCTGTGCCGGTGACCATATGCCGTCACGCCCGCTGGAGGAGCAGGTTGACCAGCTTGAGGAGCTCCTGCTGCGTTCACTATCACGGCGCTTGATCGCCGATGTGCCCGTGGGGGCTTTTCTCTCTGGTGGCGTCGACTCCTCGACGGCGGTGGCTCTGATCTCTCGTCGTCTGCAACAGCCGATACGAACCTTTTCCATTGGGTTTAAACAGGCGCCGGAAAGCGAGCATAAAGAGGCTCGGGCCTTTGCCGATTTTCTGGGCACCGAGCATACAGAACAGCTGCTGCAACCCGAAGCTTTTGTTGAGCTTGCAGGTTATCTGGCAAGGTGCATGGATGAACCTAATGCCGATACTTCTTGTGTACCGACTTATATGGTCTCGCAGCTTGCTCGCCAGCAGGTCACAGTCGCGATCACCGGTGACGGGGGAGATGAGTTATTTGGTGGTTATGGTCGCTACCTTCAAACAATAGCCTCAGCCGAGGGTCGAGAGCAACAAATGCAGGCGCGTAGCTGGCATCTTGGACGCGAGTACTATTCAGGTCGCATCCTGTTGTATGCCGATCGCCAGTTGGAACAGTTGTTCGGGCGTGTTCCGTCCGGCACTGGTGATCACTTGATGGCATGGCGCCGACGTATCGATATGGACAGCCGTCCGTATCTTAATCGTCTGCGTGAGGCCGATGTCGCAAATTATCTGCCGTTGGTGCTGGCTAAGGTAGATAGAATGAGCATGTTGCATAGCCTGGAGTGTCGTACGCCTTATTTATCAACCGAGGTAGCTCAGTTTGCCGCGGGATTGGCACAGTCAGAGCTGATTATGCGTGGTCAGGGTAAGTATTTGTTGCGGCAATTGGCAAAGCGGTATTTACCTGCGGCATGGATAGACAGGCCTAAAAAAGGTTTCAGCATAGATCCATTAAATCATAAGGCTAAGCAGAGTGCTATTATTCAACTGCGTCAGCAGGCATCTTCTGGTCAGCTTTGTCTTCATCAGTTTATCGCTCCTAACCGGTTAATTGGGTTGCTGGATAACGAGTTTGACGGCATGACCTTCTATCATGTTTGGGGTTTGTTGGTGCTCGAGATCTGGTTGCAGTCTCATGAGTTCAGTTCGTGAGATAATGTATTGGACTAAAAAACTTGAAATAACATCAATTATAATGTCCAAGGCGGAATTCATGAAAATATTCTATGGGCGTACAATAAAAACGCGGCTTTTATGGATTTTGTAACTGTAATTGAAATTATAGTTTCGTGCGCATTTTGTTAAGTGTGAATCATTCTTGAACTGATAACACTTCCTTCTAACTTCATATTACTTGTTACGGGAGTCCTGAGATGGGTATGACGCCGGCTATGTTTAATAAAATAAAGAGTCACCTTCCTGAAAATTTCAACTCAATTATTGAACTTGGATGCCAGCAGTTTGGTTTATTAAACTCGGCACAGCTAATTGATGAGGAATTGAAGGGTTTTAAGGATGGTGACTTTACAAAGATCATGTATGAGCATCTAGGCTTGAAATATGATTCTGTGGATGTCTGCGATGGGACAATATACTGTGATTTTAATAATCACATGCTCGAGCTATCTCATCAATACGATGTGGTAACTAATCTTGGAACTAGTGAACATGTTTTTAATCAATATAATGTTTTCGCGTCAATGCATAACATTACAAAGAAGAATGGATTAATGATCCATTGCTTGCCTTTGAAGCATTCCCCACATGGACTTTTCACATATAATGTTGATTTTTTCATTTCACTTTGTTTTTCAAACAACTATGAAGTTGTTGAGTTAGTATTTTGTTGGAGAGGTACTGATGGTGACTTTACATTTGGCTCATTGTCAGAAATCGTTAAGTGTCAGGCAGCTGAACAATATGCTTTCCTTGTGGCTAAAAAATGCCAGGAAAATCTATTTGTTTCTCCGCAGCAAATTATATACAATCCTTTGATTTCTATTGATGCGATCACAACGCTTTGTTCCAATGACATCAATTTATTGAGTCAGGTTTTACAATTCACATTTACCGATGCAGTGTTAAATCATACGTTTAACTTCGATGACGTGACCGGAAACTATCCAGACGTTATGCTGTATGGTGCTGGTGATATAGGGCAAGCCATTTTAAGATTCGCTAAAAACAGAGAGAAAATCAAAACGGTTGTAGATGAAAACTTAAAGTTTTCTGACGACTACAACATCAAGAGATTGAGCGATATAGAAGCCATCAATGTCCCTGTTTATATAGCATCTGACTATTATCGAGAAGAAATAAGGCAAACATTGTCAATGAAGTATTCAGAAGAAATTGTATTTTTAAACTGATAAGTAATAGTCGGTGGCTTTAATTAGTTAATAGAAATTTCAACAACATGGCTTGGCTTGATGTTGTTTACTGGGCGTGTCTAGCATGATGTCAACTATAAATTGTAGGGGGGGGTATGAATTTCGTTATATTTGATCTCAGTAAAAGCCTAGGGGGGGCTGAAACCTTTGATTGTAGATTCATTGATTATCTTGTGGGTCTGGGCGACTCCGTTGCTGTAGTTGGTCATCAAGATTCTGTAATTTTTGGCCTGTTGGATGCGAAGAGTATTAAGGTTAGAACGTATATTATTCCCGAAATGGATGATTTCTTTGTTTCTCCTCGAGAACAATCTTCTCTTGCTACACTTGGCCAGCAAATAATCGATGATTTTCTAGGGGAGAATATATATGTCTTAGCATCATATTTCGAGGTATTGCATAAGGCAATGCATGTTTTTAATGGTGATAAACGAGTTCATATATCAACGGGAATGTTGCATCCGGAAGCATGGAGCCTATGGGAGCCCGGAGCGGGGCTTAATGCATCACGTGCCTTTAAACCAAAGAAAATAGACAGGCTATGGTACTACAAGCGCGATTTGCTTTCTAAGTTAGACCACGACAAGGCAATTTGGTATCCGAATGATATATTTAGGAAATACAATGAAAATTATTTTTCCCTATGTCTTCAACATCGTGCATTAGCGACGGTTCCGGTCGAGCCTGTGGCTTATAGCATCAATTATCAGGTCACAACTCCAGAAAATATATTAAGAGTGCTTTGGCTAGGTCGTTTTGATTTTTTTAAGAATGAAAGTATTTTTAAGTTTATTGATAGTCTGCTCGATCTTCTTGATAAAAATAAAAACTTAACGATCTGTTTTGACTTGATCGGGTATGGGGCTGAGATATATGAACGCGAGCTTAAGTCATACGCTAAACAGGTGGGGGATAGGTTAAATATTAGATTTTTAGGGAAAATGAGTGAAACGGAAATATATGGATGTGTTGGTGTTGAAAAGTATCATTTCGCAGTCGCCATGGGGTCTTCCGCGTATCATCTTGCAATGATGGGCCTGCCTGTTTTAGCCATAGATTCCAGTGCCAAGGGATTGCGCCGCCTAGTTAAAGGGGTGTGGCTAGATGAAGCAACAGATGAATTCGATGAGGGTTCAAGTCTTTATCTTATGATGATCGGTGAAGAACCCCCTCAGAGGAGAGATATCTTAGATATATTGTTTGAGGTTTTCGATGATGGTTTTTTGCAGAGAAAATCCATCAGTTGCTCTGAATATGTAAATAGGTATCACAATATAGATTTATTGCTCCCCAAAATAAGAGGATACATGTTGCAGAGCGAATTTTCTGATAAAGCAACATATAAGTTTGAACGAAACCTTCCGGATGAGTTCTATCATCGTTTCGGTGATTCAAGCCCTCTTGATATAGCAATCTTTGGGACTGGTAGCGGCGCGGAAAAATTTTATGACAGAATAGAGGCTGAGAAATTATCATCAGGTAAGGTCATAAGGGTTAAATGTTTCTTTGACAACAATGAAAAAAAACATGGCGAAACATTTTTAGGTAGGGAAATAAAACGGTTCTCCTCTGAGGTGACTAGTGATGTCGACGTAATATTTGTCGCCTCTGATTACTGGCCTGAGATAAACTGCCAACTTGTTTCTCAGGGGGTTAAGCCAGAAAAAATAATAAGGGTATATTAGTGAGCGGCAAGGGAAAGAAAATAGCCATTATCCAGTCAAACTACATTCCTTGGATTGGATATTTTGATGTGCTTAGCCGAGTTGACGAATTCATACTTCTTGACTCGGTACAGTACACTAATCGAGATTGGCGAAACCGTAATAGAATTTCAACTCCAAACGGACCTGTGTGGTTAACGATACCGGTGTGCCACACAGCCCGCAGCCAGACAATTTCCTCAACTAAAGTTGTTGATGGTAAATGGTCCTCGAAGCATCTGTCTACAGTTAAGATGCAATATAAGAAAGCCGCGCACTTTGAGCGCTACATTAGTGAGATTGAGTCTTGGTATGGTCAGGCAAGAGAGTTTGATTGTATCTCAGACATCAACTTTTTTTTCATAAAAAAAATCGCTTGCTTACTCGGGATAGTAACACCAGTAGTTTTTGATGATTTGTACCTAGAGGGAGATGAGTTCACTGATGCAACAGAAAGACTGGCATGTATAGCCGAAAGAGCGTGTGCAGATGTGTATTTATCCGGACCAGCGGCAAGGTATTATTTAGACAGTAGCTATTTCGAAAAAAAAGGTATAGCGGTTGAGTGGGTGACATATCCTGATTATATGAAATATCAGCAAGTGTGGCCGGGATTTATCAATAAAATGAGCATAATTGATGCACTTTTGTGTGCTGGCAGTGAATTTGTTATTAGTGAAATAGTTAAAGGAAGGGGGCGGTATGAGTAAATATGGTTTCTATGATCGACTCTCATCAGAGTTTCCATCGCAAGTAATTGTGGATATTGCTGAGGTATGCAATTTAAGATGTGTCCATTGTGCGCATCCACAATTTAAACAGTCCGAGCATTATGCGGCAAGGCTATTAGAGCCTGAGATAAATAAAAAGCTCGTAGATGATATAAGAGATAATGGTAATGGGCACTGTCAGTATATACGTTATGCAAGCAGTGGTGAGCCATTACTTCATCCATTGGCACATGAAATGATTCAATATGCAGTTGAACATAGTGGTACGTTTGTGACTCTCACTACCAATGGCACAATTCTGAATGAAAAAAAAATGAAGCAGCTACTGCAAAGTGGGTTGCACATGATTGATATCAGTATTGATGCATTTAGAGATGAAACCTACACGAAAATTCGTGGTGGGCGACTCGAACAAGTTCGAAGAAATATCATCAGGATGATAGAGCATATAAGGAATGGTAAATATAGGACTCGTATCGTTGTTAGTTTCATCCGCCAACCTGGCAATGAAGATGAAGTCGATGATTTTATCGAATTCTGGAAAGAGAATGGTGTTGATGAGGTGTTGATTAGAAATTTACATTCAGCGGTTGGAATGTTGGCTACAGCGAAAAAAAATTATAATATATCGCGTAGACCTTGCCTCTATCCGTGGGAGCGAGTGAGTTTAGACCCCAAAGGTGAACTGTCCTTTTGTCCAATCGATTGGGCATATGCATCCAGCTTTATTGATTATAGGAAAACAACACTCAAAGATGCGTGGCAAGGTGAGTTTATGAATAAATTGCGAGAGGCGCACATAAATAATGATTATAAATGCCATGGTTTCTGTGGAAAATGTCCCGACTGGTTTTTGACAACTTGGCCTGATTCGGGGAGGAGTTATGCCAATCTTGTTGATGATATCAAGGTTATTATGAAATGACACCTTACCATAAGATGATACCATACAATTGCCCAACATCTTATATCAGTCACAGAGATGATATAGATGGTATTACATTGGGGCTGGGGGTTAACAGAAACAAATGTGAAAAGTTGATGAGGGAAATATGTAGTGTTAAAAAAATACTGCTAACACCATCTTGTAGTGCATCGTTAGAGATGGCTGCTTTGGCCATGAATATACAGCCAGGTGATGAAGTCATTTTACCAAGCTTTACATTTGTAACCTCTGCTAGTGCGTTTGCATTGCGTGGTGCGAGATTGGTTTTTGTTGATATCAGGCTCGATACTTTTAATCTCGACGAGAGATTGATAGAAGATGCGATCACCCCCAGGACGAAGGCGATTGTGGTGGTGCATTATGCGGGAGTGTCGGCCGAAATGGATGTCATCCTTGATATCTGTAACAGGCACAATCTTTTGCTAATTGAAGATGCAGCACAGGCCTTGATGTCGACCTATAAAGGGCGGCCTCTTGGTTCAATTGGGCATTTTGGTTGTATTAGTTTTCATCACACAAAGAATATACACGCAGGTGGCGAGGGGGGGGCGTTATTAGTTAATGATAAAAGTTTTTACGATGTATGTGAAGTTATTCAAGAAAAAGGAACTGACCGCTCTAAATTCCTTCGTGGAGAGATTGACAAGTATACATGGCAGAGGCTGTCATCCAGTTATGTTATGTCTGAGGTTCAAGCCATTGTCTTGCTGGCGCAGCTAGAGAATGCTTTTCAGATAACGAATAAGAGAAGAGATAAATGGGAACGATATCATAATGGTTTATCCGATTTAACTAGACGTGGCGTTATAAAAGCACCCGTGATTCCTGCGCATGTAGAGCATAATGCACATATCTATCATATAACTTTACGTTCTGAAAGCGAGCAGCAGGCACTGTTTAACTATATGCGAGGCCTTAATATAGAGGTCACCTCACACTTTGTCCCTTTACACTCCAGCCCCGCAGGTTGTTTATATGGTCGATTTCATGGTGAGGATATAAATACGACTGTAGTATCTAAGAGGTTGTTGCGTTTACCACTATACTCCAGGCTGACCGACACCGAGCAAAGCTATATTATTGATGCTGTTAATTCATTCTTTGGTCGATAACGGTTGGTTTTAACTCCAGATGAGATTTTTAATCTGCCATGGCTAAGCAAATCATCCAAATGTTCAAGCTATTACATTGGCTTTATCGTTTAGTCGTGGAATGATAGATGACTTAGGTAGCCCGGCTACCAAGAGTAACCATACAAGAGTCATGTATACAACGCCAAGAAATAAGGTTAGCAACTGTAAACTGCCCTGATATCGTAACGCTCTTTGACCATCTCCAGGGGGAGTCGGCCTTAAGTAGTGGCATGGAAAGAACAAGCAGGGCCATCAGCCCCTGTTGAGCCCAAGAAGGCTGTATCAATTCCTTGTCCCAGTCACGGGGCCTTATCCGTTACCGGATTAAAGCACGCACATACAATTAATGCGAACAGGGATAATATCCATTAAAGGCGGATGGACAGTTCGTCCGTATGGAAGGAGGGGCGCCGTCTTGAGGCAATCACAATCTGGCCTTAGATACCGTCACTCATGCAGTCGCCGAGCTGGAAATCATCCGGAGGAGGGGGGGGGGAGTTTACAGGGTATGCGTTATATTCATCCTGCTGACAGCGGGACCGTGATCTTTGTTGCTGTTTCTGGTGTGTTCATTAGAACCGAAAATACAACTTTTCTTTGTGTCGCCGAAGAGATCGGAAACCGAACTTCACATTCACAGTTCCAATAGGCCCCGTTTTGTGCTATTTATATCTGCTAAGATATAACTTATAATCTTAGCTCGTTTTTTATACATGCATCTAAGTGCTTATGCGAGCAAGCTGCAGTTTATAAGTTCTATAGTTCCACGATGTAGGAAGATGGTAGTTGCATATTATTTTGCATTGCAAAACTGGTAGTTGGATAACGTAAAATTCTGTTAGCGATGTCACCATATGATTATCAATAAAAAAATATCTCACAATGAACTACTTACCCGTGTGAAAGAGATCGTGCCTGAGCGCTCCGTGACGTTGCTTCTGGCAAAAGTATTTTCTATGTTAAGACAACGAGGTGGGGCTTTTGTGCAATTATGTGGCGACGAGAAAGCGTGCCGCGCCGCATTATTGAGTGGAATGTTTGACGGCGTGCTTGCTGAACGTGATCCCTGGATGATTAATTCATCCCCTCTCACATTGTGGATCCATGATGAAGACAATCAAAAAGTATCTATAAATATAGAGCGTCTTTACCAACAAATATTTTGGGTTTTCCATGAGCAAGAATTGATTGGCACATCCGGTCATGAATGTTTGGTTGGTTATCGTGAAAATTTATTCCATGGAATGGACAGTACTGTTCGTCATTTTTGCGATTTTGATTGGCATGTGAATAAGTTTATTCCATGTCTGGCTAGATTGCTAAAACTATTTCACCAAGAGCCTGATAGAAAGTTGATATTGTTTGGGACGGGAGCCGGTAGTATGCATCTCGACAAAAGTGCCCTATTTGACGGGGTTCAGTACGGGTGGTCCGACAACAATGTGGCATTACATAATAGTATGATATCGGGTCTTCCGGTTATTCCGCCGCTCCATCTTGTGCCAGGTGAGCATTTTGTATTAATTATGAGCAGCTGGTATAAAGAGATATCTGAGCAGTTAATACAAATGGGCTTTGTAGAAGGCGACGACTTTATATCAGGCTTGAGCTTGTACTATTCCCTCACTCTGTTTTTTTAACGTACAGTAATTTTGGGGTACTGTGACATGTATTTCGACACATGCTTGCTATCTTTACAAAGGACAGGAACGCTTGCTGCTCATGCTATACTCTATCGCCATCCAAGCATCAATCTACCAAGGTCAGATATTAATGACCAATTATTAAGTCATAATCGACTTGCGCTGGGAGAATCCCGTGATGTCAATATATTTTCAATACATTACCCAAAAACACTGTGGAATTTAAATAAAGTATTTCCATATTTTACCGGCGAGCGAATGCTTCATGTCGTAAGAAATCCGTTAGACAATCTGCGTAGCTGCTATAATGCCGCGTCGTATAGTAATGCAATTGGGTTATATGGTTGTCCTGCTGAGGGGCGACGTACATGGTTAGGGAATTTCTTCAATGTGCTGGATTCGTATAGTGGATGTAATTCGATTGCTGCCGGCGTGCCACTGTATGATCAATTCAAAGACGTTAAATGTATAGACTTTTCTGAATTGCTGCCGGCTCGGATTGACGCTACCGGACTGGAAATGTATAGGTGGCTTGGCTTAAATCCTGGCTTGGCAAAGAAACAATCTTCTGATAGACATCATACTTACAATGATATTCATCTCCTCATTTTGCGAGAAGCGCTATGGCTCGATTTTGATAACAAACATAGATTGCCAATCTATATAACGCTATATGATCAACTACCTGATCCTTCTCATCCAGCTGCAATCAATGCGTCTCAAAATTTCATTCGGCTTTGCTCTATCGACGTTTCTAACTCTAGAATATCAGACATATTGCACCTAGATGAAATGTGTATATCAATTAACACGTATCAACTCATGGCGTTACCCCGTGAGGTGCAAGAATTTTTTGCGAGTAATTATGAGGTTCTGATCATGGAGGGCTTATCTGCATGGGCCGAGCGACTCTTTGAGAAAGATCAAGAAGCCAGAAAGGAGCAGATTGATGAGTTGCCACAAGTTGCCAAGGACACGATAAAAAAGTTAATTTCACCTCATTTAGATAAATTCTATAAACGATTTCCTCATATAGAAGCATTATGGGGGCTTGAGCTTTGACAAAAAAGGGAAAGGTCATCTGGCTTACCGGTCTCTCTGGCGCTGGAAAAACAACCTTGGCAAGACGCGTCGTCAGTTTTCTAAAATCCAGAGAACATGCCGTTATCATGCTTGACGGGGATGAGCTAAGAGCGATATTTGCTCAAAGTGATAGTAATGGAAGTCATCATAGTGCTCAGAAAAGACTCGAATTGGCACTAAGATACTGTGCGTTGTGCAAGCTTTTGTCTGAGCAGGGTATTACCGTTGTTATAGCAACAATCTCTCTTTTCCATAAGGTGCATAAATGGAATCGGTTGCATTTACCTAATTACATAGAAATATATTTGAAGGTCCCTATTGAAGAACTAAAGCGAAGAGACCCTAAAGGAATTTACTCTAGTTATGAAGCGGGCGATACGCGCTATGTGGCTGGGATTGATGTCGCTGTTGAAGAGCCTCAATCGCCGAACCTTACTTTGAGCTTTCAATCCGGTGATACAGTGGATAAATACTTCGACACTATAATAGAATACATTCTTGATTCTGAAATAAAATATGAGGATATAACATTATGAGTATCAATATAAAGAAGGGCGATTTTACAGGCTTGGCTGATAACTATTCTAAATATCGGCCTGATTATAGCCTTTCTGTTTTGAAGGCAATTCTTTCTTACACGGGAAAAAGGGTAGAGAACATTGACTTTGCTGATGTAGGTGCCGGTACCGGGATATGGACTCGGATGGTTTGTGGACAAGGTGTACGCTCTGCATACGCGATTGAACCAAACGATGATATGCGAGCTGCTGGTCAGGCATATCCTTCAAATGCAGATAGCTTGGCTGAGATTAAATGGGCTGTTGGCAGTGCAGAAAAAACAAATTTGGAAAGTAACAGTTTAGACCTTTTGACTATGGCTTCTTCGTTCCATTGGGCTGATTTTGAAAAGGCAACGAAAGAATTTAATCGTGTACTGCGGGATGGCGGTCTATTTGTTGCCTTGTGGAATCCTCGTCTTATTGAGAAAAATCCAGTTCTTGTTGATATTGAAAATCAGCTTTGTAAGCTCAAGCATGATATAGAAAGAGTCTCATCTGGTCGTTCTGGTATTACAGATACACTCGCAGATAGATTATCCGAGAGTCCATATTTCGATGATGTTTTATACCTCGAAGGGCGACACTGCATTCGTATGAGCAAGGAAAGGTATATGGGGGCATGGCGGTCAGTCAATGATCTTCAGGCTCAACTTGGGAGTCAATTGTTTGAAGATTTTCTTAAGTATGTCGAAGATAAAATATCTGAACTAGATGTTATTGAAGCAACATATTTGACTCGTGCTTGGGTTGCAAAGAACAAGAGATAAATATGAGAGCCACTTTCTCCAGTAAAGCTGACACCTTGAAATCGTTAATGCCACTAGTTCGTTCAGCCAAGATAGCTCCAATATCAGTTATTATGTCATACGAGTGGATGGCGGATTCTGCATATTGTCTTAATAAGATAAATGATGAATTGCCTAAGGTTAGTCGTTTTATTGTACGTTCCAGCTGTAGTAGCGAAGATACGTCTGTCTCTTCTAATGCTGGTGCATACCTTTCTCTGCTGAATGTCAGGCCTGAAGAGTTACCAGAAGCGATAACATCAGTTATTGATTCTTATCATGGCAATGGTAATGAACAGATTTTAATCCAGCCAATGTTAAATCAAGTTATCCGTAGTGGTGTTGCCTTCACACATGACCCTACGACTTGTTCCCCATATCATCTAATTAATTGGGATGAGGGTGAGGATACTAGTTTTGTAACATCCGGGCAGGGTGGGCGTTGCTGGCAAGGAGCAGCCGTAATGCCTGATTGCATCACTATTCCTAAAGAAATTTCTTCAGTTCGAAAGTTGCTCCTCGAACTAGAAATGCTTTTTTCACAGCCGCTTGACTGTGAGTTCGCGGTGACGGCAGATGAAAGCCTGTGGCTTCTACAGGTCAGACCGTTAGTCTTAAGAGAGGCACCTCAGAACAAAGAACGACAGAGCCATCTACTGAAACTTATCGAAGACCGTTTAGAAAAGGGATTTTGTCATCATCCTTTCTTAATGGGTGAGAGAACAGTTTTTGGTGTAATGCCTGATTGGAATCCTGCTGAAATAATTGGTATTCGGCCCAAGCCCCTGGCATTGAGTCTTTATCGTGAGCTAGTTACTGATTCAATATGGGCATATCAGCGTCATAATTACGGTTACAGAAATTTACGAAGCTTTCCATTAATGCCTCATTTATTTGGCTTGCCTTATATAGATGTAAGGTTATCGTTCAACTCATTCATCCCTGCTGATTTAGATGATGAGTTGGCTGGGCGCTTGGTTGATTTTTATATAAAACGTCTTCAATCACAGCCTGCTCTTCATGATAAGGTGGAGTTTGAGATCGTATTTTCTTGTTACACCCCTGACCTGAATGAGAGGTTACAAGTATTGAAGGCTGAGGGGTTCTCTGATGAAGATGTAATAAGTATATCCGATTCTTTGAAGAGGTTAACTAATAGAGTTATTGACCCGTCTACAGGTATTTGGCGCTCGGATGAGAAGAAATTAAAAACGCTAATGGAACGCCATGAAGAGATCATGAGTTCCAATCTGGATCTCGCGGGGAAGATTTATTGGCTACTAGAGGATGCAAAGCGATATGGAACACTCCCGTTTGCGGGGCTTGCCAGGGCAGGTTTCATGTCTGTGCAGATATTAAAATCACTCGTTAATGTTGGTATATTAACAAGCGGTGATTATGATTCGTTCATGTCTAGTTTACAGACTATCACCAGTTCTTTGTCATTGGATCGAGAAAATTTTGATAAAGGATATTTTTTAAAAAAATATGGTCATCTTAGACCAGGAACTTATGACATTCTATCTAAGCGTTATGATGAAGACCCTGATTTATATTTTGATTGGAACTCGGAAGGGAAAGATTGTATTGAGTTAAATCGCCATTTCAGCCTCACCATACATCAGATGCGAGCGCTGCGGTGTCTGTTGACTGAGCATGAATTGAAACCTAATGTGGTCGAGTTGTTCGATTTTTTACAGGCCGGTATCGAGCTTAGAGAACTGTCTAAATTCCATTTTACGAAAAATTTATCTGATGCATTATCTTTAGCTAATGAATTAGCTATGAAATATGGATTTAGCCGCGAAGACATAGCATTTTGTGACATTCGTGCACTTCAGGAGTTGCACGTTGCTGCATGCGACCCATTAGAAATACTAGCTGATGCTATCACTAGAGGGAAAAAAAGATATAAAGATACCTGCAGTTTATCTCTGCCTCCATTAATCAGTGAAGTAGAACAAATATATAGTTTCGAGTGGCCTGATATACTTCCAAATTTCATAACACAAAAAAATATCATATCTGAGGTCGCACCAACCCTTGATAAAGAAAGACTAAACGGGAGAGTTGTGTGCATCCCAAACGCGGATCCTGGTTTCGATTGGATTTTTTCATATAACATATCGGGGTTGATCACCGCGTGGGGGGGGGTTAACTCTCATATGGCAATACGAGCAGGTGAGTTAGGTATACCTGCCATTATCGGTGCTGGGGAGAGACGTTTTACAATGTGGTCTATGGCTAAATGTCTCGAGATTGATTGTGCAGGGAAACGGGTTGAAGTTATTTGCTGAGGAGCTTCAATTGAAGTTTGCACTTGTTACATGTAGATTGGATGACATCTTAACTAGAGATGAATGTCGAAATTCACTTGATCAGCGACTCTCTGACTGGATTTTAAGGCTTGGTTTCACCCCGCTTTTGCTGACTACGGGAATATCGAATTATCAGTTAGAACTGATTGTTGAGTCAATAAAGCCTCATTTATTAGTCTTAAGTGGAGGCAATACTCCTGGTGAGAAGCCAGAGAGAGATACTCTCGAGCTAAATATAATAAAGCTGGCTAAAGAAAGATCCGTCCCATTATTAGGTATATGCCGTGGGATGCAAATGTTAGGGGTCGCGGAGGGGGTATCTCTAAAAGCAGTGGCCGCCCACTCAGGTTGCAAGCATATCATACAAGGTGAAATCTCTAGGTGTGTGAATAGCTACCATCAATATGCTCTAGATTGTATTCCACCTGGTTACGTTGGTTTGGCAAATACCGACGATGGTTGTGTCGAGGCTATTTCCCACAAAGTCCATCCAATAATGGGAATTATGTGGCATCCCGAGCGTGAAGTTAACTTTCTTAAAGAAGATATTGATTTTGTCTTGAATCGATTATTTGGAGTGAGTGATGACTAAAGGGTTGATTCTAGCTGCAGGACGAGGAAGTCGGATGGGAGATTTAACTTCTGATAGGCCAAAATGTCTCAATATGCTGAGAGGAAAGCTATTGCTTGATTATCAAATATCGGCTTTTCGTAGTGCAGGGATTAGTGAGATCGGCATTGTTAGTGGTTACAAGCATGAGATGTTGAATTCGTTTGATCTTGTCGAGTTCCATAATGATCGGTGGTATGAAACCAACATGGTGTCATCTCTCGAATGTGCTGCATCATGGCTTGATTCAGATGATGTTATTGTTAGCTACTCGGATATTTTTTATCACTCTGATGCAATAACATCTTTGCTTGACAGCGATGGTATTATTTCAATTACTTATGATGACAGGTGGCTGTCACAATGGTCAGGCCGCTTTGTAGACCCATTGTCTGATGCTGAAACATTTATTATCGACAAAAAAGGTAAGTTACTTGAAATTGGTAATAAACCGCATAACCTAGCCGATATTGATGGTCAATATATGGGGTTGTTGAAGTTCACTCCCCAGGCATGGAGAAATGTCCAAGTTATACGCAGTATGATGGCGGTGGAGGAACGGTCTCAAATGCACATGACCGCCACATTGGATCGGTTATGTAAAATAATTGACATCCATTGCATTCCATATGAAGGTATATGGGGAGAAATTGACTCGCCTAGTGATATAGATTATTTTGAGAGAACACTGCCTTCCGATGCGTTCACCAACTGGTGTTTTCCCAATAATAGGCATGGTTGATATTTGGTGCAAATATCTGTATCTCATGAAGATTGCCTCCATCGTTAATTGGTTTTCCTTTATTCAATGTTTAAGTGGTTTCGTTATAACGAAACCACTTAATGGAATACATCATTTATTGTCATATAATTTCATCTATGCTGTTATGTATCTTTGAATTTTGTGTATGTTAAAATGACAGAGTAATGAATATATTGGTTTACGAATGAGTGAGTTGAGGCTAGAAATTTTTTGACATTAAAGTATTTTGTCATGACACTGAATGTTGTTAAAAGTAAATTAGGTTACTACCTCTCCTTTATTATGTTTTTTTCTATAAAACTGCTAAGCTTATATAAATAAGCACGGCATGAATGCTGTTTGTTTTTTGAGCTATCAGCTGACTCGTTATATGTCTAGTGATGGCAGCATACATTTTAAGGTGTATTGATGAAGTATATTATTACCGGGGTGGCGGGATTCATCGGTTCTAAAGTATGTGAATGTCTGTGCGAAGCTGGGCATCAGATAGTTGGCATTGACAATTTAAATGATTATTATGATGTTAACTTGAAATCGGCTCGGCTTGACAAGCTAAAAATTTATAATAACTTTACCTTTATTAAGGTTGATGTTTCATCTCATATGGAGATAGTAAGAATATTCTCTGAGTTTAGGCCGGAGCGTGTAATTCATCTTGCTGCACAAGCAGGTGTAAGGCACTCAATTGATAACCCATTTTTATATATAGATAGCAATGTATCCGGTTTTTTATCTATTATAGAGGCATGTCGACTCATAGGCGTCAAACATTTGATATATGCGTCATCCAGCTCAGTGTATGGATTGAACGAAATCATGCCGTTTAAGGTTAGCCAACATACAGACCATCCAGTATCGCTGTATGCCGTGACAAAAAAAACTAACGAGCTAATGGCACATGCTTACTCTGATTTATATGGATTGCCAACTACCGGATTACGTTTTTTTACCGTGTACGGGCCTTGGGGAAGACCCGATATGGCATTATTCAAATTTACAAAAAATATTTTGTCTGGTTTGCCTATAGATGTATATGGTAATGGGCTGTTGAGCCGGGACTTTACTTATATCGACGACATTGTTGAGGGTGTCATTCGGATTGCTGATGTTGTGCCAATCCGTGATGCAGCATGGTCTAGTTCTACAGGCTCACCAGCAAATAGCCGTGCTCCCTATCAAGTTTTCAATATAGGCTCTGGTCGGCCAATACAAATATTGGAGTTTATAAAGGCGTTAGAAAAATCGTTAGGTGTTAATGCATTAAAAATAATGAAGCCGGTGCAGTCTGGCGATGTCTATGCTACATGGTCTGACACAGAAGACTTGTACCATGCGATAAACTACCGGCCACAAGTTACAATTGAGCAGGGCGTTCAACTCTTTGTGAATTGGTACCGGAGTTTTTATCATTTTCCCAATTAAAAAGGATGGTTATGAAAATTACTGTTGTCGGTATAGGTTATGTTGGGCTATCGAATGCGGTTTTACTATCGAAGAATAATCAAGTAATTGCTTTAGACTTGGATAGTGGAAAAGTAGATAAAATTAATCGCCGTGAGTCTCCAATCATTGACCCAGAGATAGACATTTATTTCAAAGAAAAGGTATTGAACATTTACGCCACTGCAGACAAGTATAATGCCTATGAAAATGCCGATTACGTTATTATTGCAACGCCCACGGATTATGATCCGGAAACTAACTTTTTTAACACCACATCTGTAGAGAGTGTCGTTCAAGATATTATTGATATTTCCCCGACATCAGCCATAGTTATTAAATCAACAGTTCCTGTCGGTTTTACTGAAAAACTAATAGCAAAGTACTGTAATGACAAAATATTTTTTTCTCCCGAGTTTTTACGTGAGGGAAGGGCATTGTATGATAATCTATATCCTTCGCGAATAATAATTGGGTCTGATATCTATGAGGCTCGTTACTTTGCGAAGCTCTTGGTCGAAGCCGCGGAAAAAAAAGATGTTCCTGTACTTTTTACTGGAAACTCTGAGGCAGAGGCAATAAAATTATTTTCAAATACATATCTAGCCATGAGAATTGCCTTTTTTAATGAGCTAGATACATATGCTGACAAGAATGGGCTTGTTACAAAAAATATAATAGATGGCGTTTGTTTAGATCCAAGAATAGGTGATCATTATAACAACCCATCTTTCGGCTATGGTGGCTATTGCTTACCAAAGGATACAAAACAGCTCTTAGCAAACTTCAATAAAGTTCCCAGTAACCTAATAAGGGCCATTGTTGATTCTAATACAACCAGAAAGGATTTTATTGCTGACTCGGTGATTGTTACTAACCCAAAGCGAGTGGGTATTTATCGGCTTGTTATGAAATCTGGCTCAGATAACTTCAGGGCATCAGCTGTGCAAGGTGTTATGAAAAGAATCAAAGCAAAAGGTATTGAGGTCGTTGTTTATGAGCCCGCATTGACAAATCAGGAATTTTATCGCTCGAAAGTTATCACTGATATTGAATCATTTAAAGGTATGTGCGACATCATTCTCGCTAATCGCATGCATCCTGAACTCTTTGATGTAAAAGAGAAGGTGTATACGCGAGATCTTTTCGGTTGTGACTAGCTCAAGTGGGATTAAGCAGAGCAATTTATTTATGATCGACACCGGTTTTAAAGATCTAATTATCATCTGACACCGGTTTGACGCCGGTGTCAGGTGATAACTAGATCTGTACATCACCAATTTATACCGATTATCCCGAATAACAATTGTAACGGTTTGTCGAAATCAGGGGCACTCATAGGAAAGAGACTTAAATATTTTATGCTGACTGATGATTGGCAATTTCGGGTATAACGGCAGGGTGATGGCTCCGGCATAAAACCTTTCCGCTTGAGGGCAGTGTCGTGCGCAGCCCACAGTCTGGTGCATTGGTTGATGATAAATTGGGATATAATGCACGTTGGCACCTATACCCAGTTCTCTCAGTTGTAGGAAAATAGCTGCCCGTTTCTCGGATTCGACATGGTGCACATAGAGATGAAAAGCGCTGCGCCGTTCCGTATTGAAGTAGCGGGGGAGAAGGTCGGGCGCCAGGGCTTCGAAGTAGCGACGGGCCAGCTCGCCCCGTTTTTCAATCCATGTTTCTAAGTTAGCCATCTGACTCAATCCCAGAGCAGCCTGGATATCTGTCATGCGGTAGTTAAAGCCCAGCATCTGTTGCTCGTAGTACCAGGGGCCATCGGGCTCGTTGATAAAGTCTTCCGGCTCGCGGGTGATGCCATGGCTGCGTAGCATGTGCATGGTCTTGGCCAGTTGGGGATCATTGGTCATGGCCATGCCCCCTTCGCCGGTGGTGATGATCTTCACCGGGTGGAAGCTGAAAACGGCGATATCGCTGTAACGGCCGTTGCCGATCGGCTCGCCATGATAGCGGGCGCCGAGGGCGTGACATGCATCCTCTATGATGCGAAAACCATACTCTTGGCCTAGGCGGTGGATCTCTTTCATATCGCAGGGCAGGCCGGCGAAGTGCACCGGGATCACCACCTTGGGCAGCTTGCCTTCCGCCTTGGCGGCGAACAGTTTCCGCTCGAGCTCCAGCGCGCACATATTGCCGGTATCGGGCTCGATGTCGACGAAGTCCACCTGGGCGCCGCAATAGAGGGCACAATTGGCCGATGCCACGAAGCTGATGGGGGAGGTCCAGACCCAGTCTCCAGGGCCGACCCCTAGCGCGAGACAGGCAATGTGTAATGCTGCTGTGCCCGAGTTGACCGCGACTCCAAATGTGGCATCGCAATAATCGGCGACCGCCTGCTCGAAGCGTGGGACGGCCGGCCCCTGCGTCAAGAAGTCAGATTTTAATACCTCAACCACCGCATCGATGTCGGCTTGACTGATGGACTGACGACCGTATGGGATCATTCGAATGTGACCTCTTGATTGAGCAGCTTGAGCGCCTCGATGGTGAGATAGTGGGGGTTGCTCTTGGAGTTGTACTCAAATCCGGATTCGACCATGCGACCCTTCTCGCCTGATGCCGTCTTCGAGAAGTCGTTGTTGCGATTGTTGAAGTTGATGGTGGGACCAATGACGAAAAAGTCGTCGAACTCGAAGGTGTGGTACGAGTCGTCGGCCGGACACATCACCTCATGCATCTTCTCACCGGGGCGGATGCCGACGATCTTGTGGGGCAGGTTCGGCGCCATGGCGCGAGCCAGATCCGTGATGCGTACCGACGGGAGCTTGGGCACGAAGATCTCGCCTCCCTTCATGCGTTCGAAGTTACGCAACACAAAGTCTACCCCCTGCTGCAGGGTGATCCAAAAGCGAGTCATCTCCTCGTGGGTGATAGGCAGGGCGTCGGCACCCTGGTCGATCAATTTCTGGAAGAAGGGCACCACGGAGCCGCGTGAGCCGACGACGTTACCGTAGCGCACCACGGCGAAGCGAGTTGGGTCCTGTCCGGCGATGTTGTTGGCGGCGACAAACAACTTGTCGGAGGCAAGCTTGGTGGCCCCATAGAGGTTGATGGGGTTGGCGGCCTTGTCGGTAGAGAGGGCGATCACCTTCTTCACCTGGTTGAACAGGGCGGCCTGGATCACGTTCTCGGCCCCGTGAATATTGGTCTTGATGCACTCCATGGGGTTATATTCGGCGGCTGGCACCTGTTTGAGCGCGGCGGCGTGAACCACATAGTCGACACCGCGCATGGCCATGGTCAGGCGGTTGGCATCGCGCACGTCACCGATGAAATAACGCATGCAGGGGGCGTCAAACACCTGCTGCATCTCGAATTGCTTGAGCTCGTCGCGAGAGTAGATGATAAGACGCTTGGGTTGATAGCGGGCCAATATGGTCTTGACCAGCATCTTGCCAAACGAGCCGGTGCCACCGGTAATCAATAGGGTCTTGTTGTCAAACATAGTCATCTCTCTCTGCTGAGCCTATTCTCAAGCAATCTTCGTTCCATATATATGGATACAACCGTACTAGCCTGCCCGATATTTAGCACAGGAACCGACGGATAACCCAATGATTTTCCGTCGAATTGTTAGATCATAACTCCACTTTGCCCGATCGCGCACACTTTCCTTGAGGGAAATGCGAGGCAGGCTCCAGACTCTCGCGCTCCTCTCAATGTGTAAGCACATATTGCTAGACTTGTTAACAGGGTTGACCCGCCGTCTCCTGGCGCCCATCATGGCGCCGCCCCGTCACCGGGGCTCTGTCTGCAGCATCTCGTTAGGCGAGGCTCCTGCATAAACACAGGCCACTGATCTCACGACGTCCAGAGACGCCCAAGATCAGGACAGTTTTCATCGGATTAAGGTGTTAACCCAAGTGGCTTCCGGGTACCCGGATACGTTATGCAGTGCTAAAGCTGGAACGTGGGGATGCGGGTCTCGCGTGAGCGACCCTTTTCCTGCCGATCTCTTGCTCGTCCATCAAGGGCTGTTTTCTCTCATCTGCGCGTCGCGCACCTCCAGGCTGGCCTGGATCACACGAGAACTCTGTGATGAAGAAAACACACCTGTTACTCAACACCCATCAACTGCTCGATCGTGCCTCCCTGCAAGGGTGGCTGGCCCATAACACCAATCCGGTGCGCCGCGCCGATCAGTTGATGGCCCTGCGCCCCGAAGAGCTCAACTGCGTCTTCGACACCCTGCCGTTAGAAGATAGTGAGTCCCTGCTTATCTCCCTGCCGGGGGCGACGGCAGGGCGCCTGCTATTGCGCCTTCACATGAGCGTCATGACGCCTCTGCTCAACTGGCTGAGCCTGGCTCAACTACTCGAGCTGTTGCGCCCGCTTGGGCGTGCGCAGCAGGATCAGTTGATCGCCGCCATCCGGGAAGAGCAGCAGGGGGCGCTGCGCCTCCTGCTCAAGTGGCCTCCCGAGACGGTCGGCGCCCACATGCGGCTCGACTATCTGGCCCTGCACCGGGACTGCAGCGTCGAGCGTGCCAAGCGGCAGGTGCACGATCTGTGGGACCAGGCGGTGAGCACCCGTGACATCTTCGTGGTGAACACAGAGGGGTTGCTGTGTGGCGCCATCTCGTTGCGAACCCTGATGGTGGCCGAGCCCGGCGCTCCGATAGGCGATCTGATGACCCCCGACATCGCCCGGATTGAGGCGATGGCGGATCAAGAGGTGGCGGCGCGGCTGCTCATCGAGCGGGATCTCTCCATCCTGCCGGTCGAGCATGAGGGGCGATTGGTCGGAGTGCTGCACGTGGATGATGCGGCCGACATTCTTGAGTCCGAATCAACCGAGGATGCGGAGATGCAGGGAGGCTCTCTGCCGCTCGACAAACCCTACCTTGAGACCTCTGCGTGGGAGTTGTGGCGCAAGCGTACCCCTTGGTTGCTGGCTCTGTTTGTGGCCGAGGCCTATACCGGCACCGTGCTGCGGGCGTTTGAAGAGCAGCTCGAGGCGGCCATCGCCCTGGCCTTCTTCATCCCGCTGCTCATTGGTACCGGCGGTAACAGCGGCACCCAGATCACCACCACGATCGTGCGTGCGATGGCGGTGGGGGAGGTGGGTCTGCGTAACCTCGGCACCGTGCTGAAAAAAGAGCTATCCACGGCCTCCTTTATCTCGGTGGCGATCGCCCTGGCCGCCTGGGTACGGGCCTGGACGTTGGGAGTTGGTCCCCAGATTGGTCTGGTGGTGACCCTCACCATCCTCGCCATCGTGCTCTGGAGCGCGACTGTCTCTTCGGTGATCCCTATGGTGCTGCGCCGCCTTCGGATCGATCCTGCCGTGGTGTCGGCGCCCTTCATCGCGACCCTGGTGGATGGGACCGGTCTCATCATCTATTTCGAAATCGCCAAGCTGATCCTGCCCGAGTTGCAGTGAGGCTCAGAAAGTGCGGGGCGGCCATGGGCCGCCCCGCCGCTATTTCCGCAGGGTGAGCGGTTACACCGCCTCCAGGATCAGGGGCCAACCGGCCTCCCGGCCGTAGCGCTGCTCTTTCTCCAGGTTTTGCATCAAGAGGCGATTGGCCTCACACCAGGTCGCCGGCAGACGCAAGGTGAGGGCCTCTTCACTCACCTGTACCTCGAGAGGGGGGAGCAGATCATCCTGGCGGCGATGGTGCAGGGCAACCGCAAGGCGCAGCAGACGGATACAGCGCAGCACCGTCATGGTGTCGTGGCTCGGCAGGGGGGGCATCTCCTCCAGGCGTAGGGCTTTACGCTGAAAGCGCACCCAGGCCGCCAGCAGGGTCTGATCTTCTTGACTGAAACCGGGCAGATCCGTGTGTTGCAGTATGTAAGCCGAATGGCGATGAATGCCGCTGTAGTTGATGGCCATGCCTATCTCATGCAGCCGCGCCGCCCAGCCGAGCAGCGCCCGATAGGGGGAGTGTTGCAGCTGCCACTCACCCTGTACCGCATCGAACAGGGTGAGGGCGGTCTGCTCGACCCGGCTCGCCTGGCGCACATCGAGGCGATAGTGACGGCTGAGCGCCTCAGCGGTGCGCTCACGAATATCGTGGTGCTGCAATCGCTCCTCAAATTCGTAGAGCAGCCCCTCGCGCAGGGCGCCGTCCGAGTAGTCCATCCGCTCTATCTTGAGGGTGTGGAACAGCGCCAGCAAGATGGCGACCGCGGCGGCCAGCACCTCGCGCCGCTCCTCGGGGAGTCCCGCCAGCTTGAGGTTGCTGCACTTCTTGCTCTCTATCATCTTCTGGCGCAGCAGTTCGAGGGCGCCCAGGGTGATCCCCCCCTCACTCAGCCCCTCTTGTACCAGCACATCGTGCACGGTGCGAATGGAGCCCGAGCTGCCGAGGCAGCGTTGCCAGCCCAGGGTGTGGTACTGCTCGCGGATCGGGTCGAGCTGATGCTGGGCCTCGAGCATGGCGGCGGTAAACTGGCGTTCACCGAGCTTGCCGTCGGAGAAGAAGTGCTGGGTAAAGCTGACGCATCCCATCTTGCGGCTGGTCAGGGCGTGCGGTGTGAAGCC
Source organism: Aeromonas diversa CDC 2478-85 (assembly GCF_000819805.1). Classification (GTDB taxonomy): domain Bacteria; phylum Pseudomonadota; class Gammaproteobacteria; order Enterobacterales; family Aeromonadaceae; genus Aeromonas; species Aeromonas diversa. Next base: position 120,567 of record NZ_CDCE01000021.1, read on the forward strand.
CTCGCCGATGATGAGCTCTGTGCTCCCCCCGCCGATGTCCACCACCAGTACCTGCCCCTCCACATGCTGGGTATGGGCGACCCCTTGATAGATGAGGCGCGCCTCCTCCTGACCACTGATCACATCGATAGGGTGGTGCAGCAGGCGGCTGGCCTGCTGCACAAACTCGTGGGCATTGCTGGCGCGGCGCAGGGTGTAGGTGCCAGCGATACGCACGTGCTCCGGGTGGAGGTTGGTGAGCCGCTCGGCAAACAGGGCGAGGCAGTCGAGGCCCCGCTGCATCGCCTCGGGACTGATCCGCTTGTGCTCATCCATCCCCTCGGCCAGGCGCACGCGCTCCTTGATGCGATCCACGATGCGAAAGCGCCCCTCACTGAGGTGGGCGATGATCATGTGAAAACTGTTGGAGCCAAGATCCACGGCGGCATAGAGGCTATTGTCCACCTTGTTTCTCCTCGCATTGTTTCAGGTATTCATAGATGGCCACCTGGCTGCGCAGCTTGCGCCGGTTCCCCCGCTTCACATACTCGTTCTTCTGCTCGGCGTCGATGACGCGGGCCTTGGTGGTGTCGTTCCACTGCAGATCCAGGATATCGAGGATGCGCTGCTTGAGGCGATCGTCGTAGACCGGGGTCCCCACCTCGATACGGCCATCGATGTTGCGGCTCATCCAGTCGGCGCTGGAGATATAGAGCTGAGAGGCGCCCTTGTTATGGAAGACCATGACGCGGGGGTGCTCGAGGAAGCGATCGATGATGCTGATCACCTTGATATTCTCGCTCAGGCCTGGTACCCCTGGCTTGAGGGCGCACATGCCCCGGATGATCATCTGGATGGGTACCCCGGCCTGGCCCGCGGCATAGAGGCGGTTGATGAGATCCCTGTCCACCAGGTTATTGATCTTGAGGAAGATGCCGGAGGGCAGGCCCGCCTTGGCGTTGGCCAGCTCGTTGTCGATGAGACGAAACAGCTGACGCCGGCTGTTGATGGGGGAGACCAGCAGGTGGTTGAACTTGTAGCGCCGATAGGGGTATTCGATGTACTCGAAGACGCTCTCTACCTCGGCGGTGATCTCGGGATGGGCCGTCATCAGGGAGAAATCGGTGTAAATCTTGGCGGTCTTCTCGTTGAAGTTACCGGTGCCGATATGGGCGTAGCGCACCGGCGCCCCGTTCTCTATCCGGGTGATGAGGCAGAGTTTGGAGTGGATCTTGAGGCTGGGCACCCCAAACACCACCCTGACCCCCGCATCGGTCAAGATGTTGGCCCAGTCGATGTTGGCCGCCTCATCGAAGCGGGCGCGCAGCTCGACCACCACGGTCACCTTCTTGCCGTTGTTGGCCGCGTCGATGAGAGAGTGAATGATGCGCGACTTCTTGGCCACCCGATAGATGTTGATGCGAATGGCGGTGACCGCAGGGTCGAAGGCCGCCTGGCGCACCAGCTCGGTGAAGTGGTGGAACTTGTGATAGGGATAGTAGAGCAGGATATCCTTCTCGCGGATGGCATCGAAGGCGTTGACGAAGCCATCGAAGTCGCGGCAATCCAGCGCCGGCAGCTTGGGGTTCTCCAGATAATCCCGACCGACATTAGGGAAGCCGATGAAATCCTTGAAGTTGTGATAGCGCCCGCCGGGGATGATGGCGTCGTAGGAGCTGATCTGTAGCTTGAGCTTGAGGAAGCTTATCATGGCCGCCGGCATCTCCCGCTCATAGACGAAGCGCACCGGCATGGCAGTGATCCGCTGCTTGAGGCCGTCACTCATCTTGTCCACCAGGCTCAAATCGAGCTGATCCGAGAGGTCATACTCGGCGTCGCGGGTCAGCTTGACCGCGTAGGCGGCGATCTCGTCGTAGTCGAAGAAGCCCTTGAAGATGGCATCGAGGTTGAGGCGGATGATGTTGTCGAGCAAGATGATCTGCTTCTTGCGGCGCGAGCCTTCGGGCGGGAGTTGGAAGAAGCGCGGCAGATCGTCGGTGGGCACTTCGACCAGGGCATACTGGATCACCTGCCCCTGCTTCTTCATCTCGACGGCCAGATAGGTGCGCTCGTCTTTGAGAAACTTGGCCGGGTTGACCTCCTTGTTGAGGAGGATGGGGGTAATGTGGCGCAGCACCTTCTCACGGAAGAAGCTGCGCATCCACTCCACAGTGGCTTCCGATAGCTGGTTCTCATTGACCAGAAAGATGCTGTGGCGGGCGAGCTGCAGCAGCAACTCGCGGTAGGTGGCATCGAACGCCTCGCCCAGGGTCAGCACCTTCTGCTGGATGGCGCGCAGCAGCAGTTTGGCCGCCTCATCCCCCCCGTGCTCCTCGTTGATGAGGATGCGGCGTTTTACATCCGATACCCGTACCTTGAAGAACTCATCCTGATTGGAGGAGAAGATCCCCAAGAAGCGAACCCGCTCGATGAGGGGGACCGTCTTGTCCATCGCCTCCTGAAGCACCCGCTCGTTGAACGCAAGCCAGCTGAGTTCTTTATCTACAAACGACTGATCCGTGCTCATTCTCTGCCTCTGAAGTACCGTTCGGGCTGCTTTTTGTATGACAATCGTGTTGCATTTTTATGAAATCACGCTTCCTCATCCTGATCGATGTCGATCATGAGGTCATCGGAAAGGGACTCGAGCGCTTCGATCAGTGTCTCCTGATCCAGGGTCTCGGGCAGGGCCACCAGGGTGTGGGCAAAGAAGAGGGGGGCACCCGAGTGAGGGGCGGGCTCACAGCCTGTGGTGAGATCGATCACGTTGACCGATAGGCGGTGCAGAGTCGCGGCCAGCTCTTCGACGATACCGGGGCGATCATTACCGGTGACCGTCATCATCAACTGCTGCTGGGGCTGGGCATGCTCTTCACCCTCGACCAGGGTGATCTGCAGACTCGGCAGGGCCGCCAGGGCGGTACGCAGCGGTGTCACGCCCTCCTGAGGCAGGATGATCTGCAAGATGCCCGCAAACTGTCCGGCCAGCTCACTCATGGAGCTGGCCTGCCAGCTTCCACCGACCTCTTTGACGGCCTTGGCGAGAGATTCGACGATCCCCGGGCGGTCCGGGCCTATTACGGTGATAACCAGTTGCTTGTTCATACGCTCCTCCTTGTCGTGAATAGTCTCATTGTGCCTGTGGGGGCGCGCCATATGAAGCACTGCCACCATAAAAAGTGGCGGTCATGGCGTGGTGGACGCCGTGCGTCAGTCACTGACAGGCTCACGGGTGCATGCTAGAGTATCGCCCGTTTTTTTAGCCCAATCGCCGTGAAGGCAGGAGGAGTCATGGGCTTGGTCTGGTTAGCGATGCTGATGTTACTGGTCGCGGGACTGCTATGGTGGATGCGCCGTGGCGGCGCACCGTCGGATTATCAGCGTCAGGATGGGGTGCTCGAGGCTGACGAGCTGGCGCTGCTCGATGCCCTCGAAGAGGCGGTCGGGCAGGATGCGCGCGTGCTGTGCAAGGTCAATCTGGCCAACGTACTGGCCCCGAGCGAGCGCCTCAATGCGCGCAAGTGGCAGCGGGCCAGCGATGAGCTCACCTGTTGGGATCTCGACTATGTGCTGATCGACCGGGAGGAGGGGACTCCCCTGTGCGGCATCGTCATCGAAGAAGAAGAGGGACACGCAGCGGACTTTCGGCGCCTCGCCTGCAAGGCGGCCGGTCTTGCGTTGCTGGCGATCCCGCTGGCCGACGAGTACGACGTGGCGCGGCTGCGTAGCCAGATCTATTACTACCTGGAGCCAGAGTTGGGCTTGGGTGAAGAAGAGGAGCCAGAAGCGGCGACGATGGCCCCCCTGGGTACCCATCATGAGCGGGAGTTTGCTGACGAGCCGCAATTTGGCCCACTGCTGCTCGACGGCATCGATACCGGTGGGCGCCGCGAGCCGACCCTCAACCCCGAGTTGATTGGCGATACCCGCGAAGAGCGTGCACCGACCATCACCCGTATCGAGCAGACCTGCCCGCGCTGTGATGCCCCGCTGGTGGAGCGGCTGGCGCGCAAGGGACCCAAGGCGGGTCATTACTTCATGACCTGTACCCGCTTCCCCGAGTGCCGCTATGCGGCGCTGACCGGCCGACAGGGGTGAAATAACAGAGGGAGGCATAGCGCCTCCCTCTTGGTTTTTCACCCTATTTTACTTATTCCTCTTCTGCCCAGCGGCGGGAACGATCGACCGCCTTCTGCCAGCCACGATAGAGCTTGTCGCGCGCTTCCTGATCCATCTGCGGGATGAACTCTCTGTCCACGCTGAACTTGTTCTTCAGCTCGTCGCTGCTCTCCCAGAAGCCGACGGCGAGGCCAGCCAGGAAGGCGGCGCCCATGGCGGTGGTCTCGATCCGGGTCGGGCGCACCACAGGGGTGTGCATCATGTCGGACTGGAACTGCATCAGGAAGTCGTTGGCCACGGCGCCGCCGTCCACCTTGAGGGCCGCCAGCTTGATGCCGGAGTCCTGCTGCATGGCGTCCAGCACGTCACGGCTCTGGTAGGCAATGGATTCCAGCGCCGCACGGATGATGTGGTTGCGGTTGGCGCCGCGGGTGAGGCCGACCATGGTGCCGCGGGCATACGGGTCCCAGTAGGGGGCGCCCAAGCCGACGAAGGCCGGTACCAGGTAGACGCCGTTGGTGTCACCCACCTTGGAGGCGAAGTAGTCGGTGTCGCGGGCATCGTGGATGATCTTGAGCTCGTCGCGCAACCACTGGATGGTGGCGCCGCCCATGAACACCGCCCCTTCCAGGGCATAGTTCACTTCGCCCTTGGGACCGACGGCGACCGTGGTCAACAGGCCGTTGTGGGAGCGGACCGGCTCGGTGCCGGTGTTCATCAGCAGGAAGCAGCCGGTGCCGTAGGTGTTCTTGGCCATCCCCTTCTCGAAGCAGAGCTGGCCAAACAGGGCGGCCTGCTGGTCACCGGCGATGCCGGCGATGGGGATACGGGTACCGCCGCCACGGGTGGTGTGACCATAGATGGAGGAGGAGGGCTTCACCTCCGGCATCATGGAGAGGGGGATGCCGAGCTCGTCGAGCATCTTCTCATCCCACTTCAGGTCGCGGATGTTATAGAGCATGGTGCGCGAGGCGTTGGTCGGATCGGTGACGTGCACCTCGCCGTTGGTCATCTTCCACACCAGCCAGGTGTCGATGGTGCCGAACAAGAGCTCGCCATTCATCGCCTTCTCGCGGGCACCCTCGACGTTGTCGAGGATCCACTTCACCTTGGTGCCCGAGAAGTAGGCGTCCAACACCAGGCCGGTGTTTTCGCGCACGTACTCTTCCAGGCCGCGGGCTTTCAGCTCTTCACAGATGGCCGCGGTGCGGCGGCACTGCCAGACGATGGCGTTGTAGATGGGTTTGCCGGTGGCTTTCTCCCACACCACTGTGGTTTCACGCTGGTTGGTGATGCCGATGGCGGCGATCTCATCGCTGTGCAGGCCAGTCTTGGCCAGCACTTCGGTGAAGACGGAGGACTGGGTGGCCCAGATCTCCATCGGGTCGTGCTCTACCCAGCCCGCCTTCGGGTAGTGCTGGGTGAATTCGCGCTGGGAAGTGCCGACGATGTTGGCATCCTGATCGAAGACGATGGCGCGTGATGAGGTGGTTCCCTGATCCAGAGCGACGACGTATTTCTGTTGAACAGTCATGATGTTCTCCACTTTCGACTTGTTGTGGGGCCGCCCGCTTAGGCAGCGGCCTCTTCGTTATTAGACAGCTTGGCAGCCTCTTCGGCGGCGACGCGGTTACCCGGTACGCAGGGGGCCAGCACCTTCACATAGAGGGCGGCGCCCGAGAGGGCTCCACAGATGGGGCCGAGGATGGGGACCCAGAAGTAGGGGTTATCGCGGCCACCGGTGAGGGCGATGTCACCCCAGCCGGCCACGAAGGCGAACAGCTTGGGACCAAAATCACGAGCCGGGTTCATGGCAAAGCCGGTGAGAGGGCCGAAGGAGGCGCCGATCACGGCGATCAGGATGCCGATCAGCAGGGCACCGGCAAAGCCTTTGGGGGCACCGTTGTTGGGATCGCCGATGGCCAGGATGGCCAGCATCAGCACGGCGGTGATGAAGAACTCGACGAAGAAGGCCTGCAGGTTGGAGAGGGCGGCATTCGGGTAGGTCGAGAAGGTGCCGGCCAGCGTCAGGCTCTCCTGGCTGCCGCGGATCACGTTGTGGGTGGTTTCCCACTCGATGAAGAGGCTGCTGTAGAGGAAGTAGACCAGGGCGGCCGAGGCGAAGGCGCCGGCAACCTGGGCGATGATGTAGGGGACGACTTTACGCTTGTCAAAGCCGCAGAAGGCGGCCAGGGCGATGGTGACGGCCGGGTTGATATGGGCCCCCGAGATGCCGCCAGCCACGTAGATAGCGATGGCACATCCCATGCCCCAGGTGATGGATATCTCCCACAGGCCGAAGCTGGCGCCGGCCAACTTCAGTGCTGCCACGCAGCCTACCCCAAAGAAGATAAGCAGGGCAGTGCCAATAAACTCGGCGAACAGTTCGCCGGAGAGGGTACTCGGTTTCTGTATGCTCATAGACGGTTCTCCACCAGACGTTTTCCTTTATTGATCGTGTGTCTTGCTCTCTTTCGGACCCGAAAACGTTTTTTCGTTGTTGGTTTAATGCGCAATCTTGCGTGTTCTTTTATGCGCGTATTCGGGATGCGCTAACCTTACTCCCTCGCTGGTACCGTTGTCAGAGTGTTCTGAGAGGAAGTGTGCTCGAGATCGCACAGAATGCTAACAAAATGTGACCATACGCAAATGACGGGGTAGCCATGTATCTATTAAGGGGTATAAGTCCCAGTGTTTATGCGGTCTTCAGCGGGGTTGTTGTTATTGATAATGGACTCATCGGAGTAATGAAACTGTAATAATTCATCGTGCGTCACAGAATTAATGTTCCTTTATGAGCATAATGAGCGCGAATTCGAATCGGTAAGGTCCGCTCGTGTCGGATTAGCCTCTACCCTCAATCACAACAACAAACAGGAAGCTCAACATGCTCAGTCTCTTCAGGCCGGCACCGCACATTGCCAGGTTGCCTGCCGACAAGGTCGACCCCTTCTATAAACGGATGCGCTGGCAGATCTTTCTCGGTATTTTCTTCGGTTATGCTGGCTACTACCTGGTTCGCAAGAACTTCAGCCTGGCCATGCCTTATCTCATCGAGCAGGGTTTCTCCCGCGGCGATCTGGGTCTGGCGCTCTCCGGGGTGTCCATCGCCTACGGCCTCTCCAAGTTCCTGATGGGGAACGTGTCGGACAGATCCAACGCCCGTTACTTCCTCTCTGCGGGTCTGCTGCTCTCGGCCGCCATCATGTTCTGTATGGGGACCATGCACTGGGCCACCTCCAGCATTGCCATCATGTTTGTCCTGCTGTTCCTCAACGGCTGGGCTCAGGGCATGGGTTGGCCTCCCTGCGGTCGTACCATGGTGCACTGGTGGTCGCACAAGGAGCGTGGCGGCATCGTATCGGTGTGGAACGTGGCCCACAACGTGGGTGGCGGCATGATTGGCCCGCTCTTTATTCTTGGCATGGGCTGGTTCAACGACTGGCGCAGTGCCTTCTATGTGCCTGCTGCTGCTGCGGCGGCCATCGCCGTGATCGCCTTCTTCGTGATGCGCGATACCCCGCAATCGGTCGGTCTGCCCCCGGTTGAGGAGTACAAGAACGACTACCCGGCCGACTACAGCGCCGAGCACGAAAAGGAGCTCTCCGCCAAGGAGATCTTCATGAAGTACGTCTTCAACAACAAGCTGCTGTGGTACATCGCCATTGCCAACGCCTTCGTGTACCTGATCCGCTACGGTGTGCTGGACTGGGCGCCCACCTACCTGAAGGAAGCCAAGGACTTCTCCGTGGACAAGACCTCCTGGGCTTACTTCCTCTACGAGTGGGCGGGGATCCCGGGCACCCTGCTGTGTGGCTGGATGTCGGATAAATTCTTCCAGGGTCGTCGTGCCCCGGCCGGTATCCTGTTCATGAGCCTGGTCACCGTGGCCGTGCTGGTCTACTGGTTCAACCCGGCTGGCAATCCGACCGTCGACATGCTGGCGCTGGTGGCCATCGGCTTCCTCATCTATGGTCCCGTCATGCTGATCGGCCTGCACGCCCTGGAGCTGGCGCCGAAGAAGGCTGCCGGTACCGCCGCTGGCTTCACCGGCCTGTTCGGTTACCTGGGTGGCGCCGTGGCGGCCAACGCCGTGCTGGGTTACACCGTTGACCACTTCGGCTGGGATGGCGGCTTCGTCTTGCTGACCGCCTCCTGCGTACTCTCCATCCTGTTCATCGGCCTGACCCTCAAGCACGATAATGAGATGATGGCCCAGAAGGCATAAAACGTGATGGTTGGCTTACCTCGCCCACTCGGGTTGGGGTAGACTGCAAAGGCCCCGCCGTGTGCGGGGCCTTTTTCGATCACATGGGAGGATCCAGGTGAAGCAAACACAACGACATCAGGAAATCTTGGATGTCCTCACCCGGCAGGGCTTTGTCTCGACCGAGGATCTGGTAACGCATTTCGATGTCAGCCCCCAGACCATCCGGCGTGACCTCAACGATCTGGCCGAGCAGAACAAGATCCGTCGTCATCACGGTGGGGCCTCGCTCCACTCCAGTACCGTCAACACCGCCTATACCACCCGTAAGGTAATGCAACTCAAGGAGAAAGAGCGCATCGCCCAGGCCGTGGCTGCCCACATTCCCGACGGTTCGTCGCTCTTTATCGACATCGGGACCACCACGGAGGCGGTCGCTCGCGCCCTGCTCGGACACAGAGAGCTGCGTATCGTCACCAATAACCTCAATGTGGCCAGCATACTGACGGCCAAGGACGACTTCACCGTCATCATCGCCGGGGGCGAGATCCGCAACCGGGATGGCGGCATCGTCGGGGAGGCGACCCGGGACTTCATTGGCCAGTTTCGCATGGACTACGGCGTGATCGGCATCTCGGGCATCGATCTCGACGGCTCTCTGCTCGATTTCGACTACCACGAGGTGAAGATCGCTCAGGCCATCATCCAGTATTCCCGTGAGGTGTTGCTCGCCGCCGACCACACCAAGTTTGGCCGCAATGCCATGGTCAACCTCGGCAACATCAGCCAGGTGCATGCCCTCTTTACCGACCAACCGCCGCCCGACAAGCTGGCCCGCATCCTCGCCAGCCACCAAGTCGAGTGCCATCTCTGCTGATCTCTTGGCCGGGGGCTATGCCCCTGGCTTCTTCCTTCCCTCCGCTTCCCTTCCTGCTGTTTCCTCCTTGCGTTGATACTCTGTTGCATCCTGGCAAACGACACCCCCATTTCGATCACATTTTCGCGCAATAATGTTCGTTTGATTTTCCTTTGTGTTCTAAAATGAGCGAAATCAAACGCGGGTATGCGTCAAATCATAAAAACGAAATGAAGGTGAACATGAACGAGCACTATGATCTGGTCGTCGTCGGCGGCGGCATCAACGGGGTCGGCATCGCCGCCGATGCCGCAGGGAGGGGGCTCAAGGTTGCCCTGTTCGAGGCGCGGGATCTCGCCTCGGCCACCTCGTCCAACTCCAGCAAGCTGATCCACGGTGGCCTGCGTTACCTCGAGCATTACGAGTTCCGTCTGGTGAAAGAGGCCCTGGCCGAGCGCGAAGTCCTGCTCGGTATGGCGCCCCATATCGCTCGCCCCATGCGCTTTCGTTTGCCGCACCGGCCCCATCTTCGCCCGGCCTGGATGATCCGTGCCGGCCTCTTCCTCTATGACAACCTGGCCAAACGCGATCGCCTCAAGGGGAGCATTGGCCTGCGCTTTGCCCCCAATGACGGCCTCAAGGCGGAGATCCGCAAGGGATTCGAGTATTCAGACGCCTGGGTCGACGACGCCCGCCTGGTGGTGCTCAATGCCATGATGGCGCGGGACAAGGGCGCTCGCATCGAGACCCGCACCGCCTGTGTCGAGGCCAAGCGCCAGGGCCGCGAGTGGCGGGTCACCCTGGAGCGGGAGGGGGGAGAGCGCTTCACCGTGACCGCTCGCTGTCTGGTCAACGCCGCTGGCCCCTGGGTCAAGCAATTCTATGACGAGGGGCTGCATGAGAAGTCCCCGCGCGGGATCCGCCTCATCAAGGGCAGCCACATGGTGGTGCCGCGCATTCACGAGCGCGACGAGGCCTACATACTGCAAAACGAGGACAAGCGTATCGTCTTCGTCATTCCCTATCAGCAGGACTTCTCGCTCATCGGCACCACAGACGTGGAGCACAAGGGCAGCCCGCGCGAGGCGCGCATGAGCGACGAGGAGATCCGTTATCTGTGCAACGTGGTCAATGCCCACTTCACCAGGCAGGTGAGCCCGGACGATGTGGTCTGGACCTATGCCGGCGTACGCCCCCTGTGTGACGACGAGTCTGATTCGCCTCAGGCGGTGACCCGCGACTACACCCTGGAGGTGAGTGGCGACGAGCAGGAGGCGCCGCTGTTGTCGGTGTTTGGGGGCAAGCTCACCACCTACCGCAAGCTGGCCCAGGCCGCCTGTCACAAGTTGCTGCCCTGGTTCCCCCAGATGCGCGGCGACTGGACCGCCACCACCCGTCTGCCGGGCGGTGAGTTCGACAGCCCGGTGCGCGAACTCGCTCGCGCCTTCGCCCTGGAGTTCGACTGGTTGGACGACCGCAGCGCCCTGCGCATCGCCGAGGCCTATGGCGCCAACGCCCGCCTCTGGCTCGGTCAGCCCCGTGGCGAAGTGTTTGGTGCCGGTCTGTGTGAGGCCGAGGTGCGCTATCTCATGGAGCGTGAATGGGCCCATACCCTGGAAGACATCTTGTGGCGTCGCAGCAAGCTCGGTCTGCGTCTCGATGCCAGCCAGCAGGCCCGTCTTGGCCAGTGGCTGGATGAACATCACCATGCCCTGCCCAGGGCGAGTTAATACCCGGTGACGGCCCCGTCGGGCCGTCACATATCCTCGTTATCCTGCAAGCAACCACAACAAGAAGAGCCATAACAATGAAGAGAACATTGATCGCCCTCGCGCTGGGCAGTGCGCTAACCTTCCCCGCTTTGGCCGCCGACGAAGGCAAGATAGTCATCGCCCACCGCGGCGCCTCCGGCTATCTGCCCGAGCACACCCTGGAGTCCAAGGCCATGGCCTATGCCATGGGGGTGGACTACCTCGAGCAAGATCTGGTGATGACCAAGGATGACCAGCTGGTGGTGATGCACGATCACTTCCTCGACGGCATCACAGACGTGGCCGAGCGTTTCCCCGGCCGTGCCCGTCCCGACGGTCGCTACTATGTGGTCGACTTTACCCTGGCGGAGATCCGCTCCCTGCGCATGACAGAGCCGTTCCAGGTGGTCGATGGCAAACAGCAGCACGTCTATCCGGCCCGCTTCCCCCTGTGGAAGTCTGACTTCAAGATCCACACCTTCCAGGAAGAGATCGAGATGATCCAGGGCATGAACAAGAGCACCGGCAAGAACGTCGGCATCTACCCCGAGATCAAGGCCCCCTGGCTGTTCCGCCACGAGGGCAAAGACATCTCCAAGGCGGTGTTGAAGGTGCTCAAGGAGTACGGTTACACCGGCAAGGGCGACAAGGTCTATCTGCAGTGCTTCGATACCAATGAGCTCAAGCGCATCAACAGTGAACTGATGCCGGCCATGGGCATGGATCTCAAGTTGGTGCAGCTGATGGCCGAGACCGACTGGAACGAGACCATGGTCTATGACGCCAAGGGTCAGGCTACTCCCTACAACTACGACTGGATGTTCAAGCCGGGCGCCATGAAAGAGATCGCCACCTATGCCGAGGGGGTGGGTCCGTGGAAGCCGATGATAGTGCCTGAGCCGGGCACCCCGGGTAAGCCCACCTTCACCAATCTGGTCAAGGAGGCTCATGCCAGCGGTCTGAAGGTCCACCCCTACACCTTCCGTAAGGATGAGGGGCAGGTGCCGGCCTATGCCAACGATTTCACCGATCTGCTGAAGATCTTCCTCTATCAGGCCAATGTGGACGGGGTGTTCAGCGACTTCCCCGACAAGGCGGTCGAGGTGATCCGGGCGCATGAGATGAAGTCATGAGTCGAGCGGGGCCTGCGGGCCCCGCTTCTTATTTCGTAAACAAATAAATACAGTGATTTGGTTTTGAGTGGTTTTTACAGTCTTTCCTGAATAGTGGCGGTGCAAAAAGCAAGCAATCAGGCTGTTTTATTGAATTTAATCTTGCCATCTCTCGTTTGATTGTTAATGTGGACTCCGGTTGCGTCGTCGTGAGTGAGTTTTTGTAATTTAATGTTTACAGCTTGCCGCGGTGGTTTACATGAAAGAGAGAGTCCACTCATGCAAAAAGATCCCCTCAACAACGTTCATATTCACTCCGAGCAGGTGATGATCACCCCGGCCGAGCTCAAACGCCGGCTGCCCATCTCCGATCACGCCCTGGCCTTCGTTCAGGGGGCGCGCCAGACCATCTCTGATATCATCCATCGTCGGGATCACCGCCTGCTGGTCATCTGCGGTCCCTGCTCAATTCACGACATGGAGGCCGCCAAGGAGTACGCAACCCGACTCAAGGCCTTGCATGATGCCTATCGTGACTCTCTCTATATCGTGATGCGGGTCTACTTCGAGAAGCCGCGAACCACAGTGGGCTGGAAGGGGTTTATCAACGATCCCAATCTGGATGGCACCTTCGACGTGGAGCTGGGCCTGCACCGGGCCCGTGAGCTGCTCTGCTGGCTCGCCGAGCTGGAGCTGCCGCTGGCCACCGAGGCGCTCGACCCCATCAGCCCGCAATACCTGGCGGAGCTCTTCTCCTGGTCGGCCATCGGCGCCCGCACTACCGAATCCCAGACCCACAGGGAGATGGCCTCCGGCCTCTCCATGCCGGTAGGCTTCAAGAATGGCACCGACGGTAATCTCGGCACCGCCATCAACGCCATGCGCTCTGCCGCGACCCCTCACGCCTTCATGGGGATCAACCAGCAAGGGCAGGTGGCCCTGCTGCAGACCCAGGGCAATCCGGACGGTCATGTGATCCTGCGCGGCGGCAAGCACCCCAACTACGACTCGGTCAATGTCTCCCTGGCCGAGGAGGCGATGGATCAGGCCGGGCTGACTCCCGGGCTGGTGGTCGACTGCAGTCACGGCAACTCCAACAAGGATTACCGCCTGCAACCCAGGGTGGCCGATAACGTCATCCACCAGATCCAGGAGGGGAACCGCTCCATCATTGGTCTGATGCTCGAGTCCCATCTGGAGGAGGGGAGCCAGTCTTCCGAACAGCCGCGTGAGTGCATGCGCTACGGGGTCTCGATTACCGATGCCTGCATCGGTTGGGAGACCACAGATGAGCTGCTGGCTCGCGCCTATCGGGAGCTGAGAGAGGCCCTTAAGTCTCGACGCCAGCCGGTCTGACATTGAATAATGGCCGGGTCGCCACGGGGCGGCCCGCTTGCTGATAGAGAAGGGATCATGGCCAAAGAACTGGATGTCCTGCGGGACAAGATTGACGAGGTGGACAGGGAGCTGGTGACCCTGCTGGCCCGCCGCCTGGCGCTGGTGGGGGAGGTGGGAGAGGTCAAGAGCCGCCACGGTCTGCCCATCTATGCCCCGGATCGGGAGGCGGCCATGCTGGCGCGCCGCCGGGAGGAGGCCGAGGCCCACGGGGTGCCCGGGGATCTTATCGAGGATGTGCTGCGGCGCATCATGCGCGAGTCCTACGCCAGCGAGAAGGAAACCGGCTTCAAGTGCATCAATCCGGCCTTGCGCCACGTGGTGGTGGTCGGCGGAAACGGCGCCCTGGGGGGGCTGTTTGTGCACATGTTGCGTCTCTCCGGCTACCGGGTCGAGGTGTTGGAAAAAGCCGACTGGGAACAGGCCGACGCCCTGCTCTCGGGGGCCGGCATGGTGCTGGTGGCGGTGCCTATCGACGTGACCGAGGTTGTGATTGCTCGCCTTGGCCAGCTGCCGGACGACTGCCTGCTGGTGGATCTCACCAGCGTCAAGCAGGGGCCTATGGCCGCCATGCTGGCGGCCCACAAGGGGCCGGTCCTCGGTCTGCATCCCATGTTCGGCCCCGATGTGGCGAGTCTGGCCAAGCAGGTGATCGTCTGCTGCGTCGGGCGTGATCCTGCGGCGAGCGAGTGGCTCTGCCAGCAGATGACCATCTGGGGGGCGCGCCTGGTGGCGGTAAGCGCCGCCGAGCACGACAAGGCCATGACCCTGATCCAGGCCTTGCGCCACTTCGCTACCTTCGCCTATGGCCGCCATCTGGCCGAGGAGGGGGCGGATCTGGAGCAGTTGCTGCGCCTGAGCTCCCCCATCTACCGGTTGGAGCTGGCCATGGTGGGACGGCTGTTTGCGCAAGATCCGGCGCTCTATGCGGACATCATCCTCTCATCACCCCAGAATCTGGCCATGATCCGTCGCTACTACGAAGAGTTTGGCCGCTCGCTGGCCCTGCTCGAGCAGGGGCAGCGAGAGGGATTCGTCGCGGCCTTTAACCAGGTGGCCGACTACTTTGGCGAGCACGCCGGCCAGTTCCTTCGCGAGAGCAAGCAGCTACTGGCCCAGGCCAATGACCGGCGGCACCTCGGCTAAGGTGATGACTCCGCAGTGTGCTGTGGACCAGCAAAAGGGCGCCTCACGGCGCCCTTTCTGGTTTGAATTCGAGGGGGTGTTTAGACCTGGGTATCGATGAGGGCGGGCTCGGGGCGCCCCTGATAGAGGTCGATGATGCGCTCACCCAGGCTCGACTGGGCGGTGCTGACTGCCTGACTCAGCCGCTCCTGGCGCTGAAACTGCCGGCTTGCCTGATAGATATCGACAGGCTCGGGCGCAGGCGACGTGGTGCTGGTGTTGCCGCTTGTTTCCAGATAGCGCGCCATGGCCGCCCTGCTCTGGCGCTGCTCCGTGTAGTCCACCGCCAGGGTGCGCTGGGTCTCTTGCTTGGCACTGGCTGCGGCCTGTTGCTCGGCTCGCTTGTCGAGGGCCTGATTTTCGACGCGGTTACGCTGCTCGGGCGTCAGAGAGGGAACCGGCTGGGGGAGAGGGGTGATCGGCATGGGCGTCTCCTTGTGAGGAACCCATTGTACGATTCTTAAGCTCACGGGCCAGCGGCAACGAGCTCGCCGGCAAGGCCGGGTTCAGCTTGCCAGAAGAAAAAAAGGCGCCATCTGGCGCCCTTGTTGCATCGCTGTACTTAGTCGAAGAACCAGTAACCGCGGTTGACCAGGCGGGTGAAGAGGGTCAGGAAGCCGGCCTGATCCTCCAGGGTCACCATGTCGCTCTGGGTTACTACGTCCCGATCGCACAGGAGGGCGATGGCGGCCGGGTCTGCGCTCGGCAGGGTCCAGGCCTCGCCGTCGATGTAGCAGGTGTCGGTGGCGCCGCTGAACCAGACGCAGCGCAGGCCCGGCACCCGGATAGCGGGTTCGCCGGCAGCCAGCAGGTTGGCCACCTCCTCTTCGCTGTAGTCCGGGTCGACCGGTACCACGTCGAGATCGTGCTTGGCGTCGGAGATCATGGCGCCGAACCACTCCTTGAACAGGGCGTCGTCGTCCAGGGCGTGCTGCATCAGCTCGCGCAGGCGGTGCAGCTCATGGGGCTGGATCTCCCCGTGGCGCTCGCGGGCCTTGAGGTCGGGGTCGGTGTAACGCTCGGTGGTGATTTCATTGTCGATCAGGTGATCGGCAAACAGGGAGAGCAGATCGCGCGCATCGGGGGCACGAAAACCCACCGAGTAGTTCATGGCGGGCTCGACCGCATAGCCCTCGTGGGGGAATCCGGGCGGGATGTAGAGGATGTCGCCCGGCTCCAGCACCGCATCGATGATGGCGTCGAACGCCTCGCAGTGGCGCAAGGCGCCGTGAGCGGCGAACTCGCTCAGGGCCAGGGCGTCACCGACCCGCCAGTGGCGGCGGCCCACCCCCTGGGTGATGAAGACGTCGTAGTTGTCGATGTGGGGGCCGACACCGCCCCCCGGGGTGGAGAAGCTCACCATGACGTCGTCAAAACGCCAACCGGGAATGAACTGGAACGGGATGGCCAGCTCGTTCACCTCGGGGGCCCAGTGGTTGCACGCCTGCACCAGCACGGTCCAGTTCTCCTCGCCCAGGTGGTCATAGGCTTCGAAGGGGCCGTGCTCGGCGTGCCACTTGCCGTCGAAACGGGTCACCAGGCGGGATTCCACCTCCTGCTCCATGGCCAGGCCCGCCAGCTCGTCCGGGGTGATGGGGTCGGCAAAGTCCTTGAAACCGCCCTTGATGAGGAGCGGGCGCTTCTGCCAGTAGTGCTCAAGAAAGTGGGCGATGTCGAGATTGAGTTCGTACATGGTGTCTCTTCAGATTGGTCTATGGCAAAGGGGCCCACAGGGCCCCTTTAGGATAATGGACGCTTACTTGAGCTCGTCCACCAGGCGCTGGGCGGCGCCTATGTAGTTGGCAGGCGTCAGCTTCTTGAGCTCCACCTTCACGGCCTCGGGCAGCTCGAGCGTATCGATAAAGGTGCGCATCCCTTCGGCGTCGACGCGGCGGCCACGGGTCAGCTCCTTGAGCTTCTCGTAGGGCTTCTCGATGCCGTAGCGGCGCATCACGGTCTGGATCGGCTCGGCCAGCACTTCCCAGTTGGCGTCCAGATCGGCGGCCATGGCGGCGCCGTTGGCTTCCAGCTTGGAGATCCCCTTGAGGGTCGCCTGGTAGGCAATCAGGGAGTAGCCCACGGCCACGCCCAGGTTGCGCAGTACGGTCGAGTCGGTGAGGTCTCGCTGCCAGCGGGAGATGGGCAGCTTGGAGGCCAGGTGCTGGAACACGGCGTTGGCCAGGCCGAGATTGCCTTCGGAGTTCTCGAAGTCGATCGGGTTGACCTTGTGCGGCATGGTGGAGGAGCCGATCTCGCCCGCCACGGTGCGCTGCTTGAAGTGGCCCAGTGAGATGTAGCCCCACACGTCGCGATCGAAGTCGATCAGGATGGTGTTAAAGCGAGCCAGGGCGTCGAACAGCTCGGCGATGTAGTCGTGCGGCTCGATCTGGGTGGTGTAAGGGTTCCAGGTGAGGCCCAGAGACGTGACGAACTCCTCGGAGAACTGGTGCCAGTCCACCTCCGGGTAGGCGCTGATGTGGGCGTTGTAGTTACCCACGGCGCCGTTGATCTTGCCGAGGATCTCGACCGCCATGATCTGCTTGAACTGGCGCTCCAGGCGATAGGCGACGTTGGCCATCTCCTTACCCATGGTGCTCGGGGTGGCCGGCTGACCGTGGGTGCGTGACAGCAGCGGCAGGTCACGGTATTCGTGTGCCAGGCGCTTGATCTCGCCAATCAGCTTCTCGCAGTAGGGCTTGATGACGGTGTCACGGGCGGTGCTGAGCATCAGGCCGTGGGAGTTGTTGTTGATGTCTTCGGAGGTGCAGGCGAAGTGGATGAACTCGGAGACGGCCTCCAACTCCGGCAGCTGCGACACTTTTTCCTTCAGGAAGTACTCGACCGCCTTCACGTCGTGATTGGTGGTGCGCTCGATCTCCTTGATGCGGGCGGCATCAGTCTCACAAAAGCCACTGACGATCCCGTCGAGCAGTGCGTTGGCGTCGCGGCTGAAGGCGGGTACTTCCGGAATACCGGCGTGACTGGCCAGCTTTTGCAGCCAGCGCACTTCCACTTCAACGCGAAAACGCAGCAGACCGTATTCGGAAAACAGGGGGCGCAGCTCGGCCGCCTTGTCGCCGTAACGGCCATCGATCGGGGAAACAGCAGTCAGCGCTGACAGTTCCATGTGGTGAACTCCTGATGGTTTGTGTGGGGGGTAAATCAGTATCGCTTGGCGAGCTCCACCATCTTCTTGCGGGCGAAGATGATCTGGGTCCGGCTGCCGCCGACCTGGCGCCACAGCACCACGGCGCGGATGCCGGCCAGCAGCAGGGCGCGCACCTTGTGCTGCACCATGGGCTGCTGCAGATACAGCGGGGTGCCTGCCACCTGGATGCGCGGGCCTATCGGGCTGATGAGGTCGCTGTAGATGCTTGCCATGTTGGAGACGATCTGCTCGTCGAGCAGATCGAAGTGCTGCAGCTGTCGGTCGATCTGACCGATCCGTTCACTCAGCATGCCCAGCAGATCCTTGCGCTTGGCCAGCTTGCGCTCCAACGCGATCAGGCTGACCACGTAACGGGTCAGCTCGGCATTCTTCTGGTTGCCGTCGGCGCCGAGCTGCTCGACCAGGGCGCGGTAACCGTCGCGAATGGCCAGATGGGTGTTGTTGTAGACCTCGAGTGGGTGGCTCGGGTTGGTCACCAGAATGCTGGAGAGGCTCTCGCGCAGAGCCACCTCATCACAGGAGCCGTTACGGGCCACCTGCTGCACCAGGGCGGCCGCCTGGCAGATGCCGGCGAACGCCATGGTTCTGTCTTGATACTTGTCGCTCACGTGTCGTCCCTTATTGTTGTGCGATCAGGAGTGGCGGAAACGCTGCTCGATCACGCCGCCGCCGAGGCACTCTTCCCCGTCGTAGAAGACGGCAGACTGGCCCGGGGTGACGGCGGCCACCGGCTCATCGAAGGTGACGCGGATGGTCAGATCGTCGATGGGCTCGATGAGGCAGGGGATGTCCTGCTGGCGATAGCGGGTCTTGACGGTCGCACGGCGGGGCTCGCGGATCGGGGTGCGATCGACCCAGTGCAACTGGCTCGCGATGAGGCCGTCGGAGTAGAGACGCGGGTGCTCCCCTTGTGCCACCACCAGCGTGTTGCGCGCCACCTCCTTGTCGACCACGTACCAGGGCTCTTCGCCGGCGTCTTTCAGACCGCCGATCCCCAGCCCCTTGCGCTGACCCAGGGTATGGTACATGAGCCCCTGATGCTCGCCGATGATCTTGCCATCCACGGTTTCAATGGGGCCCGGCTTGGCCGGCAGATACTGGGCCAGGAAGTCCTTGAACTTGCGCTCGCCGATGAAGCAGATCCCGGTGGAATCCTTCTTCTTGGCGGTGACCAGATCCAGCTCTTCGGCGATGCGGCGCACCTCGGGCTTTTCCAGGTCGCCGACCGGGAACAGGCTCTGGCCGACCTGGGCTTCGCTCAAGGTGTAGAGGAAGTAGCTCTGATCCTTGTTGCCGTCGAGGCCGCGCAGCAGGCGCGGGCGGCCTGTGCTGTCGTCGCGGCGCACATAGTGGCCGGTGGCGATGTAGGTGGCCCCCAGCTCCTCGGCGGCAAACTCCAGGAACGCCTTGAACTTGATCTCCTTGTTGCACAGGATGTCCGGGTTCGGCGTGCGGCCGGCCTTGTACTCCTCGAGGAAGTGCTCGAAGACGTTGTCCCAGTACTCGGCGGCGAAGTTGATGGTGTGCAGTTCGATGCCGAGCTTGTCGCAGACGGCCTTGGCATCAGCCAAATCCTGGGCGGCAGAGCAGTACTCGTCCGTGTCGTCCTCTTCCCAGTTCTTCATGAACAGGCCTTCGACCTGGTAGCCCTGCTGTTTGAGCAGGTAGGCCGAGACGGAAGAGTCCACGCCGCCGGACATGCCGACGATCACCTTGATTTGGCTGTTGTCTGTCATCAGTTGTGAAAATCCTTGAAATTGACGGGGCGCATTCTACCAGAAATTCGCGCCCCGGGTCACATTGGGCTGCACCCGGTCGCGGCCCGCGCCGCGCTCATAAATGAGCCTGCAGGGCGTGCAGCGGCAGGCGGGTGCCGGCCAGGTAGTTTTCGACGGTTTGCCACACCAGGGGGCTGCGCAGCGCAGCGCGGTGGGCGGCGAGCTCGCTGATGCTCCACCAGTGGCAGGCGAGCACATCGCCGTCGGGATCCTCTGGATGGTGGTCGCCGGGTGGGTTTTCAAGATCGAACACGAAGGCGACCCGCACAAAGGTGGCGGCGCCATCGCGGGGGCGAAACAGGCTGGTGCCGAGCCAGGCGCTTGGGCTGGCCACCAGGCCGCTCTCTTCGCGCAGCTCCCGGCACACCGCCTCGATCAGGGTCTCCCCCTCTTCCACGTGGCCGGCGGGTTGGTTGAAGCGGCGCTCGCCCCCTATCTCCTCCTCCACCATCAGAAAACGCCCCTGCCAGTGGACCAGGGCGGCGACCGTGAGTCGGGTCTCCATGGGATCACTCTCCTTGCTTGTTGCGGGCGGGACGGCGGGCCGTGCCACGTCCCTTGCCGGCCGGACGGGTGCCCTGGGGGGCGGGGGCATGCCCTCTGGCTCTGGGCTTGCCCGGCGGTTGCTGCGGCGCCTTGCCACCGGGCAAGGCGGGGGCCGGCACGGCGCGATACTCACCCGGTGCCAGATCGCCCAACGTCCACTCGCCGATGGCGTAGCGGATGAGGCGCAGGGTCGGATGGCCGATGTGGGCTGTCATGCGCCGCACCTGGCGGTTGCGTCCCTCGACGATGGTGATCTCGAGCCAGCTGGTGGGGATCGCCTTGCGCTCGCGGATGGGGGGCGTACGCTCCCACACGGCGGGCGGCGCCATGCGGCGCACCCGGGCCGGCAGGGTCGGGCCGTCGTTGAGGGTCACCCCGGCGCACAGGGCCTGGATCGCCTCGTCAGTGGGCTCCCCTTCTACCTGCACCCAGTAGGTCTTGGGCTGCTTCTCGCCCGGCTGGGTCAGGCGCGCCTGCAAGATGCCGTCGCTTGTGAGCAGCAAGAGCCCCTCGCTGTCCCTGTCGAGCCGGCCGGCGGCATAGATGCCGGGCTCCTTGATGTAGTCCTTGAGGGTCTCGCGCCCCGCCTCGTCGGTGAATTGGCACAGCACCATGTAGGGCTTGTTGAACAGCACCATCTGGCGCGCCGTTGGGGCCGGCCGTTGGGGCTGCGCCGGACGGTTGGCGGCGCGCGGCGCGGCGTTGCCCGGGCGGGTGGGGTGAGGCCCGGTGGGGCGGGAGCGGACGGGTTTAAACGGGGCCATGGGCGAGCCGACCTGGGGGCAGTAAAACAATGGCGCGCAGTGTAGCAGAAGAGGTCGGGGCCGGGCCAATCGGGGCAAATCCGATGAGTCACAAAGGCCGACGGCGCCATTTCTTTTCAGGGAGGGACGGGCTAAGATGGCCCCGCTCTACTTACACAATGATAACAATCGGATGTTAGGAGATGCCGATGGAAAGCAAAGTAGTTATCCCCTCCCAGGGTCAGAAGATCACCGTCGCCGCCGGCGGCAAGCTGAATGTACCGAACAACCCCATCATCCCCTACATCGAGGGTGACGGCATCGGTGTCGATGTGACCCCGGCCATGCTCAAGGTGGTCGATGCCGCGGTCGAGAAAGCCTACAAAGGCGAGCGCAAGATCGCCTGGATGGAGATCTACACCGGCGAGAAGTCGACTCATGTCTATGGCGAAGGTGCCTGGCTGCCGGCCGAAACCCTGGATTTCATTCGTGAATACTGCGTGGCCATCAAGGGCCCGCTGACCACCCCGGTCGGCGGCGGTATTCGCTCCCTCAACGTGGCTCTGCGCCAGGAGCTGGATCTCTACATCTGCCTGCGTCCGGTCCGTTACTACGAGGGCACCCCGAGCCCGGTCAAGCGTCCTGATCTGACCGACATGGTGATCTTCCGCGAGAACGCCGAAGACATCTACGCCGGCATCGAGTGGAAAGCCGACAGCGACGAAGCCAAGAAGGTGATCGCCTTCCTGCAAAACGAGATGGGCGTGAAGAAAATTCGCTTCCCCGAGACCTGCGGCATCGGCATCAAGCCCATGTCCAAGGCCGGTACCGAGCGTCTGGTCCGTGCCGCCATCGAGTATGCCATCGACAACGATCGCGACTCCGTGACCCTGGTGCACAAGGGCAACATCATGAAGTTCACCGAAGGTGCCTTCAAGGATTGGGGCTACGCCCTGGCCCAGAAAGAGTACGATGCCCAGCTCATCGACGGCGGCCCCTGGTGCTCCTTCAAGAACCCGAAAACCGGCAAGACCATCGTCGTCAAGGACGTCATCGCCGACGCCTTCCTGCAACAGATCCTGCTGCGTCCGGCCGAGTATGACGTCATCGCCTGCATGAACTTGAACGGCGACTACATCTCCGACGCGCTGGCGGCCCAGGTGGGCGGCATCGGCATCGCGCCGGGTGCCAACATCGGCGACGGCGTGGCCCTGTTCGAAGCAACCCACGGCACCGCGCCGAAATACGCCGGTCAAGACAAGGTCAACCCGGGTTCCCTGATCCTCTCTGCCGAGATGATGCTGCGCCACATGGGCTGGGTTGAGGCGGCCGACCTCATCATCAAGGGGATGGAAGCGGCGATCCGCAACAAGACCGTCACCTATGACTTCGAGCGTCTGATGGAAGGTGCCACCCTGCGCTCCTGCTCCCAGTTCGCCCAGGACATGGTCGACCAGATGTAAGTCTGTGAAGATGCAAAAGGCCAGCCCCAGGGGGCTGGCCTTTTTTATGGGCGTGTGGCGCCTGAAGCGGCGTTCGGTCAGGTCGCCGGGGCGAAGCGGCCGAGCAGGGCGGCGCTGGCGTCGCTCACCCCCGTCAGCTGCACCTCGGTGCCGGCTGCCTCGAAGCGGCGGCGCACCGTGCTCAGGGCCTCGGCGGAACTGAGATCCCAGAAGTGGGCGTCACTTAAGTCGATCACCACCCGCTCGAGGGATTCGCCGGTGTCAAAGCCGGCGCAGAACTGCTCTGTGCTGGCGAAGAAGACCTGGCCGTGCACCCGGTAGGTGCGGGTGGCGCCGTGGCGCTCGCTGTCGCTGTGCACCAGCAGGGTACGCGCCACCTTGTGGGCGAAGAAGAGGCAGGCCAGCAGCACCCCGGTCAGTACCCCGAGGGCCAGGTTGTGGGTCACTACCACCACGGCCACCGTGCTCAGCATCACCAGGTTGGTGGCCAGGGGTATCTTGTGCATGCGCAGGACTGAGCCCCAGGAGAAGGTGCCGATGGATACCATGATCATCACCGCCACCAGGGCGGCCATGGGGATCTGGCGGATCCACTCGTCCAGGAACACCACCATGACGATGAGCAGGGCCCCCGCCACCAGGGTGGAGAGGCGGCCGCGGCCACCGGATTTCACGTTGATGACCGACTGGCCGATCATGGCGCAGCCCGCCATGCCGCCCATCAGGCCGGCGGCGATGTTGGCCAGCCCCTGGCCCTTGCACTCGCGGTGGCGATCGCTGCGGGTGCCGGTCATCTCGTCGACGATGGCGGCGGTCATCAGGGATTCGAGCAGCCCCACCACGGCCAGGGCGGCGGAGTAGGGGAAGATGATGGCCAGGGTCTCGAGATTGAGGGGCACCTCGGGCCACATGAAGACCGGCAGGGTGTCCGGCAGGGCGCCCATGTCGCCGACCGTGCGCACCTCGAGGCCGAGGCCGACGCTCACCGCGGTGAGCAGCACGATGCACAGCAGCGGCGAGGGGAGCAGGCTGCCGATGCGCGGCAGGCGCGGGAACAGGTAGATGATGCCAAGCCCGGCTGCGGTCATGGCGTAGAC
The DNA here is from genome assembly GCF_000819805.1 of Aeromonas diversa CDC 2478-85. GTDB lineage: Bacteria > Pseudomonadota > Gammaproteobacteria > Enterobacterales > Aeromonadaceae > Aeromonas > Aeromonas diversa. The sequence goes on from NZ_CDCE01000021.1 coordinate 143,967, forward strand.
CTGCCAGCTGACGTTGGTCAGCTCCGGCAACTGGGCCATGAAGATGAGGATGGCCAGAGCGTTGACAAAGCCGGTCACCACCGAGCGCGAGACGAAGCGCATCAGGGCGCCGAGGCGCAGGTAGCCGGCCAGGATCTGCAGCAGGCCGGTGAGCAGGGTGGCAGCCATCAGGTATTGCAGGCCGTGCTCGCGCACCAGGGTCACCATCAGCAGGGCCATGGCGCCGGTGGCGGCGGAGATCATGGCCGGGCGGCCGCCGGTGAAGGCGATGATGACGGCGATGCAGAAGGAGGCGTAGAGCCCCACCTTGGGATCGACGCCGGCGATGATGGAGAAGGCGATGGCCTCCGGGATCAGGGCCAGGGCCACGACCGTGCCCGACAGCAGATCCCCCCTGACGTTGCCAAACCACTCTTGTCTGATGCGCTCACGCATGGATTGTTCTCGCTCGTTGCTGGCGCTCTGGGCGCGTGTTGTCGTTATGGGCGCGGTGGCCGCGCGGCGCGCGACTCTAACAAAGGGGAGGGGCAGGGGCAAGGCGACAGGGGAATCAGGTGATGGTGAATTGATCGTTTCAATATTTCTTGTATAGTTGAAGTGTTGAAGCGAATCGAGGAGATCACATGTCACAACCCATGCCTTCCGAGAGCGCCGTCAGGGTGCTCGAATCCCTCGCCTCACCGGTGCGGCTGGCCGCCTGGCGCCAGCTGGTGCGGGCCGGGCTCGATGGCATGGTGGCCGGGGAGCTGGCCACGGCGCTCGAGGTGGCCCCCAACACCCTCTCGTTTCACTTGAAGGCCATGCTGGGCGCCAACTTGCTGAGCGTCGAGCAGGAGGGGCGGTTCTTGCGTTATCGCGCCAACATCCCCCTGATGCTTGGGCTCATCGGTTATCTCACCGAGGAGTGCTGCGCCGGTCACCCCGAGGCGTGCGAGTCTTTGCGCGCCGATGCCGGCTGCTCCCCGGCCGTGCTGCCCCCCACCTGTTGCAACAAGGAGTGATCTGATGACGATCCAACTCTTCGATCCGGCGCTCTGCTGCGCCAGTGGCGTCTGCGGCACCGAGGTCGACCCGGCCCTGGTCGCCTTCGCCGCCGATCTGGCCTGGCTGCGCGAGCAGGGGGTGGCCTTTGAGCGCTACAACCTGGCCCAGCAGCCCATGATGTTTGCCGACACCCCGGCGGTGAGCGCCTTCCTGGCCCTGGCGGGCGAGGAGGGGCTGCCGCTCACTCTGGTCGATGGTCAGGTGGTGCTGACCGGGCGCTACCCGAGCCGGCGCGAGCTGGCCCGCTTCGCCGGCCTGGCCGCCCCTTCCCCGATCAAGGGGATCGTCAAACCCTGTCAGCCCGGCAGCGGCTGCTGCTAAGGAGAGACCATGCTGGCCTTTTTGCACGATGCGCCCCCCTATCTCTTCTTCACCGGCAAGGGGGGGGTGGGCAAGACCTCGCTCGCCTGTGCCTGCGCCATCGCCCTGACCGGGCGCGGGCGGCGGGTGCTGCTGGTGAGTACGGATCCCGCCAGCAACGTGGCGCAGGTGTTCGAGACCCCCATCGGCAACCGGATCACGACCATAGGATCGGTGCCGGGGCTGTGCGCCCTCGAGATCGATCCCCATGCCGCCGCGCGCGACTATCGCGAGCGGATCGTCGGCCCGGTGCGCGGCCGTCTGCCCGAGGCGGTGGTGCACCGCATCGAGGAGCAGCTCTCCGGCGCCTGCACCACCGAGATCGCCGCCTTCGATGAGTTCACCGCCCTGCTCACCGACCCGGCCCTGCGCGCCGAGTACGACCACATACTGTTTGACACGGCGCCGACCGGCCACACCCTGCGCCTGCTGCAACTGCCCGGCGCCTGGAGCGAGTTTCTCGAGCAGGGCAAGGGGGATGCCTCCTGCCTCGGCCCCCTGGCCGGCCTCGACAAGCAGCGCCACCGCTACCGCGCCGCCGTGGAAGCCCTGTGTGACGGAATGCAGACCCGGCTGGTGCTGGTGGCCCGCGCCCAGGGGGCGACCCTGCGCGAGGTGGCCCGCACCGGCAAGGAGCTGGCGGCCCTGGGTATCACCCATCCCCATCTGGTGCTCAACGGCCTCTTCCCCGAGTCGGCCATCGCCGGGGATCCCCTGGCCGCCGCCCTGTGGCGGCGCGAGCAAGAGGCCCTCGCCCAACTGCCGGACGATCTCGCCACCCTGCCCCAGAGCCGGCTACCGCTGCTCGACACCAACCTGGTCGGGGTCGGTGCCCTGCGCGCCCTGCTGGCAGGGCAGGGGAGTGGCGCGTCGGCAGCGGTCGAGGTGGCGCCCTCACCGCTGCCGCCCTTGAGCTCGCTGGTGGACTCCCTCGAGGGGGAGGGGCATGGCCTCATCATGCTGATGGGCAAGGGCGGGGTGGGCAAGACCACCCTGGCCGCCGCCGTCGCCCTGGAGCTGGCGCGCCGTGGTCATCGGGTGCACCTGTCGACCTCGGATCCGGCGGGGCACCTGAGCGAGACCCTGGCGGGGGAGTCACAGACGCTGACCGTCAGCCGGATCGATCCCGAGGCAGAGACGGCCCGCTATCGCGAGCAGGTGTTGGCGAGCAAGGGGGCCGGTCTCGATGCCGCCGGCCGCGCCCTGCTGGAAGAGGATCTACGCTCCCCCTGCACCGCCGAGATCGCCGTGTTCCAGGCGTTTTCACGCATCATCCGCGAGGCGGGGCGCCAGTTCGTGGTGATGGACACGGCCCCGACCGGCCACACCCTGCTGCTGCTCGACGCCACCGGCGCCTACCACAGGGAGGTGGCGCGCCAGATGGGCAGCAAGGGGCTGCACTTCACCACCCCCATGATGCAGTTGCAGGACCCGGCGCGTACCAAGGTGCTGATCGTGACCCTGCCCGAGCCCACCCCGGTGCTGGAGGCGGCCGCCTTGCAGGCCGACCTGCGCCGCGCCGGCATCGAGCCCTGGGGCTGGCTGGTCAATCAGGTGCTGCCGGCCACGGTGAGCGCGCCCCTGCTGCGGCTGCGCGCATGCGCCCAGCGGCCGCAACTGGCGGCGGTCACGGCCCAGAGCCAGCGTGCGGCCAGCGTGCCGCTGCAGGTGGCCGAGCCGGTTGGCACTGCGGCCCTGCTTGCCCTTACTTAACCCTAAGTCCAGGGGGGATCCCCCCCTCAATACGGAGTCTGTATGTCTCACCCCTCTGCCAGCCCCATCGGCTTTTTCGAGCGCTACCTCACCGCCTGGGTGGCCCTCTGCATCCTGGTCGGCATCGCCCTGGGTCAGGGGCTGCCCACGCTCTTCAAGGCCATCGGCGCCCTCGAGGTGGCCCGGGTCAACCTGCCGGTCGGCCTGCTCATCTGGGTGATGATCATCCCCATGCTCATCAAGATCGACTTCGCGGCCCTGCACCAGGTGCGCGAGCACGTGAAGGGGATCGGGGTGACGCTCGTCATCAACTGGCTGGTCAAGCCCTTCTCCATGGCCTTGCTGGGCTGGCTCTTCATTCGCGGCCTGTTTGCCGATCTGCTGCCGGCGGATCAGCAGGACAGCTATGTGGCGGGGCTGATCCTGCTCGCCGCCGCCCCCTGCACCGCCATGGTGTTTGTCTGGAGCCGGTTGGTGAACGGCAACCCCTACTTCACCCTCTCCCAGGTGGCGCTCAACGATCTCATCATGGTGGTGGCCTTTGCCCCTCTGGTGGCGCTGCTGCTCGGTGTCTCCAGCATCACTGTGCCGTGGGATACCCTGCTCACCTCTGTGCTGCTCTATATCGTGGTGCCGGTGATCCTGGCCCAGTGGCTGCGCCGACGCGCCCTGGCTCGCGGCACCCTGGAGCCCCTGCTAACCCGGATCCAGCCCTGGAGCATGGCCGCCCTGCTGCTCACCCTGGTGCTGCTGTTTGCCTTCCAGGGGGAGCAGATCCTGGCCCAGCCCCTGGTGATCGCGCTGCTGGCCGTGCCTATCCTTATCCAGGTCTTGTTCAACGCAGGGCTCGCCTACTGGCTCAATCGCGCCGTCGGTGAGCAGCACGCGGTGGCCGGCCCCTCGGCCCTTATCGGGGCGTCGAACTTCTTTGAGCTGGCGGTGGCCGCGGCCATCAGCCTGTTTGGCTTTCACTCCGGGGCGGCGCTCGCCACCGTGGTCGGCGTCCTCATCGAGGTGCCGGTCATGTTGCTGGTGGTGCGCATCGTCAATCGCAGCAAGGCCTGGTACGAACAATCCCGTTAACTGAGACTCCTGTCATGACATCCATCACCATCTATCACAACCCCGAGTGCGGCACCTCGCGCAACACCCTCGAGATGATCCGCAACAGCGGCGTCGAGCCGACCGTCATCCACTACCTGGAGACCCCGCCCGATCGCGCCACCCTGGTGGGGCTGATTGCCGCCATGGGGATCCCGGTGCGCGCCCTGCTGCGCCAGAATGTGCCCCCCTTCGAGGCGCTCGGACTGGCCGAGGATCGCTTCAGCGACGACGAGTTGATCGACGCCATGCTGGCCCACCCCCTCCTCATCAACCGCCCGATCGTGGTCACCCCGCTCGGAACGCGCCTGTGCCGTCCCTCCGAGCGGGTGCTCGATCTGCTCCCCGATCAGCAAAAAGGGGCCTTCGCCAAGGAGGACGGCGAGCAGGTGGTCGATGCGCACGGCAAGCGCCTGAAGTAGGCAACACGGGAAGCGCGAGGGAGGCATGGGCCTCCCTCTTTTTTGGCGGCGGGCGCATGGCGCAAAAAGACCGGCGAGAGGGGCTCCCGGTTCAGGGCTGAGACAGGAAACCTGGCGACAATAAGCGCAGGTTCGCGGCCGCGAAAGGTGAGCAGGGGATCTTCCTCGCGAAACCGGTTGGCCGGGCATCATAAGAGACCGCTTTGGCTGGGGCGAGCCCCCAGCGGCGTGTATGCTGGAGAGCGTGACCCCTTTCGCCCTTGCGGGCAACTGACACGGAGAGAGCCATGAAGATGCGCACCCTGACCCTGCTGCTGATGGCGCTGGTGGCGACACCGGGCCATGCGGACTGGGACAAGATCAAGTCGGCGGCGGGCCAGCTCGGCGACGCCCTGAGCGAGACCGGCAAGGAGGCGTGGCAAAACGTCTCGGATTTTTCCAAACAGACCTGGGCCTCCATCTCGAGCTGGGGCGCCAGCGCCTACAACCAGGCCGGTGAGTGGACCGATCAGAGCGTCGCCAAGGGCAAGGAGTGGCTGACGGTGGCGGACAAGAAGCTCGACGAGATGCTCGAGCCCAAGACCCCCGAGCAGGCGCGCACGGCCCTCGACACCATGGCCGACACCGCCCTGGTGCGCCTCTTCAACGAGCAGCCCTCGGCCAAGCTGCTGTTTGACAAGGCCTATGGTTATGCGGTGTTCGACTCGCGCAAGTTTTCCCTGATGCTGCACACCAATCAGGGGGCCGGGGTGGCGGTCGATCGCCACAGTGGCAAACACACCTACATGAAGATGTTTGGCGCCGGGCTCGCCGCCGGCTTTGGCGGCAAGTTCTATCAGCAGGTGATCCTGTTCGAGAGCCGCGAGACCTTCGAGCGCTTCGTCACCCAGGGGTGGGAGGCGACCTCCGAGGTGGGGGTGGTGGCGGGCAAGGAGAGTGCCGAGCTCAAGGGCAAGTACAATGGCGGCATGGCCATCTACCAGATCGGGGAGAAGGGGCTGCTGCTCGATGCCAACATCTCGGGCTCCAAATATTGGGTGGACAAGGATCTCACTCGTTAAGCAGGAGGGCGGCCATGGCCGCCCTCTCGACTTGCACAGGGCCTGTTGCCATCGCCCTCGATGCTACTGCATCAGTGCCTCCAGGGCATCGGCCAGGGGGGTGACCAGCTTGAGGGGCAGGGAGGGCCTGACTGGACGGCGCAGCAGCCGCTCCTCGAGTTGGAACAGCCCCGAGATGGCACCGTAGCCGAGCCAGGGGATGGGCTCGGCCTCCCAGCGTCTGAGATGGGTGGTGAGGGCACCGCGATAGGCCCAGGGTTGGGTGGCGAGCGAGCCGTCGCCGCCCAGGATCAGCTCGCTCAAGGTGTCGGCGAAGAGCAGGCTGGCGCCCACGCCTTCGCCCCCGTAGCCGCCGAGGGTGGCGAGCCCGAGGCGGGGGTCGAACAGGGCGTGGGGGCGAAAGCGGCGTGCCATTCCCAGGGTTCCCCCCCAGCCATGGGTGATGGCCACCCCGGCGAGGTGGGGGAAGAGGGCGGCCAGCAGATCCGCGCGCAGATCGAACTCATCCCCCTTGGGCGCGTCGCCAAGGTGCCTCGGCGTGAAGGGAAAACGGGTCCTGACTCGGCCCCCGAAGCGATAACCGCCGCGGGCACCAAACACCAGGCGCCCATCGGCGCTGCGCTGGCCATAGGTGATAAGGCGCGAGGCGTCGGCAAAGGTCTCATGGCGATGCAGGCCAATGCGTTGCCACTGGGACTCGCTCAGGGGCTCGGTGGCGAGCAGCAGGCTCTGCACCGGCAGGGTGGCGCCCTCATCGAGCCCAAGCAGCCGCTGATACCCCTCCAGTGCCGAGACGATCACCCCGGCGCGTACCGTATGTTCCTTGAGATGCACTCTCCCCGGGGAGAGGCCTAACACCGGACTCTGCTCGTAGAGGGAGACGCCGGCCGCCTCCACCGCCCTTGCCAGGCCCCGCACCAGCTTGAGGGGATGGACTCGGGCGCAGTGAGGGGTGTAGAGGGCGAGATCGCCGCCCGGCAGCTCGAGCGCCTCTCGCGCCTGAGCGCCCTCGAGGCGCCGCACATCCTCCTCCCCGAAACCGGCCTGGCGCAGGGTGGCCAGCTCCTCCTCGAGGCGCAGGCGCTGCTCGGGGTAGCGGGCGGCCACATGCAGGTTGCCCCCGTGCACGAGACTGCACTCGATCCCGAGCTCTGCGATCTCGGCTGCCGCCCTGGCCACGGTACCGGTAATGAGGCGCCGTGCCTGCTCGCGCCGCTCCCCGTCGAGCATGGCCAGATAGCTCAGATCGCCCGAGAAGCCGCCCATGAGCCAGCCCCCGTTGCGTCCCGAGGCGCCTTCGCCGGCGATCCCGGCCTCAAGCAGGGCGATGCGCAGGGAGGGATCTCGCCGTTTGAGCCGCAAGGCGCTCCACAGACCCGAGTAACCGGCACCTATGATGGCGATGTCGACGTGGAGATCCCGGGTGAGAGGGGGGCGAGGGGTGAGGGGCTCCCCCAGGGTGTGGGCCCAGAGGGTGTCAGCCAGGGTGTGGGACATGCAGCGAACTCCGTTTCGACTGTTTGCATCACCCTACTGGGAGGGGAGACCCGGACCAAGCAAAAAAAGCAGGTCCGCACCGGGCGGACCTGCTTGGCTCATCTTGGGGGGCTTACAGCACCTTGGCGATGGCGTCGCAGAGGGGATCGATGTTGGCGCGGGTGATGCCAGCCACGCTGATCCGGCCGGAGCCGACGATGTAGATGGCAAACTCTTCCTTCAGGCGGGCCACCTGCTCCTTGGAGAGACCGGAGAAGGAGAACATGCCGTTCTGGCGGGCGATAAAGGAGAAGTCCTGGCTCACGCCGCGCTCGGCCAGCTTGGCCACCAGCAGTTCGCGCATCTCGCGGATGCGCTCGCGCATCTCGGCCACTTCGCTGACCCACAGCGCGTAGAGGGCGGGATCATTGACCACGGTGGTCACCACGGCGGCACCGTGAGAGGGCGGGTTGGAGTAGTTGGCGCGGATGACGGTCTTGACCTGGGTGAAGGCGGTGTCGGCCACGGCCTTGCTGGCGGCAACCAGGGTGAAGGCGCCGACCCGCTCGTTGTAGAGACCGAAGTTCTTGGAGAAGGAGCTGGCGACCAGCAGCTCGCCGTGGGAGCGGGCGAAGATGCGCAGCCCCTCGGCGTCCTCTTCGATGCCGCGGGCGAAGCCCTGGTAGGCGAAGTCGAACAGGGGCAGCCAGCCGGCGGCGGCGCTCTGCTCGGCCAGGGCCTCCCACTGGGCGGTGGTGGGATCGATGCCGGTCGGGTTGTGGCAGCAGCCGTGCAGCAGCACCACGTCACCGCGCTCGACCTCGCGCAGGGAGGCCTGCATGGCGGCGAAGTCGAGATCCTTGCTGGCGGCGTCGTAGTACTTGTACCACTTCACCTCGAGCCCGGCGGCCTGGAACACGCTGACGTGGTTGGCCCAGGTGGGGTCGGAGATCCAGACGGTCTTGGCGAGCTGGTTGCGCGCGATGAACTCGGCGGCGATGCGCAGGGCACCGGTGCCGCCCGGTGCCTGGGCGGTCTTGGCGCGGCCCGAGGCGATGAGCTCGGCCCCCTTGCCAAACAGCAGCCCCTGCACGATGCGGGCGTACTCCTGGTTGCCCTCGATGCCGAGGTAGTTTTTGGTCTTCTCGTCGGTCAGCAGTTTCTGTTCGGCCTGCTTGACGCACTTGAGGATGGGGGTGGCTCCCGATTCGTCCTTGTAGATGCCGACACCCAGATTGATCTTGTGCTCACGCTCGTCGCTGCGAAACGCTTCGGTGAGGCCAAGAATGGGGTCTGCGGGGGCGGCTACAACCTTTTCAAACATGATGATCCCTGTAATTCTGTTGTGGTAGTGGGGGCGGTCCTTGGAGGCAAACAGAGGCGCCCGCCCCAACTGCCGTGCGGACGCCTCGGTCGCTTCTTTATACCACTGCCGAAGTAGGGGGAAAAGCGCTGTACGGCGCCCGTGCGTGGGGCGCCTTGAAACTAATCCGGATTAGCCGACGGCGTCCCAGTGACGGGCCAGGGCGAGCAGCTCGGCAGGCAGGGTGAGTCCCTGCTCGATGAGGGGGGTGAGTCGCGCCAGCAGGGGGCGCGGCAGGCGGCTGGGCTCCCAGCTGGCGCCCTCCAGCGGCTTGCCGTAGTGGCGCAGGTGCGCGCTCAGGTCGGTGGGTAGCCAGCAGGCCAGCGGACGGCCAGTGCGCTCGGCCAGGGTGCGGGTGCGCTCGAGCCCGGCCGGATCGAGGTCGGTGAGGTGGCTCCAGCTCACGGCGGCGGGCAGGGCGGCGCACAGGTGCTCCATCAGATCCTGTCCACCCGGAGGCAACCAGGCGAGCAGGGTGGCCGGCGGCAGGGGCAGGGTGGTGAAGACGCCGGTTCTGTCCGTGGTGATGAGGCGCGCCATGGGCTCCCCGTTGCTGATGAGCTTGCCCAAGCCTGGCAGGGTGCGCTCGGGCAGGGCGATCTCGCCCAGGGTTTCAAGTAGGGGGGCGCCATCGACCAGGCGCCCTCCCGCGAAGAAGAGGCTCAAGGGGAGGGAGGCGCGCAGGCGCACCACCCTGTCCTGGCTGGTCTCGACCCCCCGCTCGGCCAGGCGAACCTGCTCGTCAGGGGTAAAGAGGGGATGACGCCCCTGGCGCCGATAGAGGGCGGCCAGCAGGCGCAGATTGACCGGGGTGGGCAGGGTGAGCCCCTGCTCGTGGAGCCACTCCTCCGGATCCTGAGGGGCCTGCTCGAGTTGCCCCAGGGCCAGGGCCCGGGTGAGGTAGCGCCGGCCCGCCTCGGTCAGCCCGTAGCGGTGGGGTGAGTGGGTCAGCAGCAGGCCGTTTTCCAGCATCAGGCTCACCAGTGGCTGCAGGTTGCGCGAGCGGATCAGCACGGCCGGTTGGGCCATCAGCTGCTCGGCCACCTCCTTGAGCATGCCGGAAGAGAAGTCGATGTTGGTCATAGTCCCTCCAAACCAGCGCACTACTCTACTGACCCCTCTTCGGGACGCAAGGGGGAGGCGGCCAGTGCGTGATCCGGCGCCGATTTGTGGCCGCCGCACCTTCCCCGTACAATCCCTTTTTTCCGCCATTTCGGAGTCCGTATGTTTCGTGAACTGATCCGCCACCCCGACTTTTTGCTCATCGACAAGGGGCCCGGGATCGGCATGCACGAGGAGGACGGCGCCCCCGGCATCGTCACCCTGGTGCGCGAGGCGACCGGGCTCGAGCTCTACCCGGTGCACCGACTCGACAAGATGACCTCGGGGCTGCTGCTGCTGGCCCGCCACCCACAGGCCAACCGTGCCCTGAGTCAGGGGTTTGCCGAGCGGCGCATGAAAAAGCAGTACCTGGCCCTCTCCGATCGGCGCCCCTTGAAGAAGCAGGGGCTCATCAGGGGGGACATGAAGAAGGGGAGAGGCGGCAGCTGGATGCTGACCCGCACCCTGGATAATCCCGCCATCAGCCGTTTCGACTCGACCCTGGTGCGCGAGGGGCTGCGCCTGTTTCGCATCCGCCCCGAGACCGGCAAGACCCACCAGATCCGGGTCGCCCTGAAAAGCGTCGGCGCCCCCATCCTCGGCGACGAGCGCTACGGCGGCACCCCCGCCGATCGCGGCTATCTGCACGCCTGGCGCCTGGGGTTCGAGCACGGCGGTGAAACCTTTGACTTCGTCTCGTCCCCCGAGTGGGGTGAACTCTTCTTGCTGCCCGAGACCCGCGCCGCCATCGAGGCTCTCGCCCCGTGAACCTGATCCTGGCCGACTATGACGGCACCCTGACGGCGGGGGACAGCCATGGGGCCCTGCTGCGCCACATCCTCCTCACCCGGTGCTGGCCCCTGCTCCTGGTGCTGTTGCTCTGCCCCCTGCTCTTGCTGCTCGGGCTGCTTTCCCGCCCCAAGGCGGTGTGGCTGCTCTGGTGGTGTACCACCCTGGGGGCCGACGGGAGAGCCTGGCGGCGCTGGGTGGCGGATTATGCCCGGCGCGAGGCGCCGCTCTTTACCGAGGCCAGGGAGTTGCTCGCCCGAGAGGGAGGGAGGGTCTGGGTGGTGAGTGCCTCACCGCGCGCCCTGGTGCGGCGCAGGCTCTGTCATCAGCTTGGCGGCCTTCGGGTGGGGCGGGTGCTCGGCAGTCGCATGGGGTTCTCTCTCGGGGCCATAGTGCCGCGCCACTACAGTTTCGGGGTGGCCAAACGGGATCTGCTGCCGGGCATGAAGAGTGGCTGCGCCGAACTGGCGCTCTCCGATGCCCTCTCGGATCTCCCCCTGCTCGCCCTGGGGCGTGAGGCCTGGCTCATCAACCCCTCGCCGGGGCGCTTGGCGCGCGGGTGCAAGCGGCTGCCCCGCCTGGCGGCGCGTCACTGGCGTTGAGCCCTCTGTCATCAAATGCTGACAGGATAACCGCGGGTGATGGCGTTATCGCGGGCCAAAGTAACATCTTCTTTACATCTTGAGGGGCCGCTGCCAGTCAGAGTGGCATGCCCTGCTCTTCCTTTTCCCGATGATGACGGTCTAATGAAACAAACCGTTAACATAGGGAAGAGGAGCCACCCATGACTGATTACAACCCCCTGGGAACCGACGGGTTCGAGTATGTGGAATACACGGCCCCCTCGGCCGCCGGCATCGATGCCTTGAAGCAGCTGTTTGCCTCTCTGGGCTTTGCCGAAGTCGCCAAGCATCGCAACAAGCAGTGCTGGCTCTATCGCCAGGGCGACATCAACTTCGTCATCAACGCCGAGCCCCACTCCCAGGCCGAGGCCTTCGCCGAGCAGCATGGTCCGAGCGTGTGCGGCATGGCGTTTCGGGTGGCCGATGCCGGCAAGGCCCAGCGCCATGCCCTAGCCCAGGGGGCCAAGCCGTTTGTCGGCAAGATAGGGCCGATGGAGCTCAACATCCCGGCCATCTACGGCATCGGCGAGAGTACCCTGGCCTTTGTGGATCGCTACGGGGATAAGGGCTCCATCTACGAGGTGGATTTTGTCTTCTACCCGGACTGGCAGGCGCGCATGGCCGCTGTGGATGCGGGGCTGACCGAGATCGACCACCTGACCCACAACGTCTATCGCGGCAACATGGACTTGTGGGCCCAGTTCTACGAGCGAGTCGGCAACTTTCGCGAGATCCGCTACTTCGACATCGAAGGCAAGCTGACGGGCCTGCATTCGCGCGCCATGACGGCTCCGTGCGGCAAGATCCGCATCCCCATCAACGAGTCGGCGGACGACAAGTCCCAGATCGAGGAGTACTTGCGCCAGTACAAGGGAGAGGGGATCCAGCACATCGCCCTCGGCACTCGCGACATCTACCACACCATTCGCACCCTGCGCGGCCGTGGCACCGGCTTTATGCCGACCCCGGAGACCTACTACGAGCAGGTGGACGAGCGGGTGGCGGGCCACGGTGAACCCCTGGACGCCTTGCGCGAGCTGCGCATCCTCATCGACGGGGCACCCGAGAAGGATGGCATCCTGCTGCAGATCTTCACCGACACCGTCATCGGTCCGGTCTTCTTCGAGATCATCCAGCGCAAGGGCAACGAGGGATTCGGTGAGGGCAACTTCAAGGCCCTGTTTGAATCGATTGAGCTGGACCAGATCCGCCGCGGGGTACTGAGCGATGCGTAAATGGATTAGTTTCCCCCACCGTGAGGGGGTCTGCTCACGCCAGGCCCACGCCGACTTTCCCGAGGAGGGGATCTACGAGCGGGAGCTGGGGCGCGGCGGTTTCTTCGGGCCCGCCTCCCACATCCACCATCGCCACGCCCCGACCGACTGGGTGAGCTGGGAGGGCCCCCTGCGCCCGCGCCTGCTCGACCTCAATGGTCTCAAGGAAGAGAGCCGCGCCCTCTCTCCCTGGGTGGTGCCGGATATCCTCAGCAACCCCCACTGCAAGATGCGAGTCTGGCGCCTCGCCGAGCCCATGCCGTTTCTGGTGCGTAACGCCGATGGGGACGAGCTGCTCTTCATCCACGAAGGCGCGGGGGATCTCTATTGCGACTATGGGCACTTAAGCTTCTCGGAAGGGGACTACCTGCTGATCCCGCGCGGCACCATGTGGCGTCTCGAGCCGAGCGCCCCCCTGTTTGTGCTGATGATAGAGGCGACCAACGACAGCTTCCAGCTGCCGGAGAAGGGGCTGGTGGGTAACCACGCCATCTTCGATCCCGCTGCGCTCGGGGTGCCGGCCATCGACGACGCCTTCCTCGCCCAGCAGAGCGAGGAGTCCTGGTCGCTGCAAATAAAGCGCCACAGCCAGGTCTCGGTCGTCACCTGGCCCTTCAACCCGCTCGACGCCATCGGTTGGCACGGGGATCTCTGCGTGGTGCGCCTCAACTGGCGCGATATTCGTCCCCTGATGAGCCACCGTTATCACCTGCCGCCGTCGGCTCACACCACCTTCGTGGCGAGCCGCTTCGTGGTCTGCACCTTCGTGCCGCGCCCCATCGAAAGCGATCCGGGGGCCCTCAAGGTGCCCTTCTACCACAACAACGATGACTTCGATGAGGTGCTCTTCTACCACGCGGGGGATTTCTTCAGCCGCGACAACATCGAGAAGGGCATGCTCACCTTCCACCCGGCCGGCTTCACCCATGGTCCCCATCCCAAGGCCTTCGCCGCGGGGCAGGCCTATGCCAAGAAGTTCACCGACGAGGTGGCCGTGATGCTCGACACCCGGGATGCCCTGATGCTGGGCGAGGTGTGCGAGCGGGTTGAGAACCGGGAATACGTCAACAGCTGGCAGCGCCAGAGCAAGGAGAAATAAATGAAACTGGCGACACTGAAAAATGGCCGTCGTGATGGGGAGCTGGTGGTGGTGAGCCGGGATCTGCGCCGTGCCTGCCGGGTGGGTGCGATCGTCCCGACCCTGCAGGCGGCCCTCGACGACTGGGCCATCCTGGCCCCGCGTCTGGAGCAGGTCTATCGCGCCCTGTGTGACGGCGCCGTGGCCGATGCCTTTGCGTTTGACGAGGCCCAGTGCCTCTCCCCCCTGCCGCGCGCCTATCAGTGGGCGGACGGCAGTGCCTATGTCAACCATGTGGAGCTGGTGCGAAAGGCCCGCGGCGCCGAGATGCCCGAGAGCTTCTGGCACGATCCCCTGATGTACCAGGGGGGGAGCGACAGCTTCATCGCCCCGCGCGATCCCATCCTGATGGCCGACGAAGCCTGGGGCATCGACTTCGAGTCCGAGGTGGCGGTCATCACAGACGACGTGCCCATGGGGGTGAGCGAGGCGGCGGCCCTCGGCCACATCAAGCTGCTGATGCTGGTTAACGACGTGAGCCTGAGAAACCTCATTCCCGGAGAGCTCGCCAAGGGATTTGGCTTCTTCCAGTCCAAGCCGTCGAGCGCCTTCTCGCCGGTGGCGGTGACCCCGGACGAGTTGGGGGATGCCTGGCAGGGGGGCAAGGTGCACCTCAAGCTCGAGACCTGGCTCAACAACGCCTTGTTTGGCGCCCCCGACGCCGGTGTCGACATGACGTTCGGGTTCCCCACCCTGCTTGCGCATGCCGCCCGCACCCGACCATTGGGAGCCGGGGCCATCATCGGCTCCGGGACTGTCTCCAACTACGATCGCAGCGCCGGCGCGTCGTGCATCGCCGAGCGAAGGATGCTCGAGATCATGGATTCAGGTGCGGCTTCTACGCCTTTCCTTCGCTTTGGTGATAAAGTTGCCATCGCGATGCGAAACGAGTCCGGCGAGGAGATCTTCGGTCGCATCGAGCAGGAGGTGCGGCCCTATGAGCCGCGCTAGGGCGGGGTAGCCCGCGACATTGAGGTATCTTATGTTGAAGCTGTATGGATATTGGCGCTCGTCTGCCTCGTTCCGGGTGCGGATCGTGTTGGGGCTCAAGGGGATTGCCTATGAACAGATTCCTGTGAATCTGCGGACGGGGGAGCAGGGAGAGAAGAGCTACCGCCGTCTCAATCCTCAGGGGCTGGTGCCCTTTCTGGTGGACGGAGACTGGGGTCTGGGCCAGTCGGTGGCCATCATGGAGTATCTGGACGAGACCTATCCGGCCTATCCGCTGCTCCCCTCGCTCCCGCAGGAGCGGGCGCGGGTACGCCAGATTGTCGGCATGATCGCCTGTGACGTGCACCCCCTCAATAACCTGCGGGTGCTCAACTACCTCGAGAGCGAGCTCGGGGTGCGCCCACCGCAGCAGGAGACCTGGTACCTTCACTGGATCCGCGAGACCTTCCACGCCCTCGAGCAGATGCTGTCGGCCTGCAGCGGTATCTATTGTGTGGGTGACGAGGTGACCCTGGCGGATTGCATGCTGGTGCCCCAGGTCTACAATGCCCGTCGCTACAACATGGATATCTCCGAGTTTCCCAATATCCAGCGGATCCATGATAACTGCATGGCCCTGCAGGCGTTCGCCGACGCCGCCCCCGAGC
This sequence comes from Aeromonas diversa CDC 2478-85, assembly GCF_000819805.1. Taxonomy (GTDB): domain Bacteria; phylum Pseudomonadota; class Gammaproteobacteria; order Enterobacterales; family Aeromonadaceae; genus Aeromonas; species Aeromonas diversa. The sequence goes on from NZ_CDCE01000021.1 coordinate 159,030, forward strand.
GGCAGCCAGACGCCCAGTAATGAGTGCACTTTCACGCGAGCGGGGCCATAGGGCCCCGCCGTTTTATCTCACATTCCCGCCGTTCGCCCCTTGCCAGTGGGCTCCTCTCTTTGTAACGTCGTTGCGCCAGCAAGGAGGGATCTATGCGTTTTATCGATTTACGAAGTGATACGGTCACCCAGCCCACCGACGACATGCGTCGGGTGATGCTCCATGCCCCTGTGGGAGATGATGTCTACGGGGAGGATCCAAGCGTCAACCAGCTGGAAGTCTATGCCGCCGAGCTGCTCGGCAAGGAGGCTGCCCTGTTCGTGCCGAGCGGCACCATGTCCAACTTGCTCGGCGTCATGAGCCACTGTCAGCGCGGTGAGGCGGCGCTGGTCGGTAGTCATGCCCACATCCACCGCTATGAGGCGGGCGGCAGTGCCGTGCTCGGCTCTGTGGTGTTGCAGGCCATTGCCATGCAGGCAGATGGCCAGCTGCCGTTGGCGGCCCTGCAGGCGGCGGTGGCGCCTGACGATGCCCACTTCGCTCAGGCGCGCCTGGTGTGCCTCGAGAACACCCACAACGGACGCGTGCTGTCGGCGGACTATCTCGCCGAGGTGACCGCCTGGGCTAAAGGGCAGGGGCTCTCGCTGCATCTGGACGGCGCACGCCTGTTCAATGCGGCCGTCGCCAGCGGCCGCTCGGCGCGCGAGATAGCCGCGCCTTTCGATTCTGTCTCTATCTGCCTCTCCAAGGGGTTGGGTGCCCCCGTGGGCTCCGTGCTGGTGGGGTCGCAGGCGCTGATCGCCCGGGCGCGCCGCCTGCGCAAGATGGTCGGGGGTGGCATGCGCCAGGCCGGTATGCTGGCGGCGGCGGGTCAGTTCGCGCTCGAGCACCATGTGGCGCGGCTGGCGGACGATCACCGCCGCGCCGCACGGTTGGCCGAGGGGCTGGCGGCGATCCCCGGTGTCGAGGTGGAGAGTGCCCAGACCAATATGCTGTTCCTGCGCATCGCCGGGCGCGATCTGGCCGAGGTGAGCGCCTTTATGCGCGAGCGCGGCATCCTCTGTTCGGGGTATGGGCTCTTGCGGCTGGTGACCCATCTGCAGATCAGCGACGACGATGTGGAGGAGGTGATCGACGCCTTCACCGAGTTGCTGGAGGGGTAAAGAGGAGGGGCGCCGATGGCGCCCCTTTCTATTGTTGGCTGGCCAGCATGGCCTCGTCGGTGACGTCGTAGATCATGATGGCGATGTGGCTCACCTGACCACCGAAGTCGGCGAGCGGTACCAGCGTCAGATTCTGGAACATGTGCGGCGCCGCCCCGGTGATGGGGCGGTAGTTGGAGAAACGCAGCAGGTAGGGTTTCTGCTCCCAGGTGCTGAAGGCGCGGTTGTTGAGCTTGAAGACCATGTTGGCCTTGCGTTCGAGCCACTTGCGGTCCACTTCGGGGAACAGCTCGAACAGGTTGCCGTCGCGCACCTCGTGGGTGAAGCGGCCGCTGTGACTCTCCATAAAGCCGTTCCATACCTGGATCTTGAAGTCGCGGTCCAGCACCACCAGGCCCACATCCAGATTCTGGACAATGTTCATCAACCAGTGAAATTCCCTGATATCCATGGCGGCTCCTACAGCATGTGCATGATCTTGTTGTTCATGGTGGTGATGGAATCCTCGGTGAACAGCAGCAGCAGGTCACACTGGACGGCGTACCCTTCCACCCGATAGTTGATCTCGATGGCCAGGGTACGGCGCCAACGGCTCTGGTTGGTGTGGATGAGCTCCTTGATGGGCCTGTGCTGGCCCAGTACCACGGGATGGCCCTGGCTGAAGGGGGTGTCGAGCTGCTCGGCATACCCCCGCAAGAAGGCCCCAATCAGCACGTTGGCGGTGTCCATCAGCAGCTCCAGCTCGGCGCGGCGATCCAGCGCTCCCTCCATCTTCATCAGCCGGGCCAGGTCGTTGAAGCTGGAGTCGTGGAACAGGAGCAGCGCCTCACCGGCGATACCGGCCCCGATAAAGCCCTGGCAGACGGCGGAGAGGGTGTCTTGATCGGCAGCCGCATTGAGCGCCATGTGCAGTTCCGACACTTCCAGGACGTTGACGTTGGGGATGGGGAGCACGATGAAAGCGTCGAGCAGGCGCGCCAGCAGGTCTGCCGCCTGACCCATGGCCACGTTGGCGATCTCCTGATAGGCGTCCCGTGTCTCGGGACCCAACAGCAGGCCGCTACTCTCTTGAGGCCTCGCTTCCTCTTGTACCACTGCGGGGGCGGGGGGCTGGCCGCCCGGTTGCCACAGACCGTGCTGGCGAAGCAGGGCCGCTATCTGCTCGGCCGTCGCCGGTTTCTTGATAAAGTCGATGGCACCCAGGCTCATCACCTTCTGGTGCGCCTCGGGTTGAATATCACCCGAGACCACGATCACCTTGGACTTGATCCCCTCGCGCTTGAGGGCCTCCAACACGCCATACCCGTCGAGCTCGGGCATGGTGAGGTCGAGAAAGATCACCTCACCGTGCCCCATCAATATCTGCTCCACCCCGGCCACACCGTGCTCGGCAAAGTGCACTGTCACCGGCCAGTCCGGGGGGAGTGCCCGGGCCATCTGCTTGCGGGCGAACCCCGAGTCGTCACAAATCAATACATTCATGGTTATCCCTGATTGGCGGAGAGGGGGCGTTATATTAGTGTGGCCAGCCATCGCCGGGGCGCAACCCGGATCAGACGGGTTGGTTATAGCGCAGTGCCCGCTTGTGGATGAACTCCTCGAGCAGGCGTACCCGCAGAGGAGCGAAGTCAGGGTTGTTGACCAGCAGGTGGAAGGCTCGCTCTCCGGCGCGCCAGTCGGGTAATACAGGTACCAGCTGCCCGCGCTTGAGGCGATTTTGTGCCGAATGCCGTGGCGCATTGATGATCCCCAGGTGGTTGCAGGCAGCCAGCACGGCCGCCTGGGACTGGCTGACCGAGAGGCGGCCCGGTTGATTGATGTCGACCGTCTCGCCATCGCTGTGGCGCAGCTGCCAAGTGGAGTAGGGCCAGCAGTAGATCAGGGCGTGATCGATCAGCTGATGGGGATGGCTCGGGGTGCCATGCTGCTCCAGATAGAGCGGCGAGGCATAGAGGGCATACTGGATCTTGCCGAGGCTGCGGGCATGGGCGACCCGTTTGGGCAGATCACCACTGAAGAGCACCAGATCCCACTGGCTGTCGAAGAGCTGCTGGTGGTCGTTGGTCTGCTCCAGCTCGAAGCGGATCTGGGGATAGGCCCGGCTGAATTCGGCCAGCAAGTCGATGAGCAGGGTATTGGAGACCGAGATAGGGGCGGCGAGCTTGATAAGCCCCCCCAGCTCCTGCTTGTTGCAGTGGATCTCGCCCGTGGCCTGCTCCAGCTGCTGCAGCGGGCCGCACAATCGCTGATAGTAATGGAGGCCCTCGTCGGTCAGACGCAGCTTGCGCGTGGAGCGATGCAGCAGTGGTGTGCCCAACTGCTCTTCCAACTGGGTAATACGACGACTGATGGTCGCGGTCGGGATATCCAGGGCGGCGGCCGCATGGGAGAAGCCTCCCTCCTGAATGACCTTGACGAACAGATAAAACTCTTCGATGTGCTTCATGGGCAACAACAATCAAATGCACCAAACGGCTGAATCTAGGTTTTCAGGTTACCCTTGGCAAGCATTAACTGGCTTTTAATTGATCTGGGGAAGGGTGCGCTGGTAGTCGCGCAGCAACCGGAGGAAGTCGTCCGGCTCCCGATCCAGGCTGCCTTCTGGGAGCAGCAGATCGAGGCCGGTGAGGATCCTTAGCCGGGCCATGCGGTTGGCAAACATGGCCACTACCCCGTGATAGAGGCGCCCGTTGGCGGAGCGGTAGTGGCTATCTTCAAACAACTCCTCCTCGAGCAAGCATCCGCCGCTGTCACATTCCTGCTCGTGATGGAGTAACGCGATGAGCAGCGAGCGCTGCTCGGTCAGCAGGTGCACGGCAAGCCTGGGTGTGACCCACGTCAAAAATTCGTCATAATTGTGAATGCGAATGCCGATATAAGGAAGAGGGTGCCATGTAAGCCCTTTTCTAACCGACGGGCGGTCAAAGCGTTGAATGTTTCGCCATTTGAGTACCCATCCACCCCATTTATGGTGATATTGCAGGCAATCGTGGCACAAAGAGAGGCTCACTCTGGGCTCGAGCAACTTGAGAAGACCGATGAATGTGCAGCATACACCGACCAGTAACAGGCTGATAACGGCCACAATAAGTTGTTCTTCGAGAAAAAAAAGTATAAAAATCATGATGCTGGTAACGAGCAGACCAAGCAGGGTCAAAGAGATCCCGTTTCGCTTCGTCAGGGGGGAAATGTGTAGGGTCGTCATGGCAGACCTCTTTCTACCAGGTATCTAAACACTAATGCGTGATTGCCCCATGTGCCAGACATGGGGACCTATCCCACTGTGCTGGCGCCGACTTACATGACACATCGATAATGCCGTTTGACGAAAGAAGTTTGAGCACGCTGGATCTGCTGCATACGCCAATCTGGATCTATGACATTCAGGAACACCGTATTTTTTGGGCCAATCAGGCGGCGCTTGCGGTCTGGGAGGCCGACTCCCTCGCCGAGCTCCAGCAGCGCGATTTCTCCCTTGAAATGGCTCCCGCCGTTGACCTCCTGTTGCAGCGCTATCTGCGTGAGTTCCAGAGTGGACGCAGTTTCTGCGAGTGGTGGAGCATCTCCCCCAAGGGGATCAGTAAAAAGGTCTATCTGCGTCTCTCGGGCATCGAGATTGCCGAACGGCTGATGATGGTCGGTGAGGCGGTGCTCGATGCTGAAACCCTGAGTCACGAGGCGGCCATGGTGCAGGGAGACACCCTCGCCTGCCTGTTTGACGACAGGGGAGAGCTCATCAGCGCCAACCACTACTTCCAGAAGTGTTTCGGCACCCAGATCCGCGAGCTCAATCAGCTGTACGGGGGGGGCGACGAGCACTTCTACCGTAAGCTGAGGCTTAAGGAGGAGCTGGTGTGTGAGGGGGAGGCGCGGACGGCCAAAGGGATGCGTTGGTTCCAATTGCAGTTTAGGTATGTGCAGCAACGCTCACAGATCCTGCTCACCCTGCGCGACATTACCGCCCGCAAGCTCGAAGAGCTGGAGCATCGCCATCTCGCCCGACATGACTACATGACAGGCCTGCTCAACCGCTATGGGTTGATGAAGTCCCTGGAGGTCAACTGCAGCATGGGCGCGCGTTTTGCTCTGCTCTTCATGGATCTCGACAACTTCAAGCTGGTCAACGACAACTTCGGTCATCGTGCCGGAGATCGCCTGCTGGAGCGGGTGGCGGGTCGCCTCAAGGAGATCTGCCCCTCCGATGTAGAGCTGGCGCGCCTCGGGGGAGACGAGTTTACGGCGCTGGTGCCGCTGGGAGGCGACACCGAGCGCGCGCACCGCTTCGCCGACCTCATGCTGGAGCAGATGGCCAGGCCCTTTAGCCTGAGTGGTTTGCCCGAGGTGACGATCGGGGGGAGTATCGGCATAGCCCTCTACCCCGACGACGCCGATGATGGGGATAACCTCATCACGCGCGCCGATATGGCCATGTATCAGGCCAAGCACCTCGGCCGCTTCACCTGGCAGCGCTTTACGCCTAACCTGCAGCATTCGCTGCATCGCAAACTGACCGTCAAACAGTTTCTGGCCAAGGCGGCCGGGCGAGGGGAGCTCTCCCTGGCCTTTCAGCCCAAGGTCGATCTGCGCTCGTCGCGGGTCATCGGATGTGAGGTATTGCTGCGCTGGCACAGTCCCATTCTGGGCCAGGTCTCGCCGGCCGAGTTTATCCCGCTGGCCGAGGAGATGGGGCTGATCCGGGAGCTGGGAGAGTGGGTGCTGCGTTCGGCCTTGTCCCAGATGGTGAGCTGGCGCGAGCGATTCGGTCTGGCCATGCCGCTGGCGGTCAACCTATCGGGCATGCAGATTTCTGCCGATCTGCCGGCCTGGGTGGCGGCCGAGTTGGCACGCCACGGCATCGCCCCCCAACTGCTGACGCTGGAGTTGACCGAAACCGTGTTGATGGTGGACATGGAGGGGACGCGCAAGGTGTTCGAAGCGCTGGGCGAGTTGGGCGTTAACATCTCCATCGATGATTTTGGTACCGGTTACTCCTCCCTGTCCTACCTCAACTGCCTGCCCATCAACGAGATCAAGCTGGATCGCTCCTTCGTGGTTGGCCTCAATCTGCCGGTGATCCGGGCGACGGCCGCCATGGCGGCGAGTCTGGGGCTGGATATCATAGCGGAAGGGGTCGAAACCGATGAAGAGTTGGTCGAGCTCAGGGCTCAGGGATGTCACCGTATTCAGGGTTATCTCATCAGCCATCCGCTCACGGCGGCAGAGCTTGAGGCGAAGGGGTTCATGGTTGAGAGCGATGCCGGCAACTTCACCATCGACGCTTTCAATGGGTGTTAAGCCTGTCTTTTGTCACAATAGTGGTTTTTTGTATCGTAATATTGCACTGATTTGAGCGTTATCATTATTAATCATGGATTGAAATTGGTACTCTCCCTGCTCCTTTATTTGTTTCACATCGTCATGGAGTAAGGATCGATGCAACACACCGAGGTTAGTTCCCTCTCATCCTCCCCCAAGGGGTGGCTGAACCGCTTTCTCAATGGAATTGAGCGAGCCGGTAACAAGCTGCCCGACCCGGCCATGCTCTTCATCTACGCGCTGGGGTTGGTCTGGGTCGCCTCAGCCATCCTCGCCCAGTTTCAGTTTGATCTGGTCAACCCGCGCACCAGTGAGGCCGTGGTGGTCAACAACCTGTTGACCGGTGCGGCGCTGGCCGATTTTCTGGCCAACATGGTGACCACCTTCACCAGCTTTGCACCGCTCGGTATCGTGCTGGTGGCCATGCTGGGGGTCGGTGTGGCCGAGCAATCCGGCTTTATCGACACAGGTCTTAAGAAGTTGCTGCGGGTTACGCCGGCGCGCCTGCTGACCCCCATGCTGATCCTGGTGGCCATCGTCAGCCATACGGCGGCGGATGCGGGTTATGTGTTGGTCATTCCCATCGGCGGCATCATCTTCCACGCGGCGGGACGTCATCCCCTCGCAGGCATAGCCGCGGCCTTTGCCGGCGTCTCTGGCGGGTTCGCCGCCAACTTCCTCCCCTCGGGGGGGATGCGTTGCTGCAAGGCTTCACCCAGACGGCGGCCCAGCTGCTTGACCCCAATTACATGGTCAATACCCTGTGTAACATCATCTTCACCGGGGCCTCTTCCCTGCTGATCATTCTGGTCGGCTGGTACGTCACCGAGCGGATCGTCGAACCGCGTCTGCAGTCGGTGAAACTCGATGAGGATCTCGAGAGCGGTGCCGATATGGGGCGCTTTAGCGAGCAGGAGAGCCGCGCCTTTAACCGTGCCGGTCTGGCCATGTTGATGGGCCTGCTGGTGTTGGTTGCCGCCCTCTGGCCTGCCGATTCTCCCCTGCGTGCGGCCGATGGCTCCCTGACGACCTTTGCCGCCCCTGTGATGAAGTCCATCGTGCCCCTTATCTTCCTGCTGTTTGTGCTGCCGGGGATCGTCTACGGCTTTGCCGCCGGCACGTTCAAGCAGAGCAAGGATGTGATCGATGCCATGTCGGCCACCATGAACAAGATGGGCTCCTACATGGTAATGGCCTTCTTCTGCGCGCTCTTTATCAAGGCGTTTGGGGATTCCAATCTGGGGACCCTGCTGGCCTTGGCCGGTGCCGAGGTGCTGCAGGCCATGGCGCTGCCCGGCCAGGTGACCATAGTGGGCATGATCCTGTTGACTGCGTGCGTCAATCTGGTGGTAGGCTCGGCTTCTGCCAAGTGGGCGCTCATCAGCCCGATCCTGGTTCCCATGCTGATGGCGGTGGGTATCTCCCCCGAGCTGACCCAGGCGGCCTATCGCGTCGGTGACTCCTCCACCAACATCATCACCCCCCTGATGGTCTTCTTCCCCCTGGTGGTGGTCTATTGCCAGCGCTATGTGAAGAGCACCGGCATTGGCACCCTGGTCTCCATGATGCTGCCGTACTCCATTGCCTTCCTGGTGAGCTGGACTCTGTTCCTGCTGACTTACTGGGCGCTGGGCTTCCCGCTGGGATTACAGGCACCCTACACCTATCCCGCACCCTGATGCGGCAGACGGGGAGACTTGGGTCTCCCCGTTTTTTTGGGTAGAGTGGCGTGACGCCTTCAGGAGACCATCATGAATTCCGTTGTCGAACTCATTCTCAACCATCGCTCCATTCGCAAGTTTACCGGCGAGGCGATTTCCCCGACCCAGCTCGACGAGATTCTTGCCGCGGCTCAAAGCGCTGCCAGCTCCAGTTTTCTGCAGACCACCACGATATTGCGCATCACAGACCCCGCGTTGCGTGCCCGGTTGGCCACCTTGGCCGGTGAGCAGCCCTATGTGGCCGATGCGGCCGAGTTTCTGGTCTTCTGCGTCGACTATCATCGCCATCGTGTCGTGGCCCCCGAGGCCAAGACGGGGTTTACCGAGCAGCTGCTGATCGGGGCCATCGACGGGGCTCTTATGGCGCAGAATGCCCTGTTGGCTGCCCAGTCGATGGGGTTAGGCGGTGTCTATATCGGTGGACTGCGTAATCATCCGGATCACGTGGTCGAGGCGTTGGCCCTGCCACAGGAGGTGTTTCCTCTCTTTGGGCTCTGTCTTGGTCATCCGGCCCAGCAGCCCGAGCGCAAGCCGCGCCTGCCTCGCGCCCTGGTGGTCCATGAGAACCGTTATCCCGCCCGGCTCGATGAGGCGCTGTTGGCCCAATACGATGCTGACATGGTGGCCTACTATCAGAGTCGAAGCCGCAACCAGAAGAGCCAGAGCTGGAGTGGACAGATCCGCAGCATATTGGGTAAGGAGTCGCGCCCATTTATGCAGGCCAGCTTGCAAAAGCAGGGTTTTTTACTCAAGTGACTCAAGAAGCGGGCGATTGGAGCCGATGGAGAGAAGGGTCTTCTCTCCACCTGGTTAGACCGGGCTACCGAAAGCAGACTTCATGTTGTAGGATCAAATGATTAGGACAAAGTCTGAACGAGGAACGTCATGATTTTAACCTTGGTACTGCTGTCGATAGGCGCACTGCTGTTTCTGGTGATCGCCTACAACGTGGTACAGCAGTACAAACAGAAGGTCGAGTCCGACAAGCGTGCCACCATAGCTCGCTACAAGGCTATCGCCGATGAGACTGAGGCTATTTTGCTCAACGTCAATCTGCTCCCGTTTACCAAGGCGCTGGTGCTGATCCTGCAACATCGCATTCTCGATGCCTACCGCGCCATTGCACAGGCCTCTCCTGGCCATGCCCAGATCAAGCAGCGTATCGCCGATACCCAGAGCCAGATCAACAATGTGCAGGAGAACTATCGCACGCCGGATGACTCCTTCCGGGCCCCTGATTCGGATCGCCAGGCCATTCAGATGTTGCAGACGGTCAAGAAGATGCGGGCGGTATTGAGGGTGGAGCACAACAAGGGGAAGATAGACCCTCAGGGATTTGCACAAGAAGATCGCCGTCTCGAGTTGATGCAGCTGAAGGTGAATATCGCCAACCTGACCCAGAGAGCGCGCGAAGCCCAGGCGAACGGGCAGTTTGGCTCCTGCCGCCAAATGCTGCTCAAGGGGTTGACTGTGCTGGGCAATGTGTCAGACAAGGACGCCTATCTGATCGCTCGGGAAGAGGACATGCGCCAGGCGATCCAGGACTTGGACAACATGCTGCAAAGCGAAAGCCAGAAAGAGCTGCAAAATATCAAGGACAAAGAGGCCGACGAGCTCGATGTTCTGTTTCAACCCAAGAAGAAGTGGTAGTCCATGTCTCATCCTCTCGATGCTACTCTGGGGCCGCAAGGCCCCTTTGTTTCTCTGCTCCTCGCGCAGCTCGCCGAGCTGGGTATAGAGGCGGCTTACCCGGTCGATCACCTCTGCTATCGCGCCGCCAGCAATCAGGAGTACCTGCATCTGCGAGCCTTACTCAAGCAGGAGGGCACGCTGTTGGTGGAGGGCATGATAGGTGGGCGCCCGATTGCCACCTATCGATACCATCAACCCGTGCTGGCCGGGGCTGTCACTGTGCCCTGTATCGAGTTGGCCGCCCCCAAGCCGGGTCGCTGTCATCAGAGCGGTCTCGAACATATCGAGCTGGTGGTTCCCTCGCTTGAGGGCTTGATCGCAACCCATCCTCAGTGTGCGTTTCGCACCGATAATCAGCACAGCCTTCGTAACCCCGACATAGCGCTGACCCTTGGGGGAGGGCAGGTGAAATTCCATCTGCAAGCGCTGGATTCGGTGATCGCCGACGAGGTGGCTCGGGGGGAGGTGGTCCCTGTGCCCGAGGCCTATTGGGGCTGAGGCTTGGGATGGGAAGCGGGCGCCTCGGGCTTGTAGCGGCCAAGAAAGAGGCTGCTCCCCAGCGTCAGCAGCAACACCAGCACCATGCCGATGACCATGCCCCTGAGCCCACCCCATTCCCAGAAGGGGTGGAGGTAGAGCCCACCCAGACTGGCCCCCAGGTAGTAGGCGATAAGGTAGAGAGAGGAGGCGATGGCACGATGCTCCCTCACGTGCTGTCCTACCCAGCTGCTGGCGCTGGCATGGGTCAAGAAAAAGCCGAAGCTGGCCACCAGCAGTCCACCCAGGATCCCCGCCAGAGAGCCCAATAGCAGGAGCAGAGCGCCACTTATCATGATGATGATGCCGCCGGCCATGGTGTGCGCCGTACCTAGCTGGCGGTTGATGCGCCCGCTCAGAGAAGAGGCCAGGGTGCCGCTCAGGTAGGTCAGAAAGAGCAGACCAAGCCACTGGGTTGGCAAGCTAAAGGGGGGGTGGCTGAGCATAAAGGTGAGGTAACTGTATTGGTTGAGAAAGACCATGAAGTTGAGGCCGCCAATCAGATAGGCCCCCACCAGTAGCGGTGAGCCAAGGTGTTGGCGCAGCGCCATGACCAGCTCGCCCGGGCGTGCACTGGCTGGACGAAAGCCCTGTTGGGGTGGCAATAACCAATAGACCAGAGGCAGAAGCAGCAGGCTGATGAGGCCAATCCCGAGAAAGGCTTGCTGCCAGCTTCCCAGCGCGCCTGCCAGTAGACCCGCCACCACCCGGCCGGCAATGCCTCCAAGGGAGTTGGCGGCTATGTAGATCCCCACCGCGCTGATCAGTGCGCGTTTACTGAACTCCTCACCCATATAGGCGACTGCCGTCGCGGGCAGGCCGGCCAACAGGATCCCTTGGACAAAACGCAGCAGCAGCAACCAGCTGAAGTTGTCGAGCGAGGAGATCAGCATAGAGAGTGTGATGGCGCCAGAGAGCGTGGCCAGCATCACGAGGCGTCGCCCGTGACGATCGGCGATCCTGGCCATGGGCAGTAGACCGAGTGCCAGACCCGCCGTGGTGGCCGAGAGGGCCGCTCCCGCCTCGAGGGGGGGGATGGTGAACTGGGCGGCCAGTAAGGGGAGTAAGGGGTGAGCCTGGTAGAGATTGAGAAAAACGAGAAACGAGCCCAGCCCGAGGGCGAGGGTGGCGCGCCACCAGTGCCGAGTTCCTTGATCGATCATGTGATGTCTCCTGTCGCTGTGCACAGGGTAGTGGGCACGTCGTCATAAAAATAATATATTTAAATGATGTTAATCATCACAGGATGTGATGGATGGATCTGAAGCAACTCACCTATCTGGTCGCCGTGGCCGATACCGGCTCCTTTACCGCCGCGGCCCAGCGCCATCACGTGGCTCAATCTGCTGTCAGCATGGCCATCGCCCGCCTGGAGCAGCGCCTCGAGCTCAAGCTGTTCGAGCGCCAGGATCGCCGGGTGCGCATCACCCCGGAGGGGGAGGTACTGCTGACCCATGCCAGGCGACTGTTGCAGCAAGCCGAGCGTGCCGAGCGGGAGATGGAGGAGCTCAAGAGTCTGGTGCGGGGTGAGGTGCGTATCGGCATCCCCTTCATGATGGGTTCTTATTTTTTCCCTCCCATCCTGATGGCATTCAAACATCGCTTCCCCGGGCTACGCATCGAGGTGGACGAGGCCGGAACCCGGGATCTGCTGTCACGCATGGCGACCGGGGAGTTGGACTTGGCGATCCTGATCGCCTCCGACCTGCCCGCCGAGTTGGTGGGCGCCCGGCTGGTGCGTGAGGAGATGGTCGCCGTGGTAGGGCAGGATCACCCCTGGCGCGCCGAGCCGAGCATCACCCTCGAGACCTTCTTCGAAGAGGAGTTGGCCCTCTTTCGGCAGGGGTTTTATCACAGGGAGCACATGGAAAGCCTCGCCAGAGAGGCCGGGGTGACGCCCAGGATTGCCTTCGAGAGCAACCTCATTCCCCTGCACAAGGCCGTGGTGAGGCAGGGGTTTGCGGTGAGCACCTTACTGAGGATGGCCATCGAGGAAGATGACGATCTGTTCGCCGTTCCTTTCACGCCCCCTATCTATCTGGAGCTGTGTGTGGCCTGGCACCGTGATGAAACCCTGTCGAGGGCCAACCGTGCTTTGCGCGACTTCCTGTTGGAGCAGTGTCCCGCCTGATATGACAAGGCCCCGTAGCGGGGCCCTGGCGCTCATCGTTTGAGCATATGGTCGAGTTTATCTGCCTTGGTCGAGAGGTAGAACTCGTTGTAGGGGTTGCGCCCCTCTTGCAGAGGCACCCTCTCGGAGACCCTTATCCCGAAAGACTCCATCGCCTTGACCTTGCGCGGGTTGTTGGTCATCAGACGCAGAGAGTGAACACCGAGTAGCTCTAGCATATCGGCGCAGATGCGGTAGTCGCGCTGGTCCGCGGCAAAGCCCAGTGCCACGTTGGCTTCGACCGTATCGGCCCCCTGATCTTGCAGGTGATAGGCCCGGATCTTGTTGAGTAACCCGATCCCGCGTCCCTCCTGACGTACATAGAGCAATACGCCGCGCCCCTCTTTGGCGATATTCTGCAAGGCCGCCTGAAGCTGAAAACCACAGTCGCAGCGCAGACTGAACAGGGCGTCGCCGGTGAGACACTCGGAGTGAATACGCCCCAGCACCGGGGTGTCGGTGGTGATATCGCCCATCACCAGGGCGACATGATCTTTATTCGAGCCCACTTCCTGGAATCCAACCATGGTGAAGATGCCCCAGGGGGTGGGAAGCTTGGATTGAGCGATCAGGGTAACGCTGCTCACGGGGACTCCTTTACAACTATCGAGGCCTAAGAGGGGCACAGTGTAACGTGACCAGATTACTTGAGCCACCTTGATAAGGCCCTGTCAACTGTCAGGTCTAAGGCCGGAAGGATAAAAATGCAGCGATTAATCCGGTGTTGGCATTTTGCGTCTCCCCCCGACTCCCCCACTTCCGATATACTCCCCCTCCAATCATGGTTAGCCGCTTGTGGCGGTGTAATTGAGGAGGATGTATGCCAGTTCCGGCCCCTGTAATGACAATCGATGGCCCCAGCGGGGCAGGCAAGGGAACCCTGTGCCAGTTACTCGCCGAGCGACTGGGATGGCATCTGCTCGATTCCGGCGCCATCTACCGGGTGCTCGCCCTGGCGGCCCTGCACCACGATGTAGAGCTGGACTCCGAAGCGGCACTGGTGCCGCTGGCCGCCCACCTCGACATTCAGTTTGTGGTGGAAGAGGGTCAGGTGCGCGCCGTATTGGAGGGGGAGGATGTCTCCCGCTCTATCCGCACCGAAGAGGTAGGCAATGCGGCGAGCAAGGTAGCCGCCTTCCCACGGGTTCGTGAGGCCCTGTTGCGTCGGCAGCGTGCGTTTCGCCAGGGCCCCGGCCTCATCGCCGATGGCCGCGACATGGGGACCGTGGTCTTCCCAGATGCAGAGGTGAAGGTATTCCTCGATGCCAGCGCCGAGGAGCGAGCCAACCGGCGCTATAAGCAGTTGCAAGAAAAGGGCTTTGATGTTAGCTTTGAGCGTCTTTTGACCGAGATTAAAGAGCGTGACGATCGCGACCGCAACCGTGCTGTCGCCCCGCTGCGCCCGGCAGAGGACGCCTTGGTGGTGGACTCCACCAGCATGACCATCGACGAGGTTGTCGAGCGTGTCATGTCCTATGCTGTCAGTAAATTAGGTGATGTCGGCTCACGCTGACATCGGTTGTCTGTTTCATGGATGAAACAGATTAGTAAAAACAGCCCCGCTTGAGCCGGAATGCCGAGTGGATGTTTATTTTTGTGACATAAACAATGACTGAATCTTTTGCTCAACTCTTTGAAGAGTCCCTGAAAGCCGTAGAAACCCGTCAGGGCTCTATCGTTAAGGGTACCGTAGTTGCCATCGAGAACGGTTTCGTTCTGGTTGACGCCGGTCTGAAATCTGAATCTGCCATCCCGGCAGAAGAGTTCAAGAACGCCATGGGCGAGCTGGAAATCAACGTGGGCGACCTCGTTGACGTAGCGCTGGACTCTATCGAAGATGGTTTCGGCGAAACCAAGCTGTCCCGTGAAAAAGCCAAGCGCCACGAAGCCTGGCTGCAGCTGGAGAAGGCCTACGAAGAGCAGGCCACCGTTATCGGTGTTATCAACGGCAAGGTCAAGGGTGGTTTCACCGTTGAACTGAACGGCATCCGTGCCTTCCTGCCGGGTTCTCTGGTTGACGTGCGTCCGATCCGTGACACCGCTCACCTGGAAAACAAAGAGCTGGAATTCAAGGTCATCAAGCTGGACCAGAAGCGCAACAACGTTGTCGTTTCCCGTCGTGCCGTGATCGAGACCGAGAACACCTCCGAGCGCGAAAGCCTGCTGGCCAACCTGCAAGAAGGCCAGGAAGTTAAGGGTATCGTTAAGAACCTGACCGACTACGGTGCCTTCGTTGATCTGGGCGGCGTTGACGGCCTGCTGCACATCACCGACATGGCTTGGAAGCGCGTTAAGCATCCGTCCGAGATCGTGAACGTTGGCGATGAAATCACCGTTAAGGTTCTGAAGTTCGACCGCGAGCGTACCCGTGTATCCCTGGGTCTGAAGCAGCTGGGCGAAGATCCGTGGGTTGCTATCGCCAAGCGTTACCCGGAGAACACCCGTCTGACCGGTCGCGTGACCAACCTGACCGACTACGGCTGCTTCGTTGAAATCGAAGAAGGCGTTGAAGGCCTGGTACACGTTTCCGAGATGGACTGGACCAACAAGAACATCCACCCCTCCAAGGTTGTTAACGTTGGTGACGTGGTTGAAGTGATGGTCCTGGACATCGACGAAGAGCGTCGTCGTATCTCCCTGGGTCTGAAGCAGTGCAAGTCCAACCCGTGGCAGCAGTTCGCTGAAACCCACGCCAAGGGTGACCGCGTCTCCGGTAAGATCAAGTCCATCACCGACTTCGGTATCTTCATCGGTCTGGACGGCGGCATCGACGGTCTGGTTCACCTGTCCGACATCTCCTGGAACAACCAGGGTGACGAAGCCGTTCGCGAGTTCAAGAAGGGCGACGAGATCGAAGCCGTTGTTCTGCAAGTGGATCCGGAGCGCGAGCGCATCTCCCTGGGCGTGAAGCAGATCGAAGAAGACCCGTTCAACAAGTACCTGTCTGACAACAAGAAAGGTGCTATCGTGAAGGGTAAGGTAATCGAAGTTGACGCCAAGGGTGCAGTGATCGAGCTGGCCGACGGTGTTGAAGGTTACCTGCGTGCTTCTGACGCTTCCCGTGACCGTGTTGAGGACGCCACTCTGGTCCTGTCTGCCGGTGACGAAGTTGAAGCCAAGTTCATGGGCGTTGATCGCAAGAACCGCACCGTAAGCCTGTCTGTCCGTGCTAAGGACGAAGCTGAAGAGCGCGTTGCCATCGACACTCTGAACCAGCAGCAAGACGATGCCGTGTTCAGCAACGCCATGGCTGAGGCTTTCAAAGCCGCCAAGGGTGAGTAATCCTTGAGCCATGAAGAGGGCGGCATTGCGCCGCCCTTTTTTATCTCAATGTCTCGCGAATGAATGAGGAAAGGAGAGTAATTCCATGACCAAATCAGACCTCATCGAACAGTTGGCCGCCAGCCGTATGCAAATGCCCGCCAAGGATGTTGAGGCCGCCGTGAAGGAAATCCTCGAGCAGATGGCGTCCACCCTTCAGAAAGGGGATCGCATCGAGATCCGTGGTTTTGGCAGCTTCTCCCTGCACTACCGTGCACCACGCGTTGGACGCAATCCCAAGACGGGTGACAAGGTTGAGCTCACCGGCAAGTATGTTCCTCACTTCAAGCCGGGCAAGGAGCTACGTGAGCGAGTCAATATCGCAGACTAAGGTGTTGCAGAAACGGCATACTCGGGTATGCCTTTTTTCTTTTGGCGCATTGCCCCCCTCTTTTCCCGTCACGCCGTGTATTCGCGCTAGTCTCTTATCGCTTTTTTGGGGATAATCATCAGGTTAACCGCAAGCAATAGGGGATGCTTATGAAACGGATCTTGGCCCTGGTCGTCCTGGCCCTGGTGTTTGTCGCGGCCCTTGCCCTGGGCTCTCAAAATGGTCAGGTCGTTCAGTTCAACTATCTGATTGCCCAAGGGGAATTTTCTCTTGCCTCCCTGCTTGGCCTCTTCTTCGGTATCGGTTTTGTGGTCGGCTGGGCTGTCTTTGGCGTCTTGCTGCTGCGCCTGAAGATCGAAAACCGGGCCCTCAATCGCAGCGTGCGTCGCCAGTCCCGCGAGCTCGATGCCATGAAAGCCCCCGAGACGGCCAAGGAATAACGCCGCTCGATGCTAGAGTTACTCTTCCTGTTGCTGCCGATTGCTGCCGGTTATGGTTGGTACATGGGGCGCAGGAGTGTCCGTCAGGATACCCAGAAGCAGAGCAATCAGTTCTCCCGCCAATATGTGGCGGGCCTTAACTATATTCTCTCGGATCAGTCCGACAAGGCGGTCGATCTCTTCATTCAGCTGCTTGAGGTGGATGACGAGACTATCGAGACCCACCTCTCCCTCGGCAACCTGTTTCGCCAGCGAGGAGAGGTCGATCGGGCCATCAAGATCCACCAGAACCTGATCACCCGCCAGCTCACCATGGAGCAGCGTCAGCTGGCCTTGCAGGAGCTGGCGCGTGACTTTTTGGCGGCAGGGTTGCTCGATCGCGCCGAGAAGTTGTGGCTCGAACTGACCGAGGACAGCGACTTCGAGGAGACGGCGCTGGGCCAGTTGCAGCTTATCTATCAACAGCTGCGTGACTGGGACAAGGCCATTGCCGTGGGCGAGCGGCTGCAAAAATTCCAGGGCAAGAAGCTGGCGCCCACCATCGCCCACTACCACTGCGAGCTGGCCGACATGGCCCTGCGCGAAGAGAACCGCAAACAGGCCCAACTGCGTTTTCGTAAGGCGCTCTCTGCCGACGCCAACTGCGTGCGCGCCTCGCTTGGCCTCGGCTGGCTGGCCAAGGGGGAGGGCGATCTTCGTCAGGCGGCACGCGAGTTTGAGCGGGTGCTGACCCAGGACCTCGATTTCGCGAGCGAAGTGCTGGAGCCCTTGTGCGAGAGCCTCGAGCAGAGCGGAGAAGAAGAGCGGATCCCCGAGTTGCTCGGACAGGCTCAGGAGGCGCGAGCCGGTTTCTCGGTCACCCTGCGCCTGGCTGATTATGTGGAGCGGCATAACGGGCGGGAGGCCGCCTCCGAGCTGGTACTGCGCCAGCTGAGAAGAACCCCCTCCATGCGGGGCTTCTATCACCTGATGGAGCTTCAGCTGCGCGGCGCGGAAGAGGGACAGGCCAAGGAGAGTCTGGCCATGCTCAAGAGCCTCGTGGGTGAACAGATCAAGATAAAGGCGACCCACAAGTGCCATCAGTGCGGCTTCGCCAGCCACTCTCTCTTCTGGCAATGTCCGTCGTGCCGTCAATGGGGCACTATCAAACCGGTCCGGGGTCTGGACGGGGAATAACTTTCATCATGATAACAAGACAGGAAGAAGCATGAGCGAACCCAAAGTAGTGGTGGCGCTGGATTTTGCGCGCCAAGAAGATGCCCTGGCCCTGGTGGACCAGCTCAGCCCGTCGGCCTGCCGCCTCAAGGTGGGTAAAGAGATGTTCACCCTGTTTGGCCCCCAGTTTGTTCGGGAATTGGTGGGGCGGGGGTTCGATGTCTTCTTGGACCTGAAATTTCACGATATCCCCAATACGGTGGCCAAGGCGGTGGCAGCCAGCGCCGAGCTGGGGGTCTGGATGGTGAATGTACATGCCAGCGGTGGACGCCGCATGATGGAGGCGGCCAAGGCTGCGCTGGCGCCTTACGGCGACAAGGCACCCCTGCTCATCGGTGTGACCGTGTTAACCAGCATGGAGCAAGTCGATCTGGCCGAGCTCGGGGTGACCCTGACTCCGGCGGAGCAGGTGCTGCGTCTGGCGCGCCTGACCAAGGCCGCTGGCCTGGACGGGGTGGTCTGCTCGGCGCAGGAGGCGACCCTGCTCAAGGCAGAGTGTGGTGCCGACTTCAAGCTGGTGACCCCGGGGATCCGGCCGGCAGGCAGCGAGCAGGGAGACCAACGCCGCATCATGACACCGGCCCAGGCGGTAGCGGCGGGTGCCGATTATCTGGTGGTCGGGCGTCCCATCACGCAGGCCGGCGCCCCGGCCGCCGTGTTGCAAGCCATCAACGCCGAGCTCGGTTGAGTAGCCCCAGCATGGCGCCACTCATGGCGCCAATAACGTGAGACTCGACATGGACCCGAGCGCCGATCAATGCCGCGCTCGGGCCATCGGTACCGCCTCCCAGCCAGTCGACGCTTAGCTTTAGGAGCAGCCCGGCCAGTAGCAGACCAGCGCTGCGACGGTGTCCCCACTCTTGCACTATCCCCCAGGCAAAGAGCCCATGCAGGGCTCCCGACAGCCCCATGTACCATTGTGTCTCGGGGACCCATAGCCAGATCCCCAGCGTGACGCCAAGGGAGCAGAGGCCGATCACAGCGAGCAGTCGCCGTGAGTTCAGCTCATCGCTGAAGATCTGGGTCAGTAGCCAGAGCCCGGCGACGTTGAGCAGCAGATGCCAGCCATTGGTGTGAACGAGGTTGCCTGTTATGATGCGCCACCACTGCCCATGGGCGATGGCCTCACGCTGAAACGAGAGGGTATCGCTTGGCACGCTCAGCCAGAGCAGCAGCAATAACAGCGACAGTCCGGCTGCGGCCGGCCATCCGGAAATCTTTGTGAACACGAGTGATCCCACATCAACCCACAACAGCCGCTACTGTACTCATTGTGGCCGCGCACTCAAGGCCTGTTTGTGTGCCACGCTACCGCGTATTGCCAATCCGACGGCGCTGATGGTGCTGCAACACCCCAAGGAGCGTCTGCATCCCAAGGGGACCGCGCATCTGCTGACCGGCTCGCTGGAGCAGGCCGAGCTGAGGGTGGGGAGTCAGTGGCTGGAGGATGAGGCGCTGCTGAGGTTTGTCAGCGATGCCCCTTGTTACCTGCTGTGGCCCGGTGAGGGGGCGCTCACTCTCGATGCGCTGCCACGTGCAGATGGCGCGCGTTTTGTGCTGCTCGATGGCACCTGGCGCAAGTGCTACCGCATGCTCATGGAAAATCCGGCCCTGGCGGCTCTGCCCAGGGTGGCGTTGGCGCCGCGCAGTGGCCACTATCATATTCGCAAGGCTCCCTTCACCGGCGCCTTGTCGACCCTGGAGGCGGGATACCACCTCTTGTGTGAATGGGAACGCGAGCCCGGGCGATATCAGCCCCTCTGGGACCTGTTTGTTCGTTTTAATCAGCAATGGCTCACCTTTAGCCAAGCCAACCGAGGAGAGTGACATGAGTATCGCCGTGGTCGTGTTCAGCGGAGGCCAGGACAGCACCACCTGCCTGGTGCAGGCCCTACAGACCTATGACGAGGTCCATGCCATCACCTTCGATTATGGTCAGCGCCATGTGGCCGAGATCGAGGTGGCCAAGGCCTTGACCGAGCGTCTCGGGGTCAAGGCCCACAAGGTGATGGACGTCTCCTTGCTCGGCGAGCTGGCCCTCTCGTCGCTGACCCGTGACGACATCCCGGTCAGTCGCGAACTGCAAGACAACGGCCTGCCTAACACCTTCGTGCCGGGGCGCAACATCCTGTTCCTGACCTTGGCCGCCATCTATGCCTATCAGGTGGGAGCCGAGGCGGTGATCACCGGGGTGTGCGAGACCGATTTTTCCGGCTATCCCGACTGCCGCGACGAGTTCGTCAAGGCGCTCAACCGGGCCGTAGTGCTGGGGATGGAGCGGCCGGTGCGCTTCGAGACGCCACTCATGTGGCTCGATAAGGCCGAGACCTGGGCGCTGGCCGACCGTTGTGGCCACCTTGAGACGGTGCGCCATCACACCCTGACTTGCTACAACGGCATTCAGGGAGATGGCTGTGGCGAGTGCCCCGCCTGCCTGCTCCGTGCCCGTGGCCTGCAGGAATACCTGGAGCAGGGAGAGGCCGTGCGTGCCCGCCTCGCCGTTAAACTGGCGCCGGCCTCTTAAGCCGGTCCCCTTTACCGTATTAGACAGAATGTGATGATTCACTACCCGATCAACGAAATATTCCAGACCATTCAGGGGGAGGGGGTGTACACCGGCCTTCCCGCTATCTTTGTGCGCCTTCAGGGTTGCCCGGTGGGCTGCCCCTGGTGCGACACCCGCCACACCTGGGTGGTCAGTCCCGAGCGCGAGGTGCCGAGCCGCCAGGTGCTCGATCGATCCAACGAGTCGGATGCCTGGAGTGCCATGAGTGCTGTCGAGATCCGCGAGAGCTTTCAGCGCCTCGGTTACACGGCGCGCCATGTGGTGATCACCGGTGGTGAGCCTTGTCTCTACGATCTGCGTGAACTTTCCGTGCTCTTACTGGCAGAAGGCTTCACGGTGCAGGTAGAGACCAGTGGCACCCATGAGGTGCTGGTCCATGAGGAAGCCTGGGTGACTGTCTCTCCCAAGCTCGGCATGAAGGGCGGGCTGGAGGTATTACCCCAGGCCCTTTCGCGCGCCAATGAAATTAAACATCCCGTCGCGACGGAGCGGCATATCGAGGAGCTCGATGCCCTGCTGCACTTTGCCACTCTGCGCCCCGATGTGCAGATTGCCCTGCAGCCCATCAGCCAGAAGAAGCATGCGACCGAGCTGGCGATGAGGGTGTGTATCGAGCGTCACTGGCGGCTCTCAATCCAGACTCATAAATATCTGGATATCGATTGATGTTGCTCGAGCAGGGACCCGAGGTATTGCTTCATTTGAATATGAAAATGCCCTATGGCAAATATCAGGGGCGGCGATTGATCGAACTGCCGGAACCCTATCTGGTCTGGATGGCCGGACAAGGGTTTCCTGCGGGTAAATTAGGCAGTGCCTTGGCGTTGGCCCACGAGATCAAGGTCAATGGTTTGGAGAGCGTTGTGTTACCAATCCTAAATGGGATGCAAGAATGAGGATATATACCAAGCAGGGTGATGGCGGTATGACCAGACTGGCGGATGGAAGCATTTCTGCCAAGACCCATATGAGGGTTGAAAGTTATGGTCTTATCGACGAACTCAATTCTCATATCGGTTTGTTGATTGCGTTATTACCCGAGCCAGCTCTCGAGGCCAGAGCTGAGTTGCAATTACTGCAACATGAGTTGTTTGATCTCGGTGCCGAACTGGCACTCCCAGGCGAATCGCAACAGCAGGATGTCTGGCGAGTGAACGACGAATGGACGGTGCGACTCGAAAAGGCAATGGATCGAATGAGTGAGGAGCTGGCACCGCTTAAGCAGTTTATTCTGCCCGGCGGCTCTGTGGCCGTTGCTCAGGCCCATGTGGTGAGAACCCTGGTGCGTCGTTGTGAACGACAGCTAGTGCTGCTGGCCGAACACGAGCCTCTGAATCCCGCCCTGCTGCCTTATGTCAATCGCCTGAGTGATTGGTTTTTCGTGCTGGCCAGATGGTTAATAAAGCGTGAAGGAAAGGCTGAGGTCGTTTGGTTGAAAGAGAGCGAGAGAAAATAAAAAAAACCTCGCCATTGGCGAGGTTTTTTACGAATTGACTCTGCCTTAGATGGCGAAATCTTCCAGGGTCTTGCCCTCTTCCAGTGCCTTGGCAATCACGGCAGGAGTACGGCCTTGACCGGTCCAGGTCTTTTCGGTGCCGTTATCCATATAGCGGTATTTGGCCGGACGCTGAGCACGCTTGGCGCCTTTCTTCTTGCTTTCGGTTGCGGCCGGGCTGCCAACCAGTTCGCTCGGATCGATACCTGCCTCTTTGAGCATTTCGCTAAATTCTTGCAATTTACGCAGATGCTCGGCTTGGGCGGCATGGCTGGCGGCAGCTTCTTGTTGACGCTCGTCAACGATGGATTGCAGCTTCTCCAGACCTTCGTTCAGTTGTTCCAGAGTCATCTCACGACATGCGGCACGCAGGCTGCGGATATTCAGCAGTACTTTCAAAAATTCGTTCATAAACACACCACTCGAGCAGTTATAGGTTTTTACACAGATGAAGTGTAGCTATTTCGTCGCAATTTAAACAGGGAATATGATCAAGTCAAGCTGGAGATAATTACTAATTAATATTTATTGCTATTCATCGGATTATTTACGCCTGCCGACTTCCTATCTGGGTGGTATAGCGGAAACGAGCAGTCCATGAGCTCGGTTGAGCGTGTTATGCTGTCTTTCAGTGTGAGCGTGGTTCAAATGAGTAGTCATTCATAAACCTTGCGATTAATCTCTCGATTGATAAAATGCACCTCGAATACCTTTAAGTAGAGGCGCGCTGCCTATGAGTAGCCGAGCGGAGGGTGATGCCTGTGATGCTCGAGGAAAGGAGTCAGCGCCGAAGTGGCCAGGCCATCATACCGGGCTGCTGGTTCTGCATCTAATAGGTGCAGGACTGCCATAGTCATCCACTATGGAGCGCTACCTGAAGGGTGAGGAGTATGTCCGCCGCCCGGTGGATCTTGTTTCTTTATCCTATTTGGTAGATCTCCACCTGAGTCTGTTGTAGGTGCAAGAGATCATGGAAATCACCCATTACGCCACGTCGGCATTGTCACTCGCTCCCCCCCTGATTGCGGTTATTCTGGCAATCTGGACCCGTAAGGTTCTGTTATCCCTCGGAATGGGCATTCTCGCCGGCAGTATTCTGGTGAGCGGCTTCTCCCCATTGGGCACCCTGGAATATGTGGGCTCGGTCGCCAAGGGCATCTTCTGGGACGACGGCGCCGTTAACAGCTGGAACGTCAATATTCTCCTCTTCCTGTTGCTGCTCGGTGGCATCATCAGTCTGATGACCGTCTCCGGCGCGACCCGCGCCTTTGCCGACTGGGCTGCGACTCGCATCAAGAGCCGTCGCGGTGCCAAGATCCTGACCGGTTGTCTGGTCTTCCTCTTCTTCATTGACGACTACTTCCACAGCCTCTCGGTGGGGTCTGTGTGCCGTCCGGTGACCGATCGCTTCCAGATCTCCCGTGCCAAGCTGGCCTATCTGCTCGACTCCACTGCGGCGCCGGTCTGTGTGCTGATGCCCATCTCCTCCTGGGGTGCCTACATCATCGCCATCATAGGCGGCATCCTGACGGCCCATGGCCTGACAGACCAGACGCCCATTTCGGCCTTTATCCAGATGATCCCGATGAACCTCTACGCCGTCTTTACTCTGGCGATGGTATTGGTCGTGATCTTCTATCAGCTCGATATTGGTGCCATGCGCCAGCATGAGGAGTGGGCGGCTGAAGGCAAGCTGTGGGACGAGAGCAAGGGGGCGCCGGCCGGTGCCAGTGGCGAGCTATCCAGCTCCGACAAGGGCCGAGTGCTGGATCTGGTGCTGCCGATCCTGACCCTGACCCTCTCCACCGTCTACTTCATGGTCGCCTCCGGTGCCGCCACGCTGGCCGAGAAGGGGATGTCTTTCAGCCTGCTCGGTGCCTTTGAAAATACCGACGTGGGGGCATCGTTGGTGAACGGTGGCGTCTGTGGTCTGGCCGTGGCTATCCTGCTCTCTCTGCGTCTGGGGCTTGGACTCAAGAACTGGCTGCTGGCGGCCAAGCACGGCGTCATGGCCATGTTGCCGGCCATCTACATCCTCATTTTCGCCTGGGGGATCGGTGCCGTGATCCGCGAGGTTGAGACCGGTAAATATTTGGCATCTCTGGCCCAGAGCGGTTTGCCCATCGCCCTGCTGCCCGCCGTGCTGTTTGTGCTTTCCGGCGCCATGGCCTTCTCCACCGGCACCAGCTGGGGGACCTTCGGTATCATGCTGCCGCTGGCCGGTGACATGGCTGCCGCCAGCGATATCACCATGCTGTTGCCCATGCTCTCTGCCGTGTTGGCGGGCGCCGTGTTTGGCGATCACTGCTCGCCCATCTCGGATACCACCATCCTCTCTTCCACCGGTGCCGGTTGCCATCACATCGATCATGTGGTGACCCAGCTGCCTTATGCCCTCACCATCGCCTTTGGTGCCGTGCTCGGCTATCTGGCGCTCGGCCTGATGCACTCCGTGCTGGCCGGTGTCGTGGTGAGCGGTATCTGGTTTATGGCGTCGAGCCTCTTCTTCGTCCGCCGTAACCAGCCCGTGTTGGCCAATGCCTAAGCAAACGGTGGTGTAACGATGCGGGGGCCTTAGGGGCCCCCGCTGGTTTATGTTAGTATTCGCCCCAGTTAAAAGACCCTTCGGAATACGTGCCCATGGCCTCTCTTCACTACAAATTTGCCGCCATGAACTCCGGCAAATCGACCCAGCTTATCCAGGCTCACTTCAACTACTGCGAGCGGGGGATGCATCCGCTGGCCATGACTCCGGCGATCGACGATCGGTTCGGGGTCGGCGTGATCTCGGCCCGGGTTGGCTTGACCCTGAAAGTCGAGGTCTTCACCGAAGAGAGCGATCTGTTTGAGTTGATCCGCGGGCGCAACGCCGAGCAGCGCATCGATGTCTTCATCGTGGATGAGGCCCAGTTCCTGACCAAAGAGCAGGTCTACCAGTTGGCGCGTATCGTCGATGAGCTCGATATCCCCGTGGTGGCCTATGGCCTCAAGACCGATTTTCGTGCCGAGCTCTTCCCCGGCTCCTACCACCTGCTCTGCCTCGCGGACAAGGTTGAGGAGCTCAAGAGCATCTGCTGGTGCGGCAACAAGGCGCACATGAACGCACGGGTGAGTGGCTCGGGAGAGGTGATGCGTGACGGGGCTCAGGTCGAGATTGGTGGAAACGACCGCTATGTCTCCCTCTGTCGCAAGCACTACCTCGAAGGCAAGGCGTACTCATAAACGGACCACCCCGGCACAGGCCGGGGTTCTTGTATCAGTCGAGATCCACATCGCCCTGCGCCTCATAGAGGGGGGCCGTCTGCGGGAGGGTGTGAAACAGCTGGCGAAAGTGCTGCTGCACCCGATCGATGTCGATGAGGCTCATGCCCGATGAGAAACCAAACCAGACATAGAGGCCGGTCAGGTTTCTGAACATGGGGGGCAGAAAACGCGGTGCCTCGA
Organism: Aeromonas diversa CDC 2478-85; assembly: GCF_000819805.1. GTDB lineage: Bacteria > Pseudomonadota > Gammaproteobacteria > Enterobacterales > Aeromonadaceae > Aeromonas > Aeromonas diversa. The sequence continues at coordinate 184,432 of NZ_CDCE01000021.1, forward strand.
TGAGCCCCTCCAGGTAGTGGCGATAGAGCACGGGAATATCGTCCAGGTTGACCTTGCCGACAAACAGCATGGGCAGGATTTCGGGTACCCCCTCGAGGACGGCGCTGCGAATGAAGTTCACCGTCTCGACATAGCCGCGCACATAGGAGAGATCCTTGGTGAAGCAGGCCGTGCCGTCGACGGCGCCACCGCGAAAGACCCGCTGGGCTATCTTGTAGGCGTCGTGCTGTCCCATTCCGCGCTCGTGGAAGTGGCGATAGAGTTCGATAAAGTCGGCCCCCTGCTCGGCCATGTCGATGGCCATCACCCGATCCGAGATGCGCCGCGCCCGATCTGGAAAGGAGCTGAAGGTGAGGGTCTCTATCAGGACGGCCAACCCCTCCTGGCAGGCGGTGATGCGCGGCGAGCCGGCGCTGAGCCAGCTGGCCCAGGGTTGGGCTCGGCCATTGAGGGTGGTGCCCACGTGCACCCAGCCCTCATGCACCTCGAGCACCTGAAGATCCAGCTCCGAGAAACGGGCGTGACTGCTGAGCTTGATATAATCCCCGCCGGCGGCGGCGTCAGAGACGATGCCGTCGCTGAGCATCACTCGTACCGTTCCCTCCTCGAAGTAGTCGCCGAGCCTCTCTTGCAGCCGTGCCACGGCGCCTTCGCCCTGGTAGATCTTGGGCCAGGGGCGCACCAGATGGCGGGCGCCCGGTAGGGAGAAGATCTCGCACAGGCGTTCCCCCAGCTCGCGCAGGGTCTTGCGATCCCCGCGCAGGTGGTCGCGCGCCGAGCCATAGAGCAGACGGCTGTAGCGCAGGAAGTCGGGGGTGCCGCGGGCACGCAGCATCTCGCACACCACCATGTATTGTTCGACCGTCTGTTGCAGGATCAGTCCCAGCTCGTCATGGGGGCCGAGGCGGCGCTGGATGCGCCCACGCAGCGCTCTGAGTTCCCGATAGGTGTGGTGAGGATCGAAGGAGAGGGGAAGGCTCTCGTAGAAGTTGCGATCGACCCTGGGCAGTTGGTTGGCGCCCGAGTCGAAAAACTGTTGCTCCAACTCGCGGGGCCACTTGATGGCGTCGAGAATGCGGATCGGTTTTTGAATGGTCAGCAGTTCATCGGAGAGGAGGCGAAGCCGCTGGCGGTACTGTTCCTGATGGCTCATGGTGGTGCGAAAAGAGGGAAGTGAACTCTATCTTACCGTCAATTTTACTCCAGCGCCTGTCGCGTGCTTGCTCGGCCCTTCGCCTCATCGACCATTTACCGCGGCGATGCGTTTGTTCCACCCTCGCAATGGGGTAACATGGCCTGCCCTGTTTCACCTGCTGGATCTTCACTATCAATGCGTCACCTGGCTCTCTTTCTTCCCATCCTTTCTCTGATCACCGCCTGTAGCAGTGCGCCGGCCCCTGCCGCGCCCACCGAGCCCAAGGCGCCCCGCGGGGGCTTTTTGCTCGGTCCAGAGCATGTGCAGACTCCCTTGATGGGGGATTTCTCTACCAATCCCGAAACGGCGCGTTTTATCGACAAGATGGTGCAACAACATGGGTTTAACCGGCAGCAGTTGCACGATGTACTGGGGCAGGCCAAGCGCCTCGATTGGGTGATCCGCCTGATGGACCAGCAGGCCCCCACCACCAAACCGCCGGCCGGACCGAACGGCGCCTGGGTTCGCTATCGCAACAACTTCATCACCCCGGGCAATGTAGAGAATGGGGTCGCCTTTTGGAACCAGTATGAAGAGGCACTCAGCCGCGCCTATGAGCAGTACGGGGTGCCGCCCCAGGTGATCGTCGGCATCATCGGGGTCGAGACCCGCTGGGGCCGGGTGATGGGCAAGACTCGCATCCTCGACGCCCTCTCAACTCTGGCGTTCGATTACCCGCGCCGCGCCGCCTATTTCGAGGGGGAGCTCGAGACCTATCTGCTGATGGCCAGGAGTGAGGCGATCGACCCACTCGATCCGCAGGGATCCTTCGCCGGTGCCATGGGGTATGGTCAGTTCATGCCCTCATCCTTTAAGAAGTATGCGGTGGACTTCAATGGCGATGGCCACACCAATTTGTGGGATCCCGTCGATGCCATCGGTAGCGTGGCCCATTACTTCCAGGCGCACGGCTGGGTGAAAGGAGACAAGGTGGCCGTGCAGGCGAGCGGGCAGGCTCCCGGCCTCGAGCACGGCTTCAAGACCCGTTATAAGGTGAGCCAGCTCTCGGCGGCAGGGCTGACGCCCGTTGCGCCGCTCGGCCATCACCGGGAGGCGAGTCTGCTGCGTTTGGACATGGGCAAGCGTTACCAGTACTGGTATGGGCTCTCCAACTTCTACACAATCACCCGTTACAACCACAGTACTCACTACGCCATGGCGGTATGGCAGCTTGGTGAGGCGGTGCGTCAGGCCCGCCAGTAAGGACCTGAGCAATGAAAGAGGGGGCATCTGGTGCCCCCTCTCTGCGCTATGAGCTTATTTGGTGAGGTGCTTCTTAATCTCGTCGACGGCTCCCATCACCATAAACGCCGCGCCCCCGGCCGGGGTGGCGGCGCTGTACTCCTGACAGAGATAACCAAAGCCCTCTCTGTGATGGGCGATGGCCTCCTCTTCGTTGGCGGCATGGGTCACATCCCCCACCACCTCCAACCCCTGTTCAAGCAGTTGCGCCTTTTCCTCGAGAAAGGTGGGTGAGTCCATCTTCAGCAGGGTGAAGTCGGGGGCATCGGGACGGGTTGCCAAACCTGATACTTGCTCATAGCGTACTCCAACATGAAGGGAGCCTGACGAATACCACTTTGTGGGTGGTTTGTCATCTCCCCAGACGGGAATGCTAAAGGCAACTGCGTTCGCAGGAGGGTAAACGTTTGCATTGCTTGGCTCTTATGAGTCTCGTTTGTCAAGGCTCCAAGTGAGTGGTGTTTCTTTCTGGCTAGACTAAATACTCTACGCAGTCTGGAACGATAACCACAACAATATCTTGGACTTCCTCACTTCGCAGAATTCTGCCGTATCTCCGGATTTGGGGTTGGTACATGTCCCCCTCCTTATGCAGCTCCATGGCCTCGTCGATGAGCCTGATTCCATCAGGTCAGCCATGGTACGCAGGCCATCTCTGCGGCTGGGCAACTACTCGCCACACCGCCTCGGCTTAAAGGTTTACCCCCTTCTTTGCCTCGTGCATGCCTATCGAAGGTCCGGCGGCCGGCGCTATGCCAGAGCGATAGCGCCGTCGCCATCACCCGCAGTGCGTGAAACGTCCCCATCCATGGCGGACATCGGTCTGTCACCCTCAATGCCACCTCATTCATCTCGCCAGCCTGAGGCCGTGCCCTGTTGCCGCCGGATGGAGCGGCTTCTTCGACGATGCCGTTGGTGTCTCAGATGATGGTGATACTGAGCGGCAGATTCGACGCCATGAGGCCGCTCGCGCCACGGCCCTCTCCTATGACATCCAGCCGGGGGGCGCTGCCTATCTCGACCTGCTGGGGCTGGGTCAATGAGTCAACAGAACATAAGCAAGGTTCAGGTCAACACGAAAATGACAACTAACAAGAAGGATCCGGTAATGGAATCATCTATCCACCAGGCCAGCCTCGAGTACGAGGGTGAATTAGAGGGCACGTCGGGTGCCGACCAGCTCACCGGTAGCAGCGGTGACGATACCCTGCTGGGCTTTGAGGGTGATGACACCCTGAGCGGGGGTGAGGGTAACGATCAGTTGTTTGGCGATAATGGCAACAATGTGCTGGCAGGGGGACGGGGGGATGACTTGCTCATCGGTGGCGATGACGCGGATGTGTACCTGTTTGGCCTAGGGGACGGTCAAGATGTGATTCAAGACAATGCGCTCGCGCAGGTGAACGACAGCAAGGCGCACGATGAGCTGCGTTTTGGGGAGGGGATCTCCCCTGTCGACCTGGAGATCTTGCGCGTTGGGGATGACCTCATATTCCAGCATGTCAATGGTGAAGACAGCGTCACCATTGAGAAGTGGTTTGTAAATGAACGTTACTGGGTTGAGCGCGTTACTTTTGCCGACGGCACCGCTTGGGGAGTGAACGACCTGGCGGCCCGTGTCATCGTCGCGACGGGCAGTGAGCGCCTTGAGACCCTGACCGGCTGGATAGGGAAAGACCACCTGGTCGGTCTGGGGGGCAACGACATCCTCAAGGGCATGGCAGGGGATGACCTGCTGGAGGGCGGCGCCGGTAACGACACGCTGCTGGGGGGTCAAGGTGACGACCAGCTGGAGGGTGGTGATGGCGATGATCTGCTCGACGGTGGTGCCGGCGACGATATCCTGATTGGGGGGCGGGGCAATGACACCCTGATGGGTGGCGAGGGTCACGACGTCTATCGGATTGAGCCGGGTGCGGGGCACGCTGTGCTCGTCTTCAGCGCCGAAGGTGAGGGCAATATCCAAGTGATTGAGCTGGGACAGGGTCTGAGTCCAGAGCATATCTGTGTCGAGCACAGGGGCGATGACCTGGTGCTGACTCATAACCCGTATCAGATGCAGAGCTACGGTGATTCCGATGCACTGGTCAGCGTGCGCGACTGGTTCAGCAATCCGGCGGTGCGGACGGAGCAAATTCGTTTCGCGGATGGCACGGTGTGGACCGTGGAAGACCTGGCAGGCCGGGTGATTGAAGGTCGAGGCTGGGGACAGGAGCAAGGCGACAGTCTGACCGGTTGGGAGGGACGTGACCACCTGCAAGGCGGCGCCGGTAACGACATCCTGAATGGGGACAATGGCGATGACGGTTATATCTTCCGCTTGGGGGATGGCCAGGACCGTATCCAGGACAGTCAAGGTAACGATACCCTGCGGCTTGAGGATATTGCCGCCGACAAGCTCTGGTTCCAGCGCAGTGACAAGGATCTCCGGATCTCTGTGCAGGGCGGTGCCGATTTCATCACGGTGAGCAACTGGTTTGCCGGCGCGGCTAACCAGATTGAGACCCTGGTGGCAGGCGATGGCAAGCGCCTGCTTTCGTCCCAGGTGCAGGCGCTGGTCGATGCCATGGCGGCGTTTAACCCGCCGGCTTCTGGTGCGACCTCGGGGCAGCCTGGCGAGCAAGGGGAGCTGGCCACATTGGTGAGCTCCAGCTGGAAGTAAGCCGTCTGTAACTGCCCAAAGAGGGCATCACGTCCAATGCCAGTCAGCTAACCCTGACTGGCATTTTTCGTTGGTCGACTAACCGGTTCAATGCGCTCATCCCCTCGGGGCCGGTCACTTCGCCTTGCGGTTGAGCGGCGACATATCGTGTTATTACAACGAGAGGCGGCGGTTGTTCCGAGAGGACCCGGTGGCGCCAAATGAAAAACGTTTCGCCCCTTGTGGGCTTCAAGGAGGTCTTTTTCGGTGCGCTTGTCAAGGCGCCAAGTGAGTAGTGTTCATTTAGGGGTAGAGTAAATACCCTAGACGATCTGGCACCTATAACTATGACAATATCTTGGACTCCCTCACTTCGCAGAATTCTGCCGTATCTTCGGATCTGGGGTTGGTAGGTTTAATCCTCCTCGCTCAATTTCATGGCGTTGCCGCCGAGCCTGAACAGTTACGTCACCAGTTTGGTGATGGTGTCCGGCCCTTCTCCGAGGCCGAGCTGTTGCTCGCGGCAAAGTCGTTATCCCTCAAGGCTCGCATCGTGGCGCAGGCCCGTGACCGCCTGCCGCTAACCCCGCTGCCGGTGCTCGCCCTGCGCGAGGATGGGGAGCACTTCATCATCGCCCGCTATGAGGGGGATAAAGTGCTTATCCACGACCTGCGTCAGGGGCGCCCCAGAGTGCTCACGACCGATGAACTGGCCGAACGCTACGAAGGACGCCTGCTGCTGATGGCCTCGCGGGCCTCGGCCAGTGCCACCCTCGCCCGTTTCGATTTCACCTGGTTTGTGCCGGCCGTGGTCAAATACCGCAAGCTGCTGCTGGAGGTGCTCGGCGTCTCGCTGGTGTTGCAGCTGTTTGCACTGGTGACCCCGCTCTTCTTCCAGGTGGTGATGGACAAGGTGCTGGTCAATCGGGCGTTTTCGACGCTGGATGTCATCGCCGTGGGCCTGCTTCTGGTGGTGGTGTTTAATGTCCTGCTCTCCACCCTGCGCAGCCATGTCTTTGCTCACACCACCAGTCGTATCGATGTGGAGTTGGGGGCCCGGCTGTTTCGTCATCTGCTGGCGTTGCCACTGGCCTATTTCGAGGCGAGGCGGGTCGGCGACACCGTCGCCCGGGTGCGCGAGCTTGAGCATATTCGCGGCTTTCTGACCGGCCAGGCGCTCACGACCGTGCTCGACTTGCTCTTCTCCTTCGTGTTTCTCTCGGTGATGTTCTACTACAGCGGCTGGTTGACCCTGATCGTGCTGGTGTCGCTGCCCTGCTACGCGGCCTGGTCCCTGCTGTTGACGCCGATGCTACGCCGCCGACTCGATGAGAAGTTTGCGCGTGGCGCCGATAACCAGTCGTTTCTGGTGGAGGCCGTGGGCGGCGTCGGCACCATCAAGGCGATGGCGGTCGAGCCGCACATGACGCGGCGCTGGGACAACCAGTTGGCCGCCTATGTGGCGGCCAGCTTCCGGGTGACCCGTCTCTCCAATATCGGACAGGGGGGGATCCAGCTCATCCAGAAACTGGTCATGGTCGGGACCCTGTGGCTGGGGGCCCGCCTGGTGATCGATGGCGACCTCTCGGTGGGGCAGCTTATCGCTTTTAACATGCTGGCCGGCCAGGTGGCCGCGCCCGTGCTGCGTCTGGCGCAGCTGTGGCAGGACTTCCAGCAGGTCGGGATCTCGGTGGAGCGGCTCGGGGATATCCTCAACACCCGCACCGAGCTGCCGGCCAGCCGGGCGGCGCTACCGCCCATCCGTGGGCAGATCCAGTTCGATCGGGTCACCTTCCGCTATCGGCCCGATGGGCCCGAGATCTTGCACCAGCTCGATCTCGCCATCGAGGCCGGTGAGGTCGTGGGCATCGTCGGGCGTTCCGGCTCGGGCAAGAGCACACTCACCAAGCTCATCCAGCGCCTGTATGTCCCCGAAGGGGGGCGGGTGCTGGTCGACGGCAACGATCTGGCCCTGGCCGATCCGGCCTGGCTACGCCGCCAGATAGGGGTGGTGCTGCAGGAAAATCTGCTGTTCAACGCCAGCGTGCGCGACAACATCGCCCTCTGCGAGCCCGGCATGAGCCTGGAGCGGGTCATTCAGGCGGCCAAGTTGGCGGGCGCCCATGACTTCATCATGGAGCTGGCCGAAGGGTATGACACCCTGGTGGGTGAGCAGGGCTCCTCCCTCTCGGGGGGGCAGCGCCAGCGCATCGCCATCGCCCGTGCTCTGGTGGGGGACCCGCGTATCCTGATCCTCGATGAGGCGACCAGTGCCCTCGACTATGAGTCGGAGCGTGCCGTGATGCAGAACATGCAGGCCATTTGCCGTGGTCGCACCGTCATCATCATCGCCCATCGTCTCTCCACGGTCCGGGGGGCCCATCGCATCATCGCCATGGACAAGGGGCGCATCGTCGAAAGCGGCGTGCATGCCGAGCTTATCACCCGGCAGGGTGGCTACTACGCCCATCTTCACAGCCTGCAGCAAGGATAATCACCATGACCCACTGGATTGAGGCGCTGCAGGACTTCCTGCGGCGTTACCGTGACGCCTTTTCGCGCAGCTGGGAGATCCGTCGTCAACTGGACCCTGAGCCCCGGCGTGACGAGGAGCTGGCCTTCTTGCCGGCCCATCTCGAGCTGACCGATTCCCCCCTCTCCCCCCTGCCACGCTGGAGCATGCGCGCCATCGTGGCCCTGTTTCTCTGTTTTCTGCTCTGGGCCTGTGTCGGCCAGCTGGACATCGTCGCGGTGGCGGGCGGCAAGACGGTAAGCGGAGGGCGCACCAAGATCATCCAACCCCTCGAGCCGAGCGTGGTCAAGGCCATTCACGTGCGAGAGGGTCAGCAGGTCGCCGCCGGCGAGGTCCTGGTCGAGCTGGACGCCACCACGGCCAGCGCAGATCGGCGCAAGGCCGAAGAGGCGTTGACGGTCGCGCGGCTGACCGAGGCGCGCTACCAGTCGCTGCTGGTTGCCCAGCAGCAGCACGCGCTGCCGGTGTGGGCACCCTTGACCGGGATTGACGAGGCGCGCCAGCAGGCCGAGCTGACCCTGGCGCTCGGGCAGTGGCAGGCCTACCTCGCCAAGCGCGACGCCTTGACCGCCATGCTGCACCAGCGCGAGGCCGAGCGAAGCACCACCCGTCAGCAGGTGACCAAGCTGCGCCAGACCCTGAGCCTGGTGCGTACGCGCGAGCGCGACTACGAGGCGCTGCTCGCCAAGCAGTTTGTGCCGCGTCATGCCTATCTGGAGCAGCAACAGGCGCGGATCGAGCTCGAAGGGGACCTCGCCAGCCAGCAGAGCCGGCTCAACGAGCTCTCTGCCGCCATCTCGGGCCAGCAACAAGAGCTGCGGGCCCTGGCCGCCAACTTCCGCAGCGATGCGCTCGAGCAGGGGAGAGTGGCGAGCGATCAGGTCAGCCAGTATCGGGAAGAGCTGACCAAGATGCGTCGGCGCCAGGCCTTGACCCGGCTCACGGCGCCGGTGGCCGGTACGGTGCAGCAGCTGGCTGTCCATACCGTTGGCGGTGTGGTGACCGAGGCCCAGCCCCTGATGGCCGTGGTACCGGCCAACGAGACCCTGGAGATTGAGGCGCAGATAGAGAACCGGGACATCGGGTTTGTCCGGCCGGGGCAAGCGGCCACGGTCAAGATCGACAGCTTCCCCTACACCCGTTACGGCTACCTGACGGGAGAGGTGATCAGTGTCAGTCACGACGCGGTACAGGACGAGCGCAAGGGCTTGGTGTTCCTGGCCCGGGTGCGCCTGGAGCGCAACCACCTGATGATCGACGGTGCCCGGGTCAACCTGAGCGCCGGGATGACAGTCAGTACCGAGATCCGGACCGGGAAACGCCGGGTGATCGACTATTTCCTCAGCCCATTGCAGGAGCACGTGGGTGAGAGTCTGCGCGAGCGATAATCATGAAGGTCTTGCTCATTCATCAGAATTTTCCCGGTCAGCTGCGGCACATCGCCGAACACCTTCGGACCCGTGATGATGTCGAGTTGCTGGCGGTGGGGCGCGACACGGCGCCCGGGCTCGAGGGGGTGGAGCTGCTGCGTTATCGCCCCAGCCGGCAGGCCGGTGCCCAGACTCACCCTTATCTGCTCGGGTTTGAAGAGGGGGTGCTGCATGGTCAGGCCGTGGTGCGCCGCCTCCAGCCGCTGGCCGAGCGGGGCTATCGCCCGGATGTGATCCTGGCCCACCCGGGGTGGGGCGAGACGCTGTTCGTGCGCGAGCTGTTCCCCACCGCCCGGCTGGTGCACTACTGCGAGTTTTACTATCACAGCCAGGGGGCCGATGCCGACTTCGACCCCGAGTTTCCGTTGTCGCTGGACGGGGCGGCGCGGATCCGGGCGCGCAATGCCCTGCATCTGCTCAACCTGGAGCAGTGCGATACGGGGGTCTGTCCCACCCATTGGCAGCAGAGCCTGCACCCGGCGGCCTATCACGGCAAGCTCAGGGTGGTGCACGAAGGGATCCGCACCGAGCGGCTGCGCCCGGACCCGGAGGCCACCTTGGCGCTGCCCAATGGTCGCGTCCTGCGTGCCGGGCAGAAGATCATCACCTATGTGGCCAGAAATCTCGAACCCTACCGGGGCTTTCATCGCCTGATGCGTAACCTGCCCGCCCTGCTGGCGGCCGATCCCGAGTGTCAGGTGGTGATCGTCGGGGGGGATGGGGTGAGTTATGGCTCCCCCCCGCGTGGGGGCGGCTCCTGGCGGGAGACACTGCTGGCGGAGCATCCGGTCGACCCTGAGCGGGTCCATTTCCTCGGCAAGGTCCCTTATGACGTCTATGTCCGGGTGCTGCAGGTCTCTGCGGTGCACCTCTATCTCACCTATCCGTTCGTGCTGTCGTGGAGCCTGCTGGAGGCCATGTCGTGTGGTTGCCGGGTGGTGGCCTCCGATACGGCGCCGCTGCATGAAGTGATCCGCGACGGGGAGAACGGCCGGCTGGTTGGTTTCTTCGACGATGCGGCCCTGGTACAGCAGACGATGGCGCTGCTGGGTGACCGGCACGAGGCAATGGGGCAGGCCGCTCGCGCCACGGCCCTCTCCTATGACATCCAGCCGGGGGTCGCTGCCTATCTCGACCTGCTGGGGCTGGGTCAATGAGTCAACAGAACATAAGCAAGGTTCAGGTCAACACGCAAATGACAACTAATAAGAAGGATCCGGTAATGGAATCATCTATCCACCAGGCCAGCCTCGAGCTCGAGGGTGAATTAGAGGGCACGTCGGGTGCCGACCAGCTCACCGGCAGCAGCGGTGACGATACCCTGCAGGGCTTTGAGGGTGATGACACCCTGAGCGGGGGTGAGGGGAATGATGTGCTGTTTGGTAATGCAGGCCGCAATGTGTTGGCAGGAGGACGAGGGGATGATCGGCTCGTCGGTGGCGATGACGCGGATGTGTACCTGTTTAGCCTCGGGGATGGTCAGGATGTCATTCAGGAAACGGCGTTAGGACAATTTGGCGATAGCAAGGTCCAGGATGAGCTGCGCTTTGGTGCGGGGATCGCCCCCGCCGACCTGGAGCTCCTGCGTATCGGCAATGATCTCGTCTTCCAGCATGTCAATGGTGAAGACAGCGTCACCATTGAGAACTGGTTTGTGCATGAGCACTACTGGGTAGAGCGCGTTACTTTTGCCGACGGCACCGCTTGGGGAGTGAACGACCTGGCGGCCCGTGTCATCGTCGCGACGGGCAGCGAGCGCCGTGAGACCCTGACCGGCTGGATAGGGAAAGACCACCTGGTCGGTCTGGGGGGCAACGACATCCTCAAGGGCATGGCAGGGGATGACCTGCTGGAGGGCGGCGCCGGTAACGATCTGCTTGACGGCGGCGCCGGCAACGACACCCTGGTGGGTGGCGCCGGTAAGGATACCCTGGTGGGGGGCGCCGGCGTGGACGTCTATCAATTGAACCTGGGTGACGGTGCAGACGTCATTCGTAACGGCAGCGTCAGTGCGGTGAGCGTATCGGGCGAGATCCGCTTTGGTGCCGGCATTTTGGTGGCGGACATCCGCGTGGTGCGCGAGGGGGACCACCTGGTGCTGGTGCATGCCAACGGCAGCGACCGCTGGACCGTGGAGGGCTACTTCGCGGCGGTGGGCAATCGGGTGGCAGGTATCGTGTTTGCCGACGGCACCGTGTGGACCCAGGCCGACATCACCATCACCACCACGGGTGGCGATGCGGGGGGCAACCTGGTGGGCTGGGATGGCAGTGACGTCATCATCGGCGGCGCCGGCAACGACACCCTGGTGGGTGGCGCCGGCAAGGATACCCTGGTGGGGGGCGCCGGCGTTGACGTCTATGTGCTGGGCCTCGGTGACGGGGTCGATGTGATTCGTAACGGCAGCGCCGTGGCGGTGAGCGTGTCGGGCGAGATCCGCTTTGGTGCCGGCATCCTGGTGGCGGACATCAGCGTGGTGCGCGACGGGGATCACCTGGTACTGGTGCATGCCAACGGCAGCGACCGCTGGACCGTGGAGGGCTACTTCGCGGCGGTGGGCAATCGGGTGGCGAGCATCGTGTTTGCCGACGGCACCGTGTGGACCCAGGCCACGCTCACCGTGACCACACTGGGTGGCGATGCCGGTGGCAACCTGGTGGGTTGGGAGGGCCGCGATGTGATCATCGGCGGCGCCGGCAACGACACCCTGGTGGGCGGCGCCGGTAACGACACCCTGGTGGGGGGCGCCGGCGTTGACGTTTATGTGCTGGGCCTCGGTGACGGGGTTGATGTGATTCGTAACGGCAGCGCCGTGGCGGTGAGCGTGTCCGGGGAGATCCGCTTCGGTGCCGGCATCCTGGTGGCGGACATCCGCGTGGTGCGCGACGGGGATCACCTGGTGCTGGTGCATGCCAACGGCAGCGACCGCTGGACCGTGGAGGGCTACTTCGCATCAGTGGGCCAGCGGGTGGCGAGCATCGTGTTTGCCGACGGCACCGTGTGGACCCAGGCCGACATCACCATCACCACCACGGGGGGCGACGGCGACGACAAACTCGTGGGTTGGGATGGCAGCGACGTCATCATCGGCGGCGCCGGCAACGACACCCTGGTGGGCGGCGCCGGTAACGACACCCTGGTGGGGGGCGTCGGCGTGGACGTCTATCTCTGTAATCTCGGTGACGGGGTCGATGTGATCCGTAACGGCAGCGCCGTGGCGGTGAGCGTCTCGGGCGAGATCCGCTTTGGTGCCGGCATCCTGGTGGCGGACATCAGCGTGGTGCGCGACGGGGATCACCTGGTACTGGTGCATGCCAACGGCAGCGACCGCTGGACCGTGGAGGGCTACTTCGCGGCGGTGGGTCATCGGGTGGCGAGCATCGTGTTTGCCGACGGCACCGTATGGACCCAGGCTGACATCACCATCACCACCACGGGGGGCGACGGCGACGACAAACTCGTGGGTTGGGATGGCAGCGACGTCATCATCGGCGGCGCCGGCAACGACACCCTGGTGGGGGGCGCCGGTAACGACACCCTGGTGGGGGGGGCCGGTGTGGACGTCTATCTCTGCAATCTCGGTGACGGGGTCGATGTGATTCGTAACGGCAGCGCCACTGCGGTGAGCGTATCGGGCGAGATCCGCTTTGGTGCCGGCATTTTGGTGGCGGACATCCGCGTGGTGCGCGAGGGGGACCACCTGGTGCTGGTGCATGCCAACGGCAGCGACCGCTGGACCGTGGAGGGCTACTTCTCGGCGGTGGGCAATCGGGTGGCGAGCATCGTGTTTGCTGACGGTACCGTATGGACCCAAGCCGACATCACCATCACCATCATGGGTGGCGACGGCGACGACAAGCTTGTTGGCTGGGATGGCCGCGATGTGATTATCGGCGGCGCCGGCAACGATACCCTGGTGGGAGGTGCCGGTAAAGATACTCTGGTGGGGGGCGCCGGTGTGGACGTTTATCTCTGTAATCTCGGTGACGGTGTCGATGTGATCCGTAACGGCAGCGCCGTGGCGGTGAGCGTATCGGGCGAGATCCGCTTTGGTGCCGGCATCCTGGTGGCGGACATCAGCGTGGTGCGCGAAGGGGATCATCTGGTGCTGGTGCATGCCAACGGCAGCGACCGCTGGACCGTAGAGGGCTACTTCGCAGCAGTAGGCCACCGGCTGGCAGGCATCGTGTTTGCCGATGGCACCGTATGGACCCAGGCCGACATCACCATCACCACCACGGGTGGCGACGGCGACGATCGGCTCGTTGGCTGGGATGGCAGTGACGTCATCATCGGCGGCGCCGGCAACGACACCCTGGTGGGTGGTGCCGGTAAAGATACTCTGGTGGGGGGCGCCGGTGTGGACGTCTATCTCTGTAATCTCGGTGACGGTGTCGATGTCATTCGTAACGGCAGCGCCGCAGCGGTGAGTGTGTCCGGCGAGATCCGCTTTGGTGCCGGTATCCTGGTGGCGGACATCAGCGTGGTGCGCGAGGGGGACCACCTGGTACTGGTGCATGCCAACGGCAGCGACCGCTGGACCGTAGAGGGCTACTTCGCAGCAGTGGGCCACCGGCTGGCAGGCATCGTGTTTGCTGACGGCACCGTGTGGACCCAGGCTGACATCACCATCACCACCCTGGGTGGCGACGGCGACGACAAGCTCGTGGGTTGGGATGGCAGTGATGTGCTCATCGGCGGCGCCGGCAGCGACCTCCTGGAGGGGGGAAACGGTCATGACACCCTGGTGGGGGGCGCCGGTGACGACACCTTAAGCGGTGGCAGTGGCAGCGAGGTGTATCGCTTCGATGTCGGTCACGGACACGACGTCATCGTGGCGCAAGAGATCGCGGTGACCCTGCACGACGAGATCCACTTCGGCGCAGCCATCGGCGTGAGCGACATCTATCTGGTGCAGCGCGGCGACGATCTGGTGCTGGTGAACATTAACGGGCATGACTCGATCACGATCCAGAGCGGGTTGGTCGAAGGACAGGAGTGGGGCGGCAGCGTGGTCTTTGCCGATGGCGCCCGTTGGACTGCTGACGACTTCTTTAGCCTGTTGCGTGAAGTCACCGTGGGTAATGAGAGTGACAACTTTATTGTTGGCTCTGTAGAAAATGAGTTTTTGGATGGTCAGCGCGGTAATGACACCCTAGTCGGTGGTGGTGGCGATGATCTGCTGCAAGGGGGGAGTGGCGATGATCTGCTTACCGGCAGTAAAGGAAAAGATACCTTTATTTTTGGTTTGGGCCATGGTCGGGATGTCATCGATTACGGTGAGCTGGCCGACAGACGTGGCAGGATGAAGGAATATAGCCTTAACGATCAGATCCGCTTTATGGAGGGGATCGCGCCGTCGGATATTACCGTGTATGCGGTCGGTAACGATGTGATCCTGATGCACAGCAATGGCCAGGACAGCGTCACCATCCACAATGGGGGGACGGTTAAAAATACCTGGGTTGGCCAAGTGGTCTTTGCCGACGGGACCGTTTGGAGTGCCCAACAGATGTTGGCCAGCGCCCAGAAGGCCACCGGGACGCCCGGTAATGACAGCGTCAAGGGCAGCGTCGGTAATGACCTGCTCGATGGCGGTGCCGGCAACGATACCCTGGAGGGGGGCGATGGTAACGATACCCTTAAGGGCGGTACCGGCGATGACCTGTTGACCAGTGGCGGAGGTAGCAGCGTGCTGGAAGGGGGAGAAGGCAGTGACACTCTGGAGGGCGGTGGTAACGATACCCTTAAGGGCGGCGCCGGCGATGACCTGCTGACCAGTGGCGGTGGCAGCAGCGAGCTGGAAGGGGGCATCGGCAACGATACCCTGATCGGCAGCGGCCACTCCGATACCTATCGCTTTAACCTGGGCGATGGTCACGATCTCATCATCAACGGCAAGGCCGGTGGTGAGCATTACAGCGCCATCATCCTCGGCACCGGCATTGTCGCGACGGACATCAAGGTGGTCCGTGCCGGCAACGACGTGCAGCTCAAGCATGTCAACGGTCAAGACTCCATCCTGATTAAAGACTGGTTCCTCGGTGAGGTGCACTGGGTGACCCAGGTCGTGTTTGCCGATGGCAGTGTCTGGAGCGGCCAGCAGATTAACCAGTGGAGCAGCGGGATCGCCATCGGCGGCGCCGGCGACGATGCGCTGACCGGCAGCGCTGCCGACGAGCTGATCGATGCCGGCGCCGGCAATGACACCCTCATCGGCGGCGGGGGGAATGACACCCTCAAGGGCGGTGACGGCGACGACCTGATCACCAGCAGCGGGAAAGGCGTCGTTATCCTCGAGGGAGGTACCGGCAATGACACCCTCAAAGGGGGCGCCAGCAACGACGTCTATCGCTTCAATGTGGGCGATGGGCGCGATCTCATCATCAACAATGCTACGGGGATCCATGTGGTGGCGCACGGTGAGGTGCACTTCGGGGCGGGGATCGCCGTGGAGGACATCCGCGTCGTGCGTGATGGTGACGACATGATCCTGACTCACCGCAACGGGGTTGACGCCGTGGTGATCCAGGGCTGGTTCTCCAGCGCAGGTGCCCAGCTCGGCCGGGTGCAGTTTGCCAGCGGCGTGAGTTGGAGCACCACCCAAATGCTGGCCTTCAGCCAGGGGGTCTTCATCGGCACCTCGGGCAATGACGTGTTGGGCGGGAGTGCGGGTAACGATTCCCTGGAAGGGGGCGATGGCAATGACACCCTGACCGGGCGTGGCGGTAACGACACCCTGTTGGGGGGGGCCGGCAACGATCTGCTGCTGGGTGAAGGCTCGGGCTCCCTGCGACTGGAAGGCGGTCAGGGTAACGACACCCTGCAAGGGGGCAGTGGCACCAACCTCTATCTGTTCAACCTCGGTGATGGTCACGATCTCATCATCAATAACGCCCTGAATGTCGCCGTCAGCGGCAGCAGTGAGATCCGGCTGGGGGCGGGCATCGTCGCCAACGACCTGCAGGTGGTGCGGGTCGATAACCAGCTTGTCATCAAGCATGTCAACGGAGTGGACTCCATCACCATCCAGGGCTGGTTCGACGGCGAGCGGCACTGGGTGGGGCAGGTGACCTTTGCCGATGGGACCGTGTGGCTCGCTCAGCAGCTCAATCAACGGGCATCCGGGATCGTGACAGGCACTGCCGGCGCCGATCTGCTCGAGGGGAGTGCGGCGAGCAACCTGATCGACGGCGGTGCGGGTAACGACACCCTGCGTGGCGGACATGGCAAGGACACCCTCAAGGGGGGCGCCGGCGATGACCTGCTGATAAGCGGCAGCGGCAGCGTGACCGTGCTGGAAGGGGGGCGAGGCAATGACACCCTGCAAGGACGCGGCGAGCAGGATATCTATCTCTTCAACCTGGGTGATGGCAAGGACGTGGTCATCAACAACAGCCTGGGTGTGAGTATCGAGCATCAGAGTGAGATACGCCTCGGCGCGGGTATTTCCGCCAATGAGATCCGTGTGCTGCAAGTGGGGAATGACCTGGTGCTGGCGCACACCAATGGTAGCGATGCCGTCTGCATCCAGGGCTGGTTCACCAGTGCGACCGCGCAGGTCGGCAGCGTGGTGTTTGCCAATGGGACCGTGTGGCTGGCCGCCGAGCTCACCCTGCGCAGTCAAGGGGTGTTGGTGGGTGGCCGCGGCGATGATGTGCTGCTGGGGGTCACGGGCAAGAACAACACGCTGGACGGGGGAGAGGGCAACGACACCCTGCAAGGGGCGGGCGGCGCCGACACCCTGCTAGGTGGGCTGGGTAACGACCTGCTGGTGAGTGGCCAGGGCAGCGTCGCCATTTTGCACGGCGGCGCCGGCAATGACACCCTCAAGGGCAGTGGTAGCCAGGACATCTATCTCTTTAATCTGGGTGATGGCGCGGATCTCATCATCAACAACAGCGTCAGTGTGAGCCATCACAGCGAGATTCGTCTGGGCGCAGGCATTGCGGCCAGTGATCTGACGGTGGTCAAGGTGGGCAATGACCTCATCTTGCGCCATGCCAACGGCAGTGATTCGCTCAGGGTACAGGGGTGGTTCACGTCGGCATCGGCCCAGATTGGCAGCGTCCTGTTTGTGGACGGCACCGTGTGGCAGGCCGCCCAGATCACGCAGTGGGCGACGGGGGTATACCTCGGCACCGCGGGTGACGACAAGCTGGTTGGCAACGCGGGCGATAACCAGATGGACGGTGGTCAGGGTAATGACACCCTGCTGGGCCTGGGTGGCAAGGACACCCTCCGAGGGGGGGACGGCGATGATGTGCTCGTCTCTGGCAACGGCGGGGTGGCGCAGCATGAAGGGGGACGTGGTAACGATACCCTCAAGGGCAACGCCGAGACCGACATCTATCTCTTTAACCTCGGCGATGGCCGTGACGTCATCATCAATAACGAACTCAATGTCAGCCTCAGCCACCATAGCGAGGTGCGCTTTGGTGCCGGGATCGTGGCCAATGATATCCGGGTCTCCCGCGAGGGGGATGATCTGCTGCTGATGCACAGCAATGGCAAGGACGCCATCACGGTAAGTAACTGGTTCCTGGGCGAGAGCCACACGTTGGCGAGCGTGCTGTTTGCCGATGGCACCGTGTGGAGCACGCTGCAGATAGTGCAGCGCAGCCAGGGCATCTTTATCGGCAGCGCAGGCAATGACTCGATAAGAGGCAGTGAGCGTGACGAGCGGCTGGAAGGGGGCGAAGGGCATGACACCCTGCTTGGCGGTGGTGGTGCCGACACCCTCGAAGGCGGCGGTGGCAACGACCTGCTGGTGAGTGCGGGGGGCGGCGCGTCCCGACTGGACGGCGGTAAGGGTAACGACACCCTGCGCGGCGCAGGCCATGCTGACGTCTACCTCTTCAACCTGGGTGATGGTCAGGATGTGATCATCAATACGGCGACCGGTGAGAGCCTGGTGGCGCACAACGAGATCCGTTTCGGGGTCAATATCACCGCCGGCGACATTCGTGTGGTGCGCAGCGGCAACGATCTGATCTTGCGCCACGTCAATGGCAGCGATGCGGTGCTGGTGCGTGATTGGTATCTGAGTGAAGGCAACTGGGTGAGCCAGGTGGTGTTCGACGATGGCACCGTCTGGTCGGCGCATCAGCTGGAGCAGTGGGGGATCGGTGTCGTCACCGGGACCCTGGGTGACGACGTCCTGAGTGCCTCCGGGGCCAGCGGCGTGACCCAGCTGATCGGTGGGCGTGGCAACGACACCCTGGTCGGCGGGGATCGCAAGGAGATCTTCGTGTTTAACCTGGGTGACGGGCATGACCTCATTCACTATGGGCAGAACAGCGGCGCGCTGGCGACCTTCAGTGGTGGCGACGAGCTTCGCTTCGGGGCGGGAATTGAGGTGCGCGACATCCTGATCATTCGCTCGGGTGACGACATCGTGCTCAAGCACATCAATGGCAGCGACAGCGTGACGATCCGGGGCGGTTTTGCCGAGAAGGACGCGTGGGGCGGCCTGGTGGTCTTTGCCGGAGGTACGCGCTGGACGGTCAGCGAGCTGGTGAAGTTTGTGGCGGTGACGCTGACGGGTAGCGAGTCGGCGGACGTGTTGACGGGTGCCAAGGGTAACGACGTGATCTTTGGTCTGGGTGGCGAAGACAAGCTGGCCGGCGGTGATGGCGACGATAGCCTGTTTGGTGGCGGCGACAACGACATCCTGGGCGGCGGCAACGGCAACGACCTGCTGGAAGGGGGTCATGGCTTTGATGTGCTCAACGGTGAAGCCGGTAACGACACTCTGCGTGGTGGTGAAGGCAACGACACCCTTGATGGCGGTGTTGGTGCAGACCTGCTGGAAGGGGGTGACGGCGACGACGTCATCAGTGGGGGGGAGGACAGCTACAACGGCTGGTTTGCCGACAATGGTTGGAGTCCGGCTTATCACCACTTCCAAGGTGAGGAGCGCGACACCCTGCGCGGCGGTGCCGGTAATGACGAGCTGAAGGCGGGTAACTGGTGGACCTATGGCCGAACCTATGAGGGGGGCACCGGCAACGATACCCTGACCGGGGGCTATGCGGGTGATACCTATCTGTTCAATCT
>NZ_CDCE01000022.1 GCF_000819805.1 Aeromonas diversa CDC 2478-85
GTGAATACCATCTCCATACAGTTAGGGCACTTCCGGCTTGGAGCAGTCAGTGACTGGCCACTTGTCGCCGACCCCCTCGAAGTTCAGCACTGTCCCTTCCCCGATTTCCGATGAAGCATCCGCCGGCCGAGTTTGATGCCGCTGGCGTCGGAGATCGTGCGCCCCTCGTTCTCGCTAAAGTGACCATCCAGGATGCTTCCAAGCCAAAGGTAGGCACGGTATTGATCCCCCTCCAATCCGCCGAGGGTCAGAGCCAACGTCAGGGACGCCATCAGGGATGATGGCGTAGCCGCAGCCGGCACAGGGATGTGCCGTCTGCGGCGGCCCGTCCAACGTTGGTTCTGAACCGAGGACACTGGCGAAGCCAGCGGATTGGCGGGGGTAGCCTTTCTTTTGGTGACTTTTCTTTGGCCACGCAAAGAAAAGTCACTCGCCCAAGCCAGCAGGGCGGGCGAAACCTCGCTAACAAAAAGGAGCCATCGGCTCCTTTTCACATCACAGGCGGGTACGCGGCACCCTACAGCGCCTCAAGGCGGGCATACGCCGCCACCAGCCACTTGGCGCCGGCGTCGTCAAAGTGGATCTGCACCCGGCTCTGGGGGCCGACCCCCTCGAAGTTGAGCACAGTGCCTTCGCCAAACTTGGGATGGAGCACCCGCTGGCCCAGGTTAAAACCGCTCTGGGCGAAGCTCTGCTGCACCTCGTTCTGGCTGAAGCGGCCATATTGGGTGGGACGGCTGACCTGGGTGCGCAGGCGGATCTCCTCCAGGCATTCGGCGGGCATCTCGCGGATGAAGCGGCTCGGCTTGTGGAACATCTCGCGGCCGTAGATGCGGCGGCTCTCGGCATAGCAGAGGTAGAGCTTCTCCATGGCGCGGGTCATGCCCACGTAACAGAGGCGCCGCTCCTCCTCGAGGCGCCCGGCCTCTTCGGTGGTCTGCTGGCTCGGGAACATGCCCTCTTCCACCCCCACCATAAAGACCAGGGGGAACTCGAGCCCCTTGGCGCTGTGCAGCGTCATCAGCTGCACCGCGTCGGCGTGCTCGTCGGCCTGGCCCTCGCCAGCCTCGAGCGCCGCGTTGGCCAGGAAGGCCGAGAGATCGCTCATCTCGTCCGCCTCTTCGGGGCGGGTGAACTGGCGGCAGGCGGTCACCAGTTCGTCCAGGTTCTCCACCCGCGCCTGGGATTTCTCGCCCTTCTCGGCCAGGTACATGGCTTTGAGGCCCGAGTTCTGGATGGTGATGTCTGCCTGCTGGTGCAGGGGCAGCAGGCCCACCTGCTCTTCGAGGCCGTCGATGAGATCGACAAAACCGCGCACCGCGTTGCCGGCACGGCCCGAGAGCACCTTGTCTGCGAGCAGCTCGCGCGACGCCTGCCACAGGTTGAGGCCGCGATCCCGGGCGTGGCCACGGATGATGTCGAGGGTGCGATCGCCGATGCCGCGGGTCGGGGTGTTGACCACCCGCTCGAAGCTGGCGTCGTCGCCGCGGTTGTTGATAAGGCGCAGGTAGGCCAGCGCGTCCTTGATCTCCTGGCGCTCGAAGAAGCGCAGGCCACCGTAGATGCGATAGGGCATGGCGTCCTGCATCAGCGCCTCTTCCAAAATGCGGGACTGGGCGTTGGAGCGATAGAGGATGGCGCAGTCGGCCAGCATGCCCCCCTTGTCACGCCACTCTTTCAGGCGCCCCACCACGAAGCGGGCCTCGTCCACCTCGTTGAAGGCGGCGTAGAGTGAAATCGGCTCGCCCTCGGCCCCCTCGGTCCACAGCTCCTTGCCGAGGCGCTCGGCGTTGTTGGCGATGACGCAGTTGGCGGCCTTGAGGATGGTGGCGGTGGAGCGGTAGTTCTGCTCGAGACGGATGGTCTCGGCGCCCGGGTAGTCGGTCAGGAAGCGCTGGATATTCTCGATTTTGGCGCCGCGCCAGCCGTAGATAGACTGGTCGTCGTCGCCCACTATCATCACCTTGCCGGTGTCGCCGGCCAGCATGCGCAGCCAGGCGTACTGCACGCCGTTGGTGTCCTGGAATTCGTCCACCAGTATGTTCTGGAAGCGATCCCGGTAGTGCTCGAGGATGTGGGGGCGATGGAGCCACAGCTCGTGGGCACGCAGCAAGAGTTCGGCAAAGTCCACCAGGCCGGCGCGATCGCAGGTCTCCTGGTAGGTCTGGTAGATCTTCTGGTAGGTGCGGGTGACCGGGTCGCCGTAGAGATCGATGTCGCCGGGGCGCAGCCCCTCGTCTTTCTTGCGGTTGATGTACCCCATCACCTCGCGCGGGGCCCAATGCTTCTCGTCGAGGTTGAGCGCCTTGATGACCCGGCGGATCAGGCGGTACTGATCGTCCGAGTCGAGGATCTGGAAGTCCTGGGGCAGGCCGGCGTCCAGGTGGTGGGCGCGCAGCAGGCGGTGAGCGATGCCGTGGAAGGTGCCGATCCACATGCCGCGTTGATCGGTGCCAATCACCCGCTCGACCCGGCCGCGCATCTCGGCCGCCGCCTTGTTGGTGAAGGTCACCGCCAGGATGGAGAAGGGCGAGCAGCGCTCTACCTGCATCAGCCAGGCGATACGGTGCACCAGCACCCGGGTCTTGCCCGAGCCGGCCCCCGCCAGTACCAGCAGGTTGCCGCGCGGTGCCGCCACCGCATCCCGTTGCTTGTCGTTGAGGCCATCGAGCAGGCTTGAAACGTCCATCACCACTCCTGTTTATTTATACAGGCGGCGATTATACGGAAGTGGCGACCCGATGACCAACACCACGCGCACCTCTCGTTGAGAGGCGTCAGTCTACTCCAACAGCGCCCTCGCCCCCCTCCACTGCGCTGGCACATCCCTGTGCCCAAAGAGCGACAAGAGCCCGACCAGGCCACGCAAAGACGGCGAAATATTGGACCATAAGATGGCGCCGTCCACGGTGCGTTCCTTGGCATGAGGGGGCCAAGTCCGTATAGTGCTGGGCGTTAATCCATCAGGTTCCCCATTATGTTCCAAGACAATCCGCTGCTGGCTCAGCTCAAGCAACAAATCCGCGAGAATATCCCCAAGAAAGAGGGCGTGATCCGCGCCTCCGACCGGGGCTTCGGTTTCCTTGAGGTCGATGAGAAGACCAGCTACTTCGTGCCCCCTCCCTACATGAAGAAGGTGCTGCACGGTGACCGCGTGGTCGCCCTGATCCGCACCGAAAACGAGAAGGAGGTGGCCGAGCCGGATGAACTGCTGGAACCTTCCCTGACCCGTTTCGTCGCCCGCGTGAAGATGTTCCGTGACCGCCTCAACGTGGTGCCGGATCACCCCAACATGAAAGAGGCGATGAAGGCTCGCCCGAAGAAGGGGCTGGACGAGAAGGATTTCAAGGAAGGGGACTGGGTGGTGGCCACCCTCAAGCGTCATGCCCTCAATGACAACGGCTTCTTCGCCGAGATCACCCACAAGATCGCCGACAAGGAAGACCACAACGTGCCCTGGTGGGTAGTGCTGGCGCGCCACAACCTGGCCCAGATCGAGCCGGCCGACCTGCCCGAGTGGCAAGATCTGGAGGCGGATCTGCCGCGCCAGGATCTCACCGACGTCGCCTTCTTCACCATCGACGGCCCCAAGACCAAGGACATGGATGACGCCCTCGCCATCCGTGAGACCGAGCAAGGCTGGGAGCTGCTGGTCGCCATCGCCGACCCGACCGCCTTCGTGGCCGAAGGGAGCGAACTGGACAAGGAGGCCGCCCAGCGCGCCTTCACCGTCTACATGCCGGGTCGCAACGTGCCCATGATCCCGCGCACCCTTTCCGACGAGCTCTGCTCCCTGAAAGAGGGCGAGGAGCGCAACACCCTGTGCGCCCGCCTGACCATCCACAAGGATGGCCTGCTGGATGAGCAGACCGAGTTCTTCGCCGCCCGCATCCGCTCGCGCGCCCGTCTCAACTATGACGACGTTTCGGATCTCTTCGAGCACGACAAGCCGCTGGACGTGGACGCCGCCGTGCTGGCCCAGCTACCGCTGATGAAGGCCATGACAGAGGCGCGCATCAATTGGCGTACCGAGCACGCCCTGGTGTTCCCGGACCGTCCCGACTACGACTTCGAGCTGGGTGATAACGGCGCCGTGCTGGCCATCCACGTGTCACCGCGCCGCCTCGCCAACCGCATGGTGGAAGAGTCGATGATCGCCGCCAACATCTGCGCCGGCCGCGTGCTGGGCAAGACAGTCGGCTACGGCATCTTCAACGTCCACACCGGCTTTGACGAGGACTCCCTCGACGGCGCCATCGAGCTGCTCAAGAGCGCCGAGGCCCCGTTCGAGAAGGAAGAGATCGCCAGCCTCTCCGGTTTCTGCGCCCTGCGCCGCTGGATCGACGGCCTCGACACCCGCTGGCTGGACGGCAAGATCCGCCGCTTCCAGAGCTATGCCCTGATGTCGGCCGAGCCGGGTGCCCACTACGGCCTGGGTCTGGATGCCTACGCCACCTGGACCTCGCCGATCCGTAAATACGGTGACATGGTCAACCATCGCCTGCTCAAAGCCGTCATCGCCGGCCAGCAACCGGGCGCACGCCCGAGCGAGGAGCTGACCCAGCACCTGACCGACTGCCGCCGCCTGCACCGCATGGTGGAACGCGACATCGCCGACTGGCTCTATGCCCGCTTCCTGGCCCCCCTAGTCGCCACCGACACTGTGTTCGAGGGCGAGATCATCGACGTGATGCGTGCCGGCCTCAAGGTGCGTCTGCGCGAGAACGGCGCCGTCGCCTTCGTGCCGGCCAAGCTGATCCTCGACAACAAGGATCGCCTGGAGTGCAACTGGGACAGCGGCCGTGTCTTCCTCGACAAGGAGCCGATCATGGAGCTGGGCCAGACCCTCGCCGTGAAGCTGGCCGAGGTGGTGGAAGAGACCCGCTCTGTGGTCGCCAAGCCCGCCGTGGCCATAGTACCGGGCCCGCTGCCCGAGGCGCCGGCCGCCGACACCCCGGCTGCCGAGTAATGCCCCCGAGAGCCCGGCCTGCGCCGGGCTCTCTGTTTTATGCCGCCCCTCCTTGCTGGCCTGCGGCCGACGCCTCAGGGCGCTCTAGTTCCTGTCACCGACACCTTTCTGTTCCCCCCAGGCCACCATCTCTCTCGCCCTGACACTCCCCCCAAATGGTCTTTCCCCTTCTTCGGTATAAGGCGCTACTCTTGGGCAATCCTGAGTGAACGAACGTTCGCTCTCTATTCTGTTCACGCCCCCTCTTGCAGGGTGGGGCCGTGGAAGGCGGCGACCAAGAGGGGCAGTACGATGGCAACCGAGACGGGTGAGGAGAAGGTCAAAGCCGCGCGGCGAGCGCGTATCGTCGAGGCGGCGCTCGCCTGCTTCGTCGAGAAGGGGTTTCATCAGACCGGCATGCGGGAGATCGCCGCCACCGCCGGGGTGAGCCTTGGCAACCTCTACAACCACTTTCCGGGCAAGGAGGCGCTGATCGCCCTGATCGCCTCGCTCGAGGCCGAGGAGCTGGCCCCCATGCTCGGGGCGCTGGCCCAGGGACCGGCGCGCCCGGCCCTGACCCGCTTCGCCCACGACTACCTGGCTTGGGCACGCCAGCCCGACAACCTCTTGCTCGGCACCGAGATCCTGGCCGAGCTGACCCGTCGCACCGAGCTGGCCGCCCCGTTTGCCACCCACCAGAGGCAGCTGGAGCAGGCGCTGGCCGACGCCATCGCCCGCGGCCGTCAGGAGGGCACGGTGCGCGGCGGCGCCGAGCCCCACTTGCTGGCCCGCTGGCTGATCGACGCCATCGAGGGACAGGCACTGCGCGCAGCCCTCGGCATGGAGGAGGGCGAGCTCGATGCGCTACTCATTCACCTGTTGGGAGAGATGTCATGAAGACACGACTGGAGGGGCTGGATCTCGCCCGGGCGCTGGCCCTGTGCGGCATGGTGCTGGTGAACTTTCGACTCGCCATGGGGGCGACCACGGGCCCAGGCTGGCTGCTCGACGCCCTGACCGCGCTGGAAGGGCGCTCGGCCGCCATCTTCGTGATGCTGGCGGGGATTGGGCTCGGACTCGGCACCCGACGCCTGCCGTTTGGAGACGCCGCCGCCCACACGGTCCGGCGCGGCCTGTTCCTGCTCGCGCTCGGCCTGCTCAACGTGCTGATCTTCCCGGCCGATATCATTCACTACTACGGGGTCTACTTTCTGATCGCCGCCCTCTGCCTGCGCCTGCCTTCGTCTCTGCTGCTGGTGCTGGCGCTCGGGCTGGCGGATCTCTTCGTCACCCTGCTGTTCGTACTCGACTATCAGGCGGGGTGGCATTGGGAAGATCTCAGCTACTCCGGCTTCTGGCAGCCCACCGGGTTTGTGCGCAACCTGCTGTTCAACGGCTGGCACCCCGTGGTGCCCTGGCTCGCCTTCCTGCTGGTCGGACTCATGCTCAGCCGCCAGCCCCTCGGGGAGCGGCGCATTCAGTGGCGTCTGGTGTTGGGAGGCGCAGCCACTGCCCTGCTCGCCAAGGGAAGCTCACTGGCACTGTCGGCCCTGTTCCCGGCCTGGACCTCCCTGTTTGCCCTCGCTCCCCTGCCCCCCCTGCCCCTCTATCTGCTGTTTGCCGGCGGCATCGCCTGCGCCCTGATCGGCGGCTGCCTGCTGCTGATGGGATGTGCCCGCCCACCGGCCTTGCTGGCCGCCCTGCTGCCCATGGGGCGCCAGACCCTCACCCTGTATATGGCGCACATTCTGATCGGCATGGGGATCCTCGAGGAGATGGGGTGGCTGGAGGGGCAAGGGCTGTGGCAGATGCTGCTGGCAGCCGAGCTCTATCTGGTGGCGGCGGGACTGTTCGCGGCCCGCTGGGAGGCACGCTTTGGGCGCGGCCCCCTCGAGAGCCTGATGCGCCACCTGTGCGATGCCAGACCCGAGCCCAGGGCAGCCTGAGTCAACCAGGCTGCACCAGTCGCTCCAGCAGGGCCTGAACCGGGGCACTGCTCTCCTCTCCCAGCAGCCACTGTTTCTGATGGGGGGAGAGCGGCAGCATCTCGAGCCAGCGCTGGGCCACCCAGCAGCCATCCTCCCAGTGGGGCTCTCGATAGAGGGCGCCGTATTCCGGGTAGTCGTCAAACACCTCTATGAGTTTCTCCACCAGGGGGGTGAAGGCCGGCGACACCGACACCGATGGCCAAGGGGGAAGTGCCGCCACCTCACCCCAGCGCAGGCCATCTGCCTCCTGGCGCACCTCACCGACCCGCACCCGCTCTACCCCGCGCACCGTGATGCCGAGCAGGCCATCGCCCAGCAGGTCGAAGTCGACGATCTCGACCCGGGTGCCGATGGGTAACATGTTGCGCACCGCCTGCTGCGCCTGGGGATCTAGCATGCAAAGCACGAAGCCCCGGGCCGATGCCAGTGAGACCAGACGCTGGTAACGGGGCTCGAAGATGCGCATCGGCATGATGCCACCGGGTAGCAGGTGAGCGTTGAGGGGAAAGAGAGGTAGCTCCATCAGAGACTCCGACGTCGACACAGGTCCAGCGCGATCCACTGTCACTATTATAAAAGAAAGGCGAAATCTAACTGTTAAACCGTTTGGATATGCAGTAAAAATGGATAAGCACCACTTATCCGAAATATCCTGCGGACGAGGGTGCCCCTTACCAGTGAAGATGCCTGCTCGCGCCCTCTCCACCCCGCCCGTGTGGTGGTTTTCTCGGCCCGTTACGGGTAAAATTCACGCCTTTAAACTCAAGTCACGTTTCGACGCATAACCATTGGTGGTCAGTTATGAAAGAGCATATTCATCATCTACTTGAACAGACGGTTGCCAACCTGAAATCCGCCGGCATGCTGCCGGTCGAGCTGGAGGCCCGCATTCAAGTCGATCGATGCAAGGACAAGGCTCACGGCGACCTGGCCACCAACCTGGCGATGCTGCTGGCCAAGCCGGCTGGCAAGAATCCCCGTGAGCTGGCCGCCGCCATCATCGAGCACCTGCCTGCCTCCAGCCAGGTGGCCAAGGTCGAGATCGCCGGTCCCGGCTTCATCAACTTCTTCTTCGACAAGGCCTGGCTGGCCGGTCAAATCGACGCGATCAACGCCAGCGCCAACGCCAACGTGAAGTTGCCGGCGCCCCAGCGTGTGGTGGTCGACTACTCGGCACCGAACGTGGCCAAGGAGATGGCAGTACACCACATCCGCAGCACAGTGCTCGGTGACGTGGCGGTGCGCGCCCTGGAGTTCCTCGGTCACGACGTGATCCGTGCCAACCACATCGGTGACTGGGGCACCCAGTTCGGCATGCTGATCGCGTATCTGGAGAAGATGGAGAACGAGCACGCCTCCGACATGGAACTGCGCGACCTGGAAGCCTTCTACACCCAGGCCAAGCGTTTCTATGACGAAGACGAGGCCTTTGCCGAGCGCGCCCGCGCCTATGTGGTGAAGCTGCAGGGCGGGGACGAGTACTGCCGCACCATGTGGAAGAAGCTGGTCGACATGACCATGGAGCAGAACCAGCGCAACTACGATCGCCTGAACGTCTCCCTGACCAACAAGGACATCATGGGCGAGTCCATGTACAACGACATGCTCCCCGCCATCGCAGAGGATCTGAAGGCCCGCGGCCTGGCGGTCGAGGATGACGGAGCCCTGGTGGTCTATCTGGACGAGTTCAAGAACAAGGATGGCGAGTCCATGGGCGTCATCATCCAGAAGCGTGACGGTGGCTTCCTCTACACCACCACCGACATCGCCTGCGCCAAGTACCGTGTCGAATCCCTCAAGGCGGATCGCGTCATGTACTTCATCGACTCCCGTCAGCACCAGCACCTGATGCAGGCCTGGACCATCACTCGCAAGGCAGGCTATGTGCCCGAGTCTGTGCCCCTCGAGCACCACGCCTTCGGCATGATGCTGGGCAAGGATGGCCGTCCCTACAAGACCCGCTCCGGCGGCACCGTCAAGCTGGTCGACCTGCTAAACGAAGCCGAAGAGCGCGCCGCCGCCCTGCTCGACAGCCGCAGCAGCGACATCCAGGGTGAGGAGCGCGCCAAGGTGATCAACGCCATCGCCATGGGTGCGGTCAAGTATGCGGATCTCTCCAAGAACCGCACCACCGACTACGTGTTCGACTGGGATCTGATGCTGTCGTTTGAGGGCAACACCGCGCCCTACCTGCAATACGCCTACACCCGTATCCAGTCCATCTTCCGCAAGGCCGAGGTGGATCCGGCGACCCTCACCGGCACCATCACCCTGACCGAAGAGGCCGAAGAGACCCTGGCCCAGAAGCTGATCCAGTTCTCCGACGCGGTCAACGGCGTGGCCGACAAGGGCATGCCGCACCTGCTGTGCACCTACCTCTACGAGTTGTCCGGCAACTTCATGACCTTCTACGAAGCCTGCCCGATCAACAAGGACGGCGTCGACGAGGCGACTCGCCAGAGCCGTCTGCTGCTGTGCGCCGCCACCGCCAAGGTGCTGAAGCTGGGCCTCGACGTGCTGGGCATCCACACCCTGGAGCGCATGTAATCCATGGCGACACGGGATTATGTCGGCAGCGGCCCGAAGCGACGGGCCGGTGGACGTAACAGCAAACGGAGCGCCCCCAAACGCGGCTTTCCACTCATCCCGGCCCTGGTGGCCGGGATATTGCTGGCCGGCTTCGGCGGCTTCCTCTATGTGATCAATGGCAAGGGTGACGCTAGCCCCTCCATCGAGGAACAGGTGCGGGCCAACAAGCCCAAGGCCGACAAGCCGGGTCTGCCCCAGGAGAAGTGGAGCTACATGGAGCGGTTGGAGAACAAGCAGGTCGACATCGTCGAGCCGCCTCCCCAGCCGGGTGTGCTGCCTCCGCCGCCCGCCGAGACGGTCACGTTACAGCCCCCGCCTCTGCCCAAGCCGGTGCAGACGCAAGTCCCACAGCCCGGTACGCCCATCACTCAGCCTCAACCAGGCACCGCCGCCCCGGTGGCAACCGCCCAGGAGCAGGTGATAGACCGCAAGGCAGAGCGTGAGCAGATGGAACGCGAGCTGCGCGCCGAGTTGGAGCGGGAGCAGGCGGAGAAGGCCAAGACCACCGCCGACAGCGGACGCTATATGATGCAGTGTGCCGCCCTGCGATCTCAGGATGCGGCAGAGTCGCTCAAGGCCCGAATTGCCTTCACCGCCGGCCTGAGCTCCAGTCTGCAGACCGTCAACGGCGCCAGTGGCACCGTCTACAAGGTGGTGGTCGGCCCCTTCAACGGCAAGGCAGCCGCCGACGCGGCCAACAAGCGGTTGCAGGCCTCCGGCATCAGCGGCTGCATACCGCGCAAGCAGTGATCCCGAACAGCGACGCCGGCTCTGCCGGCGTTTTTTTACCTTGAAAACCCCCTTGCCCGCCCCCACCTCTCTTCCCATGCACAGTTGACCCCGCCTTCGGGGTCATGGCCCCAAGCGAGGTACAGCAAGTGACCACCATAGTTTCAGTTCGCCGCAACGGTCAGGTCGTCATCGGTGGCGATGGCCAGGTTTCCCTGGGTAACACCGTCATGAAGGGCAATGCCCGCAAGGTCCACCGCCTCTACAACGGCAAGGTATTGGCCGGCTTTGCCGGTGGTACCGCCGACGCCTTCACCCTGCTCGAACGCTTCGAGGCCAAGTTGCAGGCCCATCAGGGCAACCTGGAGCGCGCTGCCGTGGCGCTGGCCAAGGAGTGGCGCACCGATCGCGCCCTGCGTCGCCTCGAGGCCCTGCTGGCCGTGGCCGACGAGAACAAGTCCTTCATCATCACCGGCAATGGTGACGTGGTGCAGCCGGAGCACGATCTCATCGCCATCGGCTCGGGCGGCAATTTCGCCCAGTCTGCCGCCATCGCCCTGCTGGAGAACACCGATCTCGATGCCAAGAGTATCGTCGAGAAAGCCCTCAAGATCGCCGGCGACATCTGCGTCTTCACCAACCAGCACCACACAGTGGAAGTGCTGGACTACGAGCCGAAATAAGCGCTCCCCCATTCTGCGGGGCGGCGACGCCGCCCCCGACACAGGAATCCCATCATGTCCGAGATGACCCCGAGAGAAATCGTTCACGAGCTGGACCGTCACATCATCGGCCAGGCCGACGCCAAGCGTGCGGTGGCCGTGGCCCTGCGTAACCGCTGGCGCCGCATGCAGCTCGATCAAGAGATGCGCCACGAGGTGACCCCCAAGAATATCCTGATGATAGGCCCGACCGGTGTCGGCAAGACCGAGATCGCCCGCCGCCTGGCCAAACTGGCCAACGCCCCCTTCATCAAGGTCGAGGCCACCAAGTTCACCGAGGTGGGCTACGTGGGTAAGGAAGTGGACAGCATCATCCGCGATTTGACCGACGCCGCCATCAAGCTGGTGCGCGAGACCGAGGTCGAGAAGATGAAGTACCGCGCCGAAGAAGCCGCCGAAGAGCGCATCCTCGACGCCCTGCTGCCCAACCCACGCAACACCTGGGGGGAAGAGGAGAAGGCCGACAACTCCAACACCCGCCAGATCTTCCGCAAAAAGCTGCGCGAAGGGCAGCTCGACGACAAGGAGATCGAGCTGGAGCTCTCCGCCAGCCCCATGGGCGTGGAGATCATGACACCGCCGGGCATGGAAGAGATGGCCAACCAGCTGCAGGGGCTGTTCCAGAACCTGGGCCAGGGCCAGAAAAAGAAGCGCAAGCTCAAGGTCAAGGAGGCCCTCAAGGTCCTGACCGAGGAGGAGGCCACCAAGCTGGTCAATCCGGAAGAGCTCAAACAGAAGGCCATCGAGGTGGTGGAGAACAACGGCATCGTCTTCATCGACGAGATCGACAAGATCTGCAAGCGCGGTGAAGTCTCCGGCCCCGACGTCTCCCGCGAGGGGGTGCAGCGGGACCTGCTGCCGCTGATCGAGGGCTGCACCGTCAACACCAAGCACGGCATGGTCAAGACCGACCACATCCTGTTCATCGCCTCCGGCGCCTTCCAGGTGGCCCGCCCGTCCGACCTCATCCCCGAGTTGCAGGGCCGTCTTCCGATCCGGGTCGAGCTGGGCGCGCTGACCACCGAGGACTTCGAGCGCATACTGACCGAGCCGAACGCATCCCTGACCGATCAGTACCAGGCCCTGATGGCCACCGAGGGCGTCACCATCGCCTTCACCCAGGACGGCATCCGCCGCTTGGCCGAGGCCGCCTGGCAGGTCAACGAGCGCACCGAAAATATCGGCGCCCGCCGACTGCACACAGTGATGGAGCGCCTGATGGAAGACATCTCCTTTGATGCTTCCGAGAAATCGGGCCAGACCTTCACCATCGACGCCGACTACGTCAACACCCACCTCGGCAAGCTGATTGAAGACGAGGATCTGAGCCGCTTTATCCTGTAAATTCAGTTTTTTACCAACATCAAAACGCCTCCCGATGGGAGGCGTTTTTTTATTCCCTTATGGCGATAACATCCCGAGAGGAACAGTAGGCGTGAAGCCTACAGCAAGGCCTCGAGCATGGTGCCGAGCAATCGGGGCATGGTCACCCTGGCGCGCAAGGTTGGGTTCAAGGTAGAGGTGTCGATGGAGGATAACCTGGTGAGCATGGTACTGCCGCTCGGCGTGAACACGCCGTGAGGCGCGGATGGATAACCAAAGCCTGCCGAACTCGCGGTAG
>NZ_CDCE01000023.1 GCF_000819805.1 Aeromonas diversa CDC 2478-85
CTGGTGAGGGCGCATTATAGGGAGGCGCGCCGCGATGACAAGGCTTTTTTCAAAGTTTTATGAGTTTTTGGTTTGTTTGCTGAAAAAAGGAGCCGAAGGCTCCTTTTTTATACTTTTAGTGGCGATTTAAGCGGCCTTGCGCTCCATTTCGCTCTGGCGTGACTGGATATAGGCGATCCAGCTATCGGCTCTCTGCTGCCACTCCCGGCTACCACGCAGCTGGGTCGCCAACTGTAGTGCCTCGCCATAGTTTTCAGCCTGCAAGTGGAGTTGCACCAACAGGGCCTTGGCGCGCAGCCCCTCTTTACCAGTCACACGCTGCAATGCAATCAGCTGTTTTCTCGCCTCCTCGCCATGCCCCTGCTGAAGCATCAACTCGGCAGCGCGCAGGGCAGGCTTACCCTCTTTATTAAGCGCGGCAAGCGTCTGCCAGCCCGTGATCGCTTTGCCCCACTCCCGCGCGCCCTCCCACAGCTGCGCCTGCAGTTGCAGGTTCGCGGCAGAGGCGGACAACTTGCCGCTGGCGATGGCGGTCTCGAGCAGACGAGCGCCACGATAAGGGAGACCCTGCCAGGCATAGAGGCGGACCAGCTGATTGCGGGTACTCTCTTCACTCAGCACTTTGCGGTCGACCGCGGTCTGCAGCAGGGCCAGCGCCTCCCGGCCCTGCCGGGCGGAGAGCCGCAGCGACACTGCCTGTTGCCACCACTTGCCTTCATTCGGCTCACGGGCGATGAGCTGTTCGGCGACATCGGCCGCCTGCCCATAGCGCTTGAGCCCATGCAGGGCAGAGAGGCGGATGATGGCGGTGCCCTTGTGCCACCTCTGACGCAGGAGCTGCTCACTCAGATTCGCCGCCTCGGCATACTGACGATTGTGGAAATAGAGGCCCGCCAGACGGAACTGCAGATCCTTGTCACTTTGCAGGGCCAGCGCAGCCTTGTAGCTACTGATAGCTTGGGGCCAGTTCTCCTGCTGGGCAGCGACGTCCCCTTGCAGCCGTAATAGCGCACGGTGCTGCTCCTTGGGCCACTCCTTATATACCAGCGCCAACGCCACCTGGCGGGCAGCCAGATCCCAGCGCCCGCTGTTGGCTGCGGCCGAGGCGCGCAGTTGTGCCAACCAGACCTGCTCGGCCGGGGTACCCGGCTTGAGCGCGGCAGCCTTGGTCTCGGCTGCCAGCCACTGCTTGCCTTCGTAGAGTTTCATCACGGGAGCCAGCTGGCGTGAAAAGCCCGGGCTCACCGTGATGGCCCAGGCACTCTGCCCGGCGAGAAGCAGGGCACACAACCAGAGTCGTTTCATTGCTTAATTCTCCAACCTGAATTTGAAGGTCGCCACCTGAGGAATAGAGCCGGTTTCTCCCTTGCTCGCCTGATAGCGCCACTTGCGCAGGGCCTGCATGGCGGCCCGCTCGAACTGGCCGCGTGGTTTGGCCGAAACGATGGTCACATCCTGCACCTTACCGTCGGCATCGACCACAAACCTGAGGACGACATCGCCTTCAATACCGGCCTGTTTGGCGCGATAGGGATAAGTCGGTTCGATCCGTTGCAACGGGGTCAGC
The DNA here is from genome assembly GCF_000819805.1 of Aeromonas diversa CDC 2478-85. Lineage (GTDB taxonomy): Bacteria > Pseudomonadota > Gammaproteobacteria > Enterobacterales > Aeromonadaceae > Aeromonas > Aeromonas diversa. The sequence goes on from NZ_CDCE01000023.1 coordinate 1,568, forward strand.
AGACCACCGACACCGATCCCCGCCCCGCCGGCTACCCCGTTCGGGCTGCCCGCCTGCTGGCCATGGAAGTTGCCACTAAACGCCGCCGGATCTTGCGCACCGGGCGCCACATCGGGCATGGCCAAGGTGACCGGGCTCACCCCCGCGATATCGAGGGGAGGCGCCACCATGGGCACAGGCTCCAGGCTGAGCGCCGGGGTAGAGACCGGCTGCATGGTCGGCATGGGCTCCACCTCAGGCAGTGGCTCGGGTTCCGGCGGCACCGGACGCTCCTGGGTCGCCACCTGAAGGTCAGGCTCCTGCATCTTGATGACGATGCTGCGCGACTCGCTCGCGCTACGCGGTCGCAGATCGGGCTCGACCAGGGTTGCCATGAACAGCAGCACGGCCAAGGTAAGCGGCACCCCGAGCAGCAGGCTGGTGAGATAGCGCTTCATCGCGGCGTCACCGCCACGGCGATATTGGCCACACCGGCGGCCTTGGCCTCGTCCATCACCCGCACCACGCGGCCATGGGGCACCCGCTCGTCGGCCTGGATTACCAGGCTGGCCTCCGGCTGCTCGGCGAGCATGCGCGCCAGGCTGGCCTTGACGCGCTCCACATCGACCGGCCTGCGGTCGAGGTAGATCTCCCCCTTGGCACCGATCGCCAACATGATGCTGGACGACTTCTGGGCCTTGGCCTGGGTTGCCTCGGGACGATGCACCTCGAGCCCCGCCTCGCGGACGAAAGAGGTAGTGACGATGAAGAAGATCAGCATGATGAAGACGATGTCGAGCATGGGGGTCATGTCGATCTGGATTTCGTCACGCTGACGTTTGGGTTGTCTTCTCATTGGTTACAACTTCCTATTCGGCGCCCATGCCATCGCGAGTCTGTTCGAGCAGGCGGCGCGCCTGGCTCTCGAGACGGCTGAGGATCAATACCCCGATGAGGGCCACGACCATCCCGGCCATGGTCGGGATGGTGGCACGTGAGATGCCGCTGGCCATGCTCTCGGGATTGAAACGGTTGGCCATGGCCAGGGCGTCAAACACCCCGATCATGCCGGTGACGGTGCCGAGCAGTCCCAGCATGGGACAGAGCACCACCAGAGTGCGGATAAAGAGAAGATGACGTTGCAGCTCCAGCTCGGCCTGGGCGATCCAGCGGGTACGGATCGCCTTGGCCTGCCAGCTGGTGCGCTCGGCGCGGGCACGCCAGTTGGTCAGCAGCGAATGCTGCACGGCGCGATAGCCTCCCCACAGATAGAGCAGCCGCTCCAGGATCAGGCACCACATCACCAGCAGTAGTCCCAGGATCACCCAGAGAATGGGGCCACCACGCCCCATGAATTGCTGCAACTGTTCCCACACGGCCATCATCAGGCAACGCGCTCCGTCTTGCTCTGGGTAAGACCGGTGGCTTCGGCACGTTCGGCCAGGATGCCGGCCACTTGCTGCTCAAGCAGGTTGGAGAGCTCACTGAAACGCGACTGCAACAGGCTGTGGGCCAGGATCAGTGGAATAGCCGCCACCAAACCCTGCACCGTGGTCACCAGCGCCATCGAGATGCCGCCGGCCATGATCTTGGGATCGCCGGTTCCGAACTGGGTAATGGCCTGGAAGGTGCCAATCATGCCGGTCACGGTACCGAGCAGGCCCAACATGGGGGCCACTGCGGCGATCACCTTGACCATGCCGATGCCGCGCTCAAGGCGCGGGTTTTCCTGCAAGATCGCCTCATCGAGGCGCAGTTCCAGGGTTTCCATCGGCAGGTGGGGATACTGTTTCTCCACTGCCAGCACACGCCCCAGCGCGTTGTGCTCGTCGAGGACCGACTCGCCCACTTGGCGACGCACGGCCTTGAGTTCACGAGAGAGCAGCACCAGGCGCACCCCGGCGATGCCAAGACCGGCCAGGGCCAGCGCCAGAATGATGTAGCCGACCGTGCCACCTTGTTGCAGCCGTTGGGTGAAGGTCGGCATCTCGGCCAACATGGCCAGCACGGCGCCATGGGAAGGGTCGATGGCCACCGCCTCGCCTTCCGCCCCCTGATAATCGCGATAACCATCCAGCACCTTGCCCGGCAAGTTGGCAATCGGTTGCAGCCCTTGCGGGGTCCCCTGCACCAGACCCTGCTCGGCCGCCAGGGTGAAGGCACCGAAACGGGTCAGCGGCTGGGTCGCGGCGACTCCTTCGGCACCGTTCACCGGTGCGCTGAAGCGCGCAACCTGAGCCGACGCCTTCATCTCCCCGAGCAGCAGCTCGGGCAGCAGCGCCAGGGCGTAGCGATCCGGCACTGTCTTGTCATCGCTCAGCGCACGCAGCGGTTGGAGACGATCAGGATATTGGGCCTGCACGGCAGAGGCCTCGAGCAGGGTCATGGCCTCCTTGGCTCCCTGGCGGCTGACGGCAAACAACTCATCCATGCCGCTTGAGGCACTCAACCACGCCTTGTTCAACTCGCTCAGCTGCTTCTCATTACTGGCAAAGCGATCGCCGAGCGACTGGCTTTCTGCCTGGGCACTGGCGAGCTTGGCTTTGGCCTGAGCCAGCTGGCTTTTTAGAGTAGCCAGTTCCTGGCCGGCCGCCTGCTCGCGCGCCTGTTCTTCGGCCGAAAACTGCGGGGCTGCCTGGACGCCAAATGCCAACGCCAGGATCAGGGGTAATGCCTTCATTGAGAGATCTCCTGACGAGCGGTAGACAGAGGCAAGGTGAGCAGGCTCGGAGTCTGCTTCTCCTTGGCGAGGGCGATCGCCTGGCCGATAGCATCGTGCCAGGCCGCATCAAGCGGCTGCCATGCCTTGACCTCGGCAGACCATCGCCAGGCACCAGAGCCGTCGGTGGTCATGGCCAGCAGGGCGATACGTCCCAGTGCGACCACGTCGACCAAGCGCTCGGTTCCCTCCAGCGTCAGATGCTGCTGCCACACATCGAGGCGGCTGCCGTATTCGGCCTCCACCTGATACGCCTGCAACAAGACACGGAACTTCTCGGCCTCGCTCACGTCGGCCCGGGCCAGGGTCTCTTTCAGGGTCTGCAGGCGCGCGGCCCGATCGGTCGAGCGCAGTGGCAGATCGCTGGCCACCCAGGTCTCGAGGTCAGACTGCATCTTGAGCAGCAAGGGCACCAGGCCCTGGCGGGTCAGCTCCACCTCGTTCAGCTGGTTTTGTAGCGTAGTCAGCTCACGTTCCTGGTCGGCCACCATGCCTTGCATGTACTGGTTATAGGAGGTGAGATCCTTGAGTTGACGCTCAGCCGCCTGCAGCTCCTGGCGAGCAATTACGGCAGCATCGGCTACCTGTGCTACTTTTTTCTGAGAGGCCTCTCCTGAGGCCAGATCATCCATCAACGCATTCGACACCTGTGACTGAGCACAGGCCAAATGGGTAAAGCAAAACGGCAAGAGGAATGCCAGCGCACTCTTAGTCATGGTCGCAGCCATCATTGTTGATAACGCTTATCATTATCCCAAAGTTGAGGCCATGAAGCAAATCATGGAATTTCGTTGCGACCCCTTCAGTGGGTGGCTAAGGTGAGCCGAGTGTTTGTACGTCACTTGCCGGTTCTGTCGACAAAAGGAGAGTCACTTGCACAACGATAAGCTTTGGGGGCACATCGAGACGTTCACCAGGGCGAGAAGTACCATGGAGATGCAGACAGCTCTGGAACGATTCAGCCACAAGATGGGGTTTGACTACTTTCGCCTGCTGATCATCTTTCCAATCAGCATGAACAAATCCCATGTAGCCCTATTCAACAACTGCCCGCTCAGCTGGTTTCAGGCATATTGCGAAAACCGCTACCTCACTCAGGATCCCATTGTCTGTCTGGGTCTGAGACAAACACTACCGATTTTCTGGAATTCGCTGGATTACAACCAACCCTGGCTACCCCCAAGCAGCCGGGACGTGATGAACCTGGCAGAAGATTTTGGCGTCCGTAATGGCGTCTCATTTCCTCTCTACAGCCCGAATGGCGAAAGAGGGATTCTCTCTTTCATAACGAAGGAGCGCAGTAATAGTGAGCTGATGTTTGAAAATGTGCCGACACTCTCATTCTGTGCCAGCTATATCTTCAATGCGGCTTTGGAATTGGTTAAACGCAAACCTGAAATTGCGCGTCACCTGACCACACTGTCGAGCAGAGAGAAGGAATGCCTGTTTTGGGCTAGTGAAGGTAAAACATCCTGGGAGATTGCGACCATTCTTGGGATTAGCGAGAGAACCGTTAACTTTCACCTGACTCAAGTCACGAACAAAACCGACTCTCGAAATCGCAACCAGGCTATCGCAAAGACGATCTCCAGTGGTCTCATCGTACCTTCACTCGATGAAGTGAGTATCACAAATATTCGCCTATCCTGAACGACCTGGATAGAAAACGGGACGCCGAGAATATAGGAAAGCATTCTCCATGACCAAAAAAAAAGCCTCCCGATTGGGAGGCTTCTTTTGAATAGGTGCCTGACTGTGTCCTACTCTCGCATGGCATCTGCCACACTACCATCGGCGCTACGACATTTCACTTCTGTGTTCGGCATGGGAACAGGTGGTTCTATCGTGCTATTGCCGTCAGGCAAAAACTTTTAATTTATGGTGCTGATACCCAGAATCGAACTGGGGACCTCATCCTTACCAAGGATGCGCTCTACCGACTGAGCCATATCAGCACAAAACCGGTCGAAACAACGCGTTGCGTCATCTCTGAATTGGGT
>NZ_CDCE01000024.1 GCF_000819805.1 Aeromonas diversa CDC 2478-85
TACCTGACCACGCTCTACGTCTTCACGCTTCACGCCACGCAGCAGGGCGCCGATGTTCTCGCCTGCACGACCTTCGTCCAGCAGCTTACGGAACATTTCAACACCGGTACAGGTGGTCTTGGTGGTGTCTTTGATACCAACGATCTCAACTTCTTCACCAACCTTCACGATACCGCGCTCTACACGACCGGTAACTACGGTACCACGACCTGCGATGGAGAAGACGTCTTCGATCGGCATCAGGAACGGCATGTCGATGGCACGCTCCGGCTCCGGGATGTAGGTATCCAGGTGACCGGCCAGCTCCAGGATCTTCTCTTCCCACTGAGCGTCGCCTTCCAGCGCCTTCAGGGCAGAGCCACGTACTACCGGCAGGTCGTCGCCCGGGAAGTCGTACTCGGACAGCAGCTCACGCACTTCCATCTCTACCAGCTCGAGCAGCTCTTCGTCATCAACCATGTCGCACTTGTTCATGAACACGATGATGTACGGTACGCCTACCTGGCGACCCAGCAGGATGTGCTCACGGGTCTGCGGCATCGGGCCGTCGGTAGCAGCTACTACCAGAATAGCGCCGTCCATCTGGGCAGCACCGGTGATCATGTTCTTAACGTAGTCGGCGTGACCCGGGCAATCTACGTGAGCGTAGTGACGGGTAGCGGTGTCGTATTCTACGTGGGAGGTGTTGATGGTGATACCACGCTCACGCTCTTCCGGGGCCTTGTCGATCTGGTCGAAGGCGAAGGCCTTACCACCGAAGTGCTTGGCCAGCACGTTGGTGATAGCGGCGGTCAGGGTGGTTTTACCGTGGTCAACGTGGCCGATGGT
>NZ_CDCE01000025.1 GCF_000819805.1 Aeromonas diversa CDC 2478-85
TGTGGGCGACCATCCGGGCTATACCAGCTTACTTGCAAGCCCCAGCCTAGACCTGCGGTATCGCGCCCGCAGGCTGTTACCCAGAGTGGAGCACCGATCCTGTTCCAAACATCGTCTTGGCCTTTGTCACTGGTGACATAGTAGAGTCCATCTTGAAACTCAAAGGGACCTAACTGGAAGGGCTCGACCTTTAGCTCGTAACGTCTTGTATTCATAGAATATACCTTTGTATAAGGTTGGTTGAACGATCCGGTCTCGTTGGTGTTTGTGACACAGTGACGCCGTGACACCGGATTTAATGGGCTGGAGGAGCGGCTTCAACACACGCGAGCAGTGCGGCTTTGCCGTTAAGGCAGAAGAGGTCATTGAAGTCGGTTATGCCGGGGATGGTCGGTGGCACAATCAAGCGGCCGTGCAGTTGATAAGCTGCTGCACGCGCTTTGGTTAGTCCGGGGTTGCCTGCAGTGGCATGATCGTTGTCTGCACACACCCACAGTTTGCTGCTGCTATAAAGCGTGCGAATGATACGGCCGACCTCGAGCAGGTTACCGGCAGAAAATGCAATGGCGACCGGCAGGCCGAGGTTCTCAAACAGCGTGGCCCCGGTTGAATAGCCTTCGCAGAGCAATATCGGTTCACCAGATTTGGGCGAGAATCCAAGGAGCAGGTAACCGCCTTTGACTGATAGCCCGTGGGAAAAGTGCTTAGAGCCCAGCTCGGTAATTTCTTGCAAGCTAATCAACTGAGATCGGGCATTAAAGATTGGCACTATCAACTTGTTACCCAACTGACGGATCCCAATACCTGAAATTTGCTTGTGCTTTAGGTAAGGGTGCTGTGATGGGGGCTTAGAAGAGTCCCATTTGTTCTTGGCATTCTTGAGAGCTTTAGCCCTAGTTGCTGCACGCCTCTCGGCGTCCGCACTACTAGCGTGTTGACTCTGTTGGGCACGGATATAGCTCGGTACTGCAGGCACTTGTAGGTGATATGTAAATTTCTCATCGGTTTTCCAAGACCCGAATGAGATAGATCTGCCATTGGAATTGACTTTGAGCCAACCATTCCAGGTACCAGAGCGGTCTCCAGCAATGTGAAAGCGATTGTATCCATAAGGCTTGATGGTGAGAGGGCGTGAGGGGATGACACCCATTGCAGCCATGAAGTCCTCCAAGGACAGGGCGGTGGTCATGGTTACATCCCCCCGACCAACTTCTGCATCAAGTCCTCGATATCACAACTGCGCCAAGCGACGCGGCGTCGACCGAGTTTGTAATTTTGCGGGTAGAGACCCTGCTTCATTCCGTCATACCAAGTCGTCTTGCTGACAGGGATTAAAGCCAGCACTTCGCCAAGAGAAAGGAAGTGGTAGGAGCAGGTAGTTGATGAGCGCAGTTTGGCCTTAGTTGTTGTAGGGGCTGAGTTGCAAGGGCGCTTGGTACCTTTGGGGTAAGTCTGGGGAGTGGCGTTTTGATTCATACTGAGCTCCGGGCGTAGCAGTTGGTCAACGTACGGTGTTGTCCATGTCCGTACAGTGAGCGCAGTGAATCACTAATTTAAAAACTTCACATCCATTTTTTTCTGTAAGGTTATGTTTTTAATAGTATTTTTGTTATGTTTTTCATAACGTCTCGGCGTTTTTTGTTATGTTTTTCATAACATTTTTGGATGTTTTTTAGACTTTGTTTTCATATCTACGCAAATCCTTATTCCATATGGTTTTATTTGTTGGGGGGAATGCGATGATTTTGGTGGCGGGATATAGGTACAGTGATTGGTACATTGCGTCTTTGTGTTGATTGAAAATTCTTTAAAATTCAAGTTCCTCAAGTGATGATTGCGCTGGCTGTCTCTCCGCCACCTACCAAGCCCACGCCAATGCGTGGGCTTTTTCATTTCTGCGCCTTCTGGCGACCGCATTATGAGTGCTCTGCCGAGCTGTGCTGCGGCGCGTTCTCCAGCATGGTCATGAAGGCGCGCATGGCCGGGGTGACGCTGTGGCGGCGGGCGATAAAGACGGTGGTGCCGGCCTCGGCGCCGAGCAGCGGCTGGCAGCAGACGTCGAGCAGCTGGCCGGCGGTGGCAGCCAGCCCTGCGCTCACCACGGCGCTGCCGAGGCCGTGGTTGACCGCGCTCACCAGATGAAACAGGGAGTCGGTCTCGAGCACCACCTTAAACTGCAACCCGGCCTGCTCGGCGGCCTGGTCGAAGTAGCGGCGAAACTGCATGCTGCGACTTGGCAGCAGCAGGGGGTGGGGCAGCAGATCGTGCAGGGTGAGGGGGGCGCACGGCTCGCGGCCGTCGCACGGGCTCAGCACCGCCATCTGATTGGGGCGGCGCACCCGCACGTCCAGGTGGCGACGCTGGTGATCGCTCAGGGGCTCGTCGAAGCCAAGGCCGATGTCGCACTGGTGCAGCTCGAGCTGCTCGAGCAAGGTGGCGTGGGTCAGCACCGACAGGCGCAGTGCCACGTTGGGGTGCAGGCTGTTGAAGCGCCGCAGCAGCGGCATGATGTCGACACTCGACTGGGGGATGATGCCGATGCGCAGCAGCCCCGACAGCTCGCCGGTGAACAGGCTCAGCTCCTGATGCATGGACTCTTGCTCGAGCAGCATCCGCTCGGCGTGGCGCAGCACCACTTCGCCGGCCTCGGTGAGGGCGACAAACTGGCTGTTACGCACCACCAGCTCGGTGCCGAGGGACTTCTCCAGCGCCGTGATGCTGGCCGACAGGGTCGGCTGGGTGATAAAGCAGGCCTTGGCGGCCCGGGCGAAGTGACGATGCTGGGCCAGCTCGTAAAAATAGCGCAGTTGCTTGATGTTCATGGGGGGCAGGAGCGGGGGAATGATTAACAAATTTAATCAATCGCTCCATGGTGGGCAATAGCCTTTCTCTATCGCCATATAGATTTGTTTCATTGGTTTTAAACAGACCACTTCTCTAAACTCATCCCCCGCATACATTTTTACAACACCTCCCTATGGACCTTCACAGTCAATGGTCGCTGCGGCTGGATGAGCTGGTCGAGGAGACCGCCCTGGCCATCAACCTCAATGGCATCAGCCATGCCGTCATGATGATCACCCCCCACGATCTCGACGACTTCGCCATCGGCTTCCTGTTTGCCGAGGGGATCATCCACGCCAATCACGACGTCCACGATCTGCAACTGCGTGATGCCCCTCAGGGGTTAGTGCTCGAGGTGACCCTGGCCAACCGCTGCCTGGCGCGGCTGGGGGAGCGCAAGCGCCGCCTGGCCGGCGCCACCGGCTGCGGCATCTGCGGGGTCGAGGCCATCGAGCAGGCGATGCCCTGCCTCGCCCCCCTGCCGGTGCGGCCCCTGCCCGAGGCGGTGCACCTGACGGACCTGCGAGCCCGGATCTCGCCCTGGCAACAGCGGGGCCAGCAAAGCGGCGCCCTGCACGCGGCGCTCGCCATGAACGCCCGGGGAGAGATCACCGCCTGCCGGGAGGACATAGGCCGCCACAACGCGCTCGACAAGCTCATCGGCATGCAGCTGCGCCAGGGGCGGCGCGATGACACCCTGATCATCACCAGCCGCTGTGGCAGCGAGCTCATCCACAAGGCGGTGCGCTTTGGCGCCGCCAACCTGATAAGCCTGGCCTCCCCGAGCCGGCTCGCGGCGCACTTGGCGCTCGAGCACAACCTGAACCTTATTCACCTGCCGCGAATCGATCCGCCGGTCTGTTACACCCGGGCCGGATCGTCCCGGCCCACCGGAGAACACCATGTCCAGTCACACCGATAAGCCGTCCAAGGCCGGCGGATTTTCCTCCCTGCAGTCGACCCTCAAGCAGGTGCTGCGTAGCCAGAAGACGCGCCAGAACATCAAGAACCTGCTGCGGGTCAACCAGACCGACGGGTTCGACTGCCCAGGCTGCGCCTGGGGGGATAACAAGCAGGGGGCCTTCCAGTTTTGCGAGAACGGTGCCAAGGCGGTGGCCTGGGAGTCGACCGGCAAGACGGTGGGGGCCGAGTTCTTCGCCGCTCACTCGGTGCGTCAGCTGGCGACCCAGAGCGACTACTGGCTCGAATACCAGGGGCGCCTGACCGAGCCGATGCGCTACAACCGCGCCACCGATCACTACGAGCCGATAAGCTGGGACGAGGCGATGATGCTTATCGCCGACAAGCTCAAGGGGCTGGCCAGCCCCGACGAGGCGGAGTTCTACACCTCGGGGCGCGCCAGCAACGAGGCCTCCTACCTCTATCAGCTGATGGGGCGCTTCTTCGGCACCAACAACTTCCCCGACTGCTCCAACATGTGCCACGAGGCGAGCGGGGTGGGGCTGCTCGGCTCGGTGGGGGTGGGCAAGGGCACAGTCGTGCTCGATGACTTCGATGCCGCCAAGGCGATCTTCGTGTTTGGCCAGAACCCGGGCACCAACCACCCGCGCATGATGAACGCCCTGCGCAAGGCGGCCCGCCACGGCTGCAAGATAGTCACCTTCAACAACCTCAAAGAGGTGGCCCTCGAGAAGTTCGCGAGCCCGCAGAGCCCGATGGAGCTGCTGACCCCGGCCGCCACCACCATCAGCCACCAGTACCTCACGCCGAGACTCGGCGGGGACATGGCGGCCCTGCGCGGCATGGCCAAGTACATCCTGGAGGAGGCCCCCCAGTGCCTCGATCCCGCCTTTATCGAGCGCCACACCCTGCACTTCGCTGACTACGCCGCCGCGGTCAAGGCCACCGGCTGGGACGAGATCGAGGCGCAGTCTGGTCTGGCGCGCGCGGCCATCGTGCAGGCGGCGCGGGTGTTTGCCCACAGCAGCGCCGTCATCAGCTGCTGGGCCATGGGGATCACCCAGCACAAGCACTCGGTCGACACCATCCGCGAGATCGTCAACCTGCACCTGATGTGTGGTCAGCTTGGCAAGCCGGGGGCTGGGCTCTGCCCGGTGCGCGGCCACAGCAACGTGCAGGGCAACCGCACCATGGGGATCAACGAAAAACCGAGCGAGGCGTTTCTCGCGCGCCTCGAGCGCCCCTTCGGGGTTGTCTTCAACCGGGCGCGCGGTCACAACGTCTACGAGGCGCTCAAGGCCCTGCACGCCGGCCAGAGCAAGGTGCTCATCTGCCTTGGCGGCAACCTGGCCGCGGCGGCGCCGGACACCGACTTTACCTATGAGGCGATGCGCCGTAGCGAGCTCAACGTGCAGATCAGCACCAAGCTCAACCGCAGCCACCTCATGGTCTCGCACGATGCGCTGATCCTGCCCTGCCTGGGGCGCACCGAGCTCGATCAGCAGTTGGCCGGGGTGCAGAAGATCACGGTCGAAGACACCTTCAGCATGGTGCACGCCTCCACCGGCATGAACGAGCCTGTCTCCCCCCTGTGCCTGTCGGAGACCGACATCGTCGCCCGCATGGCCCACGCCACCCTGGGCAGCAGCCGGGTGGACTGGCTGGCCCTGCGCGATGACTACCGCCGTCTGCGCGATCTCATCGCCGTCACCATCGCCGGCTTCGAGGAGTTCAACGCCCGTATCGAGCAGCCGTGTGGCTTCCACCTGGAAAACGCCGCCGCGCAGCTGCGCTGGAATACCCCAAGTGGCCACGCCGAGTTCCTGGCGAGCCGGCTGCCGGATTCGATCCTGCCTGCCTGCACCCAGGAGGCGGAGCGCCTTATCGATCAGCCAATCCTGCTGCTGCAGAGCCTGCGCTCTCACGATCAGTACAACACCACCGTCTACGGCATGGATGACCGCTATCGCGGCATCAAGGGGCGGCGCAACGTGGTGTTCATGAATGCCGAAGATGCCCGCCGGCTGGGATTGGCCGAGGAGCAGCCGGTCGATCTGGAGGCCATCTGCAACGACGGGCGCGAGCGCAAGGTGACCGGCTTTAACGTCATCTTCTACGACATCCCCCAGGGGAACCTGGCGGCCTACTACCCTGAGACCAACCCCCTGGTGCCTATCGAGAGCATCGGCGAGGGCTCCTTCACCCCCACCTCGAAGTCGATTCCGGTGCGGGTCACCCCCAGCGCGCCGGTGGCGACCAGCCTCGCCGTCAACCTGTAAGCGGCGCAATAAAAAGACCCCTGCCATTGGCAGGGGTCTTTGTTGTTGGGGCGAGCCGAGGCGGCTCACTGTCTTGCGGGGGATCAGGCGGCGTCCTGCTCCAGGGCCGGGGCCCCTTGCTGACCCTTGGCGAAACGGTCGACCCACAGGGCAATGGCGCCGTCGCCGGTGACGTTGGCGGCGGTGCCGAAGCTGTCCTGGGCCAGGTAGAGGGCGATCATCAGGGCGATGGAGGCGTCACCGAAGCCGAGCATGGAGGTGAGCAGGCCGAGGGCCGACATCACGCCGCCACCCGGGGCGCCGGGGGCCGCGATCATCACCACGCCCAGCATCATGATGAAGGGAAGCATCTCGGAGAGGCTCGGGATGGCCAGGTGCTCGGAGAGGAACATGACGGCGGTGGCACAGGTCACCAGGGTAATGGTGGAGCCGCACAGGTGAATGGTGGCGCACAGGGGCACGGTGAAGTTGGCGATGCCGTCGCTCACCCCGTTGTGCTTGCTGGCACGCAGGGCCACCGGAATGGTGGCGGCGCTCGACATGGTGCCGACGGCGGTGAAGTAGGCCGGCAACATGTTCTTGATGAGGGCGGCCGGGGAGCGGCCGAGGGCCAGACCTGTGCCGACAAACAGCACGCTGAGCCAGAGCCAGTGCATCAGTATGGCCATCACCAGTACGACCCCGAAGGTCTTGAGGGTGGTAAAGACGGTGCCCTCGACCGTCATCTCGACGAAGACGCCGGCGATGTAGAGGGGCAGCAGGGGGATCAGCACCTTGGCCAGCAGGCGGTCGATGATGTCGCGTCCCTGGTCGGCGACGTTACGCAGGTCGTGCGACTCGGTGGCCGAGATGCCGATGCCGAACACGAAGGCGGTGGCCAGCGCCGTCATCACGCCAAACAGGGGCGGGATCTCGAGGGTGAGGTAAGAGGCGAGCTTGACCCCCTCCTGGTTGGTCATGGCGGTGGTGCTGGCCAGCAACGGAATGAAGTGGCTGGCGACCAGGAAGGCCAGGGTGCCGGCCATCAGGGTCGAGCCGTAGGAGAGGGCGACCGTCTGGCCCAGCAGGCGGCCGGAGTTCTTCGGCAGGCTGGCGATACCGCTGGTAATAAAGAAGAGGATGATGAGCGGTATGGTGAAGGTGATGAGCTGCCCAATCAGCGCCTTGGCGGTGAAGACGAGCCGCGCCATCCACTCGGGGGCGTAGAGGCCGATCAGAAGGCCGAGCACTATGCCGGCCAGCAGTTTCGCTATCAGTTTCATTGGGATATCCGCAGGTTGTGTTGTCTGTCTGTTTTTTTAATCAGGCGGGGGGTTTTAACACAAAACTAGCGAAAATGCCTGTCTAAAACCGACTGGGCAGCGGAAAAAATCACCGACTCCGAATTAATGGCTAGTTTCTTCCCCCAGCCAGAAAACCGGGTTGGGGAGCTGAGCCAGCAGATCGGGCAGATGCAACCCCTTGAAGGCAAAGGTCCATTCCGGCAGGCCAGGGGTGAACATCAGCTCCTCGCAGGCCAGCAGGGCCGGGTCCACCAGCAGGGGAATACGAGCCGGCAGGGCGAAGGGGCAGACGGCGCCGGGCAGGCAACCGGTGACGGCGCTCATCTCCTCGTCGCTGCACACCGAGGGGCGCTGGCCGAGTACTGCCTTGACTCGCCTGGTGTCGAGCCGGCTGTCCCTGTGGGTTAGCAGCAGGGCGTGGCTGCCATCCTTGCAGCGCAGGAACAGGCTCTTGGTGGGCTCGGCGGTCCAGCCGAGTTCGCGGGCCAGGCGGGCATCGGTCTCGTAGTCGAGAATGGGCTCGTGCTGCCACGCCTGATGGGGGACGGCGCTGCGCTCAAAGAGCTGGCGGCAGGCATCGAAGAGGGCTTGCAGTGTCATAGGGCCTCCACGCCGAGGGACTCAAGGAGTTGCAGGGAGAGCTGGCCGGCCAGGGTCAGCATGATAAACCCGACCAGCAGATCGATGCCCTGCTTGACCCGAGGGCGGCTCAGCACGGGGGCGAAGCGGGCCGCGCCGAGCGACAGGGTGCTGAACCAGTGCAGGGAGGCGAGCAGACAACCGAGGGCGAACCAGGGGCGCTCCTCGTCGGCCAGCTGGCTGCCGAGGGAGCCCAGGATGACCAGGGTGTCGAGGTAGACGTGGGGGTTGAGCAGGGTTACCGCCAGGGTGGCGAGCAGCACCGCCATCCGCCCGACGAGACGCACCCCGTCACCCTCACCGGATACACCGGCCGGGCGCAGGGCGCTGCGAAGCGCCAGGCTGCCGTAGGTGGTGAGAAACAGGATGCCGGCGGCGGTGATGAGGCCGAGCAGCAGCGGCTGGCTGCTCATGACGGCGCCGGCGCCAAACACCCCCAGGGTGATGAGGAAGACGTCGCAGACGATGCAGATGGCCGCCACCATGAGGTGGTGGTGACGGCGGATCCCCTGATTGAGGACGAAGGCGTTCTGGGCGCCGATGGGGACTATCATGGCCAGGCCGAGTGTCAGGCCTTGCCAGAGTGGGATGAGTTCTTTCATGAGGCTTCTCCGCTGTGATGGGAGCAGCTTAGAGAGTGGCTATGCTTTAGTGAAACTAATAATCTTAATGAATTATCAGTTTTGCTAATGGTAAATCATGCGGGGACTCGATTATCACTGGCTGGCGGCGCTCGATGCCGTGGTGGCCCACGGCGGCTTCGACAAGGGGGCGCAGGCGCTGTTCGTCACTCAGTCGGCCATCTCGCAGCGCATCAAGCAGCTCGAGCGCTGGCTCGCCCAGCCCGTGCTGGTGCGTGCCACCCCGCCGCGTCCTACCGAGCTCGGGCAGCGTCTGCTCGGCCACTACCGCCGGGTTCAATTGCTGGAGCAGGAGCTGCACCCGGCCCTCTCACCGGAGGGCAGTGGTCCCCTCTCTCTGGCCATCGCCACCAATGCCGACAGCCTGGCCACCTGGCTGCTGCCGGCCCTCACTCCCCTGATGCGCTCGGGACAGCTGCTACTCAATCTGATGGTGGACGACGAGAGCCGTACCCTGAACCGGCTGCGCTCCGGCGAGGCGGTGGCCGCCATCAGCAGCGAGCCGACCCCCATGGCGGGCTGCGTCAGCGACAGCCTGGGGCGGCTCGACTACCTCTGTGTCGCCAGTCCGGCCTTCGCCAGCCACTACTTTGCCGGTGGCATCGATGCCGGGGCCCTGGCCCGGGCGCCAGCCGTGGTGTTTGACCCCCATGACGACATGCACGGCGTCTTTCTCGCCGAGCGCTTCGCCCTTTCCTCCGTGGCCTGGCCGCACCATGTGGTGCGCTCGTCGGAGGCCTTCGTCAAGCTGGCCGTGCAGGGCTGCGCCTACTGCCTCATTCCCAGGCTGATGATCGAGCCGGAGCTGGCGAGCGGTGAGCTGGTGGATCTGCTGCCGGGCCAGGGGGTGAGCCGTACCCTCTACTGGCACCGCTGGGCCCTCGAAAGTGGTCTGCTGGCCCGCCTCTCCGAGACCTGCATCGGGTTTGCTCAGGGTTTTCTGGCGCAGGAGTGAATAAGGGAGCCATTAGTGCTCTATCCTCTACACACCGGGATGGGCAGCATGTCGCTGGTTGACTCTCTCTTCATGGAGGAAGGTGATGTTAAAAAAAGCGCACGAGATGTTTCTTGACGATCCGGCATCCTTGATGACATTGCATGATCTGACGGAAAGCGATCTTGCCCTGATACGCAAGTTTGGTCAGATGATCATGCCCAAGATGAGTGAGTTTGTGACTCATTTTTACGGCTGGTTGCGAACCATGCCCGCCTTCGAGCAGTTTTTCAGTGATGCCCAGCGGCTCGCTCATGTGCAGGAGCAGCAACAGATTTACTGGCGTAGCTTCTTCAACGCCCAGATCAATGCCCAATACATTCAAGAGCGTGTCATGGTGGGGGAGATCCACGCTCGGGTCGGCCTTCCGCTGCCGACTTACTTCGCCAGCATGAACATGTCGATGCTGATCTTCACCAAACGCATGTATGACGGCAGTCTTTACAGCGACGAGTACAGTGCCTTGGTCACGGCCTTTACCAAGCTGCTTCATATGGATACCACCATAGTGGTGGACACCTATGCCCGCCTCAACAACAAGCGATTGGCCGAGCAGAGCGAGGCCCTGCTGGCCATGTCGACGCCGGTTACCATGATTTGGCAGGACGTGTTGATGCTGCCCATCGTCGGCATCATCGATTCCAAGCGGGCTCAAGACATCATGACCGCCGTGCTTGACAAGATTGCCGAGCAGAGAGCCAAGGTGTTCATCATGGATATTTCCGGGGTGGCCGTGGTCGATACGGCGGTCGCCAACCATTTCATCAAGATTACCAAGGCGACCAAGCTGATGGGGTGTGAGAGCCTGGTCTCCGGTGTCTCGCCCTCTATTGCCAAAACCATGGTTCAGTTAGGGGTCAACGTCGGTGAGGTCAAAACCAGCGCGACGTTGCGCGATGCGCTTGAGAGTGCCTTCAAGACGGTAGGTCTCAATATTCTGGGGCGGCCTCACTTCGACGACCGAGAGTAGGGCGTTATGGAGCAGGCAATCCCTATCAATCGCCTCAAACAGGCGCTGATCGTTTCCTTTCAGGTCGATCTCTCCCTCTCCTTACTGGCGACCTTCGAGATGACACTGCTCTCCCGGCTGAGCGAAGAGGGAATAAAGGGGGTGTTGATCGATCTCTCCGGACTCAAGACCTGCGGTTGTGATGAGTTGATGGGATTGCTGGCGTTGGCCAAGGCGGTCGAGATGATGGGGCGGCATTGTGTCTTCGTGGGGCTGAGACCCGGTCTTGTGATGGGCATGCTGGATGTGGGCATGGATACCTCTGAGATGGTCTCTGTCGCTTCGCTTGAGCAGGGGATGGAACTCTTGTGAGGGAAAGATGAGAGAGGTCGAGTGTTATCGACTCCACCTGGAGACAGATATCGCCATCGCCGTCATGGGGAGTTACACCTATGCCCGAACCTGTGGCCTGGCCCCGCAGCAGATGAGCGAGGTGGCCACCACAGTGTCTGAGTTGGCCACCAACGTCATCAAGTATGCCTCGGACGGAGAGGTGTGGATTGAGCATCTGCTGCTGGGGGCGCGGGAAGGCGTCAGGGTGACCGTCATCGACAGGGGGCCCGGGATTGCCGACCTCGACAATGCCCTGCGAGATCACTTCTCGACGGGTCAATCACTGGGGCTGGGGCTACCCGGCGTGCAGCGTCTGATGGACGAGTTCACCATTGACACCTCGTCAGGCGGGACCCGGGTGGCTGCGATCAAATGGAGGGCATGATGTCGGTGCAGGTGGCGATGCGGCAAACCCCGTGCTTTGGTGAGGTGTCATCCGGTGATGGTGTGGTGGTTGTCACCCGGGCGCACGGCGCACTGATCGTCGTCATCGATGTGCTGGGTCATGGCGAGGTGGCGGCCTTGTTGGCCCGTGAGATGGAAGGCTTCATCAAGGGGTGTCCTGCGGCATCCGTGGCGGGGCTGATGGAGATGGTACACCAGCACTTCAAAGGGGAGCTTGGCGCTGCCATTACCATGCTCAGCATCGATCTTGAGAGGCGGCAGTTTCAGGTCGTGGGGGTGGGAAACGTGATGCTCAGAAAACACAGGCTTGGGAAATGGTTCTCGTTTTATGCCCAATCCGGCGTTGTCTGCGAGATGATCCCTACCCTGGTCCCCCTCGAGGGGAGCGTGGAGGAGCATGATCTCTTTATCGTGACCTCGGATGGGATAAGAGAAAACATCCCTCTGGAAGAGGAGCATTCCCTGTCGTGCTGGAGCCCGTCGCAGATCGCGGGTTACATGATGGAACATTTTGCCAAGCATCACGACGACGCCACCGTGGTGGTGGCCAGGTGCCACTATGGTTGATCCCATTTTTATCATCGTTCGGGCGGCCGAGAGCAGCCTCATCTCCTTTCGAGCCAAACTGCTGATCCTGGCGCGCAGCTACGGTTATTCCCAGGCCGAGCAGGATAGATGGCTGCTCAATATGGATGCACAGATGCTCCCTTTGCTTAAGGGGGGCCACGAGCGGGCGCTGGAGATCCGTTTGCACGAGATGGGGGCGTCATTTGCCATAGTCGGCCCCGAGCCCCTCTCCGAGGGCGACACGTCTCTTTGCAAATCCGGCTGGTCTCTGGTTGGTGTATCCAGGCTCAATCTGGGGCAGTGCCAGGCGCTGGCGAGTCAATTGCGTGAGAAAAATCGAGATGAGTTACTCGATGAGTTGCATGCAAAGAATCGGGCGCTGGCCGTTCATCAGGAGGGGCTGGAGCAAGAGATCGCTCGTCGTACTGCGGATCTGGTTGCCAGCGAGGAGATGGCAAGAACCATTATTGAAGGGGCACCCTCCAGTCTTGCCATCATAGATAGCGAGGGGCGAATCCTCTTGTGGAATCGCACCGCCGAGCGAACTTACGGGTATTCTGCCGCGCAGGCGCTGGGTGTTTCCCTCTTCGAGCTATTGCGCATGGCGTTGCCAGAAGAGCTGGCCTCGTTACTGGCCTTACCGCTGCAATTGTCTCATGCCTCCTTGCTCAAGGAGGGGGCCTATGAGGTGCCGACCTTCACGCAAGATGGACGTCTGGTGTCCATCGACCTGGGGGTGTCGATATTCGAGCTGGGTGGCCGCTGTCAGGCGGCCATGTTCTTGCGGGATGTGACCTCTCGCAAACAGGCCGAGAGCGAGCTGAGTGAGGCCAAGGTCAAGGCCGAAGAGGCCGTCGAAGTCAAATCCATGTTCCTGGCGAACATGAGCCACGAGATCAGGACTCCGATGAACGCCATCATCGGAATGGCTCACTTGGCACTTAACACCGAGCTCACCCCCAAGCAGCACGATTACATTGGCAAGATCCACTCTTCGGCGACCCTGCTGCTTGGCATCATCAACGACATATTGGACTTCAGCAAGATTGAGGCCGGTAAACTCTCGGTAGAGCGGGTCGACTTCTATCTCGATGATGTCTTTCACAACGTCTCTATGGTGACGGGCCAGAAGGCGTTCGACAAGGGATTGGAGCTGCTCTTCGCCATCCAGAGAGAGGTCCCGAAAGCGCTGTGTGGGGATCCCCTGCGCCTTGGACAGGTGATCATCAACCTGGTGAACAATGCGGTGAAGTTTACCGACGAGGGGGAGATCTCGGTGTCGGTCAGTCGGGGCGAGATGCAATCGGGAAAGATAGAGCTCATCTTCGAGGTCTCCGACACCGGGATCGGCATGACCGGCAAGCAGACGCAGGGGTTGTTTCAGGCGTTTACCCAGGCTGACGGCAGCACGACCCGTAAATATGGGGGCACAGGGCTCGGGCTCTCGATTAGCCGGCGATTGGTTGAGCTCATGGGGGGCAGTATCCGGGTCGAGAGTTCTCCCTCCATCGGTAGCCGTTTCATCTTCAATACCTGGTTTGACGTCAGCGAGCAGCCGGCTCGCCATCATGAGATTGTCCCGGAGCGGCTTGCCCATATTCGGACTCTCATCGTTGACGATAACGAACATGCCAGGGACATTCTGGGGGAATTGCTGACGACCATGTCCATACCGGTCGTGGCGGTCGCAAGCGGAACCGACTCCTTGCGCGTGCTGAAGGAGGCTCATGAGCAGGGTGCTCCGTTCGAGCTGGTTTTTATGGACTGGAACATGCCGGGGCTCAACGGCATCGCTACCGCGCGCCGCATCCGCCACGAGCTCCCCCCCGAGGCGCAACCCAAGATTGTCATCGTGACCGCCTATGACAAAGATGAAGTGCAAGGCGAGATGAGAACCGTGAATGCGGCGGGCTTCCTGACCAAGCCGGTCAGTTCTTCCCATCTGTTTGATATGTTGGTGAACCTCTTTGTCGGCCTGGTACCCGGTGGCTATCGACCCCACCGGCAGGAGGGGCCTGTGTCGGATTGGTCGCTTTCCGGCATCCGGGTACTGCTCACCGAAGACAACGAGATTAATCAGCAGATCGCCGTCGAACTGATGGAGAGCAAAGGCTTGCTGGTGACGGTGGCCAGCAATGGTCAGGAGGCGCTGGATCGGTTGTCGTGCTCATTGCACGGGGATCCTTTCGACATCATCTTCATGGATCTGCAAATGCCGGTCATGGATGGATACGAAGCCAGTCGTCAGATCCGGGCGATGAGCCAGTGGGACCAGACCCCCCTGATTGCCATGACGGCCCATGCCATGGTTGAGGAGCGCGAGCGTTGTCTCAGCCTTGGGATGAACGATCATATCTCCAAGCCCATCGAGCCCGAATTGCTCTATCGGACCATCAGCAAATGGTGTCAGGGAAAAGGGTCCACCGCCAAGACGGACCCGGTCAGTGCGACCGAACTCGCGCAACGGCTGCGGGACATCGCCTCGCTTGACGTCAAAAATGGTCTCCTGCGTGTGGCCGGAAATGAAAAGCTCTATACCCGTCTGCTCTCGCAGATGATGGATGAGCAGGCGGATATTGTCCGGCGCATTGAAATTGCGCTGGAGAAGGGAGAGCACGAGTTGGCCATGCGGCATGCCCACACGCTCAAGGGAACGTCAGCCAACCTGGGGGCCATCTTGACTTCTGACATAGCGTCTCGTCTCGAGGTGGCCTTGAGGACTATGTCTGGGCAGGACGATGTCAGAGCCGTGCTCGATGAGATGAGAGAGCACCTGAATAGCTTCTTCGAACAGTTGGCCGCATCGTTGAATCGCCCCCCGCCTCAGCGCGTCAAAGGGGGGGAGCTGGATCCCGCCATGCAGGCCATGCTCTACCGTCTGGCGCAGTTATTACTGGAAATGGATGCCGGTGTGCTCGATTACTTTGATGAGCACTATCTGGTACTGCAAGAGCTGCTCAAGCCTGATGATTTTTCAGATTGCAGCAGGTTCATCAACAACTGTGACTTCGAGTCGGCAAGGATGGTGTTGAACAGGGCGGTCTCCATCTATCCCCTCGATCTCGACAAGCTGGGTGTGGCTTAAAATGAATGAGACGATTTTGGTTGTCGACGATAATCCTGAGAATCGGGCCGTCTTGATTGGTTTGCTCAAATCCCACTATCGGGTGCTGGTGGCCGTGAATGGTTCGCAGGCGCTTGAGATCTGCCACCGAAGTCACCCTGATCTGGTGCTGCTTGATGTGATGATGCCCGAAATCGATGGCTACGAAGTGTGTCGTCGCATCAAGGCGCATCCCGATCTTGCTGAGATACCGGTGATTTTTCTGACGGCCAAATCCCAAATCGAGGATGAGCAGATGGGCTTTAGTGTCGGCGCCGTCGATTACATCATGAAGCCAATCAGTCCCCCCATCTTGTTGAGTCGGGTCAAGACTCACATCAGGTTGAGACAGGCGAGAGAAGCGCTGGCCAGACAAAATGAAGTCCTCGAGCAGAGAGTGAAGGCGCGGACTCACGAATTGGAAATGCTGCAAGACGCCATCATAGTGGCCATGGCCTCCTTGGCCGAGACGCGGGATAACGAGACAGGCAACCACATTCGGCGGACCCAACACTATGTCAGGGCGTTGGCCAACCAGTTGGTATCAGAAGGGCGTTATATGGATCAACTCACGCCCGCCGTGATTGAACTGCTCTTCAAATCGGCTCCGCTACACGACGTTGGCAAGGTCGGGATCCCCGATCAAGTGCTACTCAAACCGGGCAAACTCACTGAGGATGAATTTGAGGTGATGAAGAGCCATACCACCCAGGGGTTGAAGGCGCTCAAGGCGGTGGAGGAGGCACTCGACTTCGAATGTGCATTTCTGAATTTGGCCAATGAGATTGCCTATTCCCATCAGGAGAAGTGGGATGGTAGTGGTTATCCCGAGGGGCTCAAAGGAGAGGCGATCCCCCTGAGTGCCCGTCTGATGAGTGTGGCCGACGTTTATGATGCACTCATCTCCAAAAGAGTCTACAAACCGCCTTTTTCCCATGAGAAGGCGGTGAGTATCATTCGGGAGGGCCGTGGTCAGCACTTCGACCCTGTGGTGGTGGACGCCTTCCTGGCGATAGAGGGCCACTTTCAGGAGATTGCGAGGCGCTTTCATGATGAGGAGTGTCCGCTGCAAGATGAACGGCCTCAGGTTGGACTGGGATAAAAAAACGGCGCCATCAGGCGCCGTTTTCGTCACTGGGCTGTGATTACAGCACGTGCACGGAGGAGGTGTTGGTGGTGCCGCTCGGTACCAGAGCACCGGAGACCATGACAACAACATCACCCTTCACGCCCATGCCGCTTTGCAGCGCGGCTTCCATACCGATGCGGTAGAAGTCGTCGGTGGAGGCGATGGAGTCAACCACGTGCGCCATCACACCCTTGGACAGGGAGAGCTGGGCTGCGGTCTTCTGGTTGGTGGTGATGGCCAGGATCCAGGCTTTCGGGAAGTACTTGCGGATGGCCTTGGCAGACTTGCCGCCTTCGGTGGCAACCACGATCAGCGGGGCGTCCAGCTTCTCTGAGGTCTCGACCGCACCCTTGCACACGGCTTCGGTGATGCGCAGCTTGTTGCTGTCGTTGGCAGCAGACAGGTTGGACGGCATCACGCCATCGGTACGCTCACAGATGGTGGCCATGATGGTCACGGCTTCCAGCGGGTACTTACCCTTGGCGGACTCACCGGACAGCATGACAGCGTCGGTGCCGTCCAGGATGGCGTTGGCCACGTCGCCGGCTTCGGCGCGGGTCGGACGCGGGTTCTTGATCATGGAGTCGAGCATCTGGGTCGCGGTGATAACCACTTTACGCGCCTTGTTGCACTTCTCGATGATCATCTTCTGGGCGAAGATCACCTCTTCAACCGGGATTTCGACACCCATGTCGCCGCGGGCGACCATGATGCCATCGGAGACAGCCAGGATCTCGTCGAAGTTGTCCAGGCCTTCCTGGTTTTCGATCTTGGAGATGATCTGGATGGCTTCACCACCGTGGGACTTCAGGTGCTCACGGATTTCCAGCACGTCTTCCTTCTTGCGGATGAAGGAGGCGGCGACGAAGTCCACGCCCTGCTCGCAACCAAACACCAGGTCACGCTTGTCCTTCTCGGCCAGGGCCGGCAGCTTGATGGAGACGCCCGGCAGGTTAACGCCCTTGTTCTCGCCCAGATCGCCGTTGTTCAGGACCTTACAGATCACTTCACGCTCGGTGATTTCGATGACGTCCAGACCGATCAGACCGTCGTCAACCAGGATGCGGTTGCCCACGCGCAGGTCGCTGGCAAAGCCCGGGTAGGTCACGGCAACCTTGTCCTTGTTACCCACGACAGTCTGGTCGGTGGTGAAGGTGAAGGTTTGGCCGGCAACCAGGGAGACGTCGTTGCCCCCTTCCAGCTTCATGGTACGGATTTCCGGACCCTTGGTATCGAGCAGGATGGCGGCCTTGCGACCGGTCTCGGCCATCACTTCGCGCAGGTTGCGGATACGGGAGCCGTGCTCTTCGTAGTCGCCGTGGGAGAAGTTCAGGCGCATGACGTTCATGCCAGCGTCCAGCAGTTTGGCCAGCATCTCTTTGGATTCGGTCTTGGGACCGATGGTGCAGACAATCTTGGTCTTTTTCATGTCAGTCTTCATGGTTAAAGGAATTTTCGCCGGGCAATATACACCAGTTTTTGGATACTTTTATGATCCAGAAACAACGTTTTGGCCAGATAACGTTTTCTTTTTGACTATAACGTTTTCGCTACCATTTTCCCGGTTCCCCCCGGTGGGAAGAGTTACAACCCCATAACAGCGGGGGTCCTCTGTTGGAGCCAAACAGCCCATTACGGGAGTCATTCGTAGTCAAATAACAACAGCCTGGGAGGGGACGCCATGCTGGCCACGTCATGAAGAATAGCTCTCCTGGCGAGGCCATGCTGTCGTGATCAGTGCTCTCCCCGTTTGTGCGGCTATTCACAAAAGACGCAATTGCTTTGCTGGCCGGCACACGGGCCGAGGTATCATCACGACGGGTTCGTATGGATGCTTACATGTCGCGGTATCGACTCTCTCTGCTCGTGTTTCTCGCCCTGGTGGCCCTGCCTGGTCAGGGACATCCTCTTCGCATGGTCGTTCACGACTTTGCTCCCTTTACCTTTGCCGATGAGGCGGGGAGGGCACAGGGGGCCTTGGTGGAGTTGGTGAAAGAAGCCTGCCGCCGTCGGGCCGAGGGGTGTGAGATCCTCTATCGTCCCAGCCGCCGGGCCAGGCTGATGCTCGAGCGCGGTTGGGTCGATGCCATGTTTCCCCTCGGGGTGACCCCGGAGCGGCTGGTGAAGCTGAACTTCTCGGCCCCCATCGCCTCCACCCGCTACGGTTTTTATTGTGCCTCTGACTCTCCCCTTCAGACCCTGTCTGCCGACACCCTCTCGGGCATGAAGGTGGGCACCTTCGGCCCCTCCTTCACCCAGTATCTGCTCGAGCAGGTCAACCAGGAGGTGATGGCCCGCACCGGGGTTGGCATGACGCTCGACGTCCAGCCCAACGCCGATGCCAAGGGGTTGGCCAAGCTGGTTTATCGCCGTTATCCCCTCTATTTCAGTAACATCCATTCGGCCGATTACCACTTACGTCAAAACAAGCTGAGCGGAGTGCGTCAGCTCGGTGGCGTGAATCTTAAAGTCGAGTACCGCATCGGTTTTGCCAAGGGGCGCGTCTCTCCCGATGAGGTGAGCCGCTTCAATGGGTTGCTCCACCAACTCGAGAAGGAGGGGGTTGCCAGCCGGATCCGCGCCAGGTGGCAACTGTCTGAGCCTGATCTCGGTGCGCCCCTGACCTCCCTGGGGGCGCTCGACCTGCTCAGAGACGATCACTCCTGATCACTGCCCCTTGGCGATCCCCTCCCGGCGCGGATCGGCGGCGCCAAACCAACCGGCGCCATTGCGCTGCACCCCCTGCAGGCCCGAGGTCTGCTCCCCGAGTACCACCTCGTGCCCCCTGGCCTTGAGCCCCTCCACCACCTCGGGCGGGGTGCGTCCCTGCTCGAGCTCGGTGGGGCCATTGCGGCTGCCGAAGTTCGGCAGATCGATGGCCTGTTGCAGGGTCAGCCCCCAGTCCAGAGTGCCGAGCAGGGTCTTGCCCACGTAGTTGATGATGGCCGACCCCCCCGGGGAGCCGAGGGTCATCTCCAGCTCGCCACTTTGCTTGTCAAACACCAGCAGGGGTGACATGGAGGAGCGTGGCCGCTTGCCCGGCTCGACCCGGTTGGCGACCGGCAGGCCGGCGGCATCGACCGAGGTGAAGGAGAAATCGGTGAGCTGGTTGTTGAGCAGGTAGCCGTTGACCATCAGGCGCGAGCCGAAACCGTCCTCGATGGAGCTGGTCATGGAGATGGCCATGCCGCTTGGGTCGACGATGGAGACGTGGCTGGTGGAGGGGAGCTCGGGGGTGGCGTCCCGTCCGCGTGCCTGGGTCTGGGGCGGGGTACCGGGGGCGGCGCTGCCCATGCTGCGCGGCCCGATGAGGCGGGCGCGCTCGGCCAGATAGCCCTTGTCGAGCAGACCGGCTACCGGCACCGCCACCTGGTCGGCATCGGCCACATAACGGTTGCGATCGGCAAAGGCGAGACGGGCCGCTTCACTGTAGAGGTGGATGGCGTCGGCCGAGGCGGCCTGGCGCCCGTTGGCGCTCTTCACCGGTGCCAGCGCGCTCATGTCGCGCCCCTCCAGTATGCCGAAGATCTGGCCGAGCGCCAGGGTGCCCGAGGAGGGGGTAGGGAAGCCGCAGATCCTGTGTGCCCGGTAGTCAAAGCAGAGGCCATCGCGCACCTTGGCACGGTAGTCGGTGAGATCGTTTAAGGTCAGCAGCCCGGGGTTGCTCGGGTGCCCCTGCACCTTGGCCACCATGGCCTCGGCCAGGGGGCCCTGATAGAAGGCGTCCGCTCCCTGCTCGGCCAGGGTGCGCAGCACCTTGGCCAGGGCCGGGTTGGTCAGGCGGGTGCCGACCGCCTTGGGGCGTCCGTCCGGCAGGTAGAAGTAGGCGCGGGCGTCGGCGTCTCTGGCCAGATAGGGCTCCTTGGCGAGCAGGGTGGCCAGCCGCGGGCTGATGGTAAAGCCCTGCTCGGCGAGCGTGATGGCCGGAGTGAAGAGATCCCGCCAGGGTAGCTTGCCGTAGCGCTGGTGGGCCAGAGCCAGGGCACGCACCGTGCCGGGGGCCCCCACCGAGCGGCCACCCACCACGCCGTCGTAGAAGTCCATCGGCTTGCCCTCTTTCATAAACAGCTGGTCGGTGGCCGCCGCCGGCGCCGTCTCGCGCCCGTCTACCGCGCTCACCTGCCGGCCGTCCCACACCAGCAGCAGGGTGCCGCCGCCGATGCCGGAGGATTGGGGCTCGACCAGGGTCAGCACCAGTTGCACCGCGATGGCGGCGTCCACCGCCGAGCCACCGGCGCGGATCACCTGAAAGCCGGCGTCCACCGCCAGGGGGTTGGCGGCGGCCACCATGAAGTCGTGTCCCTGCCAACCCGGCTTGTCGCTCCAGCCGCTCGACGCCTCGGGGGCGATCAGGGTTTGGGGCGGCGGCGCATAATGAAAGCCCTGCGGGTCGGCGCAGCCGGCCAGCAGGGCGAGGGTCAGGGAGAGGGCGAGGGGCTTCATGAGCATGGTGACGACTCCGTGTCGGTCATGGATGAATTTCCGACACTGTCACAATTGTGGCTCACCTTCAAGTTTGCTTTGCCACTCAATTAGTTATGATTTTGTCATCGAGAAGGGGCTTCCCAGCGCAGGCGCCAGCGCTCGGCCAGGTTGAACACCAGGGGGTTCACCGCGATGGAGAGGCAGGCGCCGATGAGCACCAGGTCGCGCGCCACGTCCGGCACCAGGCGCAGGGCCACGCCGAGCCCCATCAGGATGAAGGAGAACTCCCCCACTTGGGCCAGGCTCGCCGAGATGGTGAGTGCCGTCTGCCGGCTGTGGCCAAACAGGCGCACGATGGCAAACGCCGCCACCGACTTGCCAAACAGTATGATGAAGACGGTGGCCAGCACCGCCAGCGGCTCGCGCAGCAAGATGGCCGGGTCAAACAGCATGCCCACCGAGACGAAAAAGAGCACGGCGAAGGCGTCTTGCAGCGGCAGGGTGTCGCTGGCCGCCTTGTGGCTGAGACTCGAGCTGTTCATCACCACCCCGGCGAAGAAGGCGCCGAGGGCGAACGAGACCCCGAACAGCTTGACCGCACCGAAGGCGACGCCGAGCGAACAGGAGAGCACCGCCAGGGTGAACAGCTCCCGCGAGCCGGTGGCGATGGTGCGCGCCAGCAGCCAGGGGATGACGCGCCGCCCGCCGACGATCATCAGGGCGATGAAGGCGGCCACCTTGGCCAGGATCAGTCCCATATCGGCCAGCACGCTGGTGAGGCGCAGCGTCTCGCCGCCGTGCTGCAAGTCGGCCAGGATCGGCAGCATGACCAGGGCCAGCACCATCACCAGATCCTCGACGATGAGCCAGCCGATGGCGATGCGTCCCTCGTGGGAGTCGACCAGGCCGAGACTCTCCAGCGCTCGCAGCAGCACCACTGTGCTGGCGGTGGAGAGGGCCAGGCCAAACACCAGACCGGGGATGAGGCCCCAGCCTTGCAGGTGGCCGAGCCCAAGCCCGAGCAGGGTGGCCAGGGTAATCTGGACGATGGCACCCGGGATGGCGATGCGCTTGACCGACAAGAGATCGCTTAAGGAAAAATGGAGCCCGACTCCGAACATCAGCAGGATCACGCCGATCTCGGCGAGTTCGGGGGCGAGCTGCAGGTCGGCCACATAGCCGGGGGTGAAGGGGCCGCTGATGACGCCGGCCGCCAGATACCCCACCATGGGAGAGATCTTCAGGCGGCTCGCCAGCATGCCGAGCAGGTAGGCCAGCACGAAGCCGCCCACCAGGGTCGTGATCAGGGGAAGGGAGTGGTCCATATCGTCACCTCGCTAATGGCAGTCAGTAGCTGCTGGCGCAGCCGTCAATAAGCAGGTTGGCGAAAGGAGAATTGCGGGGCATGCCTGGTTGCGCGGCATGATGCGTCAATCATCGTTTCGGCGGGACTATAAAGACTCAAGCCGGCGCCGGCAATGATGTTTTTGATTAAATTGTAAGTAAGTTTTACCGCCTCTTTCGCGCAGGATCCTGACGGTTGATTGCTAAAAACAGGCAGTTGGCGGGTGATTGGTTGTTGAGTGCGTACAAATAAGAAGGCCGCCCTTGGGCGGCCTTCACGGCGGGCAACTCAGAGTGCCTGCTCCTCGCCCCCCAGGGCGGCAAACAGGGCCGGGATGAACTGGGCCAGCTCGGCGGTGACCAGGGCGAAGTCGGCATCCAGACGGGCGGCCAGATCTTCACTGGTGATGTCGTCGTTTTGCTCGCGCAGCTCTTCGCTGAACTTGAGGCGCTTGACCGAGAGGTCATCCCCCAGCACAAAGCTCAGGGTCTCGCCCCAGTTGAGGGCCAGCTTGGTCACCAGCTTGTCGTTGGCCAGGTGATTCTTGATTTCGTCAGTCATCAGGTCCTGCTGCTTGCAGCGGATGATGCCGCCGTGCTCCATGGCGCTGCGCAGCTCCGCCTCGTCTTCCAGGGTGAAACTGGCGGGTAGGTTCCCCTCGTTCAGCCACTCGGTCATGGTGATCTCGGGCGGGTTCTTGAGGGCTACCGGCACCACCGGCAGGGTGCCGATGCTCTTGCGCAGCAGGGCCAGCAGGTCATCGGCCTTCTTGGCCGAGCCCGCGTCCACCACCATCAGGTTGTCGGCCGGATTGATCCAGGCGAAGGTCTGGCTGGTGCGGCTGAAGGCGCGCGGCAGCAGGGTGTGGAGGATCTCCTCCTTGAGCGCTTCTTTCTCTTTCTTCTTCAGGGCGCGGCCCTGCTCATGCTCGAGCTCTTCCACCTTCTCGGCCAGCATCTCTTTCACGACCGACCCGGGCAGCATCTTCTCTTCCTTGCGGGCGCAGATGAGGATCTGGCCGGAGGCGCTGTGGGCCAGAGTAGCGCCGAACTTGCCAAGCGGTTTGACCCAGCCGAATCGGGAGAGATCCTGGCTGCCGCAGGGGGTGAAGAGGCAGCTCTCGAGCTGGGTCTCCAGCTGCTCCACGGTCAGCTCGAAGGGGCGGGTAAAACGGTAGATCTGCAGGTTCTTGAACCACATGGCGTCGTCGGTCTCCTCGGTTGTCAGGCCGGCATTGTACTGCAAAAGTGCGGCCTGTGATCAGCGCCTTACTTTGGTTAAAAAAAGCGGAGCCAGCTCACAGGAGAGGTTTTTCGTTTGGAACAGCCCGCTCAATCCCCCCTAGACTGCTCATTGAGCGAACACTCAGGAGTCGAATCGATGATAAGACCCGCACAGACACAAGACATGGATGCCGTTCTCGAGATCTGGCTGCTCGCCTCGCTGCAGTCTCACGACTTTGTCGACGCTTCCAGCTGGTGGCGGGTGCAGGAGGAGCTGCGTATCCGTTACCTCGACAAGGCCGAGATCTGGGTCTGTGACGAGCGTGGCGATCTGCTCGGCTTTATGGCGCTGGTGGACGACTACCTGGCGGCCCTGTTTGTGCGCCCGGACCGCCAGGGACGCGGCGTCGGCCATGCCTTGCTGGCTCAGGCCAAGGAGCTGCTGCCGCAGCTAAGGGCCAAGGTCTATGCCGAGAACGACGAGGCCCTGCGTTTCTATCGCCACCACGGGTTTAGCATTCATGGGGAAGAGACGGATCCCCTGACCGGCCACCATCTCTATCTCATTGAGTTTGTTGGTAAGCAAACTCAGAGCAGCCCTGAGCCCCAGGCTTGATCTCGGGGCTGGCTGCCCCCATCTGAGAGTGTCATCGCCTCCATTTTTGCAGAGTCATCATGAAGATCCTCCACACCGCGGACTGGCACCTGGGGCACCAGCTCCACGGTCACGATCGCCACGCCGAACATCAGGCCTTTCTCGACTGGCTCGCCGCCACCATCGACGAGCGTCGTCCCGATGCCCTGCTGGTGGCGGGCGATCTGTTCGACACCGCCAACCCGCCCGCCAGCGCCTGGCAGCAGCTCTACCGCTTCCTGGCGCGGCTGCGGGCCGACCATCCGGCCCTCAACCTGGTGCTCATCGGTGGTAACCACGACTCGCCCTCCAAGCTGGATGCGCCCCATGAGCTGCTGCGCGCCTTCGACCTGCACCTGGTCGGCAGCATCAGCCGGGATGCCGAGGGTGAACTCGAGCTCGAGCGTCTGTTGGTGCCGCTGACCGGGGGCGACGGGGTCGTGCAGGCCTGGTGCGCCGCTGTGCCGTTTCTGCGCAGCAGCGATCTGCGCACCCGGGAGCTCGCCGACGGGGAAGACAGGTTGGTGGAGGGGGTGCGCGCCGTCTATCGCCAGGTGCTCGATGAGGGGCGCCGACGGGCCGGGGAGCTGCCCCTCATCGCCATGGGCCACGCCTATCTGGCACGCGGCCAGCTCTCCGAGCTCTCCGAGCGCAAGGTGCTCGGCGGTAACCAGCATGCCCTGCCAAGCGATCTGTTCGAGGGCGCCGACTACACGGCCCTGGGTCACCTGCACCTGGCCCAGCACATCGGCGAGCGGGTTCACTACAGCGGTTCGCCGCTGCCGCTGTCGCTCTCTGAGGCCGACTACCGCCACCAGGTGCTGGAGGTGACCCTGGACGGGCGCGAGGTGAGCGTGACGCGCCTCATGGTGCCGCGTACCGCCCCCATGATCCGGCTCCCCGAGCAGGGTCTCGACGAGGCGCTGGCGGCCATCACGGCCCTCGATTTGCCCGAGGTCGAGGCCGGCGCCCGCCCCTATCTCGAGGTACGCCTGCTGCTGCCCAAGCCCGAGGCCCGCATCCGCGAGCGCATTCTCTCGGCCCTGGCAGGCAAGCCGGTACGCCTGGCTCGCATCAGTACCCGCTATCAAGGGTCGGGCGAGGGTCTGGCCGATGGTCTGGCTCGACGCAGACTCGATGAACTCTCTCCCACCGAGGTGTTTCGCCTCTGCTATCAGCGCCAGTTCGAGGGGGAACCCGACGCGTCACTCGTCGCCTCGTTTGAAGAGATCCTGGAGCAGGTCAAGGAGTCCGGCATATGAAAATCTTGTCTCTATCCGGTGAGAATCTGGCCAGCCTGACCGGCTCCTTCACCATCGACTTTACCCGTGGTGCGCTCGGGGCGGCCGGTCTCTTTGCCATCACAGGCAACACCGGTGCCGGCAAGAGCACGCTGCTCGACGCCATTTGCCTGGCCCTCTACGACGAGATGCCCCGTTTTATCGCCAATCGCAAGAATGTCGAGAAAATTGGCCGCGCCCATGAAGACGAGAAAGACAAATTAACGGCCAATGATGTCAAAAACATCCTCAGTCGCGGCCATGCCAGCGGCTTTGCCGAGGTGAGCTTTCGCGGCTGTGACGGTCGCACCTGGCGCGCCCGCTGGACGGTGCGCCGGGCCCGTAACCGTGCCGAGGGGCGCTTTCAGGCGCAAGAGCGCTCCCTGACCGACGTCGAGTCGGGTCAGGTCTTCTCGGGCAGCAAGCGGGAGCTGCAGGATCGCATCGACGAGTTGGTGGGCCTCTCCTGGGAGCAGTTTCGCCGCGCCGTCATATTGCCGCAGGGGGAGTTTGCCGCCTTCCTCAAGTCCGATGCCAACGAGCGATCCGCCCTGCTCGAGCGGATGACCGGCACCGAGCTCTACTCCGCCATCTCCATGCAGACCTATGAGCGAGCGCGGGAGGAGCAGCAGAAGCTGGCGACCATCGGCCAGCGCCTCGGCGACCTGGTACTGATGGATGAGGAGAGCCGCAGGCAGTGGGTGAGCCAGCAGGTGAGCCTTACCTCCAGCCTCAAGCACGAGCAGCAGCAACAGCAGCTGATGCAGGATCTGCGCGATCTTAATAGCCGCATCGCCGACCAGCAGCGAGGTTGCCTGGAGGGGGAAGCGGCGCTGGAGAGGGCCCTGCTGGCTCATGGCGCCGCCGCCGCCGAACGCGAGGAGTTCGCCCGCGTCGAACAGGCCCAGGTGGCCCGCGCCGATCACGACGAACTGGCCCGCCTCACCCTGGAGGTGCAGCAGCAGGAGAAGGTGATCGCCGAACTCGGCCCCGAGCTGGCCCAACTCGAAGAGCAGGCCCAGCAGAGCGTGCTGACCGAACAGCAGTTGCTGGCCGAGAAGATCGCCGCCGAGCGCGAATGGGGCGCCCTGCAGCCCGAGCTCAAGCGGGCGCAAGAGCTCGACACCCGCATTCGGGAAAAGCAGCAGCAGTTGCAGAAGATCCAGCAGGAGGGGGCACAGGAGCGGGAGGTGCAGCGCACCCTGGAGCAAGGCTGGCGCGAGCAGAGCCAGCAGGTGGCGCAGCTCAAGGGTGAGCACCAGCAGTGGAGCCTCTGGCTTGAAGAGCACAAGGAGCTGGCGCCGGTCGCCCGCCAGTGGCAGCCCCTGCTCACCGCCATGCAGGACTGGAGCGAGGATGCCGACACCTTGCAGCAACTGCTCATCCTGCGGGATCGCAAGCTGAGCGCCCTGCAACAGTTGCAACGTCAACTGGAGCAGGGTCAGCAGGAGCGCGACTACTGGCAGCGCGAACTGGCGCGGCTGCAACAGCAGCAGCTCGAGCTGGAGCAGCAGCAGTGGGAGAGCCGCCTCGCCAAGGCACAGGATCAGTGGCAGCAGCAGACCGAGCAGCTGGGGCAAGTGCGTCAGCTGCTGGAGCTGGTCGATTACGCCCACAGCCATGCCGAGCAGCACACCCGGTTGCAACAGGAGATAGCACAGCTGGAGCAGGCGCTGGGCAAGTTGGCCACCCTCAGCGCAGAGCTGGTGCCGGCCCGCGAGCGCCTCGCCTTGCAGCGGGACGAGGCGCGCCATGCGCTGGAGCAGTCCCGGGCTGTGGCCAGTTTTGAGCAGTATCGCCACCTCCTCAGCGATGGCACCCCTTGCCCGCTGTGCGGCGCCGAGGAGCACCCCTACCGCCAGAGCCAGCCGCAGGTTGCCGGCATTCTGGGTCAACTGGCACAGCGGGCCCAGAGCCTGGAGCTCGAATGGGAGCGGCTCAATCATCAATGCATTCAGTGCGAGAGCGAGCATCAGGAGCTGGCGCGCCAGCTGCTGGTACGCCAGCAGCATCTTCCCGAGCTGGAGACGCGTGCCGAGCAGCTGACCCAACGCTGGTTGCAGCTGGGCGGCGATAACCTGCTGGGTCATCCATTGCCGCGAAGCCAACGCCCCCTCGAGTGGAAGGAGCTGATGAGCACCCTGATAGGCCGCAGCCAAACCCTGGAGCAGGGGCTGGCCCAGAGCCAGCAGCTGTTGCGTGAGGCTCAGCTCGGCCAGCAGCAGTTACAGGGGATTCGCCAGCAACTGAGTCAGCTGGCCGAGCGGCACCAGCAGTTCGACCAGCAGTGGCAGGAAGCCGACCGTCAGCGCATCACCCTGGAAGGGGAAGTGAAGGCGATGGGGGAGCAGGAGGCCACCCTGCGTCAGCGTCTCGAGCTGGGAGGCCTTCGCCTCGACGAGCAGATGGGGGGCCAGCCCTGGCGCCAGTGGCTCGGCACTCGGCAGTGGCACGAGTGGCAGCGTGCCTGCGAGGCCTGGCTGCACGGCCAGAGCGAGTGGGAGCGGCTGGCCGGCGAGATTGCCAGCCTCACCCCTGCCCTGAGCGCTCAGGAGGCGCGCCTGCAGACCCAGCGCGACGTGCTGCACAAGCTCGAGCGCGACTACAAGGAGCACGATCAGCAGCGCCAGGGGCTGCTCACCAGTCGCGCCGCCTGTTTGGGGGGGGAAGAGATAGCCCTGGTCGAGAGTCGCTGGCAGGCGCGCCTGCAACAGATCGCCAGCGAGTTGGAGGCGATGCAAGGCAGCGCGCGCGCCCTGCGTGAGCGCCAGACTGAACTCAAGACTCGCCTCGCCCACATGGAGCAGGAGAAACAGGTCAGCAGCCGGCGCAAGCGCGAGGTGCTGGGCCGCTGGGCCGCTCACGCCAGCGCCCTAGGCATCGCCGAATATGACCTGCGCCGCCTGCTGGCCATCAGCCCGGAAGAGCTCAAGGCGCGCCGCACTGCCTTGCAGGGGTTGGAGGACGCCGTGGGCGAGGCCCGCACCCGCCTCGCCGAGCGGCAACGGGCGCTGGCGCTGGAGCAGAGCAAGCGGGATCGCTATCAGGAGCACCACCCCGAGCTGGCTGCCCTGGCGCAGGAGGAGCTGGTGCAGCGTCTGGCCGAGCTGGAAGCCCACTGTCGTGACCTGGATGAGCAACTGTTTGCGTGCAAGAGCGCCCTGGCCCAGGCCGAGGCGGCCGCCCTCAGGGCGGGCAGCTTGCAGCAGGAGCTGGCCACCCAGCAGGCGGTGGCCGATCACTGGCAGCAGTTGTGCGATCTCATCGGGCAGGCCAACGGAGCCAAGCTGCGCACCTTCGCCCAGAGTCTCACCCTGGAGCGGCTGCTGCTCGAGGCCAATGCCCAGCTGGGCGACCTGTCGCCGCGCTACCGGCTGGAGCGGGTGCCCGGCACCGACCTGGCGCTGCAGGTGGTGGATCTCGACATGGGGGACGAGGTGCGCTCGGTCGATTCCCTCTCCGGCGGTGAGAGCTTCCTGGTCTCCCTGGCGTTGGCCCTGGCGCTCTCGAGCCTGTCGTCCAAGCAGACCCAGGTGGAGTCGCTCTTCATCGACGAGGGGTTCGGCACCCTGGATCCTGACAGCCTGGATCTGGCCCTCTCCTGCCTCGACTCGCTGCAGGCGAGCGGACGGCAGATCGGGGTCATCTCCCATGTACAGACCCTGGTCGAGCGCATCGGCGTGCAGGTGCGGGTCGAGGCGCTGGGGGGAGGGGAGAGCCGTGTGCTGATCCCGTGACACGGCCACCGCGTTGTGCTCACATGAGCCCACTCTTACAATCAGCGGGCCCCGATAGCCGGTGCCCTTTCTTTTAACCGTGTGATGCAAGTAGGCGTGATGAGAATTCGACGGGCACAGCAGGGGGATGAGCCGGCCTTGACCCGCTTGCGGTTGGCCCTGTTTGTGGAAGAGGGAGATCTCGCGTCGACGGACGAGGATCCCGCGCTGGCGGTTGTGCTGGCCGATTACTTCGCACAGACCCTGGCGGATGGGGCCTGTCTGCACTGGGTCGCAGAAACAGAGGGCGAGGTGGTGGGGGCGGGCTCGCTGGCGCTCTTTTGCCGGCCCCCCTACCCGGGCAATCTGGCCGGGCGCGAGGGTTACCTGCTCAACATGTTTGTGCTGCCCGCCTGGCGCCGCCGTATGTGGCCCGAGCCCTGGTGACTGCCATCGAGCAGGAGGCCTGTCGGCTGGCACTGGGCAAGGTGTGGCTGCACGCCAGTGCCATGGGGGACCCCCTCTATCGGGAGCTGGGTTTTGCCGGCAACCCCGCCTATCTGGAGTGGCGCCCTCAAGTTCTCGCCTAAGCCGGTCGTTGTACCTTGTCAGGCCGCCCGTTGGGCGGCTGCGCAGGGCGCAGTGCGTCCGCCTCATGCGCCGTCATCGGCGCCACCACAACAGGTTATCCACTCATGAAGTCAGCGGGTCGCGAGCGCCTGCTTACCCTCACCTGTCTGCTGTGGGGGGTAGCACTGCTTTGCTACATGCTGGGGTTGGGGCTCTACCTCATCCCCACTGGATGTGCCCTGGTGGCACTCATCGGATACGTGATAGAGAGATTCATAATGTTTGGTCGTGACAAACCCAAGGCTCCCGTCGCCGCGATGAGCGAGCCGGCACAGACCGTATTGGCCGCCGAGGCCACCTTTACCGGCAACCTCCAACTGCAGGGGCAGCTTCTGGTCTTCGGGCGCCTGGTGGGCAATGTGACCATGACCGAAGGCCGGGTGAGGGTGATGCAGGGCGGGCGCATCGAGGGGGAGGTTCACGCCCCCGAGGTGGAGCTGGACGGGGTGCTTGAGGGCACCTGCGAGGCGACCTCGGTCGCCATCCTGGCCCATGGCCGGTTGCAGGGTATTTGCCGTGGCGGCACCCTCTCTATCCAACCGGGCGGCGTCTTCCTCGGCCACTCCCAGGCGCTCGGAGAGGCTCAGTCCAATGTGACCCCCCTGGCCGGCGGCAAGGGAAAGGAGTCCAAGGAGAGCAAGAAGAGCGAGCCCGCCCCCGAGGCCAAAGAGGCCTGATCACTGGCGCAGGATGGCCGGGATCCGGCAGGCCTGCTCCCCCATGTGGCTGGCAACTCGGGTCGCCTCCTCGGTGACCCGGGCCGACTGCTGATGCAGCTGCTCCATCAGCGCTGCAAAGCGCGTCAGGTATTCTGACTGGGAGCGGGCATTGCCGGCTCCCTGACAGGCGATGCTGGCCGTGCTGCGGGCGCTCTCCTGCATCGCGCGAGTCACGCCAAAGAGGGTGCCCGCCTGGCTCTGCTGTGCCCGGGCGTGCTGCTCTATCTGCTCCATGGAGGCCGAGAGCCGACCGCCGGCCTCTTGCAGCCTGCCGAGCACACCGACGATCTGCTGCAGGGAGCGTTGGGTGTCGGTCGAGAGGTGGCGAACCTCGTCGGCCACCACGGCAAACCCTTCCCCCTGCTTACCGGCGCGCGCCGCCTCGATGGCGGCGTTGAGGGCCAGCAGGTTGGTCTGCTGCGCTATGTGCCCTATCACCTCCACCATGGCCTCCACCTCGTTGAGGGAGAGGGTCACCCCCTTGATGGCGCTGCGGCTCTCGTCGATGGCTCCCGTGGTCTTGCGGCTCGCCTCCAGCATCGCCTGGACCACGCTCTCGCTCTCGCGCATGGTGTGCTCATTGTGATGGGCGTGGTGCGCTATCTCGTCGGCCACCTGGCGCACCTCGGCAGCCAGCAGATCGAGTTCTCGCATCATGTCGCCGCTCTCTCTGACCACTGAGGCCGCACTCCGGGTGCTATGACAGATCTGCTCCACGTGGGTCACCATCTCATTGAGATGGCGCGAGACGGCATCGAGCTGGCTGGCCTTGGTCTGGCTGCTGCGTTGCCACTGCACGATAAGTTGGTTATAGCTCTCACCTATTTCGGCCAGCTCGTTACCCTGACCCATGGCGGGCAGGGGCTCTGCCTGGCCGGTCTGCGCCAGTGCCGCGAAGGCCCGCTGCAGGCGCCTGAGCGGACGCAGTACCCAGCGGTATTGGAAGCCCCAGCCCAGCAGGGTAAAGAGCACCAGGGCGGCGGCCATCGACGCAATGGTCGAGCCCAGTTGCGACAAGCCCTGCTGGCGCTCGGTTTGCTGGGATTTCACCAGGGTGTCGAGCAGTGCATAGAGCGAGGCCACATCCTGGCGGATCTGCTGGCGGGCCTGCTGCTGGCGGGCCAGCTGTCGGGTCGTCTCGTCCAGCTCCTTAGGGTAGCGTCGCAGCAAGGAGGCGAGTTCATCTCTGGCCTGCTCACCCAGCTCGGCAGGGGGTGCCGGAGTGAGCAAGGGGAGCAGCGGCTCCTCTTTCTCTTCCAGATGGCCCAGCAGGGGGAGGGTCGCGAGCTGCCGGTACTGGCCCTGCATCAGCGCCAGGGTCTGCTCCAGCGCCTTCTTGTTCCCCGTCTCTCCCTGGCCCTGATAACTCTCTCGCTGGTGGATGAGTTCGATCAGGGTGGTGGCCAGTGCCTGCGCCTGGATCTGATAGGCCAGACGCGCCGGCTCCAGTGCCGGGTCGACCGGACGCCCCGCATAGGCCAGCAACTGGCGGATCTGCCCGGCCATCTCCTGCTCTGCGTGCTGTAGCAGTAGCGCCGGGGTGCCGGAGAGTTTACCGGCGGCCAGGTAGTCGCTCTTCATGCGCTGGCGCAGGGTGCCAAGGGTCTCTCCCAGCTCGGGCTGGGTTTGGGGCAGCTGACTGATGGCGGCGTCCAGTAGACGGATCGCCTGCTGGAGGCTCTCGTTGTTACCGTTTCCCAGATACTCCTGCAATCGGGTTGGGAGTTGCTGACCGAGCCTTTGCTGCAGTACCTGAAGCGTGAATAGCGCCTGCTGCTCGGCGGCAAGCTGGCGGGCACCCTGCCACAGCGCCAGGGTGAGCGTGCCAGCCAGTAGCAGCAGGCAGAGGGAAAAAAAATGAGTGAAGCGGCCGATGCGCATGATACGACTCCTCTGGGTGGAGGCCAGTCCAAACAGGATGGACAGAGCCTAAAGGGAGTCCGTGATGAAAAGATGACAAGCGGCGTCTACATACAATCGATGGAGCATCATTGTATTTTGTGGGTTATTTGAGTCTCTATTTTCTCGTTTTATTTATGCCTCGGGTGGAACTTTTTCATCCACCTTGGCTCTTAATTATGCGCATAGCATATTTGCATTGAGCGCGTATTTTTTAATCAAGAAAGCGCTTTCAATCATATTTTAATGGTGAAATTAGCCTTCTCACTCTTAATTTCAAGGGATTAATAATCAAGGATATCGCTTTCAGGCGCAATGCTTGACCTTTTTTGTGTGTTTTTGTGGGTTATCTGTTCAAAAGAAAACGATTTCATTGATTTTATTTTCAATCAGATCTGGTTTGGCGCAATTTGTCGCCGTTTTGTGAATTGCCTCATGGTTTCCCCTGCTGGGCGCTCCCTATAATCCGCTCGGTTATCACGCCAAGCATTTTCGACATCCTCTGGCGGCGATAGTGAACCGGATTTTTGGAACACACATCCACAACGGGAAATTAAGGAACTAAAACATGAAAGCAAAGTGGCTCCCGATTGCTGCAGCAGTGACCGCTGCCCTGGCCTCCGCCTCCGCCTCTGCCGTTGATTTCCACGGCTACTTCCGCTCCGGCGTTGGTGTATCCGATAACGGTGAAATGCAGACCATTGATAAACACAAGGTCGGCCGTCTGGGTAACGAGAATGAGACCTATGGCGAGGTTCAGCTGGGTCAAGAGGTCTACAACAAGGAAAACAAGTCCTTCTACGTAGACTCCATGTTTGCCATGACCTCTGGTCAGAAACGTGACTGGGAAGCCGACAGTACCAGTGGTGATTCAACCTTCGCTCTGCGCCAGTTTAACGTACAGGCCAAAAACCTATTCGGTGGCAACGAGACCCTGTGGGCCGGTAAGCGTTACTACCAGCGCCATGACATTCATATCTCCGACACCTACTACTGGGATGTTTCCGGTGCCGGTGCCGGTGTAGAGAACATCCAGGCTGGTCCTGGCAAGCTCTCCGTTGCTGTGCTGCGTAATGACCCTTGGTCTGAGTACGATGCCAAGGAGAACACCAAGACTCTGGACACCAACGTCTTCGACATCCGTTACGCCGGTATTCCCCTCTGGGCTGATGCTTCGTTGGAGCTGGGTTATGACTTCGCCATGGCCAACCCGACCGATCAACAAGACAAGCAATTCCCGGGCATCAACGATGGCCATATGATCACCGCCGAGCTGACTCAGGGGATGCTGGGTGGCTTCAACAAGACCGCCGTGCAGTACTTCGCCGATGGTCTGGCTGGCCAAGCGACCAGCTATGACGGTGGCTCCGGTAGCGGTCTGCAAGCTGCTTCCAAGAGCGGCGATGGCTTCCGCCTGATCAACTGGGGTGTGCTGCCGGTTGGTGACAAGGTTGAATTCGGTCACCAAATCATCTACGGCAAATCCAGCGACTTCTCTGCCTGGGGTTCCGAGTACGAGGATCGTGACACCTTCTCGGCTGTCGTGCGTCCCATGTACAAGTGGAACGACTACATGAAGACCATCGCAGAAGTGGGTTACTACAAGGATAACGAGACTGCCAAGGGTGGTGTCGAGAAGTCCACCGATGGTGCCAAGTACACCTTGGCTCAGGCCTGGTCCGCTGGCTCCAGCTTCTGGGCTCGTCCGGAGATCCGTGTATTTGCTTCCTATGCGCAGAATGATGGTGCCTTCCGTGCCGATAGCCAAGGTGTTAAGCAAGACAACGCCTGGAACTTTGGTGTTCAAGCCGAAGCCTGGTGGTAATCTGTCGCTAAGCTGACAACCCGCGCCCCCGCTTGTCGGGGGCGTATCTTTTGATTCTGTATTAAAAGGGAGGTGCAATGACCTATACCAAGATTGCTCTGGCCATGGTGTGTGGATTGGCATTGGGAGGCTGTGCGACGCTGGAGAGCACAGTGGCGCCGACCAAGGAGTACAAGGCGGTGTTAGATGGCAGAGAACAGGCGATCAGTGCCCTGAGCCAGGCCGAACCTTGCTGCCATGATCTTACCTCCCTGCCCTATAAAGTGCTCTCGGTTGGCGATCATATCGTGCCGATCGATGGCGCTTCTGCGGCTTATCAGTTTGAAGAGGGTAAGAGCTATGTGGCTGCCTTCCGTCTGCCCGCCAACAGCGGGGATCTGCGTATTACGGTAGAAGGGGTGATTGAGAAGAGCATGTTCAATCCGACCGTGATGATGCTGGACTCCAGATTCAAGGTCACCCGTAAGCTGGGTAAGGACGTATTTAAATACGAGCCGGCCAGGATGCTCAAGGGCGACAGGGTAGAGGCTGTGTTCACCGTGGACCGCAGTTATGTAGGCAATCCCAACAACGAAACCTACATGATTATCTATACCGATCCCAAGGGGCTGGATGAAACGACCACCATCATGAGTCAGGCCAAGTTGATGGCCAAGTCGTTGAGTGTGGTCGATTACGGGGTCAAAGACCCGGTGATCCCTCACTCTCCCTGGGGTGTCGTGAATCTCTCGGTTGAGGACCTGAGCGGCAACAAGACCGACAGTAACTACTACAAGCCTGTCTATCAGGATGCCATCGATGCCAATGCTCCTGTCGTGAACGAGAGCCCCAACAAGCTGGTAGTCCCCTTGGCGGCATCGGCGTCCAAACCTGCCATGCTGGGCGAAACCGATGCCTTCTATCGCACTCAGATTGGCAATGCGGTCAAGGCTGGCGATATTGAGAAGGCAATGAAACTGGTGGATGAGGCCGAGCGGGCAGGCTCGACCAGCGCCAGAAAGACGTTCGTTGACGCAGTCAGACAGTCGCAAAAATAAGCGTTTATCCCCTGAGACTCCCGCCTAATGGCGGGAGTTTTTATTTGCAATCACCGAGCTGGTTACGTTGTGTTACGTGGGGATACGTCGTGATAATTTTGGTTGTAATGCAAATACAGTTGGTGACGGATATTAATATATATTTCTGCTAGGGTTATATTTGAGGTATTTTATTCTTTAATTCCCCTCTTGTTCTCTCCTTAATCAATCTTGTGATCTTTCCTCCAAATTTGTTTTCCTGACGCTTATTGATACAGCATCTTGTTCGATGAGCAGTTATATTTACCCCGTCTAACAATAAACTCTCGGGTCGATTCATTTTCTGGCGTATCAGGAATGAATGGCAGCGAATGAGTTCCGCTTGACCCTAATGGTAAATAATCCTCATCAGGAGCACACACAATGTTGAAAAATGCATTTTCCAACCTGCAAAAGGTCGGTAAATCGCTGATGCTGCCTGTGTCCGTTCTGCCGGTAGCAGGTATTCTGCTCGGCGTCGGCGCAGCCAAATTCAGCTGGTTGCCTGCTATCGTATCTCAAATCATGGAACAGGCCGGTGGTGCCGTCTTCGGCAACATGGCACTGATCTTCGCCATCGGTGTGGCCCTGGGCTTCACCAACAACGACGGCGTTGCCGCCCTGGCCGCGACCGTTGGCTATGCCATTCTGACCAAGACCATCGGTGTGGTCGCCCCCATCGTTGCCGGCCTCGATCCGGCTGCTGCCGATTATGCCGCCATGGCCGACAAGGTCTCCAACGTGGGTGTGCTGGGCGGTATCGTAGCCGGTGGTATCGCCGCCTACATGTTCAACCGCTTCTACCGTATTCAGCTGCCCGAGTACCTGGGCTTCTTCGCCGGTAAGCGCTTTGTGCCCATCATCACCGGTCTGGCCGTTATCATCGCCGGTGTGGTCATGGCGTTCATCTGGCCCCCGGTTGGCGGTCTGATCCAGAGCTTCTCCCACTGGGCTGCCTATCAGAACCCGGCGCTGGCCTTCGGTATCTACGGTATCGTCGAGCGCTCCCTGATCCCCTTCGGTCTGCACCACATCTGGAACGTGCCCTTCTTCTTCGAAGCCGGCTCTTACACCAACGCCGCAGGCCAGGTGTTCACCGGTGAGATCGCTCGTTACATCGCTGGTGACCCCACTGCCGGTAACCTGGCGGGTGGTTACATGTTCAAGATGTACGGTCTGCCGGCTGCAGCCATCGCCATGTGGCACTCCGCCAAGCCGGAAAACCGTGCCAAGGTCGGTGGTATCATGGTCTCCGCAGCCCTGACCTCCTTCCTGACCGGTATCACCGAGCCGATTGAGTTTGCCTTCCTGTTCGTGGCCCCGGTACTGTACGCCATCCACGCCCTGCTGGCCGGCTCTGCCTTCGTGGTCATGATCCTGCTGGGCATGAAGCACGGTACCACCTTCTCCCATGGTCTCATCGACTACGTCGTGCTCTTCTCTCAGTCCACCAAGGGCTGGATGTTCCCGCTGGTTGGTCTGTGCTACGCCGCGGCCTACTACATCATCTTCCGCGTGGCTATCAAGGCGCTGGATCTGAAGACGCCGGGTCGTGAAGACGCTACCGAGGAAGAATCTGTCGGTGAAATGGCCGAACACTACATGGCCGAGCAGCTGGTGCTGGCCTTCGGTGGCAAGGAGAACATCGCCTCTCTGGATGCCTGCATCACCCGTCTGCGTGTCGGTGTGAAGGATGTGGCCAAGGTTGACCAGGCCGGTCTGAAGAAGCTGGGCGCCGCCGGTGTGGTGGTCGCTGGCTCCGGTGTCCAGGCCATCTTCGGTACCAAGTCCGATAACCTGAAGACTGACATGGACATGTGGATGAAGTCCCACTAATCCATCGCTGTGATAAGAAGGGGGAGGCCATTGGCCTCCCCCTTTTTGCATCTCTATGCCGGGTGCGTTGAGCGCACCCGGACGGGGTTAGAGTTTCTCGAGATCCTGCTCTATCTCGCGGATCTTGTT
Source organism: Aeromonas diversa CDC 2478-85 (assembly GCF_000819805.1). Classification (GTDB taxonomy): domain Bacteria; phylum Pseudomonadota; class Gammaproteobacteria; order Enterobacterales; family Aeromonadaceae; genus Aeromonas; species Aeromonas diversa. The sequence goes on from NZ_CDCE01000025.1 coordinate 36,864, forward strand.
TTGCACCACCTTCTCCAGATGGCGCAGGTCCTTGAGGATCTTCTGCTTGATGTCGGCGTTGGCCGAGGTGGCGTGTGCCCCCTGGGTGATGATGTCGAGCTCGTCGACCACGTATTTCAGGTTGGCGTTGATCTCGGTGATGTCCTTGTACTCATGGGTGCCGGAATCGACCAGTATGGTCTTGCGCTGACGGGGGTACTTGAACTTGACGCTCTTGGCGAAGAACTCCCCTTTCTGCTTCTTGAAGTAGATCTTCAGGATGTCGTGCCCTGCTTCCTGGCGCAGGGTATAGCTCTCTATGCTGTCGGGATCCTGGATCCCCAGGCTCTTGAGGTTTTCAAACTGCTCTTGCATGACGGCTCCTCGAGTCAAAACAGACCTTTCCCGTCTATCTTAACCCAAGCCTTCCAGGCGGCCTGTGACCAGGCTTGGAAAAACAAAAGGCGCCATAAGGCGCCCTTTATTAAATGGTGACGCTTACTCGTCGATGGAGCGCAGCAGGGCGTTGATCCCCACCTTGGCGCGGGTCTTGGCATCGACTTTCTTGACGATCACGGCGGCGTACAGGCTGTACTTGCCGCACTTGGAGGGCAGAGAGCCGGAGACCACCACAGAGCCTGCCGGCACGCGGCCGTAATGGATCTCGCCGGTTTCACGGTCATAGATACGGGTGGACTGGCCGATGAAGACACCCATGGAGATGACGGAGCCTTCCTCGACGATCACGCCTTCCACCACCTCGGAGCGGGCGCCGATGAAGCAGTTGTCCTCGATGATGGTCGGGTTGGCCTGCAGCGGCTCGAGCACGCCGCCGATGCCGACACCGCCGGAGAGGTGAACGTTCTTGCCGATCTGGGCGCAGGAGCCGACGGTGGCCCAGGTATCGACCATGGTGCCCTCATCGACGAAGGCGCCGATGTTGACGTAGGAGGGCATCAGCACGGTATTGGGAGCGATGAAGGAGCCCTTGCGTGCGGTGGCAGGCGGCACGACGCGTACACCGGCGGCCTTGAAGTCATCGCTGCTGTAGTCGGAGAACTTTAGGGGGACCTTGTCATAGTACTGGGCATCGTCGCCCTTGATGATGGCGTTGTCGTTGATACGGAAGTAGAGCAGCACCGCTTTCTTCAGCCACTGATGCACCACCCACTCGCCGGCGATCTTCTCGGCCACGCGTGCCTGGCCCTTGTCGAGCAGCTCGATGGCTTGCAGGATGGCGGCCTTGGTTTCGGCATCGACGGTGCCGGGAGTGATGGTGTCGCGGCGCTCGAAGGCGGCCTCGATGATCTGTTGCAACTCGGTCATGACGGTTCCCTTTCAAAAAATTCTGTTTGTTGTATCACACTTTTGCCCTCGAGTTCAGCCATCTTGCGGGCGGGGTTTGCCGTTCGCTCAAGCCTGAGTCAACTGGGCGAGCTGCTGTACCAGACGGGCCTCCAGTTGTTGCTGTTGCTCGCTGTCGAGCGGCTCCCCATCCAGAGTGGTGAGGCTGAAGAAGTCCTCGACCCGCTCGCCTATGGTGGTGATCTTGGCGGCGTGCAGGGCCAGTCCACACTGCTGGAACACGGCGCCGATGCGCGCCAGCAGGCCAGGGGCATCGAGGGCGATGAGCTCGACCAGGGTATGGCGCACCTCTCCCTTGTGAGGCAGGAAAGTGACGCGGGTCGGCACATCGAACTGGCGGTGGCGCCGCGACGGCGGCTTGCAGCGCAGCACCAGCTTGCCCGGATTTTGCAGTGCCTTCTCCAGCGCTCCCTTGATGGTGGGGAGGCGATTCGGGCTGATGGGTTGGCCGTTGGGTTCGAGCACGATGAAGGTATCGAGCACGAAGCCGCTGCGCGAGCTCATGATCTGGGCGTCGTGAATGTTGAGGTTCTTCTGATCCAGGGTCGACGCCACGGTGGCGAAGAGGTTGGGCATGTCGCGGCAGTAGATGAAGATCTCGCTCCCCCCTCGGGTCGGGTGCTTGCCAACCAGCACCAGAGGCCGGTCATCTTCCTGCTCGAGGATATGGCGGGTGTGCCAGGCGATCTGCTCGGGGCTGTGGCGCAGGAAGTAGTCGGCCTTGAAATCCCCCCACAGGGTGTTGATCGCCTCCTCGCTCATCTCGCGCTGGGCCAGTTGTTGTTTGGCCTGGCGCTGGTTCTCGCGGATCTTGAGGCGCATGTCGGGCGGATTTTCGAGCCCCAGGCGCAGCGCCTTCTGGGTGGCGAAGAACAGCTCGCGCAGCAGGGTGCCCTTCCAGTCATTCCACAGGGTGTCATTGGTGGCACAGATGTCGGCCACCGTCAGGCAGCAGAGCAGCTCAAGGTGGAGCTCGTCGCGCACCTTCTGGGCAAAATCGGTGATGACATCCGGATCATAGATATCCCGGCGCTGGGCGGTCACCGACATCAGCAGGTGGTGGCGCACCAGCCAGGCGACCAGCCGGCTCTCGTAACGGTCGAAGCCGTGTAGCTGGCAGAACTCGAGGGCGTCGACCGCGCCAAGCTCGGAGTGATCCCCCTTGCGTCCCTTGGCGATGTCATGAAACAGGGCCGCCACGTAGAGCAGCTCGGGTTTGCGCAGCTGGTTGAACAGCTCGTGACAGAGGGGGTGGCGCTTGCGGCTCTCGGGATCGGCGAAGAAATGAAAGTGTTTGAACAGGCGATGGGTGTGTTCATCGACCGTGTAGGCGTGGAACATGTCGAACTGCATCTGACCGACGATGAGGTTCCACTGGGGGAGATAGGCCGCGAGGATGCCGTACTTATGCATCAGGGTCAGTGGCAGGCCGATCCCCCCCGGGTGGCGCAGCAGGGCCATGAACAGGCGCCGACACTCGGGGATATCCTGCAGCCAGCAACCGAGTCGGCGGCGCGCCTCGCGCAGTTGGCGCAGGGTCGCCGAGTGAATGCCGGTCACGTTGGGGTGCTGGGCTATCTGATAGAAGAGGCGCAGTATGGCGGCGGGCTCACGGGTGAAGAGATCCGGCTCGACTGCATCGATGAGGCGGCCGCGCAGCTGAAACTCATCGCTGAGACGGCGCACATCCATGGCGCTGTTGCCGAGGATCGCCTCGTCAAACAGTTGCAGCAGCATCTCGTTGAGTTCGGCCACCCGGCGTACCGTCTGGTAGAAGCGCTTCATCATCTGCTCGACCGGGGCGTTGCCTTCTCCCTCGAAGCCCAGCATCTGGGCCACGGTGCGCTGGCGATCGAACAACAGGCGATTGTCGCCCTTGTTGATGGCCATGTGCAGGGCGAAGCGCACCTTCCACAGGAAGTTTTGGCAATCCTGCAACTCCCGAAACTCGGCCTGGTTGAGAAAGCCGTGGCTGGTCATCTCGGTGAGGGTGGTGGCCCCGAAGTGACGGCGAGCGACCCAGGCCAGGGTCTGAATGTCGCGCATGCCGCCCGGGTTGCTCTTGATGTCCGGCTCCAGCTTGTAGGCCGTGCCCTGAAACTGTTGGTGGCGCTCCTGCTGCTCCTGGCGCTTGGCGCGAAAGAAGGCCTCGCTCGACCAGAAATGCGCGGGGGAGGTGGCCGCCTTGAGGGCATCGAAGCCGGGGTGGTGACCCGTGATATAGCGCGCCTCGATAAGGTTGGTGGCGATGGTGATATCGCGCCGCCCCTGCTCGACGCACTCGGCCACGTTGCGCACTGACTGCCCCACTTCCAGCCTCAGATCCCACAGAAAGGCGATGAAGTCGCCGATCCGCAGGCCCAGTACCTCGTCCGGCTCCTCCTCATAGAGCAGCAACAGATCGATGTCGGAGTGAGGGTGCAGCTCGCCGCGGCCATAACCGCCGACCGCGATCAGGGTCAACCCTTGCACCCGGTCGAAACCAAACTGCTGCCAGAGTTCGATGAGCAGCGCATCCATGAAGCGGGCACGCTCGGTGACCAGGGTGATGATCTCTTCGCCGGCCTCGAAGCGGGTCTGCTGTTGGCTCATGCAGTGGGCCAGCCGTTCCCGGTAGTGATCGCGATCCAGCGGGGAGGGGAGAGAAAGAGCGTCCATGATGTTGCGTACTCGGTAACAGGGATAAAAAAACCGGCCTGGGGGCCGGTTTTCGATGTTATCCGTGTTTGATGACCCGGTCGAGGGCTTCGCCCTCGCGCAGGGTCAGTACCTCACAGCCATCCTCGGTGACCAGCAGGGTGTGCTCCCACTGGGCGGAGTCGCCGCCGTCCTTGGTGGTCACGGTCCAGCCATCCTTGGGGTTGACCTTGCAGTGGTGCTTCTTGGTGTTGATCATCGGCTCTATGGTGAAACACATGCCGGGTTTGAGCTCCATCTTGCCACCATTGCGATAGTGCAGGATCTGCGGCTCTTCGTGGAACTCTTTACCGATACCGTGGCCGCAGTAGTCGCGCACCACGGAGAAGCCCGCCTGTTCGGCGATAGGCTGGATGATGGCGCCGATCTCGCTGATGCACATGCCCGGGCGCACCTGGCGAATGGCAGCATAGAGGCTATCTTGCGCCGTCTTGCAGAGCTGGCGACGCAGAGGGGTGGTCTGGCCGATAACGAACATGGCGGAGGTGTCGCCGTGGTAGCCATCCTTGATGACGGTGATATCCAGATTGACGATGTCACCCTCGCGCAGCTTCTTGTGGTTCGGGATGCCGTGGCACACCACCTCGTTGACCGAAGTACAGATAGACTTGGGGAAACCGTGGTAGTTGAGGGGGGCCGGAATGGCCTGCTGCACGTTGACGATATGCTCATGGCAGAGGGTATTGATCTCGTCGGTGGTGACGCCCGCCTTGACGTGGGGGGCAATCATTTCGAGCACCTCGGCGGCCAGGCGGCCGGCGACGCGCATCTTTTCCATCTCTTCGGGGGTCTTGATCTTGGCAGTCATGGCTTCTCTCTAGGCCACCCCATGGGGGAGGCAATTGAAAATTGTATGCGTTTGCAAGCGGTTGTAAATTTTATCCGCATCCCCCCCCGACTTCCAGCGTGATTCTCATCACATCTCATCTCGGCTCTCGCCCCCCCTTGCCCCCATGCCAAGGTGGTGTTTTGCTCAGGGATATGGTATAAAGCGCGCCGAACTCGGGTCTCTTCCGGGTTCTTCACCTTAACTTAAACACCACACACACATCGACACCTGTGCCGGGGTGCCCCTTACGGGTCGGTCACATGGGATGTGTGGAGGCCTAACCCCAATAGAGGTATAAAATGGCTAAAGTTTCTATGCGCGACATGCTGCAGGCTGGCGTTCACTTCGGTCACCAGACCCGTTACTGGAACCCCAAGATGAAATCCTACATCTTCGGTGCTCGTAACGGCGTTCACATCGTCAACCTCGAGAAGACTGTTCCGATGTTCGACGATGCCATGAACTTCCTGAGCTCCACCGCTGCCAAGAAGGGCAAGGTACTGTTCGTTGGTACCAAGCGTGCCGCCGCTGAAGCCGTTAAAGAGTCCGCTACCCGTTGCGACCAGTTCTATGTGAACCATCGCTGGTTGGGCGGTATGCTGACCAACTGGAAGACCGTTCGTCAGTCCATCAAGCGTCTGAAAGATCTGGAAACCCAGTCCCAGGACGGTACCTTCGACAAGCTGACCAAGAAAGAGGCGCTGATGCGTACTCGCGAAATGGACAAGCTGGAGAAGAGCCTGGGCGGTATCAAAGACATGGGCGGCCTGCCTGACGTTCTGTTCGTGATCGACGCCGAGCACGAGCACATCGCCATCAAGGAAGCCAACAACCTGGGTATCCCGGTTATCTCCGTAGTTGATACCAACTCCAACCCGGACGGCGTAGACTACATCATCCCGGGTAACGACGACGCGATCCGTGCCGTACAGCTCTACCTGAACGCTGCCGCTGACACCGTTCTGGAAGCCCGTGAGCAGGACATCGTTGTTCAAGCCGAGAAAGATGGCTTCGTTGAAGCTGAGTAATTGATAAGGTCTGCAAAGCCCTTATTAACCAAGCTGAACACATTGGTTGGCAGGGGCCCTTATGGCCCCTGTTTTTTGTCAATTCAAGACCGAGGATACTGGACATGGCAAACATTTCTGCCGCCCTGGTAAAAGAACTGCGCGAGCGCACCGCCGCTGGCATGATGGACTGCAAAAAAGCGCTGGAAGAAGCCAACGGTGATATCGAGCTGGCTATCGAAAACATGCGCAAATCCGGTCAGGCCAAGGCCGCCAAGAAAGCCGGTCGTATCGCCGCCGAAGGCGTGATCTTCGCCCGTACCGAAGGCAACGTTGCCGTCATGATCGAGCTGAACTGCGAGACTGACTTCGTTTCCAAGGATGCCGGCTTCCTGGCCATGGGTCAGAAGATCGTCGAGATCGCGGCTACCCAGAAGATCGCTGACGTTGACGCCCTGAAGGCTGCCGACTTCGGTAACGGTGAGTCCGTAGAGCTGACCATCACCAACCTGATCGCCAAGATCGGTGAGAACATGAACCTGCGTCGCGTGATGCTGGTTGAAGGTGACAACCTGGGTACCTACGTTCACGGCGCCCGCATCGGTGTTATCACCAAGCTGGTTGGCGGTACCGACGAGCTGGCCAAAGATCTGGCCATGCACGTTGCTGCCAACAGCCCGCAGTTCGTCAAGCCGGAAGACGTGTCCGCTGAAGTCGTTGCCAAAGAGCGCGAGATTCAGATCGACATCGCCATCAACTCTGGCAAGCCGAAAGAGATCGCCGAGAAGATGGTTGAAGGCCGCATGAAGAAGTTCACCGGTGAGGTTTCCCTGACTGGTCAGCCGTTCGTGAAGGATCCTTCCATGACCGTTGCCGAGCTGCTGAAGAAAGAAGGCGCTGACGTTGTTTCCTTCACCCGTTTCGAAGTGGGCGAAGGCATCGAGAAGCAGGAAACCGACTTCGCTGCCGAAGTTGCTGCTCAGATCGCGGCCGCTCAGAAGGCCTAATCGAACCGGTTTTACCGTTCTCCGGACCGCGACATCTGTCGCGGTCTTTATATGACCAGGAATCACTCCCATGAGTACCAATCCCAAGCCTGCATACAGACGTGTTCTTCTCAAGTTGAGCGGTGAAGCCCTGCAAGGAGCAGAAGGTTTCGGTATCGATCCGACCGTACTGGATCGCATGGCCCAAGAGATCAAGGAGCTGGTTGAGCTGGGTGTGCAAGTCGGTCTGGTCATCGGTGGCGGCAACCTGTTCCGTGGCGCCGGCCTTGCCAAGGCGGGAATGAACCGCGTGGTGGGCGACCACATGGGTATGCTGGCGACCGTGATGAACGGCCTGGCCATGCGTGATGCCCTGCATCGTGCTTATGTGAATGCCCGTCTCATGTCTGCCATCTCCCTGCAGGGGATCTGCGACTCCTATGCTTGGGCCGAGGCGATCAGCCATCTGCGCGCCGGCAAGGTCGTGATCTTCTCTGCCGGTACCGGCAACCCCTTCTTCACCACCGACTCGGCGGCCTGTCTGCGTGGCATCGAGATCGAAGCCGACGTGGTGCTCAAGGCCACCAAGGTCGATGGTGTCTACAGCGATGATCCGGTTAAGAATCCTGACGCCGTGATGTATCATGAGCTGGGTTATGACGAGGTGCTCGACAAGGAGCTCAAGGTCATGGATCTTGCCGCCTTCACCCTGGCTCGCGATCACGACCTGCCGATCCGCGTGTTCAACATGAACAAGCCCGGTGCGCTGCGTCGCGTGGTCATGGGTGAGCCGGAAGGCACCCTGATCCACCACATCGCAAAATAAGACTGTTCGGGTCCACTACCCACGAACTACAAGGAAATACCACCGTGATCAACGAGATTAAAAACGACGCCAAGGAGCGCATGCAGAAAAGCGTGGATGCGCTCAAGTCCCAGATGTCCAAGATCCGCACCGGTCGTGCCCATCCGAGCCTGCTCGATGGTATCCAGGTCGAGTACTACGGTTCTGCGACCCCGCTGAAGCAGCTGGCCAACGTGGTGGCAGAAGACTCTCGTACCCTGGCGCTGACCGTGTTCGACCGCACCATGATCCAGGCCGTCGAGAAGGCGATCATGAGCTCGGATCTGGGCCTGAACCCGGCCACCGCCGGCACCACCATGCGCATCCCCCTGCCGCCGCTGACCGAAGAGCGTCGTCGCGATCTGACCAAGGTGGTGCGTGCCGAAGCAGAAAATGCCCGCGTGGCCGTGCGTAACATCCGTCGCGATGCCAACGCCGATCTGAAGGCCCTGCTCAAGGATAAAGAGATCTCCGAGGACGACGACCGTCGTGCCCAGGACGATATCCAGAAGCTGACCGATGCCTTCGTCAAGCTGGTGGATGAAGCCCTGGCTGCGAAGGAGAAGGAGCTGATGGAAATCTAAGGCTCCGAAAGGTATATTACGAGCGCCGTGCAGTGCCCCTGTGCGGCGCTTTTCTGTTTGTGGGAGATATGAATGTCGCTTTCGGCTGCAGTCGGTGAGATTGCCAACCAGAGTCTGCCCCGCCATGTGGCCATCATCATGGATGGTAATGGACGCTGGGCCCAGAGCCGCGGCAAGATGCGCGTGCATGGGCACAAGGCCGGGGTCAAGTCGGTACGCGACGCCGTTTCGTTTGCCGCACGGGCCGGCATGCAGGCTCTCACCCTGTTCGCCTTCTCCAGCGAGAACTGGCGCCGCCCCGCAGGGGAGGTGAACGCCCTGATGGAGCTGTTTATGTTGGTGTTGGGGCGTGAAGTCGACACCTTGCATCAAAATGGCATCCGTCTGCGAGTCATTGGCGATACTCGTCGCTTCAGCGACCGCCTGCGCGACAAGATTGCCAAGGCCGAGGCGCTGACCGCCAACAACCCGGGGCTTACCCTTAACATCGCTGCCAACTATGGTGGTCAGTGGGACATTGCCCAGGCGGCACGCCGCATGGCCGAAGAGGTCGCCGCCGGTCGTCTGGCGTGCGATCAGATCACTGAGGAAAGCTTCACCCATTTTGTCTGTATGGGCGATCTTCCGCCGGTCGATCTCTTGATCCGAACCGGGGGCGATCACCGTATCAGTAATTTCGTGCTCTGGCAGATGGCCTATGCCGAACTCTACTTTACCCCCGTCCTGTGGCCCGATTTCGACGAGCAACAGTTTAGCGAGGCCATTGCCTCCTTCGTCAGCCGTGAGCGCCGTTTTGGCTGTACCGGCGAGCAGATCCGCGCCCTCATCGCCGACCGAAAGACCGGTTGAGCGTTTCCCGAGAGAGGAACTCTTTTGCTAAAACAACGCATTATTACCGCACTCCTGCTGATCCCCCTGGTCTTCGGGGCGCTCTTCTTTCTCCCTATTAAATGGTTTGCTCTGCTCCTTGCCGGTGTCTTTGTCCTGGCCAGCCAGGAGTGGGGGGCCTTTGTCGACGCCCGTTTGCGTCACCCCGTCTCTTTGCTGCTCTGTGTGCTGCTCGGTCTGACCCTCTTGTGGCAGCCGGTCGACCGGCTCTGGTCGCCGGATCTGGCATCCTTGCCCACCAGCATGCTCTATCTTTCTGCCTCCTGGTGGCTGCTGGCGCTACTGCTGGTGGTGCGCTATCCCGGCTCCGCCGCCCTGTGGCGCCACTCCCGCTGGCTCAAGACCCTGTTCGGTGCCGCCACCCTGATCCCCTTCTTCTGGGCTCTGCTGTCCCTGCGTAGCGTCAACATCTGGCACGACAGCGCGACCGGCGCCTGGCTGCTGCTGTTTGTGATGGGGCTGGTGTGGGCGGCGGACTCGGGCGCCTACTTCTGTGGCCGTGCCTTTGGCAAGCGCAAGCTGGCTCCCGCCGTCAGTCCGGGCAAGACCCTGGAGGGGATGCTGGGAGGATTGCTCTGCTCCGCCGGACTGGCCGTGACGGTCGCCTGGTGGCAGGATGCCGACAGCCAGCGAACCCTGGTGGTGCTGCTCAGCAGCCTGCTGGCGGTGCTTGCCTCCGTGTTGGGGGATCTCAGCGAGAGCATGTTCAAGCGTGAGGCGGGACTGAAAGACTCAGGCGCCCTGCTGCCGGGCCACGGTGGCGTGCTCGATCGCATCGACAGCCTGACGGCCGCCTTGCCGGTCTTTTTGCTCAGCTACCTGCTGCTTTCCTAGGAGCCTGCATGGAAAACCTGGTGATTCTGGGCGCCTCCGGCTCTATTGGTCAGAGCACCCTCAAGGTGGTCCGCCAGCACAGGGCGCGCTGGCAGATCCTGGCGCTGACCGCGGCGCGCAGTGTCGATGCCATGGTGCGCGACTGCCTCGAGTTTACTCCCCGCTTCGCGGTCATGGTCGATGAGCTGGCCGCCGGTGAACTGGCCGGTCGCCTGCGTGCCCATGGCTGTGAGACGCGGGTACTCAGTGGTGAGCGCGCCCTGTGCGAAGTGGCCGCTCACCCCGATGCCGATAGCGTGATGGCCGCCATCGTCGGTGCCGCTGGGCTGCCTGCCACCATGGCGGCGGTGTGCGCCGGCAAACGGGTGCTGCTGGCCAACAAGGAATCCCTGGTGATGTCGGGCGCCCTGTTTATGGAGGCGGTGCGCGCCCACGGGGCCACCCTGCTCCCCATCGACAGCGAACATAACGCCATCTTCCAGAGCCTGCCGCTCGAGGTGCAGGGGAATCTCGGCTTCTGCGATCTCGAACGTGCCGGGGTGAGCAAGATCTTGCTGACCGGCTCCGGCGGACCGTTTCGTTACCGTGAGGTAGAGAGCCTGCATGGCGTGACCCCCGAGGAAGCGATCGCTCACCCCAACTGGTCCATGGGCCCCAAGATATCGGTCGATTCGGCCACCATGATGAACAAGGGGCTCGAATATATCGAGGCCCGTTGGCTCTTCAACGCCGCCCCCGAACAGATCCAGGTGATCATCCACCCCCAGTCGGTGATCCACTCCATGGTGCAGTACAAGGATGGCTCTGTGCTGGCCCAGCTCGGCAACCCGGACATGTGTACCCCCATCGCCCACGCCCTGGCCTATCCAACCCGTGTCACCTCGGGCGTGGAACCTTTGGATTTTTTCAGTGTCGGAGAGTTCAGTTTCCTGCGCCCCGATGCGGCGCGCTACCCCTGCCTGCAGCTCGCCATCGAGGCGTGTGCTGCCGGTCAGGCGGCGACCACGGCCCTCAATGCCGCCAACGAAGTGGCGGTGGAGGCCTTCCTGCAGGGGCGGCTCGGCTTCATGGCCATCGCCGGCCTGGTGGAGCAGGCCTGCGAGCGCTTTGGCGGGGCAGTGGTTGGATCACTCGATGACTTGATGGCGCTCGATACCCAGGTGCGTCATCAGACACGGCAATGGCTGGAGGTGTAATGGGGTCTGTGCTTTGGAATATTGCGGCCTTTGTGGTGGCCCTTGGCATCCTGGTGGCGGTACACGAATTTGGCCACTTCTGGGTGGCGCGCCGCTGCGGAGTCAAGGTGGAGCGCTTTTCCATCGGGTTCGGGCGCGCCCTGTGGCGTCGGTTCGGCAAGGATGGGACCGAGTATGTGATCGCCATGATCCCGCTGGGCGGCTATGTGAAGATGCTCGACGGTCGCGTCGATGAGCTGAAGCCCGGTGATGAGCGTGTCGCCTTCAACCACAAGCCGGTGTGGGCCCGTATGGCCATCGTGGCCGCCGGTCCCTTCGCCAACTTCGTGTTTGCCCTGTTTGCCTTCTGGCTGATGTTTATGATCGGGGTGCCCGCGGTCAAGCCGGTGGTGGGGGAGGTGCGTCCCGCCTCCATCGCCGCTGAGGCCCTGCTCGAGCCGGGCATGGAGATCGTCGGTGTCAACGGTGAAGACGCCGGCGACTGGGAGTCGGTCACCTATGCCCTGCTCGAGCAGCTTGGCGAGTCTCACCTCACCCTCTCCCTGAAACAGAAGGGAGCCGACTATGCGGTGACCCGTGAGCTCAACCTCACTCAGTGGCAGTTTGACCCGGACAAGGAGTCTCCTGTCACCAGCCTGGGTATTGTCCCGCTGGGCGCTCAGGTGCTGCCCGAAGTGGCCACAGTGGTGGCCAAGGGGGCGGCCGAGCGGGCGGGTCTGTCGGTTGGCGATCGACTGATGGCCCTCGACGGTCAACCGCTGACCCACTGGCAAGAGTTTGCCGATGCGGTGCGCAAGGCGCCGGGGCAGACCCTCTCTCTTGAGGTGGCTCGCAATGGTGAGCGTCTCTCCTTGACCATGGTGCCCGATAGCCGCAAGGTAGACGGCGTCGAGATGGGATACGTGGGGATCGCCCCCAAGGTGGTTCCATTACCGGATGAGTACCGGACTCTGCTACAGTATGGCCCTCTGCAGGCCCTGTGGCATGGCCTGCTCAAGACCTGGGATCTCATCGGGCTCACCTTCAACATGCTGGGCAAGTTGATCGGCGGTATCGTATCCCTCGACAATCTGAGCGGCCCCATCTCCATTGCCAAGGGGGCCGGCAGCAGTGCCGACTATGGTCTGGTCTATTTTCTGGGCTTCCTGGCCCTCATCAGCGTCAACCTGGGGATCATCAACCTGTTCCCCCTGCCGGTGCTCGATGGGGGACACCTGCTCTACTTCCTCATCGAGGCGGTGCGTGGACGCCCTGTCTCGGAGCGGGTGCAGGAGATTGGTTTCAAGATTGGTGCCGCCATTCTGGTGGCGCTGATGGGAATTGCGCTGTTTAACGACTTCGCCCGTCTCTGAGCGGCGGGCATCAACAAGGACACATAAGAACAAAATGGCCGTGAAAAATGCTTTGGTCTTGAGCTGCCTGCTGGGGGCTTCCCTGGCGGTCCATGCAGCTCCCGCCTCCTTCACCGTTCAGGATATCCAGGTTGAGGGTCTGCAGCGTGTCACTCTGGGTGCCGCCCTGCTTAACTTGCCGATCCGGGTTGGCGATCAGGTCGATAGCCTGGCCCTGGCCGCGGCCATCAAGAAGCTCTATGCCACCGGTAACTTCGAAGACGTCAGGCTCTACCGGGATGGTCGTGTGCTGATGGTCGAGGTGAAAGAGCGTCCGACCATCGCCAGCATCGAGTTTTCCGGCAACAAGGACATCAAGGAAGAGCAGCTCAATCAGACCCTGGAGTCCTCCGGCATTCGGGTTGGTGAGCCGCTCGACCGTACCATGCTGAGTTCCCTCGAGAAGGGACTGGAAGACTTCTACTACGGCGTCGGCAAGTATTCGGCCAAGGTAAAGGCCATCGTCACCCCGCTGCCGCGCAACCGGGTTGACCTCAAGCTCACCTTCGTCGAAGGGCAAGCGGCCAAGATCCAGCAGATCAACATAGTCGGTAACCAGGTCTTCCCGGAAGACAAGCTGATCGCCCAGCTCTCCCTGCGCGACGAAGTACCCTGGTGGAACTTCACCGCCGATCAGCGCTATCAGAAGCAGAAGCTGGCCGGTGACATCGAAACCCTGCGCTCCTACTACATGGATCGCGGTTATATCCGCTTCCAGCAGGATTCCACCCAGGTCTCAATGACCCCGGACAAGAAGGGTGTTTACGTCACCCTCAACATCAAGGAAGGGGCTCAATACAAGGTCTCCGGCGTCCAGCTCAAGGGCGATCTCATCGACCGTGGCGGCGAGATGAAGGGGCTCATTCCCATCGAGGCCGGCAGCGTCTACTCTGCCAGCCAGGTGACCCATACCGAAGAGGTGCTCTCCAAGTTCCTCGGTCGTTACGGCTATGCCTATCCCAAGGTGGCCACCTTCCCGCAGATCAATGACGAGACCAAAGAGGTCGAGCTCATCGTCAACGTGGAGCCGGGTCCGCGCGTCTATGTACGCAACATCAACTTCACCGGTAACGCGACCACCCAGGATGCGGTGCTGCGCCGCGAGATGCGTCAGATGGAGGGCACCTGGCTCTCTTCCGACAACGTCGAGCAGTCCAAGACCCGTCTCAACCGTCTCGGCTACTTCGAGAGCGCCGAGGTCGAGACCAAGCGCGTGCCGGGCAGCGACGATCAGGTCGATCTGGACTTCAAGGTCAAGGAGCAGCCGGCCGGCTCTATCAACGCCGGTATCGGTTACGGTACCGAGTCGGGGCTGAGCCTGCAGGCGGGCCTGACCCAGGACAACTTCCTCGGCACCGGCAAGCGGGTGGGGATCAACGCCAGCACCAATGACTACTCCAAGAGTGTCGATCTGAGCTACACCGACCCCTACTTCACCGTAGACGGGGTCAGCCTGGGCGGGCGTGTCTACTACAACCAGTTCCGTGCGAAGGATGCCGACATCGTCGACTACGAGAACGAGACCGTAGGTTTTCGTCTCTCCAGCGGTTTCCCGGTCAACGAGGAGAACCGTCTGGACTTCAGTACCGGTGTCGAGAGCACCAAGCTGAGCCGCCCGAGCTTCAACGAGGCCAACTATCAGCAGTGCGTGAAGGATAACAACGGGGATCCCAACGGCTGGTGCTGGAACGAGTTCAACAACAACCGCCAGTCGGTGCAGATGGACCAGTTCTGGGATCAATACTCCACCGACGGTCAGAACCTCGACTTCCTGACGGTGGATCTCACCGCTGGTTGGACCCGCTCCACCCTCAACAAGGGGATGTTCCCGACAGCGGGTGATCGCCAGCGTTTCAACGCCAAGGTGACCGTGCCCGGGATGGATCTGCAGTACTACAAGCTCTCCTTCGATGATGCCCACTACTTCCCGATCGATGCGGATCACAAGTGGGTGATGATCGGCAAGGCTCGGGTCTCCTACGGTGATGGCTACGGCTCCACCGGACAGGACAAGGATCAGATGCTGCCCTTCTTCGAGCACTACTATGCCGGTGGCTTCGATACTATTCGCGGCTTCAAGAGCAACTCGGTCGGTCCCAAGGCGATCTACAAGACTTACAACAAGCCGGCCAATGCCGGGGGCTCGCCCATCTTTACCGGTAATTACGAAGGCTCCAACACCTCGGTCGGGGGTAACGCCCTGGCGGTGGCCTCGTTCGAGCTGGTCTTCCCGACCCCGTTCGTCTCCGAGACCTACGCGCCGCAGATCCGCTCCACCGCCTTTATCGATATGGGCAGCGTCTGGGATACCGACTTCGACAACAGCCTCTACCCCTGCGGTGCGGGTCTGGACTGCAACTATGCCACCCAGGATTATTCGGATCCGGCAAACGTGCGTGTCTCGGCCGGCGTCTCGCTGCAGTGGCTCTCGCCCATGGGCCCGCTGGTCTTCTCGCTGGCCAGGCCCATCAAGAAATATGAAGGGGACAGAACCGAAGTCTTCTCCTTCAATATCGGCCGTACCTTCTAACCAAGCAAAGGCCTTTGGGGCGCCCTCGGGCGCCTCGATAACAAGGCGGCATATTTGCCGCAGCACGTGGTTTGACAGTTCACCCTGTTCACAGGGAATGAGGAGTTAGTGTGAATAAAGTACTGAAGACGGCCGGTCTGACCCTGGCCCTGATGACCCTTGGTATGGGTAGTGCCATGGCTGACACCAAGATCGGTGTGGTGGACATGGAGCAGGTGTTTCAGCGTCTTCCCCAGCGCGAGCAGGTGACTGCCCAGCTCAAGCGTGAGTTCGAACCCCGTGTCCGTGAGCTGCAAAAGCTCGAGGAGGAGGGCCAGAAGCTGGTCGAGAAGTTCCGCAAGGACGAATCCTTCATGAGCAAGGATCAGAAGAAGCAAAACCAGGAGAAACTGGCAAAGCTGCAGATGGAGTTTAACCAGAAGCGTCAAGCCTTCGAGCAGGACAACGCCCGTCGTCAGGGTGAAGAGCGCTCCAAGATCCTCAAAGACGTCAAGGTGGCCATCGACCAGATCGCCCGTGACGGCGGTTACGACCTGATCCTGGAGAACAATGCAGCCCCCTTCTCCTCCAGCAAGCTGGACATCACCACCCAGGTTATCTCCAAGGCAAGCAAGTAAGAGCATCTGATTAATGGCATTCACTCTCGCACAACTGGCCCAGCGTCTGGGTGCCCAGGTCCACGGAAACGCAGACCTGGAGATTCGCAAGGTAGCGACACTGGAAAAGGCAGGGGAGGGAGAGATCTCCTTCCTCTCCAACAAGAAGTACCGTCAATACCTGGAGCAGACCAAGGCGGCCGCGGTGCTCATCACCGAGGCGGACCTGCCGTTCTGCCCGACCAACGCGCTGGTGCTGAAAGACCCGTACGTCGGCTTCGCCCGCGTGGCCCAGTTGCTGGACACCACGCCACAGCCGGCCACGGACATCCACCCGAGCGCGGTGATCGCCGCAGACGCTCAGTTGGGCGAGAGGGTTTCCATCGGTGCCAATGCGGTCATCGAGTCCGGCGTGGTGCTGGGCGACGATGTGCGCATTGGCCCAGGCTGCTTCGTCGGCAAGAACACCAAGTTGGGTGACCGCTCCCGTCTGTGGGCGAACGTCACCCTCTATCATAACGTGACCATGGGCAGCGATTGCCTGGTCCAATCGGGCACCGTCATCGGCGCCGACGGCTTCGGCTACGCCAACGAGCGTGGCGAGTGGATCAAGATCCCCCAGCTCGGCGGCGTGACCATCGGCAACCGGGTCGAGATCGGTGCCTGCACCACCATAGACAGGGGTGCGCTGGAAGATACCCGCATCGCCGACAACGTCATCATCGACAACCAGTGCCAGATCGCCCACAACGTGGAGATCGGCTACGGCACCGCAGTGGCGGGCTCGACCGTGATGGCCGGTAGTCTCAAGGTCGGTAAATACTGTATCATTGGCGGCGCTTCCGTCTTTAACGGGCACATGGAGATCTGCGACCAGGCCACCGTCACCGGTATGGCCATGGTGATGCGTCCCATCACAGAGCCCGGTGTCTACTCCTCCGGCATCCCCCTGCAGACTAATAAAGAGTGGCGCAAGACCGCCGCCCGGGTGATGCGTATCGAGGAGATGCACAAGCGGTTAAGCAAGCTTGAGAAGAAGCTAAGCGACGACGAACAGTAAAACGATAGGGTTATTCCTTTGACACAAGAAGCTAAACGCCTGGATATCCAGGAGATCATGGGGCTGCTGCCGCACCGTTATCCGTTTCTGATGGTGGATCGGGTTGAAGATTACGAGATCACCGAGGAGCGCAAGACCCTGCGCGCCATCAAGAACATCTCGTTCAACGAGCCCATCTTTCAGGGACACTTCCCGGCCAAGCCGGTCTTCCCCGGTGTGCTGATCCTCGAAGCCATGGCCCAGGCCACCGGCATCCTGGCCTTCACCATGGTGGGCAAGCCCTCCCCCAATGAACTCTACTACTTCGCCTCTATCGACAACGCCCGCTTCAAGCGCCCGGTCGGCCCCGGTGATCAACTGGTGCTGGACGTGGAGTTCTTGAAGGAGCGTCGCGGTATTGCCAAGTTCACCGGCGTCGCCACCGTCGACGGTGATGTGGTCTGTACCGCCGAGTTGATGTGCGCCAAACGCGAGATTTAATAGTGACTGACCAGACTGCCATCATTCACGAAACCGCCATCGTCCATGAGTCTGCCGTCATCGGAAAAGGGGTCGAAATCGGCCCCTTCACCGTCATCGGCGCCGAGGTGACGATCGGTGACAACACCTGGGTAGGCTCCCATGTGGTGATCAAGGGCCCGACCAAGATTGGTAGCGGCAACAAGATCTTCCAGCACACCTCTATCGGTGAGGATTGCCAGGACAAGAAGTACGTCGGTGAGCGCACCTTCCTCGAGATCGGCGACAACAACGTCATCCGCGAGAACTGCACCTTCCACCGTGGCACCACCCAGGACCAGAGCCTGACCAAGGTGGGCAGCGGTAACCTGTTCATGGTGAACGTGCATGTGGCTCACGACTGCATCATCGGTGACAACTGCATCTTCGCCAACAACGCCACCCTGGCGGGCCATGTGCACATCGGTGACTTCGTGATCTTCGGCGGTCTCTCTGCCATTCACCAGTTTGGTCGCGTCGGCTCCCATGCCTTCGTCGGTGGCTGCGCCGCCCTCAACAAGGACGTGCCGCCCTACGTGATGGCTGCCGGCAACTACGCCAAGCCGTTCGGGGTCAACTCCGAGGGGCTGCGTCGTCGCGGCTTCAGCGGTGACGCCATCCTGGCGGTCAAGCGCGCCTACAAGGAGATCTACCGCTCCGGCAAGACCATCGAAGAGGTGGTGCCTGTGCTCGAGGAGATGGCCAAGGCAGAGCCGGCGGTCCAGCTCTATGTGGATTTCCTCAAGGGCAACGAGCGCGGGATCATCCGTGCCTGATCCCATCCGCATCGGCATCGTCGCCGGAGAAGTCTCCGGCGACATCCTTGCCGCGGGTCTGGTGCGCGAGATCAAGGCGCGTTACCCGGATGCCGTGTTCGAAGGCATCGCCGGACCGCGCATGCAGGCGCTCGGGGTCAAGGCCCTGTTCGAGATGGAAGAGCTGGCCGTCATGGGCATCAGCGAGGTGCTGGGCCGTCTGCCGCGCATCCTCTCGGTGCGCCGCCAGCTGCTGCGCCACTTCATCGACAACCCGCCGGATCTCTTCGTCGGCGTCGATGCCCCCGATTTCAATATCGGCGTGGAGCTCAAACTGCGCCGCGCCGGTATCAAGACGGTGCACTACGTCAGTCCCTCCGTCTGGGCCTGGCGTCAGAACCGCATTCACAAGATCAAGGCCGCCACCGACCTGGTGCTCGCCTTCCTGCCGTTCGAGAAGGCCTTCTACGACCGCTTCGACGCCCCCTGCCGCTTCGTCGGTCACACCATGGCCGATGACATCCCGCTGGTGCCGGATCAGGCGGCGGTGCGCCGGGCGCTGGGCATCGATGCCAATCGTCGCTGGTTGGCGGTGCTGCCCGGCAGTCGCCAGGCTGAGGTGGGCTTCATGTCGCCGCTGTTTCTCGAGGCGTGCAAGCACCTGACGGTGCGCTACCCGGATCTCGGCTTCCTGGTGCCTCTGGTCAACGAGCGGCGGCGCGAGCAGTTTATGGCCCTCAAGGCCGAGGTCGCGCCCAGCCTCGACATGGTGCTGCTCGACGGCCAGGGCCGCGAGGCCATGATCGCCGCCGACGTGGTGATGCTCGCCTCCGGCACCGCCTCGCTTGAGGCCATGCTGGTGAAAAAACCCATGGTGGTGGGCTACAAGCTCAAACCCTTTAGCTATTGGCTGGCCCAGCGGCTGGTGAAGACAGAATTCGTCTCCCTGCCCAACCTGTTGGCCGGTCGCATGCTGGTGCCCGAGCTCATCCAGCACGAGTGCACTCCCGAAAACCTGGTGGAGGCGGTGAGCAACTATTTCGAGCACGACAACCGCGCGCTCATCAACACCTTCACCGAGTTGCACCAGCTGATCCGCTGCAACGCCGATCACCAGGCCGCCGAGGCGGTACTGGGGCTGATCGGTCGATAAACAGTGGCGCAGCCTGGCTGCGCCCTCTCTCAAGGTAATACCATGACCATCGAGATCCCGAGCAACCTGATCGTCGCCGGCGTGGACGAAGTGGGTCGCGGCCCCCTGGTGGGTGACGTGGTCACCGCCGCCGTGATCCTCGACCCGAGTCGCCCCATTGCGGGCCTCAACGATTCCAAGAAGCTCTCCGAGAAGAAGCGCCTGGCCCTGTTTGACGAGATCAAGGAGAAGGCGCTGGCCTTTGCCATCGGCCGCGCCACCCCCGAGGAGATCGACCAACTCAATATCCTGCACGCCACCATGCTGGCCATGCAGCGCGCCGTGGCGGGGCTGTCGGTCACCCCCGAGCTGGTCTTTATCGACGGCAACCGCTGCCCTGGCTTACCGATGGCCGCGCGCGCCGTGGTCAAGGGGGACAGCCTGGTGCCCGCCATCAGCGCCGCCTCGATCCTGGCCAAGGTGACCCGGGACGCCGAGATGGCAGCGCTCGACGCCCGCCATCCCGAATATGGCTTCGCCCGCCACAAGGGGTACCCTACGCCTGAGCACCTCGCCATCCTGGCCGAGCGTGGGCCCCTGTCCGAGTATCGCAAGAGCTTCAAGCCGGTACGCCGGGCCTTAGGGCTGGAAGAGTAAGGAGAGAGCATGGCTGAACCCCGTTTCGTACACCTGCGCGTCCACTCCGATTTCTCCATGGTGGACGGCCTGCAGAAGATAGGGCCCATCGTCTCGGCCGCCGCCGCCGACAATATGGCCGCCCTGGCCCTGACCGACCAGATGAACATGTGCGGTCTGGTGCGCTTCTATGGCTCGGCCCACGGCAAGGGGCTCAAGCCCCTGGTCGGCGCCGACTTCTGGGTCCAGAGCAGTGAACTCGGCGACGAGCAGTTTCGTCTCACCCTGCTCGCCATGGACAACGACGGCTACCAGAACATCACCTTGCTCATCTCGCGCGGCTACCTGCGCGGCCACGTGCAGGGGCGCCCGGTCATCGACAAGGCCTGGCTCGCCGAGCACGCCAAGGGGGTGATCGTCCTCTCCGGCGCCCGCGAGGGGGACGTGGGCAAGTTCCTGCTCAAGGGCAACCGCCTGATGACGGAGCGCTGCCTCGCCTTCTATCAGGAGCACTTCCCCGACGCCTACTACCTCGAGCTGATGCGTACCGAGCGCAGCGACGAGGAGGTGTACCTCCATATGGCGGTGAATCTCGCGACCGAGTTCGACCTGCCGGTGGTGGCCACCAACGAGGTGGTGTTCCTCAGCGAAGAGGACTTCGACGCCCACGAGATCCGGGTCGCCATCCACGACGGCTACACCCTGGACGACAAGCGTCGCCCGCGCCGCTACAGCAAACAGCAGTACTTCAAGAGCCAGGCGCAGATGCTGGAGCTGTTTGCCGACATTCCCGAGGCCCTCGAGAACACGGTGGAGATCGCCAAGCGTTGCAACGTCACCGTGCGCCTCGGTGAGTACTTCCTGCCCAACTTCCCGACCGGGGAGATGAGCACCGAAGACTTTTTGGTGATGAAATCCAAAGAGGGCCTCGAGGAGCGTCTCGAGTTCCTCTTTCCCGATCCGGCGGTGCGGGCCGAGCGCCGCCCCGAGTACGACGATCGCCTCGACATCGAGCTCAAGGTGATCAACCAGATGGGCTTCCCGGGTTACTTCCTCATCGTGATGGAGTTTATCCAGTGGTCCAAGGATAACGGCATCCCGGTGGGGCCGGGCCGGGGCTCGGGGGCGGGATCCCTGGTGGCTTACGCCCTCAAGATCACCGATCTTGATCCACTCGAATTCGATCTGCTGTTCGAACGTTTCCTGAACCCCGAGCGGGTCTCCATGCCCGACTTCGACGTCGACTTCTGTATGGACAGGCGCGATCAGGTGATCGAGCACGTGGCCGAGATGTACGGCCGGGATGCGGTCTCCCAGATCATCACCTTCGGCAGCATGGCGGCCAAGGCGGTGGTGCGCGACGTCGGTCGGGTGCTGGGTCATCCCTACGGCTTCGTGGATCGCATCTCGAAGCTCATTCCGCCCGATCCCGGCATGACGCTCGCCAAGGCGTTCGAGGCCGAGCCCAAGCTGCCCGAGCTCTACGAGCAGGACGAAGAGGTCAAAGACCTCATCGACATGGCGCGCCGCCTGGAAGGGGTGGTGCGTAACGCCGGCAAGCACGCCGGTGGTGTGGTGATCGCCCCCACCAAGATCACCGACTTCGCGCCGCTCTATTGCGACGATGAGGGGCATCACCCGGTCACCCAGTTCGACAAGAACGACGTGGAGTACGCGGGCCTGGTGAAGTTTGACTTCCTGGGGCTGCGAACGCTGACCATCATCGACTGGGCGCTCGGCATGATAAATCCGCGCCTGGCCAAAGAGGGCAAGCCACCGGTCGACATCGCCGCGATTCCGCTCGACGATGCCCCGTCGTTCGCCATGCTCAAGCGCTTCGAGACCACTGCTGTGTTCCAGCTCGAATCGCGCGGCATGAAGGATCTCATCAAGCGGCTGCAGCCCGACTGCTTCGAAGACATGATCGCCCTGGTGGCCCTGTTCCGTCCGGGCCCGCTTCAGTCGGGCATGGTGGACAACTTCATCGACCGTAAGCACGGCAACGAGGCCATCTCCTATCCGGACGAGAAGTGGCAGCACGAGAGCCTGAAACCGATTCTGGAACCGACCTACGGCATCATCCTCTACCAGGAGCAGGTGATGCAGATCGCCCAGACCCTGGCGGGCTATACCCTCGGCGGCGCAGACATGCTGCGCCGCGCCATGGGTAAGAAAAAGCCCGAGGAGATGGCCAAGCAGCGGGCCGGCTTCGAGGAGGGGGCGGTCCAGAACGGGGTCGATGGCGAGCTGGCGATGAAGATCTTCGATCTGGTGGAGAAGTTCGCGGGTTATGGCTTTAACAAGTCGCACTCCGCCGCCTATGCCCTGGTCTCTTATCAGACCCTCTGGCTCAAGGCCCACTTCCCGGCCGAGTTCATGGCTGCGGTGATGACCGCCGACATGGACAACACCGACAAGATAGTGACGCTAGTTGACGAGTGCCAGCGCATGGGGCTGACCGTGATACCGCCGGATGTGAACACCGGCCGCTACCGCTTCAGCGTCAACGAGGATGGCCACATCGTCTATGGCATCGGTGCGGTGAAGGGGGTGGGGGAAGGGCCCATCGAGGCACTGCTCGAGGCCCGTGACAAGGACGGCCCGTTCCGCGATCTGTTCGACTTCTGTAACCGGGTCGACATCAAGAAGATCAACAAGCGGGTGATGGAGAAGCTCATCTACTCCGGCGCCATGGACCGGCTCGGTCCCCACCGCGCCGCCCTGATGGCGACCCTGGAGGAGGCGATGCGCGCCGCCGACCAGCACGCCAAGGCGCAGGCGGTGGGGCAGGTCGACATGTTTGGCGTGCTCACCGAGGAGGTGGACGACGTCAAGAAGGCGTTCGCCAACGTGCCCCAGTGGCCCGACAAGGTGTGGCTGGAGGGGGAGCGTGAGACCCTCGGTCTCTACCTGACCGGTCACCCCATCAACCAGTACAGCGGCGAGTTGCGTCGCTATACCTCGGGCCGGTTGTGCGATCTGCATCCGACCGACCGGGACAAGGTGACCACGGCCGCGGGGCTGGTCATCGCCGCGCGTACCATCATCACCAAGCGTGGCAACAAGATGGGCATCATGACCCTGGATGACAAGTCCGGTCGCCTCGACGTGACCCTGTTTAGCGAGGCGCTGGATCGTTACGAGGCGCTGCTGGAGAAAGACCGGATCCTGGTGGTATCGGGACAGGTCAGCTTTGATGACTTCTCCGGTGGCCTTAAGATGTCTGCCCGCGAAGTGCTGGGCATCGATGAGGCGCGTGAGCGGTTTGCTCGCGCCATCCGCATCTTTATCGACGAGACGCGGATCGATGAGCGTTTTTTCCAGCGTTTTACCGAGATTTTGGAGCCCGCCCGTGCCGGAGTCTGTCCGGTTCAGGTACACTACCGTCGCCCCGGAGCACGGGGACGATTGACACTCGGTACCGAGTGGCGGGTGACCCCCACCGATCAACTGATGGATGACCTGAGAGTCCTGCTGGGGCGGGACCGGGTGGAATTGGTTTTTGAATAGAGGTTTTAGGCCCTATGAGTCTTTTTCTGGATTTTGAACAGCCGATTGCCGAGCTGCAGGCGCAGATCGATGAACTCAAGCATGTGAGCGAGCACAACAAAGCCGTTAACCTGAACGACGAGATCCGCCGGTTGGAGAAGAAAAACGAAGAGCTGACCAAGAAGATCTTCTCCGATCTGGGTGCCTGGCAGGTATCCCAGATGGCGCGCCATCCCCAGCGCCCCTACACCTTCGACTACATCGAACACATCTTCACCGAGTTCGATGAGCTGGCGGGCGATCGCGCCTATGCCGATGACAAGGCCATCGTCGGCGGTATCGCCCGTCTCGACGGCGAGCCGGTCATGGTCATTGGCCACCAGAAGGGGCGCGAGACCAAGGAGAAGATCAAGCGCAACTTCGGCATGCCGCGTCCCGAGGGGTATCGCAAGGCCCTGCGCCTGATGAAGATGGCCGAGCGCTTCAAGATGCCGGTCATCACCTTCATCGACACCCCGGGCGCCTATCCGGGCGTGGGGGCCGAGGAGCGTGGCCAGTCCGAGGCCATTGCCCGCAACCTCAAGGAGATGGCTGGCCTGACCGTCCCGGTGATCTGCACCGTGATCGGTGAAGGTGGCTCGGGCGGCGCCCTGGCCATCGGCGTGGGCGATCGCGTCAACATGCTGCAATATTCCACCTATTCGGTCATCTCGCCGGAAGGGTGCGCCTCCATCCTGTGGAAGAGCGCCGACAAGGCCTCCGTGGCGGCCGAGGCCATGGGCATCACGGCCCCGCGTCTGAAGGAGCTGAAACTCATCGACGCCGTAGTCGAGGAGCCCCTCGGCGGTGCCCACCGCGACGTGGAGAAGATGGCGGCCAGCCTCAAGGCGCGCATCAAGCAGGATCTCGACGCCCTGCGCCCGCTCGACAACGAGCAGCTGCTCGAGCAGCGCTACCAGCGCCTGATGAGCTACGGCTACTGCTGATGTTCATAGAGAAAGCCCCCGCATTGCGGGGGCTTTTTTTTATCGGTCGATTGGACTCAGTGGGCGGGCAGGGGGCGCGGCGAGGGTTGCCTCAGGGCCAGCCACTCGCGCCACAGCAGGAAGAGGAGTGGTGTAGCCAGCACGGCCACTGTGGTTGGCTGTGCCAGCAGCACCCCCTTGAGACCAAACAGCAGCGGCAGGCCGACGATGAGGGGGATGAGCAGCACCGTCTTGGTTACCGTCAGGGCCAGCGCCGGTCGGGGTCGGTCCATCGCCTGCAGCAGCACTATCCCCATCAGCTCCAGCCCCTCGAGGGGCATCGCCATCAGGTTGATCGTGAGGCTGCTCACCGCCGCGGCGAGCACCGCCGGGTCGCCGTCGCCGAGGAAGGCGAGCGCCACCTGCTGCGGGAAGAGGTGGATGAGGCCCCACATCAGCAGGCCATAGCCGAGGGTGACGCGCAGGGCCATCTTCATCAGGAAGCGCACCTCGTGACGGCGCCCGGCGCCGACGGCCTGACCGACCAGAGGCTGAATACCGAAGGCGAGTCCCTGCAGGATCACCACGAAGATGGCCTCCATGTACCCCGCCACCGTATAACCGGCCACGTCATGCACGCCGCCGTAGGCGAGCAGCTGGGTATTGTGCAAAAAGAGCAGCACCCCCACGTTGAGCTCGGCTACCAGGGTCGGGGCGCCGGCCAGCAGCAGGGTGCCGGTGCCGCGTCGGCGCGGCCGCAGATCCCCAAGGTGCAGTCGCAGTCGGGCGTGGCGGCTGAAGAAGTAGCCAAATCCGAGCACAGTGACGATAGCCTCGGTGAGCAGTATGGCCTGGGCCGCCCCCACCAGGCCCAGATCGAGCCAGACCACAAACAGGGTGTTAAAACCGATGTTGAGCAGGCCGCCGAGCATGGTCAGCGCCATGGCCAGTCGCGGCCTGTCGTCGTTACGCAGCAGATAGGGGATCGCCAGGTTGGTGCCGAGCAGCAGGGCGCCGCCACCGATCCAGGCCAGGTAGTCGCGGGCATGCGACCAGGCCGGATGCTCCGGGGTGAGACCGAGCAGCCCCAACCAGTGATCGAGGAAGGGCACGATGGCCAGCGGGGCGAGCAGGCCAAGCAAGAGCAGCAGCCAGAGGCAGCTGACCAGGGCGTGGCGCGCCTCCTTGGTGCGGTGCGCCCCCAGATGGAGCGAGATGCGGGTGGCCGCTCCCATGGCGATCATGGCGGCCAGGCCGATGAGGACCATGATGATGGGATAGACCAGGTTGACGGCCGCGAGGCCCGCGGCACCGACGAAGTGGCCGACGAAGATGCCGTCCACCAGGTAGTAGGAGGCCGGCACTATCATGGCGAGGACAGAGGGGAGGGCGTAGTGCCAGAAGCGACGGCGCAGGGCACTGGGATTGAGGGTAGACACGAGGAGACCTCTTGATCGAACGACAGGAGGTCACGAGTCTAATTGATTAGATTTTTATGATAATCCCGCTTTTTCTTGATGCATTAGTGAATTTGGCTCACTTATTGTTGCGCGCTTTGAGCATATCGATGAGGCACCTGAGCCCCTTTCCCAG
Source organism: Aeromonas diversa CDC 2478-85 (assembly GCF_000819805.1). GTDB lineage: Bacteria > Pseudomonadota > Gammaproteobacteria > Enterobacterales > Aeromonadaceae > Aeromonas > Aeromonas diversa. The sequence goes on from NZ_CDCE01000025.1 coordinate 62,718, forward strand.
CTGATGTCGGCTGGGATAATAGAGACAGAAGCCCTCGAAGGTGGGGCTCCAGGGCTCCAGCACACTCACCAGGCGACCGGCCGCCAGATCGGTTTTAACCTCCTCCTCCGGGCAGTAGACCAGCCCAAGCCCGTCCAGTGCCGCCTTGAGATAGAGGGTCGGCGTGCTGGTGGTCAGCGGGCCATCCACTTCCAGCTCCAGCAGGGTTCCGCCATCGACGAAGGCCCAGCGGTAGTGATGGGTTGCACTCAGGCGATAGCCAATGCAGGTGTGTTCGGCCAGCTCCCGCGGGTGCTGCGGGACGCCGCGGCGCGCCAGATAGTCGGGAGAGCCCACCACCAGATAGCGCTGCGGCCGGCTGTCGAGTGAGACCGCGACCAGCTCCTGCGGCATCATATCGCCGTAGAAGAGGGCGGCATCGAAGCCATCTTCGATGAGGCGGGGCATCAGCTCTTGCTCAACCACCTCGACTCGCATACGGGGGTAGCGGAGCAGGTACTCGGCGAGCACGGGCGCGAGCAGCTCCTCGATGGCGGCGCGTGGGGCGCTGATCTTGAGACGCCCGACCGGCTCGCCAGTGTCCTCAAGCAGCTCCTCGAGGGCAGAGGAGAGGGTGTCCAGGGTGGGCAGCAGCCGGCCGAGCAGCTGGGCTCCCGTCTCGGTCGGGACCACGGCCCGGGTGCTGCGCTGTAGCAGCCGCACGCCGAGGCGCTGCTCCAGTCCCTTGAGGCTGTGGCTGATGGCGGAGGGGGAGACCCCCAGCTCGGTGGCGGCGCGGCTGAAGCTGCGATGGCGGGCGACGGCGGCGAACACCGCCAGCTCGGCCAGATCCTGGCGTGTGATGGTCATGAATATCCTGATGAATGCGTGACATCTGCGGGGGACACGGAGCGCCGCCGGCCCCCCGTCGTGGCGAGCGACGCCGCCTTGCGATCACAGCAGGGGCCGCCGCATGGGAAGGAGAGTATCTCTCTGTGTCTCTGGGGAATAAAGCCCGATATGTTCAGCGCAGGGGAGGGGAGGGGCCCTCGTCTCTGGCCGGCACACAGGGTCAGCCGTGTGGTCTCGCGACCCCTCCCACTGGGCATAGCCCTCGGGTCACCGGCATCCTCACCGCCAGCAGGAGTCAGCCACTCACAGCGCTGAGGGAACAGCTCATGAGACACCCGCTGCCGCGTTCTCGGCCGTTTGGCCGCGCCCCTTGATACAACCCCTCAACAATTCAGGGCGGATTCGCCAGACACCCCCCTCTCTTATCGGGGTGAATAACAATTTCGCAACCTCCCTTCGCGAGGGGGAATGGTGATTATCAAAAAATGTTTATGTTTTGTAGCTGCGTGGAAATTTTGATGTGATCCATGCCCGGCAAAAGCCGACCTTAATCAAACTTTGGTTGAAAACATCAAAAAAACACTGTGAAAGGCAAGGCCATTCCCCTAGAGTCACCCCTACGAGGTAGTGGTGATTAAGAAAGTGTTAACTCACCCCAACACCCACATGGCGCAGGCTCGCCGCACAGGAGCCTCAGCTCCCCCGACGGGGAGCCCATGATGACCGAACAATAAACTGCAACAGGAATGACAGATGTCCGAGATGAATATTGCCGCCGAAGGCGTCGTAACCCAGCAGGCCGCCAAGGCCGGCTGCTGGCAGAAGGTGGATCTGGTCTGGATGCTGGGTCTGTATGGCACCGCCATCGGAGCCGGCGTGCTGTTTCTGCCGATCAACGCCGGTGTGGGTGGTCTGTGGCCCCTGGTCGCCATGCTGGTGCTGGCCCTGCCGCTCACCTTCTTCGCTCACCGTGGTCTGACCCGTTTCGTCCTCTCCGGCTCCACCCGTGACGGCGACATCACCGAGGTGGTGGAAGAGCACTTCGGCAAGTCCGCCGGCAAGCTCATCACCCTGCTCTACTTCTTCGCCATCTACCCGATCCTGCTGATGTACTCGGTGGCCATCACCAACACGGTCGAGAGCCTGATGGTGCACCAGCTGGGCATGACGGCTCCCCCGCGCGCCATCCTCTCCCTGGCCCTGATCCTCGGTCTGATGGCGATCGTTCGCCTGGGTGGCCAGGTGATCGTCAAGGCGATGAGCGTGCTGGTCTTCCCGTTTGTGCTGACCCTGATGGGCCTGGCCTGCTACCTGATCCCGCACTGGAACGGTGCCATCATCACCGAAGCGCCGGCCCTGTCTGACGCCTTCAGCGGTGACTTCGTCAAGACCCTGTGGCTGGCCATCCCGGTCATGGTGTTCTCCTTCAACCACTCCCCGATCATCTCCTCCTTCGCGGTGGACAATAAGGGTCGTTACGGTGAAGGTGCCGAGCCCAAGTGCAGCAAGATCCTGCTGGGTGCCCACGTCATGATGGTGCTGACCGTGATGTTCTTCGTCTTCAGCTGCGTGCTGAGCCTCTCCCCGGCTGATCTGATGGCCGCCAAGGAGCAGAACATCTCCATCCTCTCCTACCTGGCCAACCACTTCGACAACCCGGTGATCGCCACCGTGGCCCCGCTGATCGCCCTGGTCGCCATCAGCAAGTCCTTCCTCGGTCACTACCTGGGCGCGCAAGAGGGCATGAACGGCCTGATGGCCAAGACCCTGCGCGAGAAGGGCAAGAGTGTGGACGTCAAGCAACTGAACAAGGTGACCGCGGTCTTCATGATCCTGACCACCTGGGCCGTTGCCACCATCAACCCGAGCATCCTCGGCATGATCGAAGACCTGGGTGGCCCCATCATCGCCATGCTGCTGTTCCTGATGCCCATGTACGCCGTTGCCAAGATCCCGGCCATGCGCAAGTACGCCGGCAACCCGAGCAACCTCTTCGTGACCGCCATTGGCCTGATCGCCATGTCCGGCATCCTCTACAAGCTGATCTTCTGATCCGGCCTGTCTTAAGAAGCCGCCCCCCGGGGCGGCTTTTTGTTTTTCTGCCTGGCGTGGTGTGAGCCGAGCACCGAATCGTGAGACTCAATAGAGTTTTCACATTCCCCCCATGTTAGGGTGAGTTCCATTGTTTTCTTTCTTATCAAGAAGATGGAACAGCTAGACCGCGCCTTGAGACTGCACCAGCTGCTGCTGGATCACCGCCACCCCGTCCCCCAATCCCTGATCCTCGAGCGACTCGAGTGCTCGACCAGCACCTTCAAGCGACTGCTGGAGCTGCTGCGGGATCGCTATCAGGCTCCCATCATCTGGGACCGCGTCGCCCGGGGCTATCGCTACGACACCTTGGACGGCCGCTTCACCCTACCCGGGGTCTGGCTCACCGAATCCGAGGCCTTCGCCCTCCTGATGGCCAACCGGCTGCTGCAAGAGGTGCAACCGGGTCTGCAACAACAGGGGCTGGCCCAGCTGCAGGCCCGCATCGGCGAGCTGCTTGGCCCCCAGTGGCAGAGCGAGGCCGACCGGCTGCGCGTCGAAAGCGTTGGCCGCCAATACGTGGCCCCCGAGCTCTTCCTGCCCCTGGTGCAGGCTCTGTTTGCCCGGCGCCGGCTCCATTTTGTCTATCACGCCACCTCGCACCGGGCCGAGGCGCGTCAGGTCTCGCCCCAGCGCCTGTGTTGGTATCGGGACAACTGGTACCTGATCGCCTGGTGTCACGGGCGAGCCGCATTGCGCCTGTTCGCCTTGAGCCGCATCGAAGGCCCCGTTGTGCTCGATGAAACCGCCTGCGAGCGAGGCAGTGGCGAGCTCGACGCCCTGTTTGCCAGCGGCTACGGCATCTTCGCCGGCAGCACATTGCAGTGGGCCGAGCTGCGCTTTGACCCCTCCGCCGCCCCCTGGGTCAAGGATGTGCAGTGGCACCGGGATCAGACTCAACGCCTCGAGCCCAGTGGCCATATTCGCCTGCGCTTTCCCTATGCCGACCAGCGCGAGCTGGTGCGCGACCTGCTGCGCTTTAGCGGCGAGGTCGAGGTGCTCTCTCCCCCCGAGCTACGCCACAGCGTGATCGCCGCCATGACGGCGGGGCTAAAAAAACACGCATCCACCACGTCACTGGGTCAGCTGGTGAGCGAGTGAGGGGGGGATTATGGGTAGCAAGAAGAGAGAGGAGTCGATATGGAAAAGCTGAAAGACCCCATCCTGTTTTCACGCCTCCATCCGCAGGCCACCATCCTCTGGGCTAAAAGCGGTGAAGATCAGGGTCACCCCTTACTGGCCCATATGCTGGATGTGGCTGCGGTGGCCGAGGCGATCCTCGAGCTCGAACCCGCCACTACCCATCAACACCTGGCCGCTCAATTTGGCCTGGCGGCTGAGACGGCCCCCCGCTGGTTGGCGACCCTTGCCGGGCTGCACGATGTGGGTAAGGCGATCCCGGGGTTTCAGGCCAAATGGGAGCAGGGGCAGGCACTTGCCAAAGCGCAAGGACTGACCTTTGCCAGTACATCGCTGCGCAGTGATCGCCACGACTGGGCCTCGACCGCCATTTTGAAAAAATGGCTATCGGCACACACTGGTGCCGATGTCATCTGGTGCACTCAGGTGGCTGAAGCAGTTGGGGCTCATCACGGTTACCCGCTGACCACAAAGGAAGTTGGGGATGGTTTGCCGCTGCGTGAAGATAAAGCATGGCAGCAAGCCCGGCAGGCATTGCTCGATGCCTACTGGAAGGTGCTGACCCCATCAGGAGTGGCTACCACTGATGAGTTGACGCTGCCGGCCATCAACTGGCTGGCAGGGCTAACGTCTATCGCCGACTGGATCGGCTCCAACCTTGAGTGGTTCTCCCTCGGTATTCGTCACGACGATCTCAGACAACATTACCTCCATGCCAAGGCGCTGGCTCATCAGGCGCTGGCGACCATCGGCTGGCGTTCCTTTGTGCCCATGCTATCCGAGCCAGTGTCACTCGACAGGCAACTGGGCCAAATGTTGGCTGCCGATCAACCGGTCACGCCGAGAGCCTTGCAGCAACAGGGCGTTGCCCTGTTACAACAGAGCCAGGGGCCGGCTTTGCTGCTGGTGGAGGCACCCATGGGGGAGGGCAAGACCGAGCTCGCCTTTATGGCACACCTGCACTTGCAGCGTGCCAATGGCCATCGCGGCTTCTATCTGGCCTTGCCAACCCAGGCTACCGGCAATGCCCTGTTTGCCCGTGCTCGCCAGTTTATGGACGCTTTTGCTCACGGACCGGCGCCCGATCTGCAACTGATCCACGGTGGTGCCGCCCGTCAGGAGATGATGGCCGCGCTCAAGGATGTGTGGGGTGAGGATGGCAAGCAGAGTGAGGGGATCGAGGCCGCCCGCTGGTTCTCCCGTCGCAAGCGACCGCTGATCGCTCCCTATGGAGTGGGCACTATCGATCAGGCGCTCTTCTCTGTGCTGAACGTCAAACATCACTTCGTACGGCTCTGGGGGCTGGCCAATCGGGTAGTGGTACTCGATGAGGTACATGCCTACGACACCTATACCGAAGGGCTGATTGAGGCGCTGCTGCGCTGGCTAAAAGGTCTGGGCTGCTCAGTCATCCTGATGAGTGCCACCCTGCCAACAAAGCGTCGTGATGGTTTGCTCAAGGCATGGCGGGTTGACCCTGCCGTGCTGCCAGAGCTTGCCTATCCGCGGCTGGTGTTGGCCGATGACAGGGGCCTCGACTGGGATGACCAGATAGAAAGCCGAATGATGGAGCCCGTCCGGTTGGCCGGATGCGGTACGACACCCGAGGAGTTGCTCTGCGTAGCACTTGAGGCCCTGACCCACGGGGGCAGTGGCGCCATCATCGTCAATACGGTCGAGCGGGCGCAGCAGCTCTATAGCCTGCTCAAGGCCAAGGCACCGGAAGATCTCATCCTGCAGATTTTTCATGCCCGTTTCCCCGCCGATGAACGGGCACAGCGAGAAGCTGCCGTGCTCTCCACCTTTGGTAAAGAGGGGAAACGTCCGGCCCGGGCCCTGTTGGTGGCAACCCAAGTTGTCGAGCAATCGTTGGACATCGATTTTGACTTTTTAATCAGTGATCTCGCTCCGGTCGATCTGCTGCTGCAACGGGTGGGGCGGCTGCATCGCCATCAACGCCCAGCACGCCCCGGGCCCCATCGCCAGCCGGTGTTGACGGTGGCCGGACTCTTACCCGGTGAATTACCCGATTTGGCGACCACCCGTTGGCGCTTTGTCTACGATCCCTACCTGCTCGCCATGACCTGGGTGCGGCTCCTCGGCGAAACCAGCTTGCAACTGCCCCAGGATATCGATCGGCTGGTACAGGCCGTCTATGGCGACGGTGAGTTGCCCGATCCGGTGAGTGAGGCGCTACGCCAATATATCGAGGAATACAGCTACGCCACTTATCTGGCCGCAGAGCAACACCAGCGGCAGCTGGCCCGCAATATTGTTATCAGAGCCGATGCGGATCTTGGTACTTATTCGAACAAACCCAGAGGTTACGAAGAGGGGGAGGGCGAGGAGAAGGGCTTAATTAACTGCACCCGACTGGGCAAACCCAGCGTCACCGTGATCCCGCTCTTTGTCTCTGACAAGGGGGTGGCCCTGACCCCAGACGCTGAGCCCTTTGCGCTCGATGTACCGCTTTCAACTGAACTGGCCTGCCAGCTCTGTGCCCGCCAGCTCAGCCTCTCCAATCAAGTCCTGGTTAAGGCCATCAAGCAGCAACCCGACGTGCAGGCTTTTGCCCAGAGCCCGCTGCTTCGCCACAGCTACCCGCTGTTGCTCGATAGCGACGGCAGGGCGCAACTGGATGGCAGGCTGGTGGTTTGGCTCGATGGGGAGTTGGGGCTTATCTACCGGAACAGGGAATAACCAAAGGAGTGACAATGACAATGCGTTTTAATCTGCTCGACGAGCCCTGGCTGCCGGTCAGGATGCCAAGCGGCGAGGTCAGGGAGCTGGGCCTGCTGGCCCTCTTTGAGCAGGCGCCGCAGATAGTGGCCCTGGCCGAAACGGCGCCACCCTCCTTAATGGCTCAATATCGCCTGCTGCTTGCCATCACCCATAGAGCCCTGAGCGCACACACGCCTAGCTGGGGTCAACGGGACTTGCGCCACTGGTTTAGCCATGGGCTGCCCACCGAGACCATCACCGCCTACCTGGAAAAGTGGCGCGATCGTTTCTGGCTGTTTCACCCCGAGCATCCCTTTATGCAGGTGGCGGCGTTGGCCACGGCGGGCGGGACCTGCGAGAAGTTCAAGCCCTGGTCACAGATTGATCTGGCCTGCGTCAGCGGCAATGCGCCTGTGGTGTTTAACCACTCGATGGACACAGCGCCAGATGCCATCTCGCCGGCTCACGCCATTCGAACCCTGCTCGGTTTTTTACAGTGCACGCCGGGTGGTCTGGTCAAGGTGTTTCGTGATGCCGACAAGGCGGGCCCGCTGGCAAATACGGCGGCCGTCTTGCCGCTGGGGGATACCCTGGCGCAGACCCTTATCCTGAGCCTGCATCCCGCCTTGCCTGACCATGAAGACTTGCCGAGCTGGGAGCGACCCGCGCTCACCGTCACCAATCTGACATCGCCTCCTCTACTTGCCACTGGCCCCAACGATCGCTTCACCCGCCAGACCCGCGCCGTGCTGTTTCAACGAGAGGAGGATGGCGCTATCCGCTGGCTACGCTTTGCCGCCGGGCAAGGGCTGGAAGAGGACCCTCATGCCCCCGACCCCATGGCCAACTTTCGGGAGGGCAGCAACGGACTGGTGCGCCTCACCTTTAGTGAAGGGCGAGCCCTCTGGCGCGATCTGCCTGCCCTGCTCCCCGATGGGGGCTCGCGCCCGGCCGCCATCCTGGAAAATGCCACCCGTCTAAACGAATCGCTGGGCAAAGCCGACCTTCGTCTGTTGGTCGCCGGCCTTGCCAGCGATCAGGCCAAGCTGCTGCGCTGGCGCGTCGAGCAGCTGGAGTTGCCGCAGGCTCTGCTGGAGCAACCCGAGGTGACCCGAGCGACCCGCCTGATGCTGGAGATGGCCGAGACCCTGTTTGCCTCGCTCAAAGGGGCCGCCGTCCAACTGATTGCCGATACCCTGCCAGACAGCCAGCAGAAAGATACCCGCAGCCGTGCCCGCGCTCTGTTTGAGGCAGGCCCGGTGGCCCCGCTCTTCTTTGCCCGCGCCGAGCGCGCTCTGATGACCACCCTGGCGCAGCTTGAACAAGACCCCGATGCTGTAGAGCGGCAGTGGCAGCAGGTATTGAAAGAGGCCGCCCTGGCGGCGTGGGAGATCCTGCTGGCCAGCCAGGGAGGCAGTGTCCGCCTCTGGCGTGCCAATGCCAAGGCGCAGCCCCGCTTGTGGTCAGCCATCCGGGAGCAACTGACAGCCCTTAACGAAACAGGAGAGCTTCAATGAGTGATCAGCTTTTTGTCGACCATCTGCAGCGATTGTTACAAAGCAACCGCGGGGCCTTGGCCGAGCTGCGCCGCAGTCTCACCTTTGCCCCCGGCACGGCGCCCCGCGTCTTTCCCTACGTTGAGCCCTTTATCGCAGCCGATGAGCATCCCGACTCGGCTCGTCGCCAGTCCCACTACCTGGTGGCCGGGCTTTTTGCGCTTCATCCAAAGCACAGTGAGATGACCCTGGCCAAGGCGATGGGCGTTCTCTATCGCAAGCAGGAGCAGAGCCCATCCATCGAGGGGCGCTTTATCGCCCTACTTGAGAGCGATGGCGAGACCCTGGCCGAGCCACTGCGCCACTGCGTGACGCTGCTGAGATCCCACGAGCTGGCCATCGATTATCAGCGTCTGCTTTGGGATCTCACCGACTGGCTTAACCCCACTCGTCCCGAGGCGCTCGATAAGTTGCGTCGCCGTTGGGCCAGTGACTTTTACCGCATCGCGGCCACTGCCGATTCAAACGATTAAATCTTTCAAGGAGAGAAACCATGACCCTGTTTGTTGAACTGCATCTGATCCAGAACTTTGCCCCCTCTAACCTCAACCGTGACGATACCGGGGCACCCAAAGACGCCCTCTTCGGTGGCCAGCGCCGCGCGCGTGTCAGTAGCCAGTGTTTCAAGCGTGCCGTACGCCTCTATAGCCGTGACCAGCAACTGATCCCGGCCGAGTATCGGGCGCTGCGTACCAAGAAGTTGCAGGCTCTGTTGCTGGAAAGACTGGCCGGGCGCGATCAGGAAGAGGCTGCCGGCAAGATTGAAGTGGCCCTCGCCGCCGCCGGGCTCAAGCTCAAGGACGATGGCAAGACCGAATATCTGCTGTTTTTGGGTGAGCGCGAGATTGCCGGTTTTGCCGCACTGGTTGAAGCGCACTGGGACGCCCTGATCATTCCGGCAGTGGGTGAGAAAAAGGGGAAAAAAGAGAGTAAGGCAGCCATCCCGGCCGAGTTGGCCAAGCAGGCCAAGACACTGCTCGATGGTGGCAAGGCGGTGGATGTTGCCCTCTTCGGCCGTATGCTGGCCGACCTGCCTCAGGTCAATCAGGATGCCGCCTGCCAGGTGGCTCACGCCATCAGCACTCACAGGGTGGAGCGTGACTTTGACTACTTCACCGCGGTCGATGACGTCGGTGGCCCTGATGAGACCGGTGCCGGCATGATTGGTCAGGTCGAATTCAACTCCGCCACCTTCTATCGCTACGCGGCGCTCGATGTCAGCAAGCTGCTGAACAACCTGCAAGAGGACAAGGAGCTCACCGCCTCTGCCATCGAGGCCCTGATCCAGGCCATGGTGCGCGCCATCCCGACCGGCAAACAGAACAGCTTCGCCGCTCACAACCTGCCCGAGTTTATCGGGGTGAGTCTGCGTAAAAGCCCCCTCAACCTGGCCAACGCCTTCGAGCGCCCCGTCCAGCCGCGTCATGACAAGAGCCTGACCGAGCAGTCGGTGGCGGTGCTCGCTGACTACGAGCGTAAGCTCGCCCCCGTCTATGGGGATGCCGGCGATCGTTGGGCCCATATCGATCTCACCGGCAAGTGGCAGCTCGAAAACAGCCTGGCCCGCGGCTCGGTCAGTGATCTGGCCGCCTGGGTACGCGATGCCGTCGAGACCCAGTGGGAGGAGTAAGATGCCGACACTGCTACTGCGGCTGCAGGGGCCCCTGCAATCTTGGGGCACCACCAGCCGCTTCGATGAACGCGATACCCAGCTAGAGCCCTCCAAGTCGGGGGTGCTGGGACTGGTCTGCGCCGCTCTGGGGCGGGATCGGAGCGAGCCGGTCGACGATCTCGCCGCCCTCATCATGGGCGTGCGAGTAGACAGGGAAGGGGTGGTGCTGCGCGACTATCAAACCGCCACCGGCATCCTGAATGCGGCCGGTAAGGTCGACATGAATCGCACCGTGGTCAGCCCCCGCTACTACCTGAGCGATGCCGCCTTTCTGGTTGGCCTCGAGGGGGAGGCCGCCCTGTTGGCGCGTATTCACCAGGCGCTGCGCCACCCCCATTGGCCCCTGAGCCTGGGCCGAAAAGGGTGTCTGCCTTCACCGCCGGTTTACTTACCAGATGGCTTGCATGAGGGCGATCTCCTGACTGCCTTGCGCAACTATCCCGAGTTGAGCAAGGGGGCAGGGCGTCAGGGTCGTCGTCTGCTGCTCGAGGCCAGTGAAGGGGCGGTGCGACTCGACCAACCCATTGCCCCCTTTGCCGAGCGCCGTTTCGGGCCGCGTTTTGTTACCACCCAGCCCTTGGATCCGCAGGAGGTGCCATGTTCCTGAGCAAACTGATCCTCAATCCCAAAAGCCGGGAGGCGCGCCGGGATCTGGCCAATCCTTATGAATTGCATCGCACTCTGGCCCGGGCCTTTGCTCCCGATGAGCAGACGGCGCCGGAGCGATTCTTGTGGCGCCTCGAGCCCACGGCCAACTGGCAACAGCCACAGCTGTTGGTGCAGTCGCAAACCGCGGGTAACTGGGGGCCGCTGCGCGATCTTCCTTATTACCTGCAAGGAGAGGTGCAAGAGAAGCACTTTGCCCCCGAGCAGTGGCTCGAACCTGCAGGCTCCTATCGCTTTCGCCTGCAGGCCAACCCAACCGTGACCCGGGATGGCAAGCGCCGAGGCCTGTGTTACGAACACGATCAGCTGGCCTGGCTCGCCCGTCAGGGTGAGCGCCATGGTTTTACCCTGCTACAGGCGCTGGTCAGCGGCTCAACCATGCAGCAGGGACGTAAGGGAGATAGTCGCCTGAGCGTACTGACGGCCACCTTCGAGGGTTACTTAAGGGTGAACGACACCCACGCCCTGTTGGCGGCGCTGCAAGGTGGGATTGGCCCGGCCAAGTCTCTGGGTTGTGGTCTGCTCTCGTTGGGACGGGCCTGATGTTGCCGCCCCTCAAGCCGCTACCCATCAAGGATCGCCGGGCCATGCTGTTTCTCAAATATGGCCAGCTCGATGTGATCGACGGTGCCTTTGTGCTGGTGGATAAAGAGGGGGTCCGCACTCACATCCCCATCGGCACCGTCGCCTGTTTGATGCTCGAACCCGGCACCCGGGTCTCGCACGCCGCCGTCAAGCTGGCGGCCACGGCGGGGACCCTGCTGGTCTGGGTGGGAGAGGCCGGGGTGCGCCTCTATGCCGCAGGCCAGCCGGGCGGGGCTCGCTCCGATCGGCTGCTCTATCAGGCCAAGCTGGCCCTCGACGAGGATCTGCGTCTCAAGGTGGTGCGCAAGATGTTTGAGCTGCGCTTTGGCGAGCCGCCCCCCAGCCGCCGCTCGGTGGATCAACTGCGCGGCATCGAAGGGGCGCGGGTGCGGGAAACCTACAAGCTGCTGGCCGCGCGCTATGGGGTGAAGTGGCAGGGGCGGCGCTATGACCCCAAGGACTGGGACAAGGGAGACTTGCCCAATAAATGCATCAGCGCGGCCACCTCCTGCCTTTATGGCATCACGGAGGCAGCCATCCTGGCGGCAGGCTATGCCCCCGCCATCGGCTTTATTCATAGCGGCAAGCCGCTCTCGTTTGTCTATGACATCGCCGACATCATCAAGTTTGAGACAGTGGTGCCCCAGGCCTTCGAGATTGCCGCACGCGGCGACGCCAACCCGGATCGCGCCGTGCGCCTGGCTTGTCGTGACAGCTTTAACAAGCAGCGCACCCTGGAGAAACTCATCCCGCTTATCGAGGAGGTGCTCTTGGCCGGGGGCATCACCCCGCCCGAAGCCCCCGCAGATGCCCAGCCCCCCGCCATTCCCGAACCCGCCGGCATGGGGGACGCCGGTCACAGGAGTCAGTGATGAGCATGCTGGTGGTGGTGACCGAAGATGTGCCGCCGCGCCTGCGCGGTCGGCTCGCGGTCTGGTTACTCGAGGTGCGTGCCGGTGTCTATGTGGGAGAGGTGTCGCGCCGGGTGCGCGAGATGATCTGGCAGCAGTGCGAGGCCTTGGTGGAGCAGGGCAATATCGTGATGGCCTGGCCTGCCAATAACGACTCGGGGTTTGACTTTCAAACCCTGGGCTCTAATCGAAGGGTGCCGGTGGACCTCGATGGTTGCCGATTGGTCTCTTTTCTACCCATTGAAAATCAATAGCTTAGCGTTCATTAACAATCTGGATTAGTCGGTGGCTTTTTTATGGTTGGAAAAAGCCATCAAAATCAATAGCATCTGTTAAGTCTGTTCCCCGCGCCCGCGGGGATGAACCGGCAGGGGTCTCAGTTGATGCTGCGCTAAAAGCCTGTTCCCCGCGCCCGCGGGGATGAACCGCTGGCGGAGCGCGTTGGCCTGCTCCTCCGCGCCTGTTCCCCGCGCCCGCGGGGATGAACCGCGCCCCCCGCAAGGGCCGTTTACGGCCCGATTCTGTTCCCCGCGCCCGCGGGGATGAACCGTGGACATCACATCGGACTGAGCGGTAGCCAGGGCTGTTCCCCGCGCCCGCGGGGATGAACCGCACAGGAGGGGGGGTATCGCTCAGCTGTATCGCTGTTCCCCGCGCCCGCGGGGATGAACCGCCAACATCTGGACATGCTGGAGGAGAAGCTGGCTGTTCCCCGCGCCCGCGGGGATGAACCGGCTACGTGCGCTTAGTGGAGGATATGCCCGAGCTGTTCCCCGCGCCCGCGGGGATGAACCGACAGCCGGGAGCAGCAGGTCGCACGCCAACGCCTGTTCCCCGCGCCCGCGGGGATGAACCGTCCACGCTCAATGACCTGCTCGCGGATGACGACCTGTTCCCCGCGCCCGCGGGGATGAACCGGAGATAGCCAGGAACCTGCGAGCTCAGTGCTACTGTTCCCCGCGCCCGCGGGGATGAACCGGCAACAGCTAAACGCCTCCGAGGCCAGAGTAACTGTTCCCCGCGCCCGCGGGGATGAACCGTATCGCGCCGAATATCTGAGTTTGTCGGCCTCCTGTTCCCCGCGCCCGCGGGGATGAACCGCCCCCCTTCCCCTTTCTTTCCCTTGCCGATGCCTGTTCCCCGCGCCCGCGGGGATGAACCGGCGCTGTTCTCTTGATGGACGAGTCCCACAATCTGTTCCCCGCGCCCGCGGGGATGAACCGCTGATGATGCTGCTAAGGGTGGGCTGGTTTCTCTGTTCCCCGCGCCCGCGGGGATGAACCGCACCCTCGGGCGAATGTATTCGCCACAATGGGCCTGTTCCCCGCGCCCGCGGGGATGAACCGACGTTGCCGCCGCGCTGGTAAGAGTAGCCCTTCTGTTCCCCGCGCCCGCGGGGATGAACCGGCCACAGGTCTATTTAAATTTCATCATCGGCACTGTTCCCCGCGCCCGCGGGGATGAACCGGGCTTCGAGTACGCTCGCATTCAGGAGAAGAACTGTTCCCCGCGCCCGCGGGGATGAACCGCGCGATCCCGCCACCGGTGGCGATGGCACCACCTGTTCCCCGCGCCCGCGGGGATGAACCGGTGATGGCGGTGACCGCCTTGGTATATGCACCCTGTTCCCCGCGCCCGCGGGGATGAACCGTCCGTCATACTACCCCCTTGAGTTGTGCATCTCTGTTCCCCGCGCCCGCGGGGATGAACCGGGTTTTGAGAATGTTGCTCGTGAGAGTGGTCACTGTTCCCCGCGCCCGCGGGGATGAACCGATGGTGCGCCCACGGGAATCGGTGGCGCTATGCTGTTCCCCGCGCCCGCGGGGATGAACCGAGTATTTGTCGCTACGAGAGCTGGAATATGTACTGTTCCCCGCGCCCGCGGGGATGAACCGCGGCAGGTATTGGCGCTGTACTCGGCTCTGGCCTGTTCCCCGCGCCCGCGGGGATGAACCGGCCGACGTGCAGGACCTGCTGATGGAATACTGCTGTTCCCCGCGCCCGCGGGGATGAACCGCCTCCTTATGCAGCGGTATAAACGTCATGGGGCTGTTCCCCGCGCCCGCGGGGATGAACCGGCGCAGATCAACGGCGCTGGCGGCGGCTTCGGCTGTTCCCCGCGCCCGCGGGGATGAACCGGCAACGTTACGAATGCTTACGATATCCGGGCGCTGTTCCCCGCGCCCGCGGGGATGAACCGCACTAGTAATATTTCCCTCAAACCAGCAGTCCCTGTTCCCCGCGCCCGCGGGGATGAACCGCCGCCAGCGTTTGGCTACGATGAGACGAGCAGCTGTTCCCCGCGCCCGCGGGGATGAACCGCCACGACCTTCGGTTCGGCGAGGTTTTCCTTGCTGTTCCCCGCGCCCGCGGGGATGAACCGGCACTTCAACGGGCCGGTGGCAATGGACCTCAACTGTTCCCCGCGCCCGCGGGGATGAACCGAAAATGGGGGCCACTGCCCCCACCGGTTACGACTGTTCCCCGCGCCCGCGGGGATGAACCGCGCAGTAATAAAGGGCTTCACCTCTAGCAGGGCTGTTCCCCGCGCCCGCGGGGATGAACCGCGGCGCCACACGCCATAGGGGACGGGGGCTTTCTGTTCCCCGCGCCCGCGGGGATGAACCGATTACGATTCTCGCGTTTGCGTCTGAGTCGGCCTGTTCCCCGCGCCCGCGGGGATGAACCGTCCGTGATGCCGATAAATAGGGTTATCGGCAACTGTTCCCCGCGCCCGCGGGGATGAACCGACCGCCAATTCTTTGAGGCTATGGCTCACTTCCTGTTCCCCGCGCCCGCGGGGATGAACCGCTGACCCGCCTGGCGGATACCTTCAGCGGGATCTGTTCCCCGCGTCCGCGGGGATGAACCGGAGCCGGCGTAATGACCCCCGCCGAACTCCTACTGTTCCCCGCGCCCGCGGGGATGAACCGAAAATTCAATTGCTTGCAGCTTCATCGATATACTGTTCCCCGCGCCCGCGGGGATGAACCGGCTGTCGATGTGCCGAAAAACTTCACGATCACCTGTTCCCCGCGTCCGCGGGGATGAACCGTTCTTGGCATCGAGCTCGAACTCGCACTCGGCCCTGTTCCCCTCGTCTGCGGGGGAGAGTGCTCGATTGGACAAGCGCCATCACTTTTCCTCCCCCCCCTCTCACCCCTTCCTTTATCAATCTGATAATCCCCACCCGATTATTATCATTTTTGCCGTCTGGCTCCTTCGTGGGCTCCCTTTGGGCGCTGCGGCGGGGCGGTTTTTTTTCTGCCGTGCTCGTCGTCTCGGCCGGGGGCTTGCCGGCTTGTGGCCTCTTTTGTGAATGGGGTCACGCTAATGAGGGCGTTGCGGCCGCCGCGTTATTGCGTCGGGTGCTTGGCACGCTAATTGATTGCTCTGTGTTGACCGCGCTTTCGAGTGTTCACCCCGGTTCATTGTGATGGTGGCATTCGTTATTAACCCAGAGCGCCATCCATATTCTCAGTCAATGAGCGGGGCGAATGATGAAAGACGTGAACCAGTTAATTAAAGAGATCAAAAACCTCAAATCCGGCCTGCATGAAAAAGACTTTCTGCTGACCTGGGAGCAGACGCCCCAGGAGTTGGAGCTGGTATTAAAAATTGCCGAGGCGCTCAAGACACTGCGCGGCGAAAATATCGCGACCAGGCTCTTTAATAGCGGCCTTGGCATCTCGGTCTTTCGCGACAACTCCACCCGCACCCGCTTCTCCTACGCCTCGGCCCTGAACCTGCTCGGCCTGGCCCAGCAGGATCTCGACGAGGGCAAGTCCCAGATCGCCCACGGCGAGACGGTGCGCGAGACCGCCAACATGATCTCGTTTTGCGCCGATGCCATCGGCATTCGTGACGACATGTATCTCGGGGCCGGCAACGCCTATATGCGCGAAGTGGGTGCGGCGCTCGACGAAGGGTTCGAGAAGGGGGTGCTGCCCCAGCGCCCGGCCCTGGTGAACCTGCAGTGCGACATCGACCACCCGACCCAGTCCATGGCCGATCTGGCCTGGTTGCAGGAGCACTTCGGCAGCCTGGAAAACCTCAAGGGCAAGAAGATTGCCATGACCTGGGCCTATTCCCCCAGCTACGGCAAGCCGCTCTCGGTGCCGCAAGGCATCATAGGTCTGATGACCCGTTTCGGCATGGACGTGACCCTGGCCCATCCCGAGGGGTATGACCTGATCCCGGATGTGATCGAGGTGGCCAAGGAAAACGCCAAGGCCTCCGGCGGGAGCTTCCGTCAGGTCACCTCCATGGAGGAGGCGTTCAAGGATGCCGACATCGTCTATCCCAAGTCCTGGGCGCCCTACAAGGTGATGGAGCAGCGCACCGAGCTGCTGCGCGCCAACGATCACGCCGGCCTGAAAGATCTGGAGAAACACTGCCTCGAGCAGAATGCCAAGCACAAGGATTGGCACTGCACCGAGGAGATGATGAAGCACACCAAGGGGGGCGAGGCGCTCTATATGCACTGCCTGCCGGCGGATATTTCCGGCGTCTCCTGCAAGGAGGGGGAAGTGACCGAAGGGGTATTCGAGAAATACCGCATCGCCACATACAAAGAGGCGAGCTGGAAGCCCTATATCATCGCGGCCATGATCGTCGCCCGTAAATTTTTCGCACCGGGTGAAACCCTTGAGGCGCTGCTCAAAGAGGCCCAGAAACGGGTCAAATAAATAACGAAAGCAGGGGGCGGGAAATAACTCTCCCGCCCCGGATTAATCATGGTGAGTCGTCTCCCCAGGGGGCCCGAATATCGCGGGTCACCCGGCGAGGCCAGGCTCACTCAGGCTTGTCTTGCGAGGTACGCATGTCCCAATTTTCCCTGAAGATGGATATTGCCGATAACCGCTTTTTTACCGGTGAAACGTCCCCTCTCTTCTCCCGCGCCGAGGCCCAGAAGGCGCGCGCCTTCCACAAGAAACTGGCCGGTTACGAGCCAACGCCCCTGTGCGACCTGCAGGCCCTGGCCGCCTATGTGGGGGTGAAGCAGATCCTGGTCAAGGATGAGTCCAAACGCTTCGGCCTCAACGCCTTCAAGATGCTGGGCGGGGTCTACGCCATCGCCAACCTGCTGTGCAACAAGTTCGGGGTGGCGGTGGAGGAGTTCACCTTCGATCTCATCAAACGCACCATCAAGGAGCCCATGACCTTCGCCACCACCACCGATGGCAACCACGGGCGCGGCGTCGCCTGGGCCGCCAAACAGGTGGGTCAGCATGCGGTGGTCTACATGCCCAAGGGCTCGGCCCAGGAGCGGGTGGATCACATCCTGAGCCTGGGGGCCGAGTGCATCGTCACCGACATGAACTATGACGACACCGTACGCCTGACCATGAAGATGGCCGAGGAGCGCGGCTGGTACATAGTGCAGGACACCGCCTGGGAGGGCTACACCGAGATCCCCACCTGGATCATGCAAGGCTACGCCACCCTGGCCGACGAAGCGGTGGAGCAGATGCAGGCAATGGGCATCAAACAACCCACCCATGTGCTGTTGCAGGCCGGGGTCGGGGCCCTGGCGGGCGGGGTGCTCGGCTATCTGGTGGACTGCTTCGGTGCCCGTGAGCTGCACAGCATCATCGTCGAGCCGGATCAGGCGGATTGTCTCTACCGCTCCGGGGTCGCCGGGGAGATGGTCAACGTGGGGGGCGAGATGCGCACCATCATGGCCGGGCTCGCCTGCGGCGAACCCAACCCCCTCGGTTGGCCGCTGCTCAAGGGCTGCGCCACCCAGTTTGTCTCCTGTCACGACAAGGTCTCGGCGCTCGGCATGCGGGTGCTTGGCAATCCGCTGGGTGAGGACTCGCGCATCGTCTCGGGCGAGTCGGGCGCCGTGGGGGTCGGGCTGCTGGTGGCGGTGCGCCACCATCCACAGCGCGAGGCCCTGATGGCGCGCCTCGGGCTCAACCAGGAGTCGGTGGTGCTGCTGGTCAACACCGAAGGGGATACCGATGTGGCCCACTACCGCGAGGTGGTGTGGGAAGGCAAGCACCCCATCTGAGGGGTGAACGGGGCCTCCACCTCGGGGGCGAGCAGATTGAGGTCGGCGCCCTGTGCTGGCGCCGCCGGTTGACAAGCGTTGGAGATGACGATGAGCAAGCAAATTCCGTTTGAAATGGTGCTGGAGCAGGCCCACAAGTATCGCGCCGAGATGAGCGCCTTCCTGCGCGACATGATCGCAATCCCGAGCGAGAGCTGCGATGAGGAGCGCGTGGTGCTGCGCATCAAAGAGGAGATGGAGAGGGTCGGCTTCGACAAGGTCGAGATCGATCCCATGGGCAACGTGCTCGGCTATATCGGCCACGGCCCGCACCTGATCGCCATGGATGCCCACATCGATACCGTGGGGGTCGGCAACATGGCCAACTGGACCTTCGATCCCTATGAGGGGATGGAAGATCACGAGATCATCGGTGGCCGCGGCGCCTCGGATCAGGAGGGGGGCATGGCCTCCATGGTCTATGCGGGCAAGATCATCAAGGATCTGGGGCTCGAGGACCAATACACCCTGCTGGTGACCGGCACCGTGCAAGAGGAAGACTGCGATGGCCTCTGCTGGCAGTACATCATAGAGCAGAGCAAGATCCGCCCCGAATTCGTGGTCAGTACCGAACCCACCGATTGCAACATCTACCGCGGCCAGCGCGGACGCATGGAGATCCGGGTCGAGGTGCAGGGGGTGAGCTGCCACGGCTCGGCGCCCGAGCGCGGCGACAACGCCATCTTCAAGATGGGCCCCATCCTCGGCGAGTTGCAGGCGCTCAGCCACCACCTCGGCCATGACGACTTCCTCGGCAAGGGGACCCTGACCGTCTCCGAGATCTTCTTCACGTCGCCAAGCCGCTGCGCCGTGGCCGACAGCTGCGCCGTCTCCATCGACCGTCGCCTCACCTGGGGCGAGACCTGGGAGGGGGCGCTCGACGAGATCCGTGCCCTGCCGGCGGTCAAGGCGGCCGGTGCCGAGGTCTCCATGTATCAGTACGATCGCCCGGCCTACACCGGCCTGGTCTACCCCACCGAGTGCTACTTCCCGACCTGGAAGGTGGAAGAGGATCACATCACGGTCAAGACCCTGGCCCGCGCCTACGAGGGGCTCTTTAACAAGAAGCCGCTGATCGACAAGTGGACCTTCTCCACCAACGGCGTCTCCATCATGGGCCGCCACGGCATTCCGGTCATCGGCTTTGGCCCGGGCAAGGAGCCCGAGGCCCACGCCCCGAACGAGAAGACCTGGAAGGATCACCTGGTGAAATGCGCCGCCATGTATGCCGTGATCCCCCTGCAATACCTCAGCGAGCTCGAGGGCTAGGCCCTCTTGAGCAACATAGGGCGCCAAGCCCTCTTGCCCCGCGGCGCGCCCGCGGGGCGTTGTGACAGGAGTCAGGGATGAGACGACTCATCATCAATGGCACCCTGGTCGACGAGGCGGGGGAGTATCGCGAGGATCTCCTCATCGAGGAGGGGGTGATCCGCGCCCGGGGGACCAGTCTGATGGCCCCCGGTTGCGAGGTGATCGACGCCGCCGGCTGTTACGTCATGCCGGGGGGGATCGACGCCCACACTCACTTCAATATCGACGTGGGGATCGCCCGCAGCTGCGATGACTTTTACAGCGGCACCCGGGCCGCCGCCTGTGGCGGCACCACCACCATCATCGACCACATGGGATTCGGGCCGGCGGGGTGCAATCTGCACCATCAGCTGGCCCTTTATCATGAGTACGCGGGTGGTCAGGCGGTGATCGACTACGGCTTTCACGGCGTGGTGCAGCACGTGGACGACGCCATCCTCCATGAGATGGCCAGCATGGTGGAGGCGGGGGTGAGCAGCTTCAAGCTCTACCTCACCTACCAGTACAAGCTGGGGGACACAGACGTGCTGCGGGCGCTGACGCGCCTCAAGGAGGTGGGGGCATTGACCGCGGTCCACCCGGAGAATGACGCCGCCATCGCCGAGCGGCGCGCCGCCCTGCTCGCCGCCGGTCACACGGCCCCTTACTACCACGCCTTGAGCCGCCCCCTCGAGTGTGAGGCCGAGGCCATAGGGCGCATGATCAACCTGGCCCGGCTGGCCGGGGATGCCCCCCTCTATATCGTCCACCTCTCCAACGGCCTGGGGCTCGATTACCTCAAGCTGGCGCGCCGTCAGGGGCAGCCGGTGTGGGTCGAGACCTGCCCCCAGTATCTGCTGCTCGACGAGGCCTGTTACTTCCGCGAAAACGGCCTCGACTACCTGCTGAGCCCGCCGCTGCGCCCCCGCAGCGAACTCGACAAGCTCTGGGTGGGCGTGACCGCGGGGGATATCGACACCCTGGCCACCGATCACTGCAGCTTCTCCCACGCCCAGCGTCTGGCCCTGTCGCGGGGGGACTTCAGCCGCTGCCCCAACGGGTTGCCGGGGGTGGAGAACCGCCTCCCTCTGCTCTTCTCCGAGGGGGTGATGACGGGGCGCATCACGCCGTCGCGCTTCGTGGCGCTGACCAGCGCCAACCCGGCTCGCCTGTTTGGCCTCTGGCCGCGCAAGGGAAGCCTGAGTCTCGGCGCCGACGCCGATCTGGTGGTGATCGATCCTAGGGGCGAGCAGCTGATCGAACACCAACATCTGCACGATAACGCCGACTACTCCCCCTACGAGGGGATGCACTGCCGCGGCCTATTGCGCCTCACCCTGAGTCGGGGCGAGGTGGTGGCCCGGGAGGGCGAGTTTGTCGGCAGGCGCGGGGCGGGGCGCTTCCTGGCCCGCGATCCCTTCAATGCGGCCTTGGCCCCCGTGGCCGGGTCATCCCAACAGAGAGGCGCAAGATGAAACAGAGAATCGTGGTGGCGCTCGGCGGCAATGCCCTGGGCAACAACCTGCCCGAGCAGATGAAGGCGGTGCAGGGGACGGCGCGGGTCATCGCCCGCCTTATCGCCGACGGGCACCAGGTGGTGCTCACCCATGGCAATGGCCCCCAGGTGGGGATGATCCAGCAGGCGTTCGAGGTGGCGGCCCGTCACGACCCCAAGGCGCCGCACCTGCCCATGTCGGTCTGCGTGGCACTGAGCCAGGGCTATATCGGCTATGACCTGCAAAACGCCCTGCGCGAGGCGCTGCTCGAGTTGGGTCTGCCCACCCCGGTGGCGACCCTGGTGACTCAGGTGGAAGTGGATAAAAACGACCCCGCCTTTTTCGATCCGAGCAAGCCCATCGGTGGCTTCTTCAGCAAGGAAGAGGCCGAAGCCCTGATGGCCAAGGGCGAGCGGCTCAAGGAGGACGCCGGCCGCGGCTATCGCCGGGTGGTCGCCTCGCCCAAGCCGGTCGACATCATCGAGAAAGAGACGGTGTGCGCCCTGCTGGCGGCCGGTCAGGTGGTGATCACCGCCGGCGGCGGTGGCATTCCCGTGCTGCGTGAGGGCAACCACCTGCGCGGGGCGAGCGCCGTCATCGACAAGGATTGGGCCAGCGCTCGCCTGGCTGAGCTCATCGATGCGGATCTCCTCATCATACTGACGGCGGTGGAGAAGGTGGCCATTAACTTCGGCAAGCCCGATGTGCAGTGGCTCGATCGCCTGAGCGTCAGGGATGCAGCCAGCCTGATTGAGCAGGGGCACTTCGCCGCCGGCTCCATGCTGCCCAAGGTGGAGGCGGCGGTCTCTTTTGCCGCCTCCCGGCCGGGGCGCGAGTCCCTCATCACTCAGCTTGAGAAGGCGGCCGAGGGGATCGCCGGCAAGACCGGTACCCTGATAAGTCAGTAGGGTCGAGCAGCCTGTATCACCCGGGGGCCGTCGGCCCCCTTTTTGTTAACTGGCGCAAGGGATTGGCAGACGGGAAGCCTATGCCTGCCAGTTCTTATCCGCGGTGGGCAGGGGGGAGGCAGAGGAGTAAGATGGCGCCCCGAATGGCGGCCGCCCCGGCCGCAGCAGCAACAAGGCAGCACAATGAGTAGCAAGTTGAACATGGCGGCGCTGGGGGGACTGGTCCTGCTCACCGCCATCTGGAGTTACAGCTGGATCGTGATGAAGCAGGTGATGCTCTACGCGGGGGCGTTCGAGTTCACCGCCCTGCGCTGCCTGTGCGGATCCCTGGTGTTGCTGCTGGTGCAGTGCCTGCGCGGGCGCCGTTATCTCAGGCCCACCCCGTTTCGCTATACCCTGGCCATCGCCCTGTTCCAGACCTGCGGCATGGTGGGGCTGGCCCAGTGGGCGCTCATCAGCGGCGGGGCGGGCAAGGTGGCGATCCTGAGTTACACCATGCCGTTCTGGGTGGTGATCTTCGCGGCGCTCTTTCTGGGGGAACGGATGCGCAGGCTCCACTATCTGGCGGTCGGCGTGGCCGCCTGCGGCCTGCTGTTGGTGATCGAGCCCTGGCAGCTGCATATGGATTCCATGCAGAGCGCGCTGCTGGGGATTGCCTCCGGCATCTGCTGGGGGATCAGCGCCATCATCGCCAAGCGGATGTATGTCCGCCACCCGTCGGTGGATCTCATGTCCCTCACCACCTGGCAGATGATCTACGCCACCCTGGTGATGGCGTTGGTGGCGGCCCTGGTGCCGGAGCGCCCCATCGACTGGCAGCCTTATGTGTTTGGTGCGCTCGCCTACAGCGCCATCTTCGCCACCGCGCTGGCCTGGAGTCTCTGGCTGTTTGTGCTGAAAAAGCTGCCGGCGGGGATTGCCAGCCTCAGCACGCTGGCGGTGCCGGTGAGCGGCGTGCTGCTCTCCTGGTGGCTGCTCGGCGAAAACCCGGGGCCGGTGGAGGGGAGCGGTATCGCCCTTATCGCGCTGGCGCTGGTGGTCATCAGCCGCAAGGGCAAACGCTCCCCGGTGTCGGTGGCGGGAGAGACCCGCGTCAAGCACGGCTAAGCCGACTCGAGGAACGAGAATGGAAAAGGGCCCGCCATCATGGTGGGCCCTTTTGTTGGCGCGCTGACTTATCTGCGCTGGGCCAGATGCATCATGGCTTCGAGCACGGCGCCGGCGATGGCGCGGGCCTTGTCCGAGACGGTGGTGAAATCGGCGCGCTCGCCGCGCGGATCTATGTCGCCAATCTTGAAGCCGGGGGTGACGGCGATGCCGTCAGAGAGCAGCCCGCGCACCATGCCGGAGAGCGGCGCGAAGACAGGGGTCGCACCGACCCGGGCGATCGGGTCCCCCTCCTTGACCAGATCCCCGAGGCGGCAGAGCCCCTCCATCACCCCCTCGACCGGGGCCCTGAGTACCCTGCGCTCGGAGTGGCCGTCGATAACGCCGGGAATGCCGGTGTTGGGCTGGGCATAGCCCTGATAGATGACCCGGCCCAGGTGGTGGCCCCGGTTGGTCTCGATCACGGCGTCGCAGTCGCGCCCCGCCTCGAAGCCCGGGCCGAGGGCCACCGTGATGGGGGCCATCTCCCTGTGGGTGCCGAGGTTTTGCTTGGCGAGGATGGCGTCGACCACAAAGCGCGGCTTGAGCTCGGTCAAGCTGTGGCACTCGGGGTCGGCCAGCACGGGTATGATGCCGCGCGCCAGGGTCTCGAGGGCCTGCTCCGGGCTGTCGACCCGCTCGGCGCGCACCCCTTCCACCTCGGCGTGGCCGTCGAACATGGCCTGGGCGAAGGCGACGCTGCGGCGGATCACCGTCGGGCGCGGCAGATCCAGCATGGCCACCTTAAAGCCTGCGTGGTGCAAGCGCAGGGCCACCCCGGTCGCCATGTCCCCCGAGCCGCGGATCACCACCAGCTTGTCACGGGTCAGGCGAACATCTTCTTGCAGCAAGCCGACGGGCTTGCGGTTTTTCACCTGCAGCAGCTCGGCCAGAATGCTGATGGCGATCTCCTCCGGGGTCTCGGCCCCTATGTTGTAGCCGATGGGGGCGTGCAGGCGTTGCAGCTGCTCCTGGCTCACCCCTTGCTGGCGCAGGGCCTGGGTGAAGGTCTGCACCTTGCGTTTGCTGGCAAGCAAACCCAGGTAGGCGAGGGGGCGGGTGATGAGGCGCTCGAGGGCCTCCTTGTCCTGATGGTTGGTGGCGATGATGACAAAGTCGGTCGGCTCGATGGCGAGCGCCTCGATGGCGGCGCTCATGGTTTCGCCATGGCGCAGATGGGTGCCGGTGGGGAAGATGTCGGGATTGAGGCTCCCCTCGAAGCAGTCCCCCACGTGGATGTCGAAGCCGAGCGGCGCGGCCGCCTGGGCCAGGGCGCGGTTTACGTGGCCGGCACCGATCAGCACCAGGCGCGGGCGCAGGCCGTAGACGTCGATATAGACCGACATGGCGCCGCCACAGTCCGAGCCCACCGCATGTTCCCCGTTGCGGGCCATGCGGCCGTGATAGATGCGGGACTTGCGCTCGGCGATGGCCTCGATGGCCTCCTCGATCACCTTGCGCTCCACCATGCCGCCCCCTATGGTGCCGACGATCTGGCCGTCGGCCTGGATCAGCATCTGGGCCCGGTGGCGGGGGGTCGAGCCGCGGCTCTCGATGATCTGGGCCAGGGCGAAGGGGACGTTCTCCTGCTCCAGCCGGGCGGCGTGTGCAAACAGATTCATAGCTACCTCTCTGACGGTGGCCGCCGCTAGGGCGTCGAGTCGGCCACATGGGAGACCGAGTAGCGGATGGCGACAGGCTCGCGTACCGCTCCCAGCCAGATGGCGTGGAGTTCGGGATGACGCCCCAGCAGGCTCGCCAGCTCGCGCTCCCACGCCCTCTCATTTTGATAATTACCGTTGATAAGCCAGACCCGTCTGGCCTGGGTTGGGGCTCCCTTGAAGATCCCCTCAGGGTGATCGAGCAGGCCATCGAGCAGGGCGAGAGTGAGTGGTTGCCCCTCCTTCAGGCCAGTCACGGCCTGTACCTGCTCCCAACGGTGGATGTGCTCTGGCCCCGCCGGGGCCTCGATGCAGGGCGCGCCCGTGAGGGCGATGACCCAGTCGCTGGCAGAGGGAATGCAAGGTTCGTGCAACGCAGGCAGCTTGAAGAGGCGACCGCGCGCCCCGTCGGCCTCGACCAGGATGAGGTCGAAATGCCCCTGCGCCTTGAGTCGGTCGAGGGCGGCGGGGGAGGGGCCGCTCACCTTTTCCCCCTCGCGGGCGGCGAACAGCGCCGTGATGCCGGGAGCTATGGCGGCCACATCACTCGGGCGAGCGCCCATCCCATCGCCAACATGCTCCCCGATGATCAGGGTGTCGTATTGATCCGGGGTGGGCAGGTACATACGGGTGGTGGTGGTGATCAATACCCTGAGGCCGGTTTGGGCAAAATGGCGTGCCAGCCAGAACAGGGTGCTGGTCTTGCCACCGGCACCGCACAGGGCGATAAGGGATGAGGGGCCAGAATTTCTATTTACCAATTGGCCGAGCAGGCGTTCAATATCGGGAAAATAGCCGGCTGATAAACAGGGATTTCCCATTATGATCACCCCGATAAATAGTGACGAGACGGATAAACCACACCCGCTGCCCTGTGACTGTGTCATGACGGCGGCGGGATTATCCTCCCGCATGGGGGAGTGGAAAATGATGCTACCGTATCGCGGGGGAACCTTGCTTGATGCGAGTCTCAAAAATGCCCTCTCTGCCTGCCAGCGGGTGATATTGGTGGTAGGTCATCGGGGGGATGAGCTGCTGCGCCGATATGCGAGTCATGAGCATATCGAGGTGATCGAGAATCGCGACTACCTGGCCGGGTTGGCCGGCTCGGTGCAGCTGGGGGTGGCCGCCTGCCAAAGCGAGCATCTCTTCATCACCCACGGGGATCTCCCCTGCCTCTCCCGCCCCCTGTTCGAGGCGCTATGGCGCCAGAGGAGTGAGCAAACACTCCTGCCCAGCTACTGTGGCGAGGCCGGCCACCCTGTGCTGATGCCCCGTACGCTGGCCGGCGAGCTGGCCCGCGCCGAGCTCACCGGCCCGGTGCGCCGCTGGCTGCTCTCTCATCCCCACCGCCATGTAGAGCTGGCGTGGCCGGAGATCCTGCTGGACGTGGACACCCCGGCGGCGTACCGCGATCTGCTGGCCAGAGAGGGGCGCGCAGCAGCGGCCCCAGAAGATGGAAAAAGCATGAATATTCATCTTTAACCGGATAAAGGGCGTATCAAAGTGATAGAAAATACCCCGCATTTGATACGCTCCGCCCCCTGATAAATACACGGCCACGCAATTGATATTTGCTCTCATTTTCATTGGTCAGCCAGGCCTGAATTTGAGGGGGATTAATCTGATTTGGCTCACGAAATGATGGCCGACTCTATTTGATAGGCGGTCGCTGGCCTGAATGTTGCTCTCCTTGCTCGTATAGACCTCCAGTGAGGGAGGCCTCTCTTATTACGATGTCTGCAGCAAGGAGATCACCATGGGCGATATTATGCGACCCGTTCCCTTCAAGAGCCTGCTTACCCGGATCTTCGAGGAATATAAAAAGAGCCACGCTATTTTCGGTATTCCCGCCAGCGAATTTTATCGCAAGCAGGATGAGCGCAAGATCCAGGTCTTCGGAGAGAGTTGCGAGACGCCCATCGGCCCGGCGGCCGGCCCCCATACCCAGCTGGCCCAGAACATAGTGACCGCTTGGCTCACCGGCGGTCGCTTCATGGAGCTCAAGACGGTGCAGATCCTCGATCGCCTCGAGCTGGACAAGCCCTGCATCGACGCCGAGGACGAGTGCTTCAACACCGAGTGGTCCACCGAATTTACCCTGCAAAAGGCCTTCGACGAGTACCTCAAGGCCTGGTTTGCCCTCCACCTGCTGGAGGCCATCTTCGACCCCCGCCTCGGGGGTGAGGCCAAGTCCTTCATCTTCAACATGAGCGTCGGCTACAACCTCGACGGCATCAAACAGCCCCCCATGCAGCAGTTCATCCACAACCTGATGGAGGCGGGCCAGCATCCCAAGTTTGCCGAGTACCGTCAGGCGCTTCATGAGCAGCTCGCCGATCAGGCCTTCCTCGACAGCATGGGGCTCGGGGTGCGCCGCGCCGCGCTGGCGCAGATGGTCGATGCCATCCCCTCGCGCCTGGTGCACGGGGTGACCCTCTCCACCATGCACGGCTGCCCGCCAAACGAGATAGAGGCCATCTGCCGCTACATGCTGGAAGAGAAGGGGCTCAACACCTTCGTCAAATTGAACCCCACCCTGCTCGGCTTCGAGC
Source organism: Aeromonas diversa CDC 2478-85 (assembly GCF_000819805.1). GTDB lineage: Bacteria > Pseudomonadota > Gammaproteobacteria > Enterobacterales > Aeromonadaceae > Aeromonas > Aeromonas diversa. Next base: position 90,002 of record NZ_CDCE01000025.1, read on the forward strand.
GGGTGCGCGCCATCCTCGACGGCTGCGGCTTCTCCTATGTGGGGCTCAGTGCAGAGTCCTTCGATCACGATCTCAAGCTGGATCAGGCCAAGGCCATGCTCGCCCGGCTGATGGCGCTGGGCGAAGAGAAGGGGCTCACCTTCGGGGTCAAGCTCACCAACACGCTCGGGACGATCAACGGCAAGGGGCGCCTGCCCGGCAACGAGATGTATATGTCGGGGCGTGCCCTGTTCCCGCTCTCCATCAACGTGGCCGCCGTGCTGTCGCGTGCCTTCGACGGCCGCCTGCCCATCTCCTACTCGGGGGGGGCCAGCAAGTTCAACATCCGCGACATCTTCGAGACCGGCATCCGTCCCATCACCATGGCGACCGATCTGCTCAAACCCGGTGGCTACCTGCGCCAGCGCGAGTGCCTGGCCGAGCTCGACGCCTCCGACTGCTGGGGCATGACCCGGGTGGACGTGGAGAAACTCGAGACCCTGGCGGCGCGCGCCCTCACCATGGAGTACACCCAGAAGGGGTGGAAGTCCGAGGATCGCATCGAGGTGGGCGCCAGCCTGCCCATGACCGACTGCTATGTGGCCCCCTGCGTCAGCGCCTGCGCCATCCATCAGGACATCCCCGAGTACATCCGCCTGATGGGAGAGGGACGCCATGTGGAGGCACTCGAGCTCATCTACGAGCGCAACGCCCTGCCCGCCATCACCGGCCACATCTGCGATCACCAGTGCCAGTACAACTGCACCCGTCTCGACTACGACAGTGCCCTCAACATCCGCGAGCTGAAAAAGGTGGCCCTGGAGCTCGGTTGGGAGGGGTACAAGGCGCGCTGGCACAAGCCGGCCGGCAGCGGTGACAAGCACCCGGTCGCCGTGATTGGTGCCGGCCCCGCCGGCCTCTCCGCCGGCTACTTCCTGGCCCGCGCCGGCCACCCGGTCACCCTGTTCGAGCGCGAGGCCGACGCCGGTGGCGTGGTCAAACACATCATCCCCGCGTTTCGCATCCCGGCCGAACTCATCGAGCACGACATCGAGTTCGTCGCCGCCCACGGGGTCAAGTTCGAGTTTGGCTGCGACCCCGAGCTCACCGCCGACAAGCTGCACCAGATGGGCTTTACCTACGTCTTCGTCGGCATAGGTGCCGACAAGAACGGTGGCCTGCGCCTGGAGGGCGACGGGGATCGCATCCACAAGTCGTTCAACTTCCTGCGTAGCTTCAATCAGGGCAAGCCCCTGCCGCTCGGCCGCCACGTCGGGGTGATCGGTGCCGGCAACACCGCCATGGATTGCGCCCGCGCCGCCCTCAAGGTGCCCGGGGTGAGCCAGGTGACCGTCATCTATCGTCGCAGCGAGAAGGAGATGCCCGCCTACCGTGAGGAGTACCTCGAGGCGCTGGAGGAGGGGGTGGCGTTTCGCTTCCTCACCAACCCGGAGCGTTTCGACAAGGATGGCAGCCTGACCGTGCGCACCATGGCCCTCGGCGAGCCCGATGCCAACGGACGCCGCCGCCCGGTGCCGACCGAGCAGACCGAGGTGCTGCATATCGATGCCCTGATCACCGCCATCGGCGAGCAGCCCGACCACGAGGTGCTGCGCCGCATCGGGGTGCCCCTTGGGGAAGATGGCTGGCCCGAGGTGGATGGGCGCACCGGCGAGACCCGTCGTCGCAACCTCTTCCTCATCGGTGACGTGCAGCAGGGACCCTCCTCCATCGTCGCCGCCATCGGCACCGCCCGCCGCGCCACCGATCTGGTGCTGGAGCGCGAGCACCTGGCCCGTCAGGCCCATACCCCGGATCTGGCCGTGGCCGATACCGGTGACATCTACCGCCGCAAGGGGAGTATCGCCGTCACCCTGGTGGACAAGGATGAGCGCAGCGCCTTCGTGGCCCAGGAGGCCCATCGCTGCCTCGAGTGCAACACCCTGTGCAGCAAGTGTGTGGACGTCTGCCCCAACCGCGCCAACGTGGCCATCCCGGTGCCGGGCTTCAAGGACAAGTTCCAGACCCTGCACCTGGACGCCTACTGCAACGAGTGCGGCAACTGTGCCCAGTTCTGCCCCTGGCAGGGCAAGCCCTATCAGGACAAGGTCACCATTTTCAGCTTGCCCCAGGACTTCGAGCAGAGCCATAACCCCGGCTTCTACATTGACGGGGCGGCCCTCTCGGTGCGTCAACAGGGCGAGACCTATCGCCTCGCCATCGACGAGGCGGGGGCCATCGATCGCATCCCCGCGGGCCTCGAGGAGATGTGCCGCATCATCACCCGGGTGCACCAGCATCATTCCTATCTGCTGGGCAAGGTGGAGGAGTAATCATGCTGATCCTAAAGAACGTCACCGCCGCCGAGCTGCACCCCTCCCGCATCCGGGAGGGGGTCGACATCGCCATCGAGGGGGATCTCATCAAGGAGGTGGGCAACCACCTCTGCGCCCGCTACCCGGATGCTCCCTACCGTGAGATGGGCGGCAAACTGGTGATGCCGGGCATCGTCTGCGCCCACAACCACTTCTACTCGGGGCTGGCGCGAGGGATCATGGCCTCTATCCCCCCCTGCCCGGACTTTATCTCCACCCTGAAGAACCTCTGGTGGCGCCTCGATCGGGCGCTCGATGAGGAGTCCCTCTACTACAGCGGCCTCATCTGCTCGCTCGAGGCGATCAAGAGCGGCTGTAGCTCGGTGATCGACCACCACGCCTCGCCCGCCTTTATCGGCGGCTCCCTGAACGTGCTGCGCCGTGGCTTCATGGAGGCGGGGCTGCGCGGCATGACCAGCTACGAGACCACGGATCGCAACGGGGGGTTGGCCGAGCTGCGCGCCGGGGTGGAGGAGAACATCGCCTTCGCCCGCCAGCTCGATGCGGATCGCCAGAAGGGCGAGCCCCACCTGATGGAGGCCCACATCGGTGCCCACGCCCCCTTCACCGTGCCCGACGAAGGGCTCGCCATGCTACGCGAGGCCAAACAGGCCACCGGGCGCGGCCTGCATATCCATGTGGCCGAAGACAGCTATGACCTCTCCCACGGCCACCACCACTATGGCAAGGAGCTGATCGCCCGCCTCGACGGCTTCTCTCTCATCGACAACAAGACGCTGGTGGCCCACGGCATCTACCTCTCGCCCGAGGATATCGCCCTGCTCAACGAGCGCGACGCCTTCCTGGTGCACAACCCCCGCTCCAACATGAACAACCATGTGGGCTACAACCAGCGCCTGGCCGACTACCGCAACCTGGCACTGGGGACCGACGGCATCGGCGCCGACATGTTCGAGGAGCTCAAGTTCGCCTTCTTCAAACACAGGGATGCCGGCGGCGCCCTGTGGCCCGACAGCTTTGCCCGCTTCCTCGCCAACGGCAACACCTTGCTCGAGCGCAACTTCGGGGCTCGCTTCGGTCGTCTCGAGGCCGGCTACAAGGCCGATCTCACCGTCTGCGACTATGGGGCGCCGACTCCGCTCGAGGGGGCCAACCTGCCCGGCCATCTGGCCTTTGGCCTGGGCGCAGGCAGCGTCACCGACGTCATGGTGGAGGGGCGCATGGTCTACCAGGACCGGGCCTTCCCCTTCGATACCGCCCCGATTTACGAGCAGGCGCGCAAGGCCGCCCGCCGGCTGTGGGCACGGATGGACCAATTGTGACCGTCGGGCCCCGACGCGGGGCCCACGCCAACAGGACTCACGAAAAGGACAGACCATGATCGAACAACTCTTTCGGCCCGAGCAGATCGGGCAGGCCATCGAGCTCAAGGCCCGTTTCGGCAGCGAGGCGGTCTACATGGGGGGCGGTAGCAAGCTCAACGCCACCCCGACCCGCACCCGTCGCACCATCGCCATCCTGCTCGACAAGCTGGGGCTAAATCGCATCGAGTGGCAGCAGGGGGCCCTGCATCTGGGCGCCACCTGCACCCTGCAGGCCATCCAGGATCACCCGGACACCCCGCCCGCGCTGACCGAGGCGCTGGGCTTTGTCTACTCCCGCCACCTGCGTAACCAGTCCACTCTGGGCGGCGAGCTGGCCAGCCTCACCCACGACTCTGTGCTCTATCCGGTGCTGCTGGTGCTCGAGGCGCGCCTGCTGCTGGAGGGGGGCGAGACCCTGAGCCTGGAGGCCTATCTGGCCGGGCGGCGCGATAAGTTGGTGCTGGCGGTGCTCTTGCCCGAGCCGACTCTCACCTGCGCCACCCGCCGCATTCGCCGCAACGCCGATGGCCTCGGGGTGGTGACTGCCGCCGTGGCGTTGGATAAGGAGGGCAGGGCACGCATCGCCCTGGCCGAGGTGGAGCGTGCGCCGCGCCGCCTGCACGACGCCGAGCGCGGGGCCCTGGCGCCCGAGGTGCTCGAGAAGATAGTGGCCGAGCTTATCCAGCCCGAGTGCGATCTGGCCGGCAGCCGCGAGTACAAGCGATACATCACAGGGGTGGTGGTGGCCGATCTGCTGATCGACTGCCAGCAGAGCATGGGAGGTCAGGCATGATGGAACTTAACTTCACCCTCAACGGCGCCCTGCGCACCGTGATGGCACCGGTAGGCAAGAACGCCCAGCAGATCCTCTTCGAGCAGTGCCGCATGCACTCGGTGCGCAACAGCGACGACGGCTTCGGCTTCGCCGGCTCCGACGCCATCCTGTTCAACGGCCGCATCGTCAACGCCTCCCTGCTCATCGGCGGCCAGCTCGACGGCGCCGAGATCCGCACCGCCGAGTCCCTCGGCAGCTGGAACCAGCTCAGCCTGGTGCAGCAGGCCATGGTGGACGTGGGCGTGGTGCAGTCGGGCTATAACGACCCGGCCGCCGCCCTGATCCTGACCGATCTGCTGGCACGCCACCCCAAGCCCTGCCGCGCGCAAATCGACGACGCTCTCTCCGGGCTGTTCCACCGCGACAGCGGCTACCAGCAGTTCTATCAGGCGGTGGAGCTCGCCGCCGCCCGCATGGACGATCCGGACTACTTCAGCCCCATCGCCCCCGAGTTTCGCGATGATCTGCGCCACATCGGCAAGCAGTGTCCCAAGCTCGATTCGGCCAAGATGGTGCAGGCCAAGCCCTGCTACGTGGAGGACAGGGTCACCGAGGATGCGCTGGTCATCAAGATGCTGCGCAGCCCCCATCCCCACGCCCTCATCACCCGGCTCGATGTGAGCCGCGCCGAAGCCCTGCCCGGTGTGGTGCACGTCATCACCCACCTGAACTGCCCCGAGGTCTACTACACCCCGGGTGGCCAGACCGCCCCCGAGCCCTCGCCGCTGGATCGCCGCATGTTCAGTCGCAAGCTGCGCCACGTGGGGGACAGGGTCGCCGCCGTGGTGGCCGAGAGCGAGGCCATCGCCCTGGCCGCCCTGGCGCTTGTCGAGGTGGAGTATCAGCAGCTCCCCGCGGTGATGAACCTCGATGAGGCGATGGCCCCCGGCGCCCCCGTGGTGCACGACGAGCCCATCGTCTACATGGCCGGCGCCCCGGCGGATCTGGAGGCGCAAAATGCCAACGCCGTGCGCCGCGGCGACGAGCACATGATCATCAACTTCCCCATCGGCGCCCGTCCCCACGAGAACCTGGCCGCCAGCGTGCACGGGGAGCTGGGCGATGTGGACCGCGCCTTTGCCGAGGCGGATCTGGTGCTCGAGCGCACCTATGAGTCGACCCAGGCCCAGCAGTGCCCGACCGAGCCCCATATCTGCTTTACCTACATGGACGGCGATCGCCTGGTGATCCACGCCTCGACCCAGGTGCCCTGGCACGTGCGCCGCCAGGTGGCCCGCATTGTCGGCATGAAGCAGCATCAGGTGCACGTCATCAAGGAGCGGGTCGGCGGCGGCTTTGGCTCCAAGCAGGACATCCTGCTGGAAGAGGTGTGCGCCTGGGCCACCCGGGTCACCGGTCGTCCCGTCACCTTCCGCTACACCCGTGAGGAGGAGTTCATCAGCAACACCTCGCGCCACGTGGCCAAGGTAACCGTCAAGCTGGGGGCCAAAAAAGATGGCACCCTGACCGCGGTCGAGATGGATTTTCGTGCCAACACCGGCCCCTACGGCAACCACTGCCTGACGGTGCCGAGCAACGGCCCGGCCCTGTCGCTGCCCCTCTATCCGTGCGACAACGTGCGTTTTCGGGTGCACACCTACTACAGCAACATCTGCCCGACCGGCGCCTATCAGGGTTACGGGGCGCCCAAGGGGAACTTCGCCCTCACCATGGCCCTGGCCGAACTGGCGGCCGAGCTCGGCATCGATCAGCTCGACATGATCGAGCACAACCGGGTGCACGAGGGGGATACCCTCAAGGTGCTCGGCGCCATCGGCGAGGGCAAGGCCCCCACCTCGGTGCCCACCGCCGCCAGCTGCGCCCTCGAGCCCATCCTGAAGCAGGGGCGCGAGCTGATCGGCTGGGACAGTCCCAAGGTCGCCGAGGGTGACTGGCGCATCGGGCGCGGGGTCGCCATCATCATGCAAAAATCGGGGATCCCCGATATCGATCAGGCCAACTGCATGGTGAAACTGGAATCGGACGGCACCTTTATCGTCCACTCCGGCGGCGCCGACATCGGCACCGGCCTCGATACCGTGGTGGCCAAGCTCACCGCCGAGGTACTGAGCTGCCCGGTGAGCGACGTGCACGTCATCTCGGGTGACACCGACCACGCCCTGTTTGACAAGGGGGCTTACGCCTCGTCGGGCACCTGCTTCTCGGGCAACGCCGCCAAGATGGCCGCCGAGAACCTCAAGGAGAAGATCCTCACCCACGGGGCCGCCATGCTGGGCGAGCCGCTGGATCAGGTGGAGCTGGTCTATCCGGGGCTGGTGCGCGGCCAGAGCGGGGAGGTGACCCTGGGGGATCTCGCCCACAAGGGGGAGAGCGGCACCGGTTTTGGCATACTGGTGGGCACCGCCAGCTATATCACCAGCCAGCTCGCCTTCCCCTACGGGGCCAACTTCGCCGAGGTGGCGGTCAACGTGCGCACCGGCGAGATCCGCGTCGACAAGTTCTATGCCCTGCTCGACTGCGGCACGCCCATCAACCCCGAGCTGGCCCTCGGCCAGATCTACGGGGCAACCTTGCGCGCCATCGGCCACACCCTGACCGAAGAGCTCTGTTACGATCGCCACGGCATTCCGGTGACCCGGGATCTCAAGCGCTACGGGGCGCCCAAGATAGGGGACATACCGCGCGATTTTCGCGCCTTCCTGGTACCGAGCGATGACAAGGTCGGCCCCTATGGCGCCAAGTCTATCTCCGAGATCGGGGTCAACGGCGCCGCCCCCGCCATCGCCACCGCCATCCACGACGCCTGCGGGGTCTGGCTGCGCAAGTGGCACTTCACGCCGGAGCAGATCCTGCGTGAGCTGGGCCGGTTCTAGCCGGTAGCGGGTACACGGGGGGCATTCGCTCCCCGTCCCTGACCACGGCGGGCAGCCGTCCGCCGTACCTGACAACGGGGCCCAGGCCCCCAAGATCGAATCCGGGGCCGGACGGACGGGCCCCGGCGGGAGAGGACAGATATCATGTCTGCATCGACACCCAGGCATTCGGATCTTATCTACGAGCTGGAGGAGAAGCCCCCCTTCTCGCAGACCCTGATGGGGGCCGTGACCCATCTGCTCGCTATCTTCGTTCCCATGGTGACCCCGGCGCTCATCGTCGGCGGCGCCCTGGGGCTCGCCCCCGAGACCACCGCCTATCTGGTCTCCATGGCCATGATCGCCTCGGGTGTGGGCACCTGGTTGCAGGTGCACCGCTATGGCCCCATCGGCTCGGGGCTGCTCTCCATCCAGTCGGTGAACTTCTCCTTCGTCACCGTCATGATTGCGCTCGGCAGTGCCATGGGCAAAGAGGGGCTGGGGGAGGATCAGATCCTCTCCACCCTGCTCGGGGTCTCCTTCGTCGGCGGCTTTCTGGTGATGGGCTCGTCGTTTGTACTGCCCTATCTGCGGCGGGTCATCACCCCGACCGTGAGCGGCGTGGTGGTGCTGATGATTGGCCTTAGTCTCATCAAGGTGGGGATCGTCGATTTTGGCGGCGGCTTTGCCGCCATCGAGAGGGGCACCTTCGGCCATCTCGAGAACCTCGGGCTTGGGCTGCTGGTGCTGTGCGTCATCATCGCCTTCAATTGCAGTCGCAACCCCTTGCTGCGCATGAGCGGCATCGCCATCGGCCTGCTGGTGGGCTATGCGGTGGCCCTGATGCTGGGCAAGGTGGACTTCAGCCCGCTGCAAAACCTGCCCTTGGTCACAGTCCCGGTACCGTTCAAGTACGGCTTCACCTTCGATCTCTACGCCTTCCTGCTGGCCGGCACCATCTATCTGCTGAGCGTGCTCGAGGCGGTGGGGGACATCACGGCCACCGCCATGGTCTCGCACCAGCCCATCCAGGGGCCCGACTATCAGAAACGCCTGTGCGGCGGCGTGCTGGCCGACGGCCTGGTCTCGGTCATCGCCTCGGCGCTGGGATCTCTGCCGCTCACCACCTTCGCCCAGAACAACGGGGTGATCCAGATGACCGGGGTGGCGTCGCGCCACGTGGGCAAGGTGATCGCCCTCATCCTGGTGCTGCTCGGCCTCTTCCCCCTGGTGGGGCGCTTCTTCACCACCATACCGGCACCCGTCATGGGCGGGGCCATGACCATCATGTTCTCCATGATCGCCATCGCCGGCGGGCGCATCATCATCAGCCACGGATTCAGCCGGCGCGAGAGCCTGATCGTCGCCACTTCCCTCGGCCTCGGGCTCGGGGTCTCCTACGATCCCAACCTGTTTCGGGTACTGCCGGACGGCATCTATATGCTGGTGGAGAACCCCATTTGCGTCGGCGGCATCACCGCCATCATCATGAATCTGGTGCTCCCCGCCAGCCGACGGGCCAGGGCACGGCAACAGAGTGGAACGGTCACTGATGAGGCCGATTTACCCCTCTCTTCAGTCTCAAACGACAGGACGACCCCATGAGATACGACAATTCGGTCAAGGCGGTGCGCGGCAGCTTCTTTCACATCACCCGGGTGGTGACGGATCCGGCCGAGATCGAGGCCAACACCCAGTTTGTCGAGGATGGCCTGCTCATCATCCGCAACGGCTGCATCGACTGGTTCGGCGAGTGGCGGGACGGGCGCGATCTGGTGCCTCCCACGGTGCGGGTGCGCGACTATCGGGGCAAGCTCATCGTCCCCGGCTTCGTGGACACCCACCTGCACTACCCCCAGAGCGAGATGGTGGGTGCCTATGGAGAGCAGCTGCTGGAGTGGCTCAACCACCACACCTTCCCGACCGAGCGGCGCTACAACGATCTCGAGTATGCCCGCGAGATGTCCACCTTCTTTATCAAGCAGTTGCTGCGTAACGGCACCACCACGGCCCTGGTGTTTGGCAGCGTCCATCCCCAGTCGGTGGATGCCCTGTTCGAGGCGGCCAGCCGCATCAACATGCGCCTCATCGCCGGCAAGGTGATGATGGATCGCAACGCCCCGGACTATCTGCTCGACACCGCCGAGAGCAGCTATCGCCACAGCAAGGCGCTGATCGAGCGCTGGCACGGCAACGGGCGCCTGCTCTATGCGGTGACCCCGCGCTTCGCCCCCACCTCGACCCCGGCGCAGCTGGAGGTGGCCAGCGCCCTGCGACAGGAGTACCCCACCACCTATCTGCAAACCCACCTCTCCGAAAACAAGGACGAGATCGCCTGGGTCAAGTCCCTCTATCCCGACCACAAGGGCTATCTCGACGTCTATAACAGCTTCGGCCTCACCGGCCCCAACTGCGTGTTTGCCCACTGCATTCACCTGGAAGAGGCAGAGTGGGACTGCCTGCAACAGACCGGCTCGACCATCGCCTTCTGTCCCACCTCCAACCTCTATCTGGGCAGCGGCCTGTTCCAGATGGACAAGGCGTGGAGTCGCCAGATCCAGGTCGGCATGGGCACCGACATCGGGGCCGGCACCACCTTCAACATGCTGCAGACCCTCAACGAGGCCTACAAGGTGGCCCAGTTGCAGGGGCTTCGCCTCTCGGCGTTCCACTCCTTCTACCTCGCCACCCTGGGCGGGGCCCGCTCCCTCGGGCTGGACGATCGCATCGGCAGCTTCGCGGTGGGCAAGGAGGCCGACTTCGTGGTGCTCGACCCGGTCGCCACCCCGATGCAGCAGCTGCGCTACGACAACTCGACCGCCCTGCGTGACAAGCTCTTCGTGCTGCTCACCCTGGGGGACGATCGCACCATCTACCGCACCTATGTGGATGGTCAGTTGGTGCACGAGCGCGGCTAGACCCGTTTCGGGCAGGGGAGACCCTGCCCTTTTTCCATGGCCAGGTATCCGTCAGGCGAGTGATGGCGGTGGCGCCCTGCGCGCAAAAACCGGCCGCCACAGTGAGGAACCAACCCACACAGGGTGAAGGAGTACCGTTATGTCAAATGCAAGTCGCAGGATGGAGGCGGCCCCGGCCAAGACGCCGGTCGCCGACTCGGGGCTCGATCGTTTCTTCAAGATAAGCGAGCGCGGGAGCAGCGTGCGCCAGGAGGTGCTGGCCGGGCTCACCACCTTCCTCGCCATGGTCTACTCGGTCATCGTGGTGCCGGGGCTGCTCGGCAAGGCGGGCTTTCCTCCCGGTGCCGTGTTCGTGGCCACCTGCCTGGTGGCCGGGGTGGGGTCGCTCTTGATGGGACTGTGGGCCAACCTGCCCATGGCCATCGGCTGCGCCATCTCGCTCACCGCCTTTACCGCCTTCAGCCTGGTGCTGGGGCAGCAGATCCCCATTCCGGTGGCGCTTGGCGCCGTCTTCCTGATGGGGGTCATCTTCACCGCCATCTCGGTGACCGGGGTGCGCAGCTGGATCCTCAATAACCTCCCCATGGGGATCGCCCACGGCACCGGCATCGGCATCGGCCTGTTTCTGCTGCTGATTGCCGCCAACGGGGTCGGGCTGGTCATCAAGAACCCCCTCGAGGGGTTGCCGGTGGCCCTCGGCGGCTTCACCACCATGCCTGTCATGATGACCCTGCTGGGGCTGGCCATGATCTTCGGCCTGGAGCGGCTGCGAGTGCCGGGCGGGATCCTGCTGGTGATCATCGGCATCTCGGTGATCGGCCTCCTCTTTGATCCGTCGGTCAAATACCAGGGGCTGTTTGCCATGCCGACCCTGGCCGACGCGCAGGGGCACTCCCTCATCCTCAGCCTCGATATCATGGGGGCCCTCTCGCCCCTGGTGCTGCCAAGTGTGCTGGCCCTGGTGATGACCGCCGTGTTTGACGCCACCGGCACCATTCGTGCCGTGGCCGGGCAGGCCAACCTGCTCGACCAGGATGGCCACATCATCAACAACGACAAGGCGCTCACCTCCGACTCGGTGAGCAGCATCTTCTCGGGTCTGGTGGGGGCCGCCCCGGCCGCCGTCTATATCGAATCGGCCGCCGGCACCGCCGCCGGGGGCAAGACCGGGCTCACCGCTACCGTGGTGGGCGCCCTGTTCCTGGTGATGCTGTTCCTCGCGCCGCTCTCCTATCTGGTGCCGGCCTATGCCACGGCGCCGGCCCTCATGTATGTGGGGCTCCTGATGCTGAGCAACGTCACCAAGCTCGATTTTAGCGATCTGGTGGGGGCCATGTCGGGGCTGCTGTGCGCCGTCTTTATCGTGCTCACCTGCAACATAGTGACCGGCATCATGCTCGGCTTCAGTGCCCTGGTGATAGGCCGCATCTGCGCCCGCGAGTGGCACCTGCTCAACCCGGGCACCGTCATCATCGCCATCGCCCTGGTGGCCTTCTACGCCGGTGGCTGGGCCATCTAGCCCCGGTCACCGAGACGAGCCCGGCACCCGCCGGGCTCTCATTTTGATAGGGGCGACTACCAGTTTGATAGGGGAGGGGCCAAGCGCACTTCGCGCGTTCGTGGCGGTGGCGCCCGGTGGCGGGGTCAGATGGGATCCCCTTCACATTTGTGCCAGCGGCGCGGCCAGCGCCGAGAGATGGGCGCATATCTTGCTGATCCCCTCCTGGTTCTTGATGTTTCCCCAGGGAATAGAGGATGTAACCATGTCCATAGGATTACCCTTTCGGCGCGTCGACGCCCAGGCCAAGGTGACGGGGAGGGCGCGCTACACCGACGACTTCACCATGCTCGGCATGCGCCACGCCAAGTATGTGCGAAGCACCCTGGCCCACGGCCGGGTGACCGCCATCGACTGCACCGAGGCCCTGGCCCTGCAAGGGGTGGAGGCGGTCTTCACCTGGCAGGATGTGCCCGACATCTGTTATCGCACCGCCGGCCACGCCTGGAATCTCGACGAGAGCAAGCGCGACGTGAAAGACCGCCGCCTGCTCACCGACCATGTGCGCCACTACGGGGACGGTGTCGCCATCGTCGTGGCCCGCGATCCCCTCACCGCCGAGAAGGGGGCGGCCCTGGTCAGGGTGACCTATGAGCCGCTGCCGGTGATGACCGATGCCCACAGCGCCCTGGCCGAGGGGGCCGAGCCCATCCATCCGGGGGGCAACCTGCTGCGCCAGAGCCAGATCCGCGGCGGCGAGCCAGAGCAGGCCATCGAGAACGCCCCGTTTCGCTGCCAGGGCCACTACGAGACCCCTGTGGTGCAGCACTGCCACCTGGAGTCGGTCACCTGCTACGCCTACATGGAGCAGCCGGGCCACCTGGTGGTGGTCTCGAGCACCCAGATCCCCCAGATAGTGCGCAGCCGGGTCGCCAAGTCCCTGGGCCTGCCCTGGGCCAACGTGCGGGTGGTCAAACCCTATGTGGGGGGCGGTTTTGGCAACAAGCAGGACGTGCTGGAAGAGCCGATGGCGGCGTTTTTGAGCTACAGGCTCGGGGGCGTGCCGGTCAAGGTCACCCTGAGCCGTGAGGAGTGCTTTCTCGCCTCGCGCACCCGCCACGGCTTTCATATAGACGGTGAGCTCGGCATGGACCAGGACGGCCGCCTGCTCGGCTACCGGCTGCACGTGCTCTCCAACACCGGGGCCTATGCCTCTCACGGTCACTCCATCGCCTGCGCCGGGGCCAACAAGATAAGTTACCTCTATCCGCGCAGCGCCTTCGGCTATGACGCCCGCACCTTCTACAGCAACCTGCCCACCGCCGGGGCCATGCGTGGCTACGGGGCGCCCCAGGTGGTGTTCGCCCTCGAGTGCATGATGGACGACGCCTGCACCGCCCTCGGGCTCGATCCCCTGGCGGTGCGCCTGGCCAACGTGGCGCGTGAGGGAGACGTCAACCCGGTCAACCAGAAGACCATCTACAGCGCCGGGCTGCCCGAGTGCCTGCGCCGGGGGCGCGAGCTCTTCGAGTGGGACAGGCGCCGTGCCGAGTGCCAGAACCAGACCGGGCGGGTGCGCCGCGGGGTGGGGGTCGCCTGTTTTAGCTATGGCTCCAACACCTATCCGGTGGGGGTGGAGATAGCGGGGGCGCGCATGCTGCTCAACCAGGATGGCTCGGTCAACCTGCAGATCGGCGCCACCGAGATAGGGCAGGGGTCGGACACCGTCTTCGCCCAGATGGCGGCCCAGACCTTGGGGATCCCCTTCGAGCAGATCCGGGTCATCTCGACCCAGGACACCGACATCACCGCCTATGACCCCGGCTCGTTCGCCTCGCGTCAGAGCTATGTGGCCGCCCCCGCCATCCACGAGGCGGCGCTCCAGCTCAAGGCGCGCATCCTGGCGCTCGCCGCCCAGCTCTGCCATCAGGAGGTGGGGTCGCTGACCCTCATCGACGGCGATGTGGTGCTGGCCGGGGCGCCGGACAAGGTGCTGATGAGCGTGGCCGAAGTGTCGCAAAACGCCTACTACCACCTCTCCATCGGTGGCCAGATCACCTCGGAAGTCTCCCACAAGACCACCACCAACCCGCCAAGCTTTGGCTGCACCCTGGTCGATCTCAGCGTCGATCTGGACCTTTGCAAGGTCACCATTAACCGCATCATGAACCTGCACGACGCCGGTCAAATCCTGAACCCTGTGCTGGCCGAGGGGCAGGTGCACGGGGGCATGGGAATGGGCATCGGATGGGCCCTGTTTGAGGAGATGATCATCGACCCCAAGAGCGGCGTGGTGCGAAACCCCAACCTGCTCGACTACAAGTTTCCCACCATCACGGACTTGCCGCCGCTCGAGTGCGACTTCGTGCAGACCTACGAGCCCCAGTCCGTCTATGGCCACAAGTCCCTCGGCGAGCCGCCCATCATCTCGCCGGCGCCGGCCATTCGTAACGCCATCCTGATGGCGACCGGGGTGGCCATCAACACCTTGCCCATCACTCCCAAGACCCTCTATCGGGAGTTTGTCCGCGCCGCTCTGATTGAGGAGGCCCCCCATGTTTGATATTCGCGCCTATCACAGGGCGACCAGCGTGGCCGAGGCGGTTGCGCTGCTGGGCGCTCACCCGGGTACCCGGCTGGTGGCCGGGGGCACAGACGTGATGATCCGCCTGCACCACTTGAGCGCCGATTACGGCGAGCTGGTGGACATTCACGAACTGCCCGAGCTGCGCGGCATCCGTGAGCTGAGCGATGGCACAGTGCGTATCGGCTCGGGCACCACCTTCACCGAGATCATCGAAAGCGAGTTGGTGCAGCGGCGCATCCCCATGCTGGCCGAGGCGGCCGCCACCATAGCGGGCCCCCAGGTTCGCAACGTCGCCACCTATGGGGGCAACCTCTGTAACGGCGCCACCAGCGCCGACTCGGCCGCCCCCTCTCTGGCACTGGAGGTGCGCCTCGAGATAGCCGGTCCCGAGGGCACGCGCCTCATTCCCCTGGCAGGCTTTCACACCGGCCCCGGCCGGGTGGCCCTGGCCCCGGCCGAGGTGCTGGTGGCCATCCATATCGCTCCCGATCCCGAGTCGGGGGTGGGCAGTCACTACTTCAAATACGCCATGCGCGATGCCATGGACATCGCCACCATAGGCTGCGCCGCCTGGTGCCGCATCGGCGAGGGGCGCATCCTGCAGCTGCGTCTGGCCTATGGCGTGGCGGCGCCGACCCCCATCCGCACCCCCCACGCCGAGGCGCTGGCCGAGGGGGCCCCGCTGACCCAGGCGACCCTGGCCGCCATTGCCCGCGCCGTGGAGGCCGACGTGGCCCCGCGCTCCTCCTGGCGGGCGGAGAAAGATTTTCGCCTTCACCTTATCAAGACCCTGGCCGAGCGGGTGGTGCGCTGCGCCATCACCCGGGCCGGGGGGGAGATCCTCTGATGCATCCACAAACTTGTGCCCAGCTCGATATCGAGTGCGAGATCAACGGCAAACCCTACCGCTATTCGGTGCCCCCCAGCCTCTCCTTGCTGCACCTGCTGCGCTCCCAGGGGCTTATCAGCGTCAAGGAGGGGTGCAGCGTCGGCGAGTGCGGCGCCTGCACGGTGCGGGTCGACGGGGTCGCCATCGACAGCTGCATCTACCTGGCGGTGTGGGCCAACGGCAAATCCATTCGCACCGTGGAGGGGGAGGAGCAGGGCGGCAGACTCTCGGATCTGCAACAGGCCCTGATCGACGAGGGGGCCGTGCAGTGCGGTTTTTGCACCCCGGGCCTGGTGATGGCCGGGGCCGCCCTGCTCGACAAGACCGCCCGCCGCCCTTTGACCGAGACGGAGATCCGCCGCGGTCTCGCCGGTAACCTCTGCCGCTGCACCGGCTACCAGAACGTGGTGCGCGCGGTGCAGCGCTGTTGTCACAAGAAATGACGCCTCATGTCGGCCGAGGTTCCCCGGCCGACGCTTTCGTGATCCCGCCCGAAGTCATCTCGGCCGAGTTGGCATAGGATAGGGCCGCGATGACACCCACCAGAGACGACAGAGAAGGACGTTCGAATGACCTCGTGTGGCCCCCGTTTTCCCCTGATGCAGATCCAGCCCACCATACTGCGCTTTGCCAAGATGCTTGGCAGCGTGTTGCAGCTGGAGGTGGAGATAGTGGACGCCAGCCTGGTGCGGGTGGCCGGCACCGGCCCCTATGGTTGCGGCTTCGGCCGCGAGCTGGAGGGGGATTCGCGCCTGCTGCGCTACGTCATCGACAACCAGTGCGAGAAGGTGGTGATCCAGACCAGCGACGACCCGGTCTGCCGCGGTTGCAGCCATAAGGCGCAGTGCCGTGAGCGCGCCTTTTTGGGGGTGCCCATCATGGTGGACGAGGCGTGCGTCGGGGTGATAAGCCTGGTGGCCTTCAACGGCGAGCAGCAGGCGCGCCTGCGGGACAACCTGCAGGAGGTGAGCGACTATGTGCGGCACATCTCCACCATGCTGGTCTCGAATCTGGTGCGCAGGCGCGGCTACGGGGACGGGGTGGACAAGCTGCTGCTCTCGCTCACCGCCAACATGGATCAGGGCTGTCTGCTCCTAAACGAGCGCAACCAGGTGATCCACGCCAATCCGCCCGCCCTCAAGCAGCTCAACGTGGCCAAGGAGCAGTTGCTCGGCCGCACCCTGGCGGTGCGCCCGCTCACCTTCGCCCAGAGCGGTCTCACCGGCCATCTGCAACACATCCTGAGCTGGGGAGATCGCCAGGAGCTCATCATAGGGCAGCTGCAACCGGTGCAGGATCAGCAGATCTTCCTGATGGCGTTTCACCAGTCCCACGCCGCCCTTAGCGCCCCCACCGAGCAGGACGCCCGGCTCGAGCCCCTCATCGGCGAGAGCAAGCCCATGCGCCATCTCAAGCACCTGCTCCAGCGCATCGCGCTCAGCCCCTCGAGCGTGCTGATCACCGGGGAGAGCGGCACCGGCAAGGAGGTGGTGGCCCGCGCCGTGCACCGCCTGAGCCCGCGCCACGACAAGCCGTTTATCGCCATCAACTGCGCCGCCATTCCCGAGCAGCTGCTCGAGAGCGAGCTGTTTGGCTACGTCAAAGGCTCCTTCACCGGCGCCTCGAGCGGGGGCAAGCAGGGGCTGATTCAGGCCGCCCACCAGGGCACCCTGTTTCTCGACGAGATTGGGGACATGCCGCTCACCATGCAGGCCAAGCTGTTGCGGGTGCTGGAGCTGCGCGAGGTGACCCCCATCGGCGCCAGCCGCACGGTGCCGGTGGACATTCGGGTCATCGCCGCCACCCATCAGCAGCTCGAGACCTTTATCGACGAGGGGAAGTTTCGCGAAGATCTCTTCTATCGCATCAACGTGGTGCCCCTGCACCTGCCCCCATTGCGCGAACGCCACGGGGACGTGGAGCTGCTGACCCACCATTTTCTTAACCTGCACACCAACCGCATCGGCATCGTCTACCCCGGCATCACCGAGGAGGTGATGGCCCTGCTCAAGGGGTATCGCTGGCCCGGCAACGTGCGTGAGCTTAGCAACCTCATCGAATACCTGGTTAACGTCATCCAGTCCGGCGAGGTGATTGAAGGCTCCCTGCTTCCCCCCAACATCATTCGCAATCAGCGGGGCCCCCAGGCATCGCCCGAGCAGGCCGCTCATGCCGGCGCAGAGCCGGCCCAACCGACGACCCTTCACCACGGCGACCCCCAGCCGAGTGAGGCGACCCGCCCCCAGTGGCCTGGCCGCGATGAGCCCGCCGGGCACATCATGGCCGAGAACGACCTGGAGAGCATGGAGCGGCAGATGATAGAGGAGACCCTCTCGCGCCTTGGCAACAAGAAGCTGGCCGCCCAGGCCCTCGGCATCGGCATCGCCACCCTCTATCGCAAGATAAAGAAGTATGAGATTGCGTGATGGCCAGCTTGTGACTGTGTCTCTCTAACGACAGCGCCCCCTGATGGGGGCGCTTTGTTTGGGCTGAGGGCTGCGCTGGCTGAGGCGTCCATAAGGGCGTAATATGACCGCCTTACTGATTGAATATAAAAGGAAAGTCCGATGGCTCGCGGGAATAGTTGGTCAGCGCTGGAGATTGCCGCCACGGTGTCGGACTATATGGCCATGTTGCAGCAGGAGCTGGCCGGTCAGCGCTATAACAAGGCCGAACACCGCCGTGCTCTGCTCAGTAAGCTCAGCGCTCGCACTCCTGCCGCCGTAGAGAAGAAACACCAGAACATCAGCGCCGTCTTAAAGTCGCTCAACCGCATGTGGATTGCAGGCTACAAGCCCCTTGCCAACGTCCAAGAGGCGCTGCGAGAGGAGGTGGAAACCTGGCTGCTCCATCACCCCGAGTTCGACCGCCAGCTCGATGCCGAGGTGGCGCGCCCCGCCGTCGCGCCCGCCTATTTTGACTTCGGCACCTTCTTAGTCGAGCCACCCGCCCTCGATAACAGCCTGCAAGAGCAGGTCGCACCCTATCAGCTCAGGCGCCCGCAACTACATAGGGACTATGTGGCCCAAGAGGCGGCTAATCGCTCGTTGGGATTGGCCGGTGAGCAGCTGGTCGTGGCCTTTGAGCGGCAACGTTTGATAGCCCAAGGGTGTCAGTACTTGGCCGATCGGGTGGAGCATGTCTCCCAGAGCAAGGGGGATGGGCTTGGTTATGACATTCACTCCTTCGAGGCTAATGGAAGAGATCGGCTCATCGAGGTGAAGACCACCGCCTTTGCCAAGGAGACGCCGTTTTATGCCAGCAAAAACGAGGTGGCGTTTTCCGAAGATCACGCCGATCTCTTCGTGCTAACCCGCGTCTATCGCTTCCGTCATGCCCCTCAAGCCTTCGAACTCCCCGGCGCCATCGTTCAGAACTGCCATCTCAATCCGGTGACCTATATCTGTCAGCCGAGGTGAGGTCTAGATAATAAGTAAAGCCATAGAAACTCATCTCATGGCTCCTTGCCTTATTCTTACATTAAGATACTTCTCAGTTTAATGTTTTGAACAGGTGGATGACTGGTTCACTGAGTCATATGAAGAGTGCGAACCTATTTTGTTATGTGATCTACCTCTTGTATACAACATGATAAACTCCAAATGAGCCCTGATGGGATATAACGTTAGTGGTGAGTATGTCTGAATTAGCTTCAGGAGCCCATCATGCAGTATGCAAAATGCACCCTTGATAACAAGAATTGGGAGGCAGCCGAGTTTGAGAGATTGCCTACCGGAGAGTTAGAGACTAAAAGAACCAGTCTTGTTTGTACCGAGTGTGGTGAGTTTGCGTGGTACAGAAAAAGAAGCATTCATGGGAACCCCCCACATTTTTGTGCTCATCATGCTGAAGGTTGTGACCTCAAGGTTGAGTATGTTTCATCTACAGAAAACAGAGATGATGTAACAGAAACGGCAGATGAAGTGGCAAACAATGACACTATAATTGTCAGACTAGACAAAGAAAAGGGGGGCGCGATCGATGTTGTCCAAGTGCAGGCTCCCCCTATCTCTGGTCAAGGAGAAGGTGGTCGAAGGTATGTCATTACTGATAATACTCGGCTTTCGTCACAGCAGTTTACACTTCGCCGAATTTTGCATCGGTTAGTCAAAAGTGAGGCTTTCAGGAAGTCTGCTAGTCGTATTATTTTCTATAGGACTAATGATGATGTGATGCTTGATGGGCAAGTGAAGGATATAGTAATTAGTTTTGCTGATATTACGAAAGAAAAGCATCATGACAAGATCAATTTTTATTGGGGCCCTATTGTGTCCGTTAAAAAACGGCAGATGGAAAAATATGGCTCAACTCAAGGATGAGCTATAATTCTGCTAGCGTGGCTATATTTGAAGATATAGCAGATGATTTCATGCAATTCTTCGAGGTTGACGAGTTAGATGATCTGCTTGGTGCTTACGTCTTAGTCGCAGGACGGTGTTCCTACAGCAATGGTGGTGAGGGTAAACCTATCATATGGTGCGGCACTAAAAACTATATCTTTGTTAAAAAGTATAAAGATCCATACATTGAAGACGTTGAATAAGATGATGTGCTGACAATGGTTTAGTTTGATGATTATTTTTCTTAAGTCTTAGTTTTTGTGAGCAAACTATTTTTTAGTGTTCAGATGAGTTGATTGCATAATGGGCTTGCTGACTTACTTTGGTTGGTGAGCTCATTATTTAACAAAGGGTTTTCTCTTTTCTAGAGAATGCAGTAAAGAATAATCATGTGTACAGATCTAGTTATCA
>NZ_CDCE01000026.1:0-407 GCF_000819805.1 Aeromonas diversa CDC 2478-85
TTGGTCTGTTCGGCAATCCCTGTGATGATACCCAGCACCCCGCTGATCGCCTTGGCATCCTGCTCCAACTGCGTCATGGACGCGTTGGCCTCTACGGCCGCCAGCTCGGTTTGTTCGACTCTTGTACGAGTCACCGTCACCGACTGGCTCATCTCCTGCAGACTCTCTTCGATCATCTGCACGTCGCCCACCGCCGCCTGGGCATGTTGGCTAATCTCGGCGGCTGAGGCTGCCATCTCGTCCATGGTGCTCGCCAGGACTTCGATCTCCCGGCTCTGCGCCGTGATGGCCCCGGTGCTCTGTGAAGAGACGGTGCTCGTCTCTTCTGCCTTCTGGGCGATCAGGGTGCTGGCATTGCTGATGCTGCCGATCAGCTCCCGCAGGTTATGTTGCATGACCCCCAGGGC
>NZ_CDCE01000026.1:533-1103 GCF_000819805.1 Aeromonas diversa CDC 2478-85
GCCACAGACACTCTCAGCCCTGTTCACCTCCAGCTTACCCGTCAGATCCCCACTGGCGATCGCCCGGGTTAACGAGAGCATCTGCTCGGGCTCTCCCCCCAGAGGATTGGTGACACTGCGGGCCACCCAGAGAGAGATCCCGAGCGCCAGCAGCGATGCTCCGGCCAGTATGGCCCACAGCAACCGCTGCAGACTCAAGATGGAGGCCATGGCCTCGCTCTCGTCCTGCTCCGCGATAAGACTCCAGGATATGCCCTCGAAACGAACCGGTGCATAGGCCGATAGCACAGGGTTACCCCGATAGTCTTGGATGATCCGGGTCGCTTTTCCGCCTGACTGGCTCACCTTTACCGCCTCGGTCATGACACCGTTTTGCTCGAGTGTGCCGGCAAAGGAGGCTCTGATGGAGCGGTGCTCCGGATCCAGCAGGGAATCTGAGCGCATCCGGCCATCCGGGCCCACCAGATAACTCTCACCAGTCTGTCCCATACCTTCACGAGTCTGCATGATGCGATTGATGGCATCGATGGAGAGTTGCAGCGCCAGCACCAGCTGGCGACCATCGGCCAG
>NZ_CDCE01000026.1:1269-2338 GCF_000819805.1 Aeromonas diversa CDC 2478-85
AGCTGGCGACCATCGGCCAGGCGCAGGGACTGCCCGATGAAGGCAGCTGGCTCACCCTTGCTCGGGGCGTATGCGGAGAAGTCGACCATGGTGAAGGCGCCGCGCTCACTGACCTTCTTATAGAGCGTGGCCAGGCCGGAATCCCGATAGGGGCCATCAACCAGGTTAGTGCCATAGTCGGGCTCCCTGGCCACCGTGTAGATGACCCGGCCGGCGTCGTCGATGATGAAGAGATCGTAGAAATTGAACTGCTTCACATAGCCACTGAGCAGCTCGTGGTGGCGCAGCCAGTCGTCACCTCCTTCAGAAAGCGCGCCCAGCGTATCGGCCAGCGTCTTCAGCACCGCCTTCTGCCGCTCAAGGTAACCACCAATCTGTGCCAACTTAATCTCACGCACCGAGGTGAGATGCCCAAATACCTGCTCCTGCAGAGCACGGCTTGCATTGCGCTCGATGAGCAGGCTGCCGAGTAGCGCCGGGATCAGGGCTATCATCAAGCAGATCGCCATCAGACGATAGTGCAGCGGCCAACGTGCCTCTTCTCTCATCCTAACCTCCTGCGAATACCCGGTCTTGAGCAAGCCGCTCACCCGTCAGTGGTTACAAACTAGCCAACCCCCCCTGCTTTTTCTGACGCGCCTCCCCATCCGGGGGGTGGACCAGCCCCATAGCACCCGGAATGGTGTGAAAAATGCAGCTTTCCCCGCCCGCCCCCTGGCCCTAGAATGCGGGGGTCTAAATATTGGAGGTGGATAATGAACAAACTCGTACTGGCGACCGGCAATCAGAAGAAGGTCAAGGAGCTGGCCGCCATGCTGGCGGATCTCGACATCCAGGTAGTCCCCCAGAGCGAGTTTGCGGTGAGCGAAGTGGCCGAGACCGGCACGACCTTCGTCGAAAATGCCATCATCAAGGCCCGCCACGCGGCCAAGGCGACCGGGCTACCGGCGGTGGCCGACGACTCGGGTCTCGAAGTGGATCTGCTACAGGGGCGCCCCGGCGTCTACTCCGCCCGCTTCGCCAGCGATAACGCCACCGATCGGGACAACATCGACAAGCTGCTGGCCGA
>NZ_CDCE01000026.1:2572-2804 GCF_000819805.1 Aeromonas diversa CDC 2478-85
TCGACAAGCTGCTGGCCGAGCTGAGCGGCGTGCCGGCTGACTTGCGCACCGCCCGCTTCTGGTGTGTGCTGGTCTTCATGCGCCACGAGAACGACCCCACCCCCCTCATCTGCCAAGCCAGCTGGGAGGGACTCATCACCGAGGAGCTGCGCGGCCAGAACGGCTTTGGCTACGATCCGGTCTTCTTCGTCCCCGGTGAAGGCTGCACCAGCGCCGAGCTGCCGGCCGAGCG
>NZ_CDCE01000027.1:0-73611 GCF_000819805.1 Aeromonas diversa CDC 2478-85
GATTCAATTTGTTAAAGAACAGTGCGATTTGCATCGCAACGGGAGTGGCATTCTACGCTTCCCGCCTGGTGAGTCAAGCCTTATTTTTCAAGGCTTTTTCTCACATCGACCGGCTCGCTGCTGTGGCGGCGTTGCCCTGTCGACGGAGGCGCATTATAGGGAGTTCAGTTCTGCTGGCAAGGGGAAATTTGCAAAAAAATGGCGTTTTATGAAAAACGCCATCCGAATGCGCTTTATTTCAACAAACTGTCGCTTTTCGCCTCACCGGCGGGCCATAAACTCGCGACAGAAGCCTCGAACCCGTTCCCAATCGGTGAATTCGATGTCACGGCTGGTATCCGTGCTCCCTCCGGTCAGCTTCATGATGAGCTGGATGATCAGTGTCTGCCACCAGTTATAGCGCGAGTAGAGCAGGGCACCAGCGAAGACGCCAAGCAGTTTGGGTTTCCAGGGCGACTGGCGCAGGAACTTCTTCATATAGGCGTTGGTGGCCGGCGTCGCCTTCTCAGGCTTACGGGCCGTGAGATTGACACAGAAGAAGGCGGCATTGGCTACTTCGAGCTGCTCCTGATGCGCATAGATGAAACCCATCAGGCTGGGGTGGAAATGACCGTAGCGAATAGAGGCGCCGATCAATACCTTGGCGTACTTGCTCAAATTGCACTTTGGCATGGCATGGAGATCCATCATCACCACTTCGTGGCCAGCCATCTCCTCGGCCATGACATCGACGATCTTCTTGGTTTGACCGTCACGGGAAGAGTAAAGCACCAAAACCTTGTCCATCAGCTACCTCAACAACGCCAGAATGCTGGAGTAAACAGTACCAGAAGCGTAAAAATTTCCAATCGGCCGAACAACATGGCCAGGATCATGATCCATTTTGCTGCCGCCGTGCTCTCGCCAAAGTGAAGCGCCACCTCCCCCAGACCTGGGCCAAGATTATTGAGCGTGGCGGCCACCGCCGAGAAGGCAGTGAGTTCGCTCATACCGGTGGCGATCAGTCCCAACATGCAGAGCACAAAGATAGTGGCATAGGCAGCGAAGAACCCCCAAACGGCTTCAATCACACGCTCCGAGATGGCTTTTTTACCCAGCTTAAGCCGATAGACTGCTCTGGGGTGCACCAACCGCTTGAGCTCTCTCATCCCCTGCATGTGCAACAGCATGATGCGCATGACCTTGATGCCTCCCCCTGTGCTACCGGCACAACCGCCGATAAAGGAGGAGAACATCAACAACACCGGCAGGAACAGGGGCCAGTCGGCATAGCTGGTGGTGCTGAAGCCTGCGGTGGTCGAAATAGAGACCGACTGGAACAGGGCCTGATCCAGCGCTTGCGTCGCCGATGCGTAGACCTTGTGATCGAGCAGGATCAAGAAACAGATGAGGGTCAGCACCACCTGCACCCCGAGAAAGGTCTTCACCTCGGGATCTCGCCAATAGACTCCCAAGCGCGTGGGGCCATGGACAAAGGCGGCGAAATGCAGGCTGAAATTGACGCCGGCGATCAGCAGAAATACCACAGTAATGAGATTGATCGCCGGACTGTTGAAATAGCCCATGCTGGCATCATGAGTAGAGAAGCCACCGATAGCCACGGTCGAGAAGGAGTGACAGATGGCATCAAACATATCCATGCCGGCAGCCCAAAATGCCAGGGCACAGAGAATGGTGATCAAGAGATAGATATACCAGAGCGCCTTGGCCGTCTCGGCGATGCGTGGTGTCACCTTGTTGTCTTTGACTGGCCCCGGGATCTCGGCCCGGTAGAGCTGCATGCCACCGATACCGAGCAACGGCAGGATCGCCACTGCCAACACGATAATCCCCATCCCCCCCAACCACTGCAGCAACTGCCGGTAGAAGAGAAACGCCTTGGGCAGGGTATCGAGGCCGGTGAGCACGGTCGCGCCGGTCGTCGTCAACCCGGAAAAAGATTCGAAGAAGGCCTCAGAGACCGTCATGGCCGGTACGTCCCCCAGCAGGAAGGGCAAGGCCCCCATACTGCCCAGCACGGTCCAGAAGAGAACGACGATGAGAAAGCCCTCTTTGGCTCTCAAGTCCCGCTTCTGATAGCGGTTGGGGAACCAGAGCAAGAAACCAATGGCCAGAGAGATACAGAAAGAGAGGACAAACTCGATCCCTCCTCCGTCACGATAGAGATAGGCGACCAATGCCGGGATCAGCATGGTTGAGCTGAAGATACCGACCAATAGACCGACGATACGGATCAGGCTCCGAAACTGCATTCCGAAAAGACGCCTCCAGTGTGGTGATTGGCTAAAACGAGGTAGAGAGGAGGAGCCGTCCCTGGCTACGCTCGGTCAGAAGGGCGGTGACCTGGGCCAGGTGCTCGGCAGGCCAGGCAAGTTGCAGACTGACCCGGGCACCATAGTCAGCGACCTCGGTCACCCCGTCGAACTGCCCCTGCAGGTGTTCAATCAGCGCCATGTCCCCGTATTCACACTGAAGCCGGGTCGAGACCATGGCTCGCCGGATCGCCCGAGGCATCTGGCGCAAGGCGGCACCGACCCCACCGCCATACGCCTTGACCAGCCCACCCGTGCCGAGCAGCACCCCACCGTAGTAACGCACTACAACGGCACAGATCTCCCCTACTCCAGACCCCATCAGTTGAGCCAGCATGGGTTTGCCCGCGGTGCCCGAAGGCTCGCCATCGTCGCTGAAGCCATACACCTGGCTATCGTCCGGGGCTCCGGCCACATAGGCCCAGCAGTGGTGGCGTGCCGCCGGGTGGTCAGCACGCACCTTCGCAATCCAGGCCCGCGCCGCCTCCACATCCGGCGTGTGGCACAGCAGAGTGATGAAGCGACTCTTCTTGATCTCCTCGCTCCACGTCACCGCCTCGCCGGGAATGGGATAATCGGTCACAAACCGGCCTGACGGGTCAGGTTCTCTGTCCCGTGCTCGTGGAGCAGCACGTTGTCCTCGATCCGGATGCCGCCGCACGGGCGCAGGGCATCCACCCGCTCCCAGTTGATCGCACGACCATGCTCGCCACTCTGGAGCGGCGCCAACAAGGAGTCGATGAAGTAGAGTCCCGGCTCAATGGTAAACACCTGACGCGGCTCCATGATCCGGGTACAGCGCAGGAATGGGTGCGCCTCGGGGGCGGCCAGATGAGTGCCACGCTCATCTTGCATAAAGCCCCCTACATCATGCACCTGTAGCCCCAGATGGTGACCAAGCCCGTGAGGGAAGAAGGCCGCAGTGACACCGCTCTCTACCGCCCCCTCGACCGACATCTCCACCAGTTCGAACTCCTTGAGCAGGCGGGCGATGCGCCTGTGCATCTGTAGGTGCAGCTCGGTATAGCGCAGACCGGCACGCATCTCGCCGATGACCTCCTGCTGTTGCACCTCGAGAGCGGCGACCAGATCGGCAAACAGGCCGCGCCGCCAGGCCCAGGTGCGGGTGATGTCCGAGGCATAACCGTGGAAGTCCACTCCGGCATCGATGAGGAAGGAATGGCGATCCACGTCGGCGATGCGCTGGTGCGAGAGATGAGTGTAGTGCAGCACTGCCGCGTTCTCGTTGATGGCGACGATGTTGCCGTAGGGTGCATCAGAGGCTCCCTGCCCGACCGCCTTCATGTAGGCCAGATTGATCTCGAACTCGCTGGCGCCGGCCAGGAAAGCATCACGCGCCGCCAGGTGACCGCGAACCCCGATGCGGTTGGCTTCGCGCAGGCACTCCTGCTCGTAGTCGGTCTTGTAGGCGCGATGGTAGTGCAGGTAGTTGAGCACAGCTTCCGGATTGGGCTGGCTGAAGCCAAGCAGCTCGGCCACCTCCAGGTGCCCACCGATATAGGCCCAGTTAGCCCGCTGGGCTGGCAAGTGATCGGCCACCTGTTCGGGGCGGGTCAGGAAGCGAATATCAAACTGCTCGACCCAGAAGGCACTCGGCAGATCCGGCACCTTGTGCCAGAAATCGACCGGCCGGTAGAAGAGCAGCACCGGCTTGCTGTGGCCATCGACCAGCAGCCAGCAGTGAGGGTTGTCCAGCACCGGTAGCCACGCCTTGAAGTGAGGATTCACCTTGAAGGGGTAATCCTGGTCATCGAGGAAAACTCGCAGACTCTGACCGGAGTGAATGGCCAACCCCTCCAGTCCCTGTTGGGCCAGGATGTCGCGGGTGCGCCGCTGTAGGGTCTCGATATGTTGCACATAGAGTTGGCTGTAGCTGCTCATGGATCGGGCTCCGGCTGGTTCAATCACACCAGCATAACATCTTGATGGCACAGGCTCGACCCGCCACGCCCCCGGTTCGTGATGTCACGCAAAGGTGACGCTCGGCGCACACCAGACAAACCACATTCATTAACAAATGCAAAACAAACCGATAAACTGCTGCCAGACCGTCGAGAAAGGGATCTCTCATGAACAGTGCCTGCCTGTGGCAACCAAGCCCGGAGCGCATCCGCCACTCCAACATGTATCAGTTCATGGAACAGGTTAACCGCTTCCATGGACTCCAACTGCAAACCTATCCCCAGTTGTGGCAATGGTCGGTGGAGAAGACCACCCGTTTCTGGCCTCTGGTGTGGCAGCACTGCGGCGTGGTTGGTCGGCTCGGTGACGTGGTGGCAGAGAACCGCCAGGAGATGGCCCGCACCCGCTGGTTCCCCGACAGCCGGCTCAACTTCGCCGAAAACCTGCTGCGACGCGATGACAGCAGCCTCGCCATCATCAGCCGGCTCGAGGATGGTTCGCGCCGCACCCTCAGCTGGCACCAGCTGCACCAGGCGGTAGCCCACCTCGCCCACTGGCTACGCGGCGAAGGGGTACAACCCGGCGACGTGGTGGCCGGTTACCTCCCCAACATACCCGAGGCTATCATCGCCATGCTGGCCAGCGCCAGCCTCGGCGCGGTGTGGACCTCCACCAGTCCGGACTTTGGCGAGGCGAGCGTGATCGAGCGTTTCGGCCAGACTCGCCCCGTGGTGTTGATCGCCAGCGACGGTTACCGCTACGGCGGCAAGGCTATCGACATCCGCGGCAAGGTGGCCGAGGTGGTGCGTGCCATCGACAGCGTGCGCCGGGTGGTGATGGTGCCCCTGCTCGGGCTCGATGACTCGCCGGGCGACTGGGTCGACTGGACGGCCCTGCAGGCGGGCGAGGCGCCCCCCCTGCAATTCATCGAGCGCGCCTTCAACGATCCCCTCTACGTGCTCTACTCCTCCGGCACCACCGGCAAGCCCAAGTGCATCGTGCACGGCATCGGCGGCACCCTGCTACAGCATCTGAAAGAACACCAGCTCCACTGCGACATCAAGCCGGGAGAGCGGATCTTCTACTTCACCACCTGCGGCTGGATGATGTGGAACTGGCTGGCCAGCGCGCTCGCCTCCGGCGCCACCCTGGTGCTGTTTGACGGCTCCCCCTTCTACCCGGACGGCGAGGTGCTGTGGGATCTTGCCCGGGATGAGGAGGTCGCCCTGTTCGGCACCTCGGCCAAGTACCTCGATACCCTGCACAAGCAGGGCTATGCCCCGATCAAGACCCACGCCCTGCCGCAGCTGCGCCTTGTTTGCAGCACCGGCTCCGTGCTCTCCCCCGAGGGGTTCGACTACGTCTATCAGCAGATCAAACAGGACGTGCAACTCGCCTCCATTTCGGGGGGCACCGACATCTGCTCCTGCTTCGTGCTCGGCAACCCCATGAGCCCGGTCTATCGGGGCGAGAGCCAGGGGCGCGGCCTCGGCCTCGCAGTGCAGGTGTTCAACGACGAGGGCAAGCCGGTGCAGGGTGAAAAGGGCGAGCTGGTCTGCACCAAGCCCTTCCCGGCCCAACCCATCGGCTTCTGGGGAGATGAGAACGGCGAGAAGTATCATGCCGCCTACTTCGAGCGCTTCGACAACATCTGGTGTCACGGCGACTGGATCGAGCTGACCGAGCACGACGGCATCCTCTTCTATGGCCGCTCCGACGCCACCCTCAACCCGGGTGGCGTGCGCATCGGCACCAGCGAGATCTACCGCTACGTGGAGCAACTCGACGAGGTGGAGGAGAGCATCGTCATCGGCCAGCAGTGGCAGCAGGACGAGCGGGTGGTGCTGTTCGTGCGCCTGCGCGATGGCCTGACTCTGGACGATACCCTGCGCGAGCGGATCCGCCAGCAGGTGCGGCGCCACTGCACCCCGCGTCACGTGCCGGCCCGCATCGTTCAGGTAAGCGCCATCCCGCGCACCAAGTCGGGCAAGATCGTCGAGCTGGCGGTGCGCGAGGTGGTGCACCACAGGCCGGTGAAGAACACCCACGCCCTCGCCAACCCCGAGGTGCTCGACGAATACCGGGACCGCCAGGAGCTGGCCAGTTGATCTCGCTCACAACTTTACGAAGGCGCCTCAAGGCGCCTTTTTCATGGGAGGCGCGCCATTAGAGCCTTTGCACCAAGCTGTGTTAAACGAATGTTTAAAATAGGTGTTGAAAATGTCGCTTGATGGATCAATATTGAGCTGCGTCCCCTCAGGGGGAGAACAAGGAGCCATCCCCGCAACCTGCCGGGAACAAGGAGACCCTCATGATCTACCAAGGCGAAACCCTGTCGGTCCGCTACCTGGAAGACGGCATTGCCGAACTCAGGTTCGACGCACCAGGTTCAGTCAATAAGCTCGATCGCGCCACCCTGCTCTCCCTGAGCGAAGCGATCACCGCATTACAGCAACAAGCCGACTTGCGTGGCCTGATCCTCACCTCCGGTAAAGACGCCTTCATCGTCGGCGCCGACATCACCGAATTCCTCGAGCTGTTCGCCCTGCCGGACGCCGAACTGCTCGGCTGGCTGAAGAAGGCCAACGACATCTTCAACGCCATCGAAGATCTGCCGGTCCCGACCCTGTCAGCCATCAAGGGCCACGCCCTGGGCGGCGGCTGCGAGACCATCCTCTCCACCGACTTCCGCCTGGCCGACACCACGGCCAAGATCGGCCTGCCCGAAACCAAGCTCGGCATCATGCCTGGCTTTGGCGGCACTGTGCGCCTGCCGCGCGTGATCGGCGCCGACAACGCGCTGGAGTGGATCACCACCGGCAAGGACTACCGTGCCGATGACGCCCTCAAGGTGGGCGCCGTGGACGCCGTGGTCGCCCCCGCCGCCCTGACCGTCGCGGCGGTGCAGATGATCAAAGACGCCGCCGCCGGCAAGCTCGACTGGCAGGGCCGCCGCGCCGCCAAGAAGGCGCCGCTGCGCCTCTCCAAACTGGAAGCCATGATGAGCTTCAGCACCGCCGCCGGCATGGTTGCCGCCGTCGCGGGCAAGCACTATCCGGCGCCGATGGCCGCCGTGAAGACGGTAGAGACCGCCGCCGGCATGGGTCGTGACGAGGCGCTGGCCGCCGAGGCCGCCACCTTCATCAAGCTGGCCAAGACCGACGTCGCCAAGGCCCTGGTCGGCATCTTCCTGAACGACCAACACATCAAGGCCCTGGCCAAGCAGTCCGCCAAGCAGGCGAGCAAGGCCACCAGCCACGCCGCCGTGCTTGGTGCCGGCATCATGGGGGGCGGTATCGCCTACCAGTCTGCCAGCAAGGGCATACCGGCGGTGATGAAGGACATCAACGAGAAGGCGCTGGCGCTGGGCATGGGCGAAGCCACCAAGCTGCTCAACGGCCAGCTCGAGAAGGGCCGCATCGACGGCATCAAGATGGGCCAGGTGCTCTCCGCCATTACCCCCACCCTCAGCTATGACAGCGTCAAGGGCGTGGATCTGGTGGTCGAGGCCGTGGTCGAGAATCCCAAGGTGAAGGCCGCCGTGCTGGGTGAAGTGGAAGCCGTTCTCGGTGACGACGCCGTGCTCGCCAGCAACACCTCCACCATCCCCATCTCCCTGCTGGCCAAGGGGCTCAAGCGTCCCGAGAATTTCTGCGGCATGCACTTCTTCAACCCGGTGCACCGCATGCCCCTGGTGGAGATCATCCGTGGCGAGCAGACGTCGGACGAAACCATCGACCGTGTGGTGGCTTATGCTGCCGCCATGGGCAAGTCCCCTGTGGTGGTCAACGACTGCCCGGGCTTCTTCGTCAACCGGGTGCTGTTCCCCTACTTCTTCGGCTTCAACAAGCTGGTCGCCGACGGCGCCGACTTCGCCGCCGTCGACAAGGTGATGGAAAAAGAGTTCGGCTGGCCCATGGGCCCGGCCTACCTGCTGGACGTGGTCGGCATCGACACCGGTCACCATGCCGGAGACGTGATGGCCCAGGGCTTCCCGACCCGCATGACCAAGGATGGCCGTACCGCCATCGACGTCATGTACGAGGCGAACCGCTTCGGTCAGAAGAACGGCAAGGGCTTCTACGCCTATGAGGCCGACAAAAAGGGCAAGCCGAAGAAGGTGGCCGACGCCGCGGCCTACGAGCTGCTGACCCCGATCGCCAAGCCGCAGCAGGCCTTCGACAAGGAGACCATCATAGCCCGCATGATGATCCCCATGATCAACGAGGTAGTGCTCTGCCTCGAAGAGGGGATCATCGCGACTCCGGCCGAGGCGGACATCGCCCTGGTCTACGGTCTGGGCTTCCCTCCCTTCCGTGGTGGCGTGTTCCGCTATCTGGACACCATTGGCCTGGATCGCTATGTGGCCATGGCCGACCAGTTCGCGGATCTGGGCCCCCTCTATCGCGTCAGCAACCAGCTGCGCGAGATGGCGGCCCAGGGCAAGACCTTCTACTGATTGCGGAAAGGAGACCCATTCATGAAAGACGTAGTCATTGTCGACTGTATCCGGACCCCCATGGGGCGGTCCAAGGGCGGGGCTTTTCGCAACGTGCGCGCCGAGGATCTCTCCGCGCACCTGATGAGCTCACTGCTCAAGCGTAACGGCGCCCTCGACCCGAACGAGATCGAGGACATCTACTGGGGCTGCGTACAGCAGACCCTGGAGCAGGGCTTCAACATCGCCCGTAACGCCGCCCTGCTGGCCGGCATCCCGAAGCAGGTCGGCGCGGTCACCGTCAACCGCCTGTGCGGATCCTCCATGCAGGCGCTGCACGACGCCTCTCGCGCCATCCAGGTGGGTGACGGCGACATCTTCATCATCGGCGGCGTCGAGCACATGGGTCACGTGCCCATGAGTCACGGGGTCGACTTCCATCCGGGCATGGCCAAGTCGGTGGCGAAAGCCTCCGGCATGATGGGGCTGACCGCCGAGCTGCTCGGCAAGCTGCACGGCATCAGCCGCGCCCAGCAAGACGCCTTCGCCGCCCGCTCCCACCAGCGCGCTCACGCCGCCACGGTGGAAGGGCGCTTTGCCAAGGAGATCGTCGGACTGGAGGGGCACGACGCCAACGGCGCCCGCTTCTTCTACGACTATGACGAGGTGATCCGCCCCGAGACCACCATCGAGACCCTGGGTCAGCTGCGTCCGGTGTTCGACCCGGCCAACGGCACCGTCACCGCCGGCACCTCCTCGGCCCTGTCTGATGGCGCCGCCGCCATGCTGGTGATGAGCCTGGATCGCGCCCGCGCCCTCGGCCTCACCCCCCGTGCCCGCATCCGCGCCATGGCGGTGGCCGGCTGTGACGCCGCCATCATGGGTTACGGCCCGGTGCCGGCGACCCAGAAGGCCCTCAAGCGTGCCGGTTTGAGCGTCGACGACATCGATCTGTTCGAACTCAACGAGGCGTTCGCCGCCCAATCCCTGCCCTGCGTCAAGGATCTCGGCCTGCTGGATCAGGTCGACGAGAAGGTGAACCTTAACGGCGGCGCCATCGCCCTGGGTCACCCGCTCGGCTGCTCCGGCGCCCGTATCTCCACCACCCTGATCAATCTGATGGAGGAGAAGGACGCCACCCTGGGGGTCGCCACCATGTGCATCGGCCTCGGCCAAGGCATCGCCACCGTATTTGAGCGCATCTGAGTCATGCGCGGGGCAACACGGTGCCCCGATGCAGTGGTAACACGCGGATCCATGCGCCTTATTGGCCGATTCATCGAATCGGCCTTTTTTCTTTCCGCAACCATGGCTATATGCACAAGGAGTGCCCAGCCACTCACAATGGTGGGCAGGTCTGCTTGCTTTTTGTGCCCCCGACGGGTTCAATCTGCACAAAAAAATGGATGCACACGCCTATGTCACTGAGCAAACAGCTGCTGATCGTCGACGACGATCAGGAAATTCGTGAGCTGCTCAACGAATACCTGACCCGCGCCGGGTTCGAGGTGCTCACCGCCGCCGAAGGGAACGAGATGCGCCGCCAGCTGGCCCAGCACAGCCCGGATCTCATCATCCTCGACATCATGATGCCGGGGGATGACGGCTTCACCCTGTGCCAACAGATCCGTCGCGACTCTCAGGTTCCCATCATCATGCTGACCGCCGCCTCCGACGAGACCGACCGGGTGATCGGCCTCGAGCTCGGTGCCGACGACTACATCGCCAAGCCGTTCAGCCCGCGCGAGTTGCAGGCCCGCATCAAGGCGCTGCTGCGTCGGGCCGAGTTCCGTCAGCCCGAGGTCAAGGAGAAGGAGCTGCCGCGCCGGCTGCGCTTCGCCGAGTGGACGCTGGACACCTTGAGCCACCAGCTCACCCACGAAGACGGCAGCAAACTCGATCTGTCGGGCAGCGACTTCATGCTGCTGGCCATGTTCCTGCAGCAGCCTGGGTCCGTGCTGGATCGGGATACCATCTCGGACGCCACTCGTGGTCGCGAGAGCCTGCCCATGGAGCGCGGCATCGACGTGCAGATCAGCCGGCTGCGCCAGAAGCTGGGTGACAACGGCAAGAGCCCGCGCATCATCAAGACCATTCGTGGCAGCGGCTACATGCTGATCGCCGAGGTGTTCGAGGACGCATGAACGCCAAACGGTGGTGGTCTCCTCTGGTGCCGCGCTCCCTGCTGTCGCGCATGCTGCTGCTCCTGCTGCTGGCGATCCTGCTCTCCCAGACCATCCTCACCGGGATCTGGATGCAACAGATCCAGAAGCGGGAGCTGGAGGGAATGCTCAGCACCACCCGCAACCTGGCCATGTCGGCGGCCTCCACCGTCAGCTTCTTCAAGTCGCTTCCCCTGCAATACCGGCATATCGCGCTGGATCAGCTGCGCAATATGGGGGGCAGTCGCTTCTTCGTGTCGCTCAACGAGGAGGAGATCAGAGTCAACTCCATCCCCGACAGCGAGCGCAAGGCGGTGGTGCTGGGCGAGGTGCGAACCATCCTGGGCAACAAGCTCTCCGACACCATGGCGATCAAGGTGGACTTCTCGCGTCCCGAGGAGCTGCACGTCTTCAACAACGACACCCTGCTGGCGGATCTGCCCTCTTCCTGGGCCCGCTACACCCTGTCGCTCGAACCCATCAATCCGCCGGTGCTGGTGATCCAGATCGAGATAAAGCGCGGCGAATGGCTCTACCTGGCGGCCCTGCTGCCGGCCCCCTACATGACCCTGGACGACACCGTCATGCCGGCCAACCAGGTGCGCTTCATCGCCCTGATGACGGTGTTCCTCTGCTTCTTCACCTTCATGCTGGTGCGCTGGCAGACCCGTCCCCTGCGCCGCCTCGCCAAGGCCGCCGCCAATCTTGGAAAGGACATAGACCAGCCCTCTCTCAAGGAAGAGGGCGCCTCGGAAATCGTGGCGGCTACCCGTGCCTTCAACATCATGCAGCATCGCATCCGGCGCTATATCGATGATAGAGAGCGGCTGTTCAGCTCCATCTCCCACGATCTCAAGACCCCGATCACCCGGCTGCGACTGCGGGTCGAGCTGCTCGATGACGAGGTTCAGATCGCCAAGTTCAGCAAGGATCTCGACGAGCTGGAGCTGATGGTGAAGGGGGCGCTGCAGACGGTGAAAGACACCGATATCCACGAAAACATAGAGCAGATCGACATCAACGCCATGCTCGACCAGCTGGCCGAGAGCCTCAACCTGCGTGAGGAGCGGCTCACCATAGAGGGGCGCTGCAAGCATGGCTACCGGGGCAAGCCGCTGGCCCTCAAGCGCTGCATCGCCAACCTGGTCGACAACGGCATCAAGTACGGCAAGAAGGTGCGCATCATCCTCCTCGACGACGACGAGATGCTGATCCTCTTCATCATGGATGAGGGCCCCGGCCTGCCCGAAGAGCTGCTCGACCGCATCTTCGAGCCTTATTATCGTTTCGACACCGAGCAACCGGGCAACGGCCTGGGGCTCGGCATCGCCCGCAACATAGCCCACGCCCACGGCGGCGATCTGGTGCTGGAAAATCGACCGACCGGCGGCCTGCAGGCCACCCTCTCCCTGCCACGGCAATGACCATGAGAACGACGCTGTATCCCCTGCTCTGCACCCTGCTCGCCACTTCGGCCGCCCACGCCTCCCAGGTGGAGGTTCAACACTGGTGGACCTCGGGGGGGGAGGCGCGCGCCGTCGAGGTGCTCAAGTCCATGTGGAAGGCCGAGGGTAACCAGTGGCAGGACTTCGCCATTCAGGGCGGGGGCGGCAAGAGCGCCATGACGGTGCTGAAAAGCCGGGCCCTGGCGGCCAACCCGCCCCAGGCGGCCCACCTCAAGGGGATCGAGCTGCGCGAGTGGGCCGGACTCGGCTTCCTGCGTCCGCTCGACCCCATGGCAGAGCACTTCGATTGGTATCGGGCCATGCCGCCCCTGGTGCGCCAGACCCTGAGCCCGGACGGCGAGTTGGTGGCGGTGCCGACCGGCATCCACAGGGTGAACTGGCTCTGGATCAACCGCCGCCTGCTCACCGAAACCGGCCTGCAGCCCCCGACCGACTGGCCCAGCTTCATCACGCTGGCCGGACGGCTGAAGGCCAAGGGGATCACCCCGCTCGCCATCGGCAACGAGCCCTGGCAGCTTGCGGTCTTGTTCGAGTCGGTGGCTCTCGGTGAAGGGGGGGCCGAGTTCTACCGCAGGGCCTTCCTCGCACTCGACCCCGCCACCCTGACCGGCCCCGACATGATCCGGGTGCTGGAGCGCTTCCAGCAGCTGCGCCCCTTCGTGCCGCAGGAGTTCGTCGGTCTGAAGTGGAACCAGGCCACCACCCTGCTCGAGACCGGCGGCGCCGCCATGCAGGTGATGGGGGACTGGGTGAAGGGAGAGCTGAGTGCCGGCAACTATCGCCCCGGCGAAGATATCCTCTGCCTGCCGGCCCCGGGCAGCCAGGGGCTCTTCAGCTACAACATCGACTCCATCGCCATGTTCAAGGTGCGTGAGCCGGCCCAACTCCAGGCCCAGAGTGAGTTGGCCGAGCTCATCATGCGTCCCGACTTCCAGGCCCGCTTCAACCAGGCCAAGGGCTCGATCCCTGCGCTGGAGAAGGTCCCCATGAAGGGATTCGACCGCTGCGCCATTCGCTCCCAAGCGGATTTCGAGCAGGCGCAACAGGGAGGCGCCCTGCTCCCCAGCATCGCCGAGGGGATGGCCCTGCCGACCCCGCTGCAACAGGCACTGATGGACGTGCTGGCCGCCTTCTTCAACGATCCCGCCGGCGATGCCAAGGCCACCGCAGAACGCATCGGTCGCGTCATCCGTTCGGCCAAGGGTTAATAAGCGCCTCTTCCCTATGGTCACCAGCCGGGTATGCTGTCAACAGACCGACCCGAGATGGTGGCCCCATGCATCGCATCCTGTTTGTTGAAGACGACCCCGATATCGGCCAGCTGGTCACTGGCTGGCTATCTCGCCACGAGATGGAAGTGATCCTCGAGCCGCGTGGGGATCGGGCCCTGGCCAGGGTGGAGGAGGTGCGGCCCGATCTGGTGCTGCTCGACATCATGTTACCGGGCCAGGACGGCCTCTCTCTATGCCGGGATCTGCGCCCGCGCTTTGCCGGCCCGATCGTCATGCTCACCTCGCTCGACAGCGACATGAACCAGATCCTCAGCCTGGAGCTGGGGGCCAACGACTACATCCTCAAGACCACGCCCCCCTCCGTGCTGCTGGCCCGGCTGCGGGTCCAGTTCCGTCAGCAGGGGCAGGCACCACAGCCGGTCGCGCCGAACACCTCACCCCAGCGCCTGCGGTTCGGCCGGTTGCAGATCGACGGCCCGGGGCGAGACGTGCGCCTCGATGGCGACAGTATCCCGCTCTCCACCGCCGATTTTGACCTGTTGTGGGAACTGGCCTGCCACGCCGGCCAGATCCTGGGGCGCGACGCCCTGTTTCGCAATCTGCGCGGCCGCGACTACGACGGCCAGGATCGCAGCATGGATGTGGCCATCTCGCGCCTGCGACGCAAGCTGGGCGATGACACCAATAACCCGACCCGCATCAAGACGGTGCGCCAGAAGGGCTACCTGTTGGTCCCCCACGCCTGGGAATAACCGGAGCCTGCGGCTCGCCAACCACGGGAGAAGTCGTCCATGCGTCGTCTGTTCATCCAGTTCTATCTGCTGCTGATCGGCTGTTTCACCCTGGCCATCCTGCTGGTCGGCATGGTCTACCAGGTCAGCGCCGAACGGGCGGGGGATCGCTATCTGGAGCGGATGATGCAAGGCTCCCTCGGCCTGCTCACCGGCGAGCTGGCCCGTCTGCCGCCACAGCACTGGAGCACCCGCCTGGCAGAGCAGAGCCGCCAGCTCACCCTGCCGTTGCAGATAGGGGCCCTCACCAACCAGCCCCTGGCCAGTGAGGACCAGGCCTTTCTCGAGGCGGGCAACATCGTCATCGTCAAAGAGGATGACACCTTCCTGCAGCGCATCCCCGGCACCGATCAGGTGCTGATCGTCGGCCCCGTCCCCTATCTCTCTTATCTGCATGAGCTGCACTGGGTCGACGTCGGCCTGTTGCTGGCCATCGGCCTCTCCCTCGGCCTGCCGATCCTGCTCTGGCTACGCCCTCACTGGCACGGTCTGCTGGCTCTGGAGCAGACTGCCCGGCGCCTCGGCCGCGGGGATCTCACCGCCCGCAGCCGACTTCCCGCCGGCAGCAGCCTGGCGCGCATGGGTCAGACCCTGGACCAGATGGCCGCCCAGCTGGAGACGCTCATCAACGGCAAGAAACAACTCACCGACGCCATCGCCCATGAGCTGCGCACCCCCCTGGTGCGATTGCAGTATCGCCTCGCCATGCTCGAGCCGCCGCCCCCCGAGACCGAGCGGCTGGCCCTGGCGCGAGACCTGGCCGCCCTCGACACCCTGATCGACGAGATGCTCACCTACGCCCGCCTCGATCGCCCCGAGATGCCATTGCAGCCGGTCGATATCGAACTCTGCGCCTGGGCCAGGCTTCACCTGCTCGACTGGCAGGCCCTCAGCCCGGACAAGTCGCTGACCCTGCACTGCCCGGACTCTCCCCTCCCCTGGTGCGGGGATGAGCGGCTGCTGACCCGGGCGGTGGAGAACCTGGTGCGCAACGCCCTGCGCCATGCCCACCAGGCGGTGCATCTGACCCTGAGCCTGGGCCCGGAGGCCTGTCTGGTGGAGGTACAAGACGACGGGGCCGGCATCCCGATGGAGCACGCCAGCCGCATCTTCGAGCCCTTCGTGCGCCTCGACGAGAGTCGCGATCGCCGCACCGGTGGTGCCGGGCTGGGGCTGGCCATAGTGCGCAGCATAGCCCGCCGCCACGGTGGCGACGTCCAGCTACTGCCTGGCATCGGCGGCGCCCACTTCTGCCTGACGCTGCCTGTACATATGGATACAAACCGTCACCAGCCGCTCACTGAACCGTTGGCGAAGCAGCCCTAGGATGAAGTCATGGAGCAAGCCTCCATGTCATCAACCCGCACGAGGAACTGGAAAATGAAAAAGCTGATCCCCCTGAGCCTGGCTGCTCTCTTCGCCCTGACCTCCGGCTTCACCATGGCGGCCACACCGGCCAAGGCTGCCGCCCCCCAAGCGACCCAGACCAAGGTCGTGAAAAAGCATCACAAGGCGGCCCACGCCAAGACGCCTGCCGTCAAGGTAGCCCCCAAGACCAAGTAATCTATCGACCAAGCTCCCGTAATGAGAAGGGGCCCCGACATGGGGCCCCTTCTGTTTTCAGGGTATCTGAACCCTGGCTCATGCCAGCATGTAGTCGGCCGGCAGCTCGATACGCGCCACGCCGGATTCCACCGCAGCCAGGGCCACGGCGCGGGCGACGCGCGGCAGCAGGCGGGCGTCCATCGGCTTGGGGATCACGTAGTCGCGACCAAACGACAGGGCGTCCACCCCGGCGGCACGCAGCACCTCGGCCGGCACCGGCTCCTTGGCCAGGGCGCGGATCGCCTCGACCGCGGCCACCTTCATGGCGTCGTT
This sequence comes from Aeromonas diversa CDC 2478-85, assembly GCF_000819805.1. Lineage (GTDB taxonomy): Bacteria > Pseudomonadota > Gammaproteobacteria > Enterobacterales > Aeromonadaceae > Aeromonas > Aeromonas diversa. Next base: position 16,203 of record NZ_CDCE01000027.1, read on the forward strand.
GATGCGGCTGGCGCGAGCGTCCAGGGCACCGCGGAAGATGAAGGGGAAGCAGAGCACGTTGTTGATCTGGTTCGGGTAATCCGAACGGCCGGTGCCCATGATGAGATCGTCACGCACCGACTTGGCCAGCTCGGGTCTGATCTCCGGATCCGGGTTGGAGCAGGCGAAGATGACCGGGTTCGGCGCCATCAGGGCGACCGCCTCGACCGGCAGCACGTCCGGGCCGGAGACGCCGACGAACACGTCCGCTCCCTTGATCACCTCTTCCAGGGTACGCATGTCGGTGTTGTTGGCGAACAGAGCCTTGTACTCGTTCAGATCGTCGCGGCGGGTGTGGATCACCCCCTTACGGTCGAGCATGTAGATCTTCTCGCGCATGGCGCCGCACTTGATCAGCAGCTCCATACAGGCGACGGCGGCGGCGCCGGCCCCCATGCAGACGATGCGGCTCTCTTCGATGCGCTTGCCCTGGATCTCGAGGGCGTTGAGCAGACCGGCGGCGGTGACGATGGCGGTGCCGTGCTGATCATCGTGGAACACAGGCACGTTGCAGCGCTCGATCAGGGCCTGCTCGATGGCGAAGCACTCGGGCGCCTTGATGTCTTCCAGATTGATGCCACCGAAGGTGTCGGCGATGGCCGCCACCGTGTTGATGAACTCTTCATTGGTGCGGTGCTTGACCTCGATGTCGATGGCATCGATGCCGGCAAAGCGCTTGAACAGCAGGGCCTTGCCCTCCATCACCGGCTTGGAGGCGAGCGGTCCCAGGTTGCCCAGCCCCAGGATGGCGGTGCCGTTGGAGATGACCGCCACCAGGTTGCCCTTGGCGGTGTACTTGTAGGCATCATCCGGGTTGGCGGCGATTTCGCGCACCGGCTCGGCCACGCCCGGGCTGTAGGCCAGCGCCAGATCGCGGGCAGTCTCCGCCGGCTTGGTGAGTTCGATGGCAATCTTCCCGGGTACGGGAAGGGCGTGGTAGTCGAGTGCCTGTTGGCGCAGATCGGACATGGGGAACCCCGATACGGTATTGGATTTTCACGTAATAGTTGTGTTTTGCCCCGCCGGCAAGCCGGCGAGGGGTAGGATCATAAAGAAAAGGGTTCCCCATGCCCAGCAGATAATATGGCCAAAAAGCCTGGGCGGACCAGCACCGCCGCAGCTTATCCTGCGATCAACTACCAACTTGGAGGTATCAATCAGTCCAGCACCGGAATGCCACTCTGGGTCTCGGCCAGCTTGGCGATCGCCTCGGTCATCCCCTGGAAGATGAAGAGGTGGAACGGCAGCATGGCGATCCAATAGCCTAGCCCCCAGGCCCCCTGCGGGTGCCAGTGGGCGGTGACGGTGAGCCGGGTCAGGCCGGATCGCTCGGGAACGATGACAAATTCCAACCGCCCCACCCCGGGGGCCTTCATGTTGAACAGCAGATCGAGCCGTCGCCCCTCCTCCACCCCCAGGATCTCCCAGGAGTCGAGCCTGTCCCCCTTGGTGAAGCGGGTCGGGTCGCTGCGCCCGTACTGGCGCGCCGGACCGCCTATCAGGTGATCCATCCACTCGCGCACGCTCCACAGGCCGTTCATGTAGAAGTAGCGTCGCTCGCCACCGAGCCCCTGCAGCGCCTGCCACAGTGCCTCCGGCGGGGCGAGGGAGAGGGCGGTGCCACTCGCGGTGCGGTCATAGAAGCCGTACTCGGGATGGCGCCAGCGCAGGCCGAGGGGGGTTTCTTCTCCGTGTTGCTCGGCACCGAGGCGCTGCTCGAGGCCGAGCGCCTCGCCGAGGGCCTCGTCAAAATCGAGCAGGCGCTGGGGCAAGAGGGCACGCAGCGGTCCATCGTCGGCCGGGATGTCGTGCTTGAGCCCACCCACCAGCGCCTTGGCCACCGGCTGGGGCACAGAGGTGGCAAACTGCAGCCACCAGGCCGACAGACGCGGGGTGAGCCAAGGGATAGGCAGGATCGGGCAGCGCTTGCCGATGTGGGCCGCGAAACGCTCGAGCTGCTGCTGATAGCTGAGCAGCGCGGGACCGGCCGCGTTGAGGATGGTCCCGTCGACCCCCTCGGCCTCGATCAGGCCGGCCAGGTAGTAGAGCAGGTTGGAGAGGGCGATGGGCGGGGTGCGCGAGCGTACCCACTTGGGGGTCACCATCAGGGGCAGGTTGAACACCAGATCGCGCATCACCTCGAAGGCGGCCGAACCCGGACCTATGATGATGCCGGCGCGCAGCTCCACGGTCGGCACGCCGGCGGCCCGAAACAGCTCGCCGCACAGGCGCCGCGAGTTGAGGTGGCGGCTCTCGCAGCGTTCCGGCTGGATGGCGCCGAGGTAGACGATGCGGCGCACCCCGGCGGCGCGGGCAGCGGCGGCGAAGTTCTTCACCCCCTGCTGCTCGAGGCGATGAAAACCGGGGCCAGCGCCCATGGCATGCACCAGATAGAAGACGGTATCGACCCCTGCCAGGGCCGGGCCCAGGGTGGCCGGGTCCAGGCTGTCGGCGTGCCGGAAGGCGACCCCGGGTGGCAGACGGCAGGGGCGGCGCGCGGCCGCGATGACGGTATGGCCCTGCGCGAGCAGGTGGGGTACCAGGTAGGAGCCGACATAGCCGGCGGCCCCCATGACCAGACAGGTCCGCATCAGATTCTCCTCGGGTGCGATTGCACCCCACCTTAGGAGAAAGCCGGGCACAAAAAAAGCGCCCGATGGGCGCTTTTTTTCGACTCAGTGTGGCTTATTTCTTACCAGCCAGGGCACCGAAACGCTTGTTGAACTTGTCTACGCGGCCGCCGCTGGACACTTCCTTCTGCTTACCGGTGTAGAAGGGGTGGCACTCGGAGCATACGTCCAGGTTCAGATCCTTGGCGATGGTGGAGCGAGTCTTGATGATGTTACCGCAAGAGCACTTGGCGGTGATTTCAACGTATTCCGGATGGATACCAGCTTTCATGGACAACCTCTAAGATATAAGCCGTGTCGCCATCCGAGCCTTGGGTCGGACACCACACGATTATTGAACACAGTTTCAAAGGCAGCGAATAATATAGGAAACGCCTGAGCTCAGGCAAGTGGCCCCGCGGAAAAAATAGGCAATCTTTGGTGAATTCCTCCAACAAGCTGGATCTGGTTCGTGTCGCCGTGCCGGTGCCCCTGCGCCGTCCCTTCGACTATCTCTGTCCTCGTCCCCTTCCGACTCCCGGCTGCCGGGTCGAGATCCCCTTCGGCCACCAGACCCTGGTGGCACTCGTGGTCGACCACCCGACCGAGAGCGCCCTGCCTAGGGAGAAGCTCAAACCGGTCAAACAGGTGCTCGATGCCACCCCCGTGCTCGGCCCCGATATCCTGGCCCTGATGCAGTGGAGCGCCAGCTACTACCAGTACCCCCTCGGTGAGGTGCTGGCGGTGGCCCTGCCGGTGCTGGTGCGCAAGGGGGAGCCGGCCGCCTATCGGGAGCTGGAGTTCTGGTTCGCCACCGAGGCCGGGCAAGCCTGCGATATCAACGAGCTCAAGCGCGCACCCAAGCAGCAACAGGCATTGGCCCTGCTGCGTCAGGGGCCGCAAACCCCCTCGGCCCTGCGCCAGGAGGAGGTGCAATCCGCCGCCGTCACGGCGCTGGAGAAGAAGGGGCTGGTCGAGAGGCGCAGCCTGGAACCCAGCCATCCGACCGACTGGGCCGAGCGCCTCAGCTGTGACGGCGCCCTGCATCTGAGCACAGAGCAGGCACTGGCGGTCTCGGCGGTCACCAGCCAGCGGGATCGCTTCAACGCCTTCCTGCTCGAGGGGATCACCGGCTCGGGCAAGACCGAGGTGTACCTGAGCATCCTCGAGCCCCTGCTACGGGAAGGGAAACAGGCGCTGGTCATGGTGCCGGAAATCGGCCTCACCCCCCAGACCATCAACCGCTTCAAGCGCCGTTTCAACGTGCCTGTGGTGGCCATGCACTCGGGGATGAACGACCGGGAGCGGCTCGACGCCTGGCTCGCCTGCCGTGACGGGGGCGCCGCCATCCTCATCGGCACCCGCTCCACCGTCTTCACCCCCTTCAAGCGTCTCGGCATCATCATCATCGACGAGGAGCACGACGCCTCGTTCAAGCAGCAGGAGGGGTTCCGCTACCACGCCCGGGATCTCGCCGTGATGCGCGCCCACCGGGCCGGTATCCCGATCCTGCTCGGCTCGGCCACTCCGTCGCTAGAGAGTCTGCATAACGCCCGCGGCGGCAAGTATCACCACCTGCGCCTGACCCGGCGCGCCGGCAACGCCACCAAGGCGCGCCAGGTGATTCTGGACATCAAGAATGTGCGACTGCAGGCCGGGCTTTCGCCCCAGCTGGAGCGGCTGATGGCCGAGCACCTGGCCGCCGGCAACCAGGTGATGCTGTTTCTCAACCGGCGCGGCTATGCGCCGGCCCTGATCTGCCACCAGTGCGGCTGGAGCGCCGCCTGCGAGCGGTGCGACGCCTGGTACACCTGGCACCAGGCCGGGCGACGGCTGCACTGCCACCACTGCGACAGCGTGCGGCCCCTGCCCCATTCCTGCCCCGAGTGCGGCAGCCATGAGCTGATCGGCTCCGGAGTCGGTACCGAGCAGCTCGAACAGCTGCTGACGACCCTGTTTCCCCACTATCCAGTGGTACGCATCGACCGCGACAGCACGGCCCGCAAGGGGGAGCTGGAGAGCCACCTGGAGGGGATCAGGAGCGGTCACTACAAGATCCTCATCGGCACCCAGATGCTGGCCAAGGGGCACCACTTCCCCGACGTCACCCTGGTCGGTCTCATCGACGTGGACGGCGCCCTCTTCTCGGCGGATTTTCGCGCCGCCGAGCGCCTCGCCCAGCTCTACACCCAGGTGGCCGGTCGCGCCGGGCGGGCCAGCAAGCCGGGGCTGGTGGTGCTGCAGAGCCACCATCCGGAGCATGCCCTGCTGCAGGACCTGACCCAGAACGGTTACGACCACTTCGCCGACACCGCCCTCAAGGAGCGCCGTCTGCTGAGCCTGCCCCCCTTCAGCCACCAGGCCCTGTTCAAGGCCGAGGCCACCGGCCAGAGCGAGGTGCACGGCTTTCTGACCCGCCTCGCCGAGACCTTGCGCCTGGCACGCCTGCCGGGGCTGCAGGTGATCGGCCCTCTGAGCGCCACCATGGAGCGTAAGGCCGGCAAGTACCGCATGCACCTGATGGTGCAGGCGCCGGTCCGCGCCGCCCTGGCCCAGCTGCTGGAGTGGGTCATCACCGAGCTGGAAGCCTGGCCCGAGACCAAACGGGTGCGCTGGGTGGTGGACGTGGACCCCATCGAGTTGGGCTAGCCACTGCGTCATACTGGCCGGCATCGAGTATCAGGTGAAGTACGCCGCCAGCTACAGCAGTAGCGAGCTACTGATGGCCAAGGAGATTTGCGATCGGATCAACAACACGGGCGAGTAACCCCCCAAAGAGAGAGGGCCCTGTGGGGCCCTCTGACTCTTGGTTTAGTGGTCTGCCGAGCCGGACTCGCCGCTGGGCTCTTCATGGCGCTCACGCTCCAGTTCGTCGATACGAGCCTGCCAGCGCTCCTGGGCCTGTTTCTGATGCTGCAACTCCTGCTCATGGCGCAGGGTGTCGATCTCGTGGTCAAGTTTGTCCATCACACTCTCCTTCCCTGAATGGGTGTCAGACTGGCCGACGGGATAGCCCCTCACCAGTTTAGACAGTCGGGTCGGGAGAGAGGGTCCATCAAAAAAACGATTGAACAATAAACGTTCAATCCAAGATGGCGATTAGCGTCATGATGGCCCTGGGATGAAAGCAGATTGCCGCCGCTCCGGTCTTCTCTGCTGGGCCACACCCAGATCATTTACAGCTGCTGGCCCACAGCCCGCTCCAGGAGGTCATCCATGTCCCATCCCGACTGGCACCAGATATTGCGCTGGGCCAACCAGGGCAATCCCCTGCCCCCCGCCAGGGTTGAGCGCAGCGAGCCGGAGTGGCGCGCTCGTCTCACCCTGGAGCAATACCGGGTCACCCGCGAAAAGGGTACCGAGCGACCCCACAGCTCGGCCATGTGCAGCCTGTTTGAGCCTGGATGCTACCACTGCGTCTGCTGCGATACCCCGCTGTTCGACGCCGGCTGCAAGTTTGAGAGCCACTCCGGCTGGCCCAGCTTCACCCAACCCCTGCAGGAGGGGGTGGTGGCCTACCATCAGGATCACACTCACGGCATGCACCGCATCGAGGTAAGCTGTCAGGTGTGCGACGCCCATTTGGGCCACGTCTTCCCCGACGGCCCGCCCCCGTCCGGACTGCGCTACTGCATCAATGCCGTGGCCCTGAAGCGACACGACTGACCCACAGGAGGAACATTTATGCATCGGCACGAGACCGCCATCCTGGCCGGAGGCTGCTTCTGGGGCATGCAGGAGCTGCTGCGCCACCACCCCGGGGTCATCTCGACCCGGGTTGGCTACAGCGGTGGTGAGGTGGCTCATGCCACCTACCGCCACCACGGGGACCACGCCGAGGCGATCGAAGTCATCTTCGATCCGGACCGACTGAGCTACCGGGATCTGCTCGCCTTCTTCTTTCAGATCCACGACCCGACCACCCGGGACCGTCAGGGTAACGATCGTGGCCGCTCCTATCGCTCGGCCATCTTCACCCTGAGTGACGAGCAAGAACGCGAGGCCCGTGACACCATCGCCGACGTGGAGGCAAGTGGCCTCTGGCCGGGCCCTGTGGTGACCGACGTACAACCCGCCGGCCCCTTCTGGGTGGCAGAGCCGGAGCACCAGGACTACCTGCAACACTACCCGGCAGGCTATACCTGTCACTGGGTCAGACCAGGCTGGGTACTGCCGCGTTGCAACCGATAACCCAGGCCCGTCGACTGGCCTCTTACCCGGTCGATGGGCTAACTTCCTCTGACGGATCGCCGATCCATTTTGTCACTCACGCCGTATAGAGTGGAGTCGTTCCCCCGCATAAGGAGCCGTGCCCGTGACCCTTGCCCAACCCCTGCGCGCCGAGACCGCCGCCCTGCCCGACCCGACCCGCACCCTGGTTCTCCATGGTGATGACCCGGCACGCAAGCGCCGCGAACTGCTCGCCTACTTCACCCAGACCTTCGATCTCTACGATCGCCTGTTCGACTGCCTGGCCGACGAGCGCGCCTGGTTTACCAAGGCGATCCGCCTGCGCCACCCTCTCATCTTCTACTACGGCCACACCGCCGCCTTCTTCATCAACAAGTTGCTGGCCGCTCGTCTCATCGATGAGCGCATCGATCCCCGCATCGAGGCCCTGGTCGCCATCGGTGTCGACGAGATGAGCTGGGACGATCTGGACGAGCGCAACTACGACTGGCCGAGCGTGGGCGAGCTGCGCCGCTATCGCGCCCGGGTGCGCGAGCGGGTGATCCACTTCATCGAGCAGATACCGCTGACTCTGCCCATCGACTGGGAGAGCCCGGCCTGGGCCATCCTGATGGGCATTGAGCACGAACGCATCCATCTCGAAACCTCGAGCGTGCTGATCCGCCAGCTGCCGCTGGCGTGGGTGCGCGCCCAGCCCCACTGGCCCGCCTGCCCCCAGGCCCGACGCGATCGCGCCAGCGTGCCGGCCAACTCCCTGCTGGCGGTAACCGGCGGTGAGGTGGTGCTCGGCAAGCAGGACGACACCTACGGCTGGGACAACGAATATGGCGAGCGACGGGTCACCCTGGCTCCCTTCCAGGCGAGCCGGCTGCTGGTGAGCAACGCCGAATTCTTCGCGTTCGTCGCCGCCGGTGGCTACGTCGAGCGCCGCTTCTGGGATGACGAGGGGTGGGGCTGGCGCGAATTCGCCCGTGCCGCCATGCCCACCTTCTGGGTCGGTGATCCGGGCGAACCCGATGCCCTGCGACTGCGGCTGATGACCGAGGAAGTGCCCATGCCATGGGACTGGCCGGTGGAGGTGAATCAGCTCGAGGCCGCCGCCTTCTGCCGCTGGAAGAGCGAGACCACCGGCTTGCCGGTGCAGCTGCCGAGCGAGGCCGAGTGGATGCACCTGCGCCGCCGCATCCCGGTGGATCTGCCGAACTGGCCACAGGCCCCCGGCAATCTCAACCTGGAGTATTGGGCCTCCTCCTGCCCGGTCGATCATTTCGAGCAGGGGGCCTTCTGCGATCTGGTGGGCAACGTCTGGCAGTGGACCGGCACCCCCATCGACGGCTTCGAGGGGTTCAAGGTGCACCCGCTCTACGACGACTTCTCCACCCCCACCTTCGACGGCAAGCACAACCTGATGAAGGGGGGCAGCTGGATCAGCACCGGCAACGAGGCGATCGCCGCCTCCCGCTATGCGTTTCGTCGCCACTTCTTCCAGCACGCCGGCTTCCGCTACCTGGTGTCGCGCCATCAGGAGGCCCACACCGTCAACCCCTACGAGACCGATACCCTGGTGGCCCAGTATCTCGACTTCCACTACGGCCCGAGCCACTTCGGGGTGCCCAACTACGGCCAGACTCTGGCCAGCCTGGCCGCCGAGCTGGCCCCCAACCATCAGCGGGCGCTCGACATCGGCTGCGCCGTGGGCCGCGCCAGCTTCGAGCTGGCCCGTCACTTCCAGCACGTGGACGGGGTCGACTACTCGGCCCGCTTCATCGACGTGGCCCTGGCCATGACCCGGCAGGAGGGGTTCCGTTACGCCGTGCCGCTGGAGGGGGAACTGGTGGAATACCGGGAGGCCCGGTTGGCCGACCACGCGCTCGGGGCCGAGCAGGCGGCGCGCATCCACTTTAGCCAGGGGGACGCCTGCAACCTCAAGCCCAAGTACGATCACTACGACCTGGTGCTGGCCTCCAACCTCATCGACCGGCTGCGTGAACCCGTTCGCTTCCTGCAAGACATTGGCCGACGCCTGCGCCCGGGTGGCATCTTGCTGCTCACCAGCCCCTACACCTGGCTCGAGGAGTACACCCCCAAGGCCAACTGGCTCGGTGGTGTGCGGGAGAACGGCGAGGCGCTGACCACCCATCAGGCCCTGCAACGACTGCTGGCGGCAGAGTTTGAAGAGGTCGGCGAACCGCGCGACCTGCCGTTTGTGATCCGCGAGACGGCTCGCAAGTACCAGCATACGGTGGCCCAGCTCACGGTCTGGCGCAGACGCAGTTAACGACGAGGGGCCGGCAGGCCCCTCTCCTTAACCGCGAGCTGGAACGGTTATTGCTCTCTCCCCCGCCGACGCAGAGGCGAGGAGGATGAGAGATGAACCTGGGTGCGGTGCAATTTGGCTTACTGCGGCCTTCACCGAAGGTCGGACAGGGCACAGCGCTGTTGCGAGAGCAAGAGCAGCAGAAGGGGCTACTGCTTGCCGAAGAGAGGGTGACCCTGAGCGGAGGCAGCCGCGATCCCTCCCCTACCTATGCCCACCCGGGACGCACCCGCAAAGAGCCGGAGCAGAGCCTGACCGAGATAGCCTGGGACAACCTGCTGGCCCAACGGATAGGCCTTAGCAAGGAGAAGCTCGACCAGCTCAAGCAGAAGAAGAAAGAGGTTGCCGAAGACCCGACCCTCTCCGATGAAGAGAAACAGAAGCTGCTGGAGGACCTCGACCGGCAGCGAGAGGAGCTCATCCAGGAGGCCGCCGAACGACGCCAGCAGCGCGGGGATGAAGAGCGCCAATCCAACCCCGAACCCGGCAATCCTCGTTGACCCTCGATGGCCAGTGGGCGGCAAGGGTTGCCGCCACTGCCTCACCCACACTCAGTAGCTGAGCAGGGTCACATCCTGAAGCGATCCGGCTTCATTCCAGGCCGGGGCAGGCGTAGCCTAGACGGGCAGAGTACGTTTCTTGTCCAATCAATACTCCCGCCTGCTACCAAGTGGCCGGGGTCTGTGGCCATGGGGGTGGACCGGGAATCGATGCCAAGGAGGCATGATGCTATCCCAATTGGCGGCGCTGGCTGCCCTTATCGGTCTGTTGCTGGCCCTGGTGGGCCTGTTTCGCCCGGCACTGCTGGGCCTGCATAGCGGAATGAACGCCGGCTTTGTCGGCCTGTATGGCGCCACCATTCTGTTCGGCTTCTCCGGCCTCGGCGGCCCCCCTGTCGTCACCTTTATCCTGCTCGCCGCCCTCTCGCTGATCCATGCAGCCCTGCTGCTGATGGGGAAAGCCCGGGTCGTCCACCGCATGAGCAAGGCGGAACGCACCCTGGCCAAGCAAGCCCCGCCCGGGCTTGCCAGCGCCCTGGTAGCCACCCTGCTGGTCGCGTCTCTGGTGGGGGCCTGGGTCTCTCGTTAGGGCCGGTTCACCGACAATAAAAACGGACACCTCTGGGTGTCCGTTATCGTATTCCGCTCTGTCGCGCCGGTGGATCGCCTCACCCCTTCACGGCGCTTGCCAGAACCGGGGCGCCCACTCGGCGATGGCCGCAGCCACCACCTTGGGCTCGATCTGGCTCATGTCCTCGGGATGATCGCTGTCTTCGGGCGGACTGAACGCCAGGTGACGCCCCTCACCGTTGAGCGGCCGCCAACGCAGCGGCGTGGCCGAGCGACGCATCGGGAAGAAACCGACCGTGGGCACATCCATAGCTGCGGCGATATGCAGCGGCCCTGTGCTGCCGGCCATGAAGAGGGCGGCGTTGGCGATCACCTGGCAGAACAGGGGCAAGCCCCCCTCGGAGCGGTAGATCCAGCCGTTGCCACCATGGGCCAACAGCTCGGCCGCCAGCTGCTCGGCGATCTTCTCTTCGCCGGGGCCCGCCGTGAGGATGCATTGCAACTCGGGGCGCGCCTGATTCAGCTTGATGATGATGCGGGCGTACTGCTCGATGGAGAGGTTGTTGGCCGAACCACCGCTGCCGGCATGGACCAGCAGCCAGGGGCGCCCGGCGTCAACCCGCAGCCGGGCCGCTACCTGTTCGCGCACCCGGGCCAGCACCTCATCCGGGAAACGCAAGAAGGGAGCCTGGCTCTCGACCGGGGTCGCCCCCTGATCGGCCAGGAAGCGGCGGATCAGGTCGAGGTTGTACTCGGATTCCGGTTTCTCGGAGCGGGAGCGACGCTGGGTAAGCCGCTGGTTGTAGAGCACCTGAGCCAGCTTGGTAGCCGGCGCCAGCCGATAGGGGATGTTCGCCTTCCACACCAGCATGGCGTTGCGCGAGTTGGAGAAGAGGCAGATCGCCGCATCGAACGCCTGCTGGCGAATTGCGCCAAGCAGTGACTGCTGCTTCTCCTTGTCGGCCCCCTTGCCCGGGTCGATCAAGACCTCGTCGATCCAGGGACAGAGCCTGGCCAGCGGTGCCGTGTAGGCCGGCACCAGGGCGGTCACATGACAGGGCAGCGACTGCTTGAGCATGGCAAAGCTCGGCCAGGCCAACATGAAGTCGCCGATCTTGTCGTTGCGAACCACCAGAATTCGTTTCATCACAACCTCATCCTGTGCCCCGGCCACGATGGCGGGGACCATCATTATCTGTGGTGCGCTATTCTTGCCCGACCGACTGCACTTCTCAAGGTGTGGCCGTATAATGCGCCCTATTTCGATCCCAGGAGAGCACATCATGAGCCATCGGGTCATCTATCCGGGCACCTTCGATCCCATCACCAACGGCCATACCGATCTCATCGAGCGTGCCGCCCACCTGTTCGACGAGGTGATCGTCGGGGTAGCCGCCAGCCCGAGCAAGCGCCCACTGTTCGATCTCGATGAACGGGTAGCCCTGACCCGCGAGGTCAGCTCACACCTGCCCAACGTGACCGTGGTGGGGTTCTCCGGCCTGCTGGTGGACTTTGCCAAGGCCCACCAGGCCAACGTGCTGATCCGCGGCCTGCGCGCCGTCTCCGACTTCGAGTACGAGTTTCAGCTGGCCAACATGAACCGTCGCCTGATGCCGACCCTGGAGAGCGTCTTCCTCACGCCGGCGGAGGAGAATTCGTTTATCTCCTCCACCCTGGTCAAGGAGGTGGCTCTGCACGGTGGTGACATAGGTCAGTTTGTCGATCCCAGAGTCGGCAAGGCCATCGCGGCCAAATTGGCCCAGCGTCAGTCCACGACCTGATCGATGCCGCGGGCCAGCTCGTCCAGCCACTCGTAGCGGCGACGATACATGGCCCGTTTCTTGGATGCTATCTCCTCGAGGGGCTTGCGCTCGAGCGGGGCCAGGGCCACGAAGTTGGCGTCGAGATCCTCGGCGCCAAACTCGCTCCACAGCTCGTCATAGTCGGCCAGCAGACACTCCTTTTGCTTCTTGCTGTAACGTCTGGCCTGAAAGATGTGGGCGCACTTGCGAATGGCGCTCACCCGGTCGGCCCCCATCCTCTTGCCAAGCATCAACACCAGCATCACCACCAACGACTTGGGGCGCAGACCATGGCACTGCTTGGTGAGCGCGCGCACCCGCTCCTGGGCCCCCTCAATGCCGGGCTCAGGCCCCTGCACCGAGCCGATCACCAGCCCCAGTCCAGCGCCACAGCGCTCCAGCGAGAAGGCACAGCTGTAGAGGCGCCGCCCCTGCTCATCGAGCAGAGAGAAGGAGAGCTCCGCCTCGCGGCGGAAGGTGCCGTCATGACGCAGCACCAGACGGACGGGCGAATCGGGTACCCGCCCAAGTTCGATCCCCTGCTGCAGATAGAGGGGGGCGATCAGCGCAGGGAATTGCTCCAGCATCAGGCGATAGTGTTCTTCTACCATGGCGGCACGCTGACGGGCACTGGAGCAGGCGAAGCGATAGGGCCGCAGCGGCTTGTCGAGCAGCTCGGGGTAACGGGTCGGCAACTCGCGCAGGGGCGCCTCACAGAAGAGGTCATAGAGACGGCACAAGGCGGCACGATAGATGGCGCTGCGCAGCACAAACTTGGCGCGGTTGAAGGTTCTGCGCTCGGCACCTTGAGGATAGAGGTAACGAGCCATGGCAAAGGAGCGATAGTGACCCTGTCGAGCCAGGTCGGCCCAACATGCGTGTGATGTTGTCATTGTTGATTATCTCGTGTACAGCCTGAACGAACGAGATACTAAGAAAAGAGCGTGCCGCGCCACAAGACGCAGCAACACACTCTTACAAGATGGGCGACCGTCTCAGTGCTGGCAGTGAGCGCAGAAGAAGGTATTGCGCTGCCCCAGCCGCAGGGAGCGGATCTCGCTGCCGCAGGTGTGGCAGGGCTCACCGGCACGGCCATAGACCTGCAGCCGCTGCACAAAGTAGCCCGGCTTGCCGTCGGCGCTGGTGAAGTCCTTGAGGGTAGTGCCCCCCTGGGTAATGGCCTCGGCCAGCACCCGCTTTATCTCCCCGACCAGCTTCTCGAGCCGCTCCCGGCTGATGTCGCCGGCCGCCCGCTTGGGATGAATGCCGGCGGCAAACAGGGCCTCGTTGGCGTAGATGTTGCCGACGCCGACTACCACCTGGTTGTCCATCAAGAACTGCTTGATGGCGGTGGTGCGCCCCTTGGCGCGCTGCGCCAGGTAGTCGGCGCTAAAGGCATCGGTCAGCGGCTCCGGCCCCAGCTTGGCGAGCAGGGTGTGCGCCTCGGCGGGGTCACGGGTCCACAGCAGGGCACCGAAGCGGCGCGGATCGTTGAGCCGCAGCAGCTTGCCGTTGGCGAGCTCGATGTCCACGTGATCGTGCTTCTCGGCAGGAGTGCCGATGGGCAGCACCCGCAGGCTGCCCGACATCCCCAGATGCAGGATGGCGGTGCCAAAATCGGTCTCCAGCAGCAAATACTTGGCGCGCCGCGCGACCCGGCGGATGGTGAGCCCGCTCAGCTCCTGGATCTCGCCCGGTACCGGCCAGCGCAGGCGACCGTCGCGCACCACGACGCGAGTGACCTCGACACCGGTGAGCCAGGGGGCGATCCCCTGCCGGCTCACCTCGACTTCGGGTAGTTCTGGCATGTGTCCTCTTACTTGGCGGAAGCGGGGGAGAGCAGGGCCTGGTACTGTTCGGCACTGAGGGCGAGCCAGCGATCCGGCGGCAACAGGGCGCCATAGCGGCCGTTATCCTGATAGAGACCGATCTCCACCGGGTCGTCACTGGCGGCCAGCCAGACCCGGATCAGGGTCGGTGCGCCGCGCAGCGGCTCGGCAGGAGACAGCAGCCACTGGCTCCACTGGCTCACCCTGGCCCCGAGGGCTGCGCTCTCCAATCCCAGATCGGGCTGGCTGCGCCACCCCTGGCCAATCCGCTCTATCTGCCAGGTAGGCCCCTGCCAGGTGAGTACCACGGCGTCGGCCGGCAACAGGGTTCGCTGGCGGCTCTGGCTGTTGATCTCCTGCATCTGCTCCATGCGATGCAACAGAGTAATGGCGGCCAACACGCCGACTATGATGACGTTGTTCCAGCCCCGACGGGAGAGTCTGAACATGCTTTCCTCCTGAGTGAGGGAGCAGTGTACTGTGGATCGCGACCATAAAAAAACCCGGCCTAAGCCGGGTTTTTGGGAGTGCAAGATCAAGTAATTACTTGATTTTGCCTTCCTTGTAGATCACATGCTGACGAACGACCGGATCAAATTTCTTGATCTCCATCTTTTCGGGCATGGTGCGCTTGTTTTTGGTAGTGGTATAGAAGTGACCAGTACCGGCGCTGGAGTTCAGGCGAATCTTCTCGCGAATACCTTTAGCCATGATCTAATTCCTTATACCTTCTCACCGCGGGCGCGCAGTTCAGCCAGAACGACTTCTACGCCACGCTTGTCGATGATACGCATGCCCTTGGCGGAAACACGCAGGCTTACGAAGCGCTTTTCACTCTCAACCCAAAAACGGTGAGTGTGCAGGTTCGGCAGGAAACGACGCTTGGTAGCGTTGTTAGCGTGCGAACGGTTGTTACCAACAGCCGGACGCTTGCCGGTTACTTGGCATACTCTAGACATGTCAGTCTCTCCAAATCTTACTTCTTGCTCGAGCAAATATTTGCCCCGCTGGCCTTCGATTGCGGGGCAAACAGAAGGCGGCATTTTATACAGCATCTGTGATCAAAGATCAACTAAAACGGGGCCCAGCGCCAGGATTGTCAGAGCCAACCGCGCTCGGCGAAGGAAACCGTGATGCCGTCACCGATCACCAGATGATCCAGGACTCGCACATCGATCAGGGCCAGTGCGGCCAGGATCCGTTCCGTCAACTGGCGATCGGCCCGGCTGGGCTCGGCCACGCCGGACGGGTGATTATGCGCCAGAATCACGGCGGCTGCATTATGTTTGATCGCGATCCGCACAATTTCTCTTGGCCAGACGCTGGCACTACCCAAGGTTCCCTGGAACAGTTCCTCGTCGTGGATCACCCTGTGCTGGTTATCGAGCAGCAGGATCGCGAAGATCTCCCGCTCACGATCCCGCAATCGGCTCTGCAGATAGTCGCGGGTGAGCTGGGGACTGGTGAGGGCCTCGCCCCGCTCCAACCGCTCGGCCAGATGACGACGGGCCATCTCGAGCACCGCCTGCAATTGAACAAATTTAGCCTCTCCCAGACCACGGCCACGACAAAAAGCCTGCCGCTCGGCGCTCATCAGGGCACGCAGGGAACCAAACTCCCCCAACAGATTGCGCGCCAGGGTTACCGCATCCATGCCGCTGACACCGGTGCGTAAAAAGATGGCCAACAGTTCGGCATCCGAAAACGCCTCCGCCCCCCTCGCCAACAGTTTCTCGCGCGGGCGTTCGTCCCGGGGCCAGTCTTTGATAGCCATTTGTCACCCTCCCTGAGCCATGAAACAACCTTAGTCCTTCCCCTCCTCCCCTGCTTATTCACGAACTTGACCTTGCCCCCTGTCCCGGACAGAGGGGTGTGATATCTTAGCCGACCAGTGACTGAGACGACCGGAACGAGATCCATGAGATTGGCCGACAAACGCATCCTGCTGGGCATCAGCGGGGGGATCGCCGCCTACAAGAGTGCCGAGCTGGTGCGCCGCCTGAAGGATCAGGGGGCCGAGGTGCGGGTCGTGATGACCCGTTCCGCCAAGGAGTTCATCACCCCCCTGACGCTGCAGGCGGTCTCGGGCCACCCGGTGGCCGATAGCCTGCTCGACCCGGCCGCCGAGGCGGGCATGGGGCATATCGAGTTGGCCAAGTGGGCCGACCTGGTACTGATCGCCCCGGCCAGCGCCAACCTGATGGCTCGCATGGCGGCCGGCATGGCCGACGAGCTGCTCACCACCCTCTGCCTGGCCACCCCGGCCACAGTCGCACTGGCGCCGGCCATGAACCAGCAGATGTATCTCAACGCCGCCACCCAGGCCAATCTCAAAACCCTGGCCAGCCGCGGTGTGCTGCTGTGGGGGCCGGACTCGGGCAGCCAGGCGTGTGGCGACGTGGGGCCGGGCCGCATGCTCGACCCACTCGAACTGGTGGAGCGCTGCGTGACGCAGCTGCAGGGCGCCCGCCCTCTGGCCGGCTGCCGCCTGCTGCTGACCGCAGGCCCGACCCGGGAGGCGCTCGATCCGGTGCGTTACATCAGCAACCACAGCTCGGGCAAGATGGGCTTTGCCCTGGCCCGCGCCGCCGCCGAGCTGGGGGCCGAGGTCACCCTGGTCAGCGGACCGGTGCACCTGCCGACCCCGGCCGGAGTAGCCCGGATCGACGTGGAGAGCGCCGAGCAGATGCACGCGGCCGTGATGGCACAGGTGGCCAGCAGCGATATCTTTATCGGCTGCGCCGCCGTGGCCGATTATCGACCGGCCGAGGTACACCCTCAGAAAATCAAGAAAACGGTCGATAAAGAGGAGATGGTCGTAACCCTGGTGAAAAATCCGGACATCATCGCCTCGGTCGGCGCACTCAGCGACAAGCCCTTCACCGTGGGGTTTGCCGCCGAAACCGTGGATGTGGAACAATATGCCCTCGACAAGCTGCAACGGAAGCGGCTCGACATGATCGCCGCCAACGACGTGTCGCGCACCGGACAAGGATTTAATGCCGATGACAACGCCCTTACCCTGTACTGGCAGGGGGGACGCCACGAGTTGCCGCTGGCCGACAAGCTGTCGATCGCCCGGCACCTGCTCACTCTGGTGGCGGAACACTATCTGCGCCGCCGCGCCCAAGATACTAAGCACTCATGACGACACAGATTGAACTGAAAATCCTCGATGACCGCATCGGTCGCGAGTTTCCGCTGCCTGCCTACGCCACCCCCGGTTCTGCCGGTATGGATCTGCGCGCCCTGCTGGACGAGAGCATCACGCTGGCCCCCGGCGAGACCTTCCTCGTCCCCACCGGCCTGGCCATCCATATCCAGGATCCCGGCCTGTGCGCCACCATTTTGCCGCGCTCCGGCCTCGGCCATAAGCACGGCATCGTGCTCGGCAACCTGGTTGGCCTCATCGATTCCGACTACCAGGGACAGCTGATGGTCTCGGTATGGAACCGTGGCCAGGAGAGCTTCACCATGCAACCGGGCGAGCGCATCGCCCAACTGGTGATCCTGCCGGTGGTACAGGCCAGCTTTACGCTGGTCGATGAGTTTGATCAGAGCGAGCGGGGCGAAGGGGGCTTTGGTTCCTCCGGACGCCAGTAACGCCGCCGGCAGACGCACCCGGGCAGCGCCGAATAATAAAGAGAAGGCATTGTTTTTTTAGGGGAATTTATGGCAAGCAGTCAACTCAAGCAGAGCCGTCGGGAGCAGATCCTGCAGGCTCTTGCCCACATGCTGGAAACCAGCCCGGGGCAGCGCATTACCACGGCCCGGTTGGCCGCCGAGGTCGGGGTTTCGGAGGCCGCACTGTACCGGCACTTCCCCAGCAAGGCCCGCATGTTCGAGGGATTGATCGACTTCATCGAAGACTCCCTGCTCTCCCGGGTGAACCTGATCCTGGCCGAGGAGAAGGACACCATGGCGCGCTGCCGCCACATACTGCAACTGCTGCTGATGTTTGCCGAGCGCAACCCCGGCATCACCCGCATCCTCAATGGCGATGCCCTGCTGGGCGAGAACGACCGCCTGCGCGATCGCATCGGCCTGCTGTTCGACAAGCTGGAGACCCAGCTCAAGCAGGTGCTGCGCGAGAAGCGTCTGCGTGAAGGACAGGGCTTCCAGCTCGACGAGACCATGCTGGCCAACCTGCTGCTCGCCTACGCCGAGGGGCGCATCAGCCAGTTTGTCCGCTCCGAGTTCAAGCTCAAGCCCACCGCCGGCTTCGAGGAGCAGTGGCACTTCATCCGCAGCCAGCTACTACAGAGCTGACCGCCGAGGGGGAGACCAGAGGTCTCCCCCTTCTTTTTACCTGCTTCATATGCGACCGTACTCGTCGCACCCATGTGCTCTAATCGCCCCTTTGCCCATCATCACAACGGACAGGAGACCCTATGGAACCCGAGATCCTCAACGAGGCCCAGACCTGGTTGCAAAATAACCAGACGCTGATCATCGAATACGGCGTCAACATTGCGGCCGCCCTGCTGACCCTGCTGGTCGGCTATATCGCCGCTAACCTCATCAGCGGTGGTGTGGTCAAGGTGATGAAAAGCCGCAAACTCGACACTACTATCACCGAGTTTGTCGGCAGCATCCTCAAGTACGCCATCCTGGTATTCGTGGTGATCGCGGCGCTGGGCCGGGTCGGGGTGCAGACCGCCTCCTTCGTCGCCATTATCGGTGCCGCCGGTCTGGCCATCGGTCTGGCGCTGCAAGGATCGCTCTCCAACTTCGCCGCCGGCTTCCTGCTCATCATCTTCCGCCCCATCAAGGCAGGCGAGTTTATCGAGGTGGCAGGCACCAATGGCGTGGTGCAATCCGTTCAGCTGTTCACCACCACCCTCACCTCAGGTGACAACAAGATGGTGGTGGTGCCCAACTCCGCCATCCTCAACGGCACCATAGTCAACTACTCGCGCATGGAGACCCGCCGCGTCGACATGACCTTCGGCATCGGCTATGGCTCGGATCTCCGCAAGGCCAAGCAGATCCTCGAGCGTCTGGTGAACGAGGAGCCGCGCATCCTGAAAGATCCGGCCGTGACCATCGCCGTCGCCGCCCTGGCCGACTCCGCGGTCAACCTGGTGGTGCGACCCTGGGTCAAGACCGCCGACTACTGGGGGGTCTGGTTTGACTTCCATGAGAAGGTGAAGATGGCCTTCGACGCCGAAGGGATCGAGATTCCCTTCCCCCAGCGCGTGGTGCACATGAAACAAGGGTGAGCTTGCGCCCATGAAGAAGGCCGCCCCTAGGGGCGGCCTTCTTGTTATCGGACAGGCTTACTGCTTGAGCAGGTTGGGGTCGGTGACCTGCACCGCCGCGCCGCCGCTCATGAAGAAGCTGGCAAACTCCTTCTGAATCTCGGCAGTCACAGCCCCGGTGTCGTCGCCACCGTCCGGCGACAGCAGCGAGCTGTGGCCGCCGTCGACGAAGCGGGCCACATGACGGATCGGTCCAACCTGAGTGTTGGTCAGGGACTGCAACCCCAGCACCTTGAGCAGAGGCTCGGTCCCCCCCAGCGGCGAGGTCTTGGTGCTGTTGGGGATCACCTGATCCGGCAGGTTGAGGGCACCGTCGCCCACGATCTCGGTGGCAAACAGCTTGAGGTCGCTCTTGATGCCGGCCCCCAGGTTGATGGGATCGGCCGAGTCGAGCACCGACTGGGCGGCGAAGCTGTAGCTGGCCAGGGTGGCGGCGGCGGCAGCCTGGATCGACGCATCCTGCTTCGGCAGGAACTCGTTGACGAAGCAGGCAGGGTCCGGTGCCTTCTGGCAGCTCGGCGCATAGGCGGCGAAGCCGTTCTTGAGCGCCTCGGAGCCATTGGTCAGCACCCCGTACTGGATCGTCGGCCCGAAGGTCGGGGAGTTGAGCAGCAGGGGTGCAATACCGCCACCGGGCATGGCCAGGCCGCCGGTGTCGAACTTGAACAGGGCATCGGCGACCGGGTTACCCACCGACTGGTTGGCGACCGCCAGCAGATTGGTGCCGGTCATGGCCCCCAGCGAGTGACCCAAGAAGTGCACCTTGAGCCCAGCCCCGCCGATCATCCCCTTGCTGTTGGCCAGACCCACTGCCAGACGCAGGCCAAGCAAGTCGGCGACGCTCTGTTTGAGGTTGTCACGGGCCACGGTCAGGTAGCTCAGGTTGAGGTAGGGGGTCGGGTTACTGCTGGTGGCGACCGTATCCATGCTGCCGCTCAGGGCATAACCGCGCTCCCCGTGCAGGGGGTGATCGATCACCACGATGGCCACGTTCTTGCTGGCCGCCATGCCGGCGCCGATCTGGCTCAGGGCCAGGGCGTAGGCGTTCTCTTTCACCGAGGTGACGCCATGCTGGTAGATGATCACATCGGTCACGGCACTCAGGGGCGCCGCGGCGAAGATACGCATCGGCACCGACTGCACCTCGCTCAGGGCCGGCAACGGGTTGAAGCGGCCGATGTTGTGCTGGGCATCGAGGGGCTTGCCGCCGGAGGTGAGGGTCACCCCGATCAGCTTGCTCGCCTCAACCAGCAGTTCGGCGGAGCGGCTCGGGTCGGCAATCAGCTCGCCAAGCAGCGCCGGATCGACACCGGCACCCACCAGTCCACCAATCACCTCTTTATCGCCCGCCTTGAGGGCGTTGCCGATGGCATACAGGCTGTCGATGGCACCGTGCCAGGACTCGGTCTTGGCCTTGTTCCAGGAGCCCGACAGCGCCGGGGTGGAGAGGAAGTAGGGCAGCTTGACCGTGCCGGCATAAACCTTGGTCGCAGCGGCCAAGCCAGAGAGTGTCGGATCGGCACCAATCACCTGAGCCAGCTGATCACGCGAGGCCTGGGGCAAAAACGGCTCGGCAGCCAGTCGGGTCAGGAAGGCGGTACCGCCATCGATCTGGTTGATGGTATAGGTTCCCGGCAGGCTGGTATTGCCGTGGGCATCCTGATGCCACAGGGCGGCGGCATCCAGGGTGGCAGATTTGGCCAGGATGCTGGCGGCCGCGCCCTTGACGGTGGTCAGCACATCGGCGCCGGATTGGGTGGCAAACCAGTCGGAGAAGATCACCTTGTCCGAGGCGATGCCGGTCGCCTGCAAGAACAGCCCCTCTTGCAGGGCGATCAGGCCGTGCAGCTTCTGCTCGGTGGCACTGCTGCCGCTGTTTGCCCTCAGGTTGGCGTAGTCGTCGCCGGCACGCAGGGCACTGCCACGGCTGTCCTTGAGGGAGCTGGTGGCCACCGTCATGTAGTACGAAGAGGGGTTGAAGGGCTTGAGCGGTACCAGGGCCAGCTTGCCGCCGCTATCGGCCACGACGAAGTCGGTGCCATAGACCCACTGCTTCTTGATCCCCTTGGGGGCCATGGTGGTGCTGTCAAACTCCAGCTCGAACAGATAGATGGGCGCTACGGCGGCGGCAAAGTCGGCCTTGGCGGGCACCGGCACACTCACCCCTTCGATCCCGGTGGGGATCAGGGTGACGGGCTGGGTGGTCGACCAGCCATCCAGCGTGGAGAGAGCAGACACCGGGTTGGAGAGATCCGCCGTCTCGGTGGAAAATTTCAGGGTTCCGTCAGCATCACGGGGAGCCAATACGCTGGCGCGCAGACCGGCAGAACCGGTCAAGAGATAATCGAGGGAGGAGGAGGTATCCCCCTTGTCGTCGTCACCACCGCCACAGGCGGTCAGCAGCGCGGAGGCCACCGCAATAAAGATCAGCTTCTTCTTCATATCCATGTCTCATTATTGTGAATGTGTCCTGATGAGGCGGGTACGGCTCCAACCCGCACCCAACCACGTTAACATAAAAGCAACAGCCGAGAAGCAACTGGTCCGTCATCGGATCTCGATTCATGCTCAAAAATGCGACACACCCCTCATCAGGAGGGAACGCAGACTAGCACAGCCCCCTTCAGAACCCGCTCCGACCAGGCGGCGCTCCAAACAGGCTCGGCAGGTGAGGCCATTAGGGGTAGAATGCTGGCCAGCAAAAAGGAGACAGCCATGATTGACCCGAAAAAACTGGAAGAGATCGCCAAGCAGATCCACAACGCCATGCCGCCCGGCATCAAGAGCGTAGGGGAAGAGGTGGAAAAGAAAATTCGTCAGGTCCTGCAGTCCCAGCTCGGCAAACTCGATCTGGTGAGCCGCGAAGAGTTTGACGTGCAGACCAAGGTGCTGCTGCGCACCCGCGAGAAGCTGGCCACCCTGGAAGCCAAGTTGGAGCAGCTTGAGCAGCAGTTGGGTCAGAAGGGCGAGTAACCCCGTGGGCAGGCCGTCACAGGAAGAGCTGATGCCAACGCTGCTTGCCCCGCTCCTTGGCCAGATACATGGCCCGATCCGCCACTTCCAGCGCCAACCGGAAGGGGGGACGTTCCGCCTCCCACCGGGCGATGCCTATGCTCATCCCGAGCTGCAAACTGCCCGTCGGATCGGGCAAATCACCGTTCACCCGTTCCAATAGCTGCTCGGCCAGCGGACCCGGTGCCACCCCGGCCGGCAGACAGACCACAAACTCATCTCCGCCATAACGCCCGCACGGTGCCGACGCTGGCATGATGTCACGCAGCCAGCCCGCAATCTGTTGCAGTACCCTGTCCCCACAGGCATGTCCCAACCGGTCATTGACCAGCTTGAAGTCATCGAGATCGATAAACAGCAGCGCCGCCAGATCCGGGGTGTCGCTGAAGGCCTGATCCAACCCCTGCCGGTTGAGCAGATCGGTCAGGGCATCGCGCCGGGCCTGACGGGCCAGACGCTGCTCGTTCTCCTTACGATGGGTGATATCGAGATGGGAGCCGAGGATCCGCAATGGCTTGCCATCACCATCCCACTCCACGACTCGACCGCGATCCCAGAGCCAGGTCACCCGACCATCGGGGCCCAAGGTGCGGTACTCGACCTCATAGAAGGGGCTTCTTCCCGCCAGATGCTCGAAATAACGGGTCAGGGCCAGCTCTCTGTCTTCAGGATGCAGCTTGGCCTTCCACTGTTCGAAGTGAGGGGCCACATCTCCCGCCTCAAAATGCTGCAAGTTGAAGACCTTAAGCTCACCGGTCGGAATCAGCCCCTGCCAGATACAGAGGCCGGTACCATCCAGCGCGGCATTGAGACGCTCCTGCAAGACCCGCTTCTCCTGTTCCAGCTGGCGCACTGCATCGCGCAGCTGCTGCAGCGCCCCTTCTTGTGCCTGTGGCTGCCTTAACCACTCCGAACATTCCGTCACCATCGCCTCCATGCAATGAACACTGGTGCTCCAAGTGAGACACAGTAATGTTGATTATCAATAAAATGCAAGGAATGAAGCGTCCCGGAGAGAGGGCCATCACGGGTTGGGAAGGGGTATGCAGGAGGCGCAGATGGCAACGCCGGTACGCGCCGCCGAGAGTGGAGGGTTTTCGAGGGTGAACCGGGGCGAGGCGCACTGAACAACCGGCCCCTCACGCCAGGGGAGCGAGGGGCCATCGACACCAATTTTGACAAGGGGCCCCGGGCTGGCGGAGCAGGCCCCGCTCTCAGGGTTCCCGACTCAGGGCATACCAATCAAACTTGCGGGTCAGCATCATCACTAGGGCCAGGATCAGCAGTAACAGCAGGGCCCCCAACAGCAGCGCAAGATCCTCGGCCTGGAGCAGGCCATAGAGTACGCCATAGAGCAGGGCCTGCAGGCCGGCGAAGGCGAGACCGGCGCGGGCGCCCCCCAGGGACTGGCTCAGGTAGGCGCCATTAAGCAACACACAAGCCAGACTGGCCAGCAGATAGGCGGGGGTAAAGCCAATCTGTTCGGTCAGGGCCAGCAGCACCAGGTAGAAGATCACCAGACTCATCCCCACCAGGGCGTACTGGATCGGGTGGATGCGCAGTCCGCGCAGCAGCTCCCCCATGACCACGGCCAGGAAGGTGAGACCGATAAAGAGCAGGGCATACTTGGCACTGCGTTCGTTCTGCTGATAATGATCGACCGGTTGCACCAGGCTGGTGGTGAAGGCGGGGAGCGTCTCGCTCTGCCCCTCGATGAGGCCCGGCAGGCGACTCTCCATGTCGGTGGCAAACCAGCTGGTCTGCCAGCGCGCGGTGAACCCCGCCGAGTTCACTTCCCGGCTGGTGGGCAGGAAGTCACCGAGGAAGCTAGGGTGGGGCCAGTTCCCCGCCAGGGTGAGACTGCTGTCGCGGCCGATCGGCACCAGGGCGATACTCTCCATCCCTTGCAGGGCCAGCTTCACCTCGAAGTTCCCCCCCTCACCCACCGTCAGCGGCACATGGACCCCCGCCAGCTGGCCCAGCCGGGCCCCCGGCACCACCTCACGGCTCTTGCCGGCCAGCGTCACCGCAGGGATCTGACTGATACCCCGAGCATCGGAGAGCGCCAGACTGAGATAGGGAGTCTCGGCCACCGCATCGTCGGGCACCTGCCAATCGGACTGTGTCCCCAGCGTGCCGCTCAGGGTGATGACGGCCTGATAGACCTGAGCCTGGTAGATACCGAGATGGCGCGGGGTCACCTCCATCCCGATCTGGGCATCGAGCCGCTGTGGCAGACGGTAGCGCAGCAGACGCTCCTGATGACGTTTCCACTCCTTGCCATCGTTCAGCATGACCTCGCGGACGAGAGGCTGAACCAGGATGGGCCCGATCAGTCGTTGGGGGCCGCTGGCGCTGCCCATGATCTTCTCTATCGCCTGCCGGCGATAGGCCTGGCGCTCCTGGTTAAGGTCCAGGATCCACTGCATCGGCAACATCAGCAGCAGGCTGAGCAGCAGCAACAGGGTCGTTTTATGAGTCAGTATCTGTTTCACCATGACAATCCCTCCTTGAGACGGTGCCACTCTAGGGGCTTGTCGTGAAGGTGGAATGGGGCCGTGTGAAGGCCGGGTGAAGTGGACAAAAAAACCGGCGCATGGGCGCCGGAGGGATCAGTGGGCGGCGAGGCGTGCCGGCAGGGTTGCCAACACCTCTTCCTTGGCCTTGAGAGAGGCAAACTGCTGGCCCGGCGGCTGGATGACGGTATGCACAAAGATGCGCCGTTCGCCGCCCTTGCTGGCCCAGCCGACGAACCAGCCGATCTGCTGCTCCCGGTTTGGCGTGCCGTCGAGGCGCTTGGGGTATCCCATGCCGGTCTTGCCATACACCTGCCAGCCGTCGATCTCGGTCACCTTGAGGATCTCGGCGGTGCGTGCCAGGGTCGTAGCCGACACCGGCAGCTTGCCGCTCACCATCTTGCCGAGGAAGCGGGCCTGCTCCTCCGGGCTGATGGCGAGACTGGTGCTGAGCCAGGCCTGGGTCAGGCCATCGTGCTGGCCAGGGGTGCCCGAGAGATCCCGGTTGCCATAGTCGAAGCGGTCGACGTACTGCTGGAAACGCTCGGCGCCGAGCCACTCGGTCAGACGCTGGGAATACCAGACCACCGAATAGGTCATCCAGCGGCTCGGGGTGGTGGTTTCGCGCCAGGCCGGCAACCAGTCTTCATCGCCCTGCTTGAATGGCAGGGCCGGGTGTCCGGCGTCGACCAGAAAGCCGCTGTCGAACCCCATCAACGCCAGGGGGATCTTGAAGGTGGAGGCCGGCGGCAGGCGCTGGCTGCACTCTCCCTCCCGCTCGAGGGGCTTGCCGCTGGCATCGGCAAACAGGAAGCAGCCGGCGGCCGAGGCCGGGATGGCATGCAACAGGGCGGCGGCCAGCAGGCCGCGCAGCAACAGAGCAGACATGGAAACTCCTCATGGGTATGAATGCACCGACTCTAACCCGGCTGAGTGTGCTCCTTGTGAAGTCGCGGCGAGGCCAACGCCAGCTCGGCGCTGACCCCGCCCCCGGGACGGTTGCTCAGGGTCAGGCTCCCTCCGTGCTGCTGGGCCACCTCACGGGCGAAGCTGAGCCCGAGGCCGCTGCTCTTGCCCTTGTCGGGGCGCGGCAGGGAGTAGAAGCGCTCGAAGATGCGCGGCAGGGCGTACTCGGGTATGCCCGGCCCCTGATCTTCCACCAGGAAGCAATAACCGCCCTGAGTGGGGCGCCCCTGCAGGGTGATGGTGCTGCCGGGGGGCGCGAAGTCGAGCGCGTTGTCGATCAGATTGCCGAGAGCCTGCTCCACCAACAGGGGATCCCAGCGCAGGGCGTGAGCCTCGGCCAGATCCAGCGTGAGACGGATCTGTCGCTGGCTCGCCTGGGTCTCCTTGCCGGCCGCAACCCGCTGCCCCAGTGCCGCGGGGGCGACTGGCTGACGCTCTATCCCCTGCCCCGACTCGAGGCGGGCCAGCTGCAACATGCGATCGATAAGCTGCTGCATGCGGTCGCCCTGTTCGCGGATGTTGGCAAGAAAACGGGCGGCCACCTCGGGGGGTGGAGACTCCGCCAGGATCTCGCCGGCACCGCGGATGGCGGCCAGCGGGCTCTTGAGCTCGTGGGTGAGACCATGCACATAGCGCTCGATATAACGTTTGCCGTCGAGCTGGCGACGCATAGTCTCGAGGGCCCGGCCGAGCCGGTCCAGCTCGGGGGTGAAGAGGCGCGGCAGAGGCGCCGCCTCCCCTCGGGTCACGGCGCCGGCATACTGCTCCAGCTTGCCAATGCCGCGGTTCATCCACCACACCAGCAGGGCGCCGATCAACAGGGCGATCAGCAGCAGCTGTCCGGCCGCGCGCAGCAACCGCTGCTCGCTGCGCTCGATGGCCGGCATCAGGGCCCGGTTGGGTTTTGCCACGGTCAGCACGCCGACGATCGCCTCACCGTCGCGCAGGGGGGCGGCCACGTGCATCACTGAGGTGGCGGGGTCGTCCGGATCGCTGCGGGTGCTGCGGGCGCCATACTCGCCACGCAGGGTCAGATAGACGTCGTTCCAGCGCGAATAGTCCTGGCCGAGGGCCTCCCCGGCCGAGTCGTAGATCACCTTGCCCAGACGGTCGGTGACATAGATCCGGTACTCCACCAGCTCCTTGAGGTGGCCGTCGATGAGGGCGTTGATCGGTGTCTGGTTGAGGCGGGCATAGGCCTTGGCCAGGCTGCCATCGGTCATGCGCCCGCGCTGGAGATCCTCGGCAGCCAGGGGGGCCAGCAGCTGGGCCATGTCCACCAGGGTATCCTCGGTGGCACTGCGCACGCCCGGCTTTATCTCCTGCACGAAGATCTCGAGCACAAACCAGGCACCGAGGGCGAAGATGAGGACCAGCCCCACCAGCAGTTGCTGCCAGAGCCGCATCACCCCTCCAGGCTGTAACCAAGACCCCTGTGGGTCAGGATCGGATTAAACCCGGGCGCCTGCTCGCGCAGCTTGGCGCGCAGTGTCTTGATATGGGTGTCGACGGTGCGATCCAGGCTCTCCTCGGCATCCTGCCACACCCGCTCCATCAGCTGCTGGCGCGAGAAGACCCGCCCCGGCGCCTGCATCAGGGTCTTGAGCAGCAGGTATTCGTAACGGGTGAGGGTGAGCGCCTTGCCCTCCAGGGTGATGCGGGCCCGCTCCTCATCCAGCTGCAAACCGGGTGGGGTGGCCGAGCTGACGCCCTGGCTGCGCCTCAGAATCACCCGCACTCGGGCCGAGACCTCCCGCGGCGAGAACGGCTTGGCCACATAGTCATCGGCGCCGATCTCGAGACCGATCAGGCGGTCTATCTCCTCGCTGCGGGCGGTGAGGAACATCAGCGGCACCTGACTGACGGCACGCACCGCCTTGCACAGCTCGAAGCCGCTGATATCGGGCAGCCCCACGTCGAGGATAATGAAGTCGGGCACCATATCTGCCAGCCGCGCCAGCATGGGGCGGCCGAGGGGAAACCACTCCACCGCAAACCCTTCGGTCTGCAGGGTATAGATCAGGGTGTCGGCTATGCTGGCTTCGTCTTCCACCAGCCAGACCTGCGGTTGTTCTCTCATGTCGTTCTGTGCCCGGCGAACCGTGCTGTATTGTGAGAAATCGGGCTAAATATCATACTGTCTTTGCCGTCGATTTCCTTACATATCATTCGGGTACGTTTTTACCTCTCGAGGTGGACATGAGTTATCCGTTTTCCCTGTTTGTCCTGGCGATCCTGGCCGCCGTCTGCACCAGCATGGGTCTCCTCTCGGATGACATCGGCTATGGTTGGCTGGCCCTGCTGCTCCCCTGTGCGGCCCTCGGCGCATCTCGCTCGCCGCGCGCCCTTCGGGCCGGCCTCGGGCTCTTGATGCTGGGCGCAGTGGTGGCCTGGCAGCCACCGTCCCTCTCGGTGGCGGTGTGCACCCTGTTTCCCCTGCTCACGCTGGCCTTTCATCCCCGCGGCAACCCGATCCTGCGCCAACTGCTTGGTCTGGTTGCCGCCAGCATGTACGGCACCCTGCTCTACTTGCAGCTCGACGGCCAGCTGGCGGGTGTACCGGCCGCCACCCTGTTGCAGCTGGGAGGCGTAGCGCTGTTGTGGCACAGCCTGCGCCAGACGCCGCTGGCGATGAGTTGGCACCCGCTGCTGGGGCTCCTGCTGCTGGCCTTATGCCTCTGGCATGAGGCGCTGATCGCCCTCGCCTGCGGCCTCATGATGCTGCTCTTCTCGCTGCACGCCCTCTCCGTGCGAGCCAGCCGCTGGCTCCCGCCCCTCACCCTGCTGTTACCTGCACTGGCCTTCGCCACTCAGGTGCTGCTGGTGCCCGAGCTGCCCAACCCTGTGCTCATCGCCTGGCTGATGCTGTTTGCAACCGCATGGGGCGGCGAGCTGCTACTCGGCGACGAAGAGTCGGCAAATTAAGTCACCCCTGACACAAAGGGACTCTCTTGCTGTCGGTGAAGTGTGATGTCATCGCTGGCCGATCAAAAATGAACTCTTTATGGTGCCTGAACCGTTTTATTGCCGGATTGAGCACCATGTCACCACTCCACCACCTCTCTTTTCGCACCAAGTTTCTGCTGCCTTCGCTGCTGGCGGTCAGCCTGTTTCTGCTGCTGTCTGCATTCGTCTATCACCGTTTCTCGCTTCAGCACCAGACGACCCTGCAACTGCGCCATCAGGTCCTGCCGGTCAAGGACAGCATCGAGAATGCCTACCGGGACTTCTATCAGGTCATCGACGCCGGGCAGGCACTGGTGATAGGTGGTCTGAGCGAGGAGAACCTCAAGCATCAGCAGTTCGAGTATCAAGACAATGGTGGCAAGGCGAGGGCGCGGGTGGCGGCGTTTGCTACGCTGATCGACGCGGGACTGGTCGATCCCCGGCACAGGGCGACACTGGCGGCCACCCTGGCAGATTTCGACACCTGGTTTCGGCACTATCAGGCGGTCTTTGCCGATCCCCATCAGGCGGATGCCTATCTGACCCGCCACTTTGACCAGATGGGGCAGGAGTTCGGCGCACTGCGCCGGGGGCTTAACCAGCTCAAGGATGAGGTGGAGCTGCTTGAGGTGCGCCTGTCGGATCAGAACCTGCAGATGGCCGAGCAGGCCCAGCGCGCGATCACCTTCGGCTGCCTGTTGGCCATGGTGTTGGCGCTCGGGGGCAGCAGCTGGCTGGGACGCGCCAGCCTGCGCCCCCTGCTGCATCTGGCCGACGCCCTCGAAGAAATCGCTCACGGAGAGGGGGATCTGCGCCGCCGCCTGACCGTCACGGGACGCGATGAGACCGCCCGCCTCGGCCACGCCTTCAACGGCTTCGTGGCCCGCATCCACGAGATAATGACAGAGGCGCACCGCATCTCCACCTCGGTGGCCGGGGCTCGCCAGCGGTTACATGGCTTGAGCCAGGAGATGGGGGTCGAGGCCGATCGCCAGCAGAGCGAGCACGACAGCATCGCCGATGCCATGCAGGGACAGACGGTGGCCAGCGATCAGGTCCGCCACTGTGCCACCGATGCCGCCGATGCAACCCGGGTGCTGGTCAGTCAGACAGAGGCCACCCTGACGGCACTGCAAGAGACCAGCGGTGCCATCCACAGCCTGGCCAGCCGGCTGGATGGTACCGACGCCACCCTCTCGGCCCTGAGTGACACGGTCGACGGCATCACCACGGTCGCCGATGTGATCAGCAACATAGCCGCCCAGACCAACCTGCTGGCGCTGAACGCTGCCATCGAGGCGGCGCGTGCGGGTGAACAGGGGCGCGGTTTCGCCGTGGTCGCCGACGAGGTGCGCACCCTGGCCAACCGGGTACAACAGAGCACAGACGAGATCCGCACCATGATCGATGAGCTGCAAGAGAGCAGCCGCCGGTCGCTGGTCTCCATGGAGGAGAGCCAGGGTTATGGCCGTCAGGCGGTGCAACTGATGGCGGGCGCCGGCGCCAGCCTGGCGCAGATGGAGCAGGCCATCGGCATGATTCGCGACATGAACCACCAGGTCGAGACCGCCGCCAACGAGCAGAGCACACTGCACTGTGGCATGGACGAGCGCCTGCGTCAGGCGGTGGCCCAGTCCCTGACCATCAAGGAGAAGGTCACGGCCATGCGCCTGGCTTGCCAGGCGCTGGAGCAAGAGAGCCGGGGGTTGGACGGTATGCTCTCCCGCTTCAGGGTATGAGTCAGCCCCTCGGCTTGAAGCACTCCTTGTCGAGGCCGTACTTCTTCATCCTCAGATAGAGCTTCTTGCGCGGGATCTCCAGATAGTCGGCGACCTCGGAGACCCGCCCCGAGAAGAGGTAGAGCGCATCCTCGATCAGTTTGCGCTCGTACTCCTCCACCAGATCGTCGAGCGGCCCGAGCGGGCCGTTCGCCACCACCCGCTCCACCCCCGCCAGCTTGACGATGCCCACCGCATAGAGCTCGGCCACGTTGCGTAGTTCACGCACGTTACCGGGCCAGTCGTGATGCTTGAGGCTATCCAGATAGCCGCGCTCCAGCGTCGGAACCCCCTTGCCGAGCCGCCGACAACTCTCGCGCAGGAAGGCGCGGAACAAGGGGATGATGTCGCTGCTGCGTTCGGCCAGCGGCGGGAGCCGCAGGCGCACCTGCGACAGGTAGTAATAGAGCTCGGGGGTCAGCTTGTGCTGCTCGACCATCTGCTCTGGCCTCAGCTCGAACAGGGCGATGGAGCGCACGGCCTTGCTGCCACTGCGCTCCTGATCCAGCAGATAGCCACCCAGCCAGCGCTGCAACTCGGTCGGCAGGTGTTCCAGGTGGCGCAGCACCAGGGTCCCTCCGGCCGCTTCTTGCAGGCCTTGCAGCAACCGCTCCTGAGTGGTCTGCGGGGAGCAGTCCAGGGTAACCAGCGGGCACAGCCTGCGCTCACCCAGATCGTGCAGCAAACGGGCGACCGTGTGACGCCCGGAGCCGAGCGGTCCTTCCAGCAGCACATCCTGATCCGTCATGGCGAGCTGGCTCACCTGTTCGCGCAGGGTGCTGATCTGGGCGCTGCTGCCGATCAGCTGGTGCTGCACCGAGTCTTGTACGGCGCGGCGCATCTCCACCAGTGCGGCGCGCTTCTCCTGGGCACGCCGGATCAGTTCGAGCAGCAGGGGGGGATCGAGGGGCTTTTCCAAAAAATCGAAGGCACCGGCCTTGACCGCCTTCACCGCGAGCGGAATGTCGCCGTGGCCGGTCATCATGATGACCGGGATAGCGGGATCTATCTCCTGTACCTTCTCGAGCAGGGTCAGGCCGTTCATGGCCGGCATATAGATATCCGAGACCACTACGCCACACCAGGCGCGATCCAGAATGGTCAGCACCTTCTCCGGCGCCGTGGTGGCCTTTACCCGATAGCCCGCCATGGTGAAGAGGTGGCGGCAGGCGTCCAGTACATCCTCATCGTCATCGATGAGCAACAGGTTGGGGGTCATGGCTTGGCGAACTCCAGTATCATCATGGCACCCCCCTCCAGGGTGGCGGCGGGGTAGATATGGCCTCCCTGGCGCTCCATCAGAGAGCGGCAGATAGAGAGACCGAGCCCCAGTCCCACCTCCTTGGTGGTGGTGAAGGGTTTGAACAGGTTGGGGAGCAGGTCGTCGGGGAAACCCTGCCCGCTATCGCTCACGGCCAGGCAGTTGTCTGCCAGGGCCAGGATGTGAAGGGTGCGGGTGGGGGCACCCGCCACCGCATCCAGCCCGTTGACCAGCAGATTGATCAGGACCTGCTCGACCTCGAGCGGATCGCAAAAGATCGGCATGGGGCGCGGCAAATCGTTACTAAGCTGGCTGCCATCGCGACGCGCCCGTGCCTCAAGCAGCAGCAGGGCATTATCGGCCACCTCGGCGAGATCGACCCACTGCCCCACCCTGTCGGCCGGCGACTTACGGGCAAACTGGCGAACCGCCCCCACGATGCGACGCATCCGCTGTGCCAGGTGCTCCATCCGGTTGGTGTTCTCGCCGAGCTGGGCCAGATCCCCCTGCTCCAGCGCCATCCGGTTGGTGAACAGATAGGTCGAGAGGGCCGATAGCGGCTGATTCAGCTCGTGGGCCATGCTGGTCATGGTCTGCCCGACCACCGCCATCTTGGCCGCCTGGATCAGCTCATCCTGGGCCTGCAACAGCTCGGCCTGGGCCTGGGTGCGACGCTCCACCTCCCCCCGCAGCGCCTGGTTCTTCTCCTGCAGATCCCGCGTCTGTTCGGCCACCAGCGCCGTCAGCTCACGGGCGGTCAGCTCCTGGCGTGTGACGTCCGTGATGGTGATGATGAACTTGCTCACCTCGCCCTGCCGATAGCGCCGCAGATCCACATGCAGGTAACGCCGCTCCCCCTGCTCTTCTCGCTCGACCAGGCAGTCGCTTGCTCCCTGCGTCACCAAGAGACTCTCGGGGGAAAACTGCTCCTGCAGCACCCCCTGACCCGCACCGGGGAAGGCGAGCCAGAGCGGTCGCTGCCGGTACTCCTTGCCACCCAGCAGCGCCAAGGCCCTGGGGTTGACCGACTCTACGGTGCCATCGGCAAAGCAGGTGATGAGGCTTGCCTGAGTGTTGTTGATGAGGTTCAGCGCATTGGTCTGCTCCATCTCCCTGAGCTCGCCACAGAAGGCGCGCAGCCGCTCGCCAAGCTGGCCTATCTCGTCGTGGCCACTCACAGTGACCGGGCTCTCCAGATTGCCGGCCGAGACGTTGGCGAGATCCTGGCTGAGCTGGTTGAGGCGGCCGATGAGGCGACGCGAGATGAGCACCACCAGCACGAAGCCCCCCACCAACAGGGTCAGGCCAAGCACCAGCAGGATCATGCGCTTGCCATCGCGGGCCGTGCTGGCCGTGTCGAGGTTGAGGGTGGCCAGATCCTGACTGGCCTCCTGAACGGCCGCCTGCACCTGCCTGTGGTAGTCCTGGATGAGGGCATCGAGCCTAGGTTGCAGCAGCCCCAGTCGGGCGTGATTGTCCACATCCTGGCGCAGCAACCTGTGCAACTCCCCCTCGGGGCGAACCAGCTGAATCAGGTCTTCCAGTATCTGGCGGTGAGTCACTGTGGAGGGGTAGCCGGTGAGCTGGCTGGTGAGCCGGTGGATCTCCTCGATCTTGTAACCGATGAAAACGAAGGCATTATCCAACTCCCGCTCGTAGCGCTGCACCATGATCTCCCCCACCAGCTGGTTCAGCTCGTTCTCCTTGAAGGCGAGATCCTGCAGCAGGGAGAACTCGTGCACCACAGAGTCGGCGGTGCCGTTGTCGCCGTCACCTATCTGTCCCAGCAGGTGCCACTCCACCTCTTGCAGCAGCGGCGTCATCTCCTCTACCAGATCCTGATGCAGACCGATCAGCTGCTTGTGCAGCAGGGCGACCCCCTGAGCATGATGGATCTGGTTGCGCAGCAGGGCATTCTGTTCGTCGATCAACCGGCGCAGCAGCCCAAACTCGGCGATCTTGCGGGCGTGCTCGGCCTCACCACGCACATTGACCAGATAGATCTGCTCCAGCTCCCCCATGGCCTGCTCGATCTGGCGCTCCATCTGCTGCTGCATCAGCTCGTCGTGGGGGGTCTGCAGGCGGGTGAGCAGGAGCAGCAGGCGGTTGCTCACCCGCTCCAGCTGATAGGTGGTGCTGATGGTCGGCAGGCTGCGCTCCACCAGCCCCGCCACCTGGGTCGAGAGGCGTTCCCACGCCATCATGCTGATCCCGCCCAGCAAGGCGGTGAGCGCCATCATGGTGAGGAAGGCGAGCCGCAAGCGGCGACCAAGCCGCGAGCGCACGAAACGGGCGCGCATCAGGGGTACTCCAGCGTTTGCAGCAGCGTCAGCGCCTGTTCGAGCTGGCTGGCGATCTGGGCTCGCCACGCCTGGGTCAGGCGCTCGGACTCCGGGTTATCACTGCGCTGGCCCATCTCTTCAAACACGTGCGCCAGCTCGGGAGAGAGCGCCTGCGCTTCGGTGAGCGGCACTGTACTGGCCAGGCGGATCGCCTCGGCCAGCTTGGCCTGGTTGGCGGTGGTCTGCTTCATCTCGCGCTGCGCCAGGTAGATGCCTTGCCAGGTCTGGCGCAACCTCGGCAGCTGGTG
This sequence comes from Aeromonas diversa CDC 2478-85, assembly GCF_000819805.1. Taxonomy (GTDB): domain Bacteria; phylum Pseudomonadota; class Gammaproteobacteria; order Enterobacterales; family Aeromonadaceae; genus Aeromonas; species Aeromonas diversa. The sequence continues at coordinate 50,390 of NZ_CDCE01000027.1, forward strand.
GGTGATCACCTGATCGAACAACACCTTGAGCACCTGATTGCGGCCGTAGAGCTGGGGCTTGTCGGTCACGAAGCGGGTGCCCTTGGCCAGGGTCGGGCTGTCGAGAGGCGTCTTGGCCGTGCTGGTCTTGCTGATGATGTGCTGACCGCGCGGCGACAGAAGATAGTCGAGGAAGGTGGTCGCCATCTTCTGATGGGGGCTCGCCTTCATCACGGCATAGTAGGTGGGCAGGATCACTGTGTCGGGCAGATAGTGAAAATCCACGTAGCTAAAGCGTGCCTTGCTGGTCAGCGCATAGTTGTCGATGACGGGCCCGGCACCGACCAGGCCGCGCGCCACCCCCTCGCTGACACCGAAGCTGCGCGCCGACACCGATGCCAGGTTACTGCCGATCTTCATCAGCAGCGCCCACCCCTGCTGCCAACCGAGCTGCTGCAATATGCTCTCGACCATCATGTGGGTAGTGCCCGACTGGGAGGGAGAGCTCATCATCAGATGGCCTCGGTACTCCGGCTCGGCCAGCGCCTGCCAGGTACGCGGCACCTTGAGATGTGCCCGCTTCAGATAATCCCGGTTATAGATGATGCCGATCCCCGAATAGCCGACCGGAGTGGCCTTGTCGGAGAGCACCAGTGCATGGGGAGACAACCAGTCGGGTGGCGGCGTGGAGTGCACCCGGGGGGCCAGCAGGTCCATCCGCTCGAGGGCATGGAAGAAGGTGGGCGACGAGGAGATCACCACGTCGATCGGTGCGCGCCCCCCCTGACTCAACAGCCGCAATGCCGGTAGCGTTCGACGGTAGATGACGCGAACAGGGCAGCTCCCCGGTTGGCGATGATAGTCATCCACCAGCGCCTTGATCGGCGATTCAGAGAAGGAGGTGAGGATCACCAAACAGCTGTTTTCGGCCCGCGCCGGCGCCGCCAGCAGCAGGCAAGATCCCAGCAGCAGGCCGGTCATGAACGTAGAGAGGATATGCTTTTGTGTCATGCTTCAAACTTTTGCGATCTCGTCCCCTGGCGGACTGTGCCGGTTTGGGTAAGGAGTGACTCATTACCCGAGTATTATGCCGTGACTCACTCCCCGCCAAGGGGACGGATGTTCCAGCTTTGACACCTGTTTTCGCCTGTTTGGGTTAGTTTCGACCCAAAACCCCGATTTTGTAAGGTTTTTTCATCTCCCATAGGCTCACTTCCATGCCGGAGTGGCCTCTACATCTCCGGTTTCACTGCAGAACTATTCGGGAGATAGGCCATGCTGGGCTTTTTCAAAACCGGGCAAGACCGCCCACTGATCGAGGCAACCGCCGATCAGATAAGGTCGATATATCGCAAGTATCAATGGCAGGTGTTCCTTGGGCTGGTGTTTGGTTACGCCATGTTCTACGTCACCCGCATGAGTATCAACGTTGCCAAGAAACCCATGTTGGATGCGGGCATCGTCACCGTCGATGAACTCGGGGTGATCGGTTCCGCCTTCCTCTTCACCTACGCCGTGGGTAAGTTTTCTAACGGCTTCCTGTCCGACTACGCGAACATTGGTCGCTTCATGTCGGTCTCGCTCGGCCTGTCGGCCATCACCTGTCTGCTAATGGGGATGAACACGGCGACCGCCTTCTTCGTCGTGCTGTGGGCACTCAACGGCTGGTTCCAGTCGGTGGGCTCTGCGCCCTCCTGCGTCTCGATCTTCCAGTGGTTCTCGCCCAAGCAACGCGGCTCCGTCTACTCCATCTGGGGTGGCTCGCGTAACCTCGGCGAAGGGATCACCTGGGTGCTGACCGCCACCATCGTCAGCTACTTCGGCTGGCGCGCCGGTTTCATCGGTGCCGGTCTGGCCACCCTGGCTGCCGCCCTCTGCATGTACCTGGTGCTGAAGGATCGCCCGCAGACCTATGGCCTGCCCGAGCCGGCTGTCGCCTTCGGTGAAGCGCCCGAGATCGCCAAGAAGAGCGATCCCAAGGAAGTGCGCCGCGCCCAGATCTTCGTCCTGAAGCAGCCGGTCGTGTGGCTCATCGCCGCCGCCTGTGCCGCCATGTACGTCTCCCGCTACGCCATGAGCTCCTGGGCCGTCCTCTATCTGCAAGAGCAGAAGGGTTACAGCCTGATCGACGCCGGTTTCGCCATGTCTGCCTACCCGATCGCCGGTTTCATCGGCGCGATTCTGGCCGGCATCATCTCCGACAAGGTGTTCAACGCCAACCGCCACATCCCGACCCTGCTCTACGGTCTGGCCAACATCGCCGGCATGTGCCTGATGTTCTGGGGTCCCCAGAGCCGCATGATGGACGCCGTCGCCCTGGGCCTCATCGGTTATGCCATCGGGGGTCTGGTGGTGTTCCTGGCCGGTCTGACCGCCTGTGACCTGATGCCGAAGACCGCCGTCGGTGCCGTGAAAGGCTTCATCGGCCTCTGCTCCTATGTCGCCGCCTCGGCTCAGGAGCTGGTCTCCGCCGCCCTGATCAAGACCAGCGAGGTCAATGGTGTCACCCACTACGACTTCAGCAGCGCCCAGTACTTCTGGCTCGGTGCCTCTGTGGTCTCCCTGTTCCTGGCACTCACCGTCTGGAATGCCAAGAAAGTTGTCGAGTACTGATACACCTCTCCTTTCCCGGGGCTTGCCCCGGGTTTTTTCGTTCGTTTTACTGAGACAATCAAGATGCGTAAAACCAAGATCATCGCCACACTGGGCCCGGCCACTGCTTCTGAAGCCATGATCGAGCGGATGATCCGGGCCGGGGTCAATGTCTTTCGACTCAACTTCTCCCACGGCAGTGCCGAGCAGCACCTGCAGATGAGCGAAAGGGTGCGCGTCGTTGCCACTCGCCTGCGCGAGGAGATCGCCCTGTTGGCCGATCTGCAAGGACCCAAGATCCGTATCGCCGGCTTTGCCGAGGGCTCTGTCCTTCTCAATCAGGGTGAACACTTCATCCTGGACGCCGATCTGGCGCCGCAGCTTGGCTCACGCCACAGCGTCGGGCTCGATTACCCGCAGCTGGTCGATGACGTCAAGGTGGGCGATCGCATGCTGCTGGACGATGGCCGCATCCAGCTCGACGTGATGGAAAAACGTGACCGCCAGCTGCTGACCCGAGTGGTGGTCGGCGGGGTTCTGAGCAACCGCAAGGGGATCAACCTGCTCGGGGGCGGCCTGTCGGCCCCGGCGCTGACCGACAAGGATCGCCAGGACATACTGACAGCGGCCCTGATGGAGGTCGAATACGTTGCCGTCTCCTTCCCGCGGACCCCGGAAGATCTGCACCTGGCGCGCCAACTGGTGCGTGCCGCTGGCAGCCAGGCCCTGATCGTCGCCAAGATGGAACGCGCCGAGGTGGTGGCCAGTGCCGAGGCCATGGATGAGATGATCCGGGCCGCCGACGTCATCATGGTGGCGCGCGGGGATCTCGGGGTCGAGATCGGCGACGCCCAGTTGCCTGGGGTGCAGAAACGCCTGATCCAGCGTAGCCGTCTGCTCGGTCGGCCCGTCATCACCGCCACCCAGATGATGGAGTCGATGATCGGCAGCCCGATCCCGACCCGCGCCGAGGTGATGGACGTCGCCAACGCCGTGTTTGATGGCACCGATGCCCTGATGCTCTCCGCCGAGTCGGCAACCGGTCAGTACCCGGTCGAGACGGTCGAGGCCATGGCCCGCATCGCCCTCGGCGCCGAGCGGGAGTTACAGCTCGCTCGCTGAGCGTGACCCGCGTATCCACCCGGTAGCACCCGGTTCGATAAATAATAAAAAGCCATTGTCACCAATGGCTTTTTTCATATGGGGCACGCACTCTCACGCCCCCTCTCCGGTCAGGCGCCACCCCTTGGCGCTGGCGCGCTGCGTCAGGAAGTGGGCATAGCGCCCCGGCTGGCGGCTGAGCACGGCGTGGGGGCCCTGCTCGCACACCATGCCATCGTCGAGCACCACTATCTGATCGGCCATGGCCACGGTCGAGAGCTGGTGGGCGATGACGATCAGGGTGCGTTTGCCCCGCAGCCGGGCCAGCGTCTCTGTGATGGCGGCCTGGTTCTCCGCATCCAGCGCGGCGGTGGCCTCATCCACCAGCAGGATGGGGGCGTCCTTGAGCAGGGCGCGGGCGATGGCGATCCGCTGGCGCTCGCCCCCCGAGAGGCGCGCACCGCCCTCGCCAACCTGGGTGTCGAGCCCGAGCGGCAGGCGCTCGACTATCTCGCTCACCCCGGCCTGATGGGCGGCATGCAGCAGCTCGGCATCGCTGGCCTCGGGCTTGCCGATGCGGATGTTGTCGGCAATGGTGCCCTGGAATAGATAGGCATCCTGGAAGATCTGGCTGATGTGACGAGCCAGGGTCTCACCGCTCATGGCGCGCACGTCCACCCCTCCCACCAGCACGGCCCCCTCGCCGACGTCGAAGAAGCGGGCGATGAGCCGCAGCACAGTGCTCTTGCCCGAGCCCGAGGCACCGACCAGCGCCGTCATGCTGCCGGGCGCTACTTCCAGATCCACCCCCTTGAGCACCTGCGGGTGGGCCGGGTCATAGCCAAAGTGCACCCCGCGCAGCACCACTGAGTCATCCAGCGGGGTAGCAGGAGTGGCCGGCTGCGGCTGGGCCGGGTAGTCGAACATGGTTTGCAGGGCCGCCAGCTGGGCACGGGCGCCGCGCAGCACGTCGCTGTAGCCGGCCACGTCGAGCAGGGGATCGATGAAGCGGTTGATGAGCACCAGGGTCACCAGGGCGGCGATCAGGTTCTCCCTGTCGGCACCGCCCAGGTGTTGGGCGGCCACCAGCAACAGGGTGGCAAAGCAGGCCTGCACTGCCCAGACGTTGAGCCCGGAGGCCAGCGCGGTGAGCCGGATCAACTGCCTGCCGGAGGCTTGCTGCTGGGCGATGGCCTGCTCGAGGAAGCGGGTGCCCCCCTGCTCGCCGTTGAAGGCGCGCAGTACCGACTGGGCCTGGGCAAACTCCACCATGCGCTGGCTGGTATCGGCGGCATGCTGGTGGAAGGTCTGGTCGGCGTGCTGGTTGAGGCGGGTGGTGAGCAGGAAGACCGCCACCAGCAGCGGCAGGGCGACCAGGGCGATGAGGCCGAGCTGCACATCGAGGGCAAACAGGGCCACCAGCACCACCAGCGGGGTGATCACCCCGCCGAGCAGGGGGGTAAAGACGTGGGCCGGCAGCTGGGCCAGCTCCATCATGCCTTGCGAGGCCAGGTGGTTGAGGCGGGCTGTGTTGGCCGGGGTGAACCAGCCGATCGGCAGGCTGCCCACGTGCTCGCCCAGGGCGTGGCGGCCGGTGCGCAGCACCGCTATCCCCACGGCGATGCCGGCCTTTTCCACCCGGCGGCGCAGGTTCCAGCAGAGCAGCACGCCGATCAGCTGCACCAGCAGCCAGCCGGTGGCGGCGTCGGTCTCGGCGCGCAGCAGGTGTGTGAGCACCGGGATGAGGCAGACCAGGGTCAGGCCGCAGAGCAGGCCGTAGAGCAGGGCCAGCAGGCCGTAGCGGCGCAGCAGGATGGCGTCGTCGCCGAGCAGGCGCAGGAAGGTGTTCAGCATGTGGGGACGGCCTCCTGATGAGGGGTGTGGGTCTGGGTGGGAGTGTCGTATCCCCCCTGTTCCCATAGACGGGCATAGCGGCCGCGGCGGGCCAGCAGTTCGTGGTGGCGCCCCTGTTCGCACAGGACGCCGTTGTCGAGCACCAGGATCCGGTCGGCGTGCATCACGGTGTCGAGCCGATGGGCGATGACGACCAGGGTGCGGCCGTGGGCGAAGGTGGAGAGCGCCTGTTGCAGCTTCACCTCGTTGTCGGCGTCGGCGGCTGCGGTGGCCTCGTCGAGCACCAGCACCGGCGGGTCGAGCAGCAGGGCGCGGGCGATGCTGACCCGTTGCAGCTCGCCGCCGGAGAGGTTGGCGTCCTCACCGACCACGGCGTCGTAGCCCCGCGGCAGGGCCAGGATGCGGTCGTGGATGTTGGCGCGGCGCGCGGCGGCCTCGACCTCCTGGCGGCTGGCGCCGGGGCGGCCGAGGGCGATGTTGTCGTGCAGGCTGGCGTGCACCAGGCGCACCTCTTGCAGCACGAAGCCGATGTGGCGATAGAGCTCGCGGCTCTCGAGATCGCGCAGGTCCACCCCGCCCAGGGTAATGCGCCCCTCGCTCGGGTCGAAGAAGCGCAGCAGCAGCCTGGCCAGAGTCGATTTGCCGGCCCCGGAGGCGCCGACGATGGCGGTGACCGTGCCCGGCGTCAGGGTGACGGTCAGCTCGCTGAGCACCGGGGTCTGGTCGTCGTAGCGGTAGCTCACCTGCTCGAGGCGCAGGGTGTTGTCGGCCGGCTGCAAACCGGTGCCGGCGGCGGGCTCCGTCAATACCGGGGTGGCGAGCAGGGCGTGGAGCCGTTCGGCGGCCGCGGTGGCGCTGCCGAGATCGTGCTTGAGGTAGCTCAGCAGCATCAGGGGGGCGCATAGCCCCGGCGCCACCAGCACAAAGGGCAGCACCTCGGCCGGTGTCATGGCACCCGCTCGCACCATCACCACGGCGCCGGCCAGCACCACCCCGAGGACCGAGGCGGGGGCCATGATGGCGTTGGCGTTGGCCATGGCCGCGACCAGCGGACGGGTGAAATCGGTGAAGGCGCGGGCAAAGTCATCGATGGCGTTGCGGTAGCTGGTGTGCAGCCGGCCCTGCACGCCGAAGGCCTTGACCACGGGGATGCCGTTCACGAACTCCACCACGGCGTTGTTGATGCGGGCCATGCCGGCGCCGAACTGCTGCATGTTGGCAGCGCTGGCGCGGTGGGCGCGGGCGGAGAACAGGAAGAAGAGCGGGAAGGGGGAGAGGGCGATGAGGGCCATCCGCCAGTCCATGGCGAAGAGGTAGATCAGGGAGATGAGCACAGCGCCGCTGCAGCGGCCCAGGGTGGTGTAGAAGTGGGCCGTCAGGCTGTGCAGGGTGCCGATGTCGTCCTGCATCGCCTGTTTGACCTCCCCCGAGGCGCGGGCGGTGAACCAGCCGAGGGGCACCCGGGCCAGGCGCCGGGTCAGGGCCAGGCGCAGCTGGCCGGTGATGCGGTTGTCGGCCAGGTGGGCCACCAGATCGCCGGCGCTGAGCAGGATCATGCCGCCAAACAGGCAGGCCAGGCTGATCCCGAGCACTGCGGTGATTGTGTCGCCTGGCACGGCGGCATCGGCCAGCATCAAGCCCGCCAGGTGGGCGATCCCGGCCAGCGGGACCAGGGTCAGCATGGCGCCGATGGCCGCCAGCAGGGCGGCGGCGATCAGGTGGCCGCGAATGGGGGCCAGCACGCGGCTGATGGGCCCGCCAGCATTGGCCTCGGGGCACTGCACATCGTCTGCCTTCATGGCTATTTCTCCACGGTGAAGTGATGGTGGCCGCGACGAGCGACCGGATCTCTGTGGTTTTCCGTACGGGGAACAAAAACCTCAAATGAATCTTTTTATTTCCCCCATCCGGGTCAGATGCCGCCTTAGCAGCGCGCGGAGCCACCTGTCATTCCTGATACAACCGCTGTCATTGCGACTGAGAGGCGCCTGAATCCCTTGCCACGGTGAGACTCCCAAGCGCCACACCAAATGATAATAATTATCATTTGTTTTGAATGTTTTCAATGAACCTGACTCATGCGGGCCTCAATGTGCGCTTCACGACAGGGTGCGAGAACGCACTTAAGCCATAGTGTTTCAGAGAACGGATGACTTGAGCTCTCGGGCGAGACCTCAACGCGGGGGCTGCATTGCTGATGGGAAGGTGGGGCTGTCGCGGGGCAAAGGCTCTTGCCAGAAAAGAAAAAAGCCATTGTCTCCAATGGCTTTTTTTATGCGTCGTGGGCGCTTATTCGATGTTTTGGATCTGCTCGCGCATCTGCTCGATGAGGACCTTCAGCTCGACGGCGGACTGGGTCACCTCGGCGTTGATCGACTTGGAGCCAAGGGTGTTCGACTCGCGGTTGAACTCCTGCATCATGAAGTCGAGACGACGGCCACAGGCGCCGCCTTTTTTCAGGATCTTGCGGGTCTCGCCCATGTGCATCTCGAGGCGGTCGAGCTCTTCGGCCACGTCGATCTTCTGGGCCAGCAGCACCATCTCCTGCTCGAGGCGGGCCGGATCCAGCTCCACCTTGGCTTCGGTCAGACGGTCGGTGAGCTTCTGGCGCTGCCACTCGATGATCTGGGGCAGTTGACCACGCACCTTGACCACCTCGACGCCGATGCCGTCGAGACGCAGCTCGATCAGGGCCTTGAGGTTGGCCCCTTCGCTGGCGCGGGCGGCGATGAAGTCGGTCAGGGTCTCGTCAAAACTGGCCATCAGGGCGGCGTTGACGGCGTCCATGTCCTGCTCGGCGGCGGCCATGACCCCGGGCCAGCGCAGCACGTCAACCGGGTTGAGCTGGCCCTGGCCCGCTTCCTTCATCACCCAATTGGCGCTATCGATGATGAGCCTGGCCAGCTCCTCGTTGATGTGCAGCTGGCCAGCACCGGCCTGGGCCGCTTCGAAGCGCAGGTTGCACTCCACCTTGCCGCGCTGCAGGGCATTGCGAAAGCGCTCGCGCAGCACCGGCTCGAGGCCGCGCAGTTGCTCCGGCATGCGGATATAGGTCTCGAGGTAGCGCTGGTTGACCGAACGGATCTCCCAGACGGCGGTGCCCCAATCGCCCTTGATCTCCTTGCGGGCGTAGGCGGTCATGCTGTGGATCATGGGTGTGTCCCATCTGATGAAAAGTGCGCCGATTATAACCGGCGCCGGGCGAGGCGTCAGCCGCATTGGGCACCAGGCTGATATTTGTCGCCCGATCACGTATACTCCTCCGCCAATTCACGCCAGCCCAGAGGTCATCATGTCCCGTCCCAACGATCGCGCGCCTGCCGACGTCCGTCCGGTCACCATTACCCGCCACTTCACCAAGCACGCCGAAGGCTCTGTGCTGGTCGAGTTTGGCAACACCCGGGTGCTGTGTACCGCCAGCGTCGACACCAACGTGCCGCGTTTTCTCAAGGGCAAGGGTCAGGGCTGGGTGACCGCCGAGTACGGCATGCTGCCGCGCTCCACCCATTCTCGTATGAATCGCGAGGCCGCCTCTGGCAAGCAGGGTGGCCGCACCCTCGAGATCCAGCGCCTGATCGCCCGCTCCCTGCGTGCCGCGGTCGATCTGAACGCCCTGGGCGAGCACACCATCACGGTTGACTGCGACGTGCTGCAGGCCGACGGCGGCACCCGTACCGCCTCCATCACCGGTGCCTGCGTGGCCCTGGTCGACGCCCTGAACTGGATGGTCGGCAAAGGCATGCTTAAACAGAGCCCGCTCAAGCAGATGGTGGCCGCCGTGTCGGTCGGCATCCACGAAGGCCAGGCCATCTGCGATCTGGAATATGTAGAGGACTCGGCCGCCGAGACCGACATGAACGTGGTGATGACCGAAGACGGTCGCATGATCGAGGTGCAGGGCACCGCCGAGGGTGAGCCCTTCACCCATGAGGAGCTGCTGGCCATGCTGGCGCTCGCCAAAGACGGCATCGGTCAGTTGATCGAGATGCAGAAGGCATCCCTGAAGTGATTTTCAAAACGCGGCATTGGCCGCGTTTTTTGTATCTGACGTTTACCCCTCACCCCCCATACAGCAAGGAGCCATGATGAAAGCCTATCAGCGTCAATTTATCGAGTTTGCCCTGGAGAAACAGGTTCTGAAATTCGGTGAGTTCACCCTGAAATCCGGTCGCAAGAGCCCCTACTTCTTCAACGCCGGCCTCTTCTCTACCGGGCGTGATCTGGCCCGCCTCGGCCGCTTCTACGCCGCCGCCCTGATGGATGCCGGCATCCAGTACGACGTCCTGTTCGGGCCGGCCTATAAGGGGATTCCCATCGCCTCGGCCACCGCGGTACAGCTGGCCGAACAACACGACGTGGACACCCCCTGGTGCTTCAACCGCAAGGAGGCCAAGGACCACGGCGAGGGCGGCAACCTGGTGGGCAGCCCGCTTCAGGGGCGCATCATGCTGGTGGACGATGTGATCACCGCCGGCACTGCCATCCGCGAGTCGATGGATCTGATCCAGGCCAACGGCGCCTCCCTGGCCGGAGTGCTGATCGCCCTGGATCGCCAGGAGAAGGGCAAGGGCGAGCTCTCCGCCATCCAGGAGGTCGAGCGCGACTACGGCGCCCATGTCATCGCCATCGTCCAGCTGGCGGATCTTATCAAGTACCTGGAAGAGAAGCCGGAGATGGCCGAACAGCTGGCCGCCATGCGCGCTTACCGCGCCCAGTACGGCATCTGATCGGGGTCTGACGACGGGTTAAGCCGACAGCCCGGTTGGGCCTCTTAACCCTGTATGATGAGGGGCGCTGCGGCGCCCCGTCTTGTTTGTTCCAAGGAGCCCTTATGTCCCTGCACACCTTCGAGCGCCTGATCCGGCTGCTCGACGCCCACCAGGCCCGCTACCGGGTGGTGCATCATTCGAGCGCCGGCAAGACCGAGGAGGTAGCCAGGGTGCGCGGCACCACCCACGGCCAGGGAGCCAAGGCGCTGGTGTGTCACGTCAAGGGGAACGGTATCAGGTGCCACGTGCTGGCGGTGCTGCCAGCCGACTGTCAGGCCGATCTGGCGACCCTCGCCAGGGGACTGGGCGGCAGCCGGGCGTCACTGGCCAGCCCCACCGAGGTGGCCGCACTGACCGACTGTGTGTTCGGCGCCATTCCGCCCTTCAGCTTCCACGACGATCTGCTGCTGGTGGCCGATCCGCACCTGTTCGATCGCTTCGACGAGCTGGCCTTCAACGCCGGCGTGCTGGAGCGCTCCCTCATCCTCGCCAGCGAAGATTACCGGCGCATCGCCGCCCCTCGCCTGGTCCCGTTCGCCCGTCGTTCCTGAAAAGAGAGAGGGGCCAAGGGCCCCTCTGGTTACTCCAGATTGATCGTCGTGGTTGGCGCGGCCACCGTCTGGGCCTTGAGCACAGGCCTGATGTCCAACACGTCGCCGGCCACCTCGGGGTCGTCCTGATCGCTGTTGCACACCAGACCCAGGTCATAGCTACCCACGGCGACAAAGCCCAGCTCGTAACGGAAACCACCGGCCCCGTCGCTCACCACGGGGGCACTGGCATAGAAGCCGTTGTCGACATCCGCCATGTCGGGATAGCTGTCGTCGCTGCGCGGGGCATAGAGGTATACCGCCGCCTTGTCGGCCAGCAGGCCATCGCACAGGCCGCTGGCGACGCTGCCGCTCAGGGTCGCCGCTAGGGTGTTGTTGACCAGTCGCACGCCGCGGGGCTTGAGCTTGTAGTACTGCTGATGGCCCGGCAGCACCATAGCGTGGCGCAGATCGAATTCGGTGGTGAAGCTGCTGGTGCCGTTGGCGGCGATAGTGAAGGCATCAAGTTTCAGCTCGCTGCTCGGCACCTCGAGGGGCTTGATGGTGTCGTCATCCTGCTGCACGTAGGAGTAGGGAGTACCATCGCCAAACTGGTTGGCCGCCTCGCGACCATCGAGCACGGTCAGGCGCATCTGGCTATACTCCCCGGCACTGACGCTCTGACCGGCGAGCAGGTTGCGGCTGGCCGAGCCCTGGTACTTGAGCAGATCGATATAGACGAACCGGGGCGAGCCGTCGGCGTTGAGCGGTATGCTCTCGCCGAGCGGGGTGCAGCCGTCATCCAGGGCGGCGTTGAGGATACTCTGGCTACTCCAGGCGGTCTCGCCGCCGGCGACCGGGTGGATACTGATCCGGCTCACGGCGATGCAGACCCGCTTGACCGAATCGACCGGCGCATCGGAGAAGGCGAGGGAGAACTTGGCGCCAGAGGTAGAACTGGAGGAACTGCCATCACCACCGCCGCCGCAGGCGGTCAGTGCGGTGGCGAGACCGAGGAGTAACAGACGCTTCATGGGGATCATCCTTGTTGGGGTGGCATCTGTTCCACTCTAGACGAAGTCGGCGGCGTGTCAGGGTGCGGCCAGAGGATGGAGCGCGCGTTCGAAAGGCAATCTATTGATTTCGTTGATATGAGCGTCTTGTGAGACAGACGCGGGATGCGAAGGGGTTTGACGGAGGCAGGGTCGCAAGGAACCGGGAGGCGTCATGCCTCTCGTTCTATTAGCCGGGTCGGCCAGCCCATTTTCTGCTGACGTTCCACCTCGAGGCGTAGCTCGCTGGCGCGCAGATAGTGCACGTCGAGCCACCCCTTGGGCAGCGCCAGGATAAGGTCATCCTCATCGGCCTGCAGGGTGAAGGCGGGCACAGTCCCCTGGGTGCGGCGCATGCACAGAATCAGGGAGAGGCGCAGCAACCGTGCCAGCCGGATCGCCTGGCGGGCAGTCACAGCACCCTGCTTCTCCAGCGGCTCGAGTTTGAAGTCGTCGCGCTGGTTGAATAGCAGGGCCGACAACAGCTTCTTCTGGGCCGGGGTGAAACCGGGCATGTCGATGTTGTCGATGATGTAGGCGGCGTGCTGGGGCGCCTTCTTGTACTCGATGCACAGACCGATCTCGTGCAGCAGGGCGGCGTAGCGCAGGATAGGGCGGCCGTAGCGGCGCGACAGGCGCCAGGGGCCCTGCACCTGGGCAAACGCATCGACCGCGGTGTCGCGCACCCGCTCGGCGTGCTCGCGATCGAGCTGGTAGCGGTTGATCAGGCTGTTGGCGGTGCGATCGCGGGCATCACAGTCGTGGCTGTTGCCGAGCAGTCCGTAGATGAGCCCCTCGCGCAGGGCGCCGCCGGCGAGCGTCATGCTCTCGATGCCAAGCACCTCGAACAGGGCGATCAGGATGGCGAGCCCGGAGGGGAACACGGTCAGGCGTTCGGCGGTGAGCCCTTCCAGCTGCAAGCGGTCGAGGCGACCACAGGCGATCGCCTGCTGCATCAACTCCTGCAACTTGGGCAAGGTGACCCGCTCGCTCTTGCCCTGAGCCAGCATGATCTCCTGCAGGGCCTGCACCGTGCCGGAGGCGCCGACACAGCTCTTCCACCCCAACAGGCGATAGTCATGGGCCACGTCCCCCAACACCGCCTTGGCGGCGTCGATGGCCTGGACGAAGCGCTCTTGGGAGAGCACGCCGTCGCCGAAGTGATTACTGAGCCAGGTGACGCAGCCCATGTGCAGGCTGCTCAGCAGCTTGGCCTCGCTCTGTTCGCCGATCACCAGCTCGGTGCTGGCACCGCCGATGTCGATGACCAGGCGATTACCCTCCCCGGCCGATGTCCAGGAGACCCCCTCATAGATGGTCTTTGCCTCCTCCTCGCCCGAGATGATCTCGATGCCGTGGTTGAGCACCCGCTCCGCCTCGGCGAGAAACTCCTCCACATTGGTGGCGAGCCGCAGGGTGGCAGTGCCGACCACGCGGATGTTCTCGGGGGGAATGTCCTGCAGCTGCTCCGAGAACAGACGCAGGCAGTCCCAGCCGCGCTCCATGGCGGCTCGACTGAGGCGGAACTGCTCATCGAGGCCGGCGGCCAGGCGCACCTTGCGCTTGACCTTGGCCACGGTACGCAGGGCGCCGGCGACCTCGCGCACCACCAGCATATGAAAGCTGTTGGAACCGAGGTCGATGGCTGCGTAGAGAGGGGTACTGCTCACCGCTAGGCTCAGTGACGCTTGGGCGGACGACGGCGGTTGCCACCACCACCCTGGCGATCGCGCATGTTGCGGTTGACCGGCGGACGGTTGCGCTGCACCCGGCGCGGGGCGGCGACGTCATCGAGCAGGGCCTCACGGTCATACTTGCTGACCGGGATCGGGTGACGGATGTACTCCTCGATGGCCGGCAGGTTGAAGGCGTAGTCTTCACAGGCCAGGCTGATGGAGTGACCGCTCTTGCCGGCGCGGCCGGTACGACCGATGCGGTGGACATAGTCCTCGCAGTCGTCGGGCAGGTCATAGTTGAAGACGTGAGTCACATCCGGGATGTGCAGGCCACGGGCGGCCACGTCGGTGGCGACCAGGATGTCCAGCTTGCCCTGGGTGAACTCTTCCAAGATCTTGAGGCGCTTCTTCTGCGGCACGTCGCCGGTCAGCAGACCGACCCGGTGGCCATCGGCCTCCAGCCAGGCGTGGATGTCTTCACAGCAGTGTTTGGTGTTGGCGAACACGATCGCCTTGTCCGGCCACTCTTCCTCAATAAGGGTGAGCAGCAGCAGCATCTTGTCTTCGTTGGAAGGGTAGAAGAGCTCTTCTTTGATCCGCACGCCGGTCATCTGCTCGGGTTCAACCTGCACATGGCGCGGGTTGGTCATGTGCTCATAGGCCAGCTCCTGCACGCGCAGGGAGAGGGTGGCAGAGAACAGCATGTTGAGACGATCGGCGGCGGCCGGCATGCGGCGGAACAGGAAGCGAATATCCTTGATGAAGCCGAGATCGAACATGCGATCCGCTTCGTCGAGCACCACCACCTGAATGTTGGCCAGATCGATCACCTTGGACTTGTAGTAGTCGATGATGCGACCCGTGGTACCGATCAGGATGTCGACGCCCTGCTCGAGCACCGCCAGCTGCTTGTCGTAGCCCTCACCACCATAGGCCAGACCCAGCTTGATGCCGGTACTGGCGGACAGGCTCTCGGCATCCTTGTGGATCTGCACCGCCAGCTCACGAGTCGGGGCCATGATGATGGCGCGCGGCTGGTTGATGAGGCGGGGCTTGGTCAGGGGATGGGTTAGCAGATAGTTGAAGGTGGCGGCGAGAAAGGCGATGGTTTTGCCTGTACCTGTCTGAGCCTGGCCAGCAATATCATGACCTTCTACCAGCAGGGGCAGGGAGAGTGCCTGGATCGGCGTACAGTAGTGAAAACCCTTGGTTTCCAGACCAGCCAGCACTTCCGGCTCGAGGCCCATTTGGGCGAATTTTTCGTCAGTTAGGTGTGTTTTGCTCATGGCGCTAGGTTATCAGGTTAGGCTTGCATTAATAAACAGGATCATTTCAAATAGGCCAACTATGGCCTTTATTGGCCTCTCAATAAAGCCTTATTTACTGACTGGAGTTGGAAATGAGTGACAAAATTGTTCAGCTGAGCGATGCCAGCTTCGAGGCAGATGTGCTCAAGGCTGCTGGCCCCGTTCTGGTTGATTTTTGGGCAGAATGGTGCGGTCCGTGCAAAATGATCGCCCCTATCCTGGACGAAGTTGCTCAGGAATATGAAGGCCGTGTGACCGTTGCCAAACTGAACATCGATCACAACGCCGACACCCCGCCCAAGTTCGGCATTCGCGGTATTCCGACCCTGCTGTTGTTCAAGAACGGCGAAGTGGCCGCGACCAAGGTGGGTGCGCTGTCCAAGACTCAACTGAAAGAGTTCCTGGACGCCAACATCTGATGAGATAGACAAGGAGCGCATTGCAACAATGCGCTCCTTCCGTTTCTGCCTGTAGACGCTCACCCCGATTGGTGCTAGTTTATTGTTCGTTTGCTAACCGCCTCTGCAATCCAGTCCAATCAGTAGCAACCCAGCAGACTTCCCCCACACCTTAAAACCCTTCTTACAGACCTTCATTGCTATGAATCTGACCGAATTAAAGAACACCCCTGTGTCCGAGCTCATCAAGCTGGGCGAGTCCATGGGGCTGGAAAACCTGGCACGGGCGCACAAAAAAGACATCATCTTTGCCATCCTCAAGGCCCATGCCAAGGGTGGGGAAGACATCTTCGGTGACGGCGTACTCGAAATCCTGACAGACGGCTTTGGCTTCCTGCGCAGCGCCGACGGCTCCTACCTGGCCGGTCCGGACGATATCTACGTCTCCCCGAGCCAGATCCGCCGCTTCAACCTGCGTACCGGTGACACCATTGCCGGCAAGATCCGCCCGCCGAAAGAAGGCGAGCGCTACTTTGCCCTGCTCAAGGTCGACAACATCAACTACGACCGCCCGGAAAACGCCCGCAACAAGATCCTGTTTGAAAACCTCACCCCGCTGCACGCCAACGAGCGTTTGCGCATGGAGCGCGGTAACGGCTCCACCGAGGACATCACAGCCCGTGTGCTGGATCTGGCGTCCCCGATCGGTAAGGGCCAGCGCGGCCTCATCGTCGCTCCGCCCAAGGCCGGTAAGACCATGCTGCTGCAGAACATCGCCCAGAGCATCGCCTACAACCACCCGGACTGTGAGCTGATCGTGCTGCTCATCGACGAGCGTCCTGAAGAAGTGACCGAGATGCAGCGCATGGTCAAGGGTGAGGTGATCGCCTCCACCTTCGACGAGCCGGCTGCACGCCACGTTCAGGTTGCCGAGATGGTGATCGAAAAGGCCAAGCGCCTGGTCGAACACAAGAAGGATGTGGTCATCCTGCTCGACTCCATCACCCGTCTGGCCCGCGCCTACAACACCGTCATCCCCTCTTCCGGCAAGGTACTGACCGGTGGTGTGGACGCCAACGCCCTGCACCGTCCGAAGCGCTTCTTCGGTGCCGCGCGTAACGTTGAAGAAGGCGGCAGCCTGACCATCATCGCCACCGCCCTCATCGACACCGGCTCCAAGATGGACGAAGTGATCTACGAGGAGTTCAAGGGCACCGGCAACATGGAGCTGCACCTCTCGCGCAAGATCGCCGAGAAGCGTGTCTACCCGGCCATCGACATCACCCGCTCCGGTACCCGGAAGGAAGAGCTGCTCACCACCCCGGAAGAGCTGCAGAAGATGTGGATCTTGCGCAAGATTGTGCACCCCATGGGCGAGATCGACGGCATCGAGTTCCTCATCGACAAGCTGGCGATGACCAAGACCAACGACGAGTTCTTCGACGCCATGAAGCGTCAGCAGAAGTAATCCGTATCGATGGAATTAAGCCGCGGCCCCTGTGCCGCGGTTTTTTATTTGCCCAAAGCGGGCGGACATCGCACTATGACGGCGAGCAACCAGGGAATTGGGTACGTGATGAGAGGGATTGGACTCTTGCTGTGGCTGATCAGCCTGACGGCCATGGCAGAAGATGCCGCCGTGCCGGGGAACCATCTCCCCTATCTGCAGGAGCGCCTGGCACTGGGGCAGGAAGAAGCCGTCGAGAGTCTGCTGACCAGCCTGCCCGTCGAGCAGGGCGAGCGGCTGCGCTGGCTGCTGCTCGGTGCCATGGAGGGCAACTCACGCCCGGCTGCACCGACACGCGACTGGGTGGCCCAACAGGCCGAGCGGGTGCCCCTGCTGCTGGAAGAGCAGACTCGCGACGGCTTCCTGATCTCGCGCCCCCGTTACGACTACCCGGCCCGCGCCCGCTATCTGCAACACGCCTGGCGTCAGCTGGACTGGCAGGCCCAATACGAGGCCGAGCTGGCCGTCGGTCGCTTCGAGCTGCGCTCCCTCTATCGACTCAACAATGCCGAGGTCGAACGGCAGCAGGCGGCCCTGCTGGCGGCGCTCGACGAGGCGCCCCCCGCTGAGGTGAGCCGGCTGGCCACCGAACTGGCGCAAGAAGCGCTCTATCTCCCCGACAACAGGTTGGCCTACGACCTTCTCGCACGCACCGGTAACCGGGCCCTGTTCCTGGCCCTGTGGCGGCGGCCGGTGGATGAGAGCTCATTGCAGGCCCTCTCGCTGGTGAGTCGTTTCTACCAGGGGCATGAGGCCGGCCATCTGCTGTTGGCGGCGGCTCAGGTCCCCTCTCTCAACAGCCAGGCCATGCTGGCCCTCGGCACCCTTCGCCCGCTACCCGATGCGGTTCGCCACTACCTGAAACAGGAGCTCGGGATCGGCGACAACGGGGTCGCGCTGGCCAAGCTGCTGCAACCCAGAGCCGAATCCCTGCAGCTCATCTTGCTGGCCGATCGCCTGCTGCAGGAGCAGAAGCCAAGACCCGCACACGCCGAGCCGGGTCGCCCTTGAGCCCCCGTCAAGGTATACTGTCACCCCCTGAATCCAACGCGGTAGCCTTATGAAATACAAGGATTTGCGCGACTTTATCGCCCAGCTCGAAGCACGGGGTCAACTCAAGCGGATCGACCGCGAAATAGACCCCTATCTCGAGATGACCGAGATCTGCGACCGCACCCTGCGTGCCGGTGGCCCCGCCCTGCTGTTCGAAAACCCCAAGGGGTATCAGATGCCGGTGCTGGCCAACCTGTTCGGTACGCCGGACCGGGTCGCCATGGGCATGGGTCAGCCGGACGTGAGCGCCCTGCGCCAGGTCGGCACCTGGCTCTCCTACCTCAAGGAGCCGGAGCCGCCCAAGGGATTCAGGGAGCTGATGGAGAAGCTGCCCATCTTCAAGCAGGTGCTCAACATGCCGACCAAGCGCCTCTCCTCGGCCCCCTGCCAGGAGCAGGTGCTGACCGGCGACGAGGTGGATCTCGACCGCATTCCCATTCAGCACTGCTGGCCGGGGGACGTGGCGCCCCTGGTCACCTGGGGCCTCACCATCACCCGCGGCCCCTACAAGAAGCGGCAGAACCTGGGCATCTACCGCCAGCAGAAGATCGGCAAGAACAAGCTCATCATGCGCTGGCTCGATCATCGCGGTGGCGCCATCGACTGTCGCGAGTGGCAGGAGGCGCACCCGGGTGAGCGCTTCCCCGTGGTAGTGGCGCTCGGCGCCGATCCCGCGACCATACTCGGCGCCGTGACCCCGGTGCCCGACACCCTCTCCGAGTACGCCTTCGCCGGCCTGCTGCGCGGTAGCCGCACCGAGGTGGTGAAGGCCATCAGCTGCGATCTCGAGGTGCCGGCCAGCGCCGAGATCGTGCTGGAGGGTTACATAGAGCCGGGTGAGCTGGCACCGGAAGGTCCCTATGGGGATCACACCGGCTACTACAACGAGGTGGACGAGTTCCCGGTCTTCACCATCACCCACATGACCCTGCGTAACGACGCCATCTACCACAGCACCTACACAGGCCGTCCGCCCGATGAGCCTGCCGTGCTCGGGGTGGCGCTCAACGAGGTGTTCGTGCCGCTGTTGCAGAAGCAGTTCCCCGAGATAGTGGATTTCTACCTGCCGCCGGAGGGGTGCTCCTACCGGATGGCGGTGGTGACCATCAAGAAGCGCTACCCGGGCCACGCCAAGCGGGTGATGCTGGGGGTCTGGTCCTTCCTGCGCCAGTTCATGTACACCAAGTTCGTGGTGGTATGCGACGACGACATCAACGCCCGCGACTGGAAGGACGTGATCTGGGCCATCACCACCCGGATGGACCCGGCCCGCGACACCACCCTGATCGAGCACACGCCGATCGACTACCTGGACTTCGCCTCGCCGGTCTCGGGGCTCGGCTCCAAGATGGGGCTGGATGCCACCAACAAGTGGCCGGGAGAGACCAACCGCGAGTGGGGGCAACCCATAGTGCAGGATGAGGCGGTGAAGCAAAAGATCGATGCGATCTGGGACGAATTGGGTATTCTCGACTAATAGCCCAACCGGGAGCAGCCCGGTCATCATAACGACGACATGAGCCATGGGTGGCGCTGACCACCGAGAAAGGAAACGAATGCAACGAATCAAGTGCCGCGTAACCGAGTTGCGCGAAGTGGTAGAGACCATCTGGCAGGTGGCCCTGACGCCTGCCGAACCGATTACCTTCAAGCCGGGCCAGTATCTGCTGGTGGTGATGAGCGACTCGGACAAGCGTCCCTTCTCCATCGCCAACGGGCCGACTCGCCCCGGGCTTGAACTGCAGATCGGCGCCACCCCGGAGAACGCCTACGCCGGCCAGGTGCTGACGCGCATGCGCGAGCAGGGCGAGATCGAGGTCGAGCTGGCGGCCGGCAAGGCCTTCCTGCGGGAAGAGTCACCCCGCCCCCTGCTGCTGATGGCCGGCGGCACCGGTTTTTCCTATGTGCGCAGCATACTGCAGCAGCTGATCGACAGCGGCAGCCAGCGCCCCGTGTTCGTCTACTGGGGCGTGCGCCAGGCCCACTGGCTCTATGAACTCGACGAGATGCGCGCCCTCGAGCAGCGCTATGCACCGCTCACCTTTATCCCGGTGGTGCAGGAGCCCGACCAGCAGTGGCAGGGTCGCACCGGCCTGGTGCACAAGGCGATCATGGATGACTTCGTCAGCCTGCATGACTACGACATCTATGTGGCGGGCCGCTTCGAGATGGCCGGCGCCGCCCGCGAGGAGTTCAAGCTGCTCGGAGCCGAACCCGAGCGCATCTTCGGCGATGCCTACGAGTTTATCTAGACGACGGTCTGATCCCCTGCCCTCGCCCTTCGAGGGGAGCCAGGCGGAAAAATACGAGGAGCCCCCTGGGCTCCTCGTTGTTTTGGCTGTGATCGCTTGTGGCCTGTATGTTTCCCAGTCTGCCGTCTAGTCAGATTCGTGCTCGACAAAGCCCTTGCGGACCAAGGCAAAGCCGACGACACACTTGGTCGCTCCCTGACCCTCCTGATACCGAAACGCAACCCTCACATTTGCGTTATCCAGCGCCCCCTGGAGCAGGGCGACCTCCGCATCGCTCAGGACCCGGGAACCACATGAGGTGCCACCCCAGCGGTACTCCTCAAGGACCCCCTTGGACATCTTGGTAAAGGCCCGGCCGAAATACAGCAAGTAGGTATCCGCACTGGTGGTATTCACCTCCAGCTGAACCAGGGGCATGGGCGCGGCATCCTCTTCCGCCCGAGCCGCCGTCGCCGTTAGGGCCATCAGAATGGCCGCCGCAGGCAGGCCCACTCTCTTCGTCAGTTTCATCCTTTAAACTCTCCATCTGTGGCTATCAGAGCGAATTAAAGGTAGGTCTGAACCCGAGTCATTTCCAATTAGGGGGGCGTTATCGAGTGGTAATATAAATTAAAAATCTAACCGTCGCCTCTATTTCTAATGAATGGTATCAAACCACGTCACATTGGACCTATTTGGTAACATCGAGATGTCAGAAACAGGCCTGCGCAATACTGGCCCACATTGAGCCCCACCACCCATTTCTTAAGAGTTCATATATCCCATCAATGGGTGTGAGGGATGTATTGAAATTAGGTTTTTGCGAAATCCTTGTCCGGACAGAATATTTACTGTAATTTGACGCACTCATTTAATAGATTCCCACTGAGAGTTCAGGATTAACAATATGCGACACCATATTATATGTACCACCCTGTGCTACAAAGGTAAGCTTGAAGGGCAGTAACACCTTGTTCTAATGCCTGCGTTGATTATCCAAGAGCAGATGCATGCAATAACGGCATAAAACCCATTCTATACATCTGCACTATCGTTCTTGGCGTGAGAATGTTCACAACCTGATCCTGAGAGGGCAAAGGTTGAGTCATGACATACCCATGATGCGACCATTGATGAAGATGATTACCCCAGACTAGATAGGCAAGCTCTCCCAACTCGATTAGCGTACCGTTTGGCACGGTGCTGAACTCATCACTGAACACGATTTTTTCTCGGCTTCGGCTCACTCGCTCAGAATGGAGTTGCTTGTCGATTTCTTGGGAAGAAACTGAGGCCACATCGGGCAAGCCAGTTGCGACACACCAAAAATGCTTAAACTCGTTATAGCGCTGCCGTCGACAATGAGCGCAAGGCCGGTGACCTGCAGCCAATGCAGTCGCCTCGTCCAAGAAAAAAAGCTCAGAGTAGCTATTCGCTCCAAACAAATTTCGCCTTATCCCCTTGAAACGAAGCTCACAGGTTACCCAGTTTTGGTGTGCCCATAGTTTAACCACATTTTTTCCATCATCATGCAAGATCCCCCGATTTCCCAAGAAATCACCTCTTGCGTTGACCGCAACCAAACGCCCCCAAGGGTCGACTCTATTTTGTAGTGGCACAAACCCTTCTCCTATAAATGACGCCAAGTTGAGTGGTAGATTTTAAATTTCTACTTTTCGGTAACGTAATCAAGATAACTCGAAAGCAAGATTTACAATCATGATCATCGCCGATGATTTACCTCACCCAATTCATTTCCTTTAATGCGGCAGCTAACTCTGGCCGCATAACAAATTCATAATGTCCATCAATAGTATCTTTTGAGGCTTCATTGCCCGTAGACAATGTCCAAAACCACATGGTCTCACCATTGCTTCTCTTAGGTGGTGTGTATCCAAGCACTTCGGCTAATTCATGCCCTAATTTTCCATATTGCAGATTTGCTGCATTATAATTTGCATAGCCTACATGTTCCGCAATTTGAGTTGCAGTAATAGTAAAGTTTTTTGACTTTGCCTGTGCCTTGAGGATATTAAGATATTGCGTATTTCTGAACCTTCCTTTATCTCTCAATTTCAATAGACCATTTTTAAAATCTTCTTTAGTAGCCATCATAAAAAACCTCTTTCTATAAATCACTAGCATGTCCGTATACCTAGTCGCATGTAGAACATAGTTTCTTACACGTAAGACCGGATTGTTAATCACTCCCACATTGGAGTAACTATAACAATAACACTAGGTTAACCTTGATGCTTTACATGCAAGCCCAAATGTTTTATGGCAACCTGCAAAATAACATAAAATAAAATCCAAAACCCCCACTATATCTATAGATGATATAACACCAAAAAGTTACGAGATAAAGATAAACAAGCCACATGTTTCCACATGAACGATGCAGGGGGAATCTCAACGCCAGACAGAAACATGAACATTATATTCTTGATTTGGCGCTGCATATTCTTTTACTTCAAGATGACAGTTCGGATAGATATGTTTTAGCTGCTCCATTAAAAGCGGCGCGGCCATTCCAAGAATCTCCGCCATTTCATCATGCTCGCACCATGAATAATGGATGACTTTTCCAATGTCGCTTTCTTTACAAAATTCACTTTCTTCAATTTCTTTTTTACGTACTCATCAACACGCATAGATGATCCCTTTTATTGGCTCATATCCATAATTATATGGATGGCAATAGTGATTCGCCTTACTTCCCATTACGACTGTATGAAATCAGAGTTAGATAACAACGCTGAATACGTTGCCAAGGCTACTGCCCCTAACTGACCGCCTCTGATTTGCTGCTTTTAACACGGCTCAGGAATGACGCATCCCAAGCGCCGAGATGGTCGTCTTCAAACGACTATCTTAGTGAGCGCGACAAGAGAGGGAAGGATGAGATGTTTGTTTCCTGAGCAAGATCAATAAATTAATCCGTCTGAGGGAAGGCATCACAACACTGACAGCGTTTCAGAGGGGCAGGGTATTGGAGCCCCCTCCAAGGAAGCAAGCTCAGGAGCGCCATCAGGGATGATGGTGCAGCCGCAGCGGGGCAGTGATGCTCAATCTGCGGCGATCCGTCCGAAATTGCGATCGACCCGAGGGCAACCGCGCAGCGGTCGGATTGGTGGGGTTGGCCGCTCGATTGGTGACTTTTCTTTGGCCAC
>NZ_CDCE01000027.1:73782-74294 GCF_000819805.1 Aeromonas diversa CDC 2478-85
GCCCTCCGTCCGGGGAGGGCCATACATCCGCTTATCGGGGCGTCACCCCGCCGTTTAGCGGCTCAGGGAGACGAGCACCAGGGCCCCGTCCCGCTTCTCGGCGAAGAACTCGACGACATCGCCGCTCTTGAGTCCCGCCAGCAGGGCCGGATCGGCCGCCTTGAAGATCATGGTCATGGGGGGCATCCCCAGGTTGGCGATCGCCTCGTGGCGGATCCCCACCTTGCCGGCCTCCTGGTCGATCTTGGTGATCACTCCCTTGGTCATCACCTGGGCCCCCATGGTCTGGTCGTTCATCTGGTGGCCTTCGTGACCGGTCATCTCGTTGGCCAGGGCGGGCATGGTCAGGCTCAGGGTGCCCAGCAGCAAAAGGGTCAATTTCATGTCACTTCTCCTCGTCGGATTACAGGGCTCGGGCCAGACAGCCCAAGCGTATGAACACATGGGCTATCGAGGTAGGCCGGATGAGCCCGGCTCCTCGATGGAGAGGCGGGCAGCAAGCTGGCGGCCCC
>NZ_CDCE01000027.1:74597-163846 GCF_000819805.1 Aeromonas diversa CDC 2478-85
CAGCAGGGTGAGCAGCAGGGCCGTCACCATACCGCCTATCATGGGGGCGGCGATGCGCTGCATCACCTCGGATCCGGTCCCTTCACTCCACATGATGGGGAGCAGGCCGACGATGATGGTCACCACCGTCATCATCTTGGGGCGCAGGCGCAGGGCGGCCCCCTCGATGACGGCGTCGTGCAGACCGGCGCGATCGGGTCGGCCGCGGGCACAGAGATCCTCCCAGGCGTGGTTGAGGTAGACCAGCATCAGCACCCCGGTCTCGACCGCCACCCCGGCCAGGGCGATAAAGCCCACCCCGACCGCCACCGAGAGATTGAAGCCGAGCAACCAGATGGCCCAGACCCCGCCCACCACGGCGAGCGGTAATGAGCCCAGGATGATCAGCACCTCGCTCATGCGGCGAAACGCCAGATAGAGCAGCAGCACTATGATGGCCAGGGTGAGCGGCACCACATAGGTGAGGCGTGCCTTGGCCCGCTCCATGTATTCATATTGGCCGGACCAGGTCAGGGAGTAGCCGGGGGCGAGCCTGAGACCCTGCTCCACCCTGGCACGCGCCTCAGCCACGAAGGAGCCGATGTCGCGCCCGTCGATATCCACATAGACCCAGCCGTTGAGGCGGGCGTTCTCGCTGCGCAGCATGGGGGCCTCGTCGGAGAGGTAGACCCGCGCCACATCGCCCAGCGCAATGCGCGCCCCGTCGGCGGTCACCAGGGGCAGCAGGGCCAGGGCCTCGGGGGAGTCGCGATAGTCCTGGGGATAGCGCAGGTTGATGGGGTAACGCTCGCGCCCCTCTATGGTCTGGCCTATCTCCATGCCGCCGACGGCGGTGGCCAGCACCGCCTGCACATCGGCCACGTTGAGGCCGTAGCGGGCGGCGCGCACCCGATCGATATCCACCTTGACGTAGCGTCCGCCGGCGACCCGCTCGGCATAGACCGACGAGAGACCCGGCACCGTCTTGAGGATCCCTTCGATATCGCGGCCGATGCGCTCTATTACCTTGAGATCGGGCCCGGCTATCTTGATGCCGACCGGGGTCTTGATGCCGGTGGCCAGCATGTCGATGCGGGTCTTGATGGGCGGCACCCAGGCGTTGGTGAGACCGGGGAAGCGGATCAGGGAGTCGAGTTCCTCACGCAGCTTCTGTGGCGTCATACCGGGGCGCCACTGGTCGCGAGGCTTGAGCTGAATGCTGGTCTCGAACATCACCAGATCGGCCGGGTCGGTGGCGCTGTCGGCCCGCCCCGCCTTGCCGAACACGTTCTGCACCTCGGGCACGGTGCGAATGAGCTTGTCGGTCTGCTGCAGCAGCTCGCGCGCCTTGCCCACCGAGAGATTGGCGTAGGTGGTGGGCATGTACATCAGATCCCCCTCGTCGAGCTGGGGCACGAACTCCGACCCCAGGTGCTTGAGCGGGTAGAGCCCCCCCACGGTCACCAGCAGGGCCAGCGCCAGGGTGGTCTTGGGCCAGGCCAGCACCGTATTGAGCAGGGGGATGTAAGCGCGCGACAGGGTGCGGTTGAGTGGGTTGGCCTGCTCGGCCAGCACCCGGCCACGGATGAAGTACCCCATCAGCACGGGCACCAGGGTAATGGCCAGGGCCGAGGCCGCCGCCATGGCATAGGTCTTGGTGTAGGCGAGCGGGGCGAACATGCGCCCCTCCTGGGCCTCCAGGGTAAAGACCGGCAGGAAGCTCATGGTGATGATGAGCAGGGAGAAGAAGATGGCGGGCCCCACCTCTATGCTCGCCTGCTGAATCACCTGCCAGCGGTTCTGGTCGGTGAGGGTGGTGCGCTCCATGTGCTTGTGGACGTTCTCGATCATCACGATGGCGCCATCCACCATGGCGCCGATGGCGATGGCGATGCCGCCCAGCGACATGATGTTGGCGTTGATCCCCTGCAGGTGCATAACGATGAAGGCGACCAGGATGGCGATGGGCAGGCTCACCACCACCACCAGAGAGGAGCGCAGGTGGAACAGGAAGGCGAGACAAACCAGCACCACCACCACGAACTCCTCCACCAGCTTGCCGGAGAGGTTGTCGATGGCGCGCTGGATGAGATCCGAGCGGTCATAGACGGTGACCAGCTCCACCCCCTCGGGCAGGCTGGACTGCAAATCGGCCAGGCGGGCCTTGACCCCGTCTATGGTCTGCTGGGCGTTCTCGCCGTAGCGCATGACGATGATGCCGCCGACCACCTCCCCCTCGCCGTTGAGCTCGGCCACCCCGCGCCGCATCTGCGGGCCCGTGCCTATCTCGGCCACGTCCCCCAGGGTGAGGGGGGTGCCGCGCACCCGGGTGCCGAGCGGGATGAGGCGCAAGTCCTCCACCCCCTTGAGGTAGCCATTGGAGCGCACCATGTACTCGGCCTCGGCCATCTCGATGACCGACGCCCCCGTCTCCTGGTTGCCCGCCTCGATGGCACTCTTGATAAGCGAGAGCGGCACCCCGTAGGCGCGCAGCTTGTCGGGGTCAACCCGCACCTGATACTGCTTGACCATGCCCCCGACGGTCGCCACCTCGGAGACACCGGGCACCGTCTGCAGCTCATACTTGAGAAACCAGTTCTGCAGCGAGGTGAGCTGAGCCAGATCGTGCTTGCCGCTCTTGTCGACCAGGGCGTACTGATAGACCCAGCCCACCCCGGTGGCGTCGGGACCGAGCTCGGGCTTGGCCTCAGGAGGCAGGCGCGAGGCAACCTGGCTCAGGTACTCCAGCACCCGGGCGCGGGCCCAGTAGAGATCGGTCTTGTCGTCGAACAGCACATAGACGAAGGAGTCGCCAAAGAAGGAGTAGCCGCGCACCGTGGTGGCGCCGGGCACCGCCAGCAGCGCAGTGGTGAGGGGATAGGTGACCTGATCCTCGACCACCTGGGGCGCCTGCCCCGGGTAGCTGGTCTTGATGATCACCTGCACGTCCGAGAGATCCGGCAGAGCGTCGACCGGGGTCTGGCGTACCGACCAGATGCCCCAGGCGGTCACCAGCAGGGTCACCAGCAGCACCAGGAAGCGGTTGCCCAGCGACCAGCGAATGATGGCTGCGATCATGCTCAGTGCCCCCCGTGCCCAGTGGTGGTGGTCGCGGCGCCGTCCATAACATGGATGGCGGTGATGAGGTAGTCATCCCCCTGCTGGCGCATCTCGAAGTGCAGGGCCCCGCCCACCTTGAGGGCGCTGGCATCGACACCGTCGCCCAGCGCGAACTCCATCTCCATGGCGGGCCACTGCCACTCGGGCACCGCCTCATGAGAGAGCGTCACCCGCCCCTCACTCAGGGCGGTCACCGTGCCCTGGCTCCAGACCGACTCGGGACGAAACGCCGTCATGCGCTGGAAGTCCGAGCCCAGGCTCGACTCCGAGTCGATGAGGAACTGGGCCGAGCTGACCACCTTGTCCCCTGCCTCGACCCCCTCGAGGATCGCCTGACGCTCGCCGTCGCGCTCACCGAGGCGCACCGCCACCGATTTGAAACGGCCGTCGCCGAGGGCCAGCACCACCCGGTCCTGGCGACCGGTGCGGATCACCGCCTCGGCCGGCACCTGCAACACGGGGGCGCGGGCCTGCTCGATGCGAACGGCCGCAAACATGTTGGGCCTGAGGAAGCCATCCGGGTTGGCAAAGCGCAGGCGCACCTTGAGGGTGCGGGTGGCCGCATCCAGGGTGGGATAGACGTAATCGACCCGCCCCTGCCAGCTGCGCCCGGGGGCATAGTCCAGGGTCATGGTGGCCGGCATGCCCGGCTGCACGGCGGCGGCCTGGCGCTCGAACAGCTCGGCGCTCACCCATACCCGATCGAGGGCGGCCAGGGAGAAGAGAGGGTTGGCCGGGTCGACGTATTGACCCTCACGCACCTTGAGATCGACCAGGTAGCCGCTGCGCGGCGCCGGCACCCGTATGGTCTCCTGGACCCGGCGGCTCTGGCGCACCTGATCTATCTGGCTTTGGGGCACCTCGAGGGCGCGCAGCTTGCCCTCGGCAGCCTTGATAATCAGCGGGTTGCCGCTGCCCAGCGCCAGAAGAAACTCCTTCTGGGCGTTGACCAGATCCGGCGAGTAGAGGTCGAACAGGGGCTCGCCGGCGCGCACCGTCTGCCCCTCACTCTTGACGTAGAGACGGCGGATCCAGCCGCTCAGGCGGGCGGTCACCGTCTCGAGGCGCTCCTCGTCATAGCCCACATATCCCACCGTATCGATGCGCTGCAACCAGGGGGCCCGGGTCACCTCGGCCAGGCGCACCCCCATGTTCTGCTGGATCTCGGGGGCTATGGTGACGGTGCCGGGGGAGCCGTCCTGTTTCTCTTCATAGACGGGAATGAAGTCCATTCCCATGGAGTCCTTGGCGGGGCCCGGGCGCTTGTCGGCCGGGTCCATGGGGTTGACCCAGTAGAGGGGCTGCTTCTCGGCGCTGGCCGGGGCGGCGTGATGACTCGCCAGCCAGTAGCCGGCGGCGGCGCTGCCGGCCAGGGCGGCCAGCAGCAAGATCCCCTTCAAGGGGCGCTGGGATGAGGTGTTGGATTCCATGATCACTCTCTTGCACGAAAACGAAGACACGCCGGCACGAGGCCGGCCGCTGAAACGGCAAGGGAAAAATCAATGGCGCAGGACGCAGAGCTCCAGGTGTCGCCTTGGCCAGGAGGGCGGCGGGGCCCCCCGTTCACGGCCGACCCGCCAGCCCGAGCGGGCGGCCAGCAGCAGGGGGGGGGCAAACAGGCTGAGGCAGAGCAGCAGTGGCAGCAGCAGCCAGGGCAGGCCGGCCGCCAGCTGGGCCAGAGAGCCGGCGAGGCCAGAAGGCATGGGGCAGTCGCTGCTGGGCTGGCTCTCTTCGGCGTGGCAGCTGAGGGCCATCTGGTCCACAGCGGCGCTGGCCTGGTGGGCGGCGAGGCAGAAGGTCAGATTGCAGGCGAGCAGCAGCACCAGCATCAGCCGGGCTATCAGGCTCGTGGGCAATCTGTTTGCAAGCATGGGCTCTCCCTCTGGCCACACAGTGGCGCTCTTCATCACCCTAAACCCTGCCATGATGGGAAGGTCAAGGCGCCAGCCCCAACGAAAGAGGGGAGCCGCTGGCTCCCCTCTCTGACATCCCCTGGCTTAGCCGCCGACGGCGATGCGTTTCATGTCCTTCATGTAACCGCGCAGCACCTGGCCGATGGCCTCGATGGGGTGGTTGCGGATCGCCTCGTTGGCGCGGATCAGGGCGGCGTTGTCCACCTCGTTACCCGCCAGCAGCTGGCCCAGATCGCCCGCCTTGAGGGTCGGCATGAAGTGCTCGCGCAGCAGCGGTACGGCGGCGTTGGCGAACAGGTAGTTACCGTATTCGGCGGTGTCGGAGATGACTACGTTCATCTCGTACAGGCGCTTGCGGGCGACCGTGTTGGCGATGAGCGGCAGCTCGTGCAGGGACTCGTAGTAGGCGGACTCTTCGTAGATGCCGGAGGCCACCATGGTTTCGAACGCCAGCTCGACCCCGGCCTTGACCATGGCCACCATGACCAGCCCCTTGTCGAAGTACTCCTGCTCGGCGATCTTGCCGTCAAACGCCGGGGCGTTTTCGAAGGCGGACTTGCCGGTCTCTTCGCGCCAGGTCAGCAGCTTGATGTCGTCTTCGGCCCAGTCGGCCATCATGCCACGGGAGAAGTCGCCGGCGATGATGTCATCCATGTGCTTCTCGAACAGGGGGCGCATCAGCACCTTGAGCTGCTCGGAGAGCTCGAAGGCACGCAGTTTGGCCGGGTTGGACAGGCGGTCCATCATCAGGCTGATGCCACCCTGCTTGAGGGCCTCGGTGATGGTCTCCCAGCCGAACTGGATCAGCTTGCCGGCGTAACCGGCGTCGGTGCCTTCGGCCACCAGCTTGTCGTAGCAGAGCAGGGAGCCGGCCTGCAGCATGCCGCACAGGATGGTCTGCTCGCCCATCAGATCGGATTTCACCTCGGCCACGAAGGAGGACTCCAGCACCCCGGCACGGTCGCCGCCGGTGGCGGAGGCCCACGCCTTGGCAATGGCCATGCCCTCGCCCTTGGGATCGTTCTCCGGGTGAACGGCGATCAGGGTCGGCACGCCGAAGCCACGCTTGTACTCCTCACGCACCTCGGTACCCGGGCACTTCGGCGCCACCATGACGACCGTGATGTCGGCGCGGATCTGCTGGCCTTCCTCGACCACGTTGAAGCCGTGGGAGTAGCCCAGGGCGGCGCCCTGCTTCATCAGCGGCATCACGGTCTTGACTACGTCGGAGTGCTGCTTGTCCGGGGTCAGGTTCAGCACCAGATCGGCGGTGGGGATCAGATCTTCATAGGTGCCGACCACGAAGCCGTTCTCGGTGGCCTTCTTCCAGGAGGCGCGTTTCTCTTCGATGGCGGCCTTGCGCAGGGCATAAGCGATATCCAGGCCGGAGTCGCGCATGTTGAGACCCTGGTTCAGACCCTGGGCACCACAGCCGACGATCACCACCTTCTTGCCCTTAAGCACGGCGCAGCCGTCACTGAATTCATCGCGCTTCATGAAACGGCATTTGCCCAGTTGGGCGAGCTGCTGGCGCAGGTTCAGGGTATTGAAGTAGTTGGCCATGGTGGTTGCTCCGTCCGGTTGATTCCATGCCGCGATGCGGCTCGAGTTCGAACCACTATAGCGTGGGACAGGTGTTGCCGTAACTGATATATTTGAAACATCATGTTGCGGATAATGAAATATGGAACTGCGTCACCTGGAGCTGTTTCTCCACCTCGCCGACAGCCTTCACTTCGGCAAAACCGCCGATGCCATGGCGGTCAGCCCCTCCACCTTAAGCCGTGCCATCCAGCGCCTGGAGCAAGAGACCGGCTGCGCCCTGTTCGAGCGGGACAACCGCAGCGTGCGTCTCACCCCGGCCGGGGAGAGGCTGCGCGAGTTTGGCGGCGGCCTGGTGCAGGAGTGGCGCCACCTGCGCCAGGAGCTGCGCCGCAGCGACGAGCCCCTGCAGGGGCGGCTGCGGGTCTTCTGCTCGGTCACTGCCAGCTACTTCCTGCTGCCCGAGGTGCTCGAGCGCTTTCGCCGCCGCCACCCGCGCCTCGAGATCAAGCTCGAGACCGGCGATCCGGCCCTGGCGGTGGACAAGCTGCTGGGGGACGAGGCGGATCTCGCCATCGCCGCCCGCCCCGACGCCCTGCCCGCCAAGCTGGAGTTTGCCAGCCTGCGCCAGGTGCCCCTGGTGTTCATCGCCCCCAGGAGCGGCCCCCAGCTGGCCCAGTGGTTCCCGGGTGGCGAGCCGGACTGGGAGCGGCTGCCGGTGATCCTCTCGGAGCAGGGGCTAGCCCGCAAACGCAGCGATCAGTGGTTTCGCAACAAGGGGATCGCCCCCAACCTCTACGCCGAGGTGGCTGGCAACGAGGGGATCGTTGCCATGGTGGCGCTCGGCTGCGGGGTCGGATTGGTGCCCGATGCGGTGATCGACCATAGCCCCATGGGGGAGAAGGTGCGCATCGTCGATCTCGCCCCCCCCTTCAAGCCCTTCGATGTGGGCGT
Organism: Aeromonas diversa CDC 2478-85; assembly: GCF_000819805.1. Lineage (GTDB taxonomy): Bacteria > Pseudomonadota > Gammaproteobacteria > Enterobacterales > Aeromonadaceae > Aeromonas > Aeromonas diversa. Next base: position 82,106 of record NZ_CDCE01000027.1, read on the forward strand.
GGCCGTGCTCAAGAAGCGGCTCGAGGATCCATTGGTACGCGCCTTCTGGGACACGGCCCGCGGCGGCCGCTAGGGACGCGGGAAGGTCAGGGCCGGATCGGCCAGCATCAGGCGGCTGCGTTCGGGAAGATCGGGGTTTTGCAGATCCAGTACCGTCCGCCGCTCCAGCCCCAGGCGGCGTATGGTGCCGTCAAACCCCTGCTCAAACAGCCGGTCATAGGCGCCGTTGGCCCGTGCCCGCAGCAATCCGGCCTCGATGCGGCGGGCCAGATCCGGCCGTCTGGGCGACACGAAGAACATCAGTGCCAGGGGATAGCGAAACACCAGGTGAGGCTCGATGGCGAGATCCGGGTTGGCCTTCTGCTCATCCTCCACCTCGATCACCGAGCGCAGAAAGCAGTCGAAGCGCCCCTTGCGCAGCATTCGAAACAACCCCTCATAGCGAAAACCCAACTCGACTCTCAGCCCATTGGCCTGGAGCAGCCTGGTGTCGGGCCAGGATTGGTGCTGCCCGATCAGCAAGCCGCTGCTCTGCCAGCGCGCCAGGCTGTCGATCGCGGCGAAGCGGCCCTCCTCGCCGGGGCGGATCAGGCAGACGCGCCACCCCAACAACCCCCTGGCGAGCGGCACATAGACGCCGATCAGGGTGCGCTCGCGCTCTTTATCGGGGGCAAACACAGCCACATCCATCTGCCCCGACTGCAGCTCCCGCACCGCCCGTCCCTGTTCCATCTCCACGCTGGATTTCAGGGTATAGGGACCGTATTCATCGCTGGTGAGATCGAGCGCCAGACGCAGCAGGCCGGCCACGGCGGGATTGGGGTGATCGAGCAGGCGATTCCAGACCACCAGCGGCTCGGCGGCTGTCCACGGCACACAGCAAAACAGGAAGAGGCACAGGGCCAGTCGCCGCATCACATGACTCCAGCAGGAACATCCCTCTCAACTATAACGCGCCCCTTGGCACGGCAAACCCGATTGGGCCAGTGTCAGATCTGACAATGGGCAGACGACCAGGGAGCCGGAAGACTATGCTATTTACTCGTTACTCAGGAAAAATGGTCATGGATACGCGCTTTATCGAGATCGGCAGCCCTGTGTTGTTTGAGGAGTATCTTCGCAGCATGGGCGTCACTCACCCCCATCTGGGACAAGAGGGGGAGATCTACCTGCAGGAGCGCCACCTGGCCGCCATACGGCGGGTTCAGGGGGAGTTGCGCTACTACCTCAGGGCCAGCGCCCTCACCGACGGGCAGAAAGAGTGAAGGCGGGCCAATGGCCCGCCTTCGTTACTGATCCCTGTCGTCCTCATCCTCGTCGAAATCGCTGATCTCGACCCAGAGTCCCAGCCCTATCATCACCAGGGCACCAAACCAGGTACCGGCATTGCCAATGGGCGTACCCAGCGCCAACATTGAGAAGGCCAAAAACCCCATGGCGGCGTAGACCTTCAGTCTGTCGTATGACTGGATCATATTCACACCTCCTTGTTGAATATGGGTCTTTTTTTATATTACCCATGATAGGCAGAGTGGAAAGCAAGACGAAACAATTTGGTTACATCTTCTGTTCTACGCCGACCCGGTTTGATTATTTTTTGTCCGAGAGTATTATTGGCAGCCGAATTGGTTAGGGGTTTCAAGTTAATGAGTGATTTATTCTGCAAGGCAACCCATGAACTGGATGCAATTGGACTCCGTTGTCCCGAGCCGGTGATGATGGTGCGCAAGGTGGTACGCAACATGGCCGACGGTGAGACCCTGCTGGTTCGCGCCGACGATCCCTCCACCACCCGCGACATCCCGAGCTTCTGCCGTTTCATGGACCACACTCTGGTGGCCAGCGAGATAGAGGCCGCCCCCTACCGCTATCTGATCCGCAAGGGTCTGTAATCGCAAGGAATCTTCATGTCCCAGATCACCCGCATCGGCACCACGGCCCGTTGGTCCGACGTCGTCATCCATAACGGCACCCTCTATGTGGTGGAAGTCCCCGCCACCCTAGAGGCCGACCTCCAGACCCAGAGCCGCGAGGTGCTGGCGAGCCTGACCCGGCTGCTCGAGGAGAACGGCTCCGGCGTCGACAAGATACTGATGGCCACCATCTATCTGAAGGACGTCGGCGACATCGCCGCCTTCAATGCCGTGTGGGACGCCTGGTTGCCGGTCGGCACGGCCCCGGTGCGCTGCTGCGTGCAGGCACGCATGGCCCACGACGACTACAAGGTCGAGATCCAGCTGATCGCCGCGGTGTGACTGCGACGGGATGAAAAAGAGCGCCTTTCGGCGCTCTTTTTGTTGGATGGCTTACGCCTTCTTGTCGATCTGGAGCAGGAAGGCGAACTCCATGGCTATGTCCTCGTAGGCCTTGAAACGGCCGGATTTGCCACCGTGCCCCGACTCCATGTCGGTGTTGAGCAGCAACAGATTGTGATCTGTCTTGAGCTCACGCAGCTTGGCGACCCACTTGGCCGGCTCCCAGTACTGGACCTGAGAGTCGTGCAGCCCAGTGGTCACCAACAGGTTGGGATAGGCCTGAGCCTTGACCTGATCGTAGGGGCTGTAGGACTTCATGTAGTCGTAGTAGGCCTTGTCGTTGGGGTTACCCCACTCGTCGTACTCACCTGTAGTGAGCGGGATCGACTCGTCAAGCATGCTGGTCACCACATCGACGAAGGGCACGGCGGCCACTACGCCGCGATAGAGCTCGGGGGCCTGGTTGATGACAGCCCCCATCAGCAGGCCGCCGGCGCTGCCGCCCATGGCATAGACCCGATCGGCGGCCGCATACTTCTGCTCGACCAGGGCCCGGGTCACATCCACGAAGTCGTTGAAGGTGTTCTGCTTGTTGAGCAGTTTTCCCTGTTCATACCAGTCACGCCCCAGCTCCTCGCCACCGCGAATGTGGGCGATGGCGTAGACGAAGCCGCGATCGAGCAGGCTCAGGCGGGCGCTGCCGAAGTCCGGATCCATGCTGGAACCGTATGACCCATAGCCGTAGACCAGCAGCGGGTTGCTGCCGTCTTGCTTGAACTTGTCTTTGCGCCACACCAGAGAGACCGGCACCTTGACGCCATCGCGGGCGCTCACCCAGAGCCGGGCGCTGGCGTAGTCCTCACTCTTGAAGCCGGCCACCGCCTGCTGCTTGAGCAGGGTGCGCTCGCCGCTATCGAGGTTCACCTCGTAGGTAGAGCTCGGGGTGGTTAGCGACGAGTAGCCATAGCGCAGGCGATCGGTGTCGGGTTCGGGGTTATAACCGAGCCAGGTCACGTAGGCGGGATCGTCGAAGGCGATCGCCTTCTGCTCCCCATCCTTCCAGCGGATCTGGCGCAGCCGGGTCAGTCCCCCTTCCCGCTCCTCCACCACCAGCCAGTCGCGCAGCAGGGCGTAGTTCTCGAGCAGGGTGTCAGGGCGCGGCGCCACCACGGCCTTCCAGCGCGCCTCGGAGGCCTCGCGGGTCTCGTACAGGCCGAAGTTTTTGCCGTCCTTGTTGGAGCGCACATAGAAGTAGCCACGGTAGTGGTCGATGCCGTACTCGTGGTTCACCCGGCGTGGCAGGAACACCTTGGGAGGACGCTGCGGATGCTGGGGATCGAGCAGCAGGGCCTCGCCCGTGGTGGTACTGGAGACACTGATGACGATGAACTCTTCCGAGGTGGTGGCATAGAGGCTGACGTAGAAGGTGTCGTCTTTCTCCTCATAGACCAGCTCATCCTTGGCCGGATCCGTACCCAGCACGTGGCGATAGACCTGATAGGGCAGCAGGGTCTGCGGGTGCTTGCGCACATAGAAGAGAGTCTTGTTGTCGGCAGCCCAGACGATATTGCCCGAGGTGTTCGCTATGGTGTCGGGCAGCCACTGACCGCGCTCGATGTCGAAGAAGCGAACCTGATATTGACGGCGCGACACCAGATCTTCAGTCACCGCCAGCAGCCGGTTATCCCGGCTCACCTCGAGATCGCCGGTGGCGTAGTAGTCGTGCCCCTCGGCACGCTGGTTACCGTCCAGCAGCAGCTGGGGCTTGGCGTCACCGCTCAGGGCCTGGCGAGTGTAGACGGCGTACTCCTTGCCCGGCTCGTAACGGGTCTGGTAGCGGTAGCCATTCTTGACGTAGGGCACCGACTCGTCGCGCTGGGGAATGCGCGCCACCATCTCCTTGTAGAGGGTGGCGCGCAGCCCCTTGGAGGGGGCCAGCATGGCGTCTGTGTAGGCATTCTCGGCCTTGAGGTAGTCGAGCACGGCCGGCTCCTGGCGAGCGTCGTCACGCAGCCAGTAGTAGTTGTCGATACGCTCGTCACCATGGGTCTGAAGCACGTGGGGGTGGCGGGCGGCCTGGGGGGGCGTGGGCTGGGTCATGGTGGCATCACTCGCGGCTTGGGCGGCCCCGGTCAGGAGTCCCAACCAGAGCAGCCAATGGGGTTTTAGTAACATGTCGCGTCCTCTGCGATCTTCTTTCGGTCTGTCGAGCGGCTCCGGCCGCTCTCCTGGCGGCACCAATCTGCCCCCATCCAGACGCGATGACAAGGCGATCCCTATAAAAAAACCGCCACCCGGGGGTGGCGGTCGATCACAGTGGCGGCTCGGCAGTCGACCAGGTGTGCCTCACATGGGATGAAAGGAGCCCACCACTGCGACCTGGGGTCAGCCCGGATAGGCTGACCAGCGGGCCGTCTTGCCCTCTTTGTCCATGCTCAGCACCTCATAGGGGTGACCTGGGATGTCCATCCCGGGGGCGCTCTGGGGCATGCCGGGAATGGTCAGCCCCTGGATCGCCGGTTTCTCCTTGAGCAGGCGCTTGACATCGGCGGCGGGGACATGCCCTTCCACCACATACCCTTCCACTATGCCGGTGTGGCAGGAGGAGAGCTCGGGACGGATGCCGTACCTGGCCTTGATGGTGGCGAGATCATTGGTCTCGACCACCTTCACGTCGAAGCCATTCTCCTCCATGTGTTTGACCCACCCCTTGCAGCAACCGCAGTAGGGGGATTCATAAATGGTCATGCTCTGCCCCGCGACGGCGGAGAAGGCAGCCACACCGGCCATCATGGCCAGCAGACGGGATATGCGTTTCATCGGGTTATCCTCGTTTGACTAGGGTTGTGCCTTCCACGAGGGAAGACGGCGACGGGTCAGACGATAAGGATAGGAGGGCGCTCCAGCCGCTCCACCGGTGCAACGGGCACGAAGCGGTTTGGCTCGGGGAAACAGGGGCGATCGGGGGCCAGACAGGCCACCCCGAGTCTGGCATCGGCCACAACCGCCATGCCGAGTGCCGTGGTGAAGCTGCCGCAAGGCATCGCCTTCTCCAGGTGGCGCTCCATGGATCCGCAGTGACTGGTAAAGGTACAGAGATCCGTCGCCGCCCGGGTCCCGAATGACATGAGTACCAGCAGCAGACACCACAGGGGTATCCAGCGGCCGGCGCTGAGTCGGGGACGGGCAAGGGAGAGCATACGAGACCTCGTTGAGTGCAGGGTCATATCCTAACCCTACCCTCGGGGTCAGGGTCAAGGCTCGTCTGCCGGGCTGGACGCCATCGATGCCCGGGCCGAGAATGGATCACCCCGACAGGCCAAACCGAGGACCCCATGAAACGCATCCTGGTGCTGTTTGCCCACCCCGCCCTGCAGAAGTCGCGGGCCAACCGCAGCCTGTTACAGGCCATCGCCGATCTGGAAGGGGTCACCCTGCACGACCTCTACCAGACCTACCCGGATCAGCTGATCGATGTGAAACGGGAGCAGGCCCTGTTGGCCGAGCACGACCTCATCGTCTTCCAGCACCCCTTCTACTGGTACTCCTGCCCCGCCATCCTCAAGGAGTGGTGCGATCTGGTGCTCGAGTATGGCTATGCCTATGGCCAGGGGGGCACAGCCCTGCACGGCAAGCAGTGGCTCTCGGCCATCACCACCGGGGGGGCGCCCGAATCGTATAGCGAGGCGGGCTACAACCGCCGCCCCCTGCTCGACTTCCTGCTGCCATTTCAACAGACGGCCCTGCTGTGCGGCATGACCTGGCTGCCCCCCTTCGTGCTGCACTCCTTCCACAAGCTGAGCGAACCGGGAGCCTTCACCCGCTGCGGCCAGGAGTATCGCCGCCTGCTCGAGGCCCTGCGCGACGATCGGCTGGCACAGACCCAGCTGGCCAGCCACGACTACCTGCGCGATCTGCTGGAGGTGCTGTGATGGAACAGGGACTGCTGCACAACGCCCTCATCTATCTGGGGGCCGCCGTCATCGCGGTGCCGCTGGCCAAGCGCTTCGGCCTGGGATCGGTGCTCGGCTACCTGCTGGCGGGCATAGTGATTGGCCCCTACCTGCTCGGCCTGGTGGGGGATCAGAAGGAGGTGATGCACTTTGCCGAGTTCGGAGTGGTGCTGATGTTGTTTCTGGTGGGGCTGGAGCTCAAACCCGCCCTGCTGTGGCAGCTCAAGGGACCCATCCTCGGCACGGGCGGACTGCAGATGGCGCTCACCACGGCCGCCCTCACCGGGGTGGGGTTACTCTTCTCTCTCGGTTGGCAGAGTGCGCTGGCCATCGGTCTGATCCTGGCGCTCTCCTCCACCGCCATCGCCCTGCAGAGCCTGCAGGAGCGTCGTCAGATGCAGAGCGAGAGCGGTCGCAGTGCGTTCGCCGTGTTGCTGCTGCAGGACATCGCCGTCATCCCCATCCTCTCCTTGCTCCCCCTGCTGGCCCTGCAGCCCACCACCCTCGGCGAGAGCAGCGGCCTCAGCGGCTGGCAGCAGGGCATGGTGGTAGCCGCCGCCATCAGTGGCATAGTGCTGGGAGGCCACTTCCTGATGCGTCCCATCTTTCGTGCCATCGCCCAGGCCCATCTGCGCGAGATCTTCGTCGCCGCGGCCCTGCTGCTGGTGGTGGGGATCGCCGTGCTGATGGAATCGGTGGGCCTCTCGCCAGCCCTCGGCTCCTTCCTGGCCGGCGTGGTACTGGCCGAGAGCGAGTACCGCCACGAGCTGGAGGCGGACATGGCGCCCTTCAAAGGCCTGCTGCTCGGCCTCTTCTTCATGTCGGTGGGGGCCGGCATCGACTTTAGCCTGTTCGCCGAACACCCCCTGCTGATCCCTCTGCTGGTGATAGTGCTGGTGGCGGTGAAGTGGGCCGTGCTGATGGGACTGGGCCGGGTGCTGCGGATGAGCCCGAACCAAAACTGGACCTTCGCCCTGGCGCTGGCCCAGGGGGGAGAGTTCGCCTTCGTCCTCTTCTCCTTCGCCGGCCAGGCCCGAGTGCTCGATGAGGAGCTCACCAGCCTGCTTACCCTGGTGGTGACCCTCTCCATGGCACTCGGCCCCCTGCTGCTTATCCTCAACGATCGCCTGATCCAGCCCCACTTCGACTATCAGGCCCCGGCCAGGGAGCACGCCAACCCCGAGCCGGCCGACAACCCTGTCATCATCGCCGGCTTCGGCCGCTTCGGGCAGATGGTGGGGCGCATGCTGCACGGCCACGGTATCGGCACCACCATACTCGAGCAGGACCCGAGTCAGATCGAGATGCTGCGCAAGTTCGGCTATCAGGTCTTCTACGGGGATGCGGCCAGGCTCGATCTGCTGCATGCGGCCGGGGCGCACCAGGCCAGGCTGCTGGTGGTGGCGGTCAACGACCCGGCCATGACCCTGGCCATCATAGAGACGGCGCGCAGACACTTCCCCCATCTCGGCATACTGGCCCGCGCCCAGGACCGCCCCCACGCCCACGATCTGTTGCGCCACGGGGTCGAGAGGGTCTATCGCGAGACCCTGGGCTCGGCGGTCGATCTCGGGGTCGAGGCCCTCACCCTGCTCGGCTTTCGGGCCAACCAGGCGTGGCGTGCCGGCCAGACCTTCAAGCAGCACGACAACCGCCTGCTGCACGAGCAACTCCACTATCTCGACGACGAACACACCTATATCAACAAGAGCCTGCAATATCGCGACATCCTGGCCGACTTGTTGCAAGATGACGAGGAGGAGCAGGAGCGTACCCGTCACCACGATTGGGACAGCGGCCTGCCCGCCGATGAATCTCCCAAGGAAGCAAGATGATCACCTACTACCCATTGATAAAGCATCTGCACATGCTGCTGGCCATGATCAGCCTGCTGCTGTTTCTCGGTCGCTGGGTGCTGGCCATGAAGGCGAGCCCGGCACTGAACCGCAAGTGGCTCAAGATTCTGCCCCACATCAACGACACCCTGTTGCTCGGGGCCGGCCTCTGGCTGGCCGTGCTGCTGCACCTCTCCCCGGGCAGCCAACCCTGGCTGCTGGCCAAGCTGATCGCCCTGGTCGGCTATATCGCCGCCGGCATGGTGGCCCTCAAGAGCCGACAACCGCTCCCGCGTGCGGTGGCCGGTGTGGCCGCGCTGGGGCTGTTTGGCTACATGGTGGGCGCCGCCATCCTCAAGAGCCCTCTCTCCTGGTTCGGCTAGGCAAGAAAAACCGCTGCGACAGAACTCTTCAGGGCCCCACACAGGGCCCTTTCTTTTGGAAAAAACGATTATTTTCAATTGGATATGGAGTTTTGTATGTAAATGGCGACACTTGTCGCAGCAAAAAATGCGACAGATACTGTCGCAAGCACTGTCTAGGATAGCGACATAGCCCATCAGCAAAGGCATTCACCATGAGCAAGAAGCTGTTAAGACAACTGACGCTGGCACGTTGCATTCCGCACCGTCCCTACAAGCTGACCGCCAGCCAACTGCAGGTGAAACTCGAAGAAGAGGGGATCCGTGTCAGCCTGCGTACCGTCCAGCGCGACCTGGAGGAGATGTCCGGCATGGGTCTGTTCGACCTCACCTCCGATGAGCGCAGCAAGCCTCACGGTTGGTGCTTCGAGCGCAACGGCCTGAGCGACTTCGCCAACATCATGCCCCTCTCTCTGGCGGTGGCCCTGAAGACCTGGAGCGACCAGGCCAGCCAACTGCTGCCGGCGAGTGTGCTGACCGAACTCAACCCCCTGGTGGACAAGGCCTGCCAGGTGATCCAGGACAGCCAGAGCGAACCGGCCCAACGCTGGCTCGAAAGCGTGCACCAGTCACCGCGCCCCTTCGCCGGCAACCCGGACATCCGCCGCAGCACCCTGATCCGCGACGCCCTGTGGCGTGGTCGCAAGTTCAGCGCCGACGTGCAGCGGGTGATCAAGGAGCGCACCGTCTGGTTGCGTTACGATCTGATCAATCCGCTTGGCATCCTGAATCAGGAGGAGGGCCCGGTGCTGCTCTGTACCCTCTCCGAGCTGGATCCCAAGGTCTACGGCATCGCCTTCGACCATATTCGCGAGATAGAGCTGACCAACCACAGCACGACCCAGCCGAAGGACTTCAACCTCCAGAAGCTGGTGCGCGAGCAGAGCTATCAGGACGCCAACAGCACTATCCGCTTCGTCGGCCGCATCGACGAGAGCAGCCAGGCCCTGCGCGAGAGCGACATTCCCGGGCGCAACCAGCGCATGACCCGCTATGACAAGCGCAGCGTGGTGGTCGAGACAGAGGTGGCTGACACTCCCGAGTTTCGCAGCTGGCTGCACAATATCGACGGGCACGTCGAGGTGCTGGCCCCTGAGTCTCTGAAGAAGGTCTATCCCTCTCGCCTCAGCTGATAACGCCTAAAAAAACGCCGCTCTCTCGAGCGGCGTTTGCATTGCAGGCCATTAACGATCCGTCAGCAGCAGGGCGGCCAGATCGACCCGGTTGACCGGCCCCTCCCGTCCACCCGCGTCGTTGTAACTCTCATTAGAGCCCAGATAGCTCATGTTATAGAAGTCGCTGACCCGGACGCTGTAGCGACCGGCCGGCAGATCGACCGCCAGCGGTGTCGACTCGCGCAGGGGCTTCTTCTCCCCCTCCTTCATGACGTGGGGCATCTGCACCACACCGCTTGCCACCACGGCGCCATCCGGGTTCATGACCTCGACCAGCTTGACCCCGTTGGTTACCCCCAGGTTGATGGCGTGATGGCCGTTGAAGTACTCGAGCCGGATCATCCGCTTGCCCTCGATGGGCAGATCCCCGATCAGCAGCTGCTCACCCGGCGCCCCCCAATCCTTGAGATAGGCGACCTCAATCCCCTCGCCCGTCACCAGGCTGCCATCGTGGCGTACCCTGGCATCGGTGACCGGGATGCGCTCCTGCACCGCATTCAGGCACAAGGGCTTGGCGTGATGGGAGCGATGGCCACTGGTCCCGTAGACCGCCTCGGCGCTGTAGCAGGCCCCATCGGTCGCAGGCAGGCTAGCATCCAGCCAGCGCGGCTCGGTCAGGCCGCTGGCCACCCGTTGCCCGTTACGATAGAGGTTGTAGGTGACGCCGCCGCGATTGGCCCTATCACTGAACTCGACGGCCACCCCGTCACCCCGGCGGGTCACGGCGACCATCTGCGGCTCCCGGGGGGCAAAGACGCTGGGGTCATCCACCGAGCGGGGATCGACCCCCTCGATCAGAGTCACCGGCTGCTCATCAGCCTGAGCGGCGCCGAACCGGATCTCGATGCGGTTGCTCCCTTGCAGCTGGCTGGCGTCGATACGATCGCCACTCACCTCGTTGCCGTTGAGGCGGATTCCCGCCACCGGATAGTAACCACCGGCCGCCCCCTGTGCGGGCAGTTGCAGCACTATGCTGATCGTCTTGCCCCGATAGTTGAGCCCCTCCAGGGTCACGCTGTCACTGCCCCCCATGAGGCGGTGCAGCCTTGTGGTGACGAAGGGTTTGAGGCGTATGCCTCCCTCTTCCACCCGGTAGCCGAAAATGTCACTCGTCACCATGCCGAGATATCCCCCCACGGACCAGAGTTGGCGCTGGGAGTTGATCACGGGGCCACTCAGCTCGGGGTGGTCCAGATCCATCAGGGAGGGCTGACCGGATAGCCACTCCAGGTTCTCCATGTTGGATAGGTTGAGGGCCGCGCCGCGCATCAGGGTGTCCACGTGACGATCGACCGCCGCCACGCTCTTCACCTGCACCGCTGCCTTGAGGGCGTAGGCGGTGACGAAGGGCCAGATGGAGCGGTTGTGATAGACGGGCACATCGGGTTGCTGCGGGAAGTAGACAGGCGCGCCGAAGGGGCCGAAGGGGTAGCGGCTGACGATCGATCTGGCCTGCTGCTCATCGGCAATGCCGCTGACGATGGCCAGAGCCTCCCCCAGCATGTCGAAGCGATAGCCCTGGCTGGCGTCGGTCGCACCATAGATGAGGCTGGCATACATGCCCTGCTCCGGCATCCAGAAGCCACGGTTGATGGCCAGCTTCAGATCCCGGGCCCACCCCTCATAGCGGCTGGCCGCCTCGCTCTCTCCCTGCTGGTCCGCCAGGCGGGCCGCCAGGCGCAGCGCCCGGTAGTGGTTCACGTTGGTCGAGAGGGCCTTGCTCATGCCGATATGGGCGATGTCACCGGTAATCCACCTGGCATAGGTCTGTTCACGCCAGTCCAGGTAGGACTGCTCCCCCGTGTAGAGGCCGTCGGCCGGATCGAAGGCGGCCAGCCGGTCGCTCTCCAGGGTGGCCTTGAGCCCGCCATAAACCTGGCGGGCGAAGACGAGCCGCTCCGCGTCACTCAGACTGTCGAGCACTGCCTCGGCCCCCATGGCCCAGGTCACCCGATCCGTGCTGATGGGCCAGCTGCCGCCTGTCCCTGTGTCCTGCACTATCTGCGCCCCCTCAGGGATGCGGGGCGAGAGATCCCCCTGCAAGGATGACCTGAACGGGGAGAGCTTGAACTGCAGCGAGTTGCGGGCGCGCTGGGGATCCAGGGTGCCGAGCCCCAGATCGGTCGCATAGGAGAGATCCCGGGTCCAGACGTAGTGCCACTTAGCCCCCGTCTCGAAGCAGTCGCACGGGATGGCACGGCCACCGTTGTAGCTGCCATCCTTCACCTCTGACACGCTGTTGAGGCGCATCTCGTGGTTAGCCAGGGCAAACAGGGCGTCGAAGGCCAGGCTGCCGGTGCGCACCCTGGGCAGATCGGCCTCCTCCCGGTAGCTGACATAGTTTTCGACAGGATCGCGCAACTCCTGGGTGGTGGACTGGGCGTATTCGCGCAGCGCGGCATCGCGCTTAAGCACCGAGAAGGTCACCTCCTCCTTCACCCCGGTTTGATAGGTCTCGAAGGGGAGCTTCTCGACCGCCTCATGCCCCTGGTGCGGGTTGACCAGGGTCAGATCCTCGCTACTCGCCGCGGTCACGGTCAGGCGGGGGGCATCGGTCCGGCTCGCATCCAGCTCGAATCGGTAGAACCCCTCCTGAGCCAGCGTGAGACTGAACGGGGTACAGGCGCCATCACAGCGCGCCAGCGGCAGGCTCTCGCTGGGTTTGGCCTGCGCACCCTGGCTCGACAGGCCAAGCTCACCGCCGGCCGAGCCTATCTCCAACTTGTGGTCACCGGCCGCCAGACGGGCCACGGTGACGTAGCGCCCGTCTCCCAGATAGGTGAGGGAGAGAACCGGCTCGCGGCTCCCCTCGATGCCGAGCAGATAGAGGGTCTCGGGGTACACAGGATCATCCCGCTCCATGGTGAAGGTGATGCCGGGGGCCGCCAGGTCGGCGCGATTCACCTCGACCCTGATGTCGAACAGCCCCTTGCGCTCCACCACCAGCCGGTTGTTTTGTCCCCCGTCCAGATAGTACATAGGATAGGCATGACCCGGTTGAATGGCGGTCTCTTTCTGGGTGTCGGCGGCAAAGTCCGGATAGGTACCCCACTCGGGGCCAGCGACCTTGAAGGGGGGCATGCCGCTGTTCAGGCGCAGGTTATCCAGGTGATAGGCGCCGTCGCGATAGACAAACTTGAACTTGTTATCGCGATTCCAGCCACTGAACTCCCCGACCATGTAGAGATCGAACGACCAGGGGGGCGTCTTTGCCTCGGGGTTGGCTGGCGTCGATGAGTCGTTTTGGTTGCAGGCGCTGAGCAGCAGGCCGCTGCTGCAGAGGGCAACGGCCATGGCGACAGGATGGAGCTTCATGATTTTCCCTTTATTTTTTATGAGTAACGGTGTGCCGCGCCATTTTAGGGAAGAGGATCATGGGGTTAGAAATAGACCCCAACCGCAGTACCGATAGGGGTTATCTATAACGCATCCGAAAAGCGTGATCGGGGCGCCATTGCCGGGGCCGAACCGGCTATTTCGATTCTCCGAAATTGTGATCGTGACAGGGCTCCCTCTGTCGCCTCCCGCGCCTTGCCACCCGACCAAACGGGGGCTAAGGTGACCTGCCTTTACCAACCCGCCCCACATCGTGAATCGACAGCTACAACAGTTCATTCAGGTCGCCACCTGCCGTAACCTGAGCCAGGCAGCCCGCCGGCTTGGGGTCACCCAACCGACCCTCACTCACAACATGCGGCGCCTCGAGGCGTCACTCGGGGTCACTCTCTATCAACGTAGCAGCACCGGCATCACCCTGACCGAGGCGGGTCGCTGCCTGCTGGAGCAGGCCAAAGAGATAGAGGCGCTCTATCAGCAAACCCACCAACGCCTGCAGCGCATCCGGGATCGCCAACAACGCGCCTTGCGTATCGGCACCGGCCACGCCTGGTGGCACGCCCTGCTGCTGCCGGTCGTCAGCCGTTACTGTGAATGCCACCCAGCGTCGTCCCTCAACATTCAGGTGGGTAATCATCTGCGTCTGCTCGATCTGCTTGAACATCACGAGATAGACCTCTTCATCGGTCATGAGATCCATGGGCTGGCCGAGCAGAGCCAACTCCATTTCGAGCCTCTGCTGCTGGCCGAAGACGCGCTCTTCGTCCGACGAGACCACCCGCTGGCCAACAGCGTCAGTAACAGAGAGGATCTCGGCCGCTACCCGACCCTGCTGGTCACGCCCGATGAAAACCGCTTCATCCGGCTGGTGCACGACCTCACCACCAAGCAGGCAGAGAAACAGCGCATGGGGATCGACGACAAATTCATCCATACCACCAACTCCATGATGGTGGCCATCGACCTGCTGCTGGCGAGCAACATGATCATGCCCTTCCCGCGTCAGATGGGGGAATACCTGGCACCGCAGGGTCTGGTGCCCTTGAAGATGAGTGAGGAGTACAACAGGGGAATCGTCGGGGTTTATCACCGACTGGGGGAAGATATGGAGCGCACGACCGTGGTCCGGCTGCTGCAACAGGAGGCCGCTCGCCACCGCTAGGTGGCCTCAAATGCAAAAAGGCCGCTCATTGAGCGGCCTTTTCAAATGTGGTCGGTGTGAGAGGATTCGAACCTCCGACCCCTTCGTCCCGAACGAAGTGCGCTACCAAGCTGCGCTACACACCGATGTCGACGGGGCGTGAATTTACCTAAACCCCTTCCCCATGACAAGGTTTTTTTCACTTTTTTTTGGAAAAAACGCGTGTCTGTTCACCCAATCACCGAGATGCCGGTTTTTTAGGCAGAAATGTCCTCAGGCCCGAGCAGACGATGTCGCCAGTTGGCCGGCGTGCCTCGCTCCAGCCAGTCGCTGGCATGCTTGCGCCAATTTGGCGACAGGGTGGAAAGCTCGGCCAGCAGGCGCAGGTCCTGCTCCACCCTCGGCTGGTTGTAGAGGATGTCGGCGCAGCGCTTCACGCTTAAGGTCGAGCCGCGATCGACCAGGGTCAGCTCGGCATCCGGCGCCACCCACCCCTCTTCCAGCACCCGCAGCAACCAGCCGCAGCGGCCGCTCAGTTGCATCGTCAGAGAGAAGTTGGGGTAACCGAAACGCAGGTTGAGCTTGAAGCAGGGAGAACGTGGCTGGCTCACCTGCACCAGGGCCTCGCCGAGGCGAAACAGATCACCGACATGCACCTGCTCCTCGGTCAATCCCAGGGTAGAGAGGTTCTCACCGAAGGCGCCGGGCAACCAGGGAGTGGCGGGATCGGGTAACCCCAGGCTCTGCTGCCAGCTGTGCCAGAAGAGATAGTGATCGGCCGGGTAGTGGTGCAGCGCCCGTTCCACCCCGCCATGGTGGCGAGTATCGGCCTGCTGGTCGCCCTGTAATCCGGTTGAACCGCACCAGAGCGGTGCCGTCGCCGGCTGCTTGGCGATGGCGGAAGCGACCTGGGGGGACAGTGCAGCCTGGCTGCCGGTAAAGAGGGAAATCCGCATTCTCATCCTCCTGATTGACGAGAGAATGCGGATTTTATCATCAATGGCTGTCGAGCACCGATTGCATCTGCTGCATGTGGGCGATCTCCGCCTTGCGGCGCTTCTCTGCCCTGGCCATGAAGTACCAGCTGAAGAAGGTAAACAGGGACACAGAGAGCAGGATCAGGCTGGCGATGGCGTTGATCTCCGGCTTGACGCCGAGACGTACGGCGGAGAAGACCTCCATCGGCAAGGTGGTCGAGCCAGGGCCCGCCACGAAGCTGGCCAGCACCAGATCGTCCAGCGACAGGGCGAACGACATCATGCCGCCGGCCGCCAGCGAGGGGGCGATCATCGGGATGGTGATGAGAAAGAACACCTTCCACGGACGGGCCCCCAGATCCATGGCCGCCTCCTCGATGGAGAGATCCAGCTCACGCAGGCGCGCCGACACCACTATGGCCACGTAGGCCGAACAGAAGGTGGTGTGGGCTATCCAGATGGTCAGCATGCCCCGCTCCGCCGGCCAGCCCACCAGCTGGGCCATGGCCACGAACAGCAGCAGCAGGGAGAGACCGGTGATCACCTCGGGCATCACCAGGGGCGCGGTCACCATGCCACCGAACAGGGTTCGGCCACGGAAGCGGGGCACCCGGGTCAACACGAAGGCCGCCAGGGTACCGAGCGCCACCGCGGCAATCGCCGTGTAGCAGGCGATCTCCAGCGAACGCAGCACAGAGTTGATGAGCTGGGTGTTCTTCAGCAGCCCGAAGTACCACTTGAGCGACCAGCCCCCCCACACAGTCACCAGCTTGGAGGCGTTAAAGGAGTAGATCACCATGATGACCATGGGCAGGTAGATGAAGGCCAGGCCGGCCCACAGCATGATGCGGGAGAAGTTGTGCTGTTTCATACCTTGCCCTCGAGTTCCTTGGCCTGGTTACGGTTGAACAGGATGATGGGGATGATCAGGATAGCCAGCATCACCACCGCCAGGGCCGAGGCCACCGGCCAGTCACGGTTGTTGAAGAACTCCTGCCACAGCACCTTGCCGATCATCAGGGTCTCGGGGCCACCGAGCAGCTCCGGAATGACGAACTCCCCCACCACAGGGATGAACACCAGCATGCAGCCGGCGATGATGCCGTTCTTGGAGAGGGGCACAGTGATCTGCCAGAAACGGGTCAGGTTGCGCGCCCCCAGATCCGAGGCGGCCTCGAGCAGGCTGTCGTCGTGTTTGGCCAGGTTGGCATAGAGCGGTAGCACCATGAACGGCAAGTAGGAGTAGACGATGCCGATATAGACAGCCACGTTGGTGTTGAGGATCTGCAGCGGCTGGTCGATGAGACCTATCCCCATCAAGACGCTGTTGAGCAGGCCGTTGTTACTGAGGATGCCCATCCAGGCGTAGACCCGGATCAGGATGGCGGTCCAGGTGGGCATCATGATGAGCAGCAGGTAGACGGTCTGCATGTGCTTCTCGGCCCGCGAGATGGCATAGGCCATGGGGTAGCCGATCAGCAGGCAGAGCAGGGTGCTGATGGCCGCCATCTTGAGCGAGCCCAGATAGGCCGACAGATAGAGTTCATCCTCGTCGAGCAACAGGTAGTTGCCGAGGTTGAGCAATATGGTGAGTTGATTGTCGGCCCAGGTCATCACGTCGGTGTAGGGCGGGATCGCCACATCCGCCTCGGCGAAGCTGATCTTCAGCACCATGATGAAGGGGAGCAGGAAGAACAGGAACAGCCAGATGAAAGGCACACCGATGACCAACCGGCGCCCGATGGCAAGATTCATCGTCTTCATGATTGCAGCACCACGCCGCTGTCATCTTCCCAGTAGAGGAACACCTGATCGTCCCAGGTGGGCCGCTTGCCGTGGCGCTCGGCATTGGCGATGAAGGCCTGAACCACCATGCCCGAAGGCAACTCGATGAAGTAGACGGAGTGACCACCCAGGTAGGCGATGTCATACACCTTGCCCCAGGTGCCGTTGTGATTCGGGTGTTCCAGATCGTCCGGCTTCTGGATACTCATCAGCAGCTTCTCGGGGCGCAGGGCATAGGTGACGCGCTTGTCTTCGGCCCGGGTGCTGATGCCGTGGCCCACCATGATGGGCAAATCCAGATGGGGACAGGCGATCACCGCGTGGTCCAGCTCATCTTCCACCAGCACGCCGTCAAACAGGTTAACGTTGCCGATAAATTCGCACACCAGGCGGCTGGCCGGGGTCTCATAGATGTCCATCGGGCTGCCGATCTGCTCAATGCAACCCAGGTGCATGATGGCGATGCGCTCGGCCATGGTCATGGCCTCTTCCTGATCGTGGGTCACCATGACGCAGGTCACGCCGACCCGCTCGATGATCTCGACCAGCTCGAGCTGCATCTGGGAGCGCAGCTTCTTGTCGAGCGCCCCCATGGGCTCGTCGAGCAGCAGCAGCTTGGGACGCTTGGCCAGAGAACGGGCCAGGGCCACCCGCTGACGCTGGCCGCCGGAGAGCTGGTGCGGCTTGCGCTTGGCATACTGGGTCATCTGTACCAGTTTGAGCATCTCCTCGACCCTGGCATCGACCTCCGCCCTGGGCAGACCATCCTGCTTGAGGCCAAAGGCGATGTTCTGGGCCACCGTCATGTGCGGGAAGAGGGCGTAAGACTGGAACATCATGTTGATGGGGCGCTCATAGGGGGGCATATCGGTGATGTCCACCCCGTCGAGGAAGATGCGCCCTTCGGTCGGGCGCTCAAACCCGGCCAGCATCCGCAGCAGGGTCGATTTACCCGAGCCCGAACCACCGAGCAGGGCGAAGATCTCGCCCTTGTTGATGTTGAGGGAGACGTTGTCGACCGCCAGGGTCTCGTCAAACTGTTTACTCACCCTGTCAATCTTGACCAGCACCTCTTTCGGCTGCTGGCTCCCTTCTAGGGCTTTCTTGTAGGCACTGGAGGCTATTGCCATCACCAAACTCCCAAACAATGCACACTGCCCCTCACGGCCGTGTCCTGGCTACTGAGACAAAGAGGCAGGCCTGCCGGCCTTGCCTCACTTTCGTTATTTTCCGGTCTTGACCCGGCTCCAGCTGCGCGTGAATTGTCGCTGGATTTTTGGGGTACGCTCGGCGGCAATATAGAGCCGGCCAAGTACCTCCTTAGCGGGGTAGATGCTCTTGTCGGTGAGCATCTCCTCATCCATATAGGGCACCGCCCTGGTATTGGGATTGGCGTACCCCACGTACTTGCTGACCCCGGCAATGACCTGGGGATCGAGCAGATAATTGATATAGGCGTGGGCCTCCTTGACGTTCTTGGAGTCCACCGGGATGGCCATCATGTCAAACCAGAGATTGCTCCCCTCCTTGGGGATGGAGTAGGCGATCTCGATCCCCTTGCCCGCCTCTTTTGCACGGGCGGCAGCCTGCATCACGTCACCCGAATAGCCGACCGCCACGCAGATGTCGCCGTTGGCCAGATCGCCGATGTACTTGGAGGAGTGGAAATAGGTGACATAGGGGCGGATCGTCATCAGACGCGCCTCGGCCTGCTTGAAGGTCTCCGGGTCCTTGCTGTTGGGATCGAGCCCAAGGTAGAGGGCCGCCAGAGGCAGCATCTCATCCCCCGAATCGAGCAGAGCGACGCCGCATTTGGCGAGCTTCTGGATATTCTGTGGCTCGAAGATGACCGCCCAGGAGTCGATGTGATCCACCCCCAGCACCGCCTTCACCTTCTCGACGTTGTAGCCAATGCCGTTGGTCCCCCACAGGTAGGGAACCGCGTACTGGTTGCCGGGATCGTTGACCTCCAGCTGCTTGAGCAACGTGGGGTCGAGATTGTTCCAATTGGGCAGCAGGCTACGGTCCAGCTTCTGGAAGGCACCGGCCTTGATCTGCTTGCCGAGGAAGTTGTTGGAGGGCACCACCACGTCATAACCGGTATTACCGGTGAGCAGTTTCCCCTCCAGAGTCTCGTTGGAATCGAACACGTCATAGACGGGTCGAATCCCGGTCACCTTCTGGAAAGAGGGCAAGGTCTCTTCACCGATATAATCGGACCAGTTGTAGATGTGTACGGTCGGAGCAGCCTGAAGCAGGGAAGAGGCTCCCAGCAGCAGGGTCGCGGTCAACAGTTTGCTATGCACAGAATCCATCCTCGTATCTTGGGTTAGAGAACCCCTCACACTCCGGCGAATTCCCCTCCGGCGAACCGGAGGGGCGATACGGCATTACTTACCGGACTTGATCTTGGTCCAGCTGCGGGTCATGGCCCGCTGCACCTTGGCCGGGAGATCCGGGAAGGTGTAGATCTTCTTGAGGGTGTCCGCAGTCGGGTAGATACCCGGATCGGTACGGATCGCCTCATCCACCAGCGGAGTGGCGGCCTTGTTGCCGTTGGGGAACTGCACGGCGTTGGTGATCTCGGCAATGATCTCCGGCTTCATCAGGAAGTTGAGGAAGGCGTGGGCCTCCTCCACATTCTTGGCATCGGCCGGTACGGCCAGCATGTCAAAGAAGCTGCCCGCCCCCTCTTTGGGAATGGTGTAAACGATATTCACCCCATTCTTCGCCTCGACGGCACGGGACTTGGACTGCTGCAGATCGCCGGAGTAGCCCACGGCCACACAGAGGTTGCCGTTCGCCAGGTCGCCGATGTACTTGGACGAATGGAAGTAGGCGGTATAGGGGCGAATGGAGAGGAACAGCGCCTCGGCCTTCTTCAGGTCCGCAGCCTTCTCGGAGTTGCTGGGCAGGCCCTGATAGTGCATGGCTGCCGGCAGCATCTCGGTCGGGGAATCCAGGAAGGAGACACCGCACTCCTTGAGCTTGGTCATGTTTTCCGGCTTGAACACCAGATCCCAGGAATCGACCGGCGCCTTGTCACCCAGCACGGCCTTCACCTTGTCCACGTTGTAGGCGTAGCCGATGGTGCCCCACATGTAAGGCAGGGAGTAGAGGTTGCCCGGATCGCTCGGCTCCAGTGCCTTGAGCAGATCGGTATCCAGGTTCTTCCAGTTGGGTAGCTTGGACTTGTCCAGCTTCTGGAAGACGCCAGCCTTGATCTGCTTGGCCAGGAAGGGGTTGGAGGGGACGACCACGTCATAGCCCGACTTGCCCGCCAGCAACTTGGCTTCCAGCACCTCGTTGCTATCGAACACGTCGTACACCACCTTGATGCCCGTCTCTTTTTCGAACTTGGCGATGGTGTCCGGGGCGATATAGTCAGACCAGTTGTAGACATGCAGCACCTTGTCTGCGGCGACCGCATTGGTGGCCAGCATGGCGGACACCACACAGGCGGCGAGCACACCCTTCTTAAAAGACATCATCCTTGTCTCCTTCAAGTTTGCATACGTCAACCGGGCAACAGACTCAGCCGAGCAGGCCTTCGGCGGTCAGCTCCAGACTCCGTCTGGCCAAGTTGACCAAGTTATCCACCTCCGTCTCGGTGATGACCAAGGGCGGGGATATGATCATCGTATCCCCTACCGCACGCATCACCAAGCCATTGTTAAAGCAGAACTCCCGGCATGTCAGACCCGCTTTGGCGGCAGTCGGGAAACGGCGTTTGTCCTGCTTGTTTTGAACTATCTCGAGCGCGGCCACCATGCCCTTTCCCCGGGTCTCGCCGACGATAGGCAGATCGGAGAGCTCCGACCAGCGCCGCTGAAGATAGGGGGCGATTCTATCATGCACTCGATTAACTATGCTCTCTTTTTGCATAAGCTTTATGTTAGCGATCGCTACGGCGCAAGCGACCGGATGGCCTGAGTAGGTGAAGCCGTGCGCAAATTCGCCCCCCTTCTCGACCACCCGAGCCACCCGATCGCTCACCATCACGGCACCGAGTGGCACATAACCCGAGGTGATCCCCTTGGCCAGACACATGAAGTCGGGACGAATGCCGAAGGTATCGCAGCCAAACCAGGAGCCGGTACGGCCAAAGCCGCAGATCACCTCGTCGGCGATGAGCAGGATGCCGTAGTGATCGCAGATGCGCTGGATCTCGGGCCAGTAGCTCTCGGGCGGTATGATGACCCCGCCGGCCCCCTGGATCGGCTCGCCGATGAAGGCGGCGACCTTCTCCGGCCCCAGCTCGAGGATCTTCTTCTCGAGCTGGCGTGCCCGCTCCAGACCAAACTCGTGGGGACTCATGCCCTGCCCCTCGCCGAAGTAGTAGGGCTGGTCGATGTGGACGATACCCGGGATCGGCAGGGAGCCCTGCTCGTGCATCCCGCTCATGCCCCCCAGGCTGGCACCGGCCACGGTTGAGCCGTGATAGGCGTTGTGGCGACTGATGATCACCTGGCGCTCCGGCTTGCCCTGGCTGGCCCAGTAGTGACGCACCATGCGCAGCACTGTGTCGTTGCACTCGGAACCCGAGCCGGTAAAGAAGGCCTGGTTCATGCCTGCCGGCGTCACCTCGGCCAGCAGGCTGGCCAGTTCGATGGCGGGCGGGTGAGCGGTCTGGAAGAAGAGGTTGTAGTAGGGAAGCTCGCGCATCTGGCGCTCGGCCGCCTCGATCAGCTCCTCGCGGCCATAACCCATGTTGACGCACCACAACCCTGCCATGCCGTCGAGGATACGCCTGCCCTCGGAATCGATGAGGTAGACCCCCTCGCCCCGGGTGATGATACGGGACCCCTTCTGACGCAGCTGCTGATGATCGGTAAAGGGGTGCAGGTGGTGGCTCGCATCCAGACGCTGCCACTCACGGGTATCGAATTGCATCTTTCGCTCCTTGCGCGGACGGACACGCCGCCCTCAGTGGGAAAGGGCCGCCACGCTGCGGCCCGTCAGGATCAGACATTAAGCAGCAGAAACTCCCGCTCCCAGGAGCTGATGACGCCGAAGTAGGTCTCATACTCCTTGCGCTTGACCGCCACGAAGGCGCGGATGAAGCGCTCACCCAGCATCTCCTTGATGGGCTCGCAGTGCTCGAGGTGGCTCAGTGCCTCCTCCAGGGTACGCGGCAGGCTGTATGGCAGCTCATAGGCACTGTGTTTCATCTCGGGCAGGGGTTCCAGCTTCTCCTGAATGCCGAGGAAGCCGCACGCCAGGGTGGCGGCCAGCGCCAGATAGGGGTTGGCATCGGCGCCGGCGAAGCGGTTCTCGACTCGCCGGGCAGAGGCATCCGAGTGGGGCACGCGCAGTCCGCAGGTTCGGTTCTCCACCCCCCATTGCACGTTGCGCGGCGCACTCTCGCCGAAGGTGAGACGGCGATAGGAGTTGACGTTGGGGGCCAGCAGGGCGGTGACCGCCGGCGTGTACTTCTGCAACCCGGCGATGAAATGCATGAAGAGCTGGGTATGGCCGCCATTATCGGTCCCGAACAGGTTGTTCCCCTCGCTATCCTCCAGGCTCTGGTGGATGTGCATGGCCGAACCGGGCTCGTTGCTCATGGGCTTGGCCATGAAGGTGGCGTAGATGCCGTGACGGTGAGCGGCTTCACGCATGGTGCGCTTGAACAGGAACACCTGATCGGCCAGATCGATGGCATCCCCGTGCAGGAAGTTGATCTCCATCTGGGCGGCGCCGGACTCATGGATCAGAGTATCCACCTCGAGCTCCTGAGCCTCGCAGTAGTCGTACATGTCCTCGAAGATGGGATCAAACTCGTTGACCGCATCGATGCTGAACGACTGGCGGGCGGTCTCGGGACGCCCGTTGCGACCAATGGGCGGCGCCAGGGGATAATCGGCATCCTCGTTGCGCTTGACCAGATAGAACTCCAGCTCGGGCGCCACCACCGGCTTCCAGCCCTGCTTATCATAGAAGGAGAGCACCCGGCGCAGCACGGAGCGGGGCGCTATGTCCACCAGCTGGCCATGAGCATCGAAGCAGTCGTGGATCACCTGGGCGGTCGGCTCCAGGGCCCAGGGTACGAAGCGGATGGTGTTGGGGTCGGGGTAGAGCAGCATGTCCCGCTCCAGGGGATCGACCATGCTGTCGTCATCCGGATAGTCCCCGGTGACCGTCTGAATGAAGATGACCTCGGGCAGCCGCATCCCCCCCTCGCGCAGGAACTTGCTGGCGGGAAGAATCTTGCCCCTGGCATTACCCGTGAAGTCCGGAATCAGGCACTCCACCTCAGTGATACGGTTGGCATCCATCCAACCCTTGATGCGATCCATGTTAACCCCGACTGTGAATCAGCCCCGTCCGGAGCGATGTTACCGAAATGTAACTTGTCACCATCTAAGCCGGTTATAGGAAGGACTGTCAAGGGAGGGTGTTTAAAAAAATAAAAAGATTCACCCAAAAAACAGCTTTGCGATAGCAAATATTAAACACTCCATTCGAGGGGTGGCACCAGGCTCAATGAGGCCAAAATAGACGCAAAAACTCACTTGGAACCCACCTTTTCCCGAAGAAGTGCACAAATTAACGACCATCCCCTTTGCTATCCGAACAATATCTGATAAAAGGCCGGCCCTGATTTCGTGCTAACACACGAGACAGAGCACCGGGAATTGGTCTGGTCACAGACCGCCCCTATCCATACTGATAATTCGGGTTTGAATACACGGGTAGTAACACATGTGTGACTTTATGACTGAAGACCAACTGAGCTTCTACAAAAGCCAGATAGAAAACCAGATCGCCGAGATCGAGGAGCGTCTGAGCTCTCAGGCCAGCCAGGCCATCGCCACCGATACCAACGAGATGGCCGACGAGATCGATCGCGCCAGCGTCGAAGAGGCGCGTCGCCTCGAACTCAACCGCATCGAGCACGATAAACTCCACCTGCGCAAGCTCAAGGCCGCCCTCAAGCGCATCGTCGAAGGGGACTTCGGCTACTGCGAGTCCTGTGGTGACGAGATCGCCATCAAGCGCCTGCAGGCACGCCCCGAGTCACGCTTCTGCGTCGAGTGTCAGAGCACCAAGGAATTCAACGACACCCACGTCTATCGCCGCGTCGCCTGACATTTCTGTTAGAATCGGGCCAGATTCTATACGGAGTCCGGTCCCATGAGATGGCTAGGTTGGTTGTGCCTGTACCTTCCCCTGCTGGTACAGGCACAGACGCTCACGATCAAGGTCCCCCGCCTGCCGGTCAACCAGATGGCCGAACAGTACCAGCTGCCCCTGCTCAGGATGGCGCTGGAGAAGTCAGGGATCCCCTTCAAGATAATCCAGGTTCCCACCACTCTCACCCAGGACTCCATCAGCCGCGAGCTCGAAAATGGCAAGCTGTTTAACCTGTTCTGGATGGGGACCTCGAGCGATCTGGAGCGGCGCCTCACCGCTATCCCCATCCCCCTGTTCAGGGGATTGGAGGGAGTGCGGGTGGCCATCATTCATCGCGATGATCAGGAGGCCTTCACCCGCATCAAGAATCTGGATGAGCTGCGCCAGCGCAAGGCCGCACAGGGGGTGGGCTGGGGTGATAACCGGGTTCTCGAAACCGCAGGTATTCCCACCTATGCGGGACGCTTTCACACCCTGTTTCATCTCATCAACGACCACAGAGAGGTCGACTTCTTCCCGCGCGGGATGATAGAGGCCTATGCGGAGCAGCGGGAGCTGGCCGCGCAGTACCCCAATCTGATGATCGTTCCCCATCTGCAACTGCGTTATCCCTACGCCCAGTTCTTCTTCGTGGGCCACGACCAGAAGGCGCTGGCCGAGGCACTGCGGACCGGGCTGGAGCGACTCTATGCCGATGGCAGCTTTCTGCGCTTCTTTCGGGACAATCCCCTGGTGCGCGAGGCCCTGGCGCAGACCAGCCTGACCCCACAGGTCACTCTTGATCTGGTCAACCCAGATCTGACCCCCGCACTCAAGGCAGTCCCTGCTGCCTATTGGGAGTCGCCACAGCCCTGACTCGGGGCGCCATCACGATCTGATAACCGTAACGCCCCCTGGCCGCCCCCACTCACTCCCCATTGATACGAGGTTTTCATGAAATATGCCCTGCTGCTCACCCTGCCCCTGCTGACGGCCTTCGCTCAGGCCACGGGCGCCGACCGGATCGGCGAGGTGAGCACCGCCTTCAAGCTGCTTGGCCCCAACCACAAGATAGTGATCGAGGCGTTCGACGATCCCCGCATCGACGGGGTCACCTGTTACCTGGCCAGACCCAAGACCGGCGGCATCAAGGGCGGGTTGGGGTTGGCCGAAGATCCCTCCCATGCCACCCTCTCCTGCCATCAGGTGGGCCCCATCAGGGTACCGGCCGAACTCAAGGGGGTGAGGAGGTGTTCGACGTCAGCACCTCCCTGGTCTTCAAGGAGCAGCGAGTGGTGCGCTTCTACGACAAGAAGCGCAACGCCCTGGTCTACCTCACCTACAGCACCCGGCTGGTCGACGGCTCCTACAAGAGTGCGATGAGTGCCGTCCCCATCATGCCCTGGGGCTAATGCCCACGGTCAGGCGAGGGTGATAGGGATTACGCTTTGGTGTAAGGTGTGACCACGCATCATCAAGAGTTCACACCATGAAAATTGCCCTCTTCAGCAGCAAGAGTTACGACAAGGAGTATTTCCAGCAGGCCAATGCCAATTACGGCTTCGAGCTGGAGTTCTTCGACGTGCGCCTCGAGGCCAAGACACTGCGGCTGGCCCACGGCTTTCCCGTGGTCTGCCTGTTCGTCAACGACGAGGCCGACCGCGCCATCCTGACCGAGCTGGCCCAGTTCGGCACCAAGGTGATCGCCCTGCGCTGCGCCGGCTACAACAACGTGGATCTGGCCGCCGCCAAGGAGCTGGGGCTGACAGTGGTGCGGGTGCCCGCCTACTCGCCCGAGGCGGTGGCCGAGCACGCGGTGGGGCTGATGATGACCCTCAACCGCCGCATCCATAAGGCCTACCAACGCACCCGGGACGCCAACTTCTCCCTCGAGGGTCTGGTTGGCTTCAACATGTTCGGCCGCACCGCCGGCGTCATCGGCACC
Source organism: Aeromonas diversa CDC 2478-85 (assembly GCF_000819805.1). GTDB lineage: Bacteria > Pseudomonadota > Gammaproteobacteria > Enterobacterales > Aeromonadaceae > Aeromonas > Aeromonas diversa. The sequence goes on from NZ_CDCE01000027.1 coordinate 108,043, forward strand.
GGCAAGATCGGCATCGCCACCCTGCGTATCCTCAAGGGGTTTGGCATGCGCCTGCTGGTGAGCGACCCGTACCCGAACCAGGCAGCCCAGGATCTCGGTGCCGAGTACGTGGACCTCGACACCCTGTATCGCGAGTCCGATGTGATCTCCCTGCACTGCCCGCTGTTCCAGGAGAACTACCACCTGCTCAACGGTGCCGCCTTCGCCAAGATGAAGAACGGGGTGATGATCATCAACACCAGCCGGGGTGGCCTGCTCGATGCCAACGCCGCCATCGAGGCACTCAAGAGTGGACGCATCGGCGCCCTGGGCCTCGACGTCTACGAGGAGGAGGAGGAGCTCTTCTTCGAGGACAAGTCCAACGAGGTGATCACCGATGACGTGTTCCGCCGCCTGTCGGCCTGTCACAACGTGCTGTTCACCGGCCACCAGGCCTTCCTCACCCGTGAGGCCCTGCACGCCATCGCCGACACCACCCTGGCCAACGTCAAGGCGGTGCGCGAGGGACACACCAGCGGCAACGAGGTGGAATAAACCCGCCGCTTGAGCCTGGCCGGCGCTTTGGGTAGGCTCTCCCTTTTTGCCGGGAGAACCTGCCCATGTACGTCGGTTTCGATTACGGCACCTCCAACTGTGCCATCGCCGTGATGGAGCAGGGGGTGCCGCGCCTGTTACCCCTGAGCGGGGGTGCCTACCTCCCCTCCACCCTGCACGCCCCCCATCGTGACGCCATTCCCGGCCTGCTCGCCGAGCTGCTGCCCGAATCCCAACGCGCCCGCTACCTGGGGCTGCGTGCCGCCCAGGTGCAACGGGCCCAGAGCCTGCGCCGCGAGCTGCGCGAAGAGGGGCTCGACGACGCCCTCGCCATCGGCGAGGCCGCCCTCAGCGCCTACCTGGAGGAGCCGGAAGAGGGCTACTACATCAAGTCGCCCAAGTCCTTCCTCGGCGCCTTCGGCCTCAAGCCGCCCCAGATTGCCCTGTTCGAGGACATCGTCTGCGCCATGATGCTGCTGGTGAAGCGGCGCGCCGAGGCGCTCACCGGCGCCCCCATCGACAAGGCGGTGATCGGCCGGCCGGTCAACTTCCAGGGACTGGCCGGGGAGGAGAGCAACCGCCAGGCGATCGCCATCTTGACCGAAGCGGCCGGTCTGGCCGGTTTCGAGCAGGTGGAGTTTCTCTATGAGCCGGTGGCCGCCGGCTTCGAGTTCGAAGCGCGCCTCGACGAGGACTGCACCGTGCTGGTGGTCGACATCGGCGGCGGCACCACCGACTGCTCCATGCTGCGCATGGGGCCAAGCTACCGCGCCCTGCTCGATCGCAGCGCCCAGATGCTGGGCCACAGTGGCCAGCGCATCGGTGGCAACGACTTCGACATCCGCCTGACGGTGGAAGGGATCATGCCCCTGCTCGGCATGCACGAGCGGCTCAAGACCGGCAAGCCCCTGCCCCACCCCCTGTTCTGGGACGCCGCCGCCATCAACGACGTGGCCGCCCAGAGTCGCTTCTACAGCCTGGCCACCGGTCGTCAGCTGCAGGACATGCTGCTCGACTGCCCGAGCGGCAGCCATCTCACCCGGCTGATCCGCCTGCGCGAGCACAAGCTGAGTCATCAGGTGGTGTGGCGCGCCGAGCAGGGCAAGATCGCCCTCTCCAGCCAGGAGAGCGCGGTGCAGCCCCTCGGTGAGCTGGAACGGGAGCTGGTCGCCCCCCTCACCCGCCCCCAACTGGCCAACGCCGCCGCCCCGCTGCTCGAGAAGATTGGCGAGCTGATGGACGAGGCCATCGCCCAGGCCGGCTGTCAACCGGATCGGGTCTTCATCACGGGGGGGAGTGCCAAGTCCCCCCTGATCGGCCAGTTTATCCGGGCGCGCCTGCCCGGGGTTCCCGTAGCGGGAGGGGACGATCTCGGCTCGGTGGCCTCGGGACTCGCCCGCTACGCCGAGCGCCTGTTCGGCTAAGCGAAGCGACAGGGGCGGTCGGTTGGCCGCCCCCGTGCCCTGTCATCGGGTATGGCTAGCCTCTATCCTTGGCCTCAACCAAGGAGCCATAGCGATGAACCGCCCGATCATGACCCTCGCCAGCCTCTTGCTGCTGACCGCCTGTAGCAGCATCCATCCTAACCAGAGCGATCTGATGCACCACCACTGGGTCCTGGAGAGCCTGGACGGCCGTCCCGTGCAGGCGGAGCGCGGACAGGAGCCAGATCTGGAAATCGGGGAAAACTTCACGGTCAACGGCATCGCCGGCTGCAACCGCTACTTCGGCATGGGCAATCTGGAGGCCGGGCGCTTCTGGGTCACCAGCATGGGCAATACGGAGATGGCGTGCCTGGAGCCCCTTGGCGAGATAGAGCAGGCGGTGCTCCTGACCCTGCAAGAGGGGGCCAGCCTGACGCTGACGCCCGAAGCCCTGCATCTGGCAGGAAAACGGCACACCCTGCGCTACCGGTTGGAGGACTGGAAATAAAAAGACCGGCTGGTAAAGCCGGTCAAAAGAAACAACAGGTGTTCCACACAGTGCTGAGAGAGCGAGAGCTCTACTGGGACTTAGAGTGTCACCCGCAGAGTGAACCCCTTATGAACACGGCAGGCATATTTGCAGGCACACCCCCCGCCCCTGTGGCACAATAAACAGGAGTAAGGACCAGGGAGGCCACCACTGCCATGTCGATGGATCGCCTGTTTGACAAGATTAAGCAGCTCCCCACCATCCCCAAGCTGCTGCACGAGCTGATGGAAAGCTTCAACGACGAGAATGCCCGCATCGACGAGATCGCCCGCAAGATCGCCATGGATCAGGTGATCAGCGTCAAGGTGCTGCGCATGGCCAACTCGGCGGCCTTCCGACGCGGTCAGGATGTCACCTCCATCGAGCAGGCGGTGATCCGCCTCGGCTTTAACCGCTTGCGCTCCGTGGTGGTGGCCTCCGGCATCATCGGCAGCTTCAAGGCGCCTCCCAGCTTCGACAAGAACAAGTTCTGGACCGAGACCTTCCAGGTCGCCACCATCGCCAAGACGCTGGCCCAGCAGTGTGGCACCGTCGATCCCGAGACCGCCTTCACCTGCGCCCTGATCCACAACATCGGCGAGCTGCTCATCCAGAGCACTCTGCCGGAAGAGGCCGAGCTCATCAGTCTGGCGATGGCCAAAGGGGCGAGCCGGGTCGAGGCCCAGCGCGAGATGCTTGGCTACGACTATGCCCAGCTCGGCGCCGAGCTGGCCCGACGCTGGAGCCTGGCCGAGACCTTCGTCATCGCTATCGCCCAGCAGCTCGACCCGCTGGAACACGAGCCGGTGAGCAAGGAGGCGGTGCTGATCCGCCTCGCCATGTTTGTCTCTTTCGCCTGGAATGCCGGTGTGCCGGCCCAGGCGATCATAGCCCGCTTCCCCAAACCCCTGGCGAGCCACCTCGGCCTGCAGCCGGAGCAGCTCGCCACGCAACTCGAATCCCTGCACGATCAGGGCAATGCCCTGGCCGAGATCCTGACTGGATAAAGATGATCCCCTTCCTGTTTCACCCCCAAGCGTCGCCCTGGTTCAGGGCGACCCACGATGCACTGCTGCTCACCCTCTTTGTCGATCGCGCCGCCAACCTGAATCAGGTGCTACTGCGTATCGAACCCGACAATGAGGAGGAGCTGCACCCCATGACCCTGGTCGAAGCTCGCGACCGCCTGCAGATCTGGCAGTTCACCCTGCCCCTGCCGCGCACTCATGAGCCGATCCTCTACTGCTTCAAGGGGCTCACCGCTGAGACCCAGTGGTGGCTGCACGGGGGTGGCATAGACTCCAGCATGCCACCCCGTGCCACCCATTTTCGCTATAACCCCCAGCACCAGCCGCCCGCCTGGGTGCAGGATCAGGTCTTCTACCAGATCTTCCCGGACCGCTTCTGCAATGGTGATCCCAGCCTGAGCGTGCAAGAGGGGGAGTACGACTATCGTGGCCGCCCCGTGCTGAGCAAGGCCTGGGGCGAGCCGGTCAGCCAGCGTGGCAGCGGTGACGAGGCGAGCGAGTTCTATGGCGGCGATCTGGCCGGCATCGATCAGAAGCTGCACTACCTGCACTCCCTCGGGGTGACGGCGCTCTATCTCAACCCTATCTTCGCCTCGCCGAGCAACCACAAGTACGACACCCAGGACTACTACCGGGTCGATCCCCACTTCGGCAGCAACGAGCAATTTGCCCAACTGACCCGCAACCTGCGTCAGCGCGGCATGCGCATCGTGCTCGACGCCGTGGTCAACCACACCTCTACCGAGCACCCCTGGTTTGCCCCTCCCGAGGGGGCCCAGGGTAACCCGGACTCCCCCTGGCGCAGCTTCTACACCTTCGGTGAAGACGGGGACTACGTGAGCTGGAAGGGGATCCGCAGCCTGCCCAAGCTCGACTTCGCCAGCCCCAAGGTGCAGGACACCATCTATCGTGCCGACGACGCCATAGTGCGCCACTGGATGCGTCCTCCCTACCAGATCGATGGTTGGCGCTTCGACGTCATCCACATGCTGGGAGAGCAGGGATCGGCGAGCGGTAACCGTCACCACGTGCGCGCCCTGCGCGGCGCGGTCAAGCAAGAGAATCCGGACGCCTACGTGCTTGGCGAGCACTTCTTCGAGGCCAGCCAATGGTTGCAGGGCGATCAGGAAGACGGCGCCATGAACTACTACGGCTTCGCCCACCCGGTGCGCGCCTTCCTAGCCGGTCAGGACATCGCCTACCAACCGATCCGGATCAGCGCCGCCGAGCTGGACCGCTGGCTGCGGCTGGCCCGCGCCCACATCCCGTTTGCCAACCAGCTGGCCCAATTCAACCTGCTCGACAGCCACGATACCGCCCGCTTCCTCGAGCTGCTGGGGGGAAACCGGGAGCGCATGAGCCTGGCCGTCACCCTGCTGATGACCTACATCGGCGCCCCTTGCGTCTATTACGGCGACGAGGTGGGGATGCGCGGCGGTAACGACCCGGATTGCCGCCGCTGCTTCCCCTGGGAGAGCACCCAGTGGGATCACGCCCTGCACGACCACTACCGCCGCCTAATTCGGCTGCGTCGCCAGCGTCCGGCCCTGCGCCGGGGGGATCTGCTGACCCTCTATGCCGGTGAACACACGCTGGCCTATGTCCGCACCCTGGAGCGGGATCAGGTGGTGGTGGCCTGCAACCGCCACCCGGACAACCCGCGCAGCCTCACCCTTCCTCTGTGGCAGACCGGCGCCCCGGCCAGCCGCTTCTGCGACGCCCTCACCGGTGAGCGCTTCGAGTTGGTTCAGGGGGAGCTGCAGCTGACCCTGCCCCCCTGCAGCGCCCGAGTACTGATCGCGACCTGAGTCAGGCAGGCGCCTCGCTGCGGTGGCGCCTGCCCCCTCATCTCACTAGAATGGGGACCCTGTAATTCCCGATGGAAAGACCCATGAAACCGACTCTGGCCGCCGTGCTGATCGTCAAGAACGAGGCCGAAAACCTGAGAGCCTGCCTGGCCACATTGCAGGGAGTGGTCGACGAGATCGTCATCCTGGACTCCGGCAGCCAGGACGAGACCGCCGCCATCGCCGCCGAGTTTGGCGCCCGCTTCTTCGTGAATAACCAATGGCCCGGGTTTGGTCGCCAGCGTCAGCTCGCCCAGTCTCACGTTCGCTCCGACTGGGTGCTGTGGCTGGACGCCGACGAGCGGCTCACCCCTGAGCTGGCCCACAACATCCGCGACGTGCTGGAGAACCCACCGGTAGATACCCTCTACACCTTGCCGCGCCTCTCCTGGGTGTTTGGCCGTTTCATCCGCCACAGCGGCTGGTACCCGGATCGGGTGCTGCGTCTCTACCCCAGGGCGCTGACCGGTTACAACGACGCCCTGGTGCACGAGAAGGTAGAGGTACGTGCCAACATGAAGGTGGTGGATCTCAAGGGGGATCTGCTCCACTACACCTATCGGGATCTCGAGCACTATCTGGTGAAATCGGCCGGCTACGGCCGCGCCTGGGCCGATCAGCGTCAGGCTCGCGGCAAGAAGAGCTCCCTGAGTCAGGGGCTGCTGCATGCGATCGGCTGTTTCGTGAAGATGTACCTGCTCAAGGCCGGCTTCCTCGACGGTCGTCAGGGGCTGTTGCTGGCCATCCTCTCGGCCCACTCGACCTTCATCAAGTACGCCGATCTCTGGATCCGTCACCAGCCGGGGCGCCCCGAGTAACGCCAGAAAGCACAAGGCCCCATCAAGGGGCCTTGTCGTTATGGTTGATCGGTTATCACTTCTTCTTCACCGGACGGGCCCAGTTCTTGATGTGGCGCTGGGGCACCCGGGTGATGACCAGCTCGTTCTCGGCCACGTCCTTGGTAATGGTGGAGCCGGCCCCCAGCGTGGCGCCCTTGCCGATGCGCACCGGCGCCACCAGCTGGGTATCGGAGCCGACGAAGACATCATCCTCGATGATGGTCTGGAACTTGTTCACCCCGTCGTAATTACACGTGATGGTGCCGGCCCCGATATTCACTTTGGCACCCACTTCCGCATCCCCGAGATAGGTCAGATGACCGCACTTGGAGCCAACCCCGAGGCGCGCCTTCTTCATCTCGACGAAGTTGCCGACGTGAGCGTCCTGCTCCAGCACGGCACCCGGACGCAGACGGGCAAACGGGCCGACCGAGCACTGCTCAGCCACCTGGGCCCCTTCCACCACGGTGTAGGGCTTGATCTCGGTGTCGTCGCCTATGGTGCAATCCTTGAGAATGGCGCCGGCGCCCACCACCACCCGGTTGCCCAGGGTGACCTTGCCCTCGATGATGACGTTGACGTCGATCACCACCTCTTCCCCGACGCTCAACTCACCGCGCAGATCGAAGCGGGCCGGGTCCATCATGCTCACCCCGGCGATCATCAGCTTCTCGGCCTGCATCTTCTGGTAGCTGCGCTCGAGCGCCGCCAGTTGTACCCGGTTGTTGGCCCCCTCCACCTCGGCGGCAGAATCGGGGTGAACGGCGACGATGGGGCAACCATCGGCATGGGCCATGGCGATGACGTCGGTGAGATAGAATTCGCCCTGGGCGTTCTTGTTATCCAAACGCGACAACCAGCCGCGCAGATGGGCCCCCATGGCCACCAGCACGCCTGTGTTTACCTCGCAAATCGCCAGCTGATCGGCATTCGCATCCTTCTGCTCGACGATGCCGACCACTCGTCCCTGATCGCGCACTATGCGGCCGTAACCCGTGGGGTTGTCCAGTATCACGGTCAGCAGCGCCATGCCATCGGCCGGCTTGGCGGCCAGCAGCCGCTGCAGAGTCTCGGGCTGGATCAGCGGAGTGTCGCCGTACAGCACCAGCACGTCGTCTTCGTCGTTCCAGTACGGGCTCGCCTGAGCCACAGCATGACCGGTCCCCAGCTGCTGCGCCTGCAACACCCAGCTCAGGTCGTCCGCCTGGATGAGCTCTTTGAGCAGCTCGCCACCATGGCCATACACCAGATGCACCTTGCCGGCTCCCACCTGACGAGCGGTGTCGATGACGTGGGAGACCATGGCCTTGCCGGCAACCGGATGTAGCACCTTGGGCAGGGGAGAGCGCATGCGGGTGCCTTTGCCCGCAGCCAGGATGACGACGTTGAGAGACATGATTTCTGCCTTGAATTCGTGTGGAAATACCCGGCGGAGTCTATCCAACAGGCCAAAAAAAAGCGACCCGAAGGTCGCTTTTTACATCACCGTTATCAGCGGTAGTGCTTCTTGACGATGTCGATGACCCGCAGCTGGGCCAATGCCTTGGCCAGCTCGGCAGAGGCCTGGGCATAGTCGATATCGCCGTGGGAGCTGTGGATCCTCGCCTCGGCACGACGCTTGGCTTCGAGGGCTTTCGCCTCGTCCAGATCGTCGGCACGAATGGCGGTATCCGCCAGCACGGTCACGGTTTCGGGTTGTACTTCCAGCATGCCGCCGGAGATGTACATCACCTCTTCGCCACCCTGCTGCTTCACCAGTCGGACCAGGCCCGGTTTGATGGAGGTCAGCAGCGGCGTGTGACCATGATGAATACCCAGCTCACCTTCCGCACCTGTCACCGCGACACTCTGAACGCGACCGGAGAACAGCTTGCCTTCGGCGCTTACGACGTCCAGGTGAAAGGATATCTCAGCCATGAGCCCTCCTATCGAGGCTTACAGTTTCTTGGACTTCTCGACGACTTCGTCGATGCCGCCAACCATGTAGAACGCCTGCTCGGGCAGATCGTCATACTCGCCTTTCAGGATGCCCTGGAAGCCACGAATGGTCTCCTTCAGCGGCACGTACTTGCCCGGAGAACCGGTAAATACTTCGGCCACGAAGAAGGGCTGGGACAGGAAACGCTCGATCTTACGGGCACGGGCAACGGTCAGTTTGTCTTCTTCTGACAGTTCATCCATACCCAGGATGGCGATGATGTCCTTCAGCTCCTTGTAGCGCTGCAGAACGGTCTGCACGCCACGAGCGGTCTCGTAGTGCTCCTTGCCAACCACCAGCGGATCCAGCTGACGGGAGGTGGAGTCCAGCGGATCAACGGCCGGGTAGATACCCAGGGCGGCGATCTGACGGGACAGTACCACGGTCGCGTCCAAGTGGGCGAAGGTGGTCGCCGGGGACGGGTCGGTCAAGTCATCCGCAGGCACGTATACGGCCTGTACAGAGGTGATGGAGCCGGTCTTGGTGGAGGTGATACGCTCCTGCAGAACGCCCATCTCCTCGGCCAGGGTCGGCTGGTAACCTACTGCGGAGGGCATACGGCCCAGCAGTGCGGATACTTCAGTACCGGCCAGGGTATAACGATAGATGTTGTCGACGAACAGCAGAACGTCTTTACCTTCGTCACGGAACTTCTCGGCCATGGTCAGACCGGTCAGGGCCACGCGCAGACGGTTTCCGGGCGGTTCGTTCATCTGACCGTACACCAGAGCAACCTTGTCCAGTACGTTGGAGTCCTTCATCTCGTGGTAGAAGTCGTTACCCTCACGAGTACGCTCACCCACGCCGGCAAATACCGAGTAGCCGGAGTGCTCGATCGCGATGTTACGGATCAGCTCCATCATGTTTACGGTTTTGCCTACACCGGCACCACCGAACAGACCGACCTTACCACCCTTGGCGAACGGGCATACCAGGTCGATAACCTTGATGCCGGTTTCCAGCAGATCGGTCGAACCGGATTGCTCTTCGTAGCTCGGGGCTTCGCGGTGGATAGCCCAACGCTCTTCTTCACCGATGGGACCGGCTTCGTCAACCGGCTCACCCAGCACGTTCATGATACGGCCCAGAGTGGCCTTGCCGACCGGCACCTGGATCGGTTTGCCGGTGTTGGTCACTTCCATCCCACGGCGCAGGCCGTCGGAGGAACCCATGGCGATACAACGAACGATCCCGCCACCGATCTGTTGCTGAACTTCCAGCACCAGACCCTGGCCTTGACCCTCGCTGATGATTTGCAGTGCATCGTACACTTGGGGCACGGCATTCTGCGGGAACTCGATGTCCACCACAGCGCCGATGATTTGGACGATGAAACCATTACTCATGTCAAATCCTCTAAACCTTTAGGTAACCCTTGCCTTACACCGCGGCAGCACCGGACACGATCTCGTTAAGCTCCTGGGTGATACTGGCCTGACGGGCCTTGTTGTACACCAGTTGCAGATCGTTAATCAGGTTGCCGGCGTTGTCAGTCGCGGCTTTCATGGCAACCATTCGGGCTGCCTGTTCACTAGCCAAGTTTTCCACCACGCCCTGGTACACCTGGGATTCGACGTAGCGAACCAGCAGGGTGTTGAGCAGTTGCTTGGGATCCGGCTCATAGAGGTAATCCCAGTGGTGTTTCTTGGCGAGCTTGCTGTCTTCTGTAATGGGCAAAGGCAGAAGTTGATCGACCTTGGGCTGTTGCACCATGGTGTTCACAAACTTGTTGTACACCAGATACAGACGGTCAATCTCACCGTTGTCATAGGCCTTCAGCATGACCTTCACGGAACCGATCAGGTCATTGACACTCGGGGCATCCCCGAGGCCGGACACTTGGGCAACGACCTTGGCGCCGTACTTCTGGAAGAAGCCGGACGCCTTGTTGCCAATCAGGGCCAAATCAATCTTGGCGCCTTGCTGGCTCCATTGCTTCATGTCGTTGATGGCTGCCTTGAACAGGTTGATGTTCAGGCCGCCACACAGGCCACGGTCGGTGGAGATGACGATATAGCCCACACGCTTGACCTCACGTTCGATGAGGTAGGGGTGCTTGTATTCCAAGTTACCCTGAGCGATGTGGCCGATCACCTTGCGCATGGTTTCAGCGTATGGACGGCTGGCAGACATGCGATCCTGCGCACGGCGCATCTTGCTCGCTGCCACCATTTCCATAGCGCTGGTGATCTTCTGAGTGTTCTTCACACTCCCGATCTTGGTACGTATCTCTTTTGCGCCGGCCATCTCTATTCTCCATCAGGTGGCAGCCTGGGGCTGCCACACACACGCTTACCAGGTCTGGGTTGCCTTGAAGGTATCGAGCAACGCAGTCAGCTTGCCAACGATCGCGTCGTTGTAGTCGGCCTTGGCATTGATTTCAGCCATCAGCTCGCCATGCTGGGTATTGGCGTAGGAGACCAGAGCGGCTTCGAAGTCGACTACCTTGCTCAGGTCGACATCGTTGAGGTAACCCTTCTCGGCTGCGAACAGCACCAGCGCCTGGTGAGCAACGCTCATCGGGGCATACTGCTTCTGTTTCATCAGCTCGGTTACCTTCTGGCCGTGATCCAGCTGCTTGCGGGTCGCGTCATCCAGGTCGGAGGAGAACTGGGCGAACGCAGCCAGCTCGCGGTACTGGGCCAGCGCGGTACGGATACCACCGGACAGCTTCTTGATGATCTTGGTCTGAGCCGCACCACCCACACGGGATACGGAGATACCCGGGTCAACGGCCGGACGGATACCGGAGTTGAACAGCTGGGTAGTCAGGAAGATCTGGCCGTCGGTGATGGAGATCACGTTGGTCGGAACGAACGCGGATACGTCACCGGCCTGGGTTTCGATGATCGGCAGGGCGGTCAGCGAACCGGTCTGGCCCTTGACGGCGCCATTGGTGAACTTCTCAACGTACTCGACGTTGACACGAGCAGCACGCTCGAGCAGACGGGAGTGCAGATAGAAGACGTCACCCGGGTAGGCTTCACGTCCAGGCGGACGACGCAGCAGCAGGGAGATCTGACGATAGGCAACGGCCTGCTTGGACAGGTCATCATAGATGATCAGCGCGTCTTCACCACGGTCACGGAAGTACTCACCCATGGAGCAACCGGCATAGGGAGCCAGGAACTGCAGGGCAGCCGCTTCGGAGGCAGAAGCCACGACCACGACGGTGTTGGCCAGGGCGCCGTGCTCTTCCAGCTTGCGCACCACGTTGGCGATGGTGGAGGCCTTCTGGCCAATCGCAACGTAGACACACTTAATGCCGGAGTCTTTCTGGTTGATGATGGTGTCGATGGCGATGGCGGTCTTACCCACCTGACGGTCACCGATGATCAGCTCACGCTGGCCACGACCGATGGGGATCATGGCGTCGATGGCTTTCAGACCGGTCTGGACAGGCTGGTCAACAGACTTACGATCGATAACACCCGGAGCGATCACTTCTACCGGAGAGAAGCCATCGTGCTCAAGCGGGCCTTTACCATCGATAGGTTGACCCAGGGTGTTGACCACCCGGCCCAGCAGACCACGGCCGACCGGCACTTCCAGGATACGACCGGTACCCTTGACCTTCATCCCTTCGGCCAGATCGGCGTAGGGACCCATGACCACGGCACCGACGGAGTCACGCTCCAGGTTCAATGCCAGAGCGTAGCGGTTGCCCGGCAGCTCGATCATCTCACCTTGCATGGCGTTGGCCAGGCCGTGGATACGAATGATACCGTCGCTCACGGAGACGATAGTACCTTCGTTGTGCGCTTCGCTCTTGATCTCAAACTGCGCAATGCGCTGCTTGATCAGCTCGGCGATTTCAGTGGAATTCAGTTGCATGCTCTAATACCCCAATCAAGATTGCAGCGCGTCGGCCATCCGATCCAGCTTACCGCGGAGGGAACCGTCGATAACCAGGTCGCCGGCCTTGATGAGCACTCCGGCCATCAAGGACGCATCTGTGCTGCAATTCAGCTTCACTTTGCGCGCGAGACGTTTTTCCAGAGAAGCCTGAAGGTTGGCTTTCTGCTGTTCGGTCAGCTCGACCGCCGATACCAACTCGGCCTCGATACTCTTCTCGAGTTCGGCCTTGAGGAGGTGGAATTCGGCAACCACAGCCGGCAGTACACTCAAGCGACCATTCTCGGCCATCACCCGGATCAGGTTCTGGCCGTGCTCGTTGAGTTGCTCACCGCAGACACCGACAAACACGTTTGCCAGCTGGTCGGCAGCCATGGCGCCGCTGATCAGGGCGGCGACGGTGTCGTTTTCGGCCACCAAGGCCGCAAACTCCAACATCTCCTGCCACTGGGCGATCGCCTTTTGCTCGACGGCAAAGTCGAAAGCAGCCTTGGCGTAGGGGCGAGCAATGGTAGTCAGTTCAGACATGGCCCCATTCCCGTTACAGTTCCGCTACCAGCTTGTCGACGATGTCGTTGTTGGCAGCCTGATCGATGTGACGCTCCAGGATCTTCTCTGCGCCGGCGATGGCGAGGGCAGCAACCTGCTTGCGCAGCTCTTCTTTAGCACGATGACGTTCGGCTTCGATCTCGGCACGGCCTTGAGTCAGGATTTTCTCCCGCTCGGCCTGGGCAGCAGTGGTCGCTTCGTCAATGATCTGGGCCTTACGCTTGTTGGCCTGTTCAATGATTTCAGCAGCCTGCTGTTTAGCCTCTTTCAGACGATCGGAAGCATTAGCCTGGGCCAGTTCCAGATCCTTCTTCGCGCGTTCTGCAGAAGAGAGGCCGTCAGTAATTGCTTTCTGGCGAGCCTCGATGGCAGCCATGAGCGGCGGCCATACAAACTTCATGCAGCACCAGACGAAGATGACGAAGGCAAGTGTCTGGCCAAGGAGGGTGGCGTTGATATCCACAACCAGTTCCTCTCTATGTGAAGTTCAAAAAAAGTGGTGTTCGCTGAACAGTCACTCGAGAGTTAGGCGGAAACACCGAAGATCAGGTACAGACCCATACCCACAACGATCATCGGGATAGCATCAACCAGACCCATAACGATGAAGAAGTTGGTGCGCAGGATCGGCATCAGGTCCGGCTGACGAGCAGCGCCTTCCAGGAACTTGCCACCCAGCAGGGAGATGCCGATAGAGGCACCTACGGCGGCCATACCCAGCATGATTGCAGCGGCGAAGTAAATCATTTCCATCTTTAAGATCTCCAAACAGAGGCAGTTGATAAAAAATTTAATAAAATCAATGATCTTCACTAGCCATCGAGAGATATACGATGGTCAGAACCATGAAGATAAAGGCTTGCAGAGTAATTACCAGAATGTGGAACAGCGCCCAAGGCACGCTAAGGAGCCATTGGGACCACCACGGCAGCAGGCCGGCGATCAGGATAAAGACCAGTTCACCAGCATACATGTTACCGAACAGTCGCAGACCCAGGGAGATGGGCTTGGACAGCAGGGTAACCAACTCCAGCACGAAGTTAACGGGGATCAGTGCCCAGTGGTTGAAGGGTTGAAGAGTCAACTCCTTCACAAACCCGGAGACACCCTTCATCTTGATGCTGTAAATGATGATCAAGGCGAAGACACCCAGGGCCATGGACATGGTGATGTTAACGTCGGCGGAAGGAACTACTCGCAAGTAGGGGATACCCAACGCTTGTGCTGTGTAGGGCAGATAGTCGACCGGGATGAGGTCCATCAGGTTCATCAGGAATACCCAGATGAAAACTGTCAGGGCCAGAGGGGCAATCAGGCGGCTCTTGCCGTGAAAGATCCCTTTGACGGTTCCATCCACAAACTCGACAACCATCTCTACAAAACACTGCAGCTTACCCGGAACGCCGCTGGTAGCCGAAACGGCAACCTTACGGAAGATCCAGATAAACAGCGCGCCGAGGACAACGGAAAATATCATGGAGTCGATATTTACCGCCCAGAACCCCGAACCCACTTGCAGATGGTGCAGGTGGTGGGAGATGTACCCCTGAGTAGTCAGGGCTTCTCCGGTTGCAGCCATGAGTTTTCCTAGTAGCGGTTATTGAGAATGATCGTAATGACCCATTGGAAAAACAGAGATAGGGCATAGGTGACGTAGAGAGGAAGGTGATCCGTCTCCATTTCAACCAGCACCATGACAAACAGCATCACGGTACAGAGAAGCTTAATCCCTGCTCCAACGTAGAAGTCCCACAGCACCACGCCCGGGCTGGTTCGAGAAGCATCCCGTCCCAAGACCCAGAGGCTGTAGAGCAACTGCGGGAACCAGAATATTCCTCCCCCTATGAGGGCGGAATACCCGGCGAGCAGTCCCGAAAAATGGTACCAGACAGCACCGCTCACCAGTATCAGGAAGAGATGGATAACAAGGAGGACCAAGCCGAGCCGTAGCCCCTGCCAAGTCTGTTTTACTGTAACCATCAAACTCCCCGAATGTAGCTAAACTGTAAAAAAAGGAGGTTTACCCCCCTATTCACACAGCTTAAAAGCCGGTCAAATTATACCCGTGAAGAGGGCCATTGCAACACGACAGAAAGCCTTATTTTCTGCGGTGTTGAGGCGCATATTCAGCTTCCTTTCATATGCAATGTAATGCATGTTTTATTACTACAAAAAGCGCAAAAATCACGATCCAGACACGCCAAAATGGCCCAATATCTTGTCCAATTCCATCAAGCTTCCGTAACTTATCACTAACTTGCCGCTATCTTTTTTACCGGTCTGGATCTGGACTCTGGAACCAATCGCCTCGGCCAGTTGGCGCTCCAGGTATTCCAACTGGGGATCGGCGGCACGGGTCTCCTTGGCCACGACAGGCTCCTGGCTCTTTTGCACCAGACGCTCCGTCTCGCGCACCGTCAGGCCCTTCTGAACCACGGTACGGGCCAGCTCTGACTGGGCCTCGCCACTCAGCGCCAGCAGGGCGCGGGCGTGGCCCATATCGAGATCGCCATGCTCCACCAGACGCTTTACGTCGTCATTGAGCTGGTTCAGACGCAGCAGGTTGGTGACCGTGGTACGGGACTTGCCAACCGCATCGGCCACCTGCTGGTGGGTCAGCTCGAACTCGGTCAGCAGGCGCTGCAGTGCCACCGCTTCCTCGATGGCGTTGAGATCCTCACGCTGGATGTTCTCGATGAGCGCGATGGCGACCGCGGCCTCGTCCGGTACGTCCTTGACCAGGCAGGGCACCACCTCGAGGCGGGCCAGCTGGGCGGCACGCCAGCGGCGCTCACCGGCGATGATCTCGAAGTGCTGCTCCCCCAGGGTGCGGACCACTATGGGCTGGATCACCCCTTGCGCACGGATTGAACTGGCCAGCTCTTCGAGCGCCTCCTGAGACATGTCCTTGCGCGGTTGATACTTGCCGGATTGCAGCCACTCTACCGGCAGCTTGCGCAGCTCCCCTTGGGGGATGACAGGTTGCATCGCCTGTTCGGTACGCAGATCGCTCTGAACCTGTTTCTGGCGGGCCGCAGAACTGGTGCTCAGCAGGGCATCGAGGCCCTTGCCGAGGCCACGTTTCTTCGGGGTCATAGGGTTTCTCGTTCTATAGCAGCGGCCTGTCGCTCTTGTTCCTGACGACGCAGCATCTCGCCGGCCAACGCCAGGTAGGCCTTGGCCCCTACCGAAGATTTGTCATAGTGCATGGCCGGCGCTCCGAAGCTGGGAGCCTCGGCCAACCGGACGTTGCGGGGAATGATAGTGCGGTAGACCTTGTCGCCAAAGTGCTGTTTCAGCTGATCGGACACATCATTGGCCAGACGATTGCGATGATCGAACATGGTGCGCAGCACCCCTTCGATCCGCAGGTCCGGGTTGACCACGGCGGCCAGCTTGCTGATGGTGTCGACCAGGGCGGTGAGCCCCTCCAGCGCGTAGTACTCGCACTGCATGGGCACCAGCACCGAATCGGCGGCGGCCATGGCGTTGACGGTGAGCATGTTGAGGGAAGGGGGACAGTCGATGAAGATGTAATCGTACTTGTCCCGCACCGATGCCAAGGCATTACGCAGCCGGATCTCGCGGGCGAAGAACTCCATCAGGCGGATCTCGGCCGCGGTCACGTCCGCATTGGCGGCGATCAGGTGATAGCCACCCGTGGTCTCACGGATGATCACCTCGCCGACCGGCGCCTCTTCGATGAGGAGCTCATAGGCGGTACGCTCGACGTCGTACTTGTCGACCCCGCTACCCATGGTGGCATTGCCCTGGGGATCCAGATCGATCACCAGCACCTTGCGTCGGGTGGCAGCCAGCGATGCGGCCAGATTGACACAGGTGGTGGTCTTCCCTACGCCTCCCTTCTGGTTGGCTATGGCGATGACTTTTCCCACGCTCTCCCCTAACTCGATAGTGTGCCCACTAGGGACGGGTGACATTAAACTCCAGCAGGTGGCGCTCCCCTTCCAGCTCAGGCACCTTGAGGGCATGAGAGGCGATGAGAGAGACGCCGGCTGGCAGACTGGCCAACTCCTCGGCGGGGTAAATCCCCTTGAGAGCCAGGAAGCGGCCATCGGTGGCGGGCAGGTGGTGGCACCAGGTCAGCATGTCCTCCAGGGAGGCGAAGGCACGACTCAGCACCCCGTCGAATCCCTGCTCGGGATGGTAATCCTCAACCCGAGACTGCACCGGTGTGACATTGGTCAACCCCAACTCCAGGATCACCTGGCGAATAAAGCGGATCCGCTTTCCCAGGCTATCGAGCAGTACAAACTGCTTGTCCGGATTGATGATGGCCAGCGGTAACCCAGGCAACCCCGGACCCGTTCCCACGTCGATGAAACGCTCCCCTTGCAGATGGGGGCTGACCACCAGGCTGTCCATGATGTGCTTGACCAGCATGGCCTCGGGCTCGCGCACCGAGGTCAGATTGTAAGCCTTGTTCCACTTGTGCAGCAACTCAACCAACTGAACCAGTTGGCTCTTCTGTTGATCGGTAATAACAATACCGGCCTGCACGAGCAGGCCGTTCAATCTTTCCAGCATGGGCATCCTCAGGCGGTCTTGCGCAGCAGACCGTGTTTTTTCAGGTGAACCAGCAGAATCGAGATGGCCGCCGGCGTGATGCCGGAGATGCGCGAGGCTTGGCCTATGGTCTGCGGCTTGGCATCGTTGAGCTTGGCCACCACCTCGTTGGAGAGGCCGTTCACATCGCGATAGTCGAGATCCAGCGGCAGCAAGGTGTGCTCGTTACGCAGCTGTTTCTCCACCTCGTCCTGCTGACGCTCGATATAGCCGGCGTACTTGATCTGGATTTCCACCTGCTCGGCGGCCTGGGCGTGCTCGAGACCGGGACCAACCCCCTCGATGGCCATCAGGCCGTCGTAGGTGACCTCGGGGCGACGCATCAGCTCTTCGAGCGAGTGTTCGCGTGACAGCGGGGTGTTAACCAGCTCGTTGATCGCCGCCAGCGACGGGTGCTGCGGGTGGATCCAGGTGCTGCGCAGGCGCTGACGCTCCTGTTCGACCTGTTCCAGCTTCTCGTTGAACTTGGCCCAGCGTTCGTCATCGACCAGGCCCAGCTCGCGGCCGGCCGGGGTGAGGCGCAGATCCGCGTTATCTTCACGCAGCAGCAGGCGGTACTCGGCACGGCTGGTGAACATGCGATAGGGTTCGCGGGTTCCCAGGGTGGAGAGATCGTCCATCATCACGCCCATGTAGGCCTGATCCCGACGAGGATGCCAGGGATCCTTGCCCTGGGCGCGCAGGGCTGCGTTAAGACCGGCCAGCAGCCCCTGGGCACCGGCTTCTTCGTAGCCGGTGGTACCGTTGATCTGGCCGGCGAAGAACAGGTTCGGGATGAACTTGCTTTCCATGTTGGCCTTGAGATCCCGCGGATCGAAGAAGTCGTACTCGATAGCGTAGCCAGGGCGAGTGATGTGGGCGTTCTCGAAGCCACGGATCGAGCGAACGATCTGTACCTGCACATCGAACGGCAGGCTGGTAGAGATGCCGTTCGGATAGAGTTCGTGAGTAGTCAGCCCCTCGGGCTCGACGAAGATCTGATGCGACGTCTTGTCGGCAAACCGCATGATCTTGTCTTCGATAGAGGGGCAGTAACGGGGGCCGATCCCCTCGATAACCCCGGCGTACATGGGGCTGCGATCCAGGTTGCCGCGGATCACGTCGTGGGTCTGCTCGTTGGTGTGAGTCACGAAGCAGGAGATCTGACGCGGGTGCTGGCTGGCGTCACCGATGAAGGAGAAGACCGGGGTCGGCGTGTCACCAGGCTGCTCCTGCATCACGGAGAAGTCGACACTGCGGGCATCGATGCGTGGCGGCGTGCCGGTCTTGAGGCGATCGATGCGCAGTGGCAGTTCGCGCAGACGTTGAGCCAGGGCGATCGAGGGAGGATCACCGGCGCGACCACCGCGGTAGTTCTCGAGGCCAACGTGGATCAGGCCGTTCAGGAAGGTGCCAACGGTCAGCACCACCGCCTTGGCGGTAAAGCGGATCCCGGTCTGGGTGACTACCCCCACCACTCGGTCGCCGTCCATGATGAGATCGTCGCAGGCCTGCTGGAAGATCTTCAGATTCGGCTGGTTCTCCAGCATCTGGCGCACCGCTGCCTTGTAGAGCAGACGATCCGCCTGGGCGCGAGTGGCACGTACCGCAGGTCCCTTCGATGAGTTGAGGGTGCGGAACTGGATCCCGCCAAGATCGATGGCGCGCGCCATGATCCCGCCGAGTGCGTCGATCTCCTTGACCAGGTGTCCTTTACCGATCCCACCCACTGCCGGGTTGCACGACATATGGCCGAGGGTATCGATATTGTGGGTCAGCAGCAGGGTATTCATCCCCATACGGGCTGCCGCAGTGGCCGCCTCGGTGCCGGCGTGACCGCCACCGACGACGATCACATCAAATTGTTCATGGTATTGCATCTGGATCACCTTGATCTGCACGCCTGAAGATCGTTGTTCTGCCCGGTTAAAAAGGCGGGACATTCTAGCCGTTTCGATGCCTCAGGGGAACGTCTACTTGGTGTCCAATATAGATCCAGGATCCGTCGAATAGATCTTAAAGGATCTTTAGATCGATCTTTTATTGGATCTTTTATTAGATCCGACGAGATCTGTTGATAAGGGCTTTTTGATCAGAAAGATCATTGCGTTAAGCGCGATCGTGAGCTGTGGAAAAGCTTGGATCCAAGAGGGGGGGAGCAGGGGACAACCTGCCATTTTATGCACATGGCAAATCCGTCCATCGAGTTCATCATAGGATAACTATAGGTTTTTAAGAGGTTTACATCATGGTTATCCACATATGTGGGTTTTGTTGTGGGTAAACATATGAAAACTGATCCGCAGCGGATCTGTTGATAACTGAGTGGACAGTGGATCGGCGGGGGCACGGTGGGGATCGCGCCAAAACGGGCGATCCCCAACCACTGATCATGCGATCAGTGTTATCCAGTCGCGGATCCAGATCTCGGCGGCGTCTTCGGGGATCTCGTGTTGGGTCACATCGATCTCCAAGCGCTCGCCGATCCGGCTGGCACCGCAGCTCGACAAGAGGGTGTCCAGCGTTCGGCCGGCGCCGCAGAAGGTATCGTAGCTACTGTCTCCAAGCGCGATCACGCCGTAACGACGACCAGCAAGATCCGGTTTTTTAAGGGAAAGATCCTCGGTGAAGGGCTGCAGGTTGTCGGGGACGTCTCCAGCACCGTGGGTGGAGGTGACCACGAGAAGAATGCCGTCGGGATCGGCGAGCACCTCGTCGAGCCGAGCCGGATTGTGCTCGGTGGCCTGGTGTCCGGCCTCTTCCAGCAAGCCGCATACATGTTCCGCGACATACTCGGCAGCCCCCAGCATGGAGCCGATCACCAGATGGACATGAGCCATGGGTAGATCCTGTTTACAGTGAGTGTGGGCGAATTCTACTCCCTACTCATGTGGATAAATATGGATAAAGTCTGGGGAGAAAGGATGGTGCATGTGATTTTCTGCAAAATGGAATGATTCGAGCCATCGCTTCAAAAATGAGGTTGCTGGGCAGAATGGGAAAGGAGTGAGCGCCGATACTCGCAGCAAAATGGCATCGACAGCACCCTGGTCATACGGGGTGGTGCCGAATGGCTTCTTGAACCCTTCTATCTATACTTCTGCCATCGACAGCAACCTCTGGAGCTGAATGGTTCATGACAATCCGGCATCGAAGGCATCTCTTGCTGCTGGCGCTGGCGGGTTGCTCCGCCTCGTCATCTTGTTGGGCTGATGATTATGGGCATGAAGATCTGGCTGAGCTTAGTCTGGAGCAGCTGGCTGACATTGAAGTCAGCGGTGTCTCACGAAAGACGGAGCGCCTTCGTGACACGCCAGCGAGTGTCTATGTGATCACGGGGGAAGCCATCCGCCGTAGCGGGGCGACAACGCTGCCTGAGGCGTTGCGATTGGCCCCCAATCTGCAGGTTGCCCGCATCGACGCCCAGACTTACGCCATCAGTGCCCGCGGCTTCAATTCCAATATCGCCAATAAGTTGCAAGTATTGATCGACGGGCGTATCGCCTACACCCCCCTTTACTCTGGCGTGTTCTGGGACACCCACGATCTGCTGCTGGAGGACGTCGAACGCATCGAGGTTATCGGAGGTGCCAACGCGACTCTCTGGGGGAGCAATGCGGTGAACGGAGTTATCAATGTGATTACCCGCTCCGCTGCGGCAACCCAGGGCGGTCTGCTCATGGCGGGTGGGGGGGGAGAAGAGCAGGGGGCCGCGCTGAGGTATGGAGGGTCAGTGTCGGATGGCTATTACCGTGTCTATGGTGAGGGAGCCCATCAGAATCAGACTCAAAGAGAGAGTGGAGACGACAGGGGAGATGCCTGGCGCTCAGGTCGGGCTGGCTTTCGGGTGGATACGGGCTCTTTGACTATGCTGGGCGGTGCCTACCAGGGACGACTGGATAGGGGGGGCTGGACGATGGTCGCATTCGGGGGGTCAATCTGATGGGGCGCTGGCAGCACACTCTGACTGAGGATTCCCGGTTGCAACTGCAAGCCTATTACGATCGCCGCGAACGGGAGTTGCCCGGATTGTTCGAGGAAGCGCTGGACATACTGGACATCGAACTCCAACACAATCTGGGATGGGGTGAGCGGCAGGCGATTGTTTGGGGTGTCGGGCAGCGGATGGCATGGGATTCGGTCGAAAATGGACCACTACTACAGTTTCTGCCCGCGGATCGTCGCCTGCATTGGAGCAGTCTGTTCGTCCAGGATGAGATCCTGCTCTCGCCGACCTGGCGTCTGACTCTTGGAATGCGTCTGGAGGATAACACCTACACCGGAATGGAGTGGATGCCCAGTGCCAGATTGGCATGGCACCTGGATGAAGAGCATCTCTGGTGGGCCTCATTGGCGCGTGGAGTCCGCACCCCTTCGCGTCTGGACCGGGAATTTTATATACCTCACCTGTTGGACGGTGGTGCCGATTTTTCTTCCGAGACGGTAAATACCATGGAACTGGGATACAGGGGGCAGGCCGGCAGTCGGGCCAGCTACTCCTTGAGCCTCTTCTACAGCGAGTATGACGATCTGCGTACCACTGAGCCCAGAAACGGCGCATTGGTGATAAGCAACGGGATGGAGGCGACCATCAAGGGAGTTGAGGCCTGGACCCAATATAGACTCACCCAAGACTGGCAACTGATGACAGGGGGGCTGCTGATGGATGAGGATCTTCGCCTGAAGCCGGACAGTGCCGACGCAGGAAAGGGAACAGGAGGTGTCAACGATCCCGGTTGGCAGTGGCAGTTGCGCGTGAGTGGGGCTTTAAGCCCCACTCACGATCTGGATCTTTCCCTACGGCATGTTGGGGCTCTCTCCACTCCTGACATTCCTGCCTATACCACACTGGATATGAATCTGAACTGGCGCCCCTTCGATGCGTTTGATCTTTCACTCGTGGGGCGCAATCTGGTGGGGCCGGGACACTGCGAGTTTGGCACCCAGGGGAGCTGCAGCGAGTTCGGGCGCAGCCTGTATCTGCAGTCGCGCTATCGGTTCTAAGGGGGAATGATGAGAGCCTGGCTCCTGTCTATTGCGTTGGTCATGCTGGCGCCGGGTTTTGTTCGCGCCGATGATCTGGCCCTGAGTGTCAAAGCCGCCTTTATGTATAAGTTTTGTAGCTATGTGGAGTGGCCACCCGGCACCTTTCCCACCTCGGACAGCCCCATTGTAATCGGGGCCATCGACAGCGATCCCGACATGATCAGGCGGCTTCGAGAGACTGTCGAGGGGCGCCGCGTTGTCGAGCGCCCCATCGAGGTTCACGAGTTCTCGGCAGCGCAGGTTCCAGAGCGGGTTCATGTTCTCTACCTGGGTCCTGCGGACTATGCCCACAGAGGGTTGTCGCAGCGTCTCAAGGGGACGCCCGTCTTGATTATTTCGGATAACCCAGATGGTCTCAGCCAAGGCAGCAGTATCAACTTTAGCCTTGATGACAACCGGGTTCGTTTCGATATTTCGCTGGCTGCCGCCGAGGCAAACCGGCTCAAGATTAGTTCACGCTTGTTGGCGGTCGCTCGCCAAGTTAAGGAGGCAGCAAGATGATCATGGCGCTAGGCGTGCGCTCCATTCGTCACAAGCTGATGATTGGCATGCTCATGACGACGGTGATGGCCTTGTTCATCTCGGGCTTTAGCTTTATCGCCAACGATCTGGATAACTACCAAACCCGGGTATCGACGGAATTGATCACCCAGGCCAAGCTGATCGGTCAAGGGAGTGTGGCGGCCCTGCAATTTCAGGACTCCGAAGCCGCCAACGACACCCTGTCTCTGCTGCGACTGCGTCCTGAGATAGATGCCGCCGTTATCTATGATGCCCAAGGCAAGCCCTTTGCCCGCTATTTCAATAGTGATCGCCATGCCGATGAGTTACCTGATTCCCCGTCGCCGGACAGCCTGCTGATCGAGCGCGATAAAATCCGGCTGTTCCAGCGAGTTCGCTCGAACGGCGAGATCCAGGGAACCGTCTTCATCGCCGCCGAGTCGGGTCTGGAGGAGCGGGCCGCTCAAGTGGTGATGATAGCCTTCGGTGTCACAGTGCTGGCTCTGGTGGCTTCCACAGTCCTCTCTTTCTGGATCCAGTCCAGAATTACTCGTCCCGTCCTGGAGGTGACTGAGTTGGCACGCCAAGTGATCGAACGTCACGACTATGGACTGCGCGCCGAGAAAACGACCAGCGACGAGATAGGCTACTTGGTCGATGCCTTCAATAACATGTTGTCCCAGATTGGGCAGAGAACGGCCGAACTGGAGGCCAGCAACGGACAGTTGGCACGTGAAGTTGGGGTGCGTGCCGATGCTGAAGCCGCTCTGCGTGAGAGTGAGCGGCGCTATCGCACTCTGGTGACGACCCTGACGACCGTCATTTGGCGGGCCGACGGTGAGGGAGGCTTTCAGCCAAGCCAAAGTGCTTGGGACGGTTACACGGGTCAGACGCCGGAGACCCACGCCGGAGAAGGTTGGCTCAATGCCTTCCACCCCGATGATAGAGAGGGCTTACGCCTGCTGTGGCGCCAGGCCTGCGAGGAGGGGGCTCCCATGGAGCGGAGTCTGCGTCTCTGGCATGAGCGTGGTCAGGAGTACCGCTATGTCCTGTTCAAAGCAGTGCCCTTGCTTGGGCTGGACGGTCGCCCCCAAGAGTGGATGGGGGTCGTCGATGATGTACATGAACGGATGCAGGCGACTCAGGAGGTGGTGCGGCTGAATGCCGAACTGGAGCAAAGGGTTGCCATTCGAACGGCCGATCTGGAGAGCGCCAATAAGGAGCTGGAAGCCTTTAGTTACTCGGTATCCCACGATCTGCGGGCCCCCCTGCGAACTATCGATGGTTTCAGCTTGGCGCTACAGGAAGATTATCGCGAGGGATTGGATGCCACGGCGCAGGACTATCTGGATAGGGTCCGTGCCGCTGCCCAGCGCATGGGACGCTTGATCGACGATATGTTGAATCTGTCTCGGGTCAGCCGTATGGAGTTGGAGCGCCAGCCACTGGACCTCTCTGCCATTGCGCAGGAGTTGGTAGCCGAGCTCAGGGAGCGCGATCCCCAGCGAGAGGTCACCGTTGAGATCGCCGGAGGCTTGCTCGCTTATGGTGACGCCAGGCTAATTCGGGTTGCCCTCGAGAACCTGTTGAATAATGCCTGGAAATACACGGGCAAGACGGCGTCGCCATACATCGAGTTTGGCAAGGGAGAGTCTGGCTTTTTCGTCAGGGATAACGGCGCAGGATTTGACATGGCCTATGCCAATCGCCTGTTTGCCGCCTTCCAGCGGTTACACGACGCGCGTGAGTTTCCTGGTACCGGGGTCGGTTTGGCCACGGTACAGCGGGTGATTCGCCGCCATGGCGGCCGGATCTGGGCCGAATCCAGGGTCAACGAGGGAGCTACCTTCTTCTTCACCCTGTCCAGCAATGAGGAGAACCACCATGAACAATAACCGGCCCATACTGCTGGTAGAGGACAACCCGGATGATGAGGCCCTGGCCATGCGGGCATTTCGCCGTTGCAATATCAGCAACGAGATCATGGTGGCCAGGGACGGGGCCGAGGCGCTGGATATGTTGATGGGGGAAGAGGGAGCCATCAACCGCCATTGCCTGCCTGCCGTGATGTTGCTCGATCTCAACTTGCCTAAGATAGGCGGTCTGGATGTGTTGCGCCGTGTTCGGGAGGATGCGACGACTCGTCATCTACCCGTAGTGATTCTTACCTCGTCCAAACACGACGAAGATCTGGTGACCAGCTACAACCTGGGCGTCAACAGCTATGTGCGCAAGCCGGTGGACTTCGAGGAGTTCGCCAAGGCGGTCAGCCAGCTCGGCATGTATTGGCTGCTGATCAACGAACTACCCTACTAGCGAATGCTTTCCCGGAGGGATGTGAGATGGACAGACAATCCCTGCATGCCTTGATCGTCGAGGATGAAGAGGACGATCTTCATTTGCTGCTGCGTGAGTTGCGGCGAAGCGGCTATGAACCTGACTATGTCAATGTGGACAGTGCCGATGCATTAAGGGGGGCATTGCGCAGGCCAGAGGGGTGGGACATCGTCTTCTCCGATTTTTCCATGCCAAATTTCGACGGTCTCTCGGCACTGAGCATTGTGCGGCAGCACGACACGGAAGTTCCCTTCATCTTCGTCTCCGGGACCATAGGTGAGGAGCTGGCGGTTCAAGCCGTTAGATCAGGGGCTCAAGACTATATCCTAAAAGGCAATCTCAAGCGCCTGTCCGCCGCCGTGCCACGGGAGCTACGCGAAGCGGATCTGAAGCGAAGGCAGCGTAAAGCCGAAGAGAGGATCGAGTTTCTGGCCAATTATGATGAGCTCACCGGGCTGGCTAACGGCTACCGTTATCATCAGCAGTTGGAGTCGGCCTGTGAGGCTGCCAAGCAGCAGGGACACCTGGTGGGCTTGATCCTGATTCAGCTGAACAGTCTGGGGGACATCAGCAGCAGTCTGGGACACAAGGCGAGCGACCGGGTGGTGCAGCTTATGGCGGCTCGTCTGGTCGAGGCTGTGGGTGAGCAGGGGCTAGTTGCCAGGCTGGGGGGGGATCAGTTTGCGCTGATCCTGCCGACGCTGAAGGAGCGCCAGGAGGTGATGAATGTTGTCTGTGTCTTTCACCGAGTGCTCTGTCAGCCGATCGACTTATCGGGCTACACGCTGCGCATCCAGGTGGGGCTTGGTATCAGCATCTTCCCCATCGATGGCGAACAGACTGAGCAGTTGCAAGCTAACGCCGCACTGGCCTTAAACGAGTCAGGTAAGGCGGGGCCAAACGCTTGCCGTTTCTACTTGCCCGACCTGAGGGAGAGCCTGGATCGACGGCTTGGGTTGGAGCGGGATCTAGACCAAGCCATCGGCCAGGGCGGGTTTACGTTGCACTATCAGCCCCAGATTGATCTGGCCAAGTGGTGCATCTCGGGGGCCGAGGCTTTGTTGCGTTGGCCGCATCCAGAGAGAGGTTTCATCCCACCGGATCGTTTCATCCCCGTGGCCGAGGAGACCGGACTGATACTGCCGCTTGGCCAGTGGGTGCTGGCCGAGGCATGTCGGCAGGCTCATCGCTGGCACATGGCATATGGTCAGAGCTCACCACGGGTGGCGGTGAATTTCTCTGCATTCCAGTTTCGCCAGAGTCATCTGGTCGAGAGTGTAATGGAGGTGCTACAAAGCGAGGGGCTGTCACCGGAGCGGTTGGAGGTGGAGATCACCGAAAGCGCCTTGATGCAGGAGCCGGAGACTACGCGGCATATTCTGGAACGGTTGCGGGATCTCGGTGTTTCCATCTCCCTTGACGACTTCGGCACCGGCTATTCCAGCTTGAGTTATCTCAAGCGCTTCCCCGTCAATGTGCTGAAAATAGACAAGTCATTCATTCAGGATATTCCCCAAAATGGCGACGACATGGAGATCACGCGCGCCATCCTGGCCATGGCTGCCCGGCTTAACATCAAGGTGGTGGCCGAGGGGGTTGAAACTCGGGACCAGCTCGATTTTCTCCGCAATGAGGGCTGCGATCTGGTCCAGGGTTACTACTTCAGCCGCCCTGTAGCTGCCGATGATTTCCTATCCTTGCTGTCGAAGCCCATCCAGGGCGCCTGAGCGCCCTCACTTGCCGATACAGAAACTCGAGAAGATGCGGCCAAGCAGGTCGTCGGAGCTGAACTCGCCGGTGATCTCGGAGAGGGACTCTTGGGCCAGGCGCAGCTCTTCGGCCACCAGCTCGCCGGCGACGAATACCTCTAGCTGCTCCTTGGCCACCAGCAGACGCTCGGCGGCGCGCTCCAGGGCGTCCAGATGGCGGCGACGGGCCATGAAGCCCCCTTCAGTGTTGCTCTGGAAGCCCATGATCGCCTTGAGGTGTTCGCGCAGGGCGGGCAGCCCCAGCTCGGTTTTGGCGGAGATGCGGTAGACGGCGTGACCATTCTGCTCACTCGGGGCCAGATCCTCGCCGGTCAGGTCGGCCTTGTTACGAATAACGGTCAGGCCAATGTGGCGCGGCAGCCGATCCACGAAGTCCGGCCAGATCTCGCGCGGGTCCACCGCGTTTGTGGTGGTGCCGTCGACCATGAACAGCACCCGATCCGCCTGCTCGATCTCGGCCCAGGCGCGCTCTATGCCGATCCGCTCCACCTGATCCTCGGTCTCGCGCAGGCCGGCGGTGTCGATGATGTGCAGCGGCATGCCATCGATGTGGATGTGCTCGCGCAGCACGTCGCGGGTGGTGCCGGCGATCTCGGTGACGATAGCCGATTCCCGGCCGGCCAGGGCGTTGAGCAGGCTCGATTTGCCGGCGTTGGGGCGTCCGGCGATCACCACCTTCATTCCCTCGCGCAGCAGGGCGCCCTGCTTGGCTTGTGAGCGCACACTCTCGAGATCGTCCATGATGGCGTAGAGATCTCCCGCAACCTTGCCGTCGGAGAGGAAGTCGATCTCCTCGTCTGGAAAGTCGATGGCTGCTTCTACGTAGATGCGAAGCCGGGTCAGACTCTCCACCAGCTGATGGATACGGCTCGAAAATTGCCCTTGCAGGGAGTGCATGGCGCTACGGGCGGCCTGTTCGCTGGAGGCCTCGATAAGATCGGCGATGGCCTCGGCCTGGGCCAGGTCCAGCTTGTCGTTCATGAAGGCGCGCTCGCTAAACTCGCCGGGACGGGCCGGACGCACTCCATCAATCAGCAGGATGCGGCGCATCAGCATGTCGAGGATGACAGGGCCACCGTGGCCTTGCAGCTCCAGCACGTCTTCACCGGTGAAGCTGTTGGGGGCCTTGAACAGCAGGGCTATACCCTGATCCAGCACTTCACCACCGGCATCCCGAAATGGCAGGTATTCGGCATAACGTACCCGGGGGCGCTTGCCGAGCACTATCTCGGCGACCTGTTCTGCCTGCGGGCCGGAGACGCGCAGTATGCCGACGCCGCCGCGGCCGGGAGGGGTGGCCTGGGCCACAATAGTCTCTGTACTCATCAATCTTCACTCCGTCCTGATGCGGCTCATTGTAATAAAAAAGGCGGCCTTCTGGCCGCCTTTTGTCATGGGAATCAGGGTTAGCTGCGAGTGTGCAGGCCCTTCTTCTCCAGCTGACGGTAGATGACGGTCTGCTGGATGATGGAGATGACGTTGCTCACCAGCCAGTAGAGGGTCAGACCGGCCGGGAACCAGAGGAACATGAAGGTGAAGATGATCGGCATGAAGTTCATCACCTTCTGTTGCATCGGGTCTGTGATGGTGGTCGGGCTCATCTTCTGCAGGAACCACATGGAGGCACCCATCAGCAGCGGCAGCACGAAGAAGGGGTCCTTGACCGACAGGTCGTGGATCCACAGGGCAAACGGTGCGTGGCGCAGCTCGACCGATTCCATCAGGGCCCAGTAGAGGGCGATGAAGATCGGCATCTGGACCAGGATCGGCAGGCAGCCGCCGAGCGGGTTGACCTTCTCCTTCTTGTACAGCTCCATCATGCCCTGGGACATCTTCTGGCGGTCGTCGCCAAAGCGCTCGCGCAGGGCGGCCAACTTGGGCTGCAGCATGCGCATCTTGGCCATGGAGGTGTACTGGGCCTTGGTCAGCGGGAACATGATGCCGCGCACCAGCAAGGTCAGCATGATGATGGCCAGACCCCAGTTCTGTACCAGGCCGTGGAATACGGTCAGCAGCCAGTGCAGGGGCTGGGCGATGAACCAGAGCCAGCCGTAGTCGACGGTCAGGTCCAGGTGGTTGGCCACCTTGGCCATCTGGTCTTGCAGCTTGGGACCAATCCACAGCTTGCCTTCAACCTCTGCGGTGGTACCGGCGGCGATGTCGACGGCCGGCGCCTTGAAGCCGATGATGGCCTGCTGGCTGTTATCGACCACGCGGGTGTAGAAGGTGTTGCCTTGATCGGCCTGGGGAGCCCAGGCGGTCACGAAGTAGTGTTGCAGCATGGCAACCCAACCACCCTGGGTACTCTTCTCCAGGTTGGCTTCCTTCATCTCGTCGAAGGAGTACTTCTTGTAGCGAGTGTCCGCGCTGGAGAAGGCGCCGCCGCGGTAGGCACTGGCCACCATGGCGTGACCCTGCTGGCCTTCCGGCGTGGCGATGGTCTGTTTCAGCTGACCGTAGAACTGTACCTGCACCGGCTGCGCGCTCTTGTTGTCGATCTTGTAGTCGACGCCAACGGCGTAGTCGCCGCGCTTGAGCACGAATTCCTTGGTAAAGGTGACGCCCTGATCGTTGGTCCAGCTCATCGGGACCACCACGCTCTCCTGACCGTCGGCCAGGGTGTAGCTGGTTTGCTCGGCGTTATAGGTGGGGCGACCCTCCGGACGGGTGTCCGGACCATCGCGACCGATCAGGCCGCTTTGGGCGATGTAGAGATGCTTGCCGGTTTCCAGCAGTACAAACGGCTGATCCTTGCCTTGCTCCAGGCTGTGAGCCAGCAGCTCGGCCTTGACGATGTCGCCGCCCTGGGTATCCAGAGTCAGCTTGAGCACGTCGGAAGAGACAGTGATCAGCTTGCGGGCGGCATTGGCCTGCTCGGCAACCTGGGGGACGTCAGCAGACTGACCGGCAGGGACATAATGCTCGGTCTGCGCGGCAACAGTCGGAGCCGGCTTCGGAGCCTTGTCGGTTTCCCACTGTTGCCAGAGCAGAAAGCTCACGAACAGCAGACCGATCAAAAGTAGATTGCGTTGAGATTCCATAGTCGTCAGTTTCTTCGCTTGGGTTGCGGAACCGGGTCATAACCACCCTCGGATAAGGGGTGGCATTTTAATAGACGTTTACCGCCTAACCAAATGCCAGTTATGAAACCGTGAAGTCGGATGGCTTCTATCGCGTATTGAGAACAAGTCGGGGTAAAGCGACAACGGGGTCCCAGCAGGGGGCTGATCACCAGTTGATACACACGTATCAGCTTGATGGCTACCCATTGCAACGGCGTGACAGGGTGCGCCATAGCTTTTCCAGTAACTTGAACAGTTCCTCGTTATCCATCTCGCGCACACCAGCCTTGGCTATCACGACGATGTCGATGGCCGGCAGTTGATGTTGCTTGAGGCGGAAACTCTCACGAACGACGCGTTTGACACGGTTGCGCCAGACGGCACGCTTGAGGGCCTTTTTGGGCACGGCAAGACCGAGTCGGGGATGATCGAGAGAATTGGGAACAGCGAGGAGGGTTAATTGCGGAGAAGCGGCCCGGACAGGCTCTGCGAATACACGCTTGAAATGATCGGGAGTTAGCAGACGTAACTCCCGGGGGAAGGTGTGCGTTGGCATTAAACTACCAGGCGAGCACGACCCTTGGCACGACGAGCGGCCAGAACTTTACGACCGTTGGCAGTGGCCATACGAGCGCGGAAACCGTGAGTGCGCTTGCGCTTCAGGTTGGAGGGTTGGAAAGTACGTTTCATGATTTTTTACCGTCTTACTGTACAGTTTTGATTGTCACACTTTAGCCGACGCGCCAGCTAATAGCGTGTGACGACTAGCAAAAGAGGCCGAATTCTAAACAGAGTTCGGCTTTTAGTCAATCCGCCGGGGATTGCTGGCAACACCTTGCGGCCCTGCCAACGCACGATCCCGGTGGATCGCGGGCACCGGATTATACTGGCTACCCGCTCAGGCACAAGGATCCTCTGCGAAAAAAGGCGGCTTTCGCCGCCAAACACAGAGTCTACTTGAGTACTTTTCGCAGGAAGGTGCGGGTTCTGGGATCCTGGGGGTCGACCAGGATCTCGGCCGGCGGCCCCTGCTCGACGATGCGGCCTCCCTCCATGAAGATCACTCGATCCGCCACCTCGCGGGCAAATTCGATCTCGTGGGTCACCACCACCATGGTCTGGTGGCGGCGCGCCAGCTGTTTCATCAGCCCGAGTACCTCGTCGACCCACTCGGGGTCGAGCGCCGAGGTGGGCTCGTCGAACAGAATCACCTTGGAGTGGGCAGCCATGGCCCGGCCTATCCCCACTCGTTGCTGTTGGCCGCCGGAGAGGGAAGAGGGGTAGGCATCCTTCTTCTCCTCGAGGCCGATGTCGCGCAGTATGCCGAGCGCGGTGGCATCGGCCTCGGCGCGCGGCTGCTTCCACACGGTCACCAGCCCCTCGGCGATGTTTTGCTGGGCCGTCTTGTTGGCAAACAGGGCGTAGTTCTGAAACACGAACGAGGCGCGCTTGCGCAGCTCGATCGCCTGACGGTCGCTGACGTTCGCCAGGTTCAGGCTCAGATCGTCGATGGCCAGGGTGCCTGCGTCCGGCGTCTCCAACAGATTGAGGCAACGCAGCAGGGTGGACTTGCCGGTCCCGGAGGGACCTATGATGACCACTATCTCGCCCTTGCCCACCTCCAGATCGATGCCATCGAGCACCGTCTTGCCGTCATAGGCCTTGCGCAGGCCGGTCAGTTTAATCATGGCGGCCTCCTCAATAAGCCCGGTTGAGACGCAGCTCCAGCAGGTGCTGCAAGCGGGTGAAGACGATCACCACTACCCAGTAGATGAGCGCCACCGCCATGAAGCTCTCGAAGAAGCGGAAAGAGGAGGATGCCTCCATCTGCGCCTTACCCATCAGCTCGGCCACCCCGAAGGTGAAGGCCAGCGAGGTGCTCTTGATCATGTCGATGAAGTAGTTCATCAGGGACGGCGACGCGATACGGGCCGCCTGGGGCAATATGATCCGCTGCATCGCCTGCAGCCGGCTCATTCCTATGCTGAGGGCTGCCTCCATCTGGCTCTTGTGGATACCCAGGATGGCGGCGCGGATCGACTCGGCCATGTAGGCGGCGAAGTGCAGGGTGAGGCCCACCACGGCGGCCGTGAAGGCGTCCATCCCGACGAAGATCGGGAAGACCTGCGGCAGGCCATAGTAGAGCAGAAACAGCTGGACCAGCAGTGGCGTCCCCCGGAAGAAGGAGATGTAGAGCATGGCCAGCCAGTGGATCACGGGAACGCGAAACACTCGTACTATCGCCAACATCAGCGACAGGACGAGTGCCAGCGCGAACCCCCAGAGGGCCATCTCCATCGTGGTGCCCAAGTATTTGAGCAGGATGGGAAACAGCCCCAGGGTGTACTCGACGTCGAATTCCATCATTTATTTGCTGGTGATGTCGGCCGCGAACCACTTCTCGGAGATCTGGCGCAGGGTGCCGTCGGCACGCATGGTGGTCAGGGCGCCGTCGACTTTCTTCAGCAACGCTTCCTGTTCCGGGGTTTTCAGGAAGGGCAGGGCGTTTTCCAGGGTCTCAAACGGCTTGCCGGCTTGTTGCAGCGGCAGCTTGGATTCCTTGATCAGCTGGGCGGTGGAGACGCGGTCCATCACGAAGGCGTCGATACGACCCAGGGCGACGTCTTGCTCGAAGGCCGAGTCATAGGTACGGATATCGATCTTCTTCTCGGGATCGTTCTTGCGCAGCAGTTGCTCGAAGTTGGAACCGAGGTTCACGGCCACCTTCTTGCCGGCCAGATCGGCCAGGCCCTGGATGGTGTCGTTACCCTTGCGCACCACTATCTGGGCGCCGTCATAGACGTAGGGCTGGGAGAAGTTGTACTTGGCCTTGCGCTCGTCGGTGATGGTGATCTGGTTGGAAATGGTGTCGATCTTGCCAGTTTCCAGCATGCCAAACAGGCCGGAGAAGCTGGCGGTGACAAACTCGACCTGATCGCCAGTGCGCTTGCCGATCTCGTTCCACATGTCGATCTCGAAGCCTTGCAGCTTGTCTTGTTTGACGAAGGTGAACGGGAAGTATTTACCGGACATGCCGACCTTGATGGTCTCGGCATGAACGCCGGTGGAAAGAGCGGCCAGCAGGATGGCGGCGCCGGAAATCAGCTTGATGGACATGGAATTACCTCTCTGTGTCTGATTCATTGTTATGTTGTTTGGTGGTGATGCTAAAGAAATAAAACATATATAAAAAATACGTTTTGGTTATATGCAATAACCAAACGGGGGGGATTCTGCGTTGGATCATCCTGTGGGTAACTTTGGGGATGAATCACTAAGACAAGGCCTTGGATCCTTGAAAGTCAAGGATCTTATTTGTTGGATCCAGGAGGCGATCGCTGGTGATCCCCCCCCCAAAAACGTACAATAGTCGGTCTTTGATTCAACACTGTTACGGGAGTTTAGAGTGACTGCTTCGCTATGGCAGCAGTGCCTTAACCGGCTGCAAGATGAGTTGCCCTCGGCAGAATTCAGCATGTGGATCCGGCCGCTACAAGCGGAGTTGAGTGAAGATACTCTGACCCTGTATGCCCCGAATCGCTTCGTGCTCGACTGGGTGCGAGACAAGTATCTGATCCGCGTTAATGGCATCATCAAGGAGCTGTGCGGCGTCGACGGTCCAGCCTTGCGCTTCGACATCGGCAGTCGCACCAATCCGGTGGTGACCCGTGCCCCCGTACGGGGCGCGGCGCCTGTGCATAACCCACAGAAGAGCTGGGATAACAAGCCGGAAGCCAAGCCCGAGCCCAATCACAAGAGCAACACCAACGTTAACTATACCTTCGACAACTTTGTCGAGGGTAAGTCGAACCAGTTGGCCCGTGCGGCGGCCCGCCAGGTGGCGGATAACCCGGGTGGCGCCTACAACCCGCTGTTCCTCTATGGGGGGACCGGTCTCGGTAAGACTCACCTGCTCCATGCGGTGGGTAACGCCATCAAAGACCGCAAGCAGGATGCCAAGGTCATCTACATGCACTCCGAGCGGTTCGTGCAGGACATGGTGAAGGCGCTGCAGAACAACGCCATCGAGGAGTTCAAGCGCTACTACCGCAGTGTGGACGCCCTGCTCATCGATGACATTCAGTTCTTCGCCAACAAGGAGCGCTCCCAGGAGGAGTTCTTCCACACCTTCAACGCCCTGCTCGAAGGCAATCAGCAGATCATTCTCACCTCCGATCGTTATCCCAAGGAGATCGACGGGGTGGAGGACAGACTCAAGTCCCGCTTTGGCTGGGGCCTGACCGTGGCGATCGAGCCGCCTGAGCTGGAGACCCGGGTCGCGATCCTGATGCGCAAGGCCGAAGAGAACAAGATCCATCTTCCCGACGAGGTGGCCTTCTTCATCGCCAAGCGCCTGCGCTCCAACGTGCGTGAATTGGAAGGGGCCCTCAACCGGGTCATCGCCAACGCCAACTTCACCGGCCGCGCCATCAACATCGACTTCGTGCGCGAGGCCCTGCGCGATCTGCTGGCCCTGCAAGAGAAGCTGGTCACCATCGACAACATCCAGAAGACGGTGGCCGAGTACTACAAGATCAAGGTGGCGGACCTGCTCTCCAAGCGCCGCTCCCGCTCGGTGGCGCGCCCGCGTCAGCTCGCCATGGCCCTGGCCAAGGAACTGACCAACCACAGCCTGCCCGAGATCGGCGACGCCTTCGGTGGCCGTGACCACACCACAGTGCTGCACGCCTGTCGCAAGATAGAGCAGCTGCGTGAAGAGAGTCACGACATCAAGGAAGACTACTCCAACCTGATCCGCACCCTCTCTTCCTGATAACGGAGAACACAGATGCAGCTCGAAATTAGCCGTGAGGCCCTGTTACGTCCCCTGCAACTGGTGTCCGGCGCCCTCGGTGGCCGACCGACCCTGCCCATTCTTGGCAACGTCCTGATTGATGTGAGTAATGGCTCACTTTCGCTGACGGGTACGGACCTTGAGGTGGAGATGGTCGGTCAGGTACCCCTGCTCGGCGCGAGTCAAGACGGTCGCACCACTGTGCCGGCGCGCAAGCTGTTGGATATCTGCCGTGGCCTGCCGGAAGGGGCCGACATTCACCTCACTACCGAGGGGGAGCGCCTCATCATCCGTTCCGGACGCTCCCGCTTTAACCTTTCTACCCTGCCGGCCAGCGAGTACCCGAACATCGAGGACTGGGAATCCGTGCTCGAGTTCGACATCAGCCAGCTGGAGCTCAAGCGCCTCATCGAGGCGACCCAGTTCTCCATGGCCAGCCAGGACGTGCGCTACTACCTCAACGGCATGCTGTTCGAGACCGAGGGTCTGGGGCTGCGTACCGTCGCCACCGACGGTCACCGTCTGGCTACTTGTCGCCGCGAAGTGGTGCAAGATGCGCTGCCCGATCATCAGGTCATACTGCCGCGCAAGGGGGTGCTGGAGCTGGTGCGCCTGCTCGAGGCCGAAGAGAAGCCGGTTCGCCTGCAGATCGGTCGCAGTAACCTGCGCGCCGTGCTGGATGGCTTTATCTACACCTCCAAGCTGGTGGACGGCCGTTTCCCCGACTGGCGTCGGGTCATCCCGCGCGGTAACGACAAGGCGTTGATCTCGGGTCGTGAAGATCTGCGTCAGGCCTTCGCTCGTGCCGCCATCCTCTCCAACGAGAAGTTCCGGGGTGTGCGCCTGAACCTGCAGGAGAACCTGCTGCGTATCACCGCCAACAACCCGGAGCAAGAGGAGGCCGAGGAGTTGCTCGACGTCCAGTACCCTGCGGGCGAGCTGGAGATCGGCTTCAACGTCTCTTATGTGCTCGACGTGCTGAATACGTTAAAATGCGAGCAAATCCGGATCAGCCTGGGTGACTCCATCAGCAGCGCCATCATCGAGGATCTGGAGAGTCAGGACGCCCAGTACATCGTCATGCCGATGCGGATCTAGTCGTGACCCTCTCCCGGCTACAGATTGGCCAGTTCCGTAATATCGAACAGGCTGCTCTGGATCTGGCACCCGGTCTCAATGTGTTGATCGGGCGCAACGGTAGTGGCAAGACCAGCGTGCTGGAGGCGATCCACTACCTGGGGTTGGGACGCTCGTTTCGCACCCATCTCACCGGTCGGGTGATCCGCCAGGGAGAGAAGGCCTTCACCCTGTTTGCCCGCATGGAGCGAGAGGGTGAGGCGATACCGGTCGGTCTCTCCAAGGATAAGAGCGGGGAGACCCAGCTCAAGATCGACGGAGCGCCGGCCAAGGCGTTGGCCGAGCTGGCCGAGCTGATGCCGGTCCAGCTGATCCACCCCGACGGTTTCAACCTGTTGACCGGTGGACCACAGCCACGCCGGGCCTGGCTCGACTGGGGTCTGTTTCACTGCGAGCCCGGTTTCCTGAGTCTGTGGGGCAAGGTGAAGCGGCTGCTCAAGCAGCGCAATGCCTTGCTGCGTACCGCCAGCCAGTATCGCCAACTGGCGTTCTGGGATCAGGAGCTGGCAAGGCTTGGCGAGGAGCTGGCCCAGCTGCGCGCCAATTACTGTCAGGCCATTTCTCCCCTGATCCGGGAGATGACGGCAGATTTCCTGCCCGAATTTGATATCAGTCTCGGCTTCTACCGAGGCTGGGAAAAAGAGACGCCGCTGGACGAACTGCTGGTGGCGGGATTTGAGCGGGACAGGGCGCTCGGCTATACCGGCGTGGGTCCCCAGAAGGCGGATGTTCGCCTCAAGGCCAATGGTGTGCCTGCCCAGGACATTCTCTCTCGTGGCCAGCTCAAGCTGCTGGTGTGTGCCATGCGTCTGGCACAGGGGGTATTCCTGCGTGAGCAGAGTGGCCGTGGCTGCATTTTTTTAATTGACGATTTTGCCTCGGAACTGGATGTCGAGAAGCGTCGCCTGTTGGCGACCCGGCTGAGGGAGTGTGCCTCCCAGGTGTTTATCACCGCCATCGACATCGAGCAGCTGGCCGACATGATGGATGCCGGCGAGTGCAAGTTGTTCCACGTGGAACAAGGCAAGATCTCCGAACCCAAGAAGGCAGAGAGTAAGCTATGAGTGAGAACACTTACGACTCCTCGAGTATCAAGGTACTGAAGGGCCTGGATGCGGTCCGCAAGCGCCCGGGGATGTATATCGGCGACACGGACGATGGCTCTGGCCTGCACCACATGGTGTTCGAAGTGGTCGACAACTCCATCGATGAGGCTCTGGCTGGCTACTGCACCGAGATTCAGGTCAAGATCCACTCCGACGGTTCCGTCTCGGTACGCGATAACGGCCGTGGTATCCCGGTCGACATTCACCCGGAAGAGGGACGCTCTGCCGCCGAGGTCATCATGACCGTGCTGCACGCGGGCGGTAAGTTTGACGACAACTCCTACAAGGTCTCCGGTGGTCTGCACGGGGTGGGGGTTTCCGTGGTGAACGCGCTCTCCGATACCCTCAAGCTGACCATCCGCCGTCAGGGCCATGTCTACGAGCAGACCTACAAGCTGGGTGAGCCGCAGGCGCCCCTCAAGCAGATCGGCGATGCTACCACCACGGGTACCGAGGTGCGTTTCTGGCCGAGCCCGACCATCTTCAGCGACACCCTGTTCCACTATGAGATCCTGGCCAAGCGCCTGCGCGAGCTCTCCTTCCTCAACTCCGGCGTCTCCATCCTGCTCGCCGACGAGCGCGATGGTCGTGAGGTGCACTTCTGCTACGAGGGCGGTATCAAGGCCTTCGTCGAGTACCTGAACCAGAGCAAGACCCCGATCCACCAGAAGGTGTTCCACTTCAGCGCCGACCAGGATGGCATCGGTGTCGAAGTCGCCATGCAGTGGAACGACGGCTATCAGGAAGGGGTGTACTGCTTCACCAACAACATCCCGCAGCGTGACGGTGGTACCCACCTAGCCGGCTTCCGTGCCGCCCTGACCCGTACCCTGAACAGCTACATGGACAAGGAAGACTACAGCAAGAAGGCCAAGACCTCCGCCAGCGGCGACGACGTGCGCGAAGGCCTGGTGGCGGTCATTTCGGTCAAGGTGCCGGATCCCAAGTTCTCCTCCCAGACCAAGGACAAGCTGGTCTCCTCCGAGGTGAAGACCGCCGTCGAGCAGGCCATGGCCGACAAGCTGGCCGACTTCCTGCTGGAAAACCCGGGCGACGCCAAGATCGTGGTCAACAAGATCATCGACGCGGCCCGTGCCCGTGAGGCGGCCCGCAAGGCGCGCGAGATGACCCGCCGCAAGGGTGCCCTGGACATCGCCGGCCTGCCCGGCAAGCTGGCCGACTGCCAGGAAAAAGATCCGGCGCTCTCTGAACTCTACATAGTCGAGGGTGACTCTGCGGGCGGTTCCGCCAAGCAGGGTCGTAACCGGAAGAACCAGGCCATCCTGCCGCTCAAGGGCAAGATCCTGAACGTAGAGAAGGCGCGCTTCGACAAGATGATCTCCTCTCAGGAGGTCGGCACCCTGATCACCGCACTCGGCTGCGGCATCGGCCGCGACGAGTACAATCCGGACAAGATGCGCTACCACAACGTCATCATCATGACCGATGCGGACGTCGATGGTGCCCACATCCGGACCCTGCTGCTGACCTTCTTCTATCGTCAGATGCCCGAGATCATCGAGCGTGGCTACGTCTATATCGCCCAGCCGCCGCTCTACAAGGTCAAGAAGGGTAAGCAGGAGCAGTACCTGAAAGACGAAGACGCCCTGCTGCAATACCAGACCACCATGGCGCTGGACGAGGCGAGCCTCCACGTCAACGAGTCGGCCCCGGCCATCTCGGGTAGCGCGTTGGAGCGTCTGGTCAATCAGTATCGCTCCGTGACCAGCCTGATCGGTCGCATGTCACGGCGTGCCCCCGAGGCGGTACTGGATCAGCTGATCTACCACCCGGCCCTGAGCGACGAGCTGCTGGTCGATGAGGCCGCCCTCAAGGCATGGTGTGATGCCGTCAACCTCAAGCTGAACGAGAGCACCAACGGTGTGCAGTACAACCTGGTGCCGCGTCGTGACGAGGAGCGTAGCCTCTTCATCCCGGTCGCCCTGGTTCGCCAGCACGGTATCGAGCGCGAGTTCCCGCT
Source organism: Aeromonas diversa CDC 2478-85 (assembly GCF_000819805.1). GTDB lineage: Bacteria > Pseudomonadota > Gammaproteobacteria > Enterobacterales > Aeromonadaceae > Aeromonas > Aeromonas diversa. The sequence continues at coordinate 146,926 of NZ_CDCE01000027.1, forward strand.
CAGCCACGACTTCCTGCAATCCCCGGAGTACCAACAGCTGGTTGCCCTGGGCAAGGAGATCGCCAACCTCATCGAGGAAGGCGGCTTCGTGAAGCGTGGCGAGAAGGTCAAGCCGGTCACCAGCTTCGTCGAGGCGGTCGAGTGGCTGATGGGTGAAGGCAAGCGCGGCATCTATATCCAGCGTTATAAGGGACTGGGTGAGATGAACCCGGAGCAGCTGTGGGAAACCACCATGGATCCGGAGACCCGCCGCATGCTGCGCGTGACCATCGAGGACGCCGTCGGTGCCGACCAGCTCTTCTCCACCCTGATGGGTGACGCCGTTGAGCCGCGTCGTGACTTCATCGAGACCAACGCCCTGCGGGTCGCCAACCTCGACGTCTAATCGTCCGATACGCCAAGCATGAGAAAGCCGGTCCCTGTGACCGGCTTTTGTTTTTGGTGGGCACGTTCCACGTGAAACGCGACGTGGTTCAGGAATGCATCAACCACCACGAAAGGTGCGGCGCCACTCGCCGGGGGAGACGCCGAAGCGGGCCCGGAAGTGGTGGCGCAGGGAGGCCGCACTGCCAAAGCCGGTCAGTTCGGCGATGCGTTCAACTCCGTGCTGGCTGCTCTCCAGCAGCTCCTGACTGCGTCGCAACCGCTCTGCCTGCAACCAGGCGCCGACCGACAGGCCGGTTGCTTGCTGGAAGTGGCGGGTGAAGGTGCGTCGGCTCATCAGGCTGTGCGCCGCCAGGCTGTCGATGGGATGAGGGTCGGCCAGGTGCCGACGCAGGTGATCGAGCAGTTGGTTGATGCGGACGTCGCGGGTGGAGGCGGGCACCGGCTGTTCGATGAACTGGGCCTGGCCGCCGTCCCTGTGAGGTGGCACCACCAGGCGTCGGGCGACCCGGTTGGCAAGAGCGCCGCCATGCACCTGGCGTAGCAGGTAGAGACAACAGTCCAGCCCGGCGGCGGTGCCGGCCGAGGTGACGAGGCGCCCATCGTCCACGTAGAGGGCGTTGGTGTCGAGGCTAACGGTGGGGAAGCGCCGTACGAAGTCGTGCTCCAGCTCCCAATGGGTGGCGGCGCGGCGCCCGTCGAGCAGGCCGGTGTGGGCCAGCACATAGGTGCCGAGGCACAGGCCAACCAGGGTGGCACCGCGGGCGTGGGCGCGCACCAGGGCGTCGAGCAGGGGGGCCGGGGGCCGCTCGGCGGGATCGCGCCAGTGGGGCACTATGACGATGTCGGCGTCATTGAGTCCCTCCAGTCCGAAGGGGGTGGCGAGGCTAAAACCCTGGGCCGAGCCGGGCAGACCTTGCTCGCCGGCACACAGGCGCAAGGTAAACAAGGGCTGGCCCGGCAACACGTCGCCAAATACCAGACAGGGTACCGACAGGTGGAAGGGGCTGAAATGGCCGCAAGCCACCACGGCGACGACGGGAATGGACATGGGCACCTCACTGCTCAGGATCGTAGCGCCATCATAAACGCGGCGACGGGGTGTGGGCCACGGGCGCGGTGGCCGGGAAGGTCAGGCTCTCCCCGTCTTGGGGGATTCGCACCCGATCCTGCATGCCGTGGGCGGTCAGGGTATCGCGCAGGGCTGCCCGGCTCAGGGTGGCGTGATTGACTGCCTCCATGTGGCTGGCGATGAGGGTGGCCTGTGGGGCAGCGTGGCACACGGCTAACACATCATCGCTGCCCATGATGATGCGCCCCAGCTCCGGAAACTGGGCGTCGCCACAGTTGAGCACCACCACATCAGGGGTGTGGGTGGCGAGGGCCTCGGCCACCGCCGGGTGCCAGACGGTATCACCCGCCAGGTAGAGAGTCGGTTCGTCCGGGTGGCTGAAGACCACGCCGCACACCTCGCCGAGGCGTGTCCCGAGCGCCGCCATCACCACCTCGCCACCGTGCTGGCCGCCGGTACGGTGCAAATGGATATCGCCGAACCCTGCCACCCGATCGAGGCGGCGCACGTCGCGAAAGCCCTCAGCCACAAACCCGGCGGCGTCGTCGGCGTGCTGGGCAAACAGGGGGAGATCCTTGGGCAAGCGGCGGCTGGCGGTCTCGTCCCAGTGATCCGGGTGGCGGTGGGTGACCAGGATGGCATCGACCCGGGTGAGGGTGTCGAGTGGCAGGGGCAGGTCGACCAAGGGATTGCGCAGGTGGCTGTTGGCGGTGCCGGCGAAGCCGGGGAAGCTGCCCCGTTCGCTCAGCATGGGGTCGATCAGAAAGCGCTGACCGGCGTAGTCGATGAGCAGGGTGGCGTTACGAACCTGGGTGATCTTCATGGGGGAGCCTCGAGTGTGTGTAGTGAGGCTCCAGTGTGCCGCCGGTGCGCCACAGGGGGTAGTGGCCTGAAGGTCGATAACCGTAAGGATTGGGCCAACGCCAACTTGCGACCAAAGTCGGCTGTTGGGAGGTGCAAATTTACATTAAGTTAACATGGCACCTTATACGCCAGCCGTGCAGTAGGCATCTTTCCACCCAGGCAAGGAGCCAACATGACAATGCTCAGCTATCGAAAGGGGGGCGAGGAGATGCCCCTCATCGACCTCACCCTCGGCGAGCAGCTCGTCGACATCGCCCGCCGTTATCCCGACCGCCCCGCCGTGGTAGTGCGCCACCAGCAGATCCGCTGGAGCTGGCGCGACTACCTGAGCGAGGTCGACCGGGTTGCTCGCGGCCTGCTCGCCATCGGTATCCGCCCCGGCGACCGGGTGGGGATCTGGTCCCCCAATAACATCGAGTGGTGCCTGGTGCAGTACGCCACTGCACGCATCGGCGCCATCATGGTTTGTATCAACCCGGCCTATCGGCGCAGTGAGCTGGAGTTCGCCATCAACAACGTGGGCTGCCGTGCCCTCATCTGTGCCGAGGGGTTTAAGGGCAGCGACTATCTGGCCATGTTGCAGACCCTGGCCCCCGAGCTGGAACAGTGTGCCCCCGGGGCCCTGTGCTCTGCCCTGTTGCCGAGCCTGGAGTGGGTGATCCGGCTGGGGAGTGGCGCCACGGCGGGCATGCTCAATTTCGCCGATCTGCAGGCGCGTGGCGATGCCACACCCCAGACCGAGCTGGAGCGGGTGGCCGCGACGCTCACCGCGAGCGACCCCATCAATATCCAGTTTACCTCGGGCACCACGGGCAACCCCAAGGGGGCGACCCTGACCCATAGCAACATCCTCAACAATGCCAGGCTGGTGGCCGCCGGTATGGCTTTTAGCGAGCAAGATCGCCTCTGCATCCCGGTGCCGCTCTACCACTGTTTCGGCATGGTGCTCGGCAACCTGGTCTGCCTCAGCGTCGGCGCCTGCGCCCTGTTCCCGGCCGAGTCGTTCGATGCAGTCGAGACCCTCGCCATGGTGAGCGAGGAGCGCTGCACCGCCCTGCACGGGGTGCCGACGATGTTCATCGCCGAGCTGGCGCTGCCCGACTTCGAGCGTTATGACCTGTCCTCCCTGCGCACCGGCATCATGGCCGGCGCACTCTGCCCGGAGCATCTGATGCGCAAGGTGCAGACCCTGCTGCACATGACCGAGGTGACCATCGCCTACGGCCAGACCGAGTGCAGCCCGATCAACCACATGACCGCCATCGACGCGCCACTGGAGAAGCGGGTGACCACGGTGGGCAGGGTGCTGCCCCACACCGAGATCAAGCTGGTGGACCTGGAGGGCAACACAGTGCCGGTGGGCCAACGGGGGGAGATCTGCTGTCGCGGTTACAACGTCATGCTGGGCTACTGGGAAGACCCGGCCAAGACGGCGGCCACCATAGATGATGGGGGGTGGCTGCACTCGGGGGATCTCGGCCTGATGGACGAGGAGGGTTACGTGCAGGTGGTGGGCCGCCTCAAGGAGCTGATCATCCGCGGTGGCGAGAACATCTACCCCAAGGAGATCGAGGATCGCATCTACACCCACCCGGACGTGCAAGATGCCGCCGTGTTCGGTGTCGACAGCGATCGCTACGGGGAGGAGGTGTGCGCCTGGGTACGCCTCAAGGCCGGCGCCCTGCTCGACGAGGGGGCGCTGCGCGCCTATCTTGAGGAGCGCATTGCCTACTTCAAGGTGCCCAAATACATTCGCTTCGTCGAGGAGTACCCCATGACGGTGACCGGCAAGCTGCAGAAGTTTCGCATGAAGGAGATGATGGACGCCGAACTGGCGACCCGCTGAAGGACGAGAGAGGGCTGCGGCCCTCTTTTGCATTCTCCCCTTGAAAGCCGATGAGGGCATCCCTACATAGGTGATAAGGCCGAAATGCCCGACAGGGGTTTCGACCAGCTAGCCCGTCCAACCGGAGGGCCATCATCCGTTATCGCTCACATGAGGGTAATAGCATGCGTAATTTCGACTTTTCTCCGCTCTATCGTTCCGCCATCGGTTTTGACCGTCTCGCCAGCCTGATCGAATCGGCCGCGAGCAACGGCAATGGCGGCTATCCCCCGTATAACATCGAGCTGCTCGGCGAGCACGACTACCGCATCACCATGGCGGTGGCCGGCTTCACCCAGGAGGAGCTCGAGATCAGCTTCCAGGAAAACCTGCTCACCGTGAAGGGGAGCAAGCAGGCTGACAGCGGCCGCAACTACCTCTATCAGGGCATCGCCGAGCGTGGCTTCGAGCGCCGCTTCCAGCTGGCCGACTATGTCCGTGTCAAGGGCGCCGACCTCAAGAATGGCCTGCTGCACGTCGACCTGGTGCGCGAAGTGCCCGAGGCGATGAAACCCCGCCGTATCGACATCAACGGCTGATTATCACGACATGAACCGGCCGGGCGCTGCGGGCCCGGCCACCCCGACTATTGCTTGAATGAGGATAGTGACATGCGTATCGATTTTTCTTCCCTGTATCCCAATGTGGTTGGCTTCGAGCGGATGGCCCGCGAACTGGAAGGGCTGTTCGAACAGAAGAGCGTCGGCTGGCCTCCCTATAACATCGAGAAGCTGGAGCAGGAGCGTTACCTGATCACAGTGGCGGTGGCAGGTTTCGAGCGTGACGAGCTGCATATTGAGACCGAACAGGGCACCCTGAGCATCAAGGGGCTCAAGCGCCCGTCTGAGGAGGAGCGCCGCTTTCTCCATCAGGGCATCGCCGAGCGGGACTTCACCCTGTCGTTCAAGTTGAGCCAGCACGTGGAGGTGCAGGGGGCACGCCTCGAACATGGCCTGCTGCAGATCGAACTGGCCCGCGAGCTGCCCGAACACCTCAAGCCGCGCCAGATTGCCATTGGCAAACCCGAGCCCTTGGCATTGCCTGCTGGCGAGTGATCGGCGTGAAAAGAGAAAGGCCTGCGAATGCAGGCCTTTTTTGTGTCAGCGTCAGGCGTAGAGGGCGTTGATCTCGTCCGCCAGGATGGCGATGCCGCGGCGCACCAGGTCTTCGTTCTGGGCGTAGTTGAGGCGGATACACTCCTGGCTGTGACGCCAGTCGGGATCGTCGATGCCGGGGAAGAAGTAGTGGCCGGGGACGATCAGCAGGTTCTTCTCCTTGAGGCGTTGGTAGAGCTCGGCGCAGTGAATGGGCAAGTCTTCGAACCAGAGCCAGAGAAACAGCGCTCCCTCCGGCTTGTGAATGTGGAAGCGCGGATCGGGGATCGCCTCACGCAGCAGCTTCACCGCCAGGTTGGCCCGCTCCCGGTAGAAGGGCTTCACCACCTGCTCGCTCAGGGTAATGATGTCACCGCTCTCGATCATCGGAATTGCCATGGCCGGCCCCAGGCTGCCCGGTGCCAGGTTGATGATGCCGCTCAGGTTGGTGATGGCCTGGATGATGGGCTCCTGGGCAATCACGATGCCGCAGCGGGTGCCCGGTAGTCCCAGCTTGGAGAGGCTCATGCAGAGAATGGTGTTGGTGTTCCAGAACGGCTTCACGTCGCTGAAGATGATGCCGGGGAAGGGGACGCCGTAGGCGTTGTCGAGGAGCAGTGGAATCCCCTTGGCACGGGCGATCTGATCCAGGTGCTCGATCTCCTCGTCGGTCAGCACGTTGCCGGTGGGGTTAGTGGGGCGCGACACGCAGATGACGCCGATGTCATCGCCCACCTCGAGGTGCTCGAAGTCGACGTGGTACTTGAACTGCCCCTCGGGCAGCTTCTCTATGGTCGGCTTGTAGGCGACGAAGTGGTCTTCGCTCAGGGCCGAATCGGCATAACCGATGTACTCGGGGGCCAGGGGGAAGAGCACCTTCTTCTTGCGGCCATCCGGAAACTCGCCGGCCAGCAGGTTGAAGAGGTAGAAGAACGCGTTCTGGCTGCCGTTGGTCAGGGCGATGTTGCGCGCCGTGATGTCCCAGCCCAGTTCGCGGCGCAGCAGGTCTGCCAAGGCACCAATGAAGCGATCTTTTCCCTGCGGGCCGTCGTAGTTGGCCATGGCACGCACCAGATCGCCGCTCTCCAGCAGCGCCTGCGCTTGTTGCTGGAACTGATCCAGCATGGCGGGGATGGGGGCCGGGTTGCCGCCACCGAGCATGATGGCGTCGGGGTTGGTCAGCCCCTGGTTGAGGTCATCCATCAACTGGGTGATGCCGGCGTGGCGGGTAAATTTCTCGCCGAAGCTGGAGAAGTCCATGGTGAGGGGTCCGTCCTGTGTGTCGTCTGCTTTGTTATGAAAGAGATCCACCTTATCCCAGCGGTGGGGCGGGTGTCGACGGGCAAGGTGGACGTTCCACGTGGAACAGAAACTGTGAGGTGGTGAAAAAAACCACTCGGTGGTTAATGGTTAACCGTGGTGAAGAGTTATAGAACGGTGTTTGAGGTAAAGCTTAATTAAATCAAGGCGTTAACTTTTGGCACGAGACTTGGAATAGCCATAGGGTAATCAACCCAATGGAGATATCCAATATGAAAACCCTGATCGCCGCCCTGTTTGCCACCATGGCTCTGACCGCTAACGCCAATGAGACTGGGGAGAGACCGACTCTGGATTTGGCAAGCTTGCATCAGGAAGTGAAGAGTGAAGTGGCAGAGGCCAGTGCTGCCGTGGTGGCCGAGGCCATGGAGAACCTGCGCCCGCTGGAGCCCAGCGTCATGCTGACCGAGGTCAGCAGCGCGGAGGAGCCCCGTGGTTAAGGTAGCGCAGCGGGGTCTGCCCCGTGTGCTGGCGAAAGAAAGCGATGAAGGCGCTGTCGCTGGCAAAGTCGAGGGCCTGGGCCGTCTGGCTCAGACTGCCCGACTCGGCCAGCAGCTCCATTGCCCGCAGCAGTCGCCACTGCTGACGCCAGGCCTGATACGACATGCCGGTCTCGCGCAAGAAGATGCGCCCCAGGGTGCGCTCGCTGGCTGCCACCCGGTTGGCCAGCTGATTCAATCGCTCCGGCAGCGCGCCGCCACGTACCCCGTCCAGCCAGGCTGCCAGCCGCGCATCGCGCGGGAAGGGTAGCTGCCACGGCTGGCGCGGGGCCGCCAGCAACTCCTCCTCGCACACCGTCAGCAGGCTCTGTTGCGCCTGCGCCGTCATATCCCAGGGCCAGAAGGCCATCCGCTCGATCACCTCCCGCAACAAGGGATTTACCTCCAGCACCCCGAGGGGCAAGGTGGGCGCCGCCGTCTGCGCGAAATAGAGCGAGCGGTATGCTACCACGCCACGCATCAGGGCGCGGTGCCCAGTGCCGGCCGGGATCCAGGCCGCCCGGGTCGGTGGCAGTACGCACAGGGTGTCGGCCAGCTCTATGGTGATGCAGCCTTGGTTGGCGAACAGCAACTGATGGCGGGCGTGGTGATGGCGTCCCGAGTCGTGCTGCCCCAGATCGGCGGCGATCCCGATCACCGGGGGGGTCAGCAGGTCGGGATTGAAGCGGGTGGTGGGGGTGATGAAGGCCATGATGGCGGACTTTCGCTATTAAATGACCCGATCATTGTAATGTGCCAACTCTCGCTTCTCTACACTGGGCGCCTTTTCTCAATCCATGAGGTGCCCCATGACACAGCCCACCACGCCACCCCGCTGGCTCATCATCCTGCTGATGACGTTTCCTCAGGTGGTCGAAACCATCTATAGCCCGGCGCTGACCGGCATCGCCCGCCACTTCGGTGTGAGCGAGGCGCAGGCCTCCCAGACCCTGTCCATCTACTTTCTGGCGTTTGCCGCCGGCGTGGTGGCCTGGGGGCACCTGTGCGATCGCCTCGGGCGTCGACCGGCTATGCTGCTCGGGCTGGTCACCTACGCGGCCGGCGCCCTGCTGGCCCTGTGGGCTCCCGACTTCGACTGGCTACTGCTGGCGCGGGGGCTCGCCGCCTTCGGCGCCGCCACCGGCTCCGTGGTGACCCAGACCATGCTGCGTGATCGCTATCAGGGCCATGACCTGGCACAGATCTTCTCCATCATGGGGGTGGCGCTGGCGGCCAGTCCTGTGCTGGGGCTGCTCAGCGGCGGTCAGCTGGCCGAGCACTTCGGCCACCGTGGCGTGTTCGTGGCACTGGCGCTGCTCGCCTCCGGACTGCTGGTGCTCGCCCTGTGGCGCCTTCCCGAGACCCGTCCGGCGGACGTTGTCCCGGTGGCCATGGCACCGCTGCTGCTGCGCATGCTGGCCGATCGGAGCGTGCTGCGCAGTGCCCTGCTGGTGGCCCTGTTCAACATCATGCTGTTTGGCTACTACAGCCTGGCGCCCTTCCTGTTTGCTCGCTTGGGGTTGGGGGCGGCCGAGTTCGGCTATTCGGGCTGGTTACTGGCGCTGGCCACCCTGGCCGGCAGCCTGCTCAACCGCCGCTGGCTGGGGCAGGGGGTGACACCGGATCGCCTGGTGCGCCGCGCCTGCGCCCTGGCGTGCGGTTCGGCCATCGGGATTATCTTGCTTCAGGGGAGTGCGGCCTTCGTGTTGCCCATGCTGGGGGTAGTGATCGCCTTCGGGGTGGCGATCCCGAACGTGCTAAGTCAGGCTCTGCGCGACTATCGAACGGTGGCCGGCAGTGCCGGCGCCCTGTTCGGCTTGGGGTATTACCTGCTACTCAGCCTGGGGCTGGCGCTGGCCGGCTGGGTGCAATCGCTGGGGGGCGTGCTCTTGGTGTGCGCCGGGCTCGCCCTGTGGGCGGCCAGGCGTTCCACGTGGAACGTCACTGGCCGATGAAGCGGTAGCCGATGCCGGTCTCGGTCTCGATGAGGCGGGGGGCCTGAGGGTTGTCGCCCAGCTTCTTGCGCAGGCTGGCGACCACGATGCGCAGATAATGGGTGTCTTCCTTGTGGCTCGGCCCCCAGATGTCGTTGAGCAGCTGGGTCTGTAGTACCAGCTTGCCCGGGTGGCAGACCAGGGCCTGCAGCAGGGCGAACTCCTTGCGTGACAGGGTGACATCCTCATCGTGCAGGGTCACCTTGTGGTTGGTGGCATCGACACTGAGTCCGCAGCGCGGGAAGCGACGACAGTCGCTCTGAGTCACGCCGACCCGCTGACGCAGCAGCACCCGAATACGCGCCATCATCTCCTGGATGCCGAACGGCTTGCTCATATAGTCGTTGGCGCCGGCATCGAGCAGGCGCACCTTCTCCTGCTCCGAATCCCGGGCCGAGAGCACCAACACCGGCAGCTGATGATGTTCACGGATACGGGTCAGGATCTGACTGCCATCCCCGTCCGGCAGGCCAAGATCCAGAATGACGAGGTCGGGCAGGGTATGACGATAGGCGGCCAGCCCTTCGTCGACGCTGACGGCCTCGCTCACCTGATGGCCTTCGGCAGTCAGGCTGATACGCAAGAAGCGGCGGATCGCCTGTTCGTCGTCGATGATCAAGATATGGGCCATCACGTCTCCGGTGAATTGAGGGCCAGGGGCAGGGCGATGCGCATGCAGGTGCCGATGCGGTTCGGGCCCGGGAAGGCCCAGATCCGTCCGCCGTGGGCTTCTATCATGGCGCGGGAAATGGCGAGGCCAAGCCCGGTGCCGCGGCTGCCACAGTCACCGACCGGCTGGGTGTAGAAGAGGTTGAAGATCTTGTCCCGGTCCGACTCGGCGATGCCGACCCCGATGTCGATGATATCGATGATGATGTCCGGGTCGGCCAGCATCACCTTGAGCTCGATGGGAGTGCCGACCGGTGAGTAGCGGGAGGCGTTGTCGAGGATGTTGACCAGCACCTGCTCGATCAGGGCGCCATGCACATAGAGGAGGGGGACGTGCTGATCGAGGTGTATCAATAGCTTGTGCTGGCGCCAGGAGGCGGCGAGCCGATGACGGGCGTGTTCGACCAGCTCTTCGATGGCGATCCAGTCGCGCTTGAGCTGGAAGTCGGGGGAGCCGATACGGGTCATGTCGAGCAGGTTCTGCACATAGCCGTGCAGCCGCGCCGCTTCCTCCTGCACCGACTGAAGCAGCTCGATGCGCTCCTCATCCGGGATCCGTTCACCATATTCCAGCAGGGTGCCACCGGCCCCCATGATGGTCGCCAGTGGCGTCTTGAGGTCGTGTGAGACCGACGAGAGCAGGGCAGCACGCATTCGGTCGGTTTCGGCCTGCAGCTGGCTGTCGGCGAGGCGTTCGTCGAGATCGATCCGAGCCAGGGCGGCGCGGATGTCGGCCAGCAAGGCTTGCAGCTGGCGCTCCGAGCCGGCCGACAGGGGTTTGCCGAGGCGTAGCCCGAGCACAAGGGTGTCGGTGAGCGGCAGGTATTGTGCCTCGGCCGCGTTCAGGGTGGCGGTATGGGCGCCGGCGCTCTGCTGCTGAGCCAGGCACCAGTCGATGGCGGCCTTGTCCGTTTGCCCCGGAGGCTGCTCCGTGCCTCCACCGTGTTCCTGATACTGGGCGTCGAGCACCCGCACGTCGGTCGTGAGGGCGCGGGCGATCGCCTTGCTCCCCTGGCGCAGCACCTCTTCACGATTGTTGGCCTTGGTCAGCGCCTGGCTAAGGGAGAGCAGGGCGTTGCCCAGATGCTGGCTCTCGCGCAGGCTCACCAGCTGCTGACGCTGGCGGGAGGCAAGCCGGCCCGCCGTCATGCCGACGATAAGCAGCACCAGCAGGGTGAGCAGGTCGCTGTGCTTGTTGACGGTCAGGGAGAAGAGGGGTTCGACAAACAGCAGGTTGTGGGCGACAAAGCCGATCAGTGCCGCCAGGGCGGCGGGCAGCAGACTGGTGCCGAGCGCCGTGGTCATCACCCCGAGCACGAACAGCAGTGGCATCGAGCTGGCGGGCAACCAGTCCGACAGCAGCCAGGCCGTGGCAGAGGTGATCCCCATGACCGCCAGCGAGAAGAGGTATTCGTGAGGCTTGCCGGGCGCCACGTCGTGCCGGCGCAATGACGAGCTGCGTTGATCCAGATCGACCAGGGTGATCTCGAGCCCCTTGGCGGCCTTGATGAGGTGGCGCACCAGAGAGGGGCGCCAGGGAATCTTGTGGGGTTTGCCAAGCAGCAACTGGGATACCTGCTGCTGATCGGCGGTCTCGAGCAGGGCGTCGGCCACCGAGGGGCTCGAGAGGGTGATGACCCTGGCACCCAGTTGGGAGGCAAGGGCCAAGGCCTGCTCGGTTGCCGGGGTCGCCTCTCCCCGGGTGTCCACGTGCACCACCAACCAGGGGAGCTGGCGGCGCTGGGCGAAGCGGTGACCGTGGCGCACCAGGGCCGCGCCCTGATCATCATCACCCAGGCAGACCATCAGCTTGCCGCGCAGGGGCAGGGTGCTCTTGCCTGCGGCCTGCCACTGCAACTGCAAGTCTCCCTCCACATGGCTGGCTGCGGTCTGCATGGCCAGCTCGCGCAGGGCGGTGAGGTTGTTGAGAGAGAAGAAAGACTGCAGCGCGGCACGCGCCTGGTGAGGGACGTAGACCTTGCCCTCGCGCAGCCGATCGAGCAGCTCCTTGGGTGGCAGATCAATCAGCACCAGACTGTCGGCATCGAGCAGCACCTGATCGGGCAGGGTCTCTCGCACCCGCACCCCGGTCAGCTGCCACACCAGATCGTTGAGGCTCTCGAGGTGCTGCACGTTGAGGGTGGTGTAGACGTCGATGCCGGCAGCCAACAGCTCTTGCACATCCTGCCAGCGTTTCTCATGGCGACAGCCGGGGGCGTTGGAGTGAGCCAGCTCATCCACCACCGCCAGCGCCGGTTTGCGCGCCAGCAGACCGTCGAGATCCATCTCCTCGAGCCGCTGACCACGGTGGTAGATCGGCATCCGCGGCAGCATAGGCAGTTTGTCGAGCATGGCCAGCGTCTCGCGCCGGCCATGGGTTTCAACGACCCCGATAAGCAGGTCGACCCCTTCCCGGGCCTGCTCTCGTACCGCCTGCAGCATGGCGTAGGTCTTGCCTACGCCGGGGGCTGCACCGAGAAAGACCTTGAGCTTGCCCTTCTGTTCATTCTCCAGGCTCGCCAGCAGGGCGTCGGCTCGCACATCATCACGCATGGTGATCCTTATCGAGGAGCAGGTTCAGCTCCAGCACATTGATGACAGACGGGCCAAGGATACCAGCTTCCTGATGGGACCGGATCAGCTCCGTCAGTTCATTCGGTTTCATGCCGCGAGCCTTGGCCACTCGATCGACCTGCTCCAGCACCGCCGTCAAAGGCAGGTGTGGATCGAGCCCGGAGGCGGAGCGAGTCAGCAAGGCGGCATCGGTGAAGCCGGCGGCGGCTTGTTGCTCGGCAAAGGCGCGGCGCGCCGGGGCGCTCATGCCCAAGTTGCTGGCACTGCCGCCGAGAGAGGCAAACTCGCTGGCCGAAGGGCGCGGGGTGAAATACTTGGCCTGCTGGAAAGGCTGTGCCAGCAAGGCGCTGCCGATGAGTTTTCCCTCGGCGTTGTGCAACTGGCTGCCGTTGGCCTGCCAGGGGAATAACCACTGGGCCAGGCCCGTCACGGCGAGGGGGTAACCGACCCCGAGTAGCAGGGTCAGGGTCAGCAGGGTACGAATAGCGATCATGGTCTCTCTTCCTTATACCAGCCCGAGGCCGGTCACAATCACGTCGATAAGCTTGATGCCGACGAAGGGGACTATGAGTCCGCCCACGCCGTAGATCAGCAGGTTGCGGCGCAGCAGCTCGGCGGCGGTGCCCTTGAGGCTCACTCCGCGCAGTGCCAGTGGCACCAGAGCCACGATCACCAGGGCGTTGAAGATGATGGCCGACAGGATGGCACTCTCCGGGCTGTGCAGTTGCATCAGGTTGAGCACGCCGAGCTGCGGGTAGGCCGCTACGAACAAGGCCGGCAGGATGGCGAAGTACTTGGCCAGATCGTTGGCGATGGAGAAGGTGGTGAGAGCGCCGCGGGTGACCAGCAGCTGTTTGCCCACCTGCACCACGTCCAGCAGCTTGGTCGGGTTGGAATCGAGATCGACCAGATTGCCTGCCTCCTTGGCGGCCTGAGTTCCCTCGTTCATGGCCAGACCCACGTCGGCCTGGGCCAGGGCGGGGGCGTCGTTTGCGCCGTCGCCGCACATGGCGACCAAGCGGCCACCGGCCTGCTCCTGGCGGATATAGGCGAGCTTCTTCTCCGGGGTCGCCTCGGCGATGAAGTCGTCGACCCCGGCCTCGGCGGCGATGGCGGCGGCGGTGAGGGGGTTGTCACCAGTGATCATCACGGTCCGGATGCCGAGGTGGCGCAGCATCTGGAAGCGCGCCTTGATGCCGGGCTTGATGATGTCCTTGAGGTAGACCACACCGAGCAGCCGATCCTGAGTACAGACCAACAGCGGCGTTCCCCCTTGGCGGGCGATGCGATCGACGGCCTGGCGCAGGGGCTCTGGCATCTTCTCGCGCGAGAGCGCCAGATAGGCGAGCACGGCATCCACGGCGCCCTTGCGGTAGCTGTGGCGGTTGCGGTCCAGACCGCTTAACCGGGTCTCGGCGGTGAAGGGGATCACCGTATCGCTCGGCAGCAGTTCGGGGGCCTGCAGGGTTGCTGCACCCAGGGCCAGGATCGATTTCCCCTCCGGGGTGCTGTCGCCGAGCGAGGCCAGCATGGCGGCCTGACTGAGCAGCGAAGGCTCGACGCCGGGGGCCGGGATTAGCTCGTCGGCCATACGGTTGCCGAAGGTGATAGTACCTGTCTTGTCGAGCAGCAGGGTGCGCACGTCACCGGCCGCTTCCACGGCGCGGCCCGACTTGGCGATCACGTTGAGCTTCACCAGCCGGTCCATCCCGGCGATGCCGATGGCCGAGAGCAGACCGCCTATGGTGGTCGGGATGAGCGTGATAAACAGGGCGATCAGATAGAGGCGCGGTACCTGGGTCTGGTTATAGCCGAGGAACAGGGGCAGAGTCGCCACGACCAGCAAGAAGATCAGAGTCAACCCAACCAGCAGGGCGGTCAGCGCCTGCTCGTTGGGGGTCTTCTGCCGTTTGGCTCCTTCGACCAGGGCGATCATCCGATCCAGGGTGCTCTCACCCGGATTGGCGGTGACCCGGATCCAGATCTGGTCCGAGACCACCTGGGTGTTACCGGTCACACCGCTCTTGTCGGTACCCGACTCGCGGATCACCGGTGCCGACTCGCCCGTGATGGCGGCCTCATTGACCGAGGCAATGCCTTGCACCACCTCGCCATCGGCCGGGATCATCTCGCCGGCATGCACCAGCACCAGATCTCCTTTACGAAGATCGGTGGCGGCAACCCATTCGCCCTGACGATCATCCAGGGCACCCACACGGCGTGCCTGTAACTGATTCATGCCCGCCTTAAGACTGTCGGCACGCGCCTTGCCGCGCCCCTCGGCCAGGGTCTCGGCGAAGTTGGCAAACCACAGTGTCAGCCAGAGCCAGGCGGTCAGTTGCCAGGCCAGGCCGGTGGCCACACCGGAAACGGGGCGGCCAAGCAGGGACTCCATGGTGGCCAGCGCGGCGCACAACCAGAGGGTAAAGAGGATCGGGCTTCCCCACAGCGCTGTCGGGTTAAAGCGGCGGAATGCCTCGACAGCCGCGGTCAGCAACAGTGAAGGGCGGCGTGCGGCCTGGGGCTGTTTGTGCCCGTTGGCCAGGGTTATGGACTTGCTCATGAAGAGAATGCTCCCAGCATCAGATGTTCGGCGATCGGGCCCAGAGCCAGAACTGGCAGGAAAGAGAGACCGCCTATCAGCAAAATGGTAATGATCAGCAGGGTGACAAACAGCGGACCGCCGACCGGGAAGTCGCTGTCGCTGGCCTCCTGGCGGGGGCTGCGAGCCAGCAGACCGGCGATGGCCAGCACTGGCACTATGTAGCCGAAGCGGCCGAGCAGCATGGCCAGACCGATGGCGATGCATTGCCAGTTGTCGGCGGCTGCCAGTCCGGCGAAGGCCGAGCCGTTGTTGCCTGTGCCTGAGGCGTAGGCGTAGATGAGGCGTGACAGGCCATGGGGACCCTCGTGGCCGATGACAGCGGCTGAGTCAGGCAACATCAGGGTGATTCCACCAAGGACCAGGACTCCGACCGGCATGACCAGCATGCTGGCCACCACCCACTTCATCTCGGCGATGCCAAGGCGCTTGCCAAGGTAAGTGGGGGTACGTCCCACCATCAGGCCGCACAGGAAGACGGTGAGCAGCACGAACAGCAGCATGCCGTAGATGCCAGCGCCGATGCCGCCGAAGATCACTTCGCCGAGAAGCATGTTGAACATGGTCACCATGCCGCCGAGCGGGCTGAAGCTGTCGTGCATGGCGTTGACCGAACCGTTGGAAGCTGAGGTGGTAGCCACGGCCCAGAGCGCGGAGAGGGTAGGGCCTAAGCGGCTCTCCTTTCCTTCCCAGTTACCGGCCTGGGTGGTCAGCTGATGCAGATTGGGGTCGGCCGCCAGCTCCTGGCTGAGGGTGATGACAAGGCCCACCACAAACAGGGTTGCCATGGCGAACACGATGGCGCGGCTGTGGGCCATATCCTTTACATAACGTCCGAACGTAAAGACCATGGCCGCCGCTATGGTCAGCAGGGCCACCATCTCCAGCCAGTTGGTGAGGGCGGTCGGGTTCTCGAACGGGTGGGCGGAGTTGATGCCAAAGAAGCCACCACCGTTGGAGCCTAGCTGCTTGATGGCGATCTGAGATGCGGCCGGCCCCAGCGGTAGTACCTGCTCGTGGCCTTCAACACCGGTAAAGGGCAAATAGTGTCCCAGGCTCTGGGGCACGCCCTGCCATACCAGCACCATGGCAAGGAGCAGTGAGAGAGGAAGCAGCACGTACAGGCAGAAGCGCACCAGATCGACCCAGAAGTTACCCAGGCTGGTGGTCTGTTGGCGAGCGATCCCGCGGAACAGCGCAATGGCGGCGGTGGCCCCGGTGGCTGCAGAAACGAAGTTCTGGGTGGTCAGGCCTGCCATCTGGCTGAAGTAGGAGAGGGCGGCCTCACCGGAATAGGCTTGCCAGTTGGTGTTGGTCATGAAGCTGACCGCCGTGTTGAAGGCGAGTTGCCAGTTCAGGCCAGGCAGGTGCTCCGGATTCAGAGGCAGAGCACCCTGAGAGAGCAGAATCACAAAGAGCAGGGTCAGGCCGGCCAGGTTGAAGGCCACCAGACTAAGTAAATAGCCTCGCCAGTCCTGTTCGCGGCCATCGGTGCCGCATGCCGCCAGGGTGGCTCGCTCCATCGGGCCTAGCCAGCGGGTTCGTCCCTCGAAGACATGGTAAAGGTAGCGGCCAAGCAGAGGCGCAGGCAGCAGTAGCAGCGAGAGGTAAGCTGCTGGGTAAAGATAGGTTTGCCACATGATCCTTCTTCCTTATTCATGTGAGCGTGCCAGTGCACGCGCCAAATAAACGGTGAGGGCGATTACCAGCACCAGATAAAGCCAATTCATAGTGACTCCGTTATTGGATTGGTCGGCGCCATCCTAAGGAAGAGCCGCGTAAAGCCTCTATAAAGGCTGCAGGGCATCGCGTAAAAAGGGCGTAAAAGCAGAATAAAGGGACGGGGGAAATCAGGTTTTGTGGGTAACTCTGTGGGTAATGTGTGCAACTGTTGGTGGTTTAGGCAAACAGTCGCGCAGAGTGATATTTTCTGGGTTTTTCCCTTGCCAGCGAGAGAGAGATCTCTATAATGCGCCCTCACCAG
>NZ_CDCE01000028.1 GCF_000819805.1 Aeromonas diversa CDC 2478-85
GATTCAATTTGTTAAAGAACGTTGCCTTGTCGGCTGAGGCTGCGCATCTTACGCTCCTCATTTTGAAAGTCAAGCATCATTGTCGCTTTTCTTTCGCAGCGTGGTTGGCGTTGCCAACTCGCTGACCATCCGGCGTCATCCGCCGTGCTGGTGAGGGCGCATTATAGGGAGGCGCGCCGGGATGACAAGGCTTTTTTCAAAAGTTTTTTAAAAACAAGCTTATATGTTTAAAAAACAACCTTATCTGCTTACTGCCTCACCGAGGCGGATCGACAGTATGATCCACCTCGATGCATTTTGCCTCCCTTATCCTTCAGGTCGGAGGTCACGCCACCTGACGCAGTGGCTGTCTCTTGCGCTCGCGCCGCCGCTCCCCCAAAGCCAGTAGGCAAGGGGTCAGAACCAGCGTCAGCAGTGTGGCAAACGCCAAGCCACCGGCGACTGTTGTTGCAAGCTGGCTCCAGAAAGCGGTAGATGGCCCACCCAACTCAATCTTCGGAGTCAGAAAGTCGAGGTTGATCTTCAGTACCATGGGCAGCAGGCCGAGGATGGTGGTGACCGTTGTCAGCAGTACGGGTCTTAGCCGCTGGGCTCCGGTACGCAATATTGCCTCTTGCAGTGCAATCCCCTCTTTACGGAGCTGATTAAAGGTGTCGATCAACACGATATTGTTGTTGACGACTATCCCCGCCAAGGCAATTACCCCGATCCCCGACATGACGATGCCGAAAGGCTGCCTTGCGATCATCAGTCCTAGCAGGACGCCCACTGTGCTAAACAGCACGGCCGTCAGGATTAAAAACGTCTGATAGAAGGAGTTGAACTGGGTCACCAATATGATGGCTATCATGAAGAGGGCAATCATGAATGCCTTGCCCAGGAATGCAGACGACTCATCCTGCTCTTCATTCTGCCCCTTGGCCTCCACGCTCACTCGTGGATCCTGCGCCATTCCTTTCAGTGCCTTCATCAATCTAGGCAGCTCGAGGCTCAGTAACTTCCCCTCCGCCATATCCGCCTGCAACGTGATGACCTGACGACCATCCACCTTGCGGATCACGTCGGTCTTGTGCTTGGGCTGAAGGCTAGCCAGGTTGGTGATGGGCACCTGCCCCTGAGGCGTCTTGAGACGTAACTCGGATAGCCTGTCTATGGTTCTGTATTCGCTCGGGAAACGGACCCGGATATCGAGTTCATCGTCGACGTCATCGGCCCTATACTCCCCCAGCTTGAGACCCGAGGTCACAAACTGGACCGTCGATCCCACCAGAGTCGCATCGGCGCCAAAACGAGCCGCATCCCCCCTGTCGACTTTCAGCTGCCACTCGATCCCTGGGCGGCTGCCATTATCCTGCACGTTGACGAAGGCCCCATCCTGCTCAAGAGCATGACGCAGGCGCTTGGCAGTTTGGGCGAGCAACTCGGGGTAGCGAGAACTTACCTGCAGTTCGAGATCCCGGCCGCTAGGCGGCCCGTTTTGATCTTCACGCACATCGATCTCGACACCGGCATAACCGCTTAAGCGTTCACGTACCTCGGCCACAATCACCTTGGCAGGACGACGTTCACTCCAATCATGAAAATTGAGGCGGAACATGCCGATACGATCCTCACCACCGGTCAGGGTATAGAGGGTCTTGATGTCGGTGATAGGCAGCAGAGCCTGCTCCAACTCGCGCATCAGGGCATCTTTTTCCTTGGTGGCGAGATCCCCGTGGGATCGCACTATCAGGTTGGCGCCCTCGGGTTCACCGCTTGGAAAGAACTCGCTCCCCAGATTGGAGTTGGCAAACCCCACGATCACTATGGCCGAAAACGCCAGCGCACCAAGCAATATCTTGACCGGTCGCGCAATGGCCCAGGCCAGCATACGGACGTAGCGTCCGCTCCAGCCATCGAGCGTCAGGATATCGCCCTGCTCCGACTGAAGCAGCTGGTTCCGCTCACGCTCGGTGACCGTACGAGACTTGCCAATCAGCCCCCCCAGGACAGGCACAAAACAGAGCGCCATTATCAGAGAAGCGGCCAGGGTGGCGATGAGGGTGATGGGCAGATACTTCATAAACTCGCCCATGATCCCGGGCCAGA
Source organism: Aeromonas diversa CDC 2478-85 (assembly GCF_000819805.1). Taxonomy (GTDB): domain Bacteria; phylum Pseudomonadota; class Gammaproteobacteria; order Enterobacterales; family Aeromonadaceae; genus Aeromonas; species Aeromonas diversa. Next base: position 2,089 of record NZ_CDCE01000028.1, read on the forward strand.
AGATGAGAGGGGCAAACGCGGCCAGGGTCGTCGCAGTTGAGGCGATGATAGGCCAGGCCATGCGCCGCCCGGCCTCACCATAGGCCTCGCGACGGCTGGCGCCTTCCGACATGGCCCTGTCTGCATACTCGGTAACGACGATAGCCGAGTCGACCAGCATACCGACCGCCATGATGAGGGCAAATAGCACGACCATGTTGATGGTATAACCGCACACGGCCAGCACCAGGATGCCGGTGAGGAAAGAGCCCGGGATGGAGATGGCCACCAGGGCGGCGCTGCGCAGTCCAAGGGTGGCGACGATGACGATCACTACCAGCAACACAGCCGAGAGCACGTTGTTTTGCAGATCGCCAAGCATCTGCACTACCCCCTCGGAGGCATCCCAGGTGTAAACGGGCTGCACATTGCCGGGCCACATGGCCTGCTCGCGAGCCACCAGGGCACGTACCTTCTGCACCGTCTCGATGACGTTCTCACCAGGACGCTTCTTGATATCCAGCGAGATCGAGGGATGACCATTGATGCGAGCCACCGTCAGGGGATCGCTGTAAGCACGGCGGATCTCGGCGACATCCTGAAAGGTGATGACCCGATTTCCCTCGACCTTGATCGGCATGGTCATCACATCTTGAATGCTCTCGAAGACGGAGGGCACCTTGACGGCAAAACGCCCGAGCCCCGTGTCCAGGGTGCCGGCCGCTACCAATCGGTTATTGCGTGACAGAAGGTTGTAGATATCGTTCTGATCCAGGTTGTAACTCTGCAGACGCAGCGGGTCGACCAGCACCTCGACAATGTCGGTACGATCGCCTCCTATCTCCACCTCGAGCACCTCGCGCAGCCCCTCGATCTTGTCTTTGAGATCCCGCGCCAGGGTGATCAGCGCCCGCTCCGGGGCATTGCCGGTGAGGTTAAGGGTCAAGACCGGATTCTCATCGGCCATGGTCACCTCACGCACCACGGGCTCATCGGTCTCTTGGGGTAACTTGGCCTTGGCCAGACTCACGCGATCACGCACATCGTTGAGCGCCTCGGCCGGATCACGCCCTGCCTCAAACTCGAGCAGCACAGAGCCATGTCCTTCGCTCGCGGTCGCACTCATCTCCTTGACGCCATCCAGCCCTCGCAGCTCGGTCTCCATGGGGCGGATCAGCATCCGTTCCGCATCTTCCGGTGAGATGCCGTCGTGAGAAATGGAGACATAGATGAAGGGGATTGTGACATCAGGATCGGCCTCTTTAGGAATATCCCGATAGGTGAAAAAACCCGCCACCAGCAGCAGCACCAGGATGGAGAGCATGGTCCGGGCCCGATGCATGGCCCCGTCGATCAAGGCATTCATGAACGCGTCTCCCCATTGGCACTTTCCCGCACCACCTCGACACGATCACCGGCCGCGACAAAACCCTGCCCCACAGTGATCACATCCAGCTGGGGTCCCACGTCGCCAAGCCAGCTTCCCTCGGGACCGGTACGAACCAACCTGGCCGGAGTAAATTTGACCCTGTCCCCCTCCACCGATTTGATGCCGAGGCGTCCCGCCTCGTCGAGGGCCAGCAAAGCCGGGCTCAAGGGGATGGCCAGTTGCTTGCCCAGAGGAATGTGCAGCTCGGCGCTGGTGCCCGCCGGCAGACGGCTATCGGGATTCGCCATGGTCACCTCGATGGCAAAGGTGTTAGTGGCCGGATCCGACACTCGGGAGAGAAAACGGATTACTCCCTTGCTCTCCCTGTTTTCGCTCAGGCGGATATTCGCCTTGCCCCCCTGACTGAGCTGCCCAATATCCAGCTCGGTAACATCGGCACGGATCAACAAAGGGTCGTTATCGGCAACTTCCAACAGAGGATCGCCCACTCCAACGTATTGCCCCACCTCCACGCTGCGGCTATTGAGCACACCGGCAAAGGGAGCTCGCACCGTGGTGTTGGCGAGTTCGAGACGCAGTCGTTCGACTTCGGCGCGCGCCTCGGCCAGGGCAGCCTCCTTCTCGGCCAGTTGAACCTTGCCCTGGAATCCTTGAGAGGCGAGCTTGCGCGCCCCCTGGATCTCGATATCGCGCAAGGCCAGCTGCGCTTCTGCCCGCTTGAGCTGTACCGGCCGGTTTTCCGGAGCGATACGCAGCAAGGGTTGCCCCGCCCCGACCCAGCTGCCCTTTTCGACCAGCACGGCCTCGATACGCCCCGAGACTTCTGCCGCGAGGCGGGAGACTCGCTCTGGCTCGGTGCGCCCGTAGAGGGTCAGGGTATGCTCGATGGACTCGGCCACCAGTGTCTTGACCCGCACCTTAGGGAGGGGTGCCTTCACTTCTTTGGCAGCCGGCGGCGTATGTTCCCCCGCACCAACCACCTCCCCTCGGGTAAACCAAAGGATAACCACGGCCGCCATGCCGGCCGCCACCCAGGCGGGATGAGCCGCCAGCTTCGCTTTCCATTTTTTATTCATACTCTCTTCCTGACGTATGCCTGATTGGGGTCTTGCCGCTCACCTTGTATCCGATGAGTCGGCCTGTCTCCTTGACCGAGACCATGTATCAAAAGGCGTACCAACTGTTACGCCCCTTATAATTCAATGAGTTGAAAAAGCGACACCCTCACTCTGCGGTCAAATAGACCACAGATGGGTTAACTTAGCCAATTGGTGGGCAAATCAGAAGAGACAGAATGGGGGGGAAAACAAAAGGCCCCGCAGGGCCTTTGTCAGATAGAGAAGCTGGAGCCGCAGCCACAGGTGGTGGTGGCATTGGGATTGGTCACCATGAAACGGGAGCCCTCCAGTCCTTCGGTATAGTCGACGCTGCCTCCGACCAGATACTGCAGGCTCATGGGGTCAATGACCATGATGACGCCGTTCTTCTCGACCACGGTATCCCCTTCGTTGATCTTCTCGTCGAAGGTAAACCCGTATTGGAAACCGGAGCAACCACCACCCGTGATATAGACCCGCAGCTTCAGCTCCGGATTCTCTTCCTCGGTGATGAGGGATTTCACCTTGTTCGCCGCAGCATCCGTCATCTGGATGGGCAAGGGTGTCTCCAATTCTGCGCTCATGTCTGACCTCTTAACGTATGGACGGCGGGATTATCCAATACCCGACCCTGGTGTTCAAGTATTCAACCAGCAGGTGCCACCTGGGGCACGGCAAGCGGTTTGAGCACCTCGCCCCAGTTGACCACCAACCGTTGAGCCGGCTGTTTTCCCTGTTTGGGCAGGGTGAGAATCACCTTGTCCGGCACAAATCCCTCTGGCAGTTGCCAGTCGCCCTCGAGCAACTGGAAATAGCGCAGGGCATAACTGGTCGCACCGGACTTCATCCCAAGCGCGGCCCCATCGAGGGACTTCGGCTGCCCCTCGAGGCTCCCATCGACCCGGACCACCACCTGACCGCGAAACAGATCCCGCTGCTTGGCCGCCTGGATCAGGGCCAGGCGATAGTGGAAACGGCCGGGGACACTGGTGGTCTCGATGCTGAGGTTATCGATTGAGACACCCACTTTCTCGGTGCCGGGACGCATGATCCGTTCGAAGAAGGCAAGCTGGCGCTTCTGCTCCTGCAGCTGGGCCTCCTGTCCCTTGATGGTTTGCTGCAACTGCTCGAAGGCCGTCTGTTGGGTCGTGAGTTGGGTCTGTTTGACCTCCAACTCTTTCTTGAGCCGAGTCAGCCCCTCGCTCTGCAGGGCAAGCGTCTTCTGCTGCACCTCGATGATGCTGGCGCTCCCAAACTCCTGCCAGTGCCCCGCCAGATACCCCAACGCTAGGCCAGGCAGCAATCCGAGTAACCACAACCATCTACCGCCCAATCTGGTCATGTCCCCTCACGGATATCAAGAAACCTTCCCTGAGTGTGCCAGTCACCACCTCATTTAACCAGTTTTGTGCAGGGCCTCGCGCTCGCGGGCCAATCGCAAGGTGCGCGCCAGGATCTGGCTGTAGATGGGGCGGCCTCCCAACCACTGGGCCATCAGGGTGGCCCCCATGGTGGTGATCATCATGGGCAAGATCAGCTGGTAGTTGTCGGTCATTTCGGTCACCAGTACTATGCCGGTGATCGGCGCCCGCACCGTGGCAGCAAACAGCGCCCCCATGCCGGCAATGGCGAAGGCGCCGGGCTCGATGCCGAGTTCAGGAAAGGCGGCATAGAACAGGTTGCCGAAGGTGACCCCAAACAGGGTTCCAAGGGCCAGGGTCGGAGCGAACACCCCACCCGGCGCGCCGGAGCAAAAACAGATAAGGGTGGCGATGAGGCGAGCGACAAAGATGAGGAAGAGGGTCGCCATGGCATAGTCACCGCGAACCAGATGCGGAATGAGCTCGATCCCGCCCCCGCTGATGGAGGGAACATAAAGAGAAAGCACGCCGAAGATGCCCGCCACCAGCATGCCAATCCCCACGAAGCGTCCGCGGCGGTTACGGTGCAGAGCCAGATAACCATCCTGGCAGGCGATCACCAGCTTGTTGAAGACGAACCCCAGCACACCAAAGGCCAGCCCCATGCAGAGGAAGAGGCCAAGCGCCTGCAACTGGGGAGCCTGATAGTGGGGCAGGGTGATGGCAGGGTGTTGACCGCGAATGGCCTGCAGCACCAGAGTCCCCATGATGGCGGATATCCCAACCGCCTTGATGGAGAGAAAAGAGTAACGAAACTGGAGGCGCATCTCCTCTATGACGAAGAGGATCCCCGCCAACGGCGCATTGAAGGCGGCCGCCAGGCCACCGGCGGCGCCGGCGGCCAGCAGGGCGTGGCCGTGCTCCTTGGGCAGTCGAAAGAGATCGGCCACCATCTGACCCAGGTTTCCCCCGATCTGTACCGAAGGCCCCTCGCGTCCCAGCACCATACCCGATCCCAGGGTACAGAGACCACCGAAGAACTTGACCGGTAACACCCGCCACCAACGCACCGGCCGAAGATCCTCCATGGCCCCCTCGATTTCGGGGATGCCGGATCCCCCCGCCTCGGGGGCAAAGGCATGGGTAAGCCAATAGCCCACCATGCCGAGCAGAGCGCTGGCCAGAAAGGCCAGGAGGATAGCCTGCCACCAGGGGTGCTCCTCCAGCCAACCGAGACGCCCCTCGGTGAGGCGGTTGACGGAGAGCTCAAACAACGCGCAGACGGTGCCGGCCAGCATGCCCACCAAGGCCGCAAGCAACAGCACCCAGAGGGACATCCTCTTTTCGATGAGACGACCCAGTGCAGGGCGATAGGGAGAGAGGGAAGCGGTATCGTGCATGGAAACACCTGTTCTCGTTCAGTCCGGGGGCGACTCTGCCATGGCACCCGCTTTCTGGTATAGTCAGGCCGTTTCACTGGCGAGGGTGCAGGAGCAGAGCGCAGCATCATACACCTGCCTGCTTTCCCTGCCGACACCGAAGCGGCCGCAGTCCCCTCCCAATCCCTACAATTCCAGTTAAGGATGATCCATGTCAAAGTCAGATCAGCTGTTTGAGCAGGCCCGTCAGAGCATTCCGGGTGGCGTCAACTCACCGGTGCGCGCCTTTAACGGCGTGGGTGGTACTCCGGTCTTTATCGATCACGCCGACGGTGCCTATCTCTACGACGTGGATGGCCACTCCTATGTGGATTACATCGGCTCCTGGGGCCCCATGCTGCTGGGTCATAACCACCCCGCCATCAAGGCTGCCGTCATCGCCGCCGTCGAGAAGGGGCTGAGCTACGGCGCGCCGACCGAGATCGAGGTGCGCATGGCAGAGCGCGTGCGTGCTATCGTCCCCTCCATGGAGCAGGTGCGCATGGTCAACTCCGGCACCGAGGCGACCATGAGCGCCATCCGGCTGGCCCGCGGCTACACCGGCCGTGACAAGATCCTCAAGTTCGAAGGCTGCTACCACGGCCACGCCGACTCATTGCTGGTCAAGGCCGGCTCCGGCGCCCTCACCCTGGGCCAGCCCAACAGCCCGGGCGTGCCAGCCGATTTTGCCAAGCACACCCTGACCTGCACCTATAACGATCTCGCCTCGGTCGAGGCGGCCTTCGCCCTGTATGGCCAGGAGATCGCCTGCATCATCGTCGAGCCGGTGGCTGGCAACATGAACTGTATTCCGCCGGTACCGGGTTTCCTCGAGGGGCTGCGTGCCCTCTGTGACCAACACGGCAGCGTGCTGATCCTCGACGAGGTGATGACCGGCTTCCGGGTCTCCAAGCAGGGGGCTCAGGGCTACTACGGCGTCACCCCGGATCTCACCACCCTCGGCAAGATCATCGGCGCCGGCATGCCGGTGGGGGCCTTCGGCGGCAAGCGCGAAATCATGCAGCACATAGCCCCGACCGGTCCCGTTTATCAGGCCGGCACCCTGTCGGGCAACCCCATCGCCATGGCCGCCGGCCTGGCCATGCTGGATCTGCTCGAGCAGCCGGGTCTCTACGAGGCGCTGAGCGAGAAAACCGCCCGCGTTGCCGAGGGGCTCAAGGCCGCCGCCGCCAAACACGGCATCCCGCTGGCCATCAACCAGGTCGGCGGCATGTTCGGCTTCTTCTTCACCGACGAGCCGACCATCACCCGCTTTGATCAAGTGACCCGCTGTGACATGGAGAAGTTCAAGCGCTTCTACCACCTGATGCTGGAAGAGGGCGTCTATCTGGCCCCCAGCGCCTACGAGGCCGGCTTCCTCTCCCTGGCCCACGGCGATAAAGAGATCGAACACACTCTGGCCGCGGCAGACCGCTGCTTCGCCAAACTGGTGGCTTGATACGTCCTTCATAAGGGGGCTCAGGCCCCCTCTTCCTCTTTTCTCTTTTTTCTTCTCCCCCCTCACTCCGTCTTTAGTCGATCGCACCACCCCGCAACAATTAACAGTTAACCAACAAACACAAAACACCACAGCTTCATGTGTTAATGAATGAAAACGCTAAAATAAGACCTTTCTCGTTCGAAACCACAAATAATTATTCACTTTACAGCCAGAAAAAGGCTTGTCTGGCTGTTTTTTTGGGGTATTCTTTCGCCCGCTTGACGTTATGCAGCATGTGTATGCAGAGGCAGGCAGAAAACAATATAACAATTGGCGAAAAGGCAACCGTTCCATGCTGGAGAAAACCCTCGCTGCGCCCCGGCTTAACTCCCGGCGCAATCTGCTCGTCTTTCTGATCCCGTCGCTCATCGGGATCCTGCTCTTTATGACCCCCGTCAGCCATCAGGGGGATATCACCATACCGGTCGCCGTGATGGCCAAGTCGGTGCAAACCGTGCTGGCCGATCAGCTGGTCGCCATGGTGAGCGGCATCATCACCACCACCATGCTGTTGACCCTGGTCGCCTGGTTGTTCAAGCCCGCCATTCTGGTCAAGCGTCCGTTCCTCAACAGCCTGTTCAACGTCTCCCCCTTCTGGGCCCTGGTGCGGATCCTGGGTGGCGTGTTCGTGCTGCTGACCTTCTTCGGCATCGGCCCCGAGGCCCTGCGCAGCGATGCCACCGGCGGCCTGGTGCTGCACGACCTGCTGCCTGTACTCTTCTCGGTCTTCATCTTTGCCGGTCTGCTGCTGCCCCTGCTGCTGGACTTCGGCCTGCTGGAGTTCGTCGGCACCATGATGACCCGCATCATGCGCCCGGTATTCCGCCTGCCCGGTCGCTCGGCGGTGGACTGCTTCGCCTCCTGGCTGGGTGACGGCAGTGTCGGTATCCTGCTCACCAGCAAGCAGTACGAAGGCAAGTTCTACACCCAGCGCGAAGCGGCCGTGATCGGCACCACCTTCTCCGCCGTCTCTATTACCTTCTGTCTGGTGGTCATCTCCCAGGTGAAGCTGGCCCATATGTTTGTCCCCTTCTACCTGACCGTCTGCCTGGCTGGCGTAGTGGCAGCCATCATAGTGCCGCGTCTGCCCCCCCTGTGCTGGAAGAAGGACGTCTATGCCGACGGCACCCCCCTGTGCCGCAAGCATGAAGCCATCCCGCACGAACACGGCATCCTGAGCTACGGGTTCGAGCGAGCGCTGAAAAAGGCCGAGAGTGTGACCGACTTCGGTGCCGTCGCTCGCGAGGGGCTCAAGAATGCCCTGGACATGGTGTTCGGTGTGCTGCCCGTGGTGATGGCCATCGGCACCTGCTCCCTGATGCTGGCCGAACACACCCCGTTGTTCACCTGGCTGGGAGCTCCCTTCGTGCCTCTGCTCGAGCTGCTGCAGCTGCCCGAGGCTGAAGCCGCCTCTCGCACCATCATGGTGGGCTTCGCCGACATGTTTATCCCGGCCATCCTCGCCTCCTCTATCGAAAGCGAGATGACCCGCTTCGTCATCGCCGCCCTGTCGGTGACCCAGCTCATCTACATGTCGGAAGTGGGCGCCCTGCTGCTTGGCAGCAAGATCCCGGTCAAGATGTGGGAGTTGTTCCTCATCTTCCTGATGCGCACCCTGATCACCTTGCCGGTGATCGCCGGGGTGGCACACCTGCTCTTCTAACCCTTAATAAAAAAGCCGCTTAACGCGGCTTTTTTTATGGCGCTATTGCGCCTGCGGAACCTGCTGGCCAATCAAGGCGCTGACGGATTCAGTGGTGAGGTTGCGCGGGGTGATCAGGTGCGTGTCGGTATAAGTGACAGGCGCGATGACGTCACCACGGATCAGGGCATCTGCCAAGGCGACCGCCTTCATCCCCATCTGGTAGGGGTCCTGCACCATAATGCCGGACAAGCGCCCATCTTTGAGGGACTGCAGGAGCAGGGGTGAGATATCGAATCCGGCGACCATGGCCCGGTTATGGGACCAGTGACCCACCGCCAGCACGGCTCCCTCGGTCGAACTCTCATTGGCGGCAATGATCAGATTGATGGCCGAGTCCTCTTTAAGCTGACGAGTCACGGCCCGGTAGCTGCTCCCCTTGGTCGTTCCCCCCTCGATAACATGCTGAACCGCAATACCCTGCGCCTCAAACTCATCAAAATAGCCCTTCACCCTGGCTTCCGTGGAACGGTGGCCCGCCTGATAGCGAACCACCAGAACCACTGGATTGGCAGGGAAATGAGGGGCCAGCTCCTTCACCAACTTTCTGCCGGCCAGATAGTTGTTGGAGCCGACGAAGCCATCCACCGGCGTCTCTCCCAGCTCGGAGTCGATGATCAGCACCCGCTTGCCGGCCTCTCGATAACGGACGACCAGTGGACGCAGTCGCTCGGGTTCGCTCGGTGCCAACACCAGCACCCGGGCAGAGGTGGCCAGATAGTCTGATACCAGTTTGAACTGGGCCTCGGTCGCCTGCTCGTTGGGAGGACCGCGCCACAAGATCTTGTGTCGGGACGCTCGCGCCGCCTCGGCGACACCACGATTGAGGACCTGCCAGAAGACGATCCCATTGCCCTTGGGGATCACCACGATATCAGCCTGACCACTGGCATCGACCAGCTCCTGAGCGGCCAGCAGACTGCTCCAAATCAGCACAACACCCCACCATTTTTTTAGCATCGCACCCTCTCCCCACCACTTCCGTTAACTGTATACCGAATGACCGGGGATAACCGAGAAGCGTGGGAAGCACAGCCCCCAGGATTGGCCCACTCCCCCACTGCCGGTGCAGCAGCCATCCGAGCCAGCACCGGCAGGCACACCGCCCATGACAGCGCCAGGAGTGGGACGCCCATCTCCATATGCTTTGTTAACGAACGGCGGTAAAATCAGGTCAACGGGCCGAAAAACCACATTAAGGCCAGCAATGAGGCGAAAGCCGCTGCACCAGGGGTTAAAGACCCGGACTCACGCACGCTCGAGCATAAAAAACGGGAGCCCAGGCTCCCGCGCGGCGAGATATCACGCCGACTTGCGGCGGATCACCCCCTCTTGCATGGTGCTCGCCACCAGCACCCCATCGCGGGTGAAAAACTGGCCGCGCACCAGGCCGCGCCCACCCGAGGCGCTCGGACTGTCGACCACGTAGAGCAGCCAGTCGTCGAGGCGAAAATCCCGATGGAACCACATGGAGTGATCGATGGTGGCCACCTGCATGTCCGGCTCCCAGTAGGAGACCCCGTGCGGCTGCAATGCGGTGAACAGGAAGTGGAAGTCGGAGGCATAGGCGAGCAGGTACTTGTGCACCCGCGGGTCATCCGGCATCTGACCGTTGGCCTTGAACCAGACGTGGCGCAGGGGCTCGTGCACGTCGGGGCGGATCGGGTCGACCAGGGTGGCCGGGCGGATCTCGATGGGCTTCTCACACATGATCTTGGCGCGCAGCTCGGGGGGAATCATCTTCTCGTAAGGACGCACCAGCTCCAGCTCGCTCTTGAGCTGCTCGGGTGGCGTGATCCCCTGGGGCATAGTCGCCTGGTGCTCGAAGCCATCGGCCTCGACCTGGAACGAGGCATTGAGGTAGAAGATGGGTTTGCCATACTGGATTGCCTTGACCCGGCGGGTCGAGACACTCTGCCCATCGCGGATGTTCTCCACGTCGTAGACGATGGGGTGGTTCACATCGCCCGGGCGCAGGAAGTAGGAGTGGAAGCTGTGCACCTGGCGATCGGCCGCCACCGTCTGCTTGGCCGCCGACAGGGCCTGCCCCATCACCTGGCCACCAAACACGGCGCGCAGACCCAGATCCTCGCTCTGGCCGCGAAACAGTCCCTCTTCAATCTTCTCCAGTGCCAGCAGCGCCAGCAGTTCGTCTAATACCTTGCTCATTGCATTCTCCCGTTGGACAGGAGAAATCTATCAACTGAAACGAAGAGGAACAATTCTTCCATTTGAGTCCGGCACAATAAAATGCCCCGCCGAAGCGGGGCATTGCATCAGTTGACGCCGACCGGTTGGCCCGCAGGCTCGGCCGGAGCGTTGAACTCCTCCTCGGCCTCGCGGAAGCGCTCCAGCATGGCCTTGGAGGGCGCCTCGCCAAGCAGGCTGCCCAGCACGATGGCGACGCTGGCGAAGACGAAGCCCGGGATGATCTCATACAGGCCCAACCAACCGTACTGCTTCCAGACGATGACGGTGACCGCACCAACCAGCATGCCAGCCAGGGCGCCGTTGCGGGTCATGCGCGGCCACAGCACCGAGAGCAGCACAACGGGGCCGAAGGCGGCACCGAAACCGGCCCAGGCGTAGCTCACCAGCCCCAGTACCCGGTTTTCCGGGTTCATGGCGACCGCGATCGCCACCAGGGCGATGGCCAACACCATGAGGCGGCCGACCCACACCAGCTCGCGCTGGGAGGCGTTCTTGCGCAGGAACGGCTTGTAGAGATCCTCGGTGATGGCGCTGGAGCAGACCAGTAATTGACAACTTAGCGTGCTCATCACTGCCGCCAGGATGGCGGAGAGCAACACACCGGCGATCCAGGGGTTAAAGAGCAGCTTGGAGAGCTCGATGAAGACTCGCTCCGGGTTGGCGCCCACATTGGCAGCCAGATCCGGGAAGGCGGCGAAGTAGGCCAGACCGAAGAAGCCGATGGCTACGGCGCCGGCCAGGCACAGCACCATCCAGGTCATGCTGATACGGCGGGCGCTGGCCATGGAGTGGTGGGAATCTGCCGCCATGAAGCGCGCCAGTATGTGCGGCTGGCCGAAGTAGCCCAGGCCCCAGGCCATCAGGGAGATGATGGCGATGATGTCCAGGTTCTTGAACATGTCGAGGTTGCTGGCGCTCTTGGCGGCCACCTCGATCATGGCGCTGTCGATGCCGCCGACGGCGATGATGACGAACACAGGGGTGAGGATCAGAGCGAAGATCATCAGGGTCGCCTGCACGGTATCGGTCCAGCTCACCGCGAGGAAGCCACCGAAGAAGGTGTAGGTGATGGTGGCTGCGGCACCGACCCAGAGGGCGGTGTCGTAATCCATGCCGAAGGTGCTCTCGAACAGGCGGGCACCGGCTACCACACCGGAGGCGCAGTAGATGGTGAAGAACAGCAGGATCACCAGGGCCGAGAGGATGCGCAGCACCTTGCTGTGATCCTCGAAGCGGTAGGTGAAGTAGTCCGGCAGGGTCAAGGCGTTGCGGTTCTTCTCGGTATGCACCCGCAAGCGGCCGGCAACCCAGCGCCAGTTGAGGTAGGCGCCGATGACCAGACCGATGGCGATCCAGCTCTCTGAGATGCCACTGATGAAGACGGCCCCAGGCAGCCCCATCAGGAGCCATCCGCTCATGTCGGAGGCGCCGGCAGAGAGGGCGGTGACCCAGCTCCCCATGCGGCGGCCGCCGAGGATGTAGTCGTCGAAGTTGCGGGTGGCGCGATAGGCGATAAAGCCGATCAGGACCATTCCGAGGATGTACACCAGAAAGGTGATTAACATGGGTGTGCTAGCTGTCATTCCAGACTCCGTTGTGTGGTACCCCCTCTATGGGGGGCTTTTCCTTGAAAAAAGCCGGCCTAGCTTAAACAGAGCACTTATTAACCACAACCCTTTTTTAACGGACCAGAAACAAAACAAAAACGTTTTACACCCATAAAAACAGCCTGAACGGGGCGTTAGGGCAGCGATTCGTGCTGCCATTACTCGTCGGAGTCGCTCAGCCAGATACGGCGCAGGGAGCAAAATCCGCTGGGATCTATTGTGGCGCCGCGTACCGCCCTGTCCAGATGCAACTCTTCCGTGATACCAAACAGATGAAGCAGCGACTTCTCGCCGTGCCAACGCCGCTCCACCTCCTGCATCCGGCTCAGGATCTCCCCCTCATCCAGGGTCTGACCGAACGCCGCCAACAGACGCCCATGTTCCTCATCGAGCCAGCATTCGTCATGGGCAAACTGCATGCAGACCGCACTGGTCAGCCACTCGTAGTAACCGTAGAGGGGGGGAGGGTCGAGCAACTCGCTCACCAGCATGAGATCGGCGCTGGCGCGCACCTGATCGAGCTCGTTGTAGTTCTCGATGGGAAAGTCCACCAGCGTCAGACCCGTCTCCTCGATGCGCTCGCGGATCCAGCCTGCGATATGGGCCAGACGCGGATAGTGCCAGTGGGGCTCGGCCACCACCAGAGTGCCCGAGAGACGAGGACAGGCGCAGACGTCCGCGGGCTGGGTCGGGGCCGCAGCCCTGGCATAGGCCGAATCCACCACGGGCTCGATCCCGTATTGCCAGCGTACCTGATGAAGATAGTCGTAGAGCCGCCCCAAGTCGGTTGCACTGATCCGGGCATCGGGCCGCACCCGAAACCCGAGACTGAAGAAGCCGTCGAGCCGGTTGGTCACCCGGCTGGCATGGGGTTCGACCGATGGTGCTGTACTGGTGAAACTCATGCGGCTTGCGCCACTGGGCAGGTCGGGCATGGCGTACCAAAGCTCAACCCGCTCCACCAACGGTTTCTCCCGGTAGTAATCGGGGAAACGCTCCAATGCCATGTGACTCTTGTCGCTCTGCCTGACCCGAAAAGGCCCGGTACCAAAACGCGCCAGGGCACCGCTGGCCAGCCGAATGCCCTGCTCGGCCATGATGGCGCCGTGGATGCCACAGAAGGCATAGATAAGCAGCGGGTTGTGCTGGCGCAGGCGAACCTCAATCCAGTGCTGGCCGATGGCCGACACGGCCACCACCTGCTGATAGATGCGCTGCAATGGCCCCGGTGTGGTCAGCATGCGGGTCAGGGAGGCGCAAGCCGCCGCCACCGTCATGGCCTCGCCGTGGTGGAAACGCACGTCCGGTCGCAGGCGAAAGCGTAGCGCCGGACGCAGCGGATCCACCTCCCAGTAGTGAGCCAGCGCCGGCATGATGCAACCCGCCGCCAGGTTATAGTCGAGCAGGGTGTCGTAGACGTTCTCGGTGATGTAGAGCTCGTTACGCAAATAAGTTTCGACAGGGTCTATGGTATGGGGCACCGGGAAGTCGCTGATAAGCAGCCCCCCGAGGGAGCGCACTGTCTGCTGCTGCTGCTCGAAGAAGTGATTGATCTGTCGACTGACCCGCTCAGGTTGCGTCGTCTCGGCGGCCAAGCGGGCGGCCTGTTGCAGATCCCCGGCGGCCACCAATCGCGCGACCCAGTCATCGAGGGCGGCATCCCCGCCCATCAACACCCAGAGCTCGGACTGCCGTCCACGCCCCACGGCCCCGTTCCAACGGATCCACCCCTGTTCCTGCAGACTGGCGAGAATATTGCTGACATTGCGGCGTGAACAGCAAAGCAGCGACTCCAGCTGCTCCAAACCGACGGCCTGCCCCTCGCCGATGCCGAAGGCCTGCTCCAACTGCCGCAGACGACGCAGCAACATCCTGCTCATTACCCCTCCCTGTCATGGATAAAATATGGAAAAAAATAGCCTGCTGTTCTTCGTGTTTTTAAGAGCAGTGACTTCCTATAATGGGGCCGCTGAGTCACTTCAGCGGCTACGGAACCGGCAGCGCGGCTATATAGAATTCACAGAAACCCCGCTTTCTGCCCCAAATAACGAAGCAGTTCAGGCTGTCCTCCGCCTGCCGGTATCCGCCCTCTCCCCTGAAAAGGTTACCTCTTCTCGCCACGCCAGGTGGCCATACTCCCTATCCAAAACACACCGCCGTCCTCAAGGACAGGTTCACTTGGTCACGCATCCATGTCCACCAGCCCCAGCCCAGACGGGTATCATGGCGGGCGTGACAAGGGCAGTGTGTCGCAGACGAAGGGAGCGAATGGTATCAAAAAATAGGGCGGGAAAAGGTGGCCAAACGCCAAAAAGCAACAAGGCAGACGCCGGGATGTCTGCCTTGCTGCCACTCTGTGAGATGGTGCTCCCTATACCAGTCGCCTCCACCCGGATAAGGGTATCAGGCCGCTGTGGTGCGCCGGACCGGGGTTGGGCCCTTTGCCGGGGCGCCTGGGTGAGTGCGCCCCCTGACCACCAGAAGTTGAATACAGGTTACCGGCATCGGTGGGGAGAGTGGTTGCAAAGTTGCATAAAATTTCGATTGTTTTAGCAATCATTAACCCTTAATCTTTTTGTTGTGAGTCAATCATTGCACACGACGGAAGAATGATGCTGAAACTGGATCGTATTGACCGCCATATTCTCGAACTGATGCAGGAGCATGGCCGGATCAGCAACCTGGAGCTGGCCGAGATGGTGGGCCTCTCCCCCTCCCCCTGCTCGCGCCGGGTCAAGGCACTGGAAGACGCCGGCCTCATCGACGCCCATGTCACCCTGCTCAATGCCCGCACCCTGGGGCTGACCCTGACCGCCTACATCCATATCTCGATGGACCGCCACACCCCGGAACGCTTCGCCGACTTCGATCGGGCCATCGGCGAGCTGCCTGAAGTGCTCGAGTGCGACCTCATCACCGGCAACGACGCCGACTACCAGCTCAAGGTGGTGGTACAGGATATGGAGCACTACCAGCACTTCCTGCTCGACAAGTTGACCCATATCCCGGGCGTCACCGGGGTCCGCTCGAGCTTCGTGCTGCGCCGCATCAAGCACAAGACCGCCCTGCCCCTCAACCACCTCGGCTGAGGGCTGCCCTCATGCGACAGGGAGGCCGAAGCCTCCCTGTCGTGTTGCTGCGTGCCAGTGCAGCCGGGCTTAGAAGCTACGCACGAAGGCAGCCGGATCCAGCTCACGCAGCTTGCGCACCTCGGTCATGGGGGTGCCGAGATAGAGGAAGCCCACCAGCTGATCGTCCTCTCCCAGCCCCAGACCCTTGGCGACGATGTCGTCGAAGATGAACCAGCCAGAGCGCCAGATGCCGTTGAAGCCCTGGGCCTGGGCGGCCATCTGCATCGCCATCACGGCGCAACCGGCTGAAAGCTCCTGCTCGAGGCGCGGCACCTTGGGGTGATCCTGATAGCGAGTCGCCACGGCGATGATGAGCGGGGCGCGCAGAGGCGCATCCATGCAACGCTCGATGGCCTCTTCGGGCTCACCGCGCTCGGCGGCGGCGGCGGCCAACAGATCGCCGAAACGCACCCGCCCCTCCCCCTCGATGAGAATAAATTGCCAGGGGGTGAGGGTGCCGTGATCCGGGGCGCGCAGTCCCGCCTTGAGGATGTTGTCGAGCGCCTCGCCGGCCGGCGCCGGCTCGCTCAGACGGGAGCAGGAGTGACGGTTGAGCAGCAGTTCCAGTGCGTCCATCGAAATACCTTAACAAACAACGGTGAAGGTCTTCACCTTAGCACAGGCCCGGATGAAGAAAACCCTGCCTTGGCAGGGTTTTCCCGCTTCAGATGATGGCCGCGAGCTCGGCCCCCTGACGTATCGCCCGCTTGGCGTCGAGCTCGGCGGCCACATCGGCACCGCCGATGATGTGCACCGGCTTGCCGGCAGCCCGCAGATCCGCCTCCAGCTCGCGCAAGGGCTCCTGCCCCGCACAGACGATGACATGATCCACCGGCAGACATTGGGCGACGCCGCCCACCTCGATGTGGAGCCCTTCATCATCGATGCGGCGATACTGCACCCCGGACAGCATCTCGACCCGGCGACTCTTGAGCACGGCGCGATGGATCCAGCCCGTGGTCTTGCCCAGGCCGTCCCCTACCTTGCTCTCCTTGCGCTGGAGCAACCACACCTGGCGCTCGGGAGCCACGACCACGGGTTGCATCAGGCCACCGCGCTGCTCGAAGCGGGTATCGATGCCCCACTCCTTGAGCCACTGTGCCTTGCTGCGCTCCCCGTGGGACTCTACCAGGTACTCTGCCACGTCGAAGCCGATCCCGCCGGCACCGATCACCGCCACCTTCTGCCCCACCGGCTTGTGATCGCGCAGCACCTCGAGGTAGCTGAGCACCTTGGGATGCTCAATCCCCGGGATGGCCGGAGTGCGCGGACGAATACCTGTGGCCAGGATGATCTCGTCAAAGCCGCCGCCGAGCAGGCTCTCGGCACTCTGGCGCTGCCCCAGATAGAGCTCGACACCACAGCGCTCGAGGCGCTTGGCGAAGTAACGCAGGGTCTCGTGAAACTCTTCTTTACCCGGGATCTGCTTGGCGAAGTTGAACTGACCACCTATCTCCCCCGCCTGATCGAACAGGCTCACCCGGTGGCCGCGCTCGGCGGCGTAGCAGGCAAACGCCAGCCCGGCCGGACCGGCACCAACCACCGCCAGCTTCTTGGGCTGGGGGGTGCGACCAAAGTTCAGCTCGGTCTCAAAACAGGCCCTGGGATTGACCAGACAAGAGGCCCGCTTCTGCTTGAAGACATGATCGAGGCAAGCCTGATTGCAGGCGATGCAGGTGTTGATCTCGTCTCCACGCGCCTCGGAGGCCTTGAGCACAAACTCGGGGTCGGCCAGCAGCGGGCGCGCCATGGAGACCATGTCTGCCTCTCCGGCGGCGAGGATCTGCTCCGCCACCTCGGGGGTGTTGATGCGGTTGGTGGTGATGAGCGGCACCTTGAGGTGCTTCTTGAGTTCGGCCGTCACCCAGGTGAAGGCGCCGCGCGGCACGCTGGTAGCTATGGTGGGAATGCGTGCCTCGTGCCAGCCGATGCCGGTGTTGATGAGGGTCACGCCGACCTCTTCGAGCCCCTTACCCAGGGCGATCACCTCTTCCAGGAAGGAGCCCTGCTCGACCAGATCCAGCATGGAGAGGCGGAAGATGATGATGAAATCTTTCCCGACCCGTTCGCGGATGGCACGTACTATCTCGACCGGGAAGCGCAACCGGTTCTCCAGACTGCCCCCCCAGCGGTCGGTGCGATGATTGGTGCGCTCGCAGATGAACTGGTTAATGAGATACCCCTCGGACCCCATCACCTCCACCCCGTCATAACCGGCGCGACGGGCCAACTCTGAGGTGCGGGCGAAGTCACGAATGGTAGCCAGGATCTGGCGCTCGCTCATGGCTCTGGGCTTAAACGGAGAGATGGGGGCCTTGATGGCCGAAGGCGCCAGGCTGAAGGGGTGATAGGCGTAGCGACCCGCGTGGAGGATCTGCAGCGCTATCTTGCCTCCCTCGGCATGCACCGCCTCGGTCACCTTGCGGTGTTTGGCCACCTGCCAGGGAAAGCTGAGTTGTGAGCCGTGCGGGACCAGGCGCCCCCGCAGGTTAGGGGCTATGCCACCGGTCACGATGAGGGCCACCCCACCACGGGCGCGCTCGGCATAGAAGGCGGCCAGCTTGTCAAAGCCTCCCTTCTCCTCTTCCAGACCCGTGTGCATGGATCCCATCAACACCCGGTTACGCAGTTGGGTGAACCCCAGATCGAGGGGGGTCAAGAGTGCGGGATAGCGGCTCACAGTGCCTCCAGTTAACAATTTGTTATTGAATTGCAGCTAGAGTAAAGAATCAAATTTGCTTTTTCAAACAATTGTTTGGACATTTTTTCGGCGAACAATCGTCCACTGAATCGCCCACTGACTGGCGGTTGTCCCCCGGCCAACCCTGGTCAATAATGGCCTCTCTCTTCTTCATAACAGGGTGATAACCTCAGATGTCGATCCTCAAAGGGCTGGGATGGTTGTTTCGTGGGCTGTGGCGCCTGCTCAACTTTACCCGCCACCTGTTTCTCAACCTCGTCTTCCTGCTGCTGGTGCTGGCCGTGGCCCTGGTCATCGGCACCCAGGAGAAGCCCGAGCCCCCCGTCGAGGGCGCACTGACTCTGGATCTCACCGGGGATCTGGTGGAGCAGCGCAGCCTCACCGATGCCTCCAGCCAACTGATGCGCCAATTGGGTTCGA
Source organism: Aeromonas diversa CDC 2478-85 (assembly GCF_000819805.1). Taxonomy (GTDB): domain Bacteria; phylum Pseudomonadota; class Gammaproteobacteria; order Enterobacterales; family Aeromonadaceae; genus Aeromonas; species Aeromonas diversa. The sequence continues at coordinate 20,607 of NZ_CDCE01000028.1, forward strand.
GTGACGAGCAACCCTCAGAGATCGTCCTGTCTGATCTGCTGTGGGCCATCAACAAGGCCGGGGAAGACGATCGCATCAAGGCTCTGGTACTCAAGACCCAGGGGCTGCAGCAGGCGAGCCTCTCCAAATTGCAGGAGGTGGCCGGCGCCATCGACAACTTCAAGCAGAGCGGCAAGCCTGTCTATGCCATGGCCGACTTCTATACCCAGGGCCAATATCTGCTGGCCGCCCATGCCGACCACGTGATGCTCAACCAGAGCGGTGCCGTGCTGCTCGAGGGATTCGGCGTCTATCAGCTCTACTTCAAGTCGGCGCTGGAGAAGTTCAACATCACCCCCCACGTCTTCAAGGTGGGCACCTACAAGTCCTTCGTCGAGCCCTATACCCGGGATGGGATGTCACCCGAGAGCCGCGAGGCCAATCAGCGCTGGCTCGGCCAGCTGTGGAGCGGCTATGTGCAGGATGTCGCCAAGGAGCGCGAGGTCGAGCCCGACGCCATCTCTCCGAGCAAGGAGCTGATGCTGGCGCGGTTGCAGAAGGCCGGTGGCAACGCCGCCCTCTATGCCGAGCAGCAGGGACTGGTGGATCAACTCGCCACCCGCGACGAGATGACCCAGGCCATCGTCAAGGAAGTGGGGGCCGGCGAGGAGCCGGGCAGCTGGAAGGGGGTTGGTCTGAAAGAGTATCTGGCGACCCTGGGCCCACGCTATCCCCAGAGTGGCAAGGACGAGGTGGGTCTTATCATCGCCAGTGGCGCCATCATGGATGGCCAGCAACCGGCCGGCACCATCGGCGGTGACACCCTGGCCGATCTGCTGGCCCAGGCACGCCGCGACGATGCCATCAAGGCCCTGGTGCTGCGGGTTGACAGCCCGGGAGGCAGTGCCTTCGCCGCCGAGCAGATCCGCGCCGAGCTGCTGGCCCTCAAGCAGGCCGGCAAGCCGGTGGTGGTCTCCATGGGCAGCTACGCCGCCTCGGGGGGATACTGGATCTCGGCCGACGCCGACAAGATCTTCGCCTCTCCCTCGACCCTGACCGGCTCCATCGGCGTGTTCGGCCTGTTTGCCACCGCCGAGAAGGCACTGGCCCAGTTCGGCATCAGCAGCGATGGCCTCGGCACCACCGACTTCGTCGGCCTGAGCCCGGCCCGCGCCCTGCCCGAGCATGTCTCTCAGGCTATCCAGCTAAACGTGGAGAACACCTATCACCGCTTCGTCGAGCTGGTCGCCAAGGGACGTGGGCTCTCCGAGGAGGATGCAGAAAAGGCGGCCGAGGGCCGGGTCTGGACCGGCGCCGACGCCAAGGAGTTGGGCCTGGTCGACGAGTTCGGCAATCAGGAGGATGCCCTGAAAGCCGCCGCCGAATTGGCCAATCTCAAGGAGTGGCAGGTCACCCTCATAGCGCCGGAAGAGTCGGCGCGGGATCGCTTCCTGCGCCAGCTGCTCGAAGGGGGCGCCCAGGCCCTGGCTCCCTCCCTCAAGGGGATGCTGCCCGAGAGCCTGGTGATACCACTCAAGGCGGTGAGTCAAGCGACCGATCCCCTCACCCGCTTCAACGACCCCCAGGGCACCTATGCCTGGTGCCCGGTCTGCACCCAGTGACCCCCATCCCCGCTTCGGCGGGGATGTTTTTTTATGGGGCGCCCCGTCCATATGCCCGACAATAAAAAAGGCTCCCTAAGGAGCCAAGGTCGGTGTTAACCGATCAACCGGCAGGGGAAGCCCCTGCCAGGGTCAGAGGAAGGGGAGCGCCAGGAACAGCTTGATGATCATGGCGTTGATGATGTCGATGAAGAAGGCGCCAACCATGGGCACCACCAGGAAGGCCAGATGGGAGGGGCCAAAGCGCATGGTCACCGCCTGCATGTTGGCGATAGCCGTCGGGGTCGCGCCGAGGCCGAAGCCACAGTGGCCGGCGGCCAGCACGGCGGCGTCGTAGTTGCTTCCCATGACTCTGAAGGTCACAAACACCGCATAGAGGGCCATGCCCAGGGTCTGCGCCGCCAGCAGCACGAAGATGGGCAGGGCCAGGCTCGCCAAGTCCCACAGACGCAGGCTCATCAGGGCCATGGCCAGGAACAGGGAGAGGCTGACGTTGCCAAGCAGAGACACCTCCCGATCGCTCACCTCGTGCCAGTTGAGCAGGGTCAACGCATTGCGCAGCAGCACACCGACAAACAGCACGCAGACAAACACCGGCAGCTCCAGCATGCTGCCCTTGAGCAGGGAGGCGAGCAGCTCTCCCCCCTTGAGGCTGATGGCGAGCAGGGCCAGGGTCTCGATCACGCTGAAGGTGGTGATCTGGCGCTCCAGATCCGGCATCTCGAAGGCCTGGGGCACATCGTCTTGGTTGTGCTCCTCACCGGGCACCTGCACCTTTTTGACCAGATGGCGCGCAACCGGGCCACCGATGAGGCCGCCCAGCACCAGACCGAAGGTGGCGCAGGCGATGGCGAGCTCGGAGGCAGACTGCACCCCGTACTTCTCGCTGAAGATACCGCCCCAGGCCGCACCGGTGCCGTGACCGCCGGAGAGGGTGATGGAGCCGGCCAAGAGCCCCATGTGGGGATCGAGCCCCAGCAGGGTGGCCAGACCCACCCCCAGGGTGTTTTGCACCACCAGCAGACCCGCCACCACGATGAGGAAGATGGAGACGGCGCGGCCACCGCGGCGCAGGCTGGCGAGATCCGCCGACAGACCGATGGAGGCGAAGAAGCCGAGCATCAGAGGCGTCTGCAGCTGGGTGTCGAACTTGAGTTCAATATCGCCGAAGGTGCGCAGCAGCAAGAGCGACAAGGCGACCACCAGGCCACCGGCCACCGGCTTGGGAATGTTATAGGTACGCAACCATTCGATGCGCGTGATCAGCAGTCGGCCGAACAGCAGCACCAGGGTTGCCGCCACTAAAGTAGCGTAAGCATCGAGTTGTATCATGTGTTCTCCCATGTCAAATGGCCTGGCTCCCCTCGGGGGAACAACGCAGGATTGGCCGGGATGAAGACCTTGTCAGGTCGGAATGGTCCGAAGGCAGGACCGCCCCTTATCGGGACTCGCAGCAGTCCCGTTCGGGACAATATGAAAGGTGTCTTTCAATATAAAACGGCGACAATGTAGCACAAAGCACCAATCCACACCAACTTTTAGATTTTTGAAATCAAAAAGCATCGCAAATTCGCCATTTTCATTCCTGGTCGGATTAGCGATAACGGCCTCACAGGGCGGCCGATTACGCCTGTTTTTTGATGGCGCAATCTCTATAATCCGTCCGTTTCCAGCCCACACGAGGACAGCTTGTGAAGAAGTCCATCTACATCGCCTACACTGGCGGCACCATCGGCATGCAGCGCTCCGATCACGGCTACGTGCCGGTGGCCGGCTTCATGGAGGATTGCCTGGCCCGCATGCCCGAGTTTCATCGGCCGGAGATGCCCGACTATCACATTCACGAGTACAGCCCCCTCATCGACTCCTCTGACATGACGCCGGCCGACTGGCAGCGCATCGCCGAGGACATCCGCGACCACTACGACAAGTACGACGGCTTCGTCATTCTGCACGGCACCGATACCATGTCGTTCACCGCCTCGGCGCTCTCCTTCATGCTCGAGGATCTCGGCAAGCCGGTCATCATCACCGGCTCCCAGATCCCGCTCGCCGAGCTGCGCTCCGACGGTCAGCAGAACCTGCTCAACGCCCTCTACATCGCGGCCAACTACCCGATCCACGAGGTGACCCTGTTCTTCAACAACCAGCTGTTTCGCGGTAACCGCAGCAAGAAGGTGCACGCCGACGGCTTCCACGCCTTCGACTCCCCCAACTACCCGCCCCTGCTCAACGCCGGGATCCACATCCAGTTGGAAGCGGGCGAGCTGGGCGAGCCGAGCGGCAAGCCGATGCGCCTGCACGACATCACCCCCCAGCCGATCGGCGTGGTGACCCTCTACCCCGGCATCTCCGCCGAGGTGATCGCCAACATACTGCGCCAGCCGGTCAAGGCGCTGATCCTGCTCTCGTTCGGGGTCGGCAACGCGCCGCAGAACCCGCAGATGCTGGATCTGCTGACCGAGGCCTCATCGCGGGGTGTCATCATCGTCAACCTGAGCCAGTGTCTGCACGGCATGGTCAACATGGGCGGCTACGCCACCGGTAACGCCCTGTCGCGCGCCGGGGTCATCTCGGGTTTCGACATGACCGCCGAGGCGGCCCTGACCAAGCTGCACTTCCTGCTGAGCCAGGATCTGCCTGCGGCGCAGATCCGCGAGCTGATGCAGCGCTCCCTGCGCGGCGAGCTGACCGGCTCTCTCTGAGCGCACAAACAAAAAAGGGGGGAGCCACCGGCCCCCCCCTTTTTTTTCGCTATCGAGTCACAGGTCGTTGAAGCGACCAATCTCCTCACCCTCGTCACGGAACAGGCGCTTGAGCTCGCTCTTGCTCTTCATGACGATGCTGCCATCTGACCCTATGTTCATGTGCTCGGGGTCGGTGAGGTGCAGCGCCTGCCAGGCCATCACGGCCTGCAGTGAGGTGGCTTTCTGCTCTTCGCTCAGCACCCGGCCATCGGGCCACTTGCCCAGCTCTACCGCCGTACGCAGCCGCTCGTACACTTCCTGCGGCATGTCGGCAATCACCTGTTGGAACGACATGAACTTCTCCTTGTGTCAGGCCGGCAGATCCAGCCGGTTAATGCCCGCCATTTTCTCCATGACACGCACCACCTGGCAACTGTAACCGAACTCGTTGTCATACCAGACGTAGAGGACGCAGTGATCGCCTTCGGCGATGGTCGCCTGGGAGTCGACGATGCCGGCAAAACGAGACCCCACCATGTCGGAGGAGACCAGCTCGGTGCTGGCACTGAAGTCAATCTGGCGGTGCAGGGGCGAGCTCAGGGCCGCCTGTTGCAGGGTGGCGTTGAGGCGCTCGCGATCGACCTCCTGCTCCAGGCTCAGGTTGATGATGGCCATGGAGACGTTGGGGGTCGGCACCCGGATGGCATTGCCGGTCAGCTTGCCCTGAAGCTCGGGCAGGGCCTTGGCCACCGCCTTGGCGGCGCCCGTGCTGGTGAGCACCATGTTGAGCGCGGCGCTGCGGCCGCGGCGCTCACCCTTGTGGTAGTTGTCGATCAGGTTCTGATCGTTGGTATAGGAATGGACCGTCTCCACGTGGCCGTGACGGATACCGAACCTGTCCTGAATCACCTTGAGCACCGGGGTGATGGCGTTGGTGGTGCAGGAGGCGGCGGAGATGATGCGATCCCCCGGTACTATCGCCTCGTGGTTGACCCCGAACACCACGTTCTTCATCTCGCCCTTGCCGGGAGCCGTCAGCAGCACCTTGGCGGCACCGCGCGCCTTGAGGTGTTCGGACAGACCCGCCTCGTCACGCCAGGCGCCGGTGTTGTCGACGATGAGGGCGTTACGAATGCCGTAGGCGGTGTAGTCGATGTCGGCCGGACTGTTGGCGTAGATCACCTGGATCAGGGTGCCGTTGGCGATGATGGCGCTACGCGCCGCGTCCACCTCGATGGAGCCGTTGAACGGACCGTGCACCGAGTCGCGGCGCAGCAGACTGGCGCGCTTGTCGAGATCCCCCTCGCGACCGCCACGCACCACGATGGCGCGCAGGCGCAGCGGATTGGCGGCACCGGTGCGCTCCAGCAGCAGGCGCGCCAGCAGGCGCCCGATGCGGCCAAAACCGTAGAGCACCACGTCGGTCGGCTCGGGCAGGGGGGCGCCGGCCAGGGCCGGGGCCAGCTCGCGGCGCAGGAAGTCCTGCACCCCGGCGGCATCCTGCTGATCGCGCCAGTAGGCGACCGCCAGCTTGCCCAGATCGATCTCTGCATTGCGCGGCCCCAGCTCGAACAGGGTCGCAAGCAGGGGGAAGCTTTGCTGGAGAGAGAGAGGCTGGCCTTCGTGGCGGCGGACGACCCGGTGGGCCTTGAGGATGTCGATGGTGGAGGCGTTGTGCAGGGGGCGTCCGTAGACGGTGATCTCGATGCCCTGTTGGCGGTAGAGGCGGCCAATCAGGGGCTGCATGGCTTCGGCGAGCTCCTGGCTCTCCTGCCACGCCATCAGGTGATGCTCGTGGGTCATGGGTAGGCAGATCCTTTTATTTCACGTAACCGTTTGTATTTATGTATTTTTACTTCTCTTCAGACCGGGATCACTGCACGCTGGTTATACTCGTTGTACCCTGCACCTCCAGACCTGAATACGGCGCGCGCATTGTAACCAAGATGCAAACGATTGCCAACAAAGGCGTTACCTGGCCTGTTGTTTTACCAAGTGGACCCCATGGAAAGACTGAAACCCTATCTCCTCGCCCTCCCCCTGCTGCTACTGGCTGGCTGTGGGGAAGATGATCGACTGCACAAGATTTGTAGCAACCACCCCAAGCTGTGCGAGGATCTGACCGATGACGGCACCTGTCGCTATGACCGCACCAAGGTGATCCGGGCCCGCTACTATCTGGAGCAAACCGGGGGAGACAAGCAGAAATACGATCTGATGAAGGAGCTGGAGGTCTACCTGCGCTGCATCGAGCACTCCACCAACATAGAGTACAAGAACAACAAGGAGCGCAAGAGCCCCAAGGTCGAGGGGATGCTCACCGCCCACCAGCAACTGGCCCAGCTCGATCTCGAGACCCGCGACTCCGACAACCCCTGGCTGCTGCTGTGGCACTGGACCAACAACACCAACGACGTGGCCAGACGCAAGTTTCTCGCCCTCGAGGGCAACCCTGAGCTGGAGCACCCCGAGTTGCAGATAGCCCTCGCCGGCCTCTATGCCCGTACCCATCCGGACAAGGCCATTGAGGTGATGGAGCACGCCCTGACCCTCTATCGGGAGGGGGACACGGTCAACGTCCGCCTGCTCACCTCCCTGAGTACCCTCTACATGGGGGAGAAGCGCTACGACATGGCCTATCTCTGGGGGCGGGTGAGTGAGTCTTTTCAGGGAGAACACGAGGTCAACACCCAGCGCCTCGCCATCTACTCCCCCCTCGGCAGGGAGGAGCTGGCCAAACTCGATGAGCGAGCGGTGCGGATCGTAGAGGCGCTCAGACTGGGAAAATACCGGCGTTCACTGGAATAACGCGCGGGGCCTCATGGCCCCGCTCTCTTATTCTTGGTCCCGAAAATCGAGACTCAGGCTGTTGACGCAGTAACGCTGCCCGGTCTCGGTGGGGCCGTCGTCGAAGACGTGGCCCAGATGCGAGCCACAGGCCTGACAGGTGATCTCTATCCGCTCCATGCCATGGGAGCTGTCCCGGGTATATGCCACTGTGCCCGGCAGTGCCTGATCAAACGAGGGCCAGCCACAACCGGAGTCGAACTTGGCACTGGCGTCAAACAGCATGGCCTTGCAGCAGGTACAGAGGTACTCCCCCGCCTTGCGGTTGTGTAGCAAGGCGCCGCTGTAGGGACGCTCTGTCCCCTTCTCCCAGCAGACGTGGAACTGTTCCGGCGTGAGCTGCTCACGCCATTGGGCGGGATCGTTCTTGTTCATGATTCGTTCTTATCGAGGTAGGGTTCCCGCCCAGCATACCCTCGCCGGGCGGGTGATGAACAGACAACAAACGCAGGGTTATTCCAGCACCATGGGGACCTGGGCGGCCCCGCTGACCCGCTTGCGCGCCAAGAGCTTGAGCGAGTGGCAACGGCCGACGGCCACCTGCCGCTTGATGTCGTCGGGCAGAAAGGGGAGCCCGTCATTGGTGGCGGTGTCGATCGTCTGTACCCACTCCATCCCGACCCCGGGTGAAGGCAGACGGAACTGGATGTCATAATCGCTGGCGTTGAACAGCACCAGCCAGCGCTCGCCTTCCCCTTCCATCAGTCCGATATCGAGCGCGAAGGCCTGGGCCATGGGCGCCGACCAATCCTGCTCGGTCAACACATGCCCATCGGGGTGAAACCAGCTCACCTGCTGGCAGGCCACCGTCTCTCCGTACCAGCTCTCCCCCTTCAGCCGCAGATCGCGAAACACCCGGGATCCGGCGCGCAAGGCCAACATCTGACGGGTGAAGGCAAGCAGCTTCTCATCATCGGGGGAGAGCTGCCAGTTGACCCAGCTGATTCGGTTATCCTGGCAATAGGCGTTGTTGTTGCCAAGCTGGCTGCGCCCCATCTCGTCCCCGGCGAGGAAGTGCGGTGTCCCCTGAGAGAGCAACAGGGTGGCGATGAGGTTGCGTTTCTGCTGCTGGCGCAGACTGTTGATCCTGGGATCCAGGGTCGGCCCCTCCACCCCGTGGTTACAGGAGAGGTTGTGACTGTGGCCATCCCGGTTCTCCTCCCCGTTCACCTGATTGTGGCGCTGGTTGTAGGAGACCAGATCGTCCAGGGTGAAGCCGTCGTGATAGCAGAGGAAGTTGATGCTGGTGTGGGGGGAGCGCCACCCCTTGGGGAAGAGATCGCGCGACCCGAGCAATCGGGTGGCAAAATCCCCCATACGCCCGGCATCGCCGCGCCAGAAGCCGCGCACCGTGTCCCGGTAGCGGTCATTGATCTCCAACCACTGGCTCGGAAACTGACCCAAACGATATCCAAACGGGCCAATATCCCAGGGTTCGGCGATCAGACGCACGCCACCCAGTACAGGGTCGGCCATGATCGCCTTGAAGAAGGCGCCCATGGGTTCGAACTCGTTGGCCTCGCGGGCCAAGGTCACCGCCAGATCGAAGCGGAAGCCGTCAACCCCCATCTCGGTCACCCAGTAACGCAGGGCGTCGAGCACCAGGCGCAGGGCGTTGGGATGATCCAGATTGAAGCTGTTGCCACAGCCGGTGACATTGAGGTGGCGCTGGTAGTCCGGGCCGTAGGGGCCCTGCTCGAAGGCATAGTAACCGGCGTTATCGAATCCCTTGAAGCTGAGCATGGGGCCATCGGCGCCCCCCTCGGCGGTGTGGTTGTAGACCACATCCAGGATCACCTCGATCCCGGCCCGGTGCAGCTCGCGCACCATGGTCTTGAACTCGGTGACCGCATCGCCGCAGCCATAACGCGGCTCGGGGGCAAAGAAGGCGATGGGGTTGTAGCCCCAGTAGTTGGTGAGTCCCAACTTCTCGAGGCGGGGCTCGGCCATGAAGGCGGCCACCGGCATCAGCTGCACCGCCGTCACGCCGAGTTCGGTCAGGTGATCGATCATCACCGGGTGGCACATCCCCAGATAGGTGCCGCGCAGCGCCTCGGGCACGCCGGGGTGGAGCCGGGTCATCCCCTTGACGTGGGCCTCGTAGACGATCAACTCATCGGGAGCATGGGCTGGCTTCGCCACCCCCTGCCAGTCGAACTCGTCGGCCACCACCAGGGCGCAGGGCACCATGCCGGCGCTGTCACCGGCATACTTCTCGTCACGCCAGATGAGCGGCCGGGTAAGTGCACGGGCGTAAGGGTCGATGAGCAGCTTCTGCGGGTCGAACAGCAGACCTGGCTGCGGCTCGCCATGCACCCGGTAGCCGTAGCGCTGTCCGGGGTGGATCCCGGGCACATAGCCATAATGGTGCTGGCCCACGGTACGCGGCAGGGTCAACCGCGCTGTCTCGCGCTCCTGTTCGTCATACAGGCAGAGTTCAACCCGGCTGGCCCCGGAGGCCCAGACACCGAAGTGGCAGCCCTTGCTGTCGGGATGGGCCCCCAGTCGGGTGCCCGAGCCGCTTTCCATCACGAACATCAAGACTCCTGTTTGAGGAACAAGGTCGACAGGGGGGGCAGGTTCAGCACTATGGAGTGCGGCATGTCCTGCCATGGGGTGGGCTCCGCTTCGAAGCGCAGACCGCCCACATCATAGTTGCTGCCCCAGTAGTATTCACTGTCGGTGTTGAGCGCCACCACCCAGGTGCCGGCATGGGGCACCCCGAGCCGGTAAGCGCTGCGCGGAACCGGGGTGAAGCTGGACACCACCACGACCTCTTTGCCCTCGTCGGGGACGCGACGCAGCATGGCAAAGACGCTCTCGTCCGCATCCTGATGATCGATCCAGCGAAAGCCCCCCTGCTCGTAGTCACCCTGGTAGAGTGCCGGCTCCTGCCGGTAGAGGCGGTTGAGATCGCGGATCAGCGCCTGCTGCCCTGCATGCTTGGGATACTGCAGCAGATGCCAGGCCAGCTGGGCGTCGTGGTTCCACTCGTTACCCTGCGCCAGCTCGGTGCCCATGAAGTTGAGCTTCTTGCCCGGGTGACCATACATGTAACCCATGTAGGCCCGCAGGTTGGCCGCCTGTTGCCACTCATCGCCCGGCATCTTGTAGAGCATGGAGTGCTTGCCGTGGACCACCTCGTCGTGGGAGAGCGACAGGATAAAGTTTTCGTCGTAGTGGTAGACCATGGAGAAGGTCATGTCGTTGTGGTGATAACGGCGATGGACCGGTGCCTTCTGCATGTAGGTCAGGGTATCGTGCATCCACCCCATATTCCATTTGAAGCCAAACCCAAGGCCACCGAGGAAGGTGGGGCGCGAGACGCCGGCAAAGGCGGTCGACTCCTCGGCGATGGTCATGGCGTGCGGGTATTTGCCATAGACCTCCTCGTTGACCCACTTGAGCAGGCTGATCGCCTCATAGTTGTGGTTGCCACCGTCGACGTTGGGCACCCACTCCCCTTCGTTGCGGGAGTAGTCGAGATAGAGCATGGAGGCGACCGCATCGACCCGCAGGCCATCGATATGGAACTTGTCGACCCAATAAAGGGCGCTCGCCACCAGGAACTGACGCACGGTATCGCGGCCAAAGTCGTAGATGTAAGAGTTCCAGTCCGGGTGCCAGCCACGGCGCGGGTCCTCGTACTCGTAGAGCGGCGTGCCGTCGAAGCGGGCCAGGCCATGGGCATCGGACGGGAAGTGGGCGGGTACCCAATCCAGAATCACGCCAATCCCGGCCTGGTGGCAGCTGTCGACGAAGAATTTAAAGTCATCGGCCGAGCCGTAACGGCTGGTGGGGGCGAACATGCCGGTCGGCTGATAACCCCAGGAGCCGGTGAAGGGGTGCTCGGAGACCGGCAGCAACTCGATGTGGGTGTAGCCCATCTCCCTGACGTAGTCGACCAGCTCCACCGCCAGCTCGCGCCAGCTCAGGCTGTCGCCGTTAGGGTGGCGCTTCCAGGAGCCGGCGTGCAGCTCGTAGATAGTGAGCGGCTGCTCACGCTTGTCGTTACGCTGGCTCGCTTGCCAGTCGGCATCCTGCCACTGGTATTGGCCGTGATCGTAAACCACGGAGGCGAACGAGGGGTACTGCTCACTGTAGAAGCCGACCGGATCGCTCTTGTGGGGCAGGCGGTGGCCGGCGGGATCCTTGATCTCGAACTTGTAACGATCGCCGGCCTTGAGATCGGGAATGAACAGCACCCAGTGACCGCACAGGGTGCGCTCCATCGGGTGACGACGACCGTCCCACAGGTTGAAGTCGCCGATGAGGCTGACCGAGGTGGCGCTGGGGGCATAGACCGCGAAGCGCACCCCCTCTACCTGCCGCTCGAAGTGAGTCACGCTGCGCAGTTGGGCACCCAGGGTGTGGTAGAGATGTTCGGGTGCCTGAGTCAGCTCGCTGATGCCGTCGAAGGCGGCGGCCTGGAATTGATAGGGGTCGAGTCGTTCGATGCTGCTGCCGTCCGGGTAGTGGATCTGGAGCAGATAAGGGAAGAAGTGCTTACGGCGGGTGAAAACAGTTTCAAAGTGGCCCGGTTTTTCGGGAGTCAGGGTCGCTATCCACTTGCCTGACTTGAGATCTTTGACCCTGACCTCGCTGGCATCGGGCAACCAGAGGGTCAATTTCAGACCGGCACCGTCTGGATTGGTGTGCAGGCCTAGACAGGAGAAGGGATGGGGACACGCGGCACTGGCCAGACGTTCAACAGGCATCGAGATTTCCTTTCATGACGAAACACCCGTCCCGGTAAGTGCCGGGACGGGGTCAACTGCTTGACGATTACGAGGGGCCTCAACGACCCGCCTCATCACGGGCACGACTCATATGTTGAGCCAGTCCCTTGAGTGCCTCATCGGCAAAGATATCCTCCAGGTCGCGGGAGAGCTTGCGGCGCCAGTTCGGGTATTCGCTGCTGGTGCCGGGCACGTTGACCGGCTTGTCCATCTCCAGCCAGTCCTCAAGCTGGGTGCTGAACAGGGCGCAGTTGCCGCGCGACATGTGGATCTGCATGCCATGGTTGAGCTCGGTGTTCATACCGACCCAATTGACATCCTTGCTGATGGAGTCAGAGATCACCCTATGACCATGGAGGCTGTCAAGGATCCGTTGCTTGGCCTCGTGGCGATCGGCGTAAAGACGGGCCAGTACCTGCTCGTCCGGATAGAGCCCGAGCTGTTTGCCCAGCGCCAGATCGTCGCAGTGCCAGAAGCCCTTGAGGGTCGGCATGTCGTGGGTGGTCAGGGCCGACATGGCCTGCTCGGCATAATGGGTCGGCGAGAGGAAACCACCGTCCGCCTTGGAGCGCTCGAAGAAGAACACCTTGTAGGAGTGGACGCCGTTCTCCTTGAGGGTGACATCGATCCCCTCGGGCACGGTGCCGAGATCCTCACCGATGATGAGGCAGTGGTTGCGGTGGGATTCGAGGGCCAGGATGCCCAGCAGATCGTGCACCGGATAGTAGATGTAAGCGCCCTTGGCGGCAGACTCTCCGGGCGGCACCCACCACAGGCGCAGCAAGGCCATCACGTGGTCGATACGCAAGGCACCACAGGAGCGCATGTTGGAGCGGAACAGATCGATCATCGGCTGGTAGGCGGCGTCGAACAGCTTGCTCGGGTTCATGGGGGGCAGACCCCAGTTCTGACCCAGGGGGCCAAGGATATCGGGCGGCGCACCGACCGAGGCTTTCGGGCAATAGAGATCCCGGTTGGCCCAGATCTCGGTGGAGCCTTCGGAAACCCCCACGGCCAGATCCCGGTAGATCCCCATCACCATGCCGGCACGCTTGGCACGCTGATCGGCGGCAGCCAGCTGCTCATCGGCGACGAATTGCAGATAGAGGTAGAAAGCCACCTCCTGCTCGTGCGCGGCGATCCACTCGTCTACCTGCGGATTGTGGTAATCCTTCAGGGCGTCGGGCCATACCGGCCAGCCCCAGGCGTTCTCGCCCTGGGCATAGAGGTGGGCCTGGATCGCATCGAAGGCGGCCTGTTGGCGCAGGCTGTCACCACCGGCGGCGACGAAGGCATCGAGGGCGGCGCGGCGCTCCTCGCTCAGGGTGGCCTGTGCGAACACCTTCTGCAGCATGGCCATCTTGGTGGCGATGACCGCGGTGTAATCCACATACTCCTTGGCCCGCAGCTCGGCCAGCTTCTGCTGGAAGGCGGCAGTGGCCACCTCGGCCTTGAGGGCGGCGTTAGCCTGGAATTCGGGCAGCGCCTCCACGTCGATATAGGCGAGGTTCAGCCAGCGACGGGACGACGGGCTGTAGGGGCTGGCACTCTCCGGATTGGACGGGTAGAGAGCGTGGATCGGGTTGAGACCGACGAAGTGCGCGCCCCAGAGGGCAGCCTTCTCGACCAGTTGTCCCAGATCGCTGAAGTCGCCGATGCCCCAGTTATGACGGCTGCGCAGGCAATAGAGCTGTACGCTCGGGCCCCACACCTTGCGACCGTTGGCGATGGCGGCCTGCTTGTAACAGGCTTTCGGCGCCACGATGAGGCGCATCTGGCCGAGCGGCTCGTCGTTGCCCTCTTCCCCCAGGGTCAGCTGGTGATACCCCATAGCGGGCTCGACGGGCAGAGTGACGCGATAGGCCTGACACTCCATCTCACCAAACTGGGCCACGCCGACGAGCTCGCCGTCGATGGGGGTCAGGTGACCGGCCAGCGCCTCTCCCTCTTCGAGGGTAAGGGTCCAGGTGAGGGCATCATTCACATATTCGATAGGCAGGCGTACTTCCAGGGCGATGGGCTCGCCGGTACGCACCACCATGACGGGATCCAGGGGACGCAGCCATTGCAGCTTGTGCTCTTCCTCCAGTTGGGCGGTCAACGCGGCGTCATCGTCGACGCGATAGCCCATGGCACCCAGCATGGCTGCCTTACTCTCTTCCGATACCAGGGCCGGATTGCCCCAGGCATCGACGTATTCGCTGGCGATGCCTTTGGCGGCGGCCAGCTGTTCGATCAGGGTGGTCATAGTGGAGAATTCCCGCTGTGGATTCTTACTAAGTCTGTATGAGTCTTTTTGTTTTTTGTCATGCTTTCGGCAGGGACAACAGGCGCCATCCTAACCGCTGGGCTATTTTACATATCTGCCGTTTTCGTTATGTGACCTGGTAAGCACTATTGTCCAGACACTCCGTGACAGCTGTACGCTTTGGTTACATAAAGAGAAAATTAATTTCACACTTTTTCATGACTTAGCGCAATTTCGGGCGCGATCCAGGTTGACTACCCGGGGAGTTCTAGTAAATTTACAAGCGGATTTTTCTTTGACTACTTAAAGTTGGGTAACCAAGTATGACTATCAAAGTAGGTATTAACGGTTTTGGCCGTATCGGTCGTTTCGTATTCCGTCTGGCTTGCGAGCGCAACGACATCGAAGTGGTTGGTATCAACGACCTGATCGACGTCGATTACATGGCTTACATGCTGAAGTACGACTCCACCCACGGCCGCTTCAAGGGCACCGTTGAAGTCAAAGACGGCAACCTGATCGTTAACGGCAAGACCGTTCGCGTGACTGCCGAGCGTGACCCGGCTAACCTGAAGTGGGATGCCATCGGTGTTGACGTTGTTGCCGAAGCAACTGGCCTGTTCCTGACCGACGAGACTGCCCGTAAGCACATCGCTGCCGGTGCCAAGAAGGTCGTTCTGACCGGTCCGTCCAAGGACGCCACCCCCATGTTCGTTATGGGTGTTAACCACGCTTCCTACGCTGGTCAGGAGATCGTTTCCAACGCATCCTGCACCACCAACTGCCTGGCCCCGATCGCCAAGGTTCTGAACGATACCTGGGGTATCGAATCCGGTCTGATGACCACCGTTCACGCTACCACCGCTACCCAGAAGACCGTTGATGGTCCGTCTGCCAAAGACTGGCGCGGTGGCCGTGGCGCCGCTCAGAACATCATCCCCTCCTCCACCGGTGCTGCCAAGGCTGTTGGCGTGGTTATCCCGGAGCTGAAGGGCCTGCTGACCGGCATGGCTTTCCGCGTTCCGACTCCGGACGTTTCCGTAGTTGACCTGACCGTTAACCTGAAGAAGCCGGCTACCTACGCAGAAATCTGCGAAGCCATGAAGGCTGCTTCCGAAGGTGCCATGAAGGGCGTTCTGGGCTACACCGAAGACGAAGTGGTTTCCACCGACTTCCTGGGTGAGCGTCAGACCTCCGTGTTCGATGCCAAGGCCGGTATCCAGCTGACCGACAAGTTCGTGAAAGTTGTATCCTGGTACGACAACGAAATGGGCTACTCCAGCAAGGTTCTGGACCTGATCGCCCACATCTCCAAGTAATTGGAGCTGTAACACGCTATAAAGAGAGGCGGCCACTGGCCGCCTTTTTTATTACCCGCGACAGCCAAATAAGAAGGAGCCCTCATGCTCACCGATCGCCCTCTGACCCGTTACGTGACCCAGGCCAAGAATGAGGCGGGTCTTCCCCTGCTCAAGATCAGCAACGAGCTGGCCCACTGTGAAATCAGCCTCTTCGGCGGACATGTGCTGACCTATGGTCGCCATGGAGAAACCCCGCTGATCTGGCTGAGCGACAAGGCCCTGCTGGACGGCAGCAAGCCGATCCGCGGCGGTATTCCCCTGTGCTGGCCCTGGTTTGGCCCGGCGCCGGCTCGCGTCGGCAGCGGCAAGCCCTCTCACGGTTTCGCTCGCTCCATACTGTGGACGCTGGATGGGGTGTCGGATCATGAGGACGGCACCCTGGTGCACCTCTCCCTGCGCGATAGCCATGCCACCCGCGCCCAGTGGGATCACGCCTTCGAGCTCGAGCTGGACATCCTGGTCGGGCGCGAGCTCTCCCTGGTGCTCACCACCCGCAACACGGGTGAGACGCCGCTGGTCTACAACGCAGCTCTGCACACCTACTTGCAGGTCGGCGCCCCCGAGCAGGTGAGCGTCATCGGCCTGGGTGAGCCCTACCTCGACAAACTCACCGGCGAGGCTGCGCGCCAGCAGGGTCCCCTGCCCCTGACGGCCGCCATGGATCGTATCTATCAGGCCCCTGAGGCCGTGGTGAAGGTACGCGACGGCGATCGCTGTATCGAGGTCGTGAGCGGCAACCACGACAGCGTGGTGGTGTGGAACCCCTGGCAAGAGGGCGCGGCAGGCATGGCCGACATGAGCGACGACGGTTATCGCACCATGCTGTGTGTCGAGGCGGCGATCACCGCAGACGCGGGTGTCATAGTGGCACCAGACGAGGAGCACAGCCTCTCCACCGTCATTTTGTAACCCAGTTACAACAAAGAGGGCGCCAATCTGGCGCCCTCTGAATTCGAATCAGGCATTCCCCTTGGGGTTAAGCCGCAGGGCCGCCGCGAAGTCGAGCATGCGGTTGAGCGGCACCATGGCCTTCTCGCGCAGCGCCGCATCGACGCGGATCTCGTGCTGCTCGGCATTCCCGGTCAACGCCGACTTGATGGCCACCAGGCCGTTCATCGCCATCCAGGGGCAATGGGCGCAGCTGCGGCAGGTCGCGCCATCACCGCCGGTCGGGGCTTCCACCATCTCCTTATCCGGACAGGCCTGCTGCATCTTGTAGAAGATGCCGCGGTCGGTCGCCACGATGAGCCGCTGGTGAGGGAGCTCGCGGGCCGCCTTAATGAGCTGGCTGGTCGAGCCGACCGCATCGGCCAACTCGATGACCGAGGCCGGCGATTCCGGGTGCACCAGCACGGCCGCGTCCGGGTTCTGACGCTTGAGCTCGCTCAGGGCGCGCGCCTTGAACTCGTCGTGGACGATGCAGTGGCCCTGCCAGCGCAGCATCTCGGCACCCGTCTTCTTCTCGATATAGGCCCCCAGGTGACGGTCCGGCGCCCAGATGATTTTTTTTCCCTGGCTGTCGAGGTGCTCGACGATCTCCAGCGCAATGCTGGAGGTGACCACCCAGTCCGCACGCGCCTTGACCGCTGCCGAGGTGTTGGCATAAACCACGACCACGTGATCCGGGTGGGCATCGCAGAACTCGGTGAAGGTGTCGGCGGGGCAGCCGAGATCGAGTGAGCACTCGGCCTCCAGCGTCGGCATCAGGATCTGCTTCTCGGGGCTTAAGATCTTGGAGGTCTCCCCCATGAAGCGCACGCCGGCCACGATCAGGGTCTTGGCCGGGTGCTCCTTGCCGAAGCGGGCCATCTCGAGGGAGTCACCGACGAAACCGCCGGTCGCCTCGGCCAGGGCCTGGATCTCGGGGTCCGTGTAATAGTGGGCCACCAGAACGGCGTCACGCTCGATCAGCAGACGCTTGATTTCGTCGATCAGATGCTCGCGCTCGGAGGCGCTCAGGGGGACGGGCTTCGCCGGAAAGGGATAATCCATCTCGACGGCCGGAGGAATAATGCTCATTGCTGCGGTTCCATCATGCTGTGCATGAGGCGCATTATACCCTTCGCCATGGACAATCCGGCAACAAAAGAGCGGCATAAGAAAAAGGCCCGCATTGCTGCGGGCCTTTGGATAGTGGTGGGTCGTGCAGGATTCGAACCTGCGACCAATTGATTAAAAGTCAACTGCTCTACCGACTGAGCTAACGACCCACTCAAGGCTGTGTGACCGGACGCTTGGGTCGTCCTCGTCAAATTTGGTGGTCGCTACTGGGATCGAACCAGTGACCCCCTCCTTGTAAGGGAGGTGCTCTCCCAGCTGAGCTAAGCGACCTGGGATACTGCTTAAAAAATGGTGGGTCGTGCAGGATTCGAACCTGCGACCAATTGATTAAAAGTCAACTGCTCTACCGACTGAGCTAACGACCCACTCAAGGCTGTGTGACCGGACGCTTGGGTCGTCCTCGTCAAATTTGGT
>NZ_CDCE01000029.1:0-2635 GCF_000819805.1 Aeromonas diversa CDC 2478-85
GGATTTGATCAACAACGCCACTCCAACGAGACGGTTGCCAAACGGTTATGTTAGCGAGTGGAGCGGGGGAGGGAAGCAGGAGACGATGGTTTCCTGAGCAAGATCAATAAATTAATCAGCTTGCGCAGAAAATGGGACAATCACCATTTTGGTTCTGTTGGCCACTACGCGGCACTCAGAACGGTAGGTGTCCCAATTTCCATTCATTATGCCTCCATTCGCCGAACGCCGCGTTAAGGGGTGAATGCCGCACAAATCAACATTTCACAGATCACCATCAGCATCAACACTCATCGCATGCCAAAAATGCCACGCGGCATGAATCCTTCTTGAACACCTTGTTCGGTGAGATTATACCGCTGAAATATAAACACAAACCTCTCGCTCATCACCTTGCATACGAAGTGTTTGATTTTCTATGTAGGTAACACCAAGTTTATCGATAACCGATTTTGAGCGATCATTACCAACAAGATGCATGACCTTTAACACTGTCAATCCGTGGTGTTCTTTTGCGTGTTTAATTAAAGCCTTTGACGCTTCTGTCGCATAACCTAGCCCCCAAAAATCGACCCCGAGCCAATAACCTAAGGTACCTTGTCCATCTTTTAATCTCGGCAGGCTCACGGCGCCAATAAGTGCTAGCGATTCTCTATGTACGATCGCATAAACAAGGCTTTTACCGCTGGCAAAGCCGCTTTCATGTGTCTCAATCCATGATATGGCATCTGAAATTTCATATGGATGCGGTATGTTTGCCGTCATCTCTGCAATTCGTTCATCGCCCGCCAATACCGATACTCGCTCTGCATCAGACAATTCAAATGATCTAAGGATTAAACGTTCAGTTTCCAAAATTGGTTGCATTATTCCCCCTGCTCACCTAACCGTGTTGAGATAGAGGATGTTACTAATCCGTTAGTCGAGCGTTCCATATAACTCCGTCACATCTTCATCGCCGCCAAGTAAAAACAATCATTAAATAAGAATATCATCAGCTAACCTTGGGTGCCTGAACGTATTCGCTTGACATCCTCTTTTTGCGCTACAAATTACTACTGTGTGAAAAAAGTGTGTGGGCCAGTAATGGAAAACGCCGCCAAACCTCGCCTGTGTGAGCTGGTCAGGGTAGTGATGCGTTTGCATCACGAAATGAAAATGGGGCAGTTACCATTATGGGCAACCCCGACGAGATACTGACAACTGTTATGTTAGCGTGCGAGATCGGAGGGGAACACAAACCCTGCTTGCCCGATCGCTTATGGGGGCGTTATTTAGATCGCGGTGATAATAATGGTCGCTGTTACAGTGATTATTGTGCTACAAGTCAGTGATGAGTGGGGAATATGAAACAATATAGGGAGATTAGGCGCCGGATGACATGCGCAGAACTTCGGCTGCCTTTTTATTTCGATAGTCATTTGCTGTTTCGGGTGAAATGTCTCTGAGTTCTTCCATGTTGAGTTCTTTATAAGGGGTGGCAAAGTCCTGGATTAGTTTTTTGTCGGCCTCATTAATGAGGCTGTGTTTTGATAATGCCCATATCGCATCGTATGAAACCCAGTCGTTTCCATCCTTGAGTAAGCTGCGCACGGACTCTACGTTTGATCTGGCAAACTCCCCACCCACAAAACGAACGGTAGTGACCATTGCTCTTCGTACAAACGCGTTGTGATTGCCAACGAAATCATCATAGATTCGCTGCACCTTGCTGTTTGGATACAGTTCTGCCAACTCTCTTGATAAAGAGAATATCTCAATAGGCAGACAGATTTCTGCTTCGGACAATTGCTTTAGTTTTTTCTTGATAGAATGGAATTTTAAAAACGTTATCATGGTTTCCCCAAATGTATAATGCTTGCCATAGAGCACGGCAAGCTAAAATGAAGTGACGCTTTGTTGTTTCTATCGCCTGCTATTGATGATTTTTAGAGCTACAGGAACGAAATTGGAACCGTCTCCATGCCGAGAGGCGCACAGTGATAGCGACTGGTTGGGCCATCTCATCCGGCAAGGCTACCGCCCCTGAATTTCAGCCCCCAGTCTGCTGCGGTTAACCTGCGATGTTGCGTAGGCTGGGCTCATGGGTGACTCCAACGAGACGGTTGCCAAACGGCTATGTTAGCGAGCCGTGCTGGTAATGGAAGGGGGAGGCGAAGGTTTCATTAGCAAGATCAATAAATTAATCAGCTTGAGTCGTGTTGGAGTAGAGCAGCAATACCGAATGGGCTAATCAGTTCGTCGTTCCAGTTATCAGCAAGAGCAACAGGGCGGCAGGGTATTGGCTCCCCCCTTCAATCCGCCGAGGGTAGGGGCAAGGTCAGGGACGATCAGTGGCTACATCAATGCATCCAGTATCGGTAAGAGTATCAGAGGGGCACGGTATTGGTTCCCCCTCTGATTCGCCGAGGTGAAGCCATCATGCTTGGTCGCGAGACAGGGATGTCGAGCGAGAGGCGGCGGTCCAAGGGCCAATTCGGATCAGGGCGAGCGCTGCTCGACCCCGATTTGGCGCGAGAACAAGGAAGTTCGAAGCGGGCTTGGCCAAAGCCATGGATGGCGTAAGCCAAAGGACCGTCGGCGCGTGCCGTCGGCCTGATGGCTGAGGCGAGGGTACTCGACGAAGGAGAGCGAA
>NZ_CDCE01000029.1:2832-586900 GCF_000819805.1 Aeromonas diversa CDC 2478-85
TTGGTGACTTTTCTTTGGCCACGCAAAGAAAAGTCACTCGCCACAGCCCGAAGGGCGGGCGAAACCCTTTCGAGGGCAAAGCCCTCGCTCCTCACTCATCCGGTGCCATGGGCCGCACTTATTGCACCCTACCCCTATGCGGCGCAGCCGCATCGAGAGGTCAGTCCGCAGGGCGGGTGACGCCCATCGCTTTCTATGTGGCACCGTCATGTTAAGTTGAGCGGGAGCCCGATCAGGCTGGCGAACTTCTTGGGAGATGGCGATGGCGCACTACCTATATCGACTCACACCGGTCCGGGGCGATCTGCTGGTCACAGGCCCAACCCCGACTGAGGCGGCCCATATCGCCGCCCACTTTACCTATCTGGAGGCGTTGTGCCGGCGCGGCGTGGTACGGCTGGCCGGACGGACACTGGACGAGGGGCCCGACACCTTCGGCCTGGTGATCTTCGACGCTGTCGATGAGTCAGCCGCCAGGGCTGTGATGGAGGGAGACCCGGCTGTGGTGCACGGTGTGATGCAGGCGCGTCTGTGGCCGTTTCGCATCGCCTTGCCATAAGCACCCCCCGCAATCCACTGAGGGGCTGGTCAGGCATGCCTCTTATGTGTCCTTATCGGCGCGCCCGAGTTTTCGGTATTCTCTTGGGCTGACGCCTACCTTGGATTTGAACAGCTTGCTGAAGTGCTGAGGGTAGATAAATCCCAGGTTGTAGGCCACCTCGGTGACCGATTGCCGAGTACCGAGCAAGCTGTTCTTGGCCCGCTCGAGCACGAAGAAATGAATATAATCTGATGCGGTTCTGCCGGTCTCTTTTTTCAGCAGATCGCTCAAGTAGTAGGGGGAGATGCCCATCTCCTTGCCACAGTAGGCGACGGTGGGCAGGCCATGCTCTTCATGCTGATGGCGCAGATAGTATCGATGCAGGACCTGCTCGAAATCACTGGTGATATCTTTATTCAGATTGGTGCGCGTATGAAATTGCCGGTCGTAATAGCGGGTGCAATAGTCCAGCAGTAACTTGATATTGGAAACGATCAGCTCCTGGCTGTGGCGGTCAATATTGGCACTATATTCCGACACTATCTTGTCGATAATATCCTTCAGGCAGGCCTTCTCGGCCTCGGAAACATGCAGTGCCTCGTTGGCCTCGTAATGGAAAAAGGAGTAGGCACCGATGCAGCGGCCCAGCTCCGAGCGGCGGATCAGGTCAGGGTGAAACAGCAGGTTCCAGCTCTGCGAGTGATCCGCCACACCTCCCCCCGCCGTGTATTGCACGACCTGGCCGGGGGCAATAAACACCAGGGTGCCGTCTTGATAGTCATAGGTGTTACGACCGTAGAGGCAGGAGCCCGTCAGGCCCACCTTCAGGCTGATCGAGTAGAGCTCGGAGACGATCGGCGTATCGGCGATCTCGTCAAGCCGTGCCGGGTCAAAGACTCCGACCACCGACACCAGAGGGTGCCGGGGGGGCGCCAGGCCAAATGCCTGATGAACCTGGGCGATGGAGTTAATGAGGCGTGGCGCTTTCATGTTTCTTCAGCTCTTTCTCGTAGGTACTCATGATCACCTGGTCAAAGGCCCGGTCGCTGAGCAGGCACCTTAAAAACAGGATGGTGCGGCTCATGTAGCCCGCCACATAGCGGGTCTTGGGCCGCTTGCTATTCACTATCCTGGCGACCAGTTCACCTATGATGGCCGGGGATGACATGCTCTTGGGGTTGCTGTACAGCGCCCGGTAGGTTCTGGCCACGGCCGCCGATATGGCTTCATATGCCCCGCCCTTGGCGCGTTCAACGAGCGGTTGATACATCACATCACCAAACTCTGAGTTGATCCCGCCCGGCTCAAGCACCACCACATGGATATTAAAAGGTTTCAGCTCGAGGCGCAGGCAGTCACTCCACCCTTCCAGCGCATGCTTGGAGGCGTGGTACCAGGCGCCGAGAGGGGTATAGATCTTTCCGCCTACCGATGAGGTGTTGATAATGGTGCCCGCTGCTTGCTGGCGCATGGTGGGGAGCACCGCCTTGGTCAGTTCGGCGAGTCCAAACAGATTGACCTCAAACTGGCGTTTGGCGTCCTCGCCGGAGACATCCTCCACCGCACCCGTGACCGAGTAACCCGCATTATTCCACAGCACATCGATGCGTCCCTGCTCGGCGATGATCTGTGCCACGGCGCGCTCAATTGAGGCGGTCGAGGTGATATCGGTCTCGATGGCGAACCCGCCGGCCTGCACCAGATCGGCCATCTGCGCCACCCGTCTGGCCAGGCCATACACGATATAGCCCTCTTTCAGCAGCCTGAGCGCCCCCTCTTTCCCCATACCGGAAGAGGCGCCCGTCACCACACATACCTTTTTCATCGCTCGGTTCCTTAACTGGTTCATCGGGTGATTCACGGCATCACCCTGTGTCATCACGTTACCCAAGCAGAGGAGAGGGTACTTATACGGATTGGGGAAAAATGACGCGATTTCCCAAAACTTGGATCAACCCTGGCATAGAAGGGTCTCTAATGGTGCCTTTCTGGTCTTGAATGACACAGCTGTATCAATAACCAGCAGCCCCTGCCTTGGGCAGGTGAGGGGGCTGGGGCTGCACCTCGGGGGCGGGTGCGCGTGTCGATCTGCGGGGCCAAGCCCCCTTGGTATCGGCTAAACCAACTCCTCGGCGCTGGCGATAGTCCAGGCGCTGGGATGGGCGCTAAAGCCTAGCTTGGGGTAATACCCGGTGGCCTGTGGGGCGGCGAGCAGGATCAGCTTGCACCCCTGATGCAGCGCCTCAAGGGTGTGGCGGATCAGCGCCTTGCCGATGCCCTTGGCCTGCACCTCATCGGCGACCGCCAGATCCGACAGGTAGCAGCAGTAGTGAAAGTCCGTCACCGAGCGGGCAACCCCCACCAGCTCTTCTCCCGACCAGGCGGTGACCAGCAGATCGGCGTGCTCCAGCATGCCGGCTATGGTGGCCGCATTCTCGATGGGGCGTCTGGCCCCCAGGCTGGTGCGTTTGAGCAAGGCGACAAATTGCTCGGCCGTGACGGGGTGGTTGATACGGTAGTCAATATCCATGATGTGGGCTCATCCGTGATGGGGTAACAGAGGGCTGATATGCCCACTCTTTGCACCAAAAGGCAAGAGGGAGGCCGCGCCGCTAAGGGGCGAAGATTGGCACCTCCTTTGATTCGCAAAGATGAAGCCATCAGGCCAGGTCGTGAGACAGGGATGTACACCGAATACATCAACCGAGGTTGTGAAGGGGCAGGGTATTGGCTCCCCCTTCAATCCGCCGAGGGGAGGGCGCAAGGTCAGGGACGATCAGTGGCTACATCAATGCATCCAGTATCGGTAAGAGTATCAGTGGGGCACGGTATTGGCTCCCCCTCTGATTCGCCTAGGTGAAGCCATCATGCCAGGTCGCGAGACAGGGATGTACACGAATGCATCAACCGAGGTTGCGAAGGGGCAGGGTATTGGCTCCCCCTCTAATCCGCCGAGGGTAGGGCGCAAGGTCAGGAGCGCCATCAGGGATGATGGCGCAGCCGCAGCGGGGCATGGATGCCCCATCTGCGGCGGTCCGTCCGACCTGGCGACCGAGCCGAGGGCAGCCGCGCAGCGGTCGGATTGGCGGGGGAAGGCCTTCTTGGTGACTTCTTGGGCCAGCAAGAAGTCACTCGCCACAGCCCGTAGGGCGGGCGAAACCCTTTCGAGGGCAGAGCCCTCGCATGCAGGGTGCCCGTCGTAGGCAAGGAGCTCGACTGAGCTCCTCCAGGTGGGCGGGCGAAACCCTTCGAGGAGGAACTCCTCGTGTCCCATGCGGCGCAGCCGCATCGAGAGGCTTGCCGTAGGTAAGGAGCTTGGCCGAGCGCCTCCCGCGTAGCCGTATCAAGAGGCAGAAATAAAAAGGCGCGGTCGATACCGCACCTCCTGGGGCAAGGCGACGCTCAGGCGCCGCTCTTTCTCGGGTTGAGGGAGAGCACTCGGGTCTTGCTGACCTTGTGGCGATAGATCTCGCGCAGGTAGAGGATCGCCTTCTTGACGCATTCGCGGCTGAGGCGAATGTCGTTGATGGAGACATACTTCTCCTTCTCGCGAATCAGCTCCCGGTACTTCTTCTCATACATGGGTTTGATGGCGTACCAGTTGGTGTCGAGGATCTTGGCCGGGTTCTCAAACTCGTTGAGCATGGCGTCCAGGGTCTCGGCGCTCCACTGGTCGTCCTGGATCAGATCGAGGATCGCCTTGTCGAGGTGATCGTCGAAGCGGAAGTGATCCCGGGCGAAGCAGCGCTTGATAAAGGCGACGATCAGGGTAAGGAAGTCATCGCTCAGGCAGGGGCTCTTGACGATCAGCGTGGTCAGAGAGATGTTGGCCGAGGCGCCGATCACCAGGGCGTAACGCTTGAGGGTGGTGTTGGGGAAAAGCCCGTTGAGGTGAGACTTGAGCCGGTTGAGATCCACGTAGGAGAGCTTGTACTCCTTGGGCAGCGAGATGATCGAGACGATGGACGAGCAGTTCTTGAAGAAGTGCAGCTCGTTGAGGCGGGCCGGGTTGTGGCCGCTTTGCACATAGTCGTCCAGATACTCCTGATAGTGCTCCGCCTCGATGGGGAGCAGGCTGATCCCCTCGATGGCCTGGGTGGTCTTGTTGAAGTGGGGCAGCTGGATGGAGCGGGTGAAGAGATCGTCCACGTTCAGCCCACCTTCCCGGTCGAATAGCCCCTCCTCGGGGGAGACCGACTCCGCATAGGCGACGGCGACCGGCCCGGCCAGGCTCATGAAGAGGTCGTTGGCATCGAGGCGGATAGTCTCGCTGATGTCGATGCCGGCGCGGCGGAAGTAGTTCTCGTCGTAGTCGGTGGTGACGGCCTGGGCGGTCAGTATGTTGAAGATCTGCTGGGAGATGTACTGGTTGGCGTACTTCTCCATGGTGTTGACGTCCACATGCTGGATATCCCCGTCATCGCTCTGCTCGGCGTAGCGCATGATGTCGTTGGAGATGAGCATCATGGCGTTCCAGGGGCGGATCCGTTGCAGCATGGTGGCATCCCCCGCCACCTCGTTGTCGAAGTGATAGGAGAAGTCCCACTCCTCGGAGAGGTACTTGCACAGCAGGCGCCCGGCGTTGATATGCAGCGCCTCGGAGATCTCGATGCCCCGATCGCAGATGTTGGGCAGGATGCAGATCCCGCTGGTGAAGATGGGGTCGAACATGAAGTGCTCCCCGAGGGAGAGGGGCTCTTGTTCCTCTGACGGGGGGGAGAAGGTCTTGCTCATGTAGGAGTATTGCTGGGCCAGCCCGAACTCGGAGGCCATGCCCGACCCGGTGCCGCCGCCGGCGCTGAAGATGTAGAAGTAGAGGCGCGACTGGTTCGCCTTGATGCCGCACGAATCCACCAGATAGGTGTGAATGGCCTGCCACTGGGAGTTGGAGAAGTAGTGCGGGCTCTTGTTGAGGATGATCTTGGCCAGGTACTGGCCGAGGATGGGGGCGTTACCGGCTCCCCCCGCATGGATCTCGGAGAGATCCATGACCTGCATCTTGGCGTAATCGCGCAGAAAGCCCCCCTCACCCCCGCGGTTGGAGTGGCGAATTCGGCCGTCGATGTCCTTGTCGAGGTCCCCCAGCATCACCATGGGCTCGATCAGAAAGACCGGGCGGGCACCGTTGTGGGGCAGGCGCAGGTTGCGCCGGATCCAGCGCACCGGGCCAAACTCCTTCTCTCGCTTGCGCTGCTCTTCGCTGTTGAATTCGTTGAGATAGAAGCTGCGCGCGTTGTAGACCAGGGAGGCCACGTCTTGCGCTATGTTGGAGCCGCAGCGCCCCAGGCCGACCAGGCAGACCGAGGGGAAGCTGTGAGGCGTGTGAGTGCCTTCTGCGCCACTCTGTATCGGGGGAAAAACCGTCTGGCGCAGCTGCTCCAGGTTATCGAGAATGCGGGCGAGATCCCCTTCCGTGTAATAGAGATAACGGTTGCCGGCCGTGATCGGTTCAACCGTGCCTTCGCCGGGCAGGTGATCGGTATGCTCTGTCATGAAGTCGCGTCCTTTGCATCTGGTAGTGCATATAAATCAGCAGCTTTGCGCTGCCCACTAACCATAGTCGAAGAATCGTTGCCGCGCCGGACCGACTGCTCACTCCACCCCAAATAAATGGAAACGGCGACCCTGGGGTCGCCGTGGTTCCTCCGCCGGCCGGTTACTTGGCCAGCATCATCATCATGCCCGGCAGGGCGAAGAAGAGCCCCAGCACATAACCCATGGCCAGCAGCTTGTTCTCGCTGCCGACCTCGGCCAGTTTCTCGGCCGCGCGCACCGGCAGGTCGCGCAGGAAGGGGGTGCCATAGATGAAGAGGACGCCGAAGACGTTGAACAGCACGTGCACCAGGGCCACGGTCAGGGCCAGGTAGGCGCCCTCACCCGTGATGGCGGTCGCCGCCAGCAGGGCCGTGATGGTGGTGCCTATATTGGCGCCCAGGGTAAAGGGGTAGAGCTGGCGGGTGGTGAAGACGCCGCCGCCGGCCAGCGGAATCATCAGGCTGGTGGTGGTGGAGGAGGACTGCACCATGATGGTCACCAGGGCGCCGGAGGTGATGCCGGCGATGGGGCCACGGCCCAGGGCCTTGTGCAGCAGATCCTTGGCGCGACCGACCAGCACCGAGTTCAGCACCTTGCCGAGCCAGGTGACGCAGCCGAGGATGAGCAGGATACCGATGGCGATGGTGGCCAGCGCCGGCCCCTTGCCGGGCAGCACGGCGGTCACGGCATCGATGAGATCCATGGCCGGCTCGGTCAGGGGTTTCATGAAGTCCATCCCCTTCATGGAGAGGTTACTGCTGCCCACCAGCAGGTTGGCGAGGGCCTCGGCGCTGCGCGACAGCAGGCCGAAGGCGAGCTCCAGGGGCAGGAAGATGGCCACCGCCATCAGGTTGAAGAAGTCGTGCACCGTCGCGGCGGCGAAGGCGCGGCGGAACTCCTCGCGATGGCGCACATGTCCCATGGAGACGATGGTGTTGGTGATGGTGGTGCCGAGGTTGGCGCCCAGCACCATGGGGATCGCCATGGTCATGGGCAGGCCACCGGCCACCAGGCCGACGATCACCGAGGTGACTGTGCTGGAGGATTGCACCAGGGCGGTGGCCAGGATGCCGAGCAGCAGGGCTACGAAGGGGTTGCTGGCGAAGGCGAAGATCTGGGCCGCCCCTTCGGCGCCGCCTGAGAAGCCTTTGAAGCCATGGGAGACGGCGGCGACGGCGACCAGGATGAGGTAGACCAGGGCAATGACGCTGGCCCAGTTGAGCAGTTGGCCGTAGGAACGGTGCTGGACTTGGGACTGGGTGTGTTCGCTGTGCATGAAGCCTCGTGGGACGGTCGCGCCGTCAGGTAGCTAAGATCGGGCGCATTACAGCAGCGATTTATGACGCTTTTATTACACTGTGACGTTTTTATGATGCTTCGATGACAGAGGGCGCCATGGGGCGCCCTCAATGGGGTTCACTTGGCGATAACCATCATCAAACCGGGCAGGGCGAAGAAGAGACCCAGCACATAGCCGAAGGCGAGCAGCTTGTTCTCGCTGCCGACCTCGGCCAGCTTCTCGGCCGCCCGCACCGGCAGATCGCGCAGGAACGGCAGACCGAAGATCAGGGTGACGCCGAAGACGTTGAACAGCACGTGCACCAGGGCCACGGTCAGGCCCAGGTGGGCGCCTTCACCACTCAGTGCGGTGGCGGCCAGCAGGGCCGTGATGGTGGTGCCTATGTTGGCCCCCAGGGTGAAGGGGTAGAGCTGACGGGTGGTGAAGATGCCACCGCCCGCCAGCGGGATGAGCAGGCTGGTGGTGGTAGAGGAGGATTGCACCATGACGGTCACCAGGGTACCGGAGGCGATGCCGGTGAGCGGGCCACGGCCCAGGGCCTTGTGCAGCATCTCCTTGGCGCTGCCGACCAGCACGGACTTGAGTACCTTGCCGAGCCAGGTCACGCAGATGAGGATGAGCGCAATCCCGATGGCGATGGTGGCAATGGCTGGCCCCTTGCCGGGCAGGAAGGCGGTGGCGGCGTGGATCACCGTCATGGCCGGCTCGGTCAGCGGCTTCATGAAGTCCACACCCTGCATGGAGAGGTTGTTGCCGCCGACCAGCAGGTTGGCGAGAGTCTCGGCGCTGCGCGACAGCACGCCAAACATCAGCTCCAGCGGCATGAAGATGGCCACCGCCATCAGGTTGAAGAAGTCGTGCACGGTGGCGGCGGCGAAGGCGCGGCGAAACTCCTCGCGGTTTCTGATATGTCCCAGGGAGACGATGGTGTTGGTGATGGTGGTGCCGAGGTTGGCGCCGAGCACCATGGGGATCGCCATGGTCATGGGCAGGCCGCCGGCGACCAGGCCGACGATGACCGAGGTCACCGTGCTGGAGGATTGCACCAGCGCGGTCGAGAGAATGCCGAGCAGCAGGGCAACGAAGGGGTTGCTGGCGAAGGCAAAGATCTGGGCAGCTCCCTCGGCGCCGCCGGAGAAGCCCTTGAAGCCCGCAGAGACGGCCGCGACTGCCACCAGGATGAGGTAGATAAGGCCGATGATGGTGGCCCAGTTGAAGAGTCGGGTCAGGGTGCTGGAGTGCGCGTTGTGCATAGTGCCTCGGGTGGCAAAATTGCCGTGGTTGCTGAGATCGCGCGCATTACAGCAGTGATTTATGACGCTTTTATTACATTTTGACGTTTTGATGATGTTTCGATGACGGTCTCGGGTGGCCTGTCAGGACCGCCGCCAAGTGGCAGCTGTCGACCACTGGGGCTGCCGTCACCCAGTGCGGTGAGAGGGAGCGGCTCTCCCTCTCGTCATTGGCGCTCTCTGGTGGGGTATCTTTCCTCTGACATGAGGACCCTGCACTCAGAAGTGATAGTGCTGCACCCCAGCCTCAATCCAGGACTTGAGCGAACCGGGTTCATCTTGGCTCTGCGGTGTCGTCGCCACCTGAAGCATTTCGCTGTTACCGAGCGAGAGTCCCAGCGTGTTGCCATCCTCGAGCCTTAGGTGGTAACCCAGCGGCACGGCCATCGTCATGCCGTTGACGTCGAAGTCTTCACTGACGCGCGTGATCTCAATGACCTTGCGAATAAGGGTGCCGTCGTTGAAAAAGAGAAAATCGACAGGCGATCCATAGCCGGTATCCAGCAGTTTGATGATGTGGCGTGTGGAGTCTGCGGTAAAAACAATCATGATAACTAGCCTGTATCTAACGGAGGTTGGCCCGCCGATGTGGGATCGGCGCTTGGGGCCAGAGCCAGAAAGGGGCGCAAGATAGCAATTCAGGCCGAGTAACTATGTCATCAGGCATCGTTTTTTTATGAAAAAGGGGATGTGGGGCAATCTGACCGCGATGGGGGGTGGGAAGAGCTGGTGGCGATCGTGATGCCTTTCACTCGATTCGTGAGATGGCTGCAGGCTTTACAACAACGGCGACCAGAGGGTCGCCGTTGTTGTATCAGTGAGTTCGGCCCCTTACTGGGCATCTGCCTCTTCGTACTGGCGGAACGGGATACGGAACACCGCCAGACGCAGGAACAGATAGGTGGCACCAATGCCGGCCCAGATCAGCCCCAACTCGAGTGAGCTCTGCTCCAGGTTGATCCAGAGCGCACCTATGGTGGCGGCGCCGAGCAGGGGCAACAGCAGGTAGAGCAGGTGATCTTTCAGGCTCTTGTTGCGCTTCTCGCGCACCCAGAACTGACCGATCACCGACAGGTTGACGAAGGTGAAGGCCACCAGGGCACCGAAGTTCACCAGCGCCAGGGCCATGTCCAGATCGAACGACACCGCGGAGAGGGCCAGGGCCCCCACCATCAGCACGTTGATGGCCGGGGTGCGATATGTGGGGTGGATGTAGCCAAACACCCGCTCGGGCAGCATGCGATCGCGCCCCATCACATAGAGGATGCGCGAGACGCCGGCATGGGCCGCCATGCCGGAGGCCAGCACGGCGACCGTGGTGCACACCAGCACTATGCTCTGGAACAGGGTGCCGCCCACGTAGAGGGCGATCTCGGGCAGCACGGCGTCCGGCTCCTTGAAGCGGGCCAGATCCGGGAAGTAGAGCTGCAGACTGTAGGAGACCACCACGAAGATGACCCCACCGATGAGGGCCGTCAGCACGATCGCCTTGGGGATCACCTTGCCGGCGTTCGGGGTCTCTTCACTGAGCGAACTCAGGCCGTCGAAGCCGAGGAAGGAGAAGCAGAGGATGGTGGCGCCGGTGAACAGCGGCAGCATGCTGGCAGACTCGACGTGGAACGGCCGGGTGCTCATCAGGGTGCCGGCACCCTCACCCTGGCTCAGGCCCCAGGCGATGAGGCCGAGGAAGGTGATGATGATGGCGAGCTGGATAACGACGATGGCGCCGTTGAAGTTGGCCACCAGGTTGATGCCGCGCAGGTTGAGGAAGGTCATCACGGTCACCAGGCCGAAGATGAAGATCCAGGGCTCGACACCGGGGAACATGGCGGTCAGATAGATCTTGGCCAACAGGATGTTGATCATCGGCATGAACATGTAGTCGAGCAGGGAAGACCAGCCGACCATGAAGCCGATATAGGGGTTGAACACCTTCTGGGCATAGGTGTAGGCAGAGCCCGCCGACGGGAAGCGGCGCACCAGGTGGCCATAGCTGAAGGCGGTGAGCAGGATGCCGCCCAGCGCCAACAGATAGGCGGTGGCGACGCGACCGTCGGTGATCTCGCCGACGATGGCAAAGGTATCGAACACGGCCATGGGGGTCAGATAGGCCAGACCCATGACGATCACCTGGATCAGGGTCAGGGTCTTGAGCAGCTTGGCGCCTTGTGCAGCCATTATCGGGTCTCCTCCGTGCTCTCTCCTGTCAGGGAGATGAAACCGGCGCGGCAGGTGGCCGCCTGGAGATCGTGAGCGCCGGGGTGGCGCAGGCCGGCACATTCCGGCACAAAAGCAGTAAAACGCCCCATGTTTTCCTCATCTACAACGGGAGATTGTAGCCAATCTCGATATCACTTCCGGAATCTGTCCGGCCTCTTGTGTGGTGGTTTTGGTCCCGCAAAAGAAAAACCGATGCCGGTGGGGCATCGGTCCTTCGATGGGGCGCATATTGTGCATTTGCGGCTGGGGACAGACAAGAAAAAACGGGCGCCAAATCACATTTTTATCGTCTTCCGGAGGGGGAAAACAACAAGGAGCCCGCGGGCTCCTCGTGATGGGCTTATTGCGCCGGTTCGGCCTCGTCGCGAACCCGGAACGGGATGCGGAACACCGCCAGGCGCAGGAAGAGATAGATGACGCCGAGGGCGGCCCAGATCAGCCCCAGTTCGAAGGAGGCGGGCTCCAGGTTGAGCCAGAGCACCCCGATGCAGGCGGCACCGCACAGGGGCAGCAGCAGGTAGGTCAGATGGTCTTTCATCGTCTTGTTGCGGCCCAGCTTCACATAGAAGTGGGCAATCACCGCCAGGTTGACGAAGGTGAAGGCCACCAGGGCGCCGAAGTTGATGAGGGCCAACGCGATCTCCAGATCGAACGACACGGCGGAGAGGGCGAGCACCCCCACCAGCAACACGTTGCAGGCCGGCGTCTGCCACTTGGGGTGGACGTAGGAGAAGAAGCGGCGCGGCAGGGCGCGGTCACGACCCATCACATAGAGCAGGCGAGAAACACCGGCGTGGGAGGCGAGCCCGGAGGCGAGCACCGCCACCGTGGTGCAGACCAGTACCACTGCCTGGAAGAAGGTGCCACCCACGTAGAGGGCGAT
Source organism: Aeromonas diversa CDC 2478-85 (assembly GCF_000819805.1). Taxonomy (GTDB): domain Bacteria; phylum Pseudomonadota; class Gammaproteobacteria; order Enterobacterales; family Aeromonadaceae; genus Aeromonas; species Aeromonas diversa. The sequence goes on from NZ_CDCE01000029.1 coordinate 14,604, forward strand.
CTCCGGCAACACCGCATCCGGCTGCTGGAAGCGGGAGATATCCGGGAAGAACAGCTGCAGGAAGTAGGAGGTGGTGACAAACAGCACGCCGCCGATGAGCGCGGTGAGCACGATGGCGCGCGGGATCACCCGGTCCGCATCCGGGGTCTCTTCGGAGAGGGTGCTGATGGCATCAAACCCGAGGAAGGAGAGGCAGAGGATGGAGGCGCCGGTCAGCAGCGGGCTGATGTGCATCTGCTCGGAGAAGAAGGGACGGCTGCTGGTGACGGTGCCAAGCCCCTCGCCGTTGTAAACGCCCCAGGCGATGAGACCGATGAAGACGGCGATGATGCTGAACTGCATGATGACGATCAGGCTGTTGAAGTTGGCTACCAGCTTGATGCCGCGCAGGTTGAGCACTGTCATCACGGCGGCGAGGGCGAAGATATAGGTCCAGGGCTCAACGCCGGGGAAGAGCGCCTCCAGGTAGATCTTGGCCAGCAGCATGTTGATCATCGGCATGAACATGTAATCGAGCAGGGAGACCCAGCCCACCAGAAAGCCCACATAGGGGTGGAATACCTTCTGGGCGTAGGTATAGGCAGAGCCTGCCGACGGAAACTTGCGCACCAGGTGGCCGTAGCTCAGGGCGGTGAACAACATACCGATCAGGGCAAACAGATAGGCGGTGGGAACGTGCCCCTCGGTGATCTCGGTGACGATGCCGAAGGTATCGAAGACGGCCATGGGGGTCAGATAGGCGAGGCCCATGATCACCACATGCCACAGCTTGAGGGTCTTCTTCAGACCGACCTGTTGGGTCGCCATCATGCTTTCTCCTCGCGAAGGGTCCGCACTGAACCTTTCTCAGACATCACCGGGACGCGGGTCTCGGCATCGGGGGCGCCAGGGTGGCGCAAACCGGCGTGCGCCGGCAGGAAAGCAATGATATGCCCCATGGTGTTCCTCACTAAAAAGCGGGTGTCGTGAGATTGCTGCCAATCTCGCTATCTTTTCCGGTTTGCTCCGGCCTCGTTATGGATTTGTGCGCTGTAAAAAAAAGAACCGGTGTTCGACTCGACACCGGCTCTTTCAGCGGCGGCGCATTGTGCATTCACGATGCCCCCTTGACAAGCACAAAAGGGGGCGAAAATGCATTTTTTTGCAATGGTGAGCGGTCACTTTCACGCTGGTCAGGCCAGCGCGGCCTCCAGGGATTTTTCCAGGATGGCCAGCCCCTCTTCCAGCAGTGCGACAGGGGCCGTCAGGGGGGCCAGAAAACGGATAACATTCGCGCGAACCCCGCATGAAAGCAGGATGAGGCCGCGCTTGCCGGCCTCGGCCACCAGCCGCTTGGTGAGATCGGGATCCGGCTGGCCGGCATCCCCGTTTTTCACCAGCTCCATGGCCACCATGGCGCCGGGGCCGCGAATTTGACCTATGCAGTCGAAACGCTCGGCTATGCGATGCAGGTGGCGCTTGATGAGCTCGCCCTGAGCCTGGGCCTTCTGGTTGAGCTGCTCCTCCTCGATCACGTCGAGCACGGCCAGGGCGGCGGCGCAGGCGATGGGGGAGCCGGCATAGGTGCCGCCGAGGCCGCCCGGCTTGGCGGCATTCATGATGTCGCTCTTGCCCACCACGGCCGAGAGGGGAAAGCCGCCGGCCAGGCTCTTGGCCAGGGTCATGATGTCCGGCTCTATGCCGCTGTACTCGGTCGCGAAGGTCTTGCCGGTACGGCAGAAACCGGTCTGGATCTCGTCGCAGACGAGCAGGATGCCGTGCTGGTCGCAGACCCGGCGCAGGGCCTGCAAGAAGCTCGGTGCGGCGGGATAGAAGCCCCCCTCGCCCTGCACCGGCTCTATGATGATGGCGGCGACCCGGGCCGGCTCGATGTCGGCGGCGAACAGGGCCTCGAGGGCGGTGAGGGTGCTCTCCTCGCTCACGCCCAGATAGTCGGCCGGGAAGGGGAGGTGATAGACCTCACCGGGGAAGGGGCCAAAGCCGACCTTGTAGGGGACCACCTTGCCGGTGAGGGCCATGCCCATCATGGTGCGGCCGTGAAAGCCCCCCTTGAAGGCGATGACGCCGGGGCGGCCGGTGTGGGCGCGGGCGATCTTGATGGCGTTCTCCACCGCCTCGGCCCCGGTCGAGAGAAACAGGGTCCGCTTGGGGGTGGGGCCAGGCACCAGGGCGTTGAGGCGTTCGGCGAGCTCGATATAGCCGGGATAGGGGGTGACCTGGAAGCAGGTGTGGCTGAATTTCTCCAGCTGGTCGCGCACCGCGGCGATCACCTTGGGGTGGTTGTGGCCCGTGTTGAGCACGGCGATGCCGGAGGCGAAGTCGATATAGCGCTTGCCCTCCACATCCCACAGCTCGGCGTTGCTGGCGCGCTCGATAAAGGCGGGCAGCAGGGTACCCACGCCCTGTACCACGGCGGCCTCACGGCGGGCCTGCCACTGCTGGTTGCTCGATTGACTCATGACTCCTCCCTCCGCGGGGGCGCTCGCCCCCGCCATCTAAGTGGTGAATTAGCGGATGCCGCCAAAGCAGAGATATTTGGTTTCCAGATACTCCTCGAGCCCCTCGGCCGCCCCTTCGCGGCCAAGGCCCGACTCCTTGATGCCGCCGAAGGGGGCCAGCTCGGTGGAGATGATCCCCTCATTGATCCCGACCATGCCGTATTCGAGTCGCTCGGCCACCCGCCAGACTCGGGCGATGTCGCGGCCATAGAAGTAGCAGGCCAGGCCATAGGGGGTGTCGTTGGCCAGGGCAATGGCCTCCTCTTCGCGCTCGAAGCGCACCACGGGCGCGACCGGGCCGAAGATCTCCTCATCGAGGATGGGGTTGCCCGGTTGCACCCCGGTCAGCAGGGTCGGGGCATAGAAGAGCGAGCCTGCGTCGTGGCGAGCGCCGCCACAGATGAGGTTGGCTCCGGCGTCCCGTGCCGAGGCGACCAGGCTCTCGACCTTGTTGAGGGCGGCCGGGTTGATGAGGGGGCCTATCTGGGTGCCATCGGCCAGGCCATCGCCCACCTTGAGGGCGGCGATGGCGGCCTGGAAGCGCTCGACAAACTGATCGTGCACCCCGGCCTGGACCAGGATGCGGTTGGCGCAGACGCAGGTCTGGCCGGCGTTGCGGAATTTGGAGGCGATGGCGCCGGCGACGGCGGCGTCGAGGTCGGCATCATCGAAGACGATGAAGGGGGCGTTGCCACCCAGCTCCAGAGAGAGGCGCTTCATGGTGTCGGCGCACTGGCGCATCAGCTGCTTGCCGATGCGGGTGGAGCCGGTGAAAGAGAGCTTGCGCACCAGGGGGTTGGCGGTGAGCTCGCCCCCCACCTCGCTGGCATGACCCGAGGTGACGATGTTGATAACCCCGGCGGGTATGCCGGCCTGCTCGGCCAGGGCCGCCAGCGCCAGGGCGCACAGGGGGGTCTCGGCGGCCGGCTTGATCACTATGGTGCAGCCGGCGGCCAGGGCCGGACCGGCCTTGCGGGTGATCATGGCGATGGGGAAGTTCCAGGGAGTGATGGCGGCGACCACGCCGACCGGCTGCTTGATGGTGGCCAGACGCCGATCCGTGCTAAAGCCCGGAATGGTGCGGCCATAGGCGCGCTTGGCCTCCTCGGCGAACCACTGGATGAAGCTGGCGCCGTAGGCCACCTCGCCACGCGCCTCGGCCAGCGGCTTGCCCTGCTCGCAGGTCATGATGCGGGCCAGCTCCTCGGTGCTTTCTGTGATGGCCTGAAACCAGGCCTGTAGCCGGTTGCCTCGCTCCTTGGCGGTGAGGGCCGCCCAGGGCCCCTGGGCCCGGTGGGCTGCCTCGATGGCGCGGCGGGTATCCTCACCGTTCATGTCGGGCACCTGGGTGATGACGGTGCCGCTGGCCGGGTTGAAGACATCCAGGGTGCGGCCGCTGGCAGCCGGGCACCAGCGGCCGTCGATAAAGGCCTGGGACTTGATGAGTGACTGGGACATGGGGACCTCAGGTGGTTTTCAAAATCCAGTTGAGCTCGAGTTCGGTGACGTGGCGCTCGAACTGGAGCAGCTCGTCATTCTTGCAGACGTAATAGATGTGGCAGAACTCCTCCCCCAGATAGCGCTTGAGCACGTCGCACTCCGCGAAGGCGGTCAGGGCATCGCTCATGCGAAAGGGGAAGCTGTCGCCCTCGACGATGAGGCCGTTGCCCACCACGGGGGGCGGCGGCTGCAGCCGGTTATCGAGGCCGTGTTGCAGGGCAGCCAGCACTGTGGCCACCACCAGATAGGGGTTGGCATCGGCGCCGGCCACCCTGTGCTCGATGCGCCTGTCCTGACGATCGCCGCACGGGATGCGCAGGGCCACGGTGCGGTTGTTGTGGCCCCAGGAGGCGTGTAGGGGCACATACATGCCAGGCTGGAAGCGTCGATAGGAGTTGACGTTGGGGGCGAGCAGGGCGATGGAGGAGGGGAGCAGGTCTATCATGCCCGCCACCGCATGGAGCAGCAGGGGCGAGTCGTCCCCCTCGGCGTCGGAGAAGAGGTTGTTGCCCTGCTCGTCGACGATGCTGATGTGGATGTGCATGCCGCTGCCCGCCTGATCCGGGTAGGGCTTGGCCATGAAGGTGGCTTCCATCTCGTGGCGCTCGGCCACCCCGTGGATGAGACGCTTGAGGGCCAGCGCCTGATCGCAGGCGGCCAGCACGTCGTCGGTGTGGCGCAGGTTAATCTCGAACTGGCCCGGGGCCGCCTCGGCCACGGCGCCGTCGAGGGGCAGCCCCTGCTGCTCGGCCACCGAGTTGACCTCCTGCAGGAAGTCGTCGAAGTCGTTTAAGTTGTCTACCGAGTAGACCTGGGCGCCAATGTCCCGGCGCTGGGTCACCGGTGAGCAGGGGGGCTGGATGCGGCCATCCTCGTCCCGCTCGCGATCGATGAGGTAAAACTCCAGCTCCACCGCTACCACGGGATAGATACCGTGGGCCTTGAGGGCCTCCCACTGGCGCTTAAGGATGTTACGTGGCTCGATGGCCAAGGGGGTTTCGTCGTCATCGAGCATGGTCAGCAGCATCTGGCCGACCCGCTCCGGGTCGCTCGCCGCCGGCATCAGGGTGCCGGAAATGGGCACGCAGCGGTGGTCGGGCTCGCCCAGGTCCTGGCCAAGCCCCGCCTCTTCAACCGTATTGCCGTTGATATCCAGGGCAAACACCGAGACGGGGAAGTAGCAACCCTTCTCGAGTTTTTCCAGGGAACCAATGGGAATGCGCTTGCCGCGGAGTATGCCGTTCATATCGGGGAGCAGCATATCCATATATTGCAGATCCGGGTTGTGCTGGAAGAAGGCGATCGCCTCTTCCATGAACGGACTTCGCACGCCGTCCCTGGTCGTGTCTGTCATAGGTCACCTTCGTCGACTGTCAAAAATAATGAGCACGACTTGACCTTAAGATGGGGTCAAATGTTTTGCAAGTGTTAAATATATTTGAAATGCTGGGAGGCTGCATGCTAGAAATGGGCCTATTCGGGGGCCCTGAGTGGGTAGTACTCTGCCGAGGGTGTGCAGAATACTGAACATTCGGCTCGTTGGATATAGCGAACAAGGGCCGCAGGCTCGGCCCGCAAGGACAAGGGATATGACCGAACATGTGAAGAGCTTCTATGCGGCCAGCGCCAATCCCCATGCGCCCTGGCCCACCCTGAGCGGCGATCAGGAGTGCGATGTCTGTGTGGTAGGGGGGGGCTACACCGGTCTCTCCAGCGCCCTGCACCTGGCCGAGCGGGGTTATCAGGTGGTGCTGCTGGAGGCGGCCCGCATCGGCTTTGGTGCCAGCGGGCGCAACGGGGGCCAGATAGTCAACTCCTACAGTCGCGACATCGACACCATCGAGCGTAACTGCCCGCCGGATCAGGCCCGTCTGCTCGGTAACATGCTGTTCGAGGGGGGGGATATCATCCGCGAGCGGATCGAGCGCTATCAGATCCAGTGCGACTTTCGTCAGGGTGGGGTGTTTGCCGCCGACACCGAGAAGCAGCTGCACGAGCTCAAGGCGCAGAAGGCGCGCTGGGAGCGTTGGGGCAACGATCAGATGGAGCTCCTGGATAAGGAGAGCCTGCGCCGGGTGGTGCAGAGCGATCGCTATGTGGGGGGGGTGCTCGACAAACGAGGTGGTCACATCCACCCCCTCAACCTGGCCCTCGGCGAAGCCGAGGCGATCCGAGGTCTGGGAGGACGCATCTTCGAGCAATCCCCGGTGACCGACATAGTGCCGGGGGAGCGAGTGCAGGTGAAGACGGCCAAGGGGACGGTCAAGGCCCGTTTCGTGGTCGTGGCCGGCAACGCCTACCTGGGGAACCTGGTGCCCGAGCTTGCCGCCAAGTCGATGCCCTGCGGCACCCAGGTGGTGGCGACCGAGGTGCTGGGTGAGCAAAAGGCACGGGAGCTGTTGCCCCAGAACTATTGCGTCGAGGATTGTAACTATCTGCTCGACTACTATCGCACCACAGGGGATCACCGCCTGCTCTACGGCGGTGGTGTTGTCTATGGGGCGCGCGATCCGGCGGATATCGAGCGCCTCATCATGCCCAAGCTGCTCAAGACCTTCCCCCAGCTGGCCGGGGTCAAGGTGGAGTACACCTGGACCGGTAACTTCCTGCTGACCCTGTCGCGCCTGCCCCAGTTTGGCCGCATCGGCAGCAACATCTATTACATGCAGGGTTACAGCGGCCACGGGGTTACCTGTACCCATCTGGCCGGCAAGCTGCTGGCCGAGGCCCTGGCCGGTCAGGCCGAGCGCTTCGACGCCTTCGCCCGCCTGCCCCACTACCCTTTCCCGGGCGGGCGGCTGCTGCGAGTCCCCCTCACCGCCATGGGGGCCGTCTGGTACAGTCTGCGCGATAGCCTGGGGGTCTAGTTCAGGCTGGCGTTAAAGGGGCCACCGGAAGGTGGCCCCTCTCGTTGTGGTGAGCTCGCCCTGACCCAAGAGCATGGGCTGGCGCCGAGGTGGCCGTGTTATGCTGCCCGTTCCCCCCCAGACGGAGTGCTTATGCGTATCGCCTTGATTGGCCTCGGCGACATTGCCCAGAAGGCCTACCTGCCCCTGCTCGCCGCCGACGCTCGGGTTACCCCGCTGCTGTGCACCCGTCATCCCGAGACACTGGCACACCTCGGCCGGCAGTACCGTATCCCCGAGCTGTTTACCGACCTGGACGCCTTGCTGGCCGCCCGTCCCGATGCTGTGATGATCCACGCCGCCACCCGGGCCCACGGCGAGCTAGCGAGGGCCGCTCTGGGGGCTGGGATCCCCACCTTCGTGGACAAGCCCCTGTGCGACAGCGCCGACCAGGCCGAGCGTCTGTGCGAACTGGCCCTGGCCCGCAACTGCCCCCTCTTCGTCGGCTTTAACCGCCGCTACCTGCCGGCCATGGAGGCGGCGCGCCGTCAGCCGCTGACCGAGCTGCACTGGCATAAGCATCGCCACGCCTTGCCGGGGCTGGCGCGAGAATTTATTTTTGACGACTTCATCCATGTGCTCGATGCCCTCTGTCACTTCGGTGGCGTGCCACAAGGAGAGGTTCATACGGTGCTGCGAGCCTCATCCCGGGACCCACACCTGCTGGCCGCGGTGAGCGTCGGTTGGGAGAGCGACGGGCGCGCCATCGGCGGCAGCATGAACCGCAGCGCCGGGGTCACCGAGGAGCGCATCAGCGCCTATGGAGAGGATCTCTCGCTGCATCTTGAGAGCTGTACCCGCGGCACCCTGGCCCGTGACGGGGTGGTGCAGCGGCTTGAGCCGGGCGACTGGCAGCCGGTGCTGGCCCAGCGCGGCTTCGCCCCCATGCTCGAGCACTGGTATCACCAGATAGGGGCCGGGGTCGCCGACTCCGGGCTTATCGACTCCTACCTGCATAGCCATCGGTTGGCCGAGCGGCTGGTGGTCAGGGCAGAGCACCTCCACACCCCCTGCTAGAGAGGGCGCTGCCGGCAGCAGGCGGGCACTGCGGGTCTGGCGCGCCTGAGGAAGAGAGCACGGAGCCTTGCCAGCACCCTGCGTGTCAGGGGAGGCCTGCCGGTGTCTACCACTGTGCAGGGGTGATGACGGGGTCTTAGCCAGTGGCGGTGGGGGTAGATATGATCGTTCATGATGGCGCTCCTGGATGGGATGCCTGCATCTTGGTCGGAAAAAAGGTGTAGTAAAATTGAAGAGGTGGTAAAAGAAACTACACCTTTAATCCGGAGAGGCGACGATGAGTCAGAGGCGGCGTTTGTTGCAGCTGGAGCGCAAGTTGGGTCCACAAGGAGAGGGGGAGATTACCCTCGATGAGTTGGCGCAGGTCTTTAGCTGTTCCCGCCGCAACATCCAGTTGGTACTGGCTTCTCTGATCGACGCAGGGTGGATCCGTTGGTCGCCGGGGCGGGGGAGGGGAAACAGGTCACGAGTCGCGTTACTACGTAGTCACCATCAGCTCACGATGCAGGAGGCCGAAGAGGCGTGTCAGAGGGGACAGCTCGATCTGGCCATGGCCCTGCTCGAGGAGATCGGTGCGCGGGCGGAGTTTGGCAGCCTGCTGAGCCAGATGGTGCAACAGCGCCGCTGTGTGGACGGGATCATCATCCCCATGGCTTGTCCCATCATAGAGTTGGATACGGCCCGAACCAGTAGCAGCAGTGCGCTGCATATCATCGAGCATCTTTACGATGGCTTGCTTGAAGTCTCCCCCTTCGACGGTACTCTGCAACCGGCGTTGGCACACCACTGGGAAGAGCGGGAAGAGGGGCTCTGCTGGCACTTTTGGTTGCGCAGTGGGGTTCGCTTTCACCATGGCCCCCTGCTGGATGCCGATGATGTGGTGCGCACGCTCGAGCGGCTGAGGGATCCTGCGAGTCTCTTTTATCCCCTTTATATGCATATCGTTGAGGTGCGGGCCCTCTCGCCGTTAAAAGTGGAAGTGCGTCTGGCCCACCCCGATCCCTTTTTATTACCACTGCTGGCCAATCCCCATAGCCGGATCATCGCCAGCGAGGGTAGCCACGATGGAGTGGGGCGTTTCACCCCCTTCGGCACGGGCCCTTTCAAGTTGCAGCAACGCAGCGAGCACCACCTTATCTTGCAGCGTCACGAACACTATTGGGGACTCTTGCCACAGCTGGAGCAGATAGAGATCTGGCACCTGCTTCCCTCGCACAGGCAGCCCAGCCTATGGCTGCACACGAACCCCAGTCAGCATCCGCAAGGGGATGCGGTCAACCAGATCCACGAGACGGCAGGCTGTTTCTATCTCATCTTTCATCACCTGAGCCCCCTCTGGCAGACGGAGGCTCGACGTCAGACCCTTTGGCACTATCTGGAGCAGGCGCGCCACACTACCCACGACATGGTGCCGGCCAACTCCATTTTTCCAAGTGGCTATATGCTTCCCCCTCTCAGTCCTGAACTCCTGCCGTGGACGCCCCTGGACCGACCGCTTCGTATCGCCTCTGCCGATAATGAGCGCTGCCAGCGGCAGCGCCACTGGCTAGAGCAGAGTCTCGCGCGGTTGGGGATCGCCTGCGAATGGTTGGCCTTGCCAGAATCGGGCTGTGATATGGGATCACTGGAAGAGGCCGATCTGCTGCTACTGGCCGAGGTACTCGACAGCCAGGAGGAGTGGGGGCTTTTTGAGGTACTCATCGCCAGTACGGGGATCACCATGGGGCTGGGGCAAATGGCGCACAGGCAGATGGCCGAGATGCTGCGCTCGCACCTCGCCCATTGCCGAGCGCAAGAGCGGCTTGCTCTCTTCTTGCAGCAGGAGGCTCAGCTCTGTAGCCAATATCGCTACCTCCCCCTCTTTCGCCTGCAGGAACATGTCATCTTCGATCCGCGTTTGCGGGGCGTCGTGGTCAACCATCAGGGATATTGTTCATTCAAACATCTCTGGCTCGACGAGCCCGAGTTGGGGGTCAATATCTGCGCCCATGAAGAGGCCAGTGGAGCCGGGTGAGCGCCTTTAGTTCACCTGGGCTTTGTTCTATAATCGGCGCGCTTTTATCCGGGACGACACCATGATTTCGAAGAACCAACTCAAATTGCTGCGCGCGTTAGGGCAGAAGAAACAGCGCAAGGCGCTCGGCCTCTTTCTGGTTCAGGGTGAGAAGAACGTTCTGGAGCTGGCCAACAGCGACCTGGTGGTCAAACAGATCTTCGCCACCCCCGAGTTTCTCGCCCAGCATGGTGAGGCCTTGCGCCGCTACGAGTGCATCGACGCCGACCTTGAGGATCTCACCAAGGCCAGCACCCTGGTCAGCAACAATGCGGCGATCGCCGTAGTGGCCATTCCCGAGGTGGCGGTGCCCAAGGCCCGGGGGCTGATGATTGCCCTCGACGGGGTCTCCGATCCTGGCAATCTCGGCACCATCATTCGCCTGGCCGACTGGTATGGCATCCAGCATATCGTCGCCAGCCAGGACAGCGCCGATCCCTACAACCCCAAGACCATCAGCGCCACCATGGGCAGCTTTGGCCGGGTGCAGGTGAGCCAGGTCGACTTGCCCGACTATCTGGCTAAGGCGGGTCTGCCCGTCTATGGCGCCTTCCTGGAAGGGGAGAGCATCCATCGCACCGCCTTCCAGGCCGAAGGGATCCTGCTGATGGGGAGTGAATCCCACGGCATTCGCGAGCAGGCCGCCCGCTGTGTGACCGACAAGATCACCATTCCCGCCTTTGGCGGCGCCGAGTCGCTCAACGTCGCCATGGCAACCGGCATCATCCTCGATAACATGCGCCGCCAGCATGGCTGACGAGTGCCTCAGGGATAAAAAAAGCGTCGGTTCTGCCGACGCTTTTTTTTTGTGAGCTCGCAGCGCTTACTGCTTGAGCATGCCGATCTTGCCCGGCACCCCGTCCCAGCGCTCGGCCTCGTCCATCGCCGGCTTGACCTCGGTCAGGTTGGGCCACAGCTCCGAGAGCTCGGCGTTGAGTTCGATAAAGAGGCGATCGTCGCCCACCAGCTCGTCTTCCTGGAAGATGGCCTGGGCCGTGCATTCCGGCACACACAGACCGCAGTCGATGCACTCGACCGGGTTGATCACCATGAAGTTCGGTCCCTCATGGAATGCATCGGCCGGGCAGACCGCCACACAGTCGGTGTATTTACACTGGATACAGTTCTCGGTGACGACAAACGCCATGACTCTTCGCTCTATTCTGGTTAGCCGCAGCGCACACGCGAAGTACACGCAAAAATGGAGAACGGGGATGATACTGAGCGGCCGCTAAAATTCAACCAAAGCCTTGGCAAGTGTAGCCTCCGGGAGCCGGTTTCCGGTCGCGGGTGTGCAGACAGGCCAGGGATTGGCCCCCTGCCGGCGGGCGTGTCTGCCTCGAGCCCTTATCGACAAGCGAGTATGACAGGAGGGGGGAATTTTCGTAAAATGCGCGCCATTGTGAGCCGCCACCCCGGTGGTGAGGCTAAGACACCCATTATCCACGAGACATCCCATGATACGTTTAACCGAACTTAAGCTGCCGCTCGATCACGAGGAAGGGGCGCTGCACGAGGCGATTGCCGCCAAGCTGGCCATTCCTGCCGGGCAGGTGCTCTCCTTTAGCCTGTTTAAACGTGGCTACGATGCTCGTAAGAAGAACAACATCCAGCTCATCTACACAGTGGATGTGGAGGTGGCCAACCCCGAGCCGCTGCTGGCCAAGTTCAAGAATGACCCCCAGGTGCGCCCGACCCCTGACATGGACTACAAGTTTGTGGCCAAGGCCCCTGACAACCTGCAAGAGCGCCCCCTGGTGATCGGTTTCGGTCCCTGTGGCCTGTTTGCCGGCCTGGTGCTGGCTCAGATGGGCTTTAACCCCATCATCGTCGAGCGCGGCAAGGAGGTGCGTGAGCGCACCAAGGACACCTTCGGTTTCTGGCGCAAGCGCACCCTGAACCCCGAGTCCAACGTGCAGTTTGGCGAGGGCGGGGCGGGCACCTTCTCCGATGGCAAGCTCTACAGCCAGGTCAAGGATCCCAACTTCTATGGCCGCAAGGTGATCACCGAGTTCGTCGAGGCGGGCGCCCCGGAGGAGATCCTCTATGTGAGCAAGCCCCACATCGGCACCTTCAAGCTGGTGACCATGATCGAGAAGATGCGGGCGAAAATCCTCGAGCTGGGCGGCGAGATCCGCTTTAGCACCCGGGTTGACGACATCCACATGGAAGAGGGGCAGATAACCGGGGTAACCCTCTCCAATGGCGAGGAGATCAAGACGCGCCACGTGGTGCTCGCGGTCGGCCACAGCGCCCGTGACACCTTCGAGATGCTCTACGAGCGCGGCGTCTACATGGAGGCCAAGCCCTTCTCGGTCGGTTTTCGTATCGAGCACAAGCAGTCGATGATCGATGCCGCCCGCTTCGGGCCGAGCGCCGGCCACCCGATCCTGGGGGCCGCGGACTACAAGCTGGTGCACCACTGCAAGAATGGCCGCACCGTCTACAGCTTCTGCATGTGCCCGGGCGGCACTGTGGTGGCGGCCACCTCGGAAGAGGGGCGCGTGGTGACCAACGGCATGAGCCAATACTCGCGCGCCGAGCGCAACGCCAACAGCGCCATCGTGGTCGGCATCTCGCCGGAGCAGGACTACCCCGGGGATCCCCTGGCGGGCATTCGTCTGCAGCGCGAGCTGGAGGCCAATGCCTATCGCCTCGGCGGCGAGACCTACGACGCGCCGGCCCAGAAGATCGGCGACTTCCTCAAGGGGCGTAAACCCGGCGAGCTGGGGGACGTGCAGCCCTCCTTCACCCCGGGGATTCATCTGACCGATCTCTCCAAGGCCCTGCCGGCCTTTGCCATCGAGGCGATCCGCGAGGCCATCCCCGCCTTCGATCGCCAGATCAAGGGCTTCGCTTCGGAAGACGGCTTGCTGACCGGGGTCGAGACCCGTACCTCCTCGCCCGTCTGCATCAAGCGCGGCAAGGATTACCAGAGCATCAACCTCAAGGGCTTCTACCCGGCCGGTGAAGGCGCCGGTTACGCGGGAGGCATCCTCTCGGCGGGGATCGACGGCATCAAGGTCGCCGAGGCGGTGGCCCTCGACATGCTGGCCAGCCTGCAGCAGGCGTAAGGCGTCAGGCAAGAAAAAAGAGCTCGTTTGAGCTCTTTTTTATGTGTGTGAAGGGGTCAGGGCGTGCGCGCGTTGAGCGCATCGGCCAGGGGGCGTAGCAGATCCTCATCGTCCCAGTAGTGGGTATGGCTGGCCGGATTCCAGGCGCTGAATACGCCGCCGACATTGATCTCTCTATCGTTGATCCACTCATAACTGCTGCCGAGGGGGCGCAGCGGCCACCCCAGGGGATCGTCCCTGTCGTAGTAGTTATCCCAGATAAGGTCAGAGGGCTGCCGGGTAAAGCAGTGACGCTCCTCCAGGCCGCTGGTGAAAAGAGGGATGTTGCACCCCGTGGTGATGAGTCGCCTCAGAGAGGATAGGGCGCCAAAGGCCTCTTGCGGGGGCATGTGCTCGGGGGCGTTCGCAAACAGATATTGGCGATGCTGGGCGTCCCACAAATAGTTGGAGATCACCTGCGCCCCGAGGGAGTGGGCGAGGATAACCACGGGGCAGGATCTCTGCCCACACGCCTCCCAGGCAGCCAGCAGGGCCTGGTGTAGTCTCCCCTGTACCGCCAGGTAGCTGGCCGGCTCCCGGTGGGCACTGAACTCCAGGCTACCCGCATCGCCGAGATAGTGCAGCAGAAATGTGCGGATCGGTGCGCTATCGAGTGCATAGCGCTGGGTCATCGCCTGCCAGAGGCTATCCTGAGGCGCTTGCAGCAGGGAGGCATAATCGACCGGATGAAACGCCACCCTTGACCAACGCGCCCCCATCAGTTTGCCAAGCCGCGCACCCAGCGCCTCCGCGCCACCCCCGTCACGGCCCATGCCGTGCAGTGTGATGAGGACAATCTCTTTCATGTTCTCTCCTTCGGCGGGTGTCGCACATGCGGTGATACAAAATCGCGTGTCACTGGTATTATCCAGAGGACGGAGGTGTCTTCGGATTGCCGATATGTTGGTATCCGAGTGAATATATACACCCGATAGCATGAACAATATCAAGTCTTAATAAAACGGATTTTAGAATGAGGTGTTGACTAGACACTATCCGTTTATATGTCAGCTTTATTGTGTTTCCGTCTAGCCCCCTTTGCGCAATAAGCTTCGCGATTTATTTATACCTCCCATAACCTGATGACCTGCCACACAAGAGTGGTATATAGCCGCCGTCAAGCGATGAGCCTTTTACTCTTGGATGGGGACATGAGCTTGCTCTTACCGGGGAAACGTACGTAGACGCCAATGTCGATGGTGCCCATCTGGCTTTGCATGCGTCATTATTTTCTCGTGTTTTTAACGAAAATGACAAAGGCGGGCCTCATGGGAAAGACAGTCAATAATTCCGGGTCACAGAAATGGGATTATCGGTGTTGTCGAGGGGGCTTGTTGAGATCGTCTTATTTGCTGCAATAAAAAGACACCGGCGCAAGGCCGGTGTCCGGATGGTGTCCTCAGGCCTGGGGCGGGGTGCTCTCGGCGTTGGAGAGTACCGCATCCATCTGGATCAGGGCGCCTTCCGGCAGCTCGGCGACGCCGATCACGGTGCGAGCCGGCAGGTAGTCGGGGAAGTAGCGGGTATAGATGGCGTTGACCGCCTCCAGATCCTCGATGTTCTTCAGATGGATGTTGATCTTGACGATGTCATCCATCACGTGACCAATGCTCTCGACGATCGCCTTGAGCTGGGTCAGGCACTGGCCGGCCTGCTCCCTGACACACCCTGCCAGCACCTTGCCGGTGGCCGGATCGATGGGCAGTTGGCCGGCGATGTGGTTGTAGTGAGAGAAGGCGACAGTCTGGGTGTAGAGGGCACTGCGCGGCGCCAGATCCGTGTTACGGGGTCTGATCACCAGGCCGTGGCGATCCTCGACCAGTTGGGGCGGCGTGCCATCCCCGTGGGAGACAACCACGTCCATCTGTACCAGGGCATCCATGGGCAGGGCCGAGGTGCTGATGATGGAGCGAGCCGGCATATAAGCGGCGGCACGGGCGATCCCTGAATCGGGGAAGAAGGTGGTGTAGACCTCGTTGACGGCCTCCAGATCGGCGAGGCTTTTGAGGTAGACGTTGACGCGCACGATGTCGTCGAAGGGAACGTCGATGCTCTCCAGGATTGCCTTGATGTTCTTGAGGCACTGGGCTGCCTGGGCCTTGATGCCACCCTCGACCAGTTGGCCAGAGACCGGATCCAGCGGCAGCTGGGCCGAGACGTTGTTGTAGTGGGAGAAGGCCACCGTCTGGGTGGAGAAGGTGCTCTTGGGCGCGCGGTCGCTGTCGCGGGCCAGCTTGATCAGGGCGCAGGGGGCCTGGGGATGAGTCCCTTCGCCGTTGGAAATGATGGCGTCCATCTGTACCCGGGCCCCCAGCGGGAGGGCGGCAACGGCCAGCACGGAGCGGGTCGGCACATAGCCTGGGAAGAACTCGGTATAGACGGCGTTCACCGCCTCCAGATCCCCCATATCGCGCAGGAACAGGGTGATCTTGACCACATCGTCCATCACATGGCCGATGCTCTCGACGATGGCCTTGATATGGGTAAGGCACGCCCTGGCCTGAGCCTGGATATCCCCCTCGATCAGTTTGCCGGTAGCCAGGTCAACCGGCAGCTGGGCCGAGATGTTGTTGTAGTGGGAGAAGGCCACGCTCTGGGTGTAGGGACCCAGGTTCAGGGGAGCCTTGTCGGTATTTCTTGCCGCCTTGATGATAGTGCCACTCATGGGAGTCGACCTCGCTATGGATTATAAGGTTCAGGGTTTCCCTATCGATTCTTATGAGGCCGTCATCGGAGTCATTGATTGCTCAATGGTGACTCTGTGCTGCCGCTTATAGGGGGGGTGATAGGGGATATCGTTTCAGACAGGGGGGATTCTAGGAGTGGCCCGAAGCCGGATGCAAAACCAAAACCTATTTCTATGAGGCGTCTCAACGCTCTGAAATATCGTGCCATTGCTATTGATTTCAGGAGCGCTTGGCTATTTTTTAACGCCGGCAATGATGGGCTGGCCCCAGCGCTGGGCAGCCGTCTTCGGCAAGTGTGAATGCCAGGTTAAAGAGGCATGGGCCAAGATTGGCGATGCATTTAGCCTGCATGGATATCTATTTTCTGGGTACAGGTCACCCCTTCTCAATCGGGGGGAAATATGCTAGCAGCGGCCCGTTGCTGGTCGCCTGGAATGGAAGCTGGAATATCATGCAGCACCACTGCATGTAATAAAGCGGCGAGGGGCTCTGGCCGGGCTAACTGAGGTGCAGTGGCCCGCCTTTATGCAATGAAATTGCAGCGCCGCAGTGGCGAAAGCCAAGCCAGGCTCTGCTTGTGTGTCACAACAGGGCCGCACGCGCTGAAGGGATGGTGTCATTATGATGCTGGCGAGGGCGGCACCCAGGAACAGGTCTATTTGATGGGTGAGCTCTGTTCGGGGCTGTATCGAGGCAGGGCTGGGCCGCGAGTTCCAAGGGGGGGATGGTTTTCGAAGGGGGCTCAGACGTTAACAGAATGGGCCCCCGGCAGTGGCTTCACACAGTGGCGCAGCCAATGACGCAGTAATCGGCACCGCTCGATTGCAATTCGTCACGATCGGGTGGGTTGTGCCAGTCGACCGGGCCGTTGAGGAAAAACCAGCGCAGGCGTGGCAGGAAGAGGTTGAACCACTCGTCCTGAAAGAACTCAAAACCCTGGTTCCACTCCGGATCATCGGCCCAACCGGTTTGGAGGAAGTGCAGCCGGGTGCTCATCCCTTCGGGGACGAAGCGCAGGCAGACCTGGGTCTTCTGGTGGCGGATATGGGGTAGATGGGGAGGGAAATTCCAGCTGAAGCTGAGCAGGTCATAGGGCATCACCGCCATCATGCGACACCCCTCAGTGCCGCGCAGGCCATGGGCGTCATGGGGACGAAAATAGATCTCGAAGGGGCCATTGGGCTCGGCGACGACCAAGCAGTCGGGGGCCAGAAAGCTGCGGATACCTTGCTCCGTGGTCCAGGCATTCCAGACTGCCTCGACCGGGGCAGGGATCAGAATACTTCCTTCCAGCTGCTTGTTTTCCATCACGAACGCCCTCCTGGGTGAATGCCGTCGAGCCAGTATAGCCTCATCTGCCTCCAATGGGGGAGGTTAAATCGTGATCACTCTACTGGTCCGATATCTTTGTCAGTAAGCGTAGTGGCTATGGGGAAGGTGAACCACCTCGACCAGTCACAGCCACCTCTTCGTTTCACCACCGCATATACCGCAATACGCAGAGCTGTTCAGCGGGGCAAGAGGCCGCTTGGTGTCGGTTTGGTTAAGCAACCTCTGGCGCCAGGTTAGCTCGGGGCCAGGATAGGGAAAGGCCCCATAAGGGGCCTTTTAAGACAAGATCAGGACGGGTCGCCCTTGCTCGCGGTGGCGGGGGGCAGGGCCGGGCGTGACTCTATCTTCTGCTCATCCCCCTTCATGTTCTTGATGTAGACATCCATCTGGTTGAAGGCGATCTCGATGCCGTGCTCCTTGAAGAGCAGGTCGATGCGACGGTTCAGCTCATCGATGGCGGGGTTTCTGTCTCCCAGCTCGCTGACGAAGAAGCGCAGCTCGTGATCCAGCGTGCTGGGACCGAAGGTGAGGAAGTAGACCAGAGGCTCTGGCTCCTTGAGCACCCGGCTGTTCTCCTGGGCGGCTTGCAGCAGTAGCTTGCGGGTCATCTCGAGATCCGAACCATAGGCGACACCGACTCGCACAATCACACGGGTCACCGTATCGCTCAGAGACCAGTTGATCAGGCGCTCAGTCATCAACTGCTGGTTCGGGATGATCACCTCCTTGCGGTCGAAGTCGGTCAGGGTGGTGGCCCGGATCCGGATCTTCGAGACGGTGCCCGAGAAGGTACCTATGGTGACGGTATCGCCGATGCGTACCGGACGCTCGAACAGGATGATGATGCCCGAGACGAAGTTCGACACTATCTGCTGCATGCCGAAGCCGATACCGACCGACAGACCGGTGGCGACCCATTGCAGCTTGTCCCATTGCACCCCCATCAGGGAGAGGGAGACCAGCACACCCACGCTAATCAGCACATAGTTGAGCATGGTGGTGATGGCGTAGGCGGTGCCCTGGCCAAGGCGCAGGCGCGAGAGCACCAACACCTCGAGCAGACCCGGCAGGTTGCGGGCCAGCGACCAGGCGCCTCCCAGCATGAACAGACCGACCATGACGTCGCGCAGGCTCACCGGGAAGAGAACGGCATTGGTCCCTGTCCCTTCGCTCTTGTGCCACAGCACGATACCGTCGAGGTAGGAGAAGACCGCCACCAGATCGGACCAAAGCCAGTAGAAGGCAAAACCGAAGATGCCGAGCAGCACGATGCGGGTCAGACGCAGTGACTGCTGGCTCACATCTTCCAGATCCATCGGCTGCTCTTCGACCGTCTCTCCCCCTTCCGCATCTTCGGTCGCCTTGTGCTCGCGTTTGGCCACGGCTCGGCGCCAGGCCAGGCGGCGGGCCGCCAGCTCAAGACCACGCAGGGCGGTGCGGTAGACCAGGCTCCACAGCAGCATCAGGTAGAAAGATTCGATCAGGCGACCGGTCAGCTTGAGCGCCGTGTAGTAGTAGCCTGCCACCACCAGCACGATCAGCGCGACCGGGGCCAACGCCAGGGCCAGGGCCAGCAGATTCTGCCCTAGGCTCGCTTCACCCTTGATGCGGGCACGGCTGATGGGGAAGACCAGGTAAGCGGTCAGCGCCAGCAGGGCGATGGTGAAGGCCTGCCCGATCACGTCGTTGGCCAGGGTGGAGGGCTCTACCGTGCCCTTGGTGGAGAGCATGATGAGGGGCAGCAAGGGGAGCCAGAGGTAGCGCATGCTGGCGTGCTTGGCCTGCAGATCTCGCTTGGGCTGGCGGAAGTGGCTCTCGCCGATACCGCCCGGTTGCATCACGTCGAGATAGAGGCCGAACACCAGGTAGCCGAGGGCCAGGTTCACCGTCATCACGAAGATGAGCTTGGGGCTGAGCAGTCCGCAGTAGGTGAGCAGCAGGCCGACGGCGCCTATGGTCAGGCTGCCGGGCAGGCGGGTGATCAGGGCCCACAGCAGCGCCTTGGGGGTGTGCCACTGGCTGTCCTGGCGGAAGCGGCCGAGGTCTTTGCGGATCTTCTCTTGCTTGTGTTGCAGCAAGGGACGCTTCCAGCGCAGCAGGGCGGCGAGGAGCAGCATGGGCAGGGCCAGCAGGGTCACCGGCAGCAGCATCTCGCCCCATTGGCTCCAGTCGGGGCGAAGAGCCCACTCGCTGGACTGTTTGAAGGCCAGGCCAGGCCAGGCGATGAACCACTTGCCGTCGATGGGCTTGTTGCTGCTCACCCAGAAGATGTGTTGCTGCAGGGTGAACTCGATCTGGCTATAGACGCGCTGGATCTGTTGCTGGGTCAACTGCAGGCTGATGGCGGTGGTCAGCTGCGAATCGAGCTGACGGTTGAGCTGATCGAGCAGGGTAATGCGGGTATCCACCAGCTCACCCAGCTGGGCGCGGTCTTCGTCGGTGACGGGGTCGCCGCTCTGGGCGACCAGATTATCGATGTAGCTGCTCTTCTGGTAGAGCTGATCCCGCTGCTGGCTCAGCTCGAACTGGGCCAGGTGCAGATCGGCTATCTGCTCGGCCAGGTTCTTCACCAGCTGGGTCGGCGCACTCTCCAGCTGTTGGTAGAGCTGGTAGAGGATGCGTGACAACAGCAGGTTGCCCTTGAGCATCTCCACCTGCTCGTTGAGGTTACGCTCCATCTGGGTGCCGCGATCCAGCCAGCTCTTGGCCTGCAGGTTCTTCTGCACCAGTTGGTTGAGGTTGCCGGTGGCGGCGATGAGCTGCTGGCTCAGCTGATGATTGAGCTCCTGCTCACGCTGCACCAGGGGGCTATTGTCGTTGGCGACCAGCTCCCCGGTCTGCTCGGCGGTCTTCTCGGTCGCGCCCAGGCGCTTGGCGCTGATGCGCTCCTGCAGTACCTCCAGCCGTTGTTGTTCGGCGGAGAGTTTCAGGTTGACCAGGTCTCGTTGCTTGGTGGTGAACTCCTGGCGCTCGGTACGGCTGTCGAGCTCCTTTTGCAGTTGGGCAAGCTGTAGTTCGATGAGGGCCTGCTCTGCCTGCAGCTGCAACTTAGTAGCGGCGGAGACGTCGCCCCCGGTGAGCTGACCGCGGATATCCTGGCTGCGCTGGTAATCCCGGCTCATGGTGGCCTGGGCACGCTCCGGCAGGGTCTGCAACGAAGTAAGGCGACTGTTGATGGCGCCGAGCTGTTCCTGCAGGGTCTGCAGATTGGTCAGGGTCTCGCTCTGCAGGGCGTCGAGGCGCTCGAGGGGGAGCTTGTCATACTCCTTGGCCAGCGCTTCACGAGTCTTACCCTTGCCAAGGGCGGCCAGTTCGTTGGTGACGGCCTTGAGTTGTGCCGGCAGCTCGCGCAGCTGCTGGGCACTCTCCTTGGCCTTGCTCTTGGCCTTGGTGATGGCATCGAGAGTACCGAGCGCCTCGTTCAGACGCTTCTGATCCTCTTGCTGGCCCACCGTCAGGGTTTCCTGCTTGGTGAACTCGTCGAGCTGACGCTGGATCTGGTTACGGGTTGGGGGCTCCTGAGCCTGTACCGCGGGCAGCGTCAGTATCAGACTGGTCAGGACCAGCAGCGTGGCCTTGAGCACTCCTTTCTTCATGGTTCGCATAGGGATTCCGGTATTGCCATTGGGGTTGTGGATCGCTTGGGCGCGCGGATTCTATCACCGCCCAAGGGAGCGAGGCAGCGGGAGGACGAAAAAAAACCGGAGCCTCAAGGCTCCGGTTTTCTGCACTCGACAACCGAGGTCGTCAGCGACTTACTTCTTGATGCGGATAACCGGGGTTTCGCCCACGGTCACGGCGCCAGTCAGCTTGGTCAGCTCTTTGATCTCGTCCATGTTGGAGATGACGACCGGAGTCAGAGTTGACTTGGCCTTCTCTTCCAGCAGAGCCAGATCGAACTCGATGATCACGTCACCTTTCTTGACCTGTTGGCCTTCCTGAGCGATACGCTTGAAACCTTCGCCCTTCAGCTCGACGGTGTCGATACCGAAGTGGACGAACAGCTCGATGCCGCTGTCAGATTCCAGAGAGAAGGCGTGGTTGGTCTCGAAAATCTTGCCGATAGTACCGTCGCACGGAGCAACCATCTTGTTGCCAGCCGGCTTGATGGCGATGCCGTCGCCTACGATCTTCTCGGCAAACACGACATCCGGTACATCTTCGATCGGTACGATTTCACCGGACAGAGGGGCAAAGATTTCGATGCCGCCGGTGTCGCTGCTGTCGTCGGAGACCAGTTTCTTCAGTTTGTCGAACAGACCCATAGTTAAAGCTCCTAGAGAAAGATTGTCGCTGTTTGCTGCCGATCTTAGCAGACTGCCTTCTGCTTGATAAAGCTATCGACGCAGGCTTCGATTTCGGCGGCGGTTGCAAAGCTCAGAGCTTGGTCTGCCATCGCCTTCACATCTTCGAAGTTGGTGTTGCGGATGAGCTTCTTGATGCGCGGGATAGAAATGGCGCTCATGGAGAACTCGTCCAGCCCCATGCCGAGCAGCAGCAGGGTAGCACGCTCGTCACCAGCCAGCTCGCCGCACATACCGGTCCACTTGCCTTCGGCGTGGGACGCGTCGATCACCATCTTGATGAGATTCAGGACGGAGGGCGACAGCGGGTTGTACATGGCGGAGATCATCTCGTTGCCACGGTCCACAGCCAGGGTGTACTGGGTCAGATCGTTGGTACCGATGCTGAAGAAGTCCACTTCCTTGGCCAGGTGGTGAGCCATCACGGCGGCAGCCGGTGTCTCGACCATGATACCCACTTCGATGGCTTCATCAAAGGCATGGCCTTCGGCGCGCAGTTCGGCCTTCAGCTGTTCCACGGTGGCCTTGAGGCTGCGGAACTCCTCGACGGAGATGATCATCGGGAACATGATGCGCAGTTTGCCAAAGGCGGAGGCACGCAGGATGGCGCGCAGCTGGGCGTTCATGATGTCGGCACGGTCGAAGAAGATACGCACGGCGCGCCAACCCAGGAACGGGTTCATCTCCTTCGGGAAGTTCATGTAGGGCAGTTCCTTGTCGCCACCGATGTCCATGGTACGGACGATGATCGGCTGGTTCGGCATGGCGGCGGCCACTTCTTTGTACGCCTGGAACTGCTCGTCTTCGCTCGGCAGAGCGTCACGGTCCATAAACAGGAATTCGGTGCGATAGAGACCGACACCTTCGGCGCCGTTGCGGATGGCACCCTCGGTATCCTTGACGGTACCTATGTTGGCGCATACCTCGACCTGATGACCATCGAGGGTGATAGCCGGCAGATCCTTGAGCTTGGCCAGCTCATCTTTCTCGGCCTGATAGCGGCTCTGGGTCTCTTTGAACTGGGCCAGTTCGGCGTCGCTCGGATTGATCACCACTCTGTTGTTGATGGCGTCGAGCAGGAGCATGTCGCCATTCTTGACACGGTTGGTGATGTCGTTGGTGCCCACAATGGCCGGCAGCTCGAGAGAGCGCGCCATGATGGAGGTGTGGGAGGTACGACCACCGATATCGGTGACGAAGCCCAGCACGTATTTCAGGTTGATCTGAGCGGTTTCGGACGGGGTCAGGTCTTTGGCGACCAGGATCACCTCTTCGTCGATGGTGCTCAGGTTGACAACGGGGATGCCCAGGGTGTTCTTGATGAGGCGAGTGCCGATGTCACGGAAGTCGGTGGCTCGTTCGCGCAGATAGGGGTCATCGAGTTCTGCCATCATGCGGGCATACTGCTCGATGACCTCATAGATTGCACGGTCAGCCGAAGCCTGGTTCTCTTTGATGAAGGACTTGATATCGCCTTCCAGCTCCTCATCTTCGAGCAGCATGATGTGGCCTTCGAAGATGGCCTCTTTCTCTTCACCGAAGGTGCGACCGGCCATCTCTTTGATGGCGTCCAGCTGAACAGCTGACTTGGAACGTGCTTCGATGAAGCGACTGATTTCGCTCTCGACCTGGCTCTCTGCAATGGGAGCCTGGTTGATCACGATCTCTTCTTCTTTCAGGAGCAGCGCCTTGCCGAATGCAATGCCGGGGGACGCCAGAATGCCAGATATCATAACCCTATCCTAAATAGAACCTAAGACTGTGGGGGAGGGAAAAGCCGGATTACTCCAGCTCGTCCATCAGGGCGACCAGCTTTTCAACGGCCTTCTGGGCATCCGGACCGTCGGCCTGGATGGTGACCTGAGTGCCCTTGGTCAGACCCAGAGTCTGCAGCTTGAACAGGCTCTTGGCGCTGGCGGACTTGCCGCCGGAGACCACGGTGATCTCGCTCTGGAACTCTTTGGCTTCTTTGACGAACTGAGCTGCCGGACGGGTGTGCAGGCCGTTTTCAGCAGTGATAACTACAGACTTCTCGTACATGGTTTCACCCCATATTATTGATATTTTCACGTCCAGATCGGTACATGTAACCGTTTTCCGAACCGTTTAACTAAGCATATGTTGTAAAGTAACGAAATCGAACTGGCAAAGGCTTAATCCAGGTCAATTTTCTGTGTACTTCTCCGCGAAGAGAGGCATTTTTTTTCGTCATTTCTCTCTGCAGGCCGCATGGCGTCGGGCTTGGAGATTATTTCATAACGAAAAATAACACTATGTTACTTTGTGATACCTTGCAGGCAAAAATGCCTTGACGGGCCATAGAATATGAGATTTATCACAGATTGTCTGCTCTTTTTGTCGCGCCAGAGTATGTTATTTTACCCCTTAAAATAAGGGCTTCGTTCATGTCTGATGTCGAAGAGGCTAGTCAAAGGAGTAACGGCGCTCAAGTGAGCGCCGTTACGGGGAAGGGGGCTGAGGGGAAGGAGATGGCTTACTGCTGTAGCTCCTGCTCGGTGAAGAGACCGGCAAACAGGGCGCTGGAGAGATAGCGCTCCGCGGCACTCGGCAGTATGACCACTATGGTCTTGCCCTCGAACTCCGGCAGCTCGGCCAGGCGATTGGCGGCGACCACGGCAGCGCCTGAGCTGATGCCGGCCAAGATCCCCTCTTCTTCCATCAGGCGGCGCGCCATCTTGATGGCGTCGTCACTGGTGACCTGCTCGACCCGATCGAGCAGCGACAGGTCCAGGTTGCCCGGGATGAAGCCGGCACCGATCCCCTGGATCTTGTGGGGGCCGGGTTTGAGCTCCTCGCCGGCCAGCTTCTGGCTGATGACGGGCGATTCGGCCGGCTCGACGGCGACCGACACCACGGCCTTGCCTTTGGTTTGCTTGAGGTAGCGAGAGACACCTGTGATGGTGCCGCCGGTGCCGACACCGGCCACGAACACGTCAACCTCGCCGTCGGTGGCTTCCCAGATCTCGGGACCCGTGGTCTTTTCGTGGATCTCCGGGTTGGCCGGGTTCTCAAATTGTTGCAGCAGCACATACTTGTCGGGGTCGGAGGCGAGGATCTCGTTGGCCTTGGCGATGGCGCCCTTCATGCCGAGGGGGCCTTCGGTCAACACCAGCTTGGCACCGAGGGCCTTGAGCAGCTTGCGACGCTCCAGACTCATGGTGGCCGGCATGGTGAGGGTGATAGGATAACCACGAGCCGCTGCCACGAAGGCCAGGGCGATGCCGGTATTGCCGCTGGTCGGTTCGATCAGTTCCTTACCGGCTTTGAGGACGCCGCGTTTTTCGGCATCCCAGATCAGATTGGCGCCGATCCGGCACTTGACGCTGAAGCTGGGATTGCGGCTCTCTATCTTGGCCAGGACACGCCCCTTGCTCACGCGATTGAGACGAACGAGCGGGGTATTGCCGATGGTCAGACTGTTGTCCTCGTAGATCTTGCTCATGGTACAGGTCCCTGTGGTGTCGGTCGAATATGGGTTAAGAGTAACGCCTCGAGTCTGAATGAGAAGTGACGAATTGTTATAACCATATGTTATTAGAACCTATGTAGCTTATGCTGTGGTTCTCCACCTCGAGCGCAAGGAGTGACGAGGATGCAATTTCAGGGAAGTGGGCAGTACCTCGCCTCCGAGGCGTTGCAGATGGCGGTCAATGCCGCCGTAGTGCTGGAGAAGCCGCTGCTCATCAAGGGTGAGCCCGGCACCGGCAAGACCATGCTGGCGGAGGCGGTGGCCGAGGCGTTCGGCTGTGAGCTCATCGCCTGGCACATCAAGTCGACCACCAAGGCCCAGCAGGGACTCTATGAGTACGACGCGGTCGCGCGCCTGCGCGACTCCCAGCTCGGCGATCCGCGTGTCGCCGACATCCAGCACTACATCCGCCGCGGCAAGCTGTGGCAGGCCTTCACCGCCGATCAGCGCCCGGTGCTGCTGATCGACGAGATCGACAAGGCCGACATCGAGTTCCCCAACGATCTGCTGCTCGAGCTCGATCGCATGATGTTCGACGTCTACGAGACCGGCGAGCGGGTGACGGCCCGCCAGCGCCCCATCGTCATCATCACCTCCAACAACGAAAAAGAGTTGCCGGACGCCTTCTTGCGCCGCTGCTTCTTCCACTACATCCGCTTCCCCGAGAAAGAGGAGATGGCGGCCATCGTCCGTATGCACTATCCGCACCTCAAAGAGGAGCTGCTGGGTGAGGCGCTCGAGCTCTTCTTCGAGCTGCGCGAGGTGCCGGGCCTGCGCAAGCGCCCCTCCACCTCAGAGCTGCTCGACTGGGTACGCCTGCTGCTGGCCGACGAGATCGATGCCGACCTGATGCGCGCCCGTGAGCCGGGCAAGCTGATCCCGCCCCTCTACGGCGCCTTGCTCAAGACCGAGCAAGACCTGCACCTGTTCGAGAAACTGGCCTTCCTGGCCCGTCGGGGCGAGTAGCCATGCTGCTCGATTTCTTCGCCTGCCTGCGCCGTCACCGGCTGCCGGTGAGCCTGCGCGAGCTGCTCGACTTGCACGGGGCGCTGGCGGCGCGGCTGGTGTCGGTCGACATGGAGGCCTTCTACCAGTTGGCGCGCTGCGTGCTGGTCAAGGACGAGGGCCACTACGATCGCTTCGATCGCGCCTTTGGCGAGTATTACGACGGGTTGCAAAGTGCCCCCCTGTTGCCCGAGAGCCTGCCGGACGACTGGTTGCGCCAGGAGTTCGAGCGGCTGCTGAGCCCGGAGGAGAAGGCGCTGCTGGCCTCCCTCGGTGGGCTCGACAAGCTGCTCGAGCGGCTCAATGAGCGGCTGGCCGAGCAGCAGGAGCGCCACGCCGGCGGCAACAAGTGGGTCGGCACCGGTGGCAGCAGCCCGTTTGGGCATGGCGGTTACCACCCCGAAGGGGTGAGGATGGGAGGGCAGTCGCGCCATGGCCGCGCCGCCAAGGTATGGGAGGCGCGTGTTTACCGCAACCTCACCGATGAGGAGCCCCTCGGCCAGCGCGCCATGCAGCTGGCCCTGCGCCGGCTGCGGCGCTGGGTGCGCCGCGGCAGCCCGAGCGAGCTCGATCTTGACGAGACCATCCGCCGCACCGCCCGTCAGGGGTGGCTCGACGTGCAGCTGCGCCCCGAGCGCCACAACGGGGTAAAGCTGCTGGTCTTCTTCGACGTGGGGGGCTCTATGGATGCCCACGTGGCCCAGGTGCAGCGGCTCTTCTCGGCCCTGCGCCACGAGTTCAAGCACCTGGAGTATTTCTACTTTCATAACTGCCTGTACGAGTCGGTGTGGAAGGACAACGCGCGGCGCCATGAGGAGCGCCTCGAGACCTGGCGCTTGCTGCATACCTACGGCAGCGACTACCGGGTGATCCTGGTGGGAGACGCCACCATGGGGCCGTACGAGATCACCTGGCCGGGTGGCTCGGTCGAGCAGTGGAACGAGGAGCCGGGGCAGGTGTGGATGGAACGGCTGCAGGCCCATTTTCCCAAGCTGGTATGGCTCAATCCCACGCCACGCCGGGAGTGGCTGTGGCACCCCTCTATCAAACTGATGGGTTCGCTGATCGGCGAGCGCATGTACCCGCTGACTCTGGCAGGTCTTGCCGAGGCAGTGGAGCAACTATAAGCGAGGCTGCCAAGCGGCCCACCCAAGGAGCTGAAATGACATCTAATGCGACGACCGCCATCGTGATCAGTGGCAGCGGCCTTTATACCCCTCCCCATGCCGTCTCCAATGAGGCGCTGGTTGAGGCCTTCAATCGCTGGGTCGATCTCTACAACGACGAGAACGCCTCGGCCATCGACGCCGGCCAGATCCCGGCCAAGCAGTACTCGAGCTGCGACTTCATCGAGAAGGCGTCGGGGATCAAGAGCCGCTACCTGGTGAGCAAGGAGGGGGTGCTCGACCCCGAGGTGATGCAGCCTCTCATTCCCGAGCGTGCCGACGACAAGCCCTCCCTCATGGTGGAGATGGCTGTGGCGGCGGCCGAGGAGGCGCTGCGAGAGGCCGGCCGCGAGCCGAGCGAGATCGATCTGGTCATCGTCGGGGCCTCCAACATGCCGCGTCCCTACCCGGCGCTGGCCATCGAGCTGCAACACTATCTGGGGGCCACCGGGGCGGCGTTTGACATGAACGTGGCCTGCTCTTCGGCCACCTTTGCCATCAAGACCGCCGCCGATCTGCTGCGCGCCGGTACCGCCCGGCTGGCCCTGGTGGTCAATCCCGAGATCTGCTCGGGTCACCTCAACTTTCGCGATCGCGACAGCCACTTCATCTTCGGCGACGCCTGCACCGCCGTGCTGCTGGAGCGCGCGGAAACGAGCCACAACCCGCACCCCTGGGAGCTGGTCGACGCGCGTCTGGTGACGCAGTTCTCCAACAACATCCGCAACAACTTCGGCTTCCTCAACCGCTGCAGCCCCGACACCCGCTACGGCGACGACAAGCTGTTCGTGCAGCAGGGGCGCAAGGTGTTCAAGGAGGTGCTGCCCATGGTGAGCGAGATCATCACGACCCAGCTCGGCAGCGCCGGGTGGGGCAGCGAGACCCTCAACCGCCTGTGGTTGCACCAGGCCAACCTCACCATGAACCAGTTCATCGCGCGCAAGGTGCTCGGCCACGATGCCAGCACCGAGGAGGCGCCGGTGATTCTGGACCGCTATGCCAATACCAGCTCGGCGGGTTCCATCATCGCGTTTCATCTGTACAATCGCGACCTTCCCGTCGGCGCCCGGGGCGTTCTCTGCTCGTTTGGCGCCGGCTATTCTGTCGGTAGCCTGTTGCTCCGGCGCCGCTAGGTGGGTCAGACTCACCGAGAATAACCACACAACGCGTTCAGGTGGGTCTATGTATCCCATTTATCGAAGGGCTGCCCTTCACTACGTGGTCAGCCTGCAGCTTATCCTGCTCTACGGGATCCAGGTTTGCCCCTTTCTGGAGGGGCTCACTCTGATCCAGTTGGGCACGCCTGTACTGATCATCTTTGTCGCCATGTATGGCCTGCGAAGCCGTCTGCTAGTGAGAGGGGGGACCACCGCAATGGCTTTTTTGTTGAGTTGAGTCTCTTCCTGCTCGGTGGCGTGCTCTGGTCCCTTTATAACGGTCTCTTGTATGACTTTCCCATGGAGAGCCACCTCAAGATCCTGCTGGGCATGTTGACCCTGGGATTTCTGGTGGCGGCCGAGCTGTCGCTGCAGCGGGAATGGTTACAAGCCAGGGAGTGTGAAGCCAAGGCCGTGTTCGAGCTGAGCGGTCCGATAGGCATGCCACTGACGCGCAAGTTCTCCCTCTTCACCCTGGCAACCTTGGCGCTGCTGGGGGCCGTCTTTTTCCTGGTTTTTAACAAGGACATCGAGTGGCTGGCGGCGAATGAACTGCCTCTGCCCAGGCAGACGGCCCAGGCGCTCATCCTGTTTGAGGTTGCCTTCGTGATGGCGACGGCCTTCGCCTATCTCTGGTTCATTATTCGTGCCTATGGGCGCAATTTGACCCTTACACTGGGTTATCAAACCCGGACCATGGCCAGGGTGCGGGTCGGGGATCTCGACGCTCGGGTTCCGGTCGCCCGGGATGACGAATTTGGCCTCATCGCCGCCGGGACCAACCAGATGATTAGCGAGCTCAAGGCGCGCCGCGACGAGCTGAACTTGACCCGTGACGTGGCCATACTTGGGCTCGCTTCTCTGGCGGAAACGCGGGACAACGAAACCGGGGCGCATATCATCCGAACCCAGCACTATGTGAAGGTGTTGGCCGACTATCTGAGGCATCTCGATTGGGATCGCTACCCCCTCGACGATGACACCCTCGATCTCCTGTTTAAGTCCGCCCCTTTGCACGATGTGGGGAAGGTGGGGATCCCCGACGCCATCTTGCTCAAGCCGGGCAAGCTGACCGACGAGGAGTTCACCATCATGAAGCGCCATCCGCAGATCGGGGCCGATGCCCTGGCCAGCGCGGAGGCGCAGCTTGGCTCCAACTCTTTCCTGCGTCTGGCGCGGGATATCGCCCTCACCCACCACGAGAAGTGGGACGGTAGTGGCTACCCTGCCGGGTTGGTCGGGGAGGCGATTCCCCTGTCGGGGCGCCTGATGGCGATTGCCGACGTCTATGACGCCCTCATCTCGGCACGGGTCTACAAGCCTGCCTTCAGCCAAGAAGAGGCGCGGGAGATCATAGTCCGGGGGCGGGGCAGCCACTTCGACCCGGCTCTGGTCGATGCCTTCCTCGCCTGTGAGGACCAGTTTTGCGACATCGCCAGCCGCCATCGGGACAGCCATTGATACAAGAAGGCGCCACCCCAGGGTGGCGCCTTCTCATTGGGCGGGATCCAGCGAGATGACCTCGCACTCCGGCTCGCGGATGCGAAAGCGTACGTTGAGATCGAAGAGGCGAACCCCGTACTCCTTCTCGTCGGTTTTTCCCTTCTTGTAGGCAGGCCTCGGATCTTGGGCCAGCACCTCGCCAATGAATTGCCTCAGTTGAGGCAGCGCTCGCTGGTGATGGGCTAGCGCCGCCTCGGCCTCGGGGCTGAAGTGCACCGTCAGCAGATCGCCGGGCGGCTCGGGAGCAAAGCCACCACGAGCCTGGGGCAGGCTGTCGGCATAGGGGATATAGGGTTTGATGTCGACGATGGGCGTGCCGTCGAGCAGGTCCACGGCGCCGAGCTCGAGCCAGACGCCTCCTCGCTCCAGGGTCACTCCGAGCAGGGGGACTACCGAGAGACCGAGGGGATTGGGGCGGAAGGTTGAGCGGGTGGCGAACACCCCGACCCGCTCGTTACCGCCGAGGCGCGGTGGACGTACCGTGGGGTGCCACCCCTGATCCATAGTCTGATGGAAGACGAAGCTGAGCCAGAGGTGGGAGAACTGCTCCAGACCGCGCACCGCATCCGCCTGGTTATAGGGAGGCAACAGCTCGAGGCGGGCGGTGGAGGAGGTCACCAGGCCCGGTTGGCGCGGGATGGCAAATTTCTCCTTGTAGGGGGAGTGGATCAGCCCCAGGGTGTCGAGCTCAAACTTCATGGCAATTCCATCGGTAAAAAACCGGGGCAATCTAGCACAGTCGGAGCGGCCTCGCCATTTAGGCGAGGGCGGCGCCCAGAGCCAGCAGCACCTCGCGCAGCACGCTGCGATGGCAGCGTGACTCATGTTCGCAGTAGCAGCCGATGGCGAGGTTGCCGCTATGGGAGAGGGCGGCGAGCAGGGCCAGGTTGTGGCGCGCCTCGGGCGTGTTGAGCTCGGCCTTGTAGCGGCGCACGAACAACTGCCAGCTCTTCTCGTCCTCGGCCCCTTGACCGAGCTTCATCGTCTCGCTGCTGGGGGCCAGGTTGGGGTACCAGACATCGAACCAGTTGCCGCTGGCGTAGTCGCTCTTGGGGACACCGCGCGGAGGCCGGCGCACTATGCCAATGCGCAGCCCCTCGTCCGGCTGGCGGGACGTGCCGAGACGTATGATGGAGAGGGTCATGATGACTCCTTGCCGATGCAAAACGGGCCCCTAGGCCCGTTTCATCATTTGGATTCGGCCACCTTGATGGCCTGACCGTAGCAGACGATCTGCTTGAGGCAACCCGGGGTATCGCTGCGCTCACTGCATTTGTCGAGTACCAGGCCATTCCCCCCCAGATCGGCGGCGCGGGTACGAGCCTCGGTGCGGGCATTGGCGGCGCTCGGCACCGGCTGGTTGCTCCCCTCCTGACAGGATTGACCCTCGACGGTGCCGAGATAGAGGTAGTTGAGATCGGCCAGTTGATCCTGCTGGTAGATCTCGACGCCACTGGGCTTGAAGTACTCGTCAAAGTTCTTCTTGTCGAGGTTGCTGTTGAAGGCGTAGTTGGCACAGCCACTGGCCAGCAGGGGCATCATCAGGATCAGGCGTTTCATGGTTGCATCTTGTTGTCGGGGTCGGAGTGGCCATTATAGGGGCGGGCGGCCTGCGCCGACCAGCCCCGCATGGTGCATGCTTAGGCCGGCGCGAGCCGTTGGTGCAGACGGCGATAGTGATCGTCCGCGACGAGCAGCTCGGCATGCGGCGAGCAGCAAAGGATCTTGCCCTCTTCCATCAGGGCGATGCGATCCATCTGTGCCAATCCGGTCAGTCGATGGGTGATCAGCAGCACGCTGCGTTCGCGACACACCTCATGAAGCAGCTGCATGATGGCTTGCTCGGTCTGACGATCCAGCCCCTCGGTGGGTTCGTCGAGTAGCCAGAGCGGGGCGTCGTGGAGCAGGGCGCGGGCGATGCCGATGCGCCGCAGCTCGCCGCCGGAGAGCGCGCGCCCCCCCTCACCGAGCCAGGCGTCGAGACCGTCGTCATCCAGTAGCTGGCCGAGCCCGACCCGGGTCAGCACCTCGGTGAGACGCGCGTCCGAGGCCTCAGGCGCCGCCAGCAAGAGATTGGCCCGCAGGGTGTCGCTAAACAGGTGCACCCGCTGGCTCACCACCGTCATGGCGCCGCGCAGCGCCGCCTCGCTGTAGCCGGCCAGGGGGAGCCCTCCCAGGGTGAGGGTGCCTGCCGTCGGTTCCCATTCTCGGGTGATGAGCGAGAGCAGGGTCGACTTGCCGCAGCCGGTTTGGCCGAGCAAGGCTATCTTCTCTCCTACCGCCAGGGTCAATGAGACGCTGTGCAGCACGGGTGCATCGCCGCCCGGGTAGGTGAACTGGAGGTCGCTCACCACCAGTTCCCCCAGGGCCTGAGTGTCTTGGCTGCCGAAGTGGGCCGGCTCTGCCTGCTGTAGCACCTGATTGAGTCGGCGCGCCGCCGTCATACTGCTGGTGAGATGCAGGAATGCCCCCGAGAGCGGTTGCAGGGCCTCGAAGCTGGCCAGGGTGGCGAACACCATGAGGGCCGTGATGGGATCCGGCGCCTGACCCGCGACACCATGGCCGGCGAGCCACAGCATCAGTACCAGGCTCCAGCCGCTGATAAGACCCATCAGGGCGCTCGAGAGGCCGGTGATGCGCGCCATCGTCGCCTGGGCCTGGATGAGGGCGGCTTCCTCCTGACGCAGGGCCGACAGTTGGGGCTGGGCTGCGGCAAACATCTGCAGCTCGGCCTGGGCGCCCAGATAATCGAGCAGCCGGGTCCGCAGGCGAGAGCGCTGCTCCACCAGGGCGCTTCCGGGACGCTTGCCCAAGAAATAGAAGAGGATAGGCAGCAACATCATGCTGACCAACAGGATGGCGCCCAGAGTCAGTGCCAGGGTCGGGTCGAACAGGCTGAGGAAACCGACCATGGCGAGCGACCCGAGCAGGGCCACTCCGATGGGGGTGATCAGGCGCAGGTAGACATGATCGAGGGCATCGATGTCGGCCACCAGACGGTTGAGCAGATCGGCCTGACGGAACTGGCTGCGGCTACCGGTCGAGAGGGGGGCGAGCCGCTGCCAGAACCATACCCGCAGGCGAGTCAGTACCTTGAAGGTGGCATCGTGGCTGACGACGCGTTCACCCCAGCGGCCGGCGGTCCGGATGATAGAGAAAAAACGCACTCCACCGGCCGGGGTCATGTAGTTGAAGGCGTGGCTGGTGGCCACGGTGAGCCCCGCCACGGCGGCGGCACTGAGAAACCATCCCGACAAAGAGAGTAGCCCCATACCGGCAATGAGGGTCACCATGGCCAGCAGCAGGCCCAGGCTGAGGCTCAGCCAGTGCTGACGGTAGAGGCGCAGGAAAGGGAGCAGATCACGCATCGATATCTCCTTCGTCACGGTTGGCCAGCAGAGTCGCAAAGGGGCCTTGGGTACGGGTCAGGGTGCGCCAGTCCCCTTGCTCGACCAGATGGCCGCGCTCGAGCACCAGGATCTGATCCATTCCCTCGAGCTGCTCGATGCGGTGAGTGATCATCACCAGGGTCTGGTGACAGATCACCTCGGCCAGGGTTGCCATGATGGCGCGTTCCGAGTGGCGATCCAGGCTGGCGGTCGGCTCGTCGAGCACCATCAGCCAGGTGGATTTGAGCAGGGTACGGGCGAGGGCGATGCGCTGGGCCTGGCCGACCGAGAGGCCGCTGGCCCCGTCACCGAGCCGGTAATCGAGCCCCTTGGCGGCGACAAACTCCCAGGCCTGGGCGCGGCGCAGGGCCTGCTCCAGAGTTGCATCATCGGCATGCGGGGCCGCCAGTTGCAGGTTGTCACGCACCGAGCTGGTCAGCAGTTGAGGATTTTGCGACAACCAGCCCACC
Source organism: Aeromonas diversa CDC 2478-85 (assembly GCF_000819805.1). Lineage (GTDB taxonomy): Bacteria > Pseudomonadota > Gammaproteobacteria > Enterobacterales > Aeromonadaceae > Aeromonas > Aeromonas diversa. The sequence goes on from NZ_CDCE01000029.1 coordinate 48,194, forward strand.
TGATGGCGCCACTGAACCATGTCGAGCTCACGTAGCTCCTGCCCATTGACTCTGAGGCTGCCCCGATATGGCATGAAGCCGAGCAGGGCGTTGATGAGTGAGCTCTTGCCGGCGCCACTGACGCCGACCAGGGCGACCTGATGGCCGGCCGGGATGGTAAAGGAGAGGGGACCGACCAGCACCTTGCCTTCGGCGCTTAACACCTCGAGCTCGCAGGCCTCAATGGCAATGGGAGCCTCGGCCATGAAGGCGTGTCGTCCCGAGGCGGGTTCGGCAACATCGGCGTCGAGGAAGTCGAGCAGCTGTTCGGCGGCACCGATGGCTTGGGCCTTGGCGTGGTAGTGAGCGCCCAGCTCGCGCAGGGGGGCGTAGAATTCGGGGGCCAGAAAGAGCACAAACAGGCCGGTGAAGAGGGTCACCTCGGCCCCATAGTGGCCAAAGTCCAGGTGATCGAGGTAGGTGAAGCCAAAATAGACCGCGACCAGTGCCACCGAGATGGCGGCGAAGAACTCCAGCACGGCGGTGCTGAGGAAGGCGAGTCGCAGCACCTCCATGGTGCGGGAGCGAAACTCTTCCGAGGCGCGCTCGATGGCCTTCCCCTCTTCATTGGCGCGCAGGAACAGCTGCAGGGTGCGCAGGCCACGCAGACGATCGAGAAAGTGGCCGGAGAGGCGGGCCAGGGACTGAAAGTTGCGACGGTTGGCATCCGCCGCGCCGACCCCGACCAGGATCATGAAGAGCGGGATCAGCGGTGCCGTGCCGAGCAAGATGAGTCCGGCAGCCCAGTTGACCGGAAAGACGGCGACCAGGATCACCAGAGGAATGAAGACGGCGATGGCCATCTGAGGGAGATAGCGAGAGAAAAACTCCTGCATGTTTTCCACCTGCTCGAGCAGCAGGCTGGCCCAGCTTCCGGCCGGGCGGCGCTGGATATAGGCCGGCCCCAGCTGGGTGAGGCGTGTCAGTACCAGATCGCGAATCGTTTGGCGCACGGCTGCGCCGGCATGAAAACTGGTGACTTCACGGCCATAGGCCGCCGCCGCCTTGAGCGCCGTGGTGAGTAGCAGTGCCATGAAATAGGAAGGCATGTCAGCCGGTGCTTGGTTGAGCATGATGAAGCCGTGCAACAGGGTTGCCAGCAGCCAGGCCTGCGCCACCATCAAGACGCCTTGGGTGAGGCCAAAGGCAATACTCATGCCGATCCAGCGTTTGCCATGTGCCGATTGCTTGCGCAGCCAACCGTACAGGCGTTTTTGTGTCTGTTTGTCCATGCCACCTCCATTTGCTCGGGGTGGCGCAAGACTATCTGCGGTATCTCCCCTTGGCAACCGCCAGGAGTATCAGAATGAAGTCGTTTGGATTGAAAAAACAGCGACTTGGTTAAATGGTGGGCAAACGAACCGGGGGGGTGCAAAAAAGTGTATCAATGACGTTGCGCTTATCCTGAAAAAACATATAGTGGGTGCACACCAAGCGGGTGTAGTTCAATGGTAGAACGGGAGCTTCCCAAGCTCTTAGCGTGGGTTCGATTCCCATCACCCGCTCCATACAATGCGTGCGGGCATCGTATAATGGCTATTACCTCAGCCTTCCAAGCTGATGATGCGGGTTCGATTCCCGCTGCCCGCTCCAGACCGCCATCAGGCGGTTTTTTTGTACCTCTCTCTTGTATCCCCGCTTTCCTTCTTAATGCCTTCTCTCCCGATGACCGGCAGGGTTTGTTCCTCTGATGCATACTGAATTGGCGCCGTTTCGCGGTGGCTGACGCCAGGCGAACGCCACCATGCAGGGCGATCGTGCAACTCCAATGAGGGTGATGACATGTTCAATAGCAAGCTAAAAGGAGAGCTCGAGCAGATGCGCTCCGAGCTTGCCCGTCAGAAGGCATTTGTCGAGGCGCTCAACCAGAGTATGGCCCGCATCACCTTCACGCCACAGGGAGAGGTGGTCGATGCCAATGAACTGTTTCTCAAGACGATGGGGTATACCCTGCCGGAGATAGTGGGCCGCCATCACGCCATGTTCTGCGACGACGGGGATAAAGACGCACCAGAATATCGCCACTTCTGGCAGGATCTGGCCCAGGGGCGGGTTAAGTCAGGCACCTTTCAGCGACGCAATCGACAGGGGGGGCTCCTCTGGTTGGAGGCAACCTACTTCCCGGTCCGGGTCGATGGGAAGGTGACCCAGGTGATCAAGATAGCGCTCGACGTGACGGCGCAGCAGGAGCAGAGACTTACCCAGGAAGCCCTCTTTCAGGCCCTGGATTGCTCCATGGCGATCATCGAGTTTACCCCCCAGGGCGATATCCTCAGCGCCAACAAGAACTTTCTCGACACCCTGGGGTACCGCCTCGACGAGATCAAGGGGCGGCATCACCGCATGTTCTGTGATGAGAGTTTCTACCGGGAGCAGCCTCACTTCTGGGATGACCTGGCACAGGGGCGTTTCAAGTCGGGACAGTTTCTCCGCCGTGGCCCCCATGGGGAAGAGGTCTGGATAGAGGCGACCTATAACCCTATCTTCGGGGCGGATGGCCAGGTCATCAAGGTGATCAAGTTTGCCTCTGACATCACGTCCCAGATCACCCGAGCCCACGCGGTGCAGGAGGTGGCCGAGGTCGCCAGAACCACCTCGGCTGACACCGAAGAGTCGGCCCGCAAGGGTGCCAACTTGTTGGCCGGAGTGGTGGGTACATCGGCCAGCATAGCGTTGCAAATGGAGGAGGCCAGCGACTACATGAACAAGCTCAATGCCCAGTCCCAGAGCATTGCGTCCATCGTCTCGACCATCAGCGGGATCGCCGATCAAACCAATCTGCTGGCCTTGAACGCCGCCATCGAGGCGGCCAGAGCCGGCGATCAGGGGAGGGGATTTGCCGTGGTGGCCGACGAGGTTCGCCAGTTGGCGGCCCGAACCTCTCTGTCGACCGGAGAGATAGCCCAGGTAGTGCGAAAGAATCGGGAGTTGACCGGTCAGGTCAGCGCCCAGATGGGGGCCGTTTCCTCGAGTGCTCAACAAGGACAGCGGCAGATTGGCGAAGTTGCGGCCGTGATGGAGGAGATCCGTCGTGGGGCTGAGCACGTATCGGTGACGATTGCGGGCCTTCCTCACTCCTAATAGGAAGGGCCATAACGACAAAGGGCGCCGAGGCGCCCTTTGTATTGAGTCAATCGCTTATTCCACTTCCAGCTCGCCGCAGAAGCGATAGCCTTCACCGTGGATGGTGGCGATGATCTCGGGCGTATCGGTCACACTCTCGAAGTGCTTGCGAATACGGCGGATGGTGACGTCGACGGTGCGATCGTGGGGCTTGAGCTCGCGGCCTGTCATCTTCTTGAGCAGCTCGGCACGGGTCTGGATCTGACCCGGATTCTCGCAGAAGTGCAGCATGGCGCGGAATTCGGAGCGCGGCAGCTTGAAGACGTCGCCGGTCGGGCTGACCAGGGCACGGCTATTGATATCCAGCGCCCAGCCGTTGAAGGTGTAACGCTCGACCAGTTTCTTCTCATCGCCGGCGCCGTTGGCATTCATGGTACGGCTCAGCAGATTGCGGGCACGAATGGTCAGCTCACGGGGGTTGAAGGGCTTGGTTATGTAGTCATCGGCGCCGATTTCGAGGCCGAGGATCTTGTCTACTTCGTTATCACGACCGGTCAGGAACATCAGGGCGATGTTGTCATGCTCGCGCAATTCGCGTGCCAGCAACAGGCCGTTCTTGCCCGGCAGGTTGATGTCCATGATGACCAGATTGATGGCGTGGCTGGTCAGGGCCTGGTGCATCTCATCGCCATTATTGGCTTCGAGCACTGTGTAGCCTTCGGCCTCGAAGATGCTCTTGAGGGTATTGCGGGTGACGAGTTCGTCTTCGACGATCAGAATGTGTGGTGTTTGCATGAATGTTCCCGGATTCGTAGCAACTGATTATTAAAATTTAACACTGTCGGTTTAGCCTGACCCTGATTCTGGTGTCCTGAAAAAGAATTACGTCATCCTGGGGTTGCAGTTCAGATCGGCAGACCTGTAAGTCGGCATCGGCCCACTCCGTGGCCTTGTGCTGGCGTCGTTAGAAGCTTGTCACGCCATGTTCTAGAGGGTAGTCCATTACGATGGTCGTCGCATTTTATCAGTTAACAGAGACATAACAACACTCTTTGGTGTTGGATAGCAACTATTTAACTCCGGTTTGATATAGGTCAAACCGGCAGTAATGGCCCCACAACTGGGTTGTGGGCTGCAGGTCTGAGGGGCCGGGTGTAGGCGGTTTGTTACATTTCACAGGCATCAAACATGTGGGAAAACTACAAACAAATTCGTTTTCTGGCCGAGGCTAAGGTGCCTGACTGGCCATGTTTCGCCATCATCACCGCCTGGAATCCGGCGAGTCAGCCGTTGACCAGAGAGGAGAATGAGCAGCGCCATCTCTGCCTGTTGGCGCGGTTGTGTGACTATCCCTATCTGGGTGTGTGGGGGTGTTCGCCTGATCTGGGGTGGCATGAGTACAGCCTGGCGGTGGCGTGCCCACTCGGCGTCGCCATGGGATTGGCGGCCGAGCATGGCCAGAACGGCCTCTACTGGGTCGAAGCGGGGCGCCTCTCACTGGTGCCCGTCTTACTCGATGAGCAGGTGGTGGTGTTGGGCGAGCTGGCCTCTTACTGGATTGCGCCGGGGCGCACTCGTTGAAATAATGAGCGGCGGTGCCATCAAGGATGAAGGAGTTCACTATGTTACTAGCCCCTCAGGATCTGCTGCCGGATCTGTGTGACAACCATGCCGAGCGGCTGCAAGTCGCCATCACCCCTTTCCACGATTATGGTGGCCGCGCCACCTTCTATGGGCGTGCCGTGACCCTCTCTTGTTTCGAAGATAACAGCCTGGTGCGTGAACTGGTGGCCCAGAATGGGCAGGGAAGGGTGTTGGTGGTCGATGGTCAGGGGTCACTGCGCCGGGCACTGCTTGGTGATCTGCTGGCTCAGAAGGCGCTCGACAATGGTTGGGAAGGGGTGCTGATCAACGGCGCCGTGCGCGATGTGGTGACCCTGGGAACGTTGTCACTCGGGATCAAGGCGCTGGGGGCCTGCCCTATCAAGACGGAAAAGCTGGGTCTGGGTGAGCGCGATGCGGTGCTGCAGTTTGCCGGGCTGACCATACATCCTGGCGACTACATCTATGCCGACCCCAATGGTGTGGCGGTGAGTGCAGATCGCCTCTTGGACTAAAACTGGTAACCGATCCCCAGAGTCAGGCTCGATTCGTGGCTGACGCCCAGATCGGCTTTTAACGAGAACGATGAGGGGAGCAGGAGAGAGCCGCTCAGTTGTAATTCGGTGTGCGCCGACCCGAAGTTGAGTTGTCTGAGCTGGCCACCCACAGTGAGTGAGGGAAGCAGCTGATAGCGCACCCCGGACCCCAGGGTATGCCCAGCCACGCTTTGTTGGCCAGCCAGGGCCGAGCCGGCCTCAACAAACCAGCTCCACCCATCGCCCAGGCGCTGGCGATAGCCTGTGCTGATGAGCCAGAGGTCAAAATGTTCCTGCGTGCTGGCGCCACGCTGTCCGAGCAATACCCCTGAATAGCCGCTGGTGTAGAGGGCATTCTCTTTCTCTTCGAGCACCTTGTCCCAGATGCTGGCTTGCGCCTGACCCAGCATCCCGCAGATGACGCCCACCACTGCCAGAATCTTGACCATGTGCCCCCCTCCTGTGGATGCCGGAAGTACAAGCATGGCACATGCCATTCATCAGCAACTGGCTTTTTTATCCTCAGGAAGGCAATGAAAAAAGCCGGCTGGGAGCCGGCTTCGTCAAGGCACATCGGGGGTTAGGCCGCTTCACTCTTCTCGCGGATCAGCTTGTCGACCACGCCCGGATCGGCCAGGGTCGAGATGTCCCCCAGGCTATCGGTCTCGCCGGTAGCAATCTTGCGCAGAATGCGACGCATAATCTTGCCGGAGCGGGTCTTGGGTAGTCCCTCGGCCCAGTGGATCACGTCCGGTGTGGCGATGGCGCCGATCTCTTTACGCACCCACTCCTTGACCTCCTTGTGCAGCTCGCGGCTTGGCTCTTCCCCGGCGATCAGGGTGACGTAGGCATAGATGCCCTGACCCTTGATCTCATGGGGCACGCCGACCACGGCTGCCTCGGCAATCTTGGGATGGGCCACCAGAGCCGACTCGATCTCGGCGGTGCCCATGCGGTGTCCCGAGACGTTGAGCACGTCGTCCACCCGGCCGGTGATCCAGTAGTAGCCATCCTCGTCGCGGCGGGCACCGTCACCGGTGAAGTAGCGGCCGGGGAAGGTGGAGAAGTAGGTCTGCTCAAACCGCTCGTGATCGCCGAATACGGTGCGCATCTGGCCCGGCCAGGAGTCGGTGATCACCAGGTTGCCTTCGGTGGCCCCTTCCAGCGGCTCGCCTAGATTGTCGACCAGGGCCGGCTGAACCCCGAAGAAGGGGCGGGTGGCCGAGCCCGGCTTGAGGTCGGTGACACCGGGCAGCGGAGTGATGAGGATGCCGCCGGTCTCGGTCTGCCACCAGGTGTCGACGATGGGGCAACGCTCGTCGCCTATGGTGCGGTAGTACCACTCCCAGGCTTCCGGGTTGATGGGTTCACCCACCGATCCCATGATGCGCAGGCTCGAACGCGAGGTGTCGGCCACTGCCTCATTGCCCTTGGCCATCAGGGCGCGGATAGCGGTCGGGGCTGTGTAGAGAATGGTGACCTGATGCTTGTCGACCACCTGGCTCATGCGGTTGGTGGCCGGGTAGTTGGGCACCCCTTCGAACATGATGGTGGTGGCGCCGTTGGCGAGCGGCCCATAGACCAGATAGGAGTGGCCGGTGACCCAACCCACGTCGGCGGTACACCAGTAGATGTCTTCCTCGTGGTAGTCGAAGACGTACTTGAAGGTCATGGCGGCGTACACCAGGTAGCCGCCGGTGGTGTGCAGCACCCCCTTGGGCTTGCCGGTAGAGCCTGAGGTGTAGAGGATGAACAGCGGGTCTTCGGCGCCCATCGCCTCGGGCGCACAGTCGCTGCTGACGGCAGCCGTTGCCTCATGCCACCACAGATCGCGGTGGTTGTGCCAGGCGACATCGCCGCCGGTACGTTTGAGCACGATCACCTTCTCGACTCTGGCCTCGGGGTTGGTTAGGGCCTCGTCGACGTTTTTCTTGAGGGGAACGGCACGCCCGCCGCGCAGCCCCTCATCGGCGGTGATCACCACTCGGGAGCCGGAGTCGATGATGCGCCCGGCCAGGGCTTCGGGGGAGAAACCGCCGAAGACCACGGAGTGGACGGCACCGATACGGGTACAGGCCAGCATGGCGATGGCCGCCTCCGGCACCATGGGCATGTAGAGGCAGACCACGTCGCCCTTGTGGACACCCTGAGCCTTGAGTACGTTGGCAAACTTGCACACCTCGGTGTGCAGCTCGCGATAGGTGAGCTTGCGATCCTCGGTAGGGTTGTCCCCTTCCCAGATGATGGCGACCTTGTCGCCGCGCTCGCTCAGATGGCGATCCAGGCAGTTGGCCGAGACGTTGAGCAGGCCGTCTTCATACCACTTGATGGAGACGTGGCCGGGATCGTAGGAGCTGTTCTTGACCCTGGTATAGGGTTTCATCCAGTTGACAATCTTGCCGTATTCACCCCAGAAGGCATCGGGATTCTCCACCGAGGCTCGGTACATGGCTTCATAGCCGGCCCTGTCGATGTGGGCGTGCTGGGCAATCTGTGACTTGACCGGGTAGACCTTGCTCTCGCTCATTTTGCGGCTCCTTGGCAACACATCCTTTTAATAGTCTTGTAACAACTTATACCTTTGTCCGGGGAGGACAAATTAGACTTTTGGATAGCCTTGCCACGAGCGCTGTTGGAACTGCGACCAATAGCTGAGAAATTGTGTCGTCTCCATCGGTGGGTTGAACAGATAGCCCTGACCATTCTCACATCCCAAGCTTTGTAAGAAGGTCAGCTGCTCTGGGGTTTCGATCCCCTCAGCGGTGACGGTCAAGTCCAGGTTGTGGGCCAGGGTGATGATAGTTCGGCAAAGCTCACAACTGTGGCGGTCATGAGGAATGGGCTGCACGAAGCTCCTGTCTATCTTGATCCTGTCGATCGGCAGGGACTTGAGCAGGCTTAGGGAAGAGAAACCGGTGCCGAAGTCATCGATGGCGATGGTGACCCCCAGTTGCTTGAGTTCGGCGAACTTGCGCAGGCTCTGATCCACCTGCTGCATGATGCTCTCTGTCACTTCCAACTCCAGCAGATGCGGCGGGAAGCCGGTCTGCTTGAGGATGGCCGCGACCTGGGCGGCATAGTCGTGGGCTCTCAGCTCACGCACCGACACGTTGACCGCCAGCCGCGACAGGGGTAATCCCTGGTCAAGCCAGCGGGCACCTTGCTCGCAGGCTTCACGCATCACCCACTGGCCGATTGGTTCGATGAGCCCACTCTCTTCGGCGATGGGGATGAATTGATCCGGCGCTATGATGCCACGCTCGGGGTGGCGCCAGCGTAGCAGTGCCTCGACACCGGGGGGCTGGGACTGCTGCAGGGAGTGGATCGGTTGATAGTGTAACTCCAGCTCGCTGCGATCCAGCGCCTGAGCCAGTCCCTGCTCGAGTCGCAACTTGTTCATCGAGCGCTGTGCCATGTCCGGAGAGTAGAGCAGGGAGCGGTTGCGTCCCTGGCTCTTGGCCTCGTACATGGCGCTGTCGGCCGCCTGAAGCAGTGCCTCCGGGGTACTGGCATCGTCGGGGAATAACGCAATGCCGATGCTGGCCGAGATGGAGACCGGCTCCGGGCTCAGCGGGATCGGAGGCCGAATGGTTTGCAGCACCTTCTCTGCCAGGGTGAGCAATTCCTGAGGTTGCTGCACCTGAGGGACCAGGATGAGGAACTCATCTCCTCCCTGGCGGGTCAGCAAGTCGTTGCTGCGGATGGCGCTGCGCAGCCGGTCGGCGAGCAGTCGCAGTAACTGGTCACCGGCGCTGTGCCCCAGGGTATCGTTGATCAGCTTGAAGCCGTCGAGATCGATAAAGAGCAGGCCAAGCCGATGTTGATGGAGATGGGCCGTCTGCAGCTCTATGGTCAGCCTGTCTTGCAGTTGGTTACGATTGCCCAGCCCGGTGAGGGGGTCGTGATAGGCCAAATGGTTGAGCTGGGCTTCGGCCTGACGGATGGCACTGATGTCTGAAAACGCGATGACGTAGTGAGACGCGGTATTGCCGCTACCGTGGCCATGGACGATGCTGACATGCTGCCAGGAGGTGAAATGCGTTCCATCTTTTCGCACAAACAGCATCTCGCCGTGCCAGGCGGGCTCTTGCTTGCCCAGGTGACTCCACGGGGTGACGCTGTCCCCCTGGCGACGTTGATGCATCAGGTGGTCCGGAGTCTGGCCGAGTACCTCTTCTTGTCGATAGCCGGTCAGCCGGGTGAAGGCCGGGTTGGTAGAGATGATGCGATGGTGCTCATCCATGATGATGATCCCCTCGGCCGCCGTGTCGAATACCACGTTGGCCTGAGGCAACTGCTCTTCGCGTCGACAGCGCTCGGTCACATTGAGGAAAACCCCGATCATCTGGCTGCTGGGGCCCTCCTCCTGATTGCGAAAATCGGCGTAGAAATCGATCCAGGTGAGATCCCCGTTGGGAATGACATAGCCCAGTGTCAGGTTGAAGGCGCCCCCGTTGGCGATCGCCTGGCGCAACTTGTTTTGTGAGGGGATGAGGAAGCGCTCGATGAAGCGCTCTATGCCATCGCACTCTCCGTTTTCGAAGCTGAGTGTGAGCGCATCGTTGCCGCTTAAATGCAGCTTGTCCTGATTGCGATTCCATTCCCACAGGCCCAGATCTGCGGCCTTGATGGCCAAACGCAGGCGCGCTTCGCTCTCTTGCAGCCCCAGTTCAGTGTTGCGCCGCGCCATGGCCATCTGCAAGGTGGCCTTGAGTTCGCGCAGATCGAACGGTTTGAGCAGATAACCATAGGGAAGGCTCTCCTCGGCCCGCGCCAACGTCTTCTCTTCGGCATAGGCGGTGAGGAAGATGACCGGCAGTTGCCAGCGCTGGAAGATGGCTCGCGCCGCCTCGGTGCCGTCGATGTCGTCCTCCAGATTGATGTCCATCAGTATGATGTCCGGTTGGAGCGTGCCGGCCAGGGCAATGGCATCGCCGCCTCGTGATGCCATGCCGACGACCTCATAACCCAGGTGCGTGAGACTGTTCTTAAGGTCGAGGGCGACGATGCGCTCATCTTCGACAATCATGATGCGTTGATTCATAAGGCTCCTCATACCTGAACGGGCAGAATGATGTCGAAACGGCAACCCGTCGTGGTGGGCGGCTGTAGCAGTGCCCCGCCGGCTTGCTCGATGAGCAGGGGAAGCAGCTGAAAGCCCAACGTTTGAGTCTCACCCAGGCGAATATCAGGAGGAATGCCGACGCCATCATCCTGTACCGTGATGCGAGTGCCCTGAGCATCTTGCCCCAGGGTGATGGTGATGACGCCTGGGCGGCCGTCGGGAAAGGCGTGCTTGAAGGCATTCGAGACCAGCTCGTTCACCAGTAGCCCACAGGGCACCGCATGTTGCAGGTCCAGCGTAATAGGGGTGTCGGGCTGATTGAGCTGCATGCGTATCCGCCCGCTCTGTGCGAGATAGGTTTCCGACTGCAGGCGAGCCAGGCGTTGCAGGTAGAGGCCGAGTTCGACCTTGGCATAGTCGTTGCGCTCGTAGAGCAGTTGGTGGATGAGGGCGATGGCCTTGACTCTACCCTGGCTCTCGCTCAGTAGCTGGCTCGCCTCTGGGCTTGCTTGACGCGTCTGCAGGCTGAGCAGGCTGGAGACCACCTGCAGGTTGTTTTTGACTCTGTGATGCACCTCGTTAAGCAGGGCGGTTTTCTCCACCAGCGCCTTCTCCAGCATGGCCTGATCCGCTTTGCGATTGGTCACATCCTGAATGGTGGCGAGCACGTGCAGGCGATGCTCGGCCCGCAGGGGATTGAGGCCTATCTCCACCGGAAACTCGCTGCCGTCACGGCGCATGGCGTAGAGCTCCTTGCGCCCTGCCATGTCACGCGCCTCGGGGGTCTTCAGGTAGTGGTCGCGGCGACGCACGTGCTCGCCCCGGTAGCGGGGAGACATCAGAAACTCGATGGTCTGGCCGATCAGCTCCTCTCTGCGATAGCCGAACATCTGCTCCAACCCGGCATTGACCAGCACCAGCTGGCCGCGGTCATCGACCATGGCCAGCCCGTCGGGGGCCGCCTCCACCACCTGGCGAAAACGCTCTTCCGAGCGGCCCAGCGCATCGCGGTCCTGCTGCTGAGCAGTAATATCCTGCACGATGGCGAGCACTCCGATGGGGGTGCCCCGCTCATCGACCAGGGGGGAGTAGGTGGCGAGCCAGTGGCGATGAGTGCCGCCGTGTGCGGCGGTGAAGCCCTGCACCGGCATTTCGATGAAGGGCTCGCCGAGGTCAAGCACCCGGCGCAGCAGTGGCTCCACCGTCGGGGCGAGCGTGGGGATAACCTCGCTGATATGGCGTCCACGGTGCTGCTCGATAGGGCAGCCATTAATGTCCGCGAGTCGTTGGTTGACTTCGCAGTAGTTGAGATGGCGATCGAAGATGCCTAAACCCAGGGGGGCATCGGCAAAAAGCTGCAGTAATAGACGATGATCGCTGAAGCCGCTACCGGCCAGGCTCTGGGGCGCACTGAACAATCCTGTACTTGCCATTGCATCTCTTCCTGAGAATGTACTCAGGAGAGTATGGAGGTTCCGTGTGGATGTGCCAGAAAGTCGGTGATATCAACCCATTATCTCGGATTCGGCAGAAAGAATGGTCGGTTCCGCTCGAAGTGAGGTCGTTGTTATTAGTCGGGAAGCGGGAAAAACCGGGCGCGAGTCGATGATGAATTTGCTAGTGTTGCGTGAAAGCGAGTCGATATAAGGTTAGTAACAGCATGATAAATATATTGTTTATGGCTGCTTCCTGGCAGTTTGAACCCCCGGCCCCCCCGGTGAGCGACAAGTTTCCCTCAGTGGTGATCGAGCAGCCGGCGGGTGAGGCGAAGGGGCTGCGTGAGCAGGTGCAGTCCGGTCTGGCGCTGGCCGAGGAGCCCTTCCCGCTGCAATTTTCGGCGCCGCCCCGCTATGAGGGGGAGTCCCCTCTGGTGCGCCATCTTAACGAGAAAGGAGGCGACAACTGGCAACTTCAGTTGGGAAACTAGCCCTTCTGCCGGCCAAAGGCCTGGATGCCGCGTAGCAGCACCAGCAGGCTGAGCCCGAGAAAGGGGAGGGCGGGCAGCAGGATTTGCCACCAGGGGGCCAACGCAGCCCCCTGATTGATAAATTCGATCCAGGCGGCCACCAGGGTCAGCATGCCGGCTATCTGAAAGCGGCGGCGCAGCACCACCTCGACCCCCAGATTGGCGAGGTAGAGGGTCAGCAATATGCCCGCCAGGGCGGTGAGCTGACCGGTGCCGTAGAGCTCCCGATCGGCGTCAAACAGCAGGGCCAGCAGGGGCACAAACCCCTGCTCGGTCGGGAGCAGGGTCAGCAACCAGCTGGCGATGAGCAGCAGGGCCGTCTTCACCGGGCGGGTTTGACCAGGGTGAGGTAGTTGGCGTCCATGGTGAGGAAGACGCCGAGCAGACGGGCGCAGGCACCGTAGAAGCCAAACGCGTCCTTGGCGCGGCATTCGGCCTCGAAGGCGGGCACCCAGGCCAGCAGGTGTTCGTGCAGCAGGCTCTCCTGCTCATCCAGCCACTGCTCGCGGCCGTCGGCGTCCCCCGCCTCGGCGGCGCGAATGATGAGGTTGCCCATCAGATCCAGCTCGATGGCCAGGTGATCGGCCGGCTCCTTGTACTTGTCGCTTACCGAGATGCCAAGGCGTGCCAGACGCGCCTCCATGCGGGCGGTGGGGGCCTGCATCAGCAGCCGCTGGTCACCGCAGAAGAGTGACTCGTAGGGCGGCACCCCCAGCTTGGCGTCGCCGAGGAAGAGGGCGGCGAAGTCGGCGGCCAGCTCCAGTTGGCGGTCGGGGCGCACCAGCAGGCGGGCGATGGCATCGTTGAGTTCGGTGACGGCCTCGCGCATGGGATCCAGGGTGGCGAGGCTTTTCAGGAAGCTGCGCACGTCGTAGCTGTCGTATTCGGCGATCTGCTCGTCGCTCAGTTCGCTGGCAAACAGGGTGGAGAACCACCAGTAGAGTTCGGCCCGGCGTTCGCTGGTGGCCAGAAATTCCTGCATTACTCCTCCGTAGATGCTAATTCGGGAGCCTAGTTGGCTCCCGATTCTAACTGCTTTCCAGGTAAAGGAAACCGTTGCTGGCTTACATGGCGGGGAAGAGGGGATCGATCCCCGCCACCGACTCCGGTGCCCCGAAGGCGGTCACGGCCGGCGCTTGGCCCTTGAACTTCTCCACCTGCACCAGGGCGGTGTGGGCCGTGGTGGCCTGGGAGAGGCGTGAGGCACCGATGTCGGCGGTCAGCACGTTGGGGTCCCCGTAAGTACAGAGCGTCCCCACCTTGCCCCCCTCCTCGGGGCCGTACCAGGCTCCCTCCTGCAGACGGATGACGCCGGGGGCGTAATCCTCGCTCACCACCAGGCCGGCTATCACCTGGCCGCGGTCGTTGAACACCCGCACCAGATCCCCGTCGTTGAGGCCGCGCGCCTTGGCGTCTTGCGGGCTCATGTAGAGCGGCTCGCGCCCCTGCACCGTGTAGCTGGCCCGGTATTGATCCGAGGAGCAGAGCTGGCTGTGCAGCCGCTTGTCCGGATGGCACGACTGCAGATGCAACGGGAAGCGCGCGCTGCCGCGGCCGCCATGGGAGCGCTCGTAGGGCTCCATCCAGACCGGGTGCCCCGGGCAGTCGGCGTAGCCGAAGCCGGCGATGGTCTTGGAGTAGATCTCGATGAGGCCGGAAGGCGTGCCGAGCGGCTCCAGATCCGGCTCGTCGCGAAACGCCTGGTGGCGTACCCAGGATTGGCCGGTCGGGAAGGTGACGAACCCCTCGCCGCTCCAGAACTGGCTGAAACGTGGCAGACGCACCCCGATGCCGCGCCCCTGCAGGCGGGCGTCGTCGTAGATGCTCTGGATCCAGGCCATCTTGCTCTTGCCCCCGGAGAAGGACTCCTCGCGACCGAAGCGGCGGCAGAGATCGGCGAAGATGTCGTAGTCATCGCGCGCCTCGAACAGGGGCTCGATCACCTTGTACATGGCCAGGATGCCGGCGTTGGAGTGGGAGCCCCACTGCTCGATGTCGTCGCGCTCATAGGTGGTGGTGGCCGGCAGGACGATGTCGGCGAAGCGGCAGGTGGCTGTCCACTGGTGATCGACGCTCACCACCGTCTCCAGCTTGCGCCAGGCCGCCACCATCTTGTTGCGATCCTGCTGGTGGTGGAACGGGTTGTTGCCGCAGAAGAGGGCCATCTTCATCTCGGGGAAGACGATCTTCTGGCCGTTGAAGTCGATGGTCTCGCCCGGGTTAAGGATGCAGTCGACGAAGCGGGCCACCGGGATGAATCTGGAGTAGCCCTTGAAGCTGCCGTCGTGGATCGGCTTGACGCCGGGCACCACAGAGCTGAAGCCCGACATGATGGGGCCGGCCGAGGTGATGGTGCCGGCGCCGTTGTAGTGCCAGCCAAACCCGAAGCCGCCGCCGGGCAGGCCAATCTGGCCCAGCATGGCCGCCAGCACCACCAGCATCCAGGCGTACTGCTCACCGTGGTGCATACGCTGCACGCACCAGCCACCGATGATCTGGGTGCGACCGCCGGCCATGGTGCGCGCCAGCTCGCGAATGGTCTCGGCGGGCACGCCACAGATGGCAGAGGCCCACTTCGCGTCTTTCACCTGACCGTCCTGAGTGCCCAGCAGGTAGGGGAGGAACTGATCGAAGCCCGTGGTGTAGTTCTTCAGGAACTTCTCGTCGTGCCGCTTCTCGCTGTAGAGGGTGTGGGCTATCCCCAGCATCAGGGGGAGATCGGTCTGGGGGTAGAGGGCGACCTGCTCACAGCCGAGGAAGTTCTGGGTCTTGGACTTGACCGGATCGACGCTGATGACCCGGATCTGGCCGGCCGCCACCTTCTCCTTGAGCTGCTGCCAGTAGCCGTAGACGCTGTGATCCGGCACCAACCAGCCCACCTGCAGGTTCTTGATGGGATCCGAGCCCCAGATCACCACTGTCTTGCTGTGCTCCAGCACCAGGGGCCAGGAGGTCTGCTGCTCGTACACCTCCATGGCGCCCGCCACGTGGGGCAGGATCACCTGGGCCGCGCCGGTGGAGTAGTCACCGGCCTTGGCCAGGTAGGTGCCGTGCAGGTTCATGGCGCGCCCCAGCATGGCGCCGGCGGAGTGCAGCTTGCCCACCGACTGCCAGCCGGAGTGGCCCGCATAGAGGGCACTCGGGCCATGGGTTTTCTGCACTCGCTCCAGCTCGTGGTAGACGAAGTCCAGTGCCTGGGACCACTTGACCCGCACGAAGCGGTTCTGGCCGCGCTCGCGGGTGTCGGAGCGGTAGCCCTTGCGCAGCCAGTCCAGCCGCACCATGGGGTAGCGCACCCGGGAGGGGTTGTAGACCACCTCGTGCAGCCCCTTGAGCATGTCGTTAGGGTGCTTGTCGTGTTCAAACGGCAGGGTCTCGACCCAGCGGCCATTCACCACCCGGGCGCGGAAGGCGCCCCAGTGAGAGCCCGACTGCACCAGCTTCTCGCCCGATTCGGCGGCCATGGCGGCCCTCCCCAACAGGGAGGGACCGATCAGGGTGGCGGCACTACCGGCCAGCAGGCCACCCAGGAAACCACGACGGGATACGTTGATCATTGTGTTGTTCCTCTCTCAATGGGGTTTCAGTGGTGACCCTGACCACCGGTGTCGGCGGCGTGGCTCTGCAGGTACTTGAGCAGGGTGCGCTCCTCTTCCTTGCTGAGGCGGTAATAGGCGGACATGGCCTTGAGACCCGAGATCCAGCCGTTGGCGCTGAAGTGGGCGGGATCCGGGGCCGCGTGGCAGGAGTTGCAGGTGGACTTGTACATCTCGCCGGCGTAGTCCCAGATGGGTTTGAGGCTGGTCTCGAGCCCCTGGCCGTCGGTCCAGGCGGTCACCTTCACCTGCTGCCACTGGATGTGGGTGGCGCTGTCGGTCTGCTCGCCGAGCAGGGTCTCGGTGGCCTTGAGCTCATCGCGCACGGTGGCGACGAAGACCCGTTTGCCCATGTACTCGCTCAGCACCCGACCGGTACCCTGAGTCTCGCGCCACCCCTCGATGGCCACCTGCAGGCGCTCCCCGTCGCGCTCGAGCACGCTCACCTTGCTGGCGGGCAGCAGCTTGCCCACTGGCTCTGTGCTCGTGGCCGAGGCGAACAGGTCCTTCTCACCCAGGGTGTAGAGGGTCTCGGCCTCGGGGGCCGTCTTGGCCTCGCTCTTGAGCTTGCCGAAGGTGGCGCGAAAGCCGCCGGCCATGTTGGGCAGCTCGTGGGCGATCCCCTTGTGGCACTCGATGCAGTTCATGTTGTTGGCAGCCGCTTCCGTCATCGCCTTGGCGGCGGCGGGGGATTGCTTGGCGTGATCCATGGCGCTGTAGTCGTGGCAAGACTTGCAGGTCTTGGAGCCCTGGCTGCTCATGCGATTCCACACCCGTTCGGCCAGGTGCAGGCGACGCTCCTCAAACTTCTCCTGGGTATCGATGCTGTGGCCTATGTACTGCTGATAGAGGTCGTTGGCCGCCTCCATCTTGCGCGCCACCTTGCCGACGAAGTCTTTCGGCTGGTGGCAGTCGGCACACACGGCGCGCACGCCGGAGGCGTTCTGGTAGTGCACCGACTCCTTGTACTCCTGGTAGACGGTGTCTTTCATGGTGTGACAGGAGATACAGAACTCGAGAGAGCTGGTCTTCTCAAAGCCATAGTGCAGGCCTACGGAGCCGGCCAGGGTCACGGCAACCCCGGCCAGAACCAGCGCCAGCACCGACCAGCGGCGGCTGGGAGTGCGCAGGAAGTGCCACAGTTTCTTCATCGGATGGGTCTCGCATCGCTATTTTGATGGAGGCCATGGTAGGGAGGGGGTGTGAACAGGGCTGCCCCTGGCTATTAACGAATAAGGGGTAATTATGAAAGAATGTGAATAGAATACCCCCCTTCACCGTGCACGAGGTCCCCCATGTCCCATCACATCCTGGTCGTCGAGGACGACATCGTCACTCGCGAGCGTCTCTTGGGCTATTTCGAGCGGGAAGGCTACCGGGTGACGGCGGTGGAGGATGGCGCGGCCATGCGTGAGGTACTGGCGCGCGAGCCGGTCTCCCTCATCATGCTCGACATCAACCTGCCGGGAGAGGATGGCCTGCTGCTAACCCGCGAGCTGCGGGCCCGCAGTACCGTGGGGATCATACTGGTGACCGGGCGCAGCGATGCGGTGGACAGGATAGTCGGCCTCGAGATGGGGGCCGACGACTATGTCACCAAGCCATTCGAGCTGCGCGAGCTGCTGGTGCGGGTCAAGAACCTGTTGTGGCGCATCTCCCTGGCGCAGCAGGCACCGGCTCCCGCTGACGAGGACGATGCCATTGGTTTTGGCCCCTGGCGCTTCGACATCCCCCGTCGCCAGCTCAGTAAGGGCGGGGTGCCGGTGCGCCTGACCAAGGCCGAGTACGAGGTGCTGGTGGCCTTCGTCGCCCACCCGGGGCGGGTGCTCAGCCGCGAGCGATTGCTCTCTCTCATCAGCCACAGGGGCGATGGCCCGAGCGATCGCACCATCGATGTGCTGATCCGCCGCCTGCGCGGCAAGATGGAAGAGGATCCCCGCGATCCGCAGCTGTTCGTCACTGTGCACGGGGAGGGCTATCTGTTCGCCGGGGCCGTTAGCGGTTAGGGCGCTCGAGAACGTGAGGCAGGTCGGCGCCTGTCTCATGCCTCTGAGGCTCTCTATGGTCAGTTCTTTTTGGGTGAGATACGGTAGACGGGGCGAAAGTCCCCGTCGGAGAGGCTGTCCCGGGTGTCGGGTAACGCCTTCTCCAGGGTCAATATGGGGGGGGCGAGGTGGCGTGGGCAGCGCGCCTCACTGGTGTCGGGTTGATTGAGCAGGCAGACCGCCTGGGCCACGGCGAGGCGTCCCTGCAGACGCATCTGATCGCTGTTGGCCACCAGGATGCGCCCGCGCAGCAGCCCCCGCTGCACCCCGTGACTGAAGTAGGTCGCGGCGATGGCGGGTCGGGAGCGGCCGGAGAGCTCGCTCATGGCCACCTCGGCGGCGATGGCGCCCCCCACCAGATAGTCCAAATCCGGATGTTGGCGCAGCACCTGCTGCACCAGGGTGCGCTGAATCTCCCGGCTGTTGTCGCCGCGTCGTGTCGTCACCAGCGTGACCGCGCTCCCCGCGATGGCCTCGGCGAAGGCCGGCTCCACCAGGTTGTTGCCCCCTCGCGCGGCGGGTCCCGGGAAGAGGGCGACCCGCACCGCCGGGCTGCCGGCCGGGTGGCGCCGCGCCAGCCACTGACCGATGCGCGCCCCCATCTCGGCCCAGTCTACCCCTACCTCGGCGACCGCCAGGCCCGGTGCCAGGGCGTTGACCACTCCGAAGACAGGCAACCGGCTGGCGCGGATGGTGCTGGTCAGGGCGTCCGGTGTGACGCTGCCGAGCAGGATGGCATCGGCCCCCTGCGCCTGGCAGCCGGCAATCTGCCGCTCCTGCTCCCCTTGCGCCTCATAGCCCCCTGCCTCCTGCACCTCGAGGTGAACCCCGAGCCGGCGCGCCTCCTCCACCATGCCCTGATTGACCGAGAGCCAGTAGGCGTCGCGCAGGTGCGGGTAGAGGGCGCAGAGTCGATAGGGGCGCGCCGCCCGCTCGGGCGGGGTCCATCCCGCAGAGGCGGGCACGGCCCGGGTGGGGCCCGGCAGCAGGGCGAGCGAGGCGGCAAGCAGGGTCAGCAGGTTTCGGCTTCGCATGGCGGGGGCTTTTGGTAGAGTGTGGGGAGTCATTATCCCCATTCTGTCGACATCGACAATCAAGGTGTGCGTATGTCCCTGCTCTCCAGCCTGCGTGGTCGGCTGCTGATCGCCTTCTCCCTGATGGCGCTGCTCACCCTGGGGGCTAGCCTGCTCGGCTGGCTGGGGCTTGGCCATATCGCCACCCTGGCCCAGCGCATGGAGCGCACCCTGCCGGCCCTCGACAGCGCCCGCGAGCTGGCCCGGGTCGGGGGCGACATCCTCGCCACCTCGCGCCTGCTGGTGGCGTCTGACAGCGAGGCGGAACGTACCCGTCAGGGGCAGCGACTGACCCTGGAGGGGCGTCGCCTGGTGGCCCTGGTGGCGAGTCTGGATCGGGAGGGGGACGAGGCGCGTCGGGTACGGCTCGAGCAGTTGCAGCTCGCCCTCATCGGTAACCTGGGTCGGCAGGGGCTGCTGGTGGGGGAGCGGCTCGATCTGGATCTGCGTGGCAGGCGCCTGCGTGAGTCGCTGGTGCAGGACGCCGGCGAGGTGGCCGAGCTGGCACGCAGCCAGATGGAGAATGCCCAGAGCCTGCTGGTGGCGGGGATGGGGGAGCTCTACGGCCTCTCTGGCGCCGCGGCCAGGGCCCGTCTCGACAGCCTGCTCGACCGGGATCTCGACTGGCTCGAGCAGATGACGGAGCTGCGCCATCGCGCCCTCGCCCTGCAGCAGCGGATCGAGGAGACGGGGCGCGCCGCCAGTGGCGACGAGGTGACCGCCCTGATGGGGTTGATAGACCAGGATCTGGCGGTGATGGGTTTGCGCGCCGATGCCCTGGCCGACCCCGAGCGGCGGGGGGCAGCCCGGGCCGCCCTGACGCGACTGGTACAGGCCGAACGTCTCGGTCGGGTACGCGGTCAGTGGCTCGATACCGAGCGGATGATCGGGGAGCTGAGTGGGCGCAACCAGCAGCTGATGGCGACCATGAATGGTGAGGTGGCCGAGCTGGTGGCGCAGGAGCGTGCCCGACTCGGTGAACGGCAACACCTGCTGGCCGAGCGGCTGCGCCTGCTTACCCGGGCGCTGGCCCTGATCGGCCTCATCTCGCTCGCGCTGATGGGCATACTGATGGGTCGGGTGGTGCAGCGCGGCATTCTGGTGCCACTGCGTGCGGCCACCGGCGCCATCGAGCGCCTCGCTCGCGGCGAGCTGGATGTCACCTTGCCCAATCCGGCCAGGAGCGATGAGCTGGCCGCCATGGGGGCGGCACTGGAGGTGTTTCGGCGCAACGCCATCGAGCTGCGCGGTTATCAGGCCGAGCTGGAGCAGAGGGTCAGTGAGCGCACGCAGGCCCTCAACGAGGCCAACGACCGCCTCGCCCTGGAGGTGGATCGCCAGAAAGAGGCGCGCGCCGAGGCCGAGCAGGCCAACCGGGCCAAGTCGGTCTTTCTCGCCACCATGAGCCACGAGATCCGCACCCCCATGAACGGCATCCTGGGTGGACTCTCCCTGCTCGAAGGCACCCCGCTCGATAGCGAGCAACGCCGTTATCTGGGCGCGGTGGAGCACAGCGGCGAGTCCCTGCTCGAGATCCTCAACGACATCCTCGACTACTCCAAAATCGAGGCGGGTCACCTGGAGGCGCGCCGCGTCCCCTTCAACCTGCACGCCCTGCTCGAGGATCTGGTCGCCCTGTTTGCCCCCAAGGCCGAGGGGCGCGGGTTGTCACTGACGCTCAACTGTGCCGCCACTGTCTCAACCGTGGTGGAGGGGGATGCCGGCAAGCTGCGTCAGGTGCTTGCCAACCTGATCGGCAATGCCATCAAGTTCACCCGCCACGGCGGCGTGACCCTGACGGTGGGGCCGCTCGAGTGCGCCGGCCCCTGTCTGCAACCCTGCCTGCGCTTCACGGTCAGCGACACCGGGCCCGGCATTCCGGCGGGCGAGCAGGAGGCGGTCTTCGAGGCGTTTCGCCAGCGTGGCCGTGATGCGGGTCATCTGGGGGGCACAGGGCTGGGGCTGGCCATCAGTCGTCGTCTGGTACAGGCCATGGGGGGCTTTCTGGCTCTGGAGAGCCAGCCGGGGGAGGGATGCCGCTTCTCGTTTTCCCTGTCGCTCCAGCCGGCCGAGCTGCTGGCGCCCGAGCCGGTGACCCTGCACGTCGGGGGGGCCCACCTGTTGCTGGTGGAGGACAACCCGATCAACCGACTGGTGGCCGAAGGGATGCTGCGCCGCCTCGGCCACCGAGTCACCCTGGCCGAGGATGGGCGCAGCGCCCTGACCTTGGTGACCGAGCGCCCCTTCGATCTGGCGCTCATCGATCTCAACCTGCCCGACACGGATGGCATCACGCTGCGCGAGGATCTCGCGGAGATCAGCCTGGAGGAGCACGGCCGTCCGCTGCCGGCCCTGGCGGTCACGGCCCAGATGTACCCGGAGGATGTGCAGCGCTGCCTCGACGCCGGCTTTGCCGGCTTCGTCGGCAAGCCATTGCGCCTGGCGACGCTCGGTGCGGCGATTGCCGCCCACTGGCAGGGCCCTCTAACGGGGCAGGAGGAGGGGCCCACCTCCCCTCGGCAGGGGTTGGCGAGGGACAGGGCCCTGCTCGGTGAGGAGAGGGGGGCGCGGCTGCTGACCCTGTTCCAGGAGCAGGGGGAGCAACTGGTCGGCGAGCTGCTGGCGAGCGAGCCCGGTGAGGCGCGCCGCCAGCTGGCTCATCGCTTGAGGGGCAGTGCCCTGAGCCTGGAGGTGACCCCCCTGGCGGAGTTGTGTCTGGCCATCGAGCGCGGTGAGAGCGGGATCGAGGGATTGGCCGCGTGTTGGCGCCAGACGCTGGCCGCCCTGAAGTGACTCAAGAAAGGGGCAGGGTCAGCAGCTGGCCGCGGGCGTCGGGGGCGCCGACCGGCTGCCAGCCCAGACGCGCGTAGAAGCTGACCGCCGGCAGGTTGCTCGGCGAGACCCGCAGCCCCGCCCGTTGACTGCCCACGGCGCGGATCCGCGCCAGCGCCTGATCGTGCAACCAGCGGCCGGCCCCCAGACCGCGCCAGTGCGGGCAGAGATAGAGCAGGTAGATGTAGCCCTCTTGCACGCCATCGGGGCGCACCAGGGCCGGGCTGAGCTCGAGCTGGCCGATGATCTCGTCTTCATGCCACAGGTGATGCAGGCGACCGAGCTCCTGCAGGCGGGCGAGCCAGGAGAGGGTGTCTTGTTCATCGAAGGTGTCGAGCTGGCCGAAGCTGATGCGCCAGGCGTCGCGGCGAAACGGCAGGCAGTGGCTCACGTGGGTGGCCGGATCGGCGGGAAGCAGCAGGTACATAGGCACTCCTGAGGGCTGAGGCCGCCATGGTAACCAAGTTGCGCCATGCGACACAATTTACAATTTATAAACAAATTTTTAAGTGGTCGGGCTGTCCCTTTGATCCCGGTCACGTTACAATGCGTTCGCCTTGATTTCACCCACGCGCAAACGATTTTCAGGAGAGAAACGGATGTTGAAACGTGACATGACCATTGCCGGCTATGATCCAGAGCTGTGGCAGGCCATCACAGACGAGACCCGTCGTCAGGAAGAGCATATCGAGCTGATTGCGTCCGAGAACTACACCAGCCCCCGCGTCATGGAAGCCCAGGGCTCCCAGCTGACCAACAAGTACGCCGAAGGTTACCCGGCCAAGCGCTACTACGGTGGTTGCGAGTATGTGGATGTGGTTGAAACCCTGGCTATCGAGCGTGCCAAAGAGCTGTTCGGTGCCACCTACGCCAACGTGCAGCCGCACTCCGGCTCCCAGGCCAACAGCGCCGTCTACATGGCCCTGCTGCAACCGGGCGACACCGTGCTGGGTATGAACCTGGCTCACGGCGGTCACCTGACCCACGGCTCCCCGGTCAACTTCTCCGGCAAGCTGTACAACATCATTCCCTACGGCATCGACGAATCCGGCAAGATCGACTACGACGAGATGGAGCGTCTGGCCGTTGAGCACAAGCCGAAGATGATGATCGGCGGCTTCTCCGCTTACTCTGGCGTTGTCGACTGGGCTCGCATGCGCGAGATCGCCGACAAGATCGGCGCCTGGCTGTTCGTCGACATGGCCCACGTGGCTGGCCTCATCGCCGCCGGTGTCTACCCGAACCCGGTTCCCCACGCTCACGTGGTCACCTCCACCACTCACAAGACCCTGGCCGGTCCGCGCGGTGGTCTGATCCTCTCCGCCGCCGACGACGAAGATCTGTACAAGAAGCTCAACTCCGCCGTCTTCCCGGGTGGTCAGGGTGGCCCGCTGATGCACGTCATCGCCGGCAAGGCCGTTGCCTTCAAAGAGGCGCTGGAGCCCGAGTTCAAGACCTATCAGGCCCAGGTCGTGAAAAACGCCAAGGCAATGGCTGCCACCTTCATCGAGCGCGGCTACAAGATCGTCTCCGGCGGTACCGACAACCATCTGATGCTGGTTGACCTGATTGGCCGCGAGCTGACCGGTAAGGACGCCGATGCTGCGCTCGGCAAAGCCAACATCACCGTCAACAAGAACTCTGTGCCGAACGACCCGCGCTCCCCGTTCGTGACCTCAGGTGTGCGGATCGGCACTCCGGCCATCACCCGCCGCGGCTTCAAGGAAGCCGAGTCCATCCAGCTGACCCACTGGATCTGCGACGTGCTGGACAACCACGACAACGACGAAGTGCTGGCCAACACCCGCGAGAAGGTGCTGGATATCTGCCGCCGCTTCCCGGTCTATGCCTGATAACGGCATTCACCCGGTCTGATACCAATGCCACCTTCGGGTGGCATTGTTTTTTCTGGATTTTCGCGCCCGTGCTACACTGGCGCTCATTTCGTTACAGCCTGCTGCGGAGGCGTCATGCATTGCCCGTTTTGTAGTGCCGTGGATACCAAGGTGATCGACTCCCGGCTGGTGGCCGAGGGGCACCAGGTGAGGCGGCGACGCGAGTGCCTGCAATGCCGCGAGCGATTCACCACCTTCGAGATGGCCGAGCTGGTGATGCCGCGGGTCATCAAGAGCAACGGCTCGCGTGAGCCCTTCAACGAAGACAAGCTGCGCGCCGGCATCCTGCGGGCGCTGGAGAAACGCCCGGTGAGCATTGAGGCGATCGAGCAGGGCATCAACCGCATCAAGTCCTCCCTGCGTGCCACCGGCGAGCGGGAGGTGCCGAGCAAGCTGGTCGGCAACCTGGTGATGGAGGAGCTCAAGGCACTCGACAAGGTGGCCTATATCCGCTTTGCCTCCGTTTACCGCAGCTTCGAAGACATTCGTGAATTTGGCGAAGAGATCGCCAAGCTGGAGAAGTGATGTTTAGCCAAGACGATCATCGCTGGATGAGCCGTGCCCTCGAGCTGGCGCGGCGCGGCGTCTATACCACTGCCCCCAACCCCTGCGTCGGCTGCGTGCTGGTCAACGACGGTGAGGTGGTGGGTGAGGGGTATCATCAGCGCGCCGGCGAACCCCATGCCGAGGTGCACGCCCTGCGGGCGGCGGGTGAACTGGCCCGTGGCGCCACCGCCTACGTGACCCTGGAGCCTTGCTCCCACTTTGGCCGTACCCCCCCCTGCGCCAACGCCCTGATCGAGGCCGGTGTGGCCCGGGTGGTGGCCGCCATGGTCGACCCTAATCCCCAGGTGGGGGGGCGCGGCCTGCGCCTGCTCGCCGAGGCGGGCATAGAGACGGCTCACGGCCTGCTGGCGGCCGAGGCCGAGGCGCTCAACCCGGGCTTCTTCAAGCGCATGCGCACCGGCTTCCCGCGAGTGACCCTGAAGATGGGGGCGAGCCTGGACGGGCGTACCGCCATGGCCAGCGGCGAGAGTCAGTGGATCACCTCCCCCGAGGCGCGCCGCGACGTGCAGCGCCTGCGTGCGCGCCACGATGCCGTGCTCTCCACCGCCACCACAGTGCTGGCGGATGACGCCTCGCTCACCGTGCGCTGGGACGAGCTGCCCGAGAGCGTCAAGGCCCTCTACCCCAAGGAGAGCCTGCGCCAACCGGTGCGTATCCTGATCGACTCGAAAAACCGCCTCACCCCGGCCCAGTCCCTGTTTGGCACGGGCGGCGAGGTGTGGCTGGCGCGCCACACCGCTGATGGCTCGTGGCCCACGTCGGTGCGCGAGACTCTGGTGCCGCGTCTTGGGGAGGGGCTCGATCTGGTGAGTCTCTTCATGGTGCTGGCCAGGCAGAACATCAACTCTGTGCTGGTGGAGGCGGGCGCCTCGCTCGCCGGCGCCCTCATCAATGCCGGCCTGGTCGACGAGCTGGTGCTCTATCAGGCGCCGACGCTCTTGGGCGACGCCGGCCGTGGCCTGTGCCACCTGCCGGGGCTTGAGAAGCTCTCGCGTGCCCCCAAACTCGAGCTGACCGACGTGCGCCGTGTCGGCCCGGATATCCGCATCACAGCCAAGGTGGTTTGACATGTTTACCGGCATCATTGAAGCGGTCGGCACCCTGACCGCCCTGCAGCGCCAGGGGGATGACGTCACCCTGACCGTACACGCCCCCGGGCTCGATTTTTCCGACGTGAAACTCGGCGACTCCATCGCCACCAACGGGGTCTGCCTCACCGTCGTGAGCCTGGGAGAGCGCAGCTACAGCGCCGACGTCTCCCTCGAGACCCTCAATCGCAGCCGCTTCGCCGACGCCAGGGTTGGCGATCGGGTCAACCTGGAGAAGGCGCTGTTGCCCACCACCCGCCTCGGCGGCCACCTGGTCTCGGGCCACGTAGATGGTGTCGGGGTGGTGAAGAGCACCTCATCCAGCGGCCGCGCCATCGAGTACTGGATTGCGGCCCCTGACAGCCTGGCCCGCTACATCGCCGAGAAGGGCTCGATCGCGGTGGACGGCATCAGCCTCACGGTCAACGCCGTAAAGGGGAGCGAGTTTCGCCTGACCATAGTGCCGCACACGGCCCAGGAGACCACCATAGCCCAGTGGAAGCCGGGCACCCGGGTTAACCTGGAGGTGGATCAGATTGCCCGCTACCTGGAGCGCTTGATGCAAGGGGAGCGGGGCACCCAGAGTTCCCTGACCCTGGAGAAGCTGGCCCAATCCGGTTTTTTGTGACCAAGACGGCATTGAAACGCCCCGGTCTGCCCTCATCTTGACCGGGTACCCCGAACGATTCTGGAGAAGCACATGGCACTGAGCAGCACCGCCGAGATTATCGCCGACATCAAGGCCGGCAAGATGGTGATCCTGATGGACGACGAGGACAGGGAGAACGAAGGGGACCTCATCATGGCCGCCTCCTGCGTGCGGCCCGAGGACATCAACTTCATGGCCCGCTATGGCCGTGGCCTCATCTGCCTGACCCTGACCCGGGATCGCTGCAAGCAGCTGGCCCTGCCCCTGATGGTGGACCGCAACAACGCCCAGTTCTCCACTGCCTTCACCGTCTCCATTGAGGCGGCAGAAGGGGTCACCACCGGCATCTCGGCCGCCGATCGCGCCGTCACCGTGCTGGCCGCCGTGGCGCCGGATGCCAAGGCCGCCGATCTGGTGCAGCCGGGCCACATCTTCCCGCTGATGGCCCAGGACGGGGGCGTGTTGACCCGCGCCGGTCACACCGAGGCCGGTTGCGATCTGGCCCGGCTGGCGGGTCATGAGCCGGCGGCTGTCATCGTCGAGATCCTCAACGAAGACGGCACCATGGCGCGCCGCCCGGATCTCGAGCTGTTCGCCGCCGAGCACGGCATCAAGCTCGGCACCATCGCGGATCTTATCGAGTATCGTAACCAGAACGAGACCACGGTGGAGCAGGTGGCCGCGTGCAAGCTGCCGACCGAGTTCGGGGAGTTTGACCTCATCACCTTCCGCGACACCGTCGACAACCAGGTCCACTTCGCCCTCAAGAAAGGGGAGGTGACGAGCGACACGCCGACCCTGGTGCGGGTGCACCTGCACGACGTACTGAGCGATCTGCTGCTGACCGATCGTCATGCGGCGCGCAGCTGGCCGCTGGCCAAGTCGATGGCGCGCATCGCCAGCGAGGGCGGCGTGCTGGTGATTCTGGGGGCCGAGGCGAGTGGCCAGGAGATCATCAACCGGGTGCGCCAGTTCGAGGCGGTGGACAAGGGCGAGCAGCCGGAATGCGCCAAGTGGCAGGGCACCTCGCGCCGGGTCGGCGTCGGCTCCCAGATCCTCAAGGCCTTGGGCGTGCGTCAGATGCGCCTGCTCAGCACCCCGAAGAAGTACCACGCCCTCGGCGGTTTCGGCCTGGAAGTGGTGGAGTACGTCAGCGAATAAACCGGTTTGGCAGGCAATAAAAAGGGCTGACGCCACGGCGCCAGCCCTTTTCTATTGGTTGAACTCGATTCAGGTGCGGCGGCGCAACCAGGCGAGGGGCAGCAGAAGCAGGCCTGCCAGACCGAAGGCACCACCACCGCCACCACCACTGGAGGTCGCTACGGGCTGGGGCTCAGGCTGCGGTTGCGGCTGAGGGGTGGGTTCCGGTGTCACGACCTGCTCTTCTTGCGTCGTGGTACCGACCAGTGCGGCCTCGAGTACAGTGTCACGCCCTGCCTGGGTACTTGTGATACTGACAAACTCTGTTTTCATCGAGTCGACGGCGTAGTTGCCATCGAAGCGCACCCGAATCGTGCAGCCCCGACCCGGTTTCAGTTCGGTTTCACAGTCGCTGGTGGCATCTGGCGCTGTCGTCCACAACCCACTCAGGGTAGTTGGTTGCATGGTTCGGTTCACCAACCGGTACTCTGCCCAGCGGCTCTGTTTAGCGGGGACTTCCAGACCGCGTAGTGACGTCATGGTGACGCTACTCTTTTGTTCATTAATCCAGTCGAGCAGTGCGGGGGCATAGGTATATCCCCCAGCAATGCCTGAGGCACAGGGGAATGCGCCATAGCTGGTGATGCCGACCAGTTCTCCGCCATAGACCAATGGGCCACCGCTATCGCCTTTGCAGCTGTCTTGCCCTACTGTATTGCCGGCAAAAATATGGCTCAGTGCCGGGTCGCCATACCATGTGTCCCTGTTGCCCTGATAGGGCAGCTCTATGGTCTGGAGCACAGGAGAATCAAGGGTTGCGTCAGGATTGATACCACCATAACCATAGGCCCTCAACAGAGTACTTCCGGTACTCCAGGTATCCCTGACGCCTATGGCCGCCATTTTAATCGGGGCTTGGGTGACAGGGTATGCCAGATGCAGCAGCGCGATATCTTTTTCGAAGGTTGGGATCTCTTCCCCGAGCGATCTCAGTCGGTTGATGAGGTACTCGGTATTCATCAACACTTGGTCCACTGAGGGACGGAAGTGGGGCTGAGTGAGATCTGAGACCCCAATGGACACTTCCATCTTGCCCATTTGAGCATCCTCGACACAGTGGGCCGCGGTCACGACCCACTCCTTGTCGATTAGGGTGCCACCGCAATAGTTGATCCACTCGCCGTTGACGCGCTCACCGACCGCGACCATCCAGCTGGGGGCCTTGACTGCATTGCCTCCTATGATGCGGGGGGTTGCTTCATTAGCTGCCGCCGGAAGGGCGGCCAGGCAGGCGAGGGCTATCGCACTTTGTTTAAACAATGACATGCTGAACTCCAAACGATACTCATTATTGATATTTGACGGAGTAGTATGAGGCTTGCTCTTGTTTGATTTAAATGTCAATAAGGGTTCCGTCGGTGCCGAATGACGGAAGTGTTATCTGTCTCTCATGAGAAACGCTTGAGAGAAAGCCAAGGGGTAAGGGATTAAAGGGGGCGAGTGCCCAATACAGGCAAGTCGTTATGCCGGTTTTGGTCCCTGACCCTTTGTGCTAGAATGTGCCCCACTTTGACTCAAGGCCTCTATCACAGGACTGCCCATGAAGGTTATCGAAGGGAATATTGCCGCCCCCGAGGCGCGTGTCGCCATCGTCGTGGCTCGTTTCAACAGCTTCATCAATGACAGCCTGGTAGAAGGCGCCCTTGATGTGCTCAAGCGTCAGGGTCAGATCGCCGATCACAACATCACCCTGGTCAAGGTACCGGGTGCTGTCGAGATCCCGCTGGCGATCAAAAAGCTGGCCAAGAGCGGCCAGTACAACGCCATTGTGGCGCTGGGCACCGTGATCCGTGGTGGTACCTACCACTTCGATCTGGTCGCCAATGAGAACAGCAAGGGCATGGCCCAGGTGATGATGGAGTTCGAGATCCCCGTCGCCTTCGGCGTGCTGACCACAGAGAATATTGAACAAGCCATCGAGCGTGCCGGTACCAAGGCGGGTAACAAGGGTGCAGAGGCTGCACTGAGTGCGCTCGAAATGATCAACGTCCTGAAGCAACTGGACGTGTAACGAGGAGAGAGAGATTGAAACCGTCTGAGCGCCGCAAAGCCCGCCATTTCGCCACCCAGGCCATCTATCAGTGGCAGATGACCAAAGATAACGTGGGCGATATCGAGGAGCAGTTCAAGGTCGAGCAGGATACCAAGGGCGTGGATCTCGCCTACTTCCGCGATCTGCTGTTTGGCGTGTCGCTGTACTGCAACGATCTGGACAAGGTCTTCTCGCCCTTCCTCTCCCGTCCGCTGGAAGAGGTGGACCTGGTGGACAAGGCGATCCTGCGCCTGGCTACCTACGAGCTGACCCGTCGTGACGATGTGCCGCCGCGCGTGGCCATCAACGAGGCGATCGAACTGGCCAAGGCCTTCGCCGCCGAAGACAGCCACAAGTTCGTCAACGGTGTGCTGGATAAGGTCGTCAAATCCCTGGGCAAGCAGTAAGCGCGGCCCGAAACCGAATAAGAGAGGAGCCAGCGCAAGCTGGCTTTTTATTGCATGGGTGAATTCGAGCTGATCGACAAGTACTTCAAGGTGGCCCACCACCGTAAGGATGTGGTGCTGGGGCCGGGGGACGACTGTGCCCTGCTGACCCTGCCGCCCGATACCCAGCTGGCGGTGAGTACCGATACGCTGGTGAGCGGGGTGCACTTCCTGCCCGAGATGGACCCGGTGGATCTCGGCTACAAGGCGCTGGCGGTGAACCTCTCGGATCTGGCCGCCATGGGCGCCGAGCCGCGCTGGGTCTCCCTGGCGCTGACCCTGCCCGCCATCAACGAGAGCTGGGTCGCCGGCTTCGCCGAGGGCTTCCTGGAGCTCGCCGAGTACTACAACGTGGCCCTGGTCGGCGGTGACATGACCCGTGGCCCGCTCTCCATCACTGTCTCGGTCAAGGGGTCTGTGCCCAGCGGCAAGGCGCTGCTGCGCAGCGGGGCCAAGGCCGGTGACGGCATCTATGTCACCGGGACGCTCGGTGACGCCGCCCTGGCCCTGAGCCATCTGTTGGCCAGACGCACCCTGAACGAGAACCAGCTGGCGGCCGTGTTGCCTCGGCTCGATCATCCGCATCCCCGCATACTGGCCGGTCAGGCTCTGCGTGGCATCGCCAACGCGGCGCTCGATCTCTCCGACGGACTGGCTTCGGATCTGGGCCACGTGCTGCGGGCCTCGGGCGTGCGCGCCCAGATCGATCTGGACGCCTTGCCCCTGTCGCCGGTGCTGCAGGATGCGGTCTCCCCCGAGGAGGCGTGGCAACTGGCCCTGGCCGGTGGCGACGACTACGAGCTGCTGTTTACCGTCCCCGAGGAGCACCGCGGCGTGCTCGACACCGCCCTGGCCCACAGCGGGGTCAAGTTCACCCGCATCGGCCGCATTCTGGCGGGTGAGCCGGGGATCGAGTGGCTGCTGGCCGACAAGCCGGTCAGCTTGACCCTCAAGGGATGGGATCACTTCGCATGATCAAACCCGAGCTGAAACGGCTGAACCTGGCCAACCCTCTCCACCTGCTGGCGGTGGGGTTTGGCTCCGGCCTCTCTACCAAGGCGCCCGGCACCATGGGGACCCTGGCCGCCATTCCGCTTTATCTGTGGGTGAGTGGGCTGCCTACGCCCTGGTTTATCGCCTTGCTGGTGTTCGGCTTTGTGGCCGGCATTTATATCTGCCAGGCGGCCACCGATGCCATCGGCATGGCCGATCACGGGGGGATCGTCTGGGACGAGATCATCGGCTTTGGCGTCACCATGATAGCGGCGCCGGCCGGCTGGGTCTGGGTTGTGGTCGGATTCGCCCTGTTTCGCCTCTTCGATGTCCTCAAACCCTGGCCCATCTCCTGGTTCGATCGGCGCATCCACGGTGGGCTCGGCATCATGCTCGACGATCTCATCGCCGGTCTCTTCGCCCTGGCCTGTATGCAATTGCTGGCCCACTGGTGGGGATAGACGAGTCGAGACCATGAGGGGACGCCGAGGCGTCCCCTATTTTTTTCTGATTAATTGTTAATCAGCGAGAGATAGTGCGGTTGAAAAGAATGAGTGAATAAAAATTCACTGCTTAGTCTCGTGGGAATCCGTTTGTGAAAAAAGAGTAAGGTTCTGATTGTTGTGGCAGTGTTGAGCTCAACGTCTATGAATTTGTGATTATGTCGGTATATATCACTGGTTTTGTGCTGTATATATCATTTATACGCTGTTGTCGTGTGCCTTATCACCATCCAGGTGATGGAATTGTATAAATCCATCATTTACACGGAGGGGGGAAACGGTTTAGGTTACAGGCGGGTTATTCCAAAAAAATGCAAAAAACCCGCGCGGATTGCTGGTTTGTCTGTCTCACGGAGTGAGCCTGCCGAGGCTCGAGACCAACCCGGCATCTGCGGATCATTTATGGACGAATTTGTTTGGGACGGATGTCCCCCGCAGAGGTAACCATGTCCTTGCTCGAAGTAAAGAACCTGCGGATCGAGTACCCCTCCCGCTACGGGGTGCACGCCGCGGTAAAGGATCTCTCTTTCTCCATCGAGAAAGGGGAAATTGTCGGTGTGGTCGGTGAGTCCGGCGCCGGTAAGTCCACCATAGGCAATGCCATTATCGATCTTTTGAGTCCACCGGGGCGCATCGCCCGGGGGGATATCTATCTCAATGGTGAGCTCATCTCGGGCCTTGGCCAGGGAGAGATGCGCGCCATCCGCGGATCGCGCATCGGTTTCATCTTCCAGGATCCCATGACCTCTCTGAACCCCCTGTTCACGGTGGAGCAGCAGCTGGTCGAGACCATACTCGCCAACACCGACCTGACCCGCCAGCAGGCTTTCGACAAGGCGCTCGGTCTGATGCAGGCGGTGGGGATCCCAAGCCCCGAGCTGCGTATCAAGCAGTACCCGCACCAGTTCTCGGGCGGCATGCGTCAGCGGGTGGTGATCGCCATCGCCCTGTCGTGCGACCCCGAGCTCATCATCGCTGACGAGCCGACCACGGCGCTGGATGTCTCCATTCAGGATCAAATCCTCCAGCTCATTCGCACCCTGTGCAAGGAGCGTCAGGTGGGCTGCATGCTGGTCACCCACGACATGGGGGTGGTCTCCAATGTCACCGACAAGGTGGTGGTGATGTACCGTGGGGAACTGGTGGAGTTCGGCACCACTGAGCAGGTGCTGGGGGCGCCCGAGCACCCCTATACGCGCAGCCTCATCTCGGCGGTGCCGCGCTCCGACGTCAAGCTGGTGCGTTTCCCGCAGGTCTCCTACATCGAGGACGCCAGCGCTCCCGATACCAGCATCGATCTCAAGACCCA
This sequence comes from Aeromonas diversa CDC 2478-85, assembly GCF_000819805.1. Classification (GTDB taxonomy): domain Bacteria; phylum Pseudomonadota; class Gammaproteobacteria; order Enterobacterales; family Aeromonadaceae; genus Aeromonas; species Aeromonas diversa. The sequence continues at coordinate 80,693 of NZ_CDCE01000029.1, forward strand.
CTGGCTTGGTCAGAGTCAGGACGAGCGTCCCTATGAGGGGGCTCTGCTGCGGGTCGAGCACATGGATCTGAAGTTTGTCACCAAGGACTCCCTGTTCCCGAGCCGCCGCCAATATGTGCAGGCGTGCAGCGACATCAGCTTCGAGATCTTCGAAGGGGAGACCTTCGGCCTGGTGGGTGAGTCGGGCTCTGGCAAGTCCACCATAGCCCGGGCCATCACGGGCCTCTATCCGCCCGATGCCGGCAAGATAGTGTTTGAGGGGGTCGATCTCACCGCCCTCAAGGGAGAGCACGAGCGCCGTCCCCTGCGCCGCCAGATGCAGATGGTGTTCCAGAACCCCTACTCGTCGATGAACCCGCGCATGAAGGTGCGTGACATCATCGCCGAGCCGATCCGCTTCCACCGCCTCGCCCAGAGCGAGCGCCAGATTGAGCAGATCGTCGGGGACCTGCTCGATCACGTGGGGCTCGGTCGCGGCGCCGGGGTCAAGTATCCCCACGAGTTTTCCGGCGGCCAGCGCCAGCGCATCTCGATTGCCCGCGCGCTCGCCACCCGCCCGCGTTTCCTCATCTGCGACGAGCCGACCTCGGCGCTGGATGTGTCGGTGCAAGCCCAGATCCTCAACCTGCTCAAGGACTTGCAGCAGGAGCTGGGCCTCACCATGTTGTTTATCAGTCACGATCTGCCGGTCATTCGCCAGATGTGTGATCGCATCGGGGTGATGAAACACGGTCATCTGGTCGAGGTGGCCGAGACCGAGAAGCTGTTTACCAATGCCGAGCATGAGTACAGCCGCAAGCTGATCTCGCTGATGCCGGAGTTCAAGGGAATGTCCCGCGAGGGGCTGGAAATCGCAAGCTAAAACAAAGAGATACGCATGGAGAACAAGATGAAGAAAGGAATGTCCAAGGTTGCAATGGCGCTGCTGGCCGCTGGCCTGGCCTTCAATGTCTCTGCCGCCGATATCAAGGTGGCCGTGGCCTCCGACCCGACCTCGTTGGATCCCCAGGAGCAGCTCTCCGGCCAGACCCTGGAGATGTCCCATTTGGTGTTCGATCCCCTGGTGCGCTGGACGCAAGATCTGCAGTTTGAGCCGCGCCTGGCCGAGAAGTATGAGCGCATCGACGACAAGACAGTCCGTTTCCACCTGCGCAAGGGCGTCAAGTTCCACTCCGGCAATGACTTCACCGCGGACGACGTGGTGTGGACCGTCAACCGCCTGAAGGCCTCTCCGGACTTCAAGGCGATCTTCGATCCCATCGCCGAGGCCAAGAAGGTCGACGACCACACCGTCGATCTGGTCACAGTGAACCCCTATCCGCTGATCCTGCAGACCGTCACCTACATCTTCCCGATGGACTCCAAGTTCTACACCGGCAAGACCGAGGACGGTAAGGACAAGGCCGAGATCATCAAAAATGGCGCCTCCTACGCCTCGACCAATGTCTCCGGCACCGGCCCGTTCACCGTCAAGTTCCGCGAGCAGGGTGTGAAGCTCGACTACGCTCGCAACCCCAACTACTGGGACAAGGGCTCCAAGGGTAACGTGCAGAACCTGACCCTGGTGCCGATCAAGGAAGACGCGACCCGCGTGGCGGCCCTGCTGGGCGGCGACGTGGATGTCATCTACCCGGTCGCCCCGAACGATCTGGACCGTGTCGAGAAGGGGGCCAACACCCAGCTGGTGACCCTGTCCGGGACCCGCGCCATCATCATCGAGCTGAACCAGAACACCAACCCGGCCCTGAAGGACAAGCGCGTGCGTCAGGCCATCGACTACGCCATCAACCAGGTGGGTATCGTCGAGAAGATCAACAAGGGCTTCGGCACCCCGGCAGGGCAATTGAGCCCGAAGGGCTACGCCGGCTATAACGAGGCGTTGACCCCGCGTTACGACCTGACCAAGGCCAAGGCGCTGATGAAGGAAGCGGGCTACGAGAAGGGCTTCAAGCTGACCTTCATCTCCCCGGCCGCCCGCTACGTGAACGACGTGAAGATCGCCCAGGCCGTCTCCGCCATGCTCTCCAAGATCAACATCAAGGTGGATCTGAAGACCATGCCGGTGGCCCAGTACTGGCCGGAGTTTGACAAGTGCGCCGCCGACATGCAGCTGATTGGCTGGCACTCCGACACCGAGGACAGCGCCAACTTCTATGAGTTCCTGACCTTCAGCAAGGACGCCAAGACCGGCATGGGTCAGTACAACTGCTCCGGTTATGCCAACGCCGAGGCCGACAAGCTGGTGACCCAGGCCAACGCCGAAACCGATCCGGCCAAGCGTGCCGCCATGCTGCAGAAGGTCGAGGCCATCCTGGCCGAGGACGCCCCCTTCGTGCCCCTGCACTGGGAAAACCTGGCCTATGGCGCCAAGAAGAACGCCGACATCAAGCCGGTGGTCAACGTGATGAACTTCCCGTACTTCGGCGATCTGGTCATCAAGCAGTAAGGCCGTCAGCCACCAAGGACCCGGCGGGGGCGCGAGCCCCCGCCTTGATCAAAAAGCCTGCACTCATAAAGCAGGCCACGTAGAAGGACCAGCATGTTTACATTTCTCCTCAAGCGGCTCTACCAGGCGATCATAGTGATGTTCGTCATCAGCCTGGTGGCCTTCTCGATCCAGAACAATCTGGGCGACCCCCTGCGCGAGATGGTAGGCCAGTCGGTCTCCGAGGCGCAGCGCCAGATCCTGCGCGATCAGATGGGGCTCAACGATCCCTTCCTGGTCAAATACGCCCGCTTCCTCAAGGGGGCGATACACGGGGATCTCGGTACCTCCTACTTCTTCAAACGCCCGGCCCTCGAGGTGATCCTCGACAAGCTGGTGGCGACCCTGGAGCTGGTGTTCGGTGCCACCCTTATCATCGTCTTCGTCTCTATCCCGCTCGGCGTCTATTCCGCGATTCGCCCGCGCAGCATATTGACCAAGGTCATCATGGGGGCGAGCAGCATCGGCATCTCTATCCCTGTGTTCCTCACCGCCATCCTGTTGATGTACCTCTTCTCGATCCAGCTGGGCTGGCTGCCCGCCTATGGCCGTGGCGAGACCGCCAACCTGCTGGGATGGGACTCCGGTTTCTTCACCCTGGATGGCATCTTGCACCTGATCCTGCCGAGCATTGCGCTCTCCTCGATCATGCTGCCCCTGTTCATCCGGCTGGTGCGCTCCGAGATGCTCGAGCAGCTCTCCTCCGAATACGTGAAGTTCGCCCGCGCCAAGGGGCTCGACGACAATAAGGTCTACTACCGCCATGCGCTCAAGAACACCATGCTGCCCGTGGTCACTGTGGGTGGCGTGCAGATAGGCACCATGGTGGCCTACACCATATTGACCGAGAAAGTGTTCCAGTGGCCGGGAACCGGGTTCCTGTTCCTCGAGGCCATCGATCGGGTCGATACACCGCTCATCACCGCCTACGTCATCTTTGTCGGGCTCATCTTCGTGGTGACCAACACCCTGGTGGATCTCCTCTATGGGTTCATCAACCCGACCGTTAACCTGACAGCCAAGGGGTAAGCATGACTCACGCCGTGACGGCGAGCCGCTGGGCTCGCTTTAAGAACTCTGACTTCGTCTACTACTTCCTGCGCGACAAGGTGGCGATGTTCAGCTTCGTGGTGTTCCTTATCTATGTGGTGGCCGCCCTGCTGGCCCCCTGGATAGCGCCGCACAACGTCTACGATCAGACCAGCTTCGATCTGATGGATGCCGAGCTGCCGCCTTCCTGGCGCGAGGGGGGAGACCCGCGTTTCTGGCTCGGTACCGATAACCAGGGGCGCGACATCTGGAGCACCATCCTCTATGGCTCGCGCATCTCGCTCACCATAGGCCTGTTCGCCGTGGGTCTGCAGATGACCCTGGGGGTGGTGATTGGGCTGCTGGCCGGCTATTTCGGCGGCCGGCTCGATAATCTGCTGATGCGCTTTGCCGACGTGCAGTTGTCGTTCTCCACCATGATGGTGGCCATCATAGTCTCGGCCATCTTCCAGGCGGCCTTTGGCTCAGAGTTCTTCTCCCAATACGCCATCCTGATGCTGGTGGTGATCATCGGGGTGGCCGAGTGGCCCCAGTATGCCCGTACCGTGCGCGCCTCTGTGCTGGCCGAGAAGAAGAAGGAGTATGTGGAAGCGGCCAAGGTGATGGGCTTTCGTGCCCCGCGCATCATGTTCCGCCACATCCTGCCCAACTGCCTGTCGCCGATCCTGGTGATCTCGACCGTGCAGGTGGCCAACGCCATCATGAGCGAGGCGGCCCTCTCCTTCCTCGGTCTCGGTATGCCGGTGGATCAGCCATCGCTTGGGTCGCTTATCAGCGTGGGCTTTAACTACATCTTCTCCGGTTCATGGTGGATCACCGCCTTCCCGGGCATCTGTCTGGTGCTGCTGGTGCTGGTCATCAACCTGCTCGGTGACTGGTTGCGAGACGTATTCAACCCCAAGATCTACAAGGGGTAATGCTTCCAACAGGGCCTGCGGGCCCTGTTATTTTTCTGTCATCTTGAGCGGGTAAGGTGCCTGCCAGCTCCATGACAGAAGGATGTCACCATGAAACGTTCCCTGGCCGTGTTCTGCCTCACTGCCCTCTGCACCGCTCCCGTCCTGGCCGAGGTGCGCCTCACTCTTCCCGATGACGTGGTGCTGCTCAGCGCCGCTCAAGGCCACGCAGAGGGACAGAGCGTGACCCTGCCGGACGGCGTCAATCAGCTGCTGGTGCGCTACGACGGGGTAGAGGAGAGCCGCAGTTCGAGCGAGAGCGATCGCCACTACCGCTCCCGTCCCCAGGTGTTGCGCTTCGAGGCGAGCAACACCAGCCTGCAACTGACGGGATTGCCGGATGGGCGGGGCGACAAGGCGCGCTTCGCCGAGCATCCCACACTGACCCTGCAAGATAGCGCTGGCCGTTCGCTGACCCTGGTGCAAGACGAGATGGCCGTGAGCGGCCTGCAGATCGGGGTGGACTGGAGCGACAAGCTTGCCACCTACAACCGTGGTGCCGGCAAGGCCGCCCTGGTCGCCAGCGTCGCGGCCGCCACACCCTCTGCCACGCTGCCCGCCAGCGCCCTGGAGGCCGAGTTGCAGCGCCTCTTCCTCGGCGCCGATCCGGCGCTCAAACGCCGCTTCATCGGCTGGGCCGCCAATCAGCTTTGAGTTCCCTCATCCTTGGAGTAAGGTGGGCGCAGTCTTGTGTCCACCGGAGTCCTCTCCATGTTTGAACTGCATCCCCGCCTCGCCGCCGATACCCGGGTACTGGGCGATCTCCCCCTCTGCCGCGTGTTGCTGTCGCGCGACAGCCACTACCCCTGGCTTATCCTGGTGCCGCGCATTGCCAACCTGCGCGAGGTGCACCACCTGGATGAAGTCGACCAGCAGCAGCTGATGCGCGAGTCGTGCGCGGTGGCGGCCCTGATGGAGGCGAGCCTGCAGCCGGACAAGATCAACCTGGGGGCCTTGGGCAACCTGGTGCCCCAGTTGCATCTTCACCATGTGGCGCGTTTCACCAGTGACGCCGCCTGGCCTGGCCCCATCTGGGGTGCCAAACCGGCGCAGCCTTACTCCGAGGGGGCGCTCGATGAGCAGGTCGCCTTGTGGCGGGGGCGCTTGGCCGATGTCGCCGGATTCGTGCCGGCCGCTTAATTGATTCAGGTCTCAACTGGGAGCCAGGTCTCGGCCTGCCGATGATCTCGCTCCTGACAAAGCGGGACTATGTTATAGATAGTCCCACCGCAACGTGTTCAGGATGTCACATGATGTTTAACCAAGATGAAGAGTCCCGGGTATTGACCACAGAGGACGTACTGCTCAGTCTCTGCCACTCGGTGACCGATGTACTCAGTGCCGCCACCCAGAGCCAGGTCCGCTTCTCCGGCATGGTGCAACGCATCAGCAAGACGTGCCTCAAGCCCGATATCGGCTGCTTCGTGTTGTTTGACGGGGGCTTCTCCGGGCTGGTGGTGATCAACTTCTCCGCCGCCGCCGCCATGGAGCTCTATCAGAACTACATGTTGAGCATGGGACTCTCCAAGGAGGACCTGGCCATCTCTCACACCTCGGACGAGGTGAGCAACGTGATGGGCGAGCTGATGAACCAGATCGTCGGCAGCTTCACCGGTAAGGTCGGGCGCGAGTTGCAGACCCACATCACCCAGAACCAGCCCAAGATGCTGGCTCTCAACAAGCAGGTGATGCTGAGCGTCGACACCAACCTCGACAACCCCGAGTCGCGGCGCGTCACCTTCTTCACCGGTAGCAACAACATCTTCTATCTCGAGCTGGCCATGGATCGTACCGAGTTCATCAAGATCCACGATGGCGAGGTGCACGAAGAGATCGATCCGGACGAATTGATTGCGCAGGCCAACCTGAGCAAGCCGGCCGCCCCGGCACCGGCCGTCACCAGCGGCAATGACCACGACGATCTGCTCGACTCCCTCGGCATCTGAGCCGCGCACCAGAGAGCAAAAGGCCACCCCAGGGTGGCCTTTTTCATGGAGAGTCGCCTCAGGGGGTGGGGTAGAGTGCACCGAGCACGGCGGCTCTGCTGGCGCCGGTCACGGCCGGCAGGTTGCCGGGTTCGCGTATCAGGAAGCGGTGCGCCAGCCAGGCAAACGCCGCCCCCTCGACCCAGTCAGGATGGATGCCGAGGGCGCTCGTATCGGCCACCCTCCAGGCCGGTAGCAGGGCCGTGAGGCGCGCCATCAGGAGTGGATTGTGGGCGCCGCCGCCGCAGACGAAGAGCGAGCCGGCTTGCCACGGCAGTACATCGGCGATGGAGCGGGCAGTCAGCTCCAGCAGGGTACGCTGCACATCGGCCGGCGCCGAGTCGGGGTGACGGGCGAGCACTTGCTCGAGCCAGGCCAGGGTGAAGGTCTCGCGTCCGGTACTCTTGGGGTGAGGCTGGGCGAAGTAGGGATGGGCGAGCAGCTCCCCAAGCAGCGCCTCCTGCACCTCGCCCTGGGCGGCCCAGGCGCCGCCGGCGTCGAAGCTGCCCCCGCGATGGCGGCGATGCCAGGCGTCGAGCAGGGTGTTGCCTGGGCCTGTGTCGAAGCCGTAGACCCCCTCAGGGGCACCCGGCAGCACCGAGAGGTTGGCGATGCCGCCGATGTTGAGGACCACGCGAGGCTCGGTTGGACTGGCTAGGCAGGCCTGGTGAAAGGCGGGCACCAGGGGCGCCCCCTGGCCACCCAGGGCCATGTCCATGGTGCGAAAATCGGCCACCACGTCGATACCGGTCAGGGCTGCCAGCCGATGACCGCTGCCAATCTGCAGGGTGAAGCCGAGCTCGGGGCGATGGCGTACCGTCTGGCCGTGGGAGCCGATGGCGCTGATCTGGCCGGGGGCCAAGTCTGCCTTGGTCAGCAGAGCCCGGGTGGCGGCGGCGAACTCGTCGGCCACCAGGTTATCGGCAACCCCGAGCCTGTCTATCTCGTTCTCTCCCGGGGTGCACAGGGCGTGCAGGCGGACCACCACCGACTCGGGCCAGGGGTGGCACAGGGCGCACTCCACTGCCCAGCCGGTGGGATCGCGTCGTATCAACACCGCATCGATACCATCCATGCTGGTGCCGGACATGAGTCCGATATAGCGCTCTGTCATGGTTTCTTCCGGTTCATGGCCAAACGATCGTCGTCCGGGCTGTCGAGACGAGCGAGCAGAGGGGCGCTGCTGGCACGAAACGCCGTGAGATCGCGCCCGGTGAGGGCCTCGGCCTTGGGCAGCGCCACGGTGCGCGGGTTCTTGTGAATACCGGCCACCAGGAACTCATAGTGCAGGTGCGGGCCTGTGACGCGTCCGGTGCCGCCCAGCAGTCCGATGGTCTCACCCTGTTTTACCCTCTGTCCCTTGTTGACCATGCGCTTGGAGAGGTGCAGATACTTGGTGACATAGGTGCTGTCGTGACGGATGAAGACGTAGTTGCCGTTGAACTGATTGTAGCCGGCGGCCACCACGCTGCCGGAGCCGGAGGCCAGGATGGGAGTACCAACCGGCGCCACATAGTCGATGCCGTTGTGGGGACGGACCCTACCGGTCACCGGGTGCAGGCGGCGTGGGTTGAAATTGGAGCTGATGTAGCGGAAGTTGACCGGCGCGCGCAGGAAGCTCTTGCGCATCGCCTTGCCCTCCGGGGTGTAGTAGGTGCCATCCTCCCCCAGGATGGCACGATAGCGCTCCCCCTGATTGACGAACTCGGCGGCCAGTATGTCGCCGGCGGCGACCCGCTCGTCATCCCGGTACTTGTCCTGATAGATGACGGTGAAGCGATCATGGGGCTGCAGATCCTGGGCAAAGTCGATATCCCAGCCGAAGATGGTGGCGAGATCCATGATCTGTTGTTCGTCCAGGCCCGCCGCGACGGCGGATCCCCAGAAGCTGGAGCTAATCTCCCCTTGCGTCACTATCTCTCTGGTATCGAGATCGACCTTGAGGTTCCGCGCCGCGAAGCTCTCCCCATCCCGGCTCACCCTGAGGGTCTGATCCAGGCTGTGGGGATAGTAGAGGCTGTGCAGTGTCCCCTTGGCGGTCAACTTGAAGGTGAGCTCGTCGCCGGGTTGCAGACGGCGCAGTGGCTCGGCGGCCGCCAGCTGATCGATGAGGTGCAGATCGGCGGTATCGAGACCCAGGCGTTGGAAGATGACCCCCATGTTATCGCCACGGCGCACGGTGACATTGCGGGTGACCAACTTGGGTTTCGCAGCCGTGGTGGCCTGTTCGGGGGGGACCAGCAGCGGGGGCGGCTCGGCCGCGACCCGCACAGCTTCGGCCTGTTCACCGGGCCAGGCGGCCAGCATCATGGTCAGAATTCCCACGATCAGCACCATTCGGCGGTGCCAATGGGGTAGGTTAATAAAGGCGTTCCAGATAGCCATGAAAAAGGGGGGACAAACGAGCACAATGCCGCGATTTTACAGGCTTTCCAATTGTCCCGCCATTCCAGTAAGATGAGCGGTCTTGTGGAAACGTGATTGGAGAGTCAAAACATGTCCCAGCTCGAGATGGCGCTGGCCGAGATCAAACGCGGAGCGGAAGAGATCCTGGTTGAAGAGGAACTGGTTGCCAAGTTGAAGGAAGGGCGCCCGCTGCGCATCAAGCTGGGGATGGATCCGACCGCCCCGGACATTCACCTGGGCCACACCGTCATCCTCAACAAGCTGAAGACTTTCCAGGACTTGGGCCATGAGGTGATCCTGCTGATCGGCGACTTCACCGCCCTGGTGGGCGACCCCTCCGGCAAGAATGCCACCCGTCCGCCGCTCTCCGAAGAGGCGATCAAGCACAACGCCATGACCTACGCCGAGCAGGCGTTCAAGATCCTCGACCCGGCCAAGACCCGCATCGAGTACAACTCCAGCTGGCTCAAGGAGCTGGGGGCGACCGGCATGATCAAGCTGGCGGCCAAGCAGACCGTGGCCCGCATGCTCGAGCGCGACGACTTCAAGAAGCGCTACGCCGGTGGCCAGTCCATCGCCATCCACGAGTTCCTCTATCCGCTGCTGCAAGGCTATGACTCTGTGGCCCTCAAGGCCGACGTCGAGCTGGGCGGTACCGACCAGAAGTTCAACCTGCTGATGGGGCGCGAGCTGCAAAAGGACGCCGGCATGGCGACCCAGTGCGTGCTGATGATGCCGCTCTTGGTGGGGCTGGACGGGGTCAAGAAGATGTCCAAGTCGGCCAATAACTACATCGGTGTGCACGATGCCCCGAACGAGATGTTCGGCAAGATCATGTCCATCAGCGACACCCTGATGTGGAACTACTACGAGCTGCTCTCCTTCCGTCCCCTGAGCGACATCGAGGGGTTCAAGGCAGGCATCGAGGCCGGTACCCTCAACCCGCGCGACGTGAAGATCTGGCTGGCCAAGGAGATCATCGCCCGTTACCACGACGAAGCAGCGGCCGAGGCGGCCCACGAGGACTTCACCCAGCGCTTCTCCAAGAACGCCATCCCGGACGAGATGCCTGAGCTGACCCTGGCCCTGGAAGGGGAGGGCATGCCGGTCGCCAACCTGCTCAAGGAGGCCGGCCTGGTGGAGACCACCTCCGAGGCCCTGCGCATGATCAAGCAGGGAGCGGTCAAGATCGACGGCGAGAAGCTGGACGACGGCAAGGCGCTGCTGGGTGCCGGCACCGCCGTCTATCAGGTGGGCAAGCGCAAGTTCGCGCGCATCACCCTGGCGTAAGCGACGCTTACCTTGCCAAGAGGCCTCCTTCGGGAGGCCTTTTTTGTATCTGAAGAATGAGCCGGCGCAGGGCCGCGCTGCGCGGGTGGGGGCGGGTGGCGAGGCTCACCTCTGTGGTAAGGCCGCCCCCCAGCACGGGGTGGTAGCTCACCCCTTCCGGGTGCAGGGCCGCCACCGAGCGCGGCACTAGCGTGACGCCAAACCCTGCCTGCACCATGCCCACCGTCGAGATCACCTGGGGGCACTCGTGGCCGAGGCGCGGCACAAAGCCGGCCCCCTGGCACAGACCGATCACCCCGTCGTAGAGGCCGGGGCCTATGTCGCGCGGGAACAGGATGAAGGTCTCATCGCGCAGCTGGTTCATGGCCAGGGCGTCGGCGCCGGCCAGGGGATGCTGTGCGGGCAGGGCGATCACCAGCGGCTCGCGCTCGATCAGGTGATGCTCGAAACCGGCGCTGGCGCTGCACGGCAGTCGCAGGATCGCGGCATCGAGCCGCTCCCCGTGCAGGGCGGCCACCAGGGCTGGCATGTTGCCCTCCTGGGGGGTGAGGATCACCTCGGGGTGGCGCTCGCGGAAGTCGTGCAGCAGGGTCAGTACCGCCGGGTGCAGCACGGTGGAGCCGGCGAAGCCGATGCGCAGTGCCCCCACCTCGCCGCGGGCGATGCGCTCGACCCGCTGGCGTGCCCCTTCCGCCAAGGACAGGATGCGGGCCGCATCTTGATAGAGGCTCTCGCCCGCCTCGGTGAGCTCGACGCTACGGGTCAGGCGGCGCAGCAGGGGGGTGCCGAGGCCGTCCTCCAGCTTGCGGATTTGTTGGCTCAGGGGCGGTTGTGCCATGCCGAGCCGCTCGGCGGCACGGGTGAAGCTGCGTAGCTCCGCCACCGCCATGAAGTATCTGAGGGTTCGCAGTTCCATATCGAAGCCGTCTCGAAGCCGTGAGTCAGGGGTATTGGTCACCAGAGTGTGATCTGGGTCACCATTGACGCCGAACAGTAACAGGATGAGATCGAGAGGTGAAATCCAAATGGAACAGATTGCAGCATCTGACAGTCACGGCGACTGCGCCCTCGAGGTGGGCCGGCAGTTCGCCCGCTGGCGCGAGCAGCAGGGGGGCGGGGAGATCTACCAGAGCTCCCTGATGAGCGCCCTGCTGGCCGGTGTCTATGAGGGGGAGACCACCATGAACGAGCTGCTGCGCCACGGCGACTTCGGACTCGGCACCTTCAATCACCTCGACGGGGAGCTGATCGCCTTCGAGCGGCAGATCCACCAGCTCAAGGCCGATGGCTCAGCGCGCCGGGCCGATCCCTGGCAGAAGACCCCGTTCGCGGTGATGACCCAGTTTCGTCCCTGCCTGGAGCGGCGCTTCGATCACCCCTTGAGTCGGGACGAAATCCACCAGTGGGTCGATCGCCTGGTGGGGTCGGACAACGTCTTCGTGGCCCTGCGTCTGGACGGGCGCTTCGAGTCGGCCGAGGTGCGTACAGTGCCGCGCCAGAGCCCACCCTATAAGCCCATGCTGGAGGCCATCGAGACGCAGCCGGTGTTTCGTTTCGCCGACGTGGAGGGGACCCTGATCGGCTTTCGCTGTCCCCCCTTCGTGCAGGGGATCAATGTGGCGGGATTTCACGAGCACATGATCACCGCGGATCGCAGCGGCGGCGGCCACCTGCTCGACTACACCATGGCGCACGGCACGCTGCGCCTCTCCGTGGTGCGCCATCTCAACCTGGCACTGCCGTCTGACACCGCCTTTCGGGGCGCCGATCTCTGCCCGGCCGATCTGGATCGGGTGATCCGCGCCGCCGAAGGCTGACACACAAGGAGCGATTTGATGGAAAACACACAGTGGCAGTGTGGCGCCCAGTTGGTGGTGCGCCACCTCGAGGCGCAAGGGGTCAGGCAGGTGTTCGGCATCCCGGGCGCCAAGATTGACCGGGTGTTCGACGCCCTGGAGGACTCGCCCATCGAGACCATAGTGGTGCGCCACGAGGCCAACGCGGCCTTCATGGCGGCAGCGGTGGGGCGGCTGACCGGCAAGGCGGGGGTGGCGCTGGTCACCTCGGGACCGGGCTGTACCAACCTGGTGACCGGCCTCGCCACCGCCACCTCGGAGGGGGATCCCGTGGTCGCCCTGGGGGGCGCGGTGCGCCGTGCCGACGGCCTCAAACTCACCCACCAGAGCCTCGATACGATCAACCTGTGCCGGCCGGTCACCAAGTTCAGTGCCCAGGTCAACAGCGGTGCGGCGCTCTGTGAGGTGATGGCCAATGCGTTTCGCGCCGCCGAGCTGGGGCGACCGGGGGCGGCCTTTGTCAGCCTGCCGATGGACATCATCAACAAGCCGGTGCAGGGGCGGGTGCTGGTGCCGCGCGAGGTGCCCGAGCCTGGCTGCGCCGACGAGTGCAACCTGGAGCAGGCGCTCGCCCTCATCAGTGAAGCGGACAATCCGGTGGTGCTGCTTGGCCTGATGGCGAGCCGGCCTTCGACCGCCGAGGCGGTGCGCGCCTTCCTCGATAAGGTGCGTTTGCCGGTCACCGGCACTTACCAGGCGGCCGGGGTGGTCGACAGCGAGCACTTCGACGATTTTGCCGGCCGGGTCGGCCTGTTTAACAACCAACCCGGTGATCAGTTACTGGCGGGGGCGGATCTGGTGATCTGCATCGGGTACAGCCCCATCGAATACGATCCCGTGCTGTGGAACGGGGATCGTTCGCGGCGCATCCTGCACATCGATGTGCTGCCGGCCGAGATCGACAGCTGTTACTGCCCGAGTTGCGAGCTGGTGGGGTCGATCCGCGCCAACCTGCTGCGCCTGGCGCGTACCCTGGGTCACCCCAAGGAGCGCACCACCGAGGTGCAGCGCCTGCTGCACAATGTGCGGCAGCAGCGGCTGCGGTTGGCCCTGCGCGCCGACGATCTGCACGGCATGCCGGTGCACCCCTTGCGCATCGTGCGCGAGTTGCAGGATCTGGTGCGCGGCGACATGACCCTATGCGTCGACATGGGCAGCTTCCACATCTGGATAGCCCGTTACCTCTATAGCTTCCGGGCCCGCCAGGTGCTCATCTCCAACGGTCAGCAGACCATGGGGGTGGCGCTGCCCTGGGCCATAGGTGCGGCCATGGTGCGGCCGGGAGAGAAGGTGGTGTCGGTGTCGGGGGACGGCAGTTTCATGCAGTCGAGCATGGAGCTGGAGACTGCGGTGCGCCTTGGCAGCAACATCTTGCACATCATCTGGGTCGACAACGGCTACAACATGGTGGCGATGCAGGAGGAGCAGAAATATCGGCGCACCTCGGGGGTGGCGTTTGGTCCCATCGACTTCAAGCGCTATGCCGAGTCGTTCGGGGCGGCGGGGTTCGCGGTGAGTTCGGCCGACACCCTGCGCGCCACCCTGAGGGCGGCGCTGGAGGTCGATGGGCCGGCCGTGGTGGCCATTCCGGTGGACTACTCGGACAACCCGAGCCTGATGGCCCAGCTGCGTCCCGAGGTGATGGCCTAGACCACCATGGGGGCGGCGACCCGGCGCGCCAGGTCGTCTCCTCCCAGCTCGGCGAGGATGGCCAGGGCAAACTCAAGGCTGGTGCCCGGCCCCTGGCTGGTGATGAGGCGATGCGTCCGATCGACGACCACCCTATCTGTGCTCAGCTGGGCGGCAGGCAGCCGCTCCTGAAAGCCGGGATGGCAGGTGGCGCGGGCGGCGCCGATCAGATCGTGTTCGACCAGCACCAGGGCCGGCGCGGCACACAGGGCGGCGCGCCAGCGCCCCGCCGCGGCCTGGCGGCGCAGCAGGGCGATAGCTTCCTTGCTATCGCGGATGGCCTCGCTGCCGGGCACACCGCCCGGCACCGCCACCAGATCCCAGGGCTCATCGGGCAGATCGCGCACATGGCCATCGGTCACTATCTTCACCCCGCGCGAGGCGGTGAGGGTGAGCGCACCATCGTGGGCGCAGGAGGCGAGCGTCACCGCCACGCCGCCACGAACCAGCACATCGACCAGGGTCACGGTCTCGATCTCCTCCGAGCCCGGCCCCATCAGGACCACTGCCTTCATCCCTGCCTCCCAGGCGTCAGCCTGCCTTTTGTGAAATCGCCTCAAACAGGCTGCGGTTGACCGGCACGGCGATGCCGTGATGCTCGGCGCGCGCCAGCAGATAACCGGTGATCGCCTCGATCTCGGTGCTGCGGCCTGCCTCTCTGTCTTGCAACATGGAAGAGCTGTTGTCGGCGGTCAGCTCGGCCACCGTCAGGGCGCGTCGCAGCAGCTCGTCGGCCGTGACCGCCATCCCCTCGGCCTGCATCACGTCCGCCAGCTCGACCGAGAGTTGGGTCAGGGCGTCGCTGAAGCGGGGGGTGGAGAGCTCACCATTTTTGACCCGGTAGAGGGCCGTCAGTGGATTGATCATGCAATTGATGGCGAGCTTTTGCCACTGACGGACCGGGATCTGCTCGTCCCACTCGGCTTGTCCCAACGCCTTGGCCAGATCCAGGGCGATCTGGGCATGCTCGCGGCCGGCCTCGTTGAAGGGGCCGATCCAGGTCTCCCCTTTGCCGGTGTGGCGGAAGGTATAGTGACCGCCACGCATGGCGCCATGGCTGGTGACGCCGACGAGCAGAGGATTATCGGGAAACAGCGCGGCGACACGCTCGGCGATCCCCATGCCATTGTGCAGCAGCACTATGGGCACCTCGCGTCCGAGCAGGCCCTGTAGTGGGCGCAGCGCCTCGACCACCTGGCCGGCCTTGGTCATCACCAGCAGGCGTTTGGTGGTGGCGGCGTCGCTGGCGAAGCAGCGCGGGATGGCAAGCAGATGAGCCGTCCCGTCCAGAGCGGTAAAGTCTATCGCCGGATGCAGGCGTGAGCGTTGGGTATCGCGCACCATGAGGCGCACCCCCTGACCGCTTTGGGTGAGCAGGCTGGCGAAGACACCGCCGAGGGCACCGGCTCCTAGCAGGGTCCAGAGTGGGGGGAGCATATTGCAGCGTGGCATCGAATTCTCGTTATGCTGGCGGGGACTCGACTCCTGCCGAGCGCCCGCCTTGTGGTGGTTCCAAAGAGTGAGCAACGGCCCTGTATGAGGCTTATCCATCGTGCTCCGGGCTCGCATTCTAGCAAGGGGATAAAGTGGGGTCAGCTTTTTTGGCCGGATTTTGGTAGAGTGTGCCCCCTGCGATTCAGATTAGATGAGGAGGCCCAGATGCCGTCATTCGATATTGTTTCCGAAGTCCAGATGAACGAGGTGTTGAACGCGGTGGACAACGCCAACCGCGAACTCTCGACCCGCTTCGATTTCCGTGGCGTCGAGGCCTCGTTCACCCTCAACAAGGAAGTGGTCAAGCTGGAAGCCGATGCCGATTTTCAGCTCAAGCAGATGGTCGACATCCTGCGTGAGAAGCTGATCAAGCGGGGCATAGATACCAACTCCATGACGGTGGGTGATTCTGTGCACTCCGGCAAGCGCTTCTCCCTTGAGGTCAACTTCAAGCAGGGGATCGAGAAGGAGACCGCCAAGAAGCTGGTGAAGCTGATCAAGGACTCCAAGATCAAGGTGCAGGCTGCCATTCAGGGCGATGAGGTGCGCGTCACCGGCAAGAAGCGTGACGATCTGCAGGAGGCCATCGCGCTCATTCGCGGTGCCGAGTTGGAGCAGCCCTTCCAGTTCCAGAACTTCCGCGACTGATGTCGGGCCGCGCGGCCTGCCAGTGATGAGAAAACCGGGGCCTGTGTCCCGGTTTTTTGTCTCGGTTTGCCGCCTTTGGGCATAAAAAAACCGGAGCAGATGCCCCGGTTTTTTCGTACCCGACGGTTCGATTAGAACTTGTAGGTAACGGAGAAGTAGTGACCGAAACCGGTGGTCTTCAGTTGACCGCCCGGGAAGATCTCCAGATTGTTCTGGATACCGTACACGTCGTTGAAGTACTTCAGGCCGTAACCGACGGCGTAGCGGTCGGAGTGCCAGTAGATACCGTGGAAGGTGGCAGTACCATCAGTGGAGGTATCCTTGGCATCAAACAGGTGATCCAGGTAACCCTGATAGGACAGGAAAGAACCGTTGGAGAAGAAGTAGAAGGGCTTGAACCAGTTCATGGAGAACTGATAGCCGTTCCAGCCTTGCTCACCAGTACCTTCGTTCACGTGGCGGGCATACAGGTTCATGCCAACCTTGCCAAACCAGGGAACTTCCACATCAGAACCCAGACCGACCATGGACTCGAAGAGGCCATTCGGGCCGCCTACGTTGAACAGAGTCGCGGTGTAAACTTCTTTGACCGGGCCGAAGGAGAGGTCCTTACCAGTCAGGGCATCCAGAGACAGACGCGGGGCGAACTTCATGAACAGGTTGTCGCCGTTATGCTTGTCGCTGTGGCGGCTGTCGAAGATATCGAAGACGTCGACATAGCCGTACAGATCGAACAGGCCGGAACGACCACCGAACTCCATTTCGAAATAGGTGTCGTTGTAGCCGTCTTGGGTGCTGGAAACTACGTAGGGCAGCTGATCGATGGTGTGCATGACGTTGAACTGCACCCACTTGTAGTCGTTCTTGTGGATGTCACCGCTGTAGTCGGCGGCGAAGGCGGGGGTAGCGGCGGCGGCCAGCAGGCCGGCGGCGATCAGGGATTTGGTGAACTTGGCCATCTTCTTATCTCTTATGTCCGTAGTTGAGGATTTCCGTAGCCCGCTCCAGCGAGGGAGCGAGTGGATTCTAGGCCAATCATCCCGGAGGATAAATAAATTGTTGGGAACTTTGTAATGAAGTGTGAGTCTAATCACCCCCGTCATTTCGCAAACGATTATCTTGTGACCGCTCTCTCGTGAGCGCTATTGTTCGTTTGGATACGATTGGGATCAGGCAGAGGGCCGGTATTCCCAGTAAGGCGGTGGCGATAAAGAAGTGGCTGTAGCCGATCTGCTCCACCAGGGCCCCCGAAAAGCCAGCCAGAAACTTGGGCAACAGCAGCATGATGGAGCTGAACAGGGCGTACTGAGTGGCGGAAAAGGCGACGTTGGTGAGGCTCGAGAGGTAGGTGACGAAGGCGGCGGTAGCGATGCCGGCGGCCAGGTTATCCAGCGAGATGATGACGGTGAGCAGCCAGATATTGTGGCCGATCTGCCCGAGCAGGGAGAAGAGCAGGTTGGTGCTGGCGGTGAGCAGGGCGCCGACCAACAGGATGCGCAGGGTGCCAAAGCGCATCACCAGCACGCCACCGAGGCTGGCTCCGACCAGCGTCATGATGACGCCGTAGACCTTGGTGATGGTGGCGACCTCGGTCTTGCTGAACTGCAGATCGACATAGAAGCTGTTGGTCATCACGCCCATCACCACGTCCGAGATGCGATAGCAGGCGATGAGCGCCAGGATCAGCAGCGCCGTCTTGCCATAGCGCTCGAAGAAATCGCTGAAGGGGCGCCAGATAGATTCGATACACCAGGCACCCAGAGCGGCCAGGGCGGGTGAGCACCCCTGGTTCATCAGGCGCTGCTTGCAGGCGGCCTGCTCATCGCTCTGGCGTTTCAAATCGGTGTGCGGCTCGTGGCAGAGCAAGGTGGTGATCACGCCGACACTCATACAGGCGGCCATGATGAAATAGGTGAGCTGCCAACCGCGTTGGGAGTACCCAGTGTCGCTGCCAAACCAGGCGGCCAGCGCCAGGGCGCCGGCGCCGGCCAGGATCATCGCGAGCCGATAGCCGGTCATGTAGGCCGCCGCCATGGCGGCCTGCAACCGCTCCGGGGCCGATTCGATGCGAAAGGCGTCGATGACGATGTCCTGAGTGGCCGAGGCAAAGGCAACCAGCAGGGCGAACAGGGCGAGATGGCTCAGACTGAGCCGGGGATCGCTCATCCCCATGCCGACCAGGGCCACCATGACCAGGATCTGTGAGAGCAACATCCAGCTGCGGCGTCGTCCGAGCAGCGCAGAGAGCAGGGGCAGGGGAAGACGATCCACCAGGGGGGACCACAGCCACTTGAAGCCATACGCCAGGGCCACCCAGCTCATGTAGCCAATGTCGGTGAGGCTCACCTCGGCCTCGCGCAACCAGAACGAGAGGGTACCAAAGACCAGTAGCAGGGGCAGTCCGGATGAGAAGCCCAGCGCCAGCAGGGTGAGCACCCTGGGCTCAAGATAGATGGCCATGGCCTGCAGCCAGCCTGACGTGTTGCGCACCTGCGGATCCTCGTGACAAAACGTGAAGGCGGGCACTGGGCCCGCCTGAATGCTTACTTGCTCTTCTTGCCTGCCTGCTGCTCGGGCAGCAGGGTGACATGGCGCAAGATAACGGGGGTGGTCGGCACGTTGTTGGCGCGCAGTATGCTGCTGTATTGGGTCGGCGTCTGGGACAGCTTGTCCAGCACCTCGATACCGCTCACGACCTGGCCAAAGACGGTATACCCGGCCTGACCCACACCATCCAGATTGGTGTTGTTCACCAGATTGAAATAGAACTGGCGGGTGGCGCTGTCGACCGCCTGAGTGCGGGCCATGGCGATAGTACCCCGTTTGTTGGAGAGGCCACCGATGGACTCATTAACCACGGGATCATAGGTGGGCAACTGCTGATACTGTTGGTTGTATCCCCCCCCTTGAACCACGAAGCCTGGCACTATGCGGTGGAACAGGCTGCCGTCATAGCTGCCATCGGCCACATAACGCAGGAAGTTCTTGACCGTCTGCGGCGCCATCTTGGGCGCCAGCTCGACCACGATATTACCGTGGTTGGTCTCAAACTGTACCCTGGGTGCCGCCAGCAGTGCGGTCGGCAACAGGCTGGCGGCCAGCACCAGCACTCTTATCCATGTTCTCATCGTCTCTCCCCCGTTAGCCCGGTTGGCCCTTGAGGTAGCCACGCAGCTGCTGATCCGCGAGGACCTGTTGCAGCAGTCCGCTCAGTTGCTGGTTCAGGGTGGACTCCAGCTCGCTCATGTCGGGTTGACCCGGCCCCTCTTTGGACGAGGAGGCGTTGTACTGCTTGCTGACCCGGTTGCCCTGGAAGTCGGCGGTGGCGCGCAGGCTCACCTTGGACTTGGTGACATAGGTGAAGGTCTTCTCCTCGACGTTCACGGCCGCCTGCAGCACTTCCAACTGGAGGTTGGTGGTGCCCGTGTTGCCCACATTCAGCCCCTGACTGCGCAGCCCTTCGGAGAGCTTGTCGGAAAGGATCTGCCCGAGAGGGGCGTAAGGGTTGACCAGCACGGGGGCCTTCTCTTTCTTCTTGACCGAGATGACGTAGGCCGCCTCGCGGCGATCGATCCCCTCCAGGGTGATGCTATTGCCGGAGTAGTACTGTTGGTTGGCCGGGATGATCTGGGGATTGATGTAGGCCGTTTCGGGCCAACTGGTCGCACAGCCGCCGAGGGCGAGGGCGGCCATCAGGATCAGAGACTTCTTCATCTGGGGTTCCTTTAACGTTTGATGGCTTTCAAGATAACGAATTTTTTATTGCCTGCAACGAGTTGGGCGTTACCAAACAGGCGCTTGAGCTTCAGGTGGTAGTCGAGATGGCGATTGCCGACTACCCAGAGATCCCCACCGCGCGGGAGCACTCGATGAGCATCCTGGAACATCTGCCAGGCGATGTGGTCTGTGATGGCCTGCAGCTGGTGGAAGGGGGGATTGCAGAGGATGCGATCCGCACTGCCGATCTCGACACCGTCGAGACAGTTATTGACCATAAAGTGGGCCCGCCCGACGGCATCGGGCAGGTTCTCCTGCACATTCTCACGGGCCGAGGCGATCGCCATATAAGACTCATCGCAGAAGGTGACCTCCACCTGAGGATCCCGGGCAAGCAGGGAGAGTCCCAGTACGCCATTGCCGCAGCCGAGATCAACAACCTGGCGGGCGCTCATCACCGGCAGATGCTCGAGCATGAAGCGGGCACCGATGTCGAGGCTGGTTCGCGAGAAGACGTTGGCGTGGTTGCGCAGCACCATGTCGGTTCCCTCCAGCGGCCAGACCGTGGGATAGGGGTCGGCGGCCTTGCAGGGCTCGCCGCGCGGCACACAGTGGATGAGGCGTGCCTTCTTCCAGGCCAGCGAGGTGGTGGTGACCCCTAACCACTTCTCGAACAGTTGCAGGGTTGAGGTGTGGATCTCCTTGGCCTTGCCGGCGGCAAGAATGCGGGTCTGCGGCGTGACGACCCGGGAGAGGGCGATCAGCTGCTGCTCGAGCAGGGCCTGGTACTTGGTCACCTTGATGACCACCAGGGCCGGGGCGGCAGGCAGGGGGGCCAGGGCATCTTGCCAGGTGACGCGCTCGGGCTCGAGCCCGTTGCGTCTGAGGTTTTCCTCGGCGCCGCGGCGGCTGACAAAGGAGTCGCTGGCGAAGACGGGGCCATGGCTGTGCAAGAAGGCGGTCAGCGCCCCAAACCCGTCATTCATGATCACCACAGCCCCTGCAGGAATACTTTCCTCGGCCAGGGTGGTGATCAGGTATTCGTCGGCAGCATCCCAGGCTTGCAACGGATCGTTGGCTTGTGGCGGATAGCGCAGCAGCTCAAACTGGCAGTGGGGATGATCGAGACGGGTCAGCATCAGGGCTCCGATAAGGCATAAACGGGCCGCTATTTTAGCGACTCAGCGCCAGAAGTGGGAGGATAAATGAAGGAGGTTAAGCCGGATGGCGCTGCACTGCGCTATTGGCCCACCTGGCTCTCGGAAGATGAGCAGGTGTGGTGGTGGCGCTGGCTGGAGGAGAATCCGTGGCAGCAATATACCCTGCGACTGTTTGGACGGGCCGTGCCACAGCCAAGACTGAGTCTCTGGTATGGGGATCACGCCTACCGCTATTCGGGCCTTATGCTGCCATCAACCCCTTGGCCCGAGCCCTTGGCCCGGTTGCGAGACAGGGTCAGTCTCGCCACCGGTTATGCCTTTAACAGCGTGCTGCTCAATCTCTATCGAGACGGCAGTGACAGCATCGGATGGCACAGTGACGATGAACCCGAGCTGGGGCCGACACCGGCGGTGGCGACCGTCACGCTGGGGGAGTGCCGGCCTCTTCTACTACGGCGCGTGAGTGACCACAGCTGCCGCGAGGCGCGCTGGTTGCAGCCCGGTTCCCTGTTGCTGATGGCCCCCGGTGTCCAGAGCCAGTGGCAGCACAGCCTGCCCAAGACCCGGCGCAGCGTGGGACCGCGCATCAGCCTTACCTTTCGTTTACTCCATCCGGGCCGGTAGAATGGCCCTCATCGTCAGTCAGCGGAGTCTGTTTATGCAGTTACAAGCCCTTATAGAGAAGAAGCTGCGTGAGGCGCTCACCCCGAGCCACCTCGAAGTGATTAACGAGAGTCACATGCATCGTACCGAGCCGGGGGCCGAGAGCCATTTCAAGGTGATCGTCGTGAGCGAATGCTTTGCATCGGAGCGGTTGTTGGCACGTCATCGCAGGGTCAATGGTCTGCTGGCCGAGGAGCTGGCCGGTGGCCTGCATGCGTTGGCCCTGCATACCTACACGCCGGCCGAATGGCTGGGTCGAGGTGAGGCGCCACGGACCCCCTCTTGCGTGGGAAAACCCGGTCTGTGAGCGAACAGAGACATCAAGGGCGGCGTGCCTTGCCGCCACTGCGGGTCTGTCGTGCGCAATCTATTCATTAAATTTTCTTGACCATGACAGGCATCGAATCACTTTATCCCTTTATGGGTATAAGTGGTTTATCTCCTTGTCTTGTCTGAAAAGTCACGCTGGATCATCTATCACAGTTTGTGGGGAGATTTTTGTGATGTTGCGTGAATTTTCCTGTTTTGACATGGCGGGGAGAATCACCGTGATGATAAACTTAGGCGCTTTTTTTGAATTTCCATGGATGTGGTCACTCAAGACCACATCCCGGAGAGTCAATCCGCGGTCGGGAGCCTCTCCCGGCACTTACCAACCTGTCTTCCCGTAACGGTAGTGCAAGTGAGTATGATTACAATTAAAAAAGGACTGGACATCCCCGTGCTGGGTGCGCCAGAGCAAGTAATCTACGATGGCCCCGCCATCACCCGTGTCGCTACACTCGGCGAGGAGTATGTGGGGATGCGTCCCACCATGACCGTCAAGGTCGGGGATCGCGTCAAGAAGGGTCAGGTTCTTTTTGAAGACAAGAAGAATCCTGGCGTGAAATTCACAGCCCCTGCCGCCGGTGTCGTTGCCGAGATTAATCGTGGTGACAAACGTGTTCTGCAATCCGTCGTGATCGATATCGACGGTGACGAGCAGATCACCTTTGCCGCCTTCTCTTCTGCCGAGCTGGCTCAACTCGATCGCGCCAAGGTCCAAGAGACCTTGGTGGAATCCGGTCAGTGGGTCGCCCTGCGTACTCGCCCCTTCAGCAAGGTGCCCGCCGTTGGCAGCACCCCGCGCGCCATTTTCGTCACCGCCATGGATACCAATCCGCTGGCTGCCAGTGCCGAACTGATCATTCGCGAGCAGGCTCAGGCCTTCACCGATGGTCTGGCCGTGCTGAGCCGTCTGACCGATGGCAAGGTGTATGTGTGCAAGGCCGAGGGTAGCCTGCCTCAGTCCTCCCTGCCGCAGGTGCAGGAAGAGGTCTTCGTTGGCCCGCACCCCGCAGGTCTGCCCGGCACCCACATCCACTTCCTGGACTCTGCCAGCGCTCACAAGATCGTGTGGCACATCAACTACCAGGACGTGATCGCCTACGGCAAGCTGTTCACTACCGGCGAGATCTGCACCGACAAGGTGGTCTCTCTGGCCGGTCCGAACGTGCTCAAGCCGCGTCTGCTGCGTACCCGCGTGGGCGCCAGCCTGGCCCAGCTGACCGACAATGAGCTGCGTGCCGACGAAAACCGCATCATCTCCGGCTCTATCCTGAGCGGTGTGCACGCCAAGGGCGAAGTCGCCTACCTCGGGCGCTACCACAACCAGGTCAGCGTGCTGGGCGAAGGGCGTGAGAAGGAGTTCCTCGGCTGGGCCAACCCCAGTGCCGATAAGTACACCATCACTCGCACCACCTTGTCCCACCTCTTCAAGGGCAAGCTGTTCAACTTCACCACCACCACTAACGGTAGTGATCGCTCCATGGTGCCCATTGGCAACTATGAGCGAGTGATGCCTCTGGATGTCCTGCCGACCCTGCTGCTGCGCGATCTGATCGCCGGTGACACGGACAGCGCCCAGGCTCTCGGTTGCCTGGAGCTGGATGAGGAAGATCTGGCCCTGTGTACCTTCGTCTGCCCGGGCAAGACCGAATATGGTCCGATTCTGCGCCACTGCCTGACCAAGATCGAACAGGAAGGTTAAGCGATGAGTTTTAAGCAACTTCTTGAAAAGATGGAACATCACTTCGAGCCGGGCGGAAAGTACGCTAAGTACTATGCCCTGTTCGAAGCGGCGTACACCCTTTTCTATACTCCGGGTTCTGTGACCCGCTCCGCCTCCCACGTCCGTGATGCGCTCGATCTGAAGCGCATGATGATCATGGTGTGGCTGGCCGTGTTCCCGGCCATGTTCTGGGGCATGTACAACGTCGGTAACCAGGCCATGAGCGCCGTCGCCCAACTGGGCAGCGTCGCCGGTCTCGATGGCTGGCAGTACACCCTGGCCTCCCTGCTGGGCGCCTCGCTGGATCCCGCCGTGGCGGGTATCGGCAGCAAGCTGCTGATCGGTGCCGCTCACTTCTTCCCGATCTATATCACCGTCTTCCTGGTCGGTGGTTTCTGGGAAGTGCTGTTTGCCATGGTACGCAAGCACGAGATCAACGAAGGCTTCTTCGTGACCTCGATCCTGTTCGCCCTGATCGTGCCGCCCGAGCTGCCGCTGTGGCAAGCTGCCCTGGGTATCACCTTCGGTGTGGTGCTGGCCAAGGAAGTGTTCGGTGGTACCGGCAAGAACTTCCTGAACCCGGCCCTGGCTGGTCGTGCCTTCCTGTTCTTCGCCTACCCGGCGCAGATCTCCGGTGATGCAGTCTGGGTTGCCGTGGACGGCTTCTCCGGCGCCACCGCCCTGAGCCAGTGGGCCCAGGGTGGCCAGAGTGCCCTCATCAACGCGGCAACCGGTCAGACCATCAGCTGGATGGACGCCTTCCTTGGCAACCTGCCGGGTTCCATCGGTGAGGTCTCCACCCTGATGATCCTGCTCGGCGGCGCCATGATCGTCTATATGCGCATCGCCTCCTGGCGCATCATCGCCGGCGTGATGATCGGCATGATCGCCACCTCCCTGCTGTTCAACGTGGTTGGTTCCGACACCAATGCGATGTTCAGCATGCCGTGGCACTGGCATCTGGTGCTGGGCGGTTTCGCCTTCGGCATGATGTTCATGGCTACCGATCCGGTCTCAGCCTCCTTCACCAACACCGGTAAGTGGTGGTATGGCGCCCTGATCGGCGTGATGGTGGTGCTGGTGCGCGTGGTCAACCCCGCGTTCCCGGAAGGCATGATGTTGGCCATTCTGTTCGCGAACCTGTTTGCCCCGCTGTTTGACCACTTCGTGGCACAGGCGAACATCAAGCGGAGGATCGCTCGTGGCGTTTAATAAAGATTCCACCATGGGCACTGTCAGCATCGTCGCTGGCCTGTGCCTGGTCTGCTCCATCGTCGTATCGGTGGCCGCGGTCGGCCTGCGCCCGGCGCAGCAAGCCAACAAGGCCCTCGACAAGCAGTCCAACATCCTGTCCGTCGCTGGCCTGGATGTGAGCAATGTGACCAAGACCTATGGCGAGAAGATCGAGGCCCGCCTCGTCGATCTGGCAAGCGGTCAGTTCGTGGAAGGGGATGCCGACGGCTTCGACATGCTGGCCGCCGCCAAGGACCCGTCCAAGAACTTCCTGATCCCCGCCGACGCGGATCGTGCCGGTATCAAGCGCATCGCCAAAACCATGCCGGTGTTCCTCGCCAAGGGCGAAGACGGCAAGGTTGAGAGCGTGATCCTGCCGATCTACGGTCAGGGCCTGTGGTCCACCATGTACGCCTTCCTGGCGGTCGCGCCGGATGGCCAGACCATCAAGGGCATCACCTACTATGACCAGGGTGAAACCCCGGGTCTGGGTGGCGAGATCGAGAATCCAGCCTGGCGCGAGCTGTTCGTCGGCAAGAAGCTGTTCGATGCCGATGGCAAGCCGGCCCTGCGTGTGATCAAGGGTCATGCGCCGGAAGGCTCCGAGCATGAGATCGACGGTCTCTCCGGCGCCACTCTGACCTCCAACGGCGTCCAGCACACCTTCGAGTTCTGGATGGGTTCCAATGGCTTTGGTCCGTTCCTGGCCAAGCTGCGTGCAGGAGAGCTCAACAATGGCTGACAAGAGCGAAATGAAAAAGCTGCTGTTGACCCCGGTGCTCGGCAACAACCCCATCGCACTGCAGGTGCTGGGTGTCTGTTCCGCCCTGGCGGTTACCAGCCAGATGAAGACAGCGTTCGTGATGACCCTGGCCGTAACCGCGGTCACGGCCTTCTCTAACCTCTTTATCTCTCTGATCCGTAACCAGATCCCGAACAGCGTGCGGATCATCGCCCAGATGGCGATCATCGCCTCGCTGGTTATCGTGGTAGACCAGGTGCTGAAGGCTGTCGCCTATGACATCTCCAAGCAGCTCTCCGTGTTCGTCGGCCTCATCATCACCAACTGTATCGTGATGGGGCGCGCCGAAGCCTATGCCATGAAGAGCGCCCCGCTGCCTTCCTTCCTGGACGGTATCGGTAACGGTCTGGGTTATGGCGCCGTGCTGCTGACCGTGGCCACCGTGCGCGAGATCCTGGGCTCCGGCTCCTGGTTCGGTATCGAGCTGCTGCCGCTGGTGAACAACGGTGGCTGGTACGTGCCGAACGGCCTGCTGCTGCTGCCGCCGAGTGCCTTCTTCCTGATCGGCCTCATCATCTGGGCGGTCCGTACCAAGGACCCGAAGCAGGTGGAGGCGAAGGAGTAAGCGATGGAACACTATATCAGTCTGTTAATTCGTTCGATCTTCATCGAGAACCTGGCGCTCTCCTTCTTCCTGGGGATGTGTACCTTCCTGGCGGTGTCCAAGAAGGTAAAAACTGCCCTCGGCCTCGGCATCGCCGTGACCGTGGTGCAGACCATCGCCGTACCGGCTAACAACCTCATCTTCAACTTCGTGTTGAAAGATGGGGCCCTGGTCGCCGGCCTGGATCTGAGCTTCCTGAGCTTCATCACCTTCATCGGTGTGATTGCTGCTCTGGTACAGATCCTGGAGATGGCCCTGGACAAGTACTTCCCGGCCCTCTACAACGCCCTCGGCATCTTCCTGCCGCTCATCACCGTGAACTGCGCTATCTTCGGTGGCGTCTCCTTCATGGTGCAGCGCGACTACAACTTCGCCGAATCCGTCGTCTATGGCGTCGGTTCCGGTGCGGGTTGGATGCTGGCTATCGTGGCCATGGCGGGTATCCGCGAGAAGATGAAGTACTCCGATGTACCGGACGGCCTGCGCGGTCTGGGCATCACCTTCATCACCGCCGGCCTGATGGCGCTGGGCTTCATGTCCTTCTCTGGTATTTCCCTGTAATCGGAAAGGAAATATAGATGGAAATTATTTTGGGTGTGGTCATGTTCACCGTGATCCTGCTGGCGCTGGTGGCAGTCATACTGTTCGCCAAGTCCAAGCTGGTGACCGCCGGTGACGTGACAATCTTGATCAATGATGACGCGGGCAAGGCGGTGAAAACCCCGGCCGGCGGCAAGCTGCTCGGCGCCTTGGCCGGCAGCGGTATCTTCGTCTCCTCCGCGTGCGGCGGCGGCGGCTCCTGCGGCCAGTGCCGCGTCCGCGTCAAGTCCGGCGGCGGTGACATCCTGCCGACCGAGCTGGATCACATCAGCAAGCGTGAGGCCCGTCACGGCGAGCGTCTGGCTTGCCAGGTGACCGTGCGTCAGGACATGGATATCGAGCTGCCGGAAGAGATCTTCGGCGTGAAGAAGTGGGAATGTACCGTCATCTCCAATGACAACAAGGCCACCTTCATCAAGGAGCTCAAACTGCAGATCCCCGATGGCGAGAGCGTGCCGTTCCGCGCCGGTGGTTATATCCAGATCGAGGCGCCGGCTCACAAGGTGGAGTACAAGAACTTCGACATCCCCGAGATGTATCGTGGTGACTGGGATCGCTTCAAGCTGTTCGATCTGGTATCGACCGTCAACGAGCCGATCATCCGTGCCTACTCCATGGCCAACTATCCGGAAGAGTTCGGCATCATCATGCTGAACGTGCGGATCGCGACCCCGCCGCCCAGCAATATGCAGCTGCCGCCGGGCCAGATGTCCTCCTTCATCTTCAACCTGAAGGCCGGAGACAAGGTGACCATTTCCGGTCCGTTTGGTGAGTTCTTTGCCAAACAGACCGACAACGAGATGGTGTTCATCGGTGGTGGTGCAGGTATGGCGCCGATGCGTTCCCATATCTTCGACCAGCTGCGTCGACTGAAGTCCAAGCGCAAGATGAGCTTCTGGTACGGTGCCCGCTCCAAGCGCGAAATGTTCTATGTGGAAGATTTCGACATGCTGCAGGCGGAAAACGACAACTTCCAGTGGCATGTGGCGCTGTCGGATCCGCAGCCGGAAGACAACTGGACCGGCTACACCGGCTTCATCCACAACGTGCTCTATGAGAACTACCTCAAGAACCACGATGCACCGGAAGACTGCGAGTTCTACATGTGCGGTCCTCCCGTGATGAACGCCGCCGTCATCAACATGCTCAAGAGCCTGGGCGTGGAAGACGAGAACATCCTGCTCGACGACTTCGGTGGCTAATCGATGCGTTTTGCAGTAAAGACATGGCTGGCCCTCACCGGGCTGGCCTTTTTCTTGACTGGGTGCGGTCAGGAAAGCGTCAACGCCAAGCCGGAGATCCATATCACCGGCAGCACCATGGGAACCTATTATTCCATCAAGGTCGCCGACCCGATTGGCCCAGCGCCCGAGGCCTTTCAGGCCGAGGTCGATGCGCTGCTCGAGCGTGTCAACGACCAGATGTCCACCTATCGTCCCGACTCCGAACTGTCGCGCTTCAACCAGAGCCGTGACAGCAAACCGATCGTGGTCTCTCGTGACACGGCTCGGGTTGTTGCCGAGTCGCTGCACCTGGGCCGCGAGACCCGAGGTGCATTGGATGTGACGGTCGGTCCTCTGGTCAACCTGTGGGGATTCGGCCCTGACAAGCGTCCGACCAAGGTCCCTACCGAAGAGTTGATCGCTCAGACCCGTCAGAAGACCGGTCTTGGCAACCTGCATGTGGTCACTTCGGTCGATGCCGATACCCTGCAAAAAGACATACCGGATCTCTACGTGGATCTCTCCTCCATCGCCAAGGGGTTTGGCGTGGACAAGGTGGCCGAGTACATCGAGTCGTTGGGTTCGCGCAACTACCTGGTTGAGATCGGCGGTGAGCTGCGTATCAAGGGGCTCAATGGCAAGGGACATCCTTGGCGAGTGGCCATCGAGAAGCCGGTGGCCGGCAGCGCGGAAGGTTCGGTGCAGGAGGTGATCGTCGTTGGTGACAACGGGGTGGCCACCTCGGGCGACTACCGCAACTACTATGAGCTCAATGGCCAGCGTTTCTCCCACACCATAGACCCGGCAACCGGTAAACCTATCACTCACCGTCTCGTCTCGGTGACCGTGGTGCATCCCTCCTGCATGACGGCGGATGGGCTGGCGACAGCCTTGACCGTGATGGGACCGGATAAGGGAATGGCCTATGCCAAGGAGAAGGGATTGGCTATCTTCATGGTCACCAAGACCGATGAGGGTTTCCGTGAGGAGTATTCGGATGCCTTCAAGCCCTATCTGGTGAGAAAGTGATATGCAAATCTTTCTGATAACCTTTGCCGTCTTCTTGCTGTTTGTCGCGGCCATGGCCATCGGCTACATCATCAAGAAGAAGACCATCTCCGGCTCCTGCGGTGGGCTGGGTGCCATCGGCATCGAGAAGGAGTGCGACTGTCCCGAGCCGTGCGACAATCGCAAGAAGAAGATGGCCGCCGAAGAGGCGCGCCGCAAGATGCTGGAAGAGAATCGCATCATCTAGCCGTTACAGCAGCGGGGCCATCGGCCCCGCTCTGTTTTTCAGTAGTCATACTGGCGACACTGTTTTTTCCGAAATTCATGTTTCCAGCGTGCCAACTCTTCCCGTGTTCCCAGCACGTCCCCCTTCTCGATCGCGCTCTCCAGCACCTCGATGCGATCATGGAGCCACTGACACTCCGCCGTGGGATTATTCTTGGCGGCCAGGGGCATGACCAGCATCAACATCAACCAGCCCGCATGTGCGTCCATCTGTACCTCCTCTGCAAATGGCTTACATAGGAATAGACGCATCCTCTCCTGGCAAGGCTGTCAGAAAGCACAGGTGAGCCTGTATACTGTGGTTTTATCCAGTGATGGCGGCGGGGCTGCACGCTCGGGGCGCAATGATGAAGAAGGGGGCTGGATGGGGCGGAAGATTATCCATATCGACATGGATTGTTTCTATGCTGCGGTCGAGATGCGCGACAATCCCGCCCTGCGGGAAGTCCCCATCGCTATCGGTGGCAGCGTGGATCATCGCGGCGTCATCTCAACGTGTAACTATGTGGCGCGCCGCTTTGGCGTTCGATCGGCCATGCCGACGGCCGTCGCCCGCCGTCTCTGTCCACCCTTGGTACTGCTGCCCGGCCGGTTGCCCTATTACAAAGAGGTCTCCCGGCAGCTGCATCACATCTTTGCGCGTTATACCCAGCTAATCGAGCCGCTCTCTCTGGATGAGGCCTATCTGGACGTGACCGAATGCTCCCGGCTGGGGGGCTCGGCGACCCGGATCGCCGCCGAGATTCGCGAGACCATTCGCCTTGAGCTGGGCCTGACAGCCTCTGCTGGCGTCGCCCCTAACAAGTTTCTCGCCAAGGTGGCCTCGGAGCGTAACAAGCCCGATGGCCAGTTTGTCATCGCCCCCCATCAGGTGGATGAGTTTGTGCGCCAGCTGCCCCTCGCCCAGATCCCCGGCGTGGGTCGCAAGAGCGCCGAGCGGATGGCCGCCCTCGGTTTTATCACCTGCGACGATCTGCGCGGCCTCACTTCGGAGGAGGGGAAGGCGCTCTGGGGTAAACAGGGTGAGGCCCTGCTGGAGCGTGCCTGGGGAGTGGATGAGCGACCTGTGACCGTGAGTCGTGAGCGCAAGAGCGTGGGGGTTGAGACTACGCTGGATGAGGACTTGTCCCCTCGAGAGGGGCCTGTCCTCGCCTGTCTGGAGGGGCTCTGGCCTGAACTGCTGGGACGCCTGGCGCGGCATCAGGGGGGGCGTCCGGTACGGGGAATGGGGATCAAGCTCAAGTTTGCCGATTTTCAGCAGACCACCGTCTATCGCAGCTGTGACAAACCCGATGTCGGGTTGTTGCCGACCCTGCTGCGAGAAGGGCTGCAACGGGCACGTGGTCGCGGGATCCGGTTGGTGGGGGTCGTGGTCGGAGTTGGGGATTCGTCTGAGCAGCTTCCTCTTGATTTATAAATATATTATTAAGTTCTGATGCATCCTCGCCGATAGTATTTTGTATTGCATCCAACAAGGCTGTTTCCATGAACGCTCTCTCGGTCCAGTGGCGCATCACCCTTTCTGCCGGTGTTTGCTTGCTCCTGCTCTCGGTTTCCCTTATCAGCTTCTCTCTGTATCAGGGTGACGCGCTCAAATCGCGCATCGATGCCCGTATGGCAGAGAGTGCGCGTACTGCCGCTCAGGACGTGATGCAGTCTCAGGGCGTGGCACAGTCCGCCAGGGTGACCGCCTACCTGGATGAGTCTTTCTATCGAGCCTCCCTGTTGGCGCAGGGGATCCTCTTTCAGCGCAAGAATGCCCAGGACAATTTCATGCATTCTGAGGCGCTGCGCGGAGCCCTCAACCAGCTATTGCATGAGTCTCTGACAGCGGCGCCTAACTTGCTCGGTGTCTATGGGGTGTTTGAACCCGATGCCCTCGACGCAGAGGACGCCAACTATGTGGGATCCAGCGCGTTGGGCTCCAATGAGAAGGGGCGTTTTTCCGTCTATTGGGCCCGTGGCAAGGAGGGGATAGTCGCCGAGCCCATGAGCGAAGAAGATCTCGCCGATGTGAAGCTGGACGAGAACGGCATCCCGGTCAATTACTGGTACAGCTGTAGTCTGAAGAGTGGGCGCAACTGCCTGCTCGAGCCTTATTTAGACGAGGTAGAGGGACAGAATCGTCTGATGACCTCGGTCACCGCTCCTCTCATCGATGAGGGTAAGGTGATCGGCATGGTCGGTGTTGATCTGGCGCTCGATCGTCTGCAGCAAGTAGTACAAAGCATGGATGATGCTCTCTATGGCGGTAGCGGTGATGTGATGTTGCTGAGCCAGGGCGGCATAGTCGCAGGCCAAAGCGGCTTCGAGGTTTCTGTCGGCAAGCCGGTGGGCCAGGATGCGTTGGGCAATCAGCTCAGGGGCTGGCTCAAGGAGGGGAAGGCGCTCTCCCGCTGGAGTGAAGATGGCGCCTGGCTGCAGAGCTTCACGCCGATCCGGGTTGCCGATACGGGGCACACATGGGGGGTCTATATTCAGCTGCCTCGCGCCGTGGTGCTGGAGGGGGCGGATCGCCTCAGTACCGAGCTGGCCGAGCACGCCTCGCGCAGCGGTTGGATGCAGATCCAGATCGGGGCCTTTATCACCCTGTTGGCGCTCGGCGCCATCACTCTGCTGGCGCGTCAGGTGGTGGCTCCCATCCGGGCCGTGGTCGGTCGACTGCGTGATATCGCCAGTGGTGAGGGGGATCTCACCCAACGGCTGCAGATAGCCAGACAGGATGAGCTCGGGGAGCTGGCGCGTTGGTTCAATCTGTTCCTCGACAAGCTGCAGGGCACCGTCTCTCAGGTGGTGGATACGGTGGTGGACACCCGGGAGACGGCCAGCCAGGCTGCGGCGGTAGCCGAGCGCACCCGTGACAGTCTGCAGGCTCAGTTCAAAGAGGTGGAGATGGTGGCCGCCGCGTTTGAAGAGATGAATGCCAGTGCCGCCGAGGTGGCTGGCAGTGCCAATAGCGCGGTGGCCTCGGCCAAGGGTGCAGAGCAGATGGCCCGCCAGGGCCGGCAGACGGTCCATGAGAGCCAGCGCGCCATGGAAGAGCTGATGCAGGTGATCGAGGCAGCCCGCCCTATGGCTGAGCGGCTGTCTGACGAGAGCGACAATATCGGCAATATCCTCGAGGTGATCCAGGCGATCGCCGAACAGACCAACCTGCTGGCACTCAACGCCGCCATCGAGGCGGCCCGGGCCGGTGAACAGGGGCGGGGTTTTGCCGTGGTGGCGGACGAGGTGCGTAGCCTGGCAGGCAGGACCCAGGACTCTGTGGTCCAGATCCGTGAACTCATCGAGCAGTTGCAGGGAGGGACGAGCGGTGTGGTGGAGGCCATCGTCGAAGGCCATGCCAGGGCCGGGCGTACCCGGGAGCGGGTTGAGGCTTCGGTCGCCATGCTGGAGCAGATCCTCGAGGCCGTGGGCTCGATTGAGCAGATGAACGATCTCATCTCACGCGCCGCCGGTCAGCAGAGCGAGGTGATTCACTCCCTCAATCAAAATGTGGCGACCATACGGGATGTGAGCCAGAGCATCAGCCAGGAGGCGGTCACCTCAGCCAGCATTGGCCGGGAGATGTTCACCCTGGCCGATCGCCAGCAGGCCCTGATGGGGCAGTTCAAGGTGTGACCCGCCTGCGGCCGGGAGCCGACGGCGGATAGAAAAAAGGCGCCATCCTGAGGTGGCGCCAAACAATTCAGATGACAGACAGGTCAAATCGTCAGATTTGGACCTTATCTTCCCGGGGGAAGATTACACAACACCACAATCGACAGTCACTGACTCGGGAAAAAGCTCTTCTCACAGCGTTTAATGGAGAAGTGCGAGCCATATGGCAACTGATTGTGCGGCGAATTATGTTTATTCGCTGGTGGCGTCGCAACCGACAATTTATAATGCAGACCATTAGAAAATCTCATCTTTGGCAGGAGTCATGTCGCGTCGTCTTCCTCCCCTCAATGCCCTTAAGGCTTTCGAGGCGGCGGCTCGCCACCTGAGTTTTACTCGGGCGGCGGAAGAACTGTTTGTTACCCAGGCAGCCATCAGCCATCAGATTAAAGCGCTGGAAGAGTATCTGGGGATAAAGCTGTTTCGCCGCAAGAACCGTTCTCTGCTGCTGACCGAAGAGGGGCAGGGCTACTTTCTCGATATCAAGGATATCTTTGCCTCTATCGCCGAGGCGACCGAGAAGCTGCTGGCACGCAGTGCCAAGGGGGCGCTCACCGTCTCCTTGCAGCCGAGCTTCGCGATTCAGTGGCTGGTGCCACGCCTGGTACGCTTTAGCGAGCGTCATCCTGACATCGATGTGCGTATCAAGGCGGTCGATCTGGATGAGGGGTCGCTGACCGACGACGTGGACGTGGCCATCTACTACGGGCGTGGCAATTGGCCGGGACTGCGAGCCGACAAGTTGCATACCGAATACCTGATCCCGGTCTGCTCTCCCATGCTGTTGACCGGGCCCAAGCCCCTGCGCACCCCCGAGGATTTGACTCGTCACACCCTGCTGCACGATACCTCCCGTCGCGACTGGAAGGCTTGGTTCAGACAACTGGGGATCGATGCCCCCAATGTCAATCAGGGGCCCATCTTCAGCCACTCGACCATGGTGATCCAGGCCGCCATTCACGGTCAGGGGGTGGCGCTTGGCCACAGCGTGCTGGCGCAGCCCGAGCTCGATGCCGGTCGCCTCATCTGCCCATTCGAGCAGGTGCTGGTGAGCAAGAATGCTTTCTATCTGGTCTGCCAGGAGCAGCAGTCGGAGCAGGGCAAGATAGTCGCCTTCCGCGACTGGATGCTGGAGTTGGTGGAGCAGGAAGAGGCGCGCCGCCGGGCTCAGGTCAAACCATGATCCTGGCTCAAGGTGCTGCGGATGCGCCGGTTCGCCTCTTGTTGGCTCACGGTGCTGGCGCCGGCATGGAACATCCCTTTCTCGCTACCCTGAGCGCGCTGTTGGCGGGTGAGTCGCTACAGGTGGTGCGCTTTAACTTTCCCTACATGGCGCGCATGGAAAGGGAGGGGGGGCGCAGGCCTCCCGATCGTGCGCCCGTGCTGCTCGACTGCTGGCGCGAGGTGATCGCCGCCCATGCTCACCCCAGGCTCATTCTGGCGGGCAAGTCCATGGGGGGACGGATGGCCGCCGAGTTGGCCGATGAAACGGGGGCTGCGGGATTGGTGCTGCTGGGGTATCCTTTCCATCCCGTCGGCAAGCCTGAGCGCTGGCGTGGTGACGTGCTCAAGGAGATTGCAACACCGACCCTATTGTTGCAGGGGGAGCGAGACGCTTTTGGCTGTCGCGAGGAGCTGACCGATTTTCCCTTCTCTCCTGCGGTGCGGCTGCACTGGTTGCCAGATGGTGATCACAGCCTGGTACCGCGCAAGAGCAGCGGCCTCACCGAGGCCGACAATCTGGCCACGGCGGCTCGCCTGATCCGGGCCTTTGCTGACGAGGTAACAGGATGAGAACACAACGCATCGAGCTCATGCTGGCAGCCCTGATGGGGCTGACCGCCACCCTGTTGGGCGCTTATGGCGCCCATGGCTTGCCGGCCACCGGCATTGCCCAGGATAAGCTTTCCGCCTTCAACACGGCGGTGCAATACCAGTTTTTTCACGCCCTTGCGCTGTTGGCGCTCGGGCTTTCCCCCCTGCGAGGGCGTGGCCTGGCCTGGGTGGCCGGCCTCTTTGCGCTGGGCACCCTGGGATTTAGCGGCAGCATCTACGCCATGGTGTTACTGGGTACCAAGGGGATCGGTCTGCTGACACCGCTTGGGGGAGTCTGTTTTATGTTGGGATGGGCAGCCCTGTTCTGGGTTGGCTGTCGTCTTGGAGGAAAGAATGAATAACCTACTGATTTATTGCCGTCCCGGCTTTGAGAAAGAGGCTGCGGCAGAGATCACCGAGCGTGCCAGCAATATGCAGTGCTACGGCTTTGCCCGGGTCAAGGACGACAGCGGCTATGTGACCTTTGAGCTCTATGAGGAGGGGCAGGCTGATCTGCTGGCACGCAAGCTCCCGTTCCGTGAGCTCATCTTCGCACGCCAAATGCTGGTGCTGACGCACGATCTCGCCGACCTGGATCAGGGGGACCGGATCCGGCCCATCGTAGAGGCGTGCCGTGACTACGCCATCTGCGGGGATCTGCGAGTGGAGACTGCCGATACCAACGAGGCCAAGGAGCTCTCGGCCTTCTGTCGCAAGTTCACCGTGCCCCTGCGCCAGGCCCTGCGCAGCAATGAGATCCTGACCAACAAGGAGACCCCGAACCGCCCGGTTTTCCATGCCTTCTTCCTGGCAACGGATCATGTGCAGCTCGGCTACTCCTATTCGTTTAACAACTCCGAGTTTCACATGGGGATACCGCGCCTGCGCTTCCCCTCCGACGCGCCGAGCCGCTCGACCCTGAAGCTGGAAGAGGCGTTTCATGTCTTTGTGCCCAAGGAGGAGTGGGATCTGCGTCTGACCTCGGGCATGAAGGCGGTGGATCTGGGGGCCTGCCCTGGTGGTTGGACCTATCAGCTGGTGCGCCGCGGCATGATGGTGACGGCGGTGGACAATGGCCAGATGGCCGACTCCCTGATGGAGACGGGTCAGGTCAAGCATCTGCGCGATGACGGTTTCATGTGGAAGCCATCGAGGAAGAACACCTACTGGCTGGTCTGTGACATGGTCGACAAGCCGGCTCGCGTGGTGCACATGATTGCCGATTGGTTCCAGGATGGGCTCTGCCAGGAGGCGATCTTTAACCTCAAGCTGCCCATGAAGAAGCGTTTCGTGGAGTGCGAGCATAATCTGGATGTGCTGCGTGCCCGTCTGGCCGAGATCGATCCCGGTTTCATCATCCAGGCCAAACAGCTCTATCACGATCGTGAGGAGATCACGGTACACGTCTATAACCGCTATGCAATCTCCAAGCTGCAGCCGGCTTAAAAACGGTAGTCGAACCTGAGACTCGACTCGCCGTCGGTGAGCTTCAGCTCGATCTGCATGGGAATCGTCTTGTCGCTGGGGGTGAGCTGGACCTTGAGTCCGTCGCCCCTCAGCTTGACCGAGGTATCCATGGTGCCGGCCCGAAACTTGATTCTGGGTCTGAGGTTTTCAAAGCCGACCGAGACGCGCTTGTCGGGTGTGAGATTGAGTCTGTGGTAGGGGGTGATGACCTCTTCACCACTGGCTTCTCGCTTGACCTCCAGCGAGAGGCTGGAGTAGCGGTTGATCTGAAGCAGCTCTTCCTGGGTCTTGATTTGGGTGAGGGTTTCGTTATCGCTGACACTCTTCCAGCTCGCTGCATCGAGCGCCATGGCCGACAAGACGGGTAAGAACAGCAGTATCAAAACACGCATCGGACATCCCTCCCTTCCCTGTTACAACCATAGAACAGGGTCATAGGGTGAGGGGGCCGAGCTAAAAATAAAAGGAGCCGACAAGGCTCCTTTTGCATCTCTCTGGCGCTTAGAGTCGCGCCATGACCGCTTGGGTAAACTCGTCGGTGCTGGCGGTACCACCCAGATCGCGGGTGACATTCTGGCCAGCCTCTATGGTGTCACGCACCGCGCTCAGAATACGCTCCGCCTTGTCCTGCATGCCGAGATACTCCAGCATCTGCACCGAGGCGAGGATCACCGAGGTGGGGTTGGCGATATTCTTGCCGGCGATATCCGGGGCAGAGCCATGTACCGCCTCGAAGATGGCGGCGCCACTGCCGATGTTGGCGCCCGGCGCCATGCCAAGACCCCCGACCAGACCGGCGCAGAGATCCGAGAGGATGTCGCCAAACAGGTTGGTGGTGACGATGACGTCGAAGCGCTCGGGGTACATCACCAGATTCATACAGGCGGCGTCGACGATCATCTCCTCGCACTGGATCTCCGGATGGCGTGCCGCCACCTGGCGGGCCACCTCCAGGAAGAGACCGGACGTGGATTTGAGGATGTTGGCCTTGTGCACCACGGTGACCTTCTGGCGGCCCTCTTTCTTGGCCAGATCGAAGGCAAACTCGACGATGCGCTCAGCCCCCTCACGGGTGACGATACTCATCGCTTCGGCGCTGTTGTTGTCTTCGCTACGGCGTTGACCGGCACCTGAATACATCCCCTCGGTATTCTCGCGCACCGTGATGATGTCGATATTCTCGTAACGGCTTTTGGTGCCCTTGAAGGAGATTACCGGGCGCACGTTGGCGTAGAGGTTGAACTTCTTGCGCAGGGAGACGTTGATGGAGGTAAAGCCGCCACCGACCGGCGTGGTCAGTGGGCCCTTGAGGGTCACCTTGTTCTGATCGATGAGATCCAGGGTTGCCTGGGGCAGCAGTTCGCCATGTTTTTCGAGTGCGGTCAGGCCAGCATCGGCGTAGTCGTAGTCGAAATCGCAGCCCGCCTTGCGCAGGATCTGGATGGCGGAGTCGATGATGCTGGGGCCGATGCCGTCACCCGGGATGACGGTGATTCTTGTTTTGGACATAGGGCACTTCCGAGGTACAGAAAGGAGTAGAAGTCGGTGCCTCTTATACCATTTTGGAAACATTTACTCCATTTTTCTTTACAACCTGGCGCCATATTGACCGGGTTTAGGTCAGCCGGGAGGGGGCAGTCTCAGGTCTTTGAGGTTAAAACCGAGTTCGATGTCGTCTCGCAGCCGTACCAGTTCAAAGGCCAAGCGTGCCTCATCCCCGTGGGCCTGCACCTTTTTAACCCCTTTATCGTCGCTCTGCAGCGCCAACAGGGCCGCCAGGCTGCCGTGCGCCTGCAGCAGAGAGGCGGCGCTCTTTGGCCCAATGCCGGGCACCCCCTTGATGCCGCTGCCGGCGACACCGGTCAGAGCCCAGTAGTCGACCAGCTGGGTCGGCGTCACGCCAAACTGGCTCTCGACGAAGGGCAGATCGAGCCAGCGTTTGTTGAAGTAGTCGCGGATGCGGATCTCGGGGCAGAGCAGTTGGCAGAAGCCCTTGTCGGTCGACACTATGGTCACACACTGGCCGTGGCGGGCCACCTTGCGCGCCAGGGTGGCGATCAGGTCATCGGCCTCATCGGTTTCTGAAAGCAGGGCATCGATGCCGAGTTCCCAGAAGGCATCCTGCAGGCTCTCCAGTCCCGCACGCAGCTCGGGCGGCATGGGAGTTCTCCCCTCCTTGTAGGCGGGAAAGCGCGCCTTGCGCCAACCGGTGACTTCGGCATCGAAGACGGCGATAGCGTGGGTGGGTGTCGCCTGGTTGAGGAGCTTGCGGGTGGTATTGAGCAGGGTGGCCCTAGTGGCGATAACCGCTTTATCCGGTGTCAGGGACTGACCGGCCTGCACCGCGTGAATGCGGCGGATGAGGTTGAGGGCATCGATGATCAGCAGGTGGGACATGGTCGGCTCGCTCGGTTCGGGCCAGCCATTGTAACAAAAGGGGGCGCCTGGCGCCCCCTTCGGGTCTTCGCAGCTTATCGGACTATCTCGTAACAAGGCACGTAGGCGCTGCCGGGCAGCTTCATACGCTGCTGCTTGACGAAGTTTTGCAGCAACTTGTCCATCAACAGCATCAACTCCTTATCGCCATGGATCTTGAAGGGGCCTTTCTTCTCGATGGCGCGGATCCCCCCTTCCTTGACGTTCCCGGCCACGATGCCGGAGAAGGCGCGCCGCAAGTTGGCCGCCAGGGATTGTGGGGGCTGGTTACGATGCAGATTGAGGCTGCCCATGGTTTCGTGGTTAGGCTCGAAGGGGAGCTGGAACTCAGGCTCTATCTTGAGTGACCAGTTGAAGGAGTAGGCGTCCCCCACCGACTTGCGATATTCGCGGATCTTGGGCATCGCCTCTCTCATGGTGCGAGCCACTTCTGCCGCATCACCGATGATGATGCGATAGAGGCGGGTAGCCGCCTCGCCCAGGGTGGCGCGTACGAAGTCGTCGATGGCCGTGAAGTAGTCGGCGCTCTCTTTGGGGCCCGTCAGTATGATGGGAATAGGCTGACGCTCGTTGGCCGGATTCATCATGATACCGAGCAGGTAGAGCAGCTCTTCGGCCGTCCCCACCCCGCCGGGGAAGATGATGATGCCGTGGCCGAGGCGCACGAAGGCCTCGAGGCGCTTCTCTATGTCCGGCAGGATCACCAGCTCGTTGACGATGGGGTTGGGCGGCTCGGCGGCGATGATCGAGGGTTCGGTCAGGCCTATGTAGCGGCTGTTCTTGATGCGCTGTTTGGCATGGCCCACGGCGGCACCCTTCATCGGCCCCTCCATGGCGCCCGGCCCACAGCCGGTACAGATGTTGAGTTCGCGCAGCCCCAGCTCGTTGCCGACGGCGCGGGTATAGCGGTACTCCACCTCATTGATGGAGTGGCCACCCCAGCAGACCACCAGATTGGGGTCGGCGCCGGGCAGGATCGCCTTGGCGTTGCGCAGGATGGCAAACACCACGTTGGTAATGTGGGTGGAGTTGGTCAGGTTAACCTGGCGATTGGACTCGAGTTGATTCGATACGTAGAGGATATCGCGCAGCACAGAGAAGAGGTGCTCCTGAATACCGCGAATGATCTCGCCATCGACGAAGGCGTGTTCGGGGGCGTTGAACAGCTCCAGCTTGACCCCCCGCTCGCGGCGAATGACATGAATGTCGAAGCTCTTGTAACGCTCCAGTATCTCCTTGGAGCTGTCGGTGTGGCTGCCGGAGTTCAGTACCGCGAGGGAGCAGTTACGAAACAGCTGATAGATATCGCTGGTGGCGGTCTGCTTCAGGCGATCCACCTCGAGCTGTGACAGCAGATCCATGCTGCCAACCGGATTGATGTGGGTGATCATAGGGCCCCCTTAGGGTTGTTCTTATCATTCTTCCTGATTCATCAAAGGGATACCGTTAGGTATCCCTTCAATCCGATACTAGATGCAAGAGGGGGAAAAGGGGAATAGGGGGCGCGCTCGTCTGCTGTTTTTTTGCGCGCCCTCGGTCAGAGCACCACGTTGACCTGATCCCGGCCGGAGTGCTTGGAGTTATAGAGTGCCTGATCGGCACGCTCGAAGGCATCCGTGGGCTGATCTCCTTCCTTGAACAGGGTGGCCCCTATCGAGATGGTGATCTCTACCCGGGCATCCTTGAAGCGGAACGGGATGCTCTTGATGGTGTGGCGCAGCTTGTCGAGCGGTTTCAGGAACTTGTCCGGATTGATATTGGGCAGCAGGATCACAAACTCTTCGCCGCCGAAGCGGGCGATGAAGTCGGTATCGCGCAGGGCGCGTTGCAGCGCCTTGGCCACCACCTTCAGTGCCTTGTCGCCGGCCATGTGGCCGTAGTTGTCGTTGATGGTCTTGAAGTGGTCGATGTCCACCACCGCCAGGCAGAGGGGGGTCTGGTAGCGCAGCCAGCGCTTGTACTCCAGCTCGAGCCGCTCGTCGAGTGCCGCCCGGTTGTGTACCTGGGTCAGGCTGTCGAGAAAGAGCTTGTGCTTTTGGATGGTCAGACGCTTCTTGTATTCGGCGGTCTCATCCTTCATCAGCCGCAGTTTGGCCTCCATGGCGGAGAGTCGGGTCATCAGGCCCCGCTCGCGCTGGTAGAGGGCATCTCGTTCGCTGAGCAGATGAGAGATGGCGTCCATGTGGCGATGGATGGCGAGCTTGAGCTCTTCGACCGTCTGCTGGTTGCCGAGCGTCTTGCCGATCGCCTGCAGCTCCTTGTTGAGCGCCTGACGGCTGAGGGTGGTCTCATCTTGCAGGCTGCGCCCCTCGTCGAGGGTCTCGGTGAAGCTGAAGTGAACGGCGTTGAGGCTCTCGTTGAGGCTGCTGAGGAAGGAGTGAGAGGCTTTGCGCTCCTCACGGGTGCCCTGAATGATAAGACCGATCACCTGAAGGGCGAGGCCCGCCAGGCTCTCGAGCGGTACCCCTTGCAGTAGCTCGCGGCGGATGCTGTCCAGCTGCTCGCCAACCTGGCCGGCGAAATCGAGTTCTGTGATGAGACGTTGCAGCTCGTCGGCCAGCTCGTTGTCGGCGCCCTCTTCGGGCAAGGCGTTGAGCTGGGCGGCAGACTCGGTTATCAAGGGGGTGTGATTGGGCTGGTATTTCAACGCTTGCTGGTAGTACTCCAGCAGCTTCAACACCTTGCGATGGTAATCCCCAAAGCTGTAACCGTCGTCGGCGAGCAGGTGGTCGCGCAGCGCCTGACAGGCCTTCTCGGGAAATTCCCGCACCGGACGGATATTCTTGGCACCGAAGAGGACGGCCTCACGCACCGAGTCGATAGAGTCTTGAACTGCATCGGAGTGGCGTTGCAGCAGGCGCTCAATCAGCACCAGCTCGGCATCGAGTGTGGTGTAGTTATGGTTGACGTCGAGCCTTTGCTTGAGCTTGGCGAGGCGAGTATCGAGTTCACGGTCATGACCCCGGCAGGCCAGCATTAATTTGTTGATGAATTGAGTGATCCGGGTGCGCTCGGCGACCGTCTGCTCTCTCAACTCGCTCAGCTTAACTCTCAGCTCGTTCATCTGTTCTGCCGAAGTGGCCATGTCCTTCATAAAAGAGGTCACCTGTCGTTGTTATTATGCATCAAAAACGGTCTCATCATGGGTGCCCAGATGCCTGCTTCCTGGTCAGCATATGCCACTCAATCCACTGTTTTTCATGTGAAGAATTCACTTTAACCAGTCCTTTGTCAATTGCCATCAGACAGCGTTCCCAGACATCCCCATGGAAGAAGGCGGCTTGCTGGCAATCGACGGCGGCCAGCTCGACCCAGGCCGCCCAGTCATCGTATCGGCTGGCCGAAACGGCGCCAGCCAGAGCCAGGTAGCAGAGGTCAAACAGACGGCGGTGATCGAAGGCGCCGGCGGCCTTGGGCAGGAAGGGATAACTGATGATGCCAAGGGCAATACGGCGATCGAGGTCCAAGTCGCTTGGGAAGGCGTCCAGCCAGGCGATGAGCTCACCGGCCAGGTGGGGGAGGTCAGTCACATGACGCTGGGGAATGACATAGAGCAGGTGTCCCTCGCGCAGGTCATAGATGCGACCATCCTGGGGCTTGCCCTCCTCCAGATAGCGTCCAAATGCCTGTTCCAGCTCGCAGGCCACCTGATGCCCGAATCGTTCGCGGCAATCGACCAGGAAGGGGACCTTGAACAGCAGGTAGTGAAGCTTGTCATCAAACGCCTTCTCCCCCTGCTCGGCCAGATACCAGAGATCCGAGCTCTGCTGGCGTTTGGCCATCTCCTCGGGGGTGCGTTGCAGCAGGCGAAGCCAGTTGGGTAGCCCGGTTCGCGCCTCTCTTTGCAATGCCCGGCCCAGCGCCTTGTTCTGTTGGCGCAGGTTCTGCAGCTTGAGCCAGAGAGTGAAAAACAGCCAGATGAAGAGCGCCAGCGAGAGGCCGGTCAGGATAGAGGTCCACTGGTAGCGCTGGCGAGAGCGCTGCTCTTCCTTGAGGGTCTTGTCGAGCTGGCTGATCTGCTGCTCCCGCTCGACGCGTTGGTAGTGCTCCTCCAGGCCATCCTGATAGAGCTCGGTCTGCTGCTGGCGCACCTGCTCGCTGCTCTGGTGGAACAACTTGTAACTGGCCAGTGCCTGTTGGTAGAAGCCTTTCTGTTCGTAGGCGCCGGCCAAGAGATGATAGAGGGCGATCTGCCGCTGCTTGTCGGCGAGTTGGTTGGCCAGGGTCAGGGCATTTTCGAGCTGCAAGATGGCGATGCCCGACTCCCGCTGGCGCAAGTGCAACTCCCCGAGCAGCTGCAAGGTATCGACCAGGGCTGCCTTATTGCCACCCAACTCGTAGGCCTGGCGGGCGGCGTTGAGGTAGTTGCGAGCCAGCACCAGATTGCCGGCCTGCAGATAGGTCTTGCCAATTTCAAACGTCAACCCGGCGCCCTGCTCCTGAGGCGTCCTGTCGTCTTGCAGATCCAGGGCGTTGAAGAAGTAGACCAGCGCCATGTTGAGATCGCCCAGCTCCCGGTTGAGCTGAGCCAGGGCGATCAGGGCCTGCTGGAGGGGGCGGGGGTCCCCCAGGCTCTGATAGTGATCGGCCGAGGCACTGGCAAACTCGAGCGCCTTCTTGAGGTTACCCTCGTCGCGATAGAGGGCGGCAATCTGGGCGGTCAGCATGCCGAGGAAGAAGTGCTGCTCCATGCCCTCGACGCGCTTGAGGGCCCCCAGATACTGGCCCAGGGCCATCTCGGGTTGGCGTATGGCCAGATAGAAGTCACCCTGTACCGCACCATACCAGGCCAGCTGCACCGGATCGGCGCTCTTCTCGGCCGCCTTCTTGCTGCGTGCGAGCAGCTCTTTGGCCTGCTCACGCTGGTGATGGGCGATAGCGAGGGAGGCTTCCAGCAGGTGAACATAGACCTGCAGCGGGTGGACGCGCAGAACAGGCTCGGCGAGCAGGCGATCGAGCTCTCCCAACAGGGGGCTGATCTCGTGGCGACGGGCCTCATCCCGTGCCAAGAGGCGGGCATGAAGGTAAAGCGTACTGGCACGCTGCCCGGTAAAGCCCTCTTTCTGTGCGACGTCATGAGCCTGAGTCAAGGTGGCCAAGGCAGTGACAAGATCATTGGCCTGGGCCAGGCAGATGCCTTTGAGCATCAGGGCGGCATTGACCTGTTCCTGGGTGCGGTAATTGAGCAGGGGCTCTCGATAGGAGTTGGCCTGACTGCTGCTAAGAACCTGGGTTGGATTGTCGCCGATACGCTGCAAGAAGGCGTCGGTGAGTCGCACGCACTCGCGGGGCTGGCTGAAGGCTTGGGCCTGCGCCGAGATAAGCTCACTGGGCAGGGATGTCTTGGCCAGCTCCAGTTCCGGAGTGGACAGGGAAGACATCATCATGGCCAGAAAGAGCAGTTGGTTCATTATCAGTCACAGCGCGCAAGGGGTCACGGCATGTTAGCCAAGGGGCCCCTTGCGCGTCCAGCGCTGGAAAAGATTACTGGCGAATCAGTCGGATATTCGCGGGGGAGTGCTCAAAATCGCTGCGATATGGATTGATGTCCAGGCCACCGCGACGGGTATAGCGAGCATAGACGGTGAGCCGCTGGCAGCCGCACAGGCTCTTCAGATCGGTAAAGATCCGCTCGACGCACTGTTCATGGAACTCGTTATGCTGGCGAAACGAGATGAGGTAGCGCAGCAGTTTCTCGCGGTCGATGCGTGGCCCCCGGTAATGGATCACCACAGAGCCCCAGTCCGGCTGGGAGGTCACCAGGCAGTTGGACTTCAGCAGGTGGCTGTGCAGGGTCTCTTCCACCTCGTCGCCATCGGCGGCCCCCTCGAGCCAGCGGGTATCGAAGTGATAGTCGTTCACTTCGATATCGAGATCGTCGATGCACTCACCGGGCAGGGTGGCGATGGTGGCGGGGGCCTCATCGAGGCGCCACAGGGTCACGCTCACCGGCGCCCCGGCGCAGGCGCCGAGATCCTGCTCGAGCAGGGCCTGCACGGCGGCCAGACTCTCGCAGCGGGTCTGGTTGAAGGAGT
Source organism: Aeromonas diversa CDC 2478-85 (assembly GCF_000819805.1). Classification (GTDB taxonomy): domain Bacteria; phylum Pseudomonadota; class Gammaproteobacteria; order Enterobacterales; family Aeromonadaceae; genus Aeromonas; species Aeromonas diversa. The sequence continues at coordinate 125,310 of NZ_CDCE01000029.1, forward strand.
TGAGATAGAGTTTGAATGATTTGGATTCGATCAGGTTCGCGCTGGTGGCGGGGATACGCGCCTCCCCGAGAGCGACTACGGGTTTACCCTTGCCATCGAGCCAGGAGAGCTCATAGAGGGTCCAGATGTCCTCACCCTGAAACGGCAGGGGATCGCTCAAGGCCAGATCGTCGCGATTGAGGCTGCGTGGGACGGGTTGCAGCAGACTCGGGGTGTAGCTGCTGATGTAGTCGGATTTCTGGCCGAGGGAGAGGCCAGCCAGCGCCTTGGCGCCAGCGTAACGGTCTTGGTTGGTCATGGTGTGGTTGTCGCATAAAATGACAGGCTTTGGCGGCAATTGTGGTGAATTTGCATGACGGATCAAGTGTTGTGTGCGCTGGCGGCGCTGTTTGTTCGCTGGCAGCAGGAGGGTGAGAGCCGGGGCAGCCTGCCCCTGTGCGAGTTTGAAGCCGGTTGGCGATCCCCCTGCGAGCTCGGTGACCCCCATGGCGGACAGGTCGCCTGGCGCCCCACCGAGCGCAGCAAACCGGAGGACTTCACTCCCCTAGAGCAGGCCCTCGAGCTCACCCTGCACCCCTCCATCCAAGCCTTCTATGGTCACTGGTTCAGCCGTCCGCTCACCCTCTGGTTCAAGGGGCTGCGCCTTTGCCTCATTCAGCCCTGGAATCAGCAGGATCTCGACCTCCTCAAGGAGAACCTGATCGGCCACCTGCTGATGCAGCGCAAGCTGGGGCGCACGCCGACCCTGTTTTTGGCCAGCTGCCGCGACGAGATGGGCATCATCAGTCTCGACAACGACAGCGGTGAGGTGCTATTCGAGCGTCTCGACAGCAACCGGCGCACCGTCATCAGCCCGGATCTGGCGAGCTTCCTGGGGCGCCTGATCCCCTGAGCTGTTAAGGTTTAATCCTTGAAATCCCAGGAGATGTTGGAGACCAGGCGGCAGGTGTCGCACTTGAAGTCGAAGATCTCGTGCAATGGTTCGGCCAGGCGCCACGGCCCGCCGCACTGGGGACAGGGGCGGGTGAGCTCCTCGTCCCGGTTGCCGCCGACCCGGTAGAGGTAGTAGTAGGTCGGCGTCTTGGTCAGGAATTCGATGCGTTTGCACAGATCCCAGCCGCGGCGATGCAGCCGGCTGCCCACCTCGCCAATCTCGTGCAAGGCCGCATGCTCGGCGATAGAGCCGTTCATCTGCAGCTGATCGCACGCTTCCCAATCCTCCTGCCACTTGATCACCTGCTTGTGATCCCCGTTGGCTATCGGCGGGATGCGGTAGAGCGGGATCGGGGCGAAATGCTCGCCGCAGCGCAGGGGCGAGCAGGTGTGCAGGAAGCTGGTGTAGAGCACCTGCCAGCTTGGGCGCTCGCACGGGTCCGTGCTGTCGGAGAAGAGGTCCGGGCCATCCAGCGTCACTTTCGGGGCGAGCAGACCGGCGTCGCTGAGGCGCCGCTCGGCCAGCTGAACCTGCTCACTGTGATGGCGCGGATGCAGGCTCTCCGGCTCGGGGCAGACCACCCGGCTCTTGAACCACCCCTCCTGTACGCTGGTGGGCAGCTCGCGCCCGATGATCTGGCCGTTGTAGCGCAGGGCATCGAGGTAGCCGAGGATGGCCTGCTCGGCGCGGGAGAGGGTGGTGTCTTCGAAGCACTCGAAGATGAGGTCGACAAGGTACATGAAGGGTCCAACGGGCGGGATGGCCGCCTCTAGCGTGATTGCAGCAGGGTGATCAGGGTGTCGAGTTTGGCCTCGATGCGATCGAGGCGCGCCTCCAGGCTCTCGGCGGGACGCTGGGCGGGCTCGGGGGGCGGCAGGGCGGCGGTTTGCCCCTGCTTCCAGCTGGCCAGCACCGACATCAGTTCGGCCATGGGGACCGGCTCGCCGAGGCGAGCCTTGACCATGGCGGTGGTCGGGGTGGTGCCCCGCTCGGCCAATTCGTTGGCGATACGCAAGATAGCGTCGCGGTGAGACATCGATTTCTCCATGGCAGGGTTAGCGGCGCAGCATTCGATCCAGCTCGTCGATGCAGCTCGACCAGTCCGAGTCGTTATAGAGGGCGTCGCGCAAAAAATCGGCCTGCGCCCGGCTCCAGAAGGGGGCCTCGGGCAACAGCGTGTGTTGGTCGAGGGTGTGGCTATTGATAAAACGGCGGATGCTGAGCTCGTCGGCCGGCAGCCCTAACTGCGCGAACAGGTTGCTCAGGGTATGGTACGGGCTCTCCATGGATCTCGCCTCCAGCTTGACTGGATCTGAGTATAGTTCTGCCTCCATGACCCTCCCCGAGCGGTCGTTGCCGCTCATGCGAAAAGGCGGGAGATCGATCCCCTCGATCTGGTTGCCACGCAGGCGCAGCAGGCCCGTGTAGTGGCTCTCTCCGTCGCTTGAGAACTCGAACTGGTAGCAGTTGACCAGGCCGAAGGGGGCGCGCCGCCAGCGGCGATGGCTCAGGGCGACCGAGAGCAGCTGCAGGCCGTTGGACTTGCAATAGCGGCGCAGCGCCATGGCGGCGAGCTCGCTCTTTTGTCGCTCGCGCCAGAACAGGGCTGCCCCGAGCAGGAGCAGCAGGATCAGCCAGAGTTCGAGGCTCATTGCTCGCGCGCCGCTTTAAACAGCTCGCCGATGGCCTGGCCCAGGACCTCGCTGCGGTTGGGATCGCGCAGTTTGCCCAGCAGCAGCGCACGCAGGGCGGGCAGGGTGACCAGCTCGGCAAAGAGTTGGCCAAAGAGGCGCGTATCGAGCGCGGCCAGCGCCTCGAGGAAGGCGCCAAGCAGGGCCTCGTCCTCCAGATCGCCGGGCAGGCGTCCGGCGACAGCCAGCAGCAGGGCCGGGCTCGGATGGGTGGCGAGCAGGGTCAGCAGCTTGGCCCGGCGCAGGGCCTGGGGCGGGCAGGAGGCCTGAGCACGGCACAGGTGGGCCAGGGTCTCGTCGCTTGGCTCGGCGCGCTCCTGCTCCTGATTGATGCGCTCTATCAGGGCCCCTTGCAAGGCGGGCGGAAGAGCGACCGACTCCAGCGCCTGGCACAGGGCGTGCAGCACGGGCTCGGGCAGGCGCGGCAGGCTCTTGCACACCAGCGGCAGTATGTCCGGATCGCTCACCCGCTCGGCCAGGTCGGCAAACCCTTGCAGACCGAGTTGCTGCCAGCTATCGCCCTGAGGGTCGGCGAGATAGCCGCACAGGGGGGCGAGGTAGGCCGAAGAGGGTTGGGCCAGCTGGCGTGACAGGCGGGCGTGCAGGGCCGCCATCTTGGCTTCGGCCGGGCGGAAGGTCCAGGGGTTGTTGGCCAGCTTTTCGGCCTTGGCCTCGTCGAGCTCACCGGTGAGCTGATAGCCCAGGGTCTCGACCACCAGATCCATGAATTGCTTGGGGCCGGCGCCCATCAGCAGGCCCTGCTCGTCGAGCGGGAAGGTGAGGAACCACAGGTAGTGCTTGCCCCCTTCTTGATAGAAATGCACCGCCAGCCAGGCCTTCTGTTGCAGGGGCCAGGGGTAGGGCTCTTCCTGGCGCTCGATGCGCTCGAAATGGGCACGCTCCAGCGGACGCAGCTGGCGGCCCAGATCGAACAGTTGAAATTCGGTGCCGGCCTGGGTCAGGAATTGGGTCAGGGTGTCGATGGTGGGCATGCCTTGCTCTCGGGTCTGAGGTTTGGTGCCCGATTATAGGGAGCCTGAGGGCCGGCGCAAACCGTTCCCTGCGGTGCATAATCAAAAGAGCCCACCCTGCCGTGCCGAGGCGGCGGCATGGTATAGTAACGCCCCCCTGCGCCCCCGCGCGCCTGGTAAATAAGGAACAACCCATGTTCAACAAGCACCTGCTGGTCTCCGATCTGCTCATGGAGCTGACCGTGGAGATGCAGCGCATCGGTCGCTGGCAGAGTGAGGCACCGAGTGCCGAGGCCCTGGCCAGCCAGCTCCCCTTCTGCGTCGACACCCTCAGCTTCGATCAATGGATCCAGTTCATCCTGATCCCGCGCATGCAGCTGCTGGTCATGCAGGAGGCCGAGTTGCCGAGCAATGTCTCCCTCTACCCCATGGCCACCGAATTCTACAAGGAGGAGCTGGCCGAGGTGGAGGATCTGCTGCGCCTCATCGGTCGCTTCGATCTGCTGCTCTCTGGCAAAGTGGTGGATCGATGACGCTCGAGCTTCTCTATCAGGACGACTGGCTGGTGGCGGTCAACAAGCCCTCCGGCCTCCTGGTACACCGCAGCTGGCTCGACAAGCACGAGACCCGCTTCGCCATGCAGATGACCCGGGATCTGATCGGCGGTCGCCACGTCTATCCGGTGCACCGGCTCGATCGCCCCACCTCGGGGGTGCTGTTGTTTGCCCTCGACCCGCAGACCGCCCGCACCCTGACCGAGGCCTTTGCCAACCGCCAGGTGCACAAGGAGTACCTGGCCCTGGTGCGCGGCTGGGTACCCGAGCAGGGGCTCATCGACTATCCGCTCAAGGAGCAGCTCGACAAGATTGCCGACGCCTTCAGCAGCCCCGACAAGCCGGCCCAGGACGCGGTCACCAGCTATCGCCGCCTGCAACGGGTGGAGTTGCCCCACGCGGTCTCGAAGAAGCATCCCACCAGTCGCTACAGCCTGGTGCGGCTGCACCCGTACACAGGTCGCAAGCACCAGCTGCGCCGCCACCTGGACCACATCTTCCATCCCATCATAGGGGACACCACCCACGGTGACGGGCGCCACAATCGCTTCTTCAAACAGGAGCTGGGCTCGGATCGGCTGTTGCTTATCTCGCGCAACCTGAGCTTTACCCATCCGGTGCTCAAGGTGCCGATGCGCATCCAGGCGCCGCTTGGGCGCGAGGTGCTGGCCCTGTTTGAGCGCCTCGGCTGGCCGGCCAGCGAGAGTGACTATTGAGCCTCCCCTGTGTCATGCTGTGACCGGTTCATAACACGACAAGGAGCGGGGCATGGCGCGGATCGATCTGTTTGTGGGGACTGTGTACGGCTCGGCGGCCCTGGTGGCCGAGCGGTTGTCAGCCGAGCTGGAGGGGCGTGGCCACAGGGTCACCATCAACGAAGAGGCGCGGGCCAAGCACCTCTCGCCGGAGCGCTTCCTGCTGCTGGTGACCTCCACCACGGGGCAGGGGGACATCCCCGACAACCTGGCTCCGTTTGCCGATGATCTGCGCAACAAGGCGCCCTGGCTCTCTCCTCTGCAATACGCCCTGATTGCCATGGGCGACAGCGCCTACGGCGACACCTTCTGCGGCGCCGGCCGCACCCTCGATGGCTTGCTGCAGGAGCTGGGAGCCCGCCCCCTGGTGCCACACCTCGAGATCGACGCCAGTGAAGAGGACGAGCCCGAGCGCCCGGCCCTGACCTGGCTCAAGGGGTGGGCCGCCAGGCTCGACACGCTCTGAGCGCAGCATGAGAAAGGGGCCCGAGGGCCCCTTTTTGATTGCCGATCATCCCCTGGTTGCCAGCCACTCGGGGCGCAGCAGGGCGTAGTGGGCGAGGGAGATGAAGCGATCCCCCTTGCGTTCGACCTCCCGCGCCGTCCCCTCATGGCAAAACCCCCAGCGCTCGAGGAGCCGGGCCGAGGCGCCGTTCTCGAGCTCCACCTCGGCGTGCAGGCGATGCAGGTTTGTGCCGGTGAACACCCGCTCGAGAAACAGCCCCATAGCCTCGCTCATCAGCCCCTGGCCCCAGTATTCGGGATAGAGCCAGTAGCCTATCTCGGCGCGTCTGTGCTCCGGGTCCCGGCCGTTATAGCCGATCGCCCCTATGGTCTCGCCCCGCGCCGGGTGCTCGACGATCCACCAGTGGCCCAGGCCGCTTCGGGTGAGCTCGGCATACCACTGCATCTGGGCGGCGCACTCGTCCAGGGAGGCGTAGCTGATCCCGTAGTGAGCGATGACGCTGGGGTCTGACAGTCCCCGGTACACGGCGGGCAGGTCGGTCGCCACGATTTCCCGCAGGCCTATTCTCTGACGCAGACGTACTCGTGTGTGCATGGTGTTCTCCTTCTCTTGTCGGGGTCACAGGCCGAGGCGCTCGGCCAGGGTTGCCAGCTCGGCGCGCCAGGCGGCCTGCAGGCGCGGGGTCTGATGGCGGGGTTTGCGGGCCAGATCGGCCGCCAGCAGGGCGTCGAGCTCGAGCCAGCGCGCCAACTGGCTCTCCTCATCCTCCGGCGTCACGGCGGCGCAGACCGCCCGCTCGCTGGCGGTTGGCAAGGGGGCCTCTTCCTGCAACAGGGCGTAGGCGCGTTCGGCGCTGTGAGCCTCCTCGATGCGCCCGGCCCGGATCACCCAGAAGCGCTGGCAACTGCGCTCGATGAGATCCCGGTCGTGAGAGACCAACAGCACGCCGCCCGGGAAGGCGAGCAGGGCCTCGGCAAGCTCCTCCTTGCCCGCCAGATCCAGGTGGTTGGTCGGCTCGTCGAGCCAGAGCAGGTGGTGGCTGCCCAGCGACAGGGCCAGAAACAGCAGCCTGGCCCGCTCGCCGCCGCTCAGGCTGGCCACCGCCTGACCGTGGCGCCGATAGGGGAAGCCGGCACGGATCAGCGCCTGACGCCGCGTCGTCTCGGGCAGTGGCGCCAGTGGTTCGATGGCGTCGAGGAGGGGCAGGGCGTCGTCCAGCTGGCGCAGGGATTGATCGTAATAGGCAATGCTGGCGGCCGGGTGGCACTGCCAGCCCTCTGCCGCCCGGTCGGCACGCACCTCGGCCCAGCACTGGCGCAGCAGGGAGGACTTGCCTGCCCCGTTGGCACCGAGCAGGGCCACCTTGTCGCCGGCGCGCAGGGAGAGTCCCTCGGCCCGCAGCAGGGGGGCGGCCTCGGGGGCGGGGCGCACGCTCAGGGCCTCGAAGCGCAGCAGGCTGTCGGCGGGCAAGGCCTGGCCGTGCAGCGTCAGGCGCCAGGGCGCCGCCGTCGGCAAGGGGGTCTGCGCCTCCTGCAGTTTTGCGATGCGCTTTTCCATCGATTTGGCTTGGCGAACCAGCTTCTCGTTGTCGTGCTCGCGTCCCCACTGGGCGAGGCGCTTGCTGCTGGCGGTCAGCCGTCCAATCTCCTTTTGCTCGTCACCGTGGCGCTGGATGGCGCTTGCCTCCTCCTCGGCCAGGGCCCGACGCGCCTGGCTACAGGGGAGGGCGAAGCGGTGCAGGCGCCCCCCTTGCAGCACCAGGGTCTGTTGGGTGACCCGATCGAGCAGGCGGGCGTCGTGGGAGACCAGCACCAGGGCGCCGGACCAGCCGAGCAGCAGGCGCTCGAGCCAGAGCAGGCTGGGTAAATCCAGGTGGTTGCTCGGCTCGTCGAGCAGCAACAGGTTGGGTTGGCGCAGCAGGGCGCGGCCCAGCTGCAGCCGCGTGTGTTGGCCGCCGCTCAGGGTACTTACCCTGTGCTCGGCCTGATCCATCAGCCCCAACTCGGCGAGCTGGCCGTCTACTTGCCAGGGCGTGTCGGGCACCACCTGGGTCAGTACCTCGCGCACCGTCAGGGCATGCAGCTGTGCAGGGAGCTGCTGGGCCACATATTCGCAGCGGCAGTGCTGGGCCCGCTGCACTCGGCCGCCGTCGGGCGTGCGCTCACCGGCCAGCAGCGCCAGCAGGGTGCTCTTGCCGCAGCCGTTGGCACCGATAAGGCCGAGGCGATCTCCCTGGCTCAGGGTCAGGTTCAGGCGTTCAAACAGGGGAAGGGGGCCTGCATGCATGTGCAGGTCTTGGGTACTCATCAGGGTTGTCATGCTCTTGCTCTCTTAATCGTCGGGATCGGAGATCCCTGTCATCAGGAGCGCTGGCGACAACGGCAGAGTCGAGAAAGGTCTCGTTGTGGTGGGCGTTGGCTTTGCTCGAACCCGCTATCGCAGCGCGATGGTATGCAGGCAAGAGCAGGCGTAGGTGCCGAAAAGGCGAGCCGAGAACATCGGGCACGCTGGGATAACCATTTTTTACCTCCTTACATGGGTGATGGCACGGTAGGGGCAGTATACGGGGGGCGCAGTGTGGAATCCATGGGCCAAAAAGGAGCCCTCGGGCTCCTTGTCAGTGCGGGTATGGCATCACAGTGGCGGCGCGGCCAGCGCCTTGAGCACATCTTCATCCGGGGTCAGACCGTCCACGTGGTTGAAGCTCTCAATGCCCTCGTCGCTCACGGTGAAGGCATCGGCCGAGAGGTAGCCGCCGCTGCCGGCGCTCTGGGCGATCACAATGAGCTCGGGGGCCTTGTCGCCGTTGAGATCGGCCAGCTTCACCGCCTTGATGGTGCCGTCACGTGGGAGTACCACTCCGGCGATAAACTCATCCAGAGGGAATCGGGGCTGGCGACCCGTGTAGAGCCGAACATCATAACTGCCGATGGAGGCGGCCTCGCCGGGTCCGCTGGAAACGGTGACCACCTGGCCGGCTGGCAGCGTGAGTTGTTCGAAGAAGGGGGTGGCCTGGGCGCTGCTGGCCAGTACCAGCAGCGCGGGGAGTAGATAGTTCATGGTGCGATCCCGGTTTAAGGGGGGGCGGCGCTGCCGCCCCCGATGATCACCAGATTTTGACTCGTTTTTCCGGTGACAGATAGAGCTTGTCGCCCGGCTGGACGTTGAACGCCTCGTAGAAGGCGGGGATGTTGGGTAACACGCCGTTGACCCGGTACTCGGGCGGGGAGTGTGGATCGGAGCGCAGCAACATCTGCATCAACTCGGGACGGTACTTGCCCTTCCACACCTGGGCCCAGCCGAGGAAGAAGCGCTGATCGCCTGTGTAACCGTCGATGACGGGAGCCTCTTCGCCATCGAGAGAGAGCTGGTAGGCCTTGTGGGCTATGGTGAGCCCCCCCAGATCGCCGATGTTCTCGCCCAAGGTGAAGGCGCCGTTGACGTTCTGTCCCTTGATGGGCTCGAAGCGGTTGTACTGGGCCACCAGACGGCTGGTGCGGAAGCGGAACTCCTTGAGATCCTGCTCGCTCCACCAGTTGGTGAGCACCCCGTCACCGTCCGATTTTGCCCCCTGATCATCAAAACCATGGCCCATCTCGTGGCCGATGACCCCGCCGATGGCGCCGTAGTTGACGGCATCGTCCGCCTGCATGTCGAAGAAGGGGGGCTGCAAGATGGCCGCCGGGAAGACGATCTCGTTATTGCTCGGGTTGTAATAGGCGTTCACGGTCTGCGGCGTCATGTGCCACTCGTCCCGATCGACCGGCTTGCCGAGGCGGGCGAGGTTATCGGCATATTCGAACTCGCTGGCGCGCAGCAGGTTACCCACCAGATCGTCGGCGCGCAGTGTGATGGCGCTGTAGTCTTTCCACTTGTCCGGGTAGCCGATCTTGGGTCTGAACTTGGCCAGCTTTTCCAGGGCCTTGGCCTTGGTGGCTTCGCTCATCCAGTCCAACTCGCGGATGCTCTCGCCATAGGCGGTGCGCAGGTTTTCGACCAGCTGCTCCATGCGTGCCTTGGCGGCGGGCGGGAAGTAGCGGGCCACGTAGCGCTCACCCACCGCCTCGCCCAGATGCTCGTCGAGCAGGCCGAGGGCGCGCTCCCAGTCCGGACGCTGCTGCGGTGTGCCGCTCAGGGTGGTGCCGAAGAAGGCGAAGTTGAGGCTATCGGTCTCTTTATCCAGATACGGGGCCCAGTCGCTGATGAGGTGCCAGCGCAGGTAGGCGCGCCAGTCGGCGAGTGGTGTCTCCTGCATCAGGGCATCAACTCCGGCCAGGTAGTCGGGCTGACCGACGATGAGGCGCGGTTGCTTGGCAAGCCCGGTGTCGTCGAGCCAGCGGCCCCAGTCGAAGCGGCTGGCCAGCTGTCTGAGTTCGGCCTGGCTCTTGGGGTTGTAGCCCTTCTCCCGATCGCGCAGGGTGACATTGTCCCACTGCAGCCTGGCGAGCTTGGTTTCCAGCGCCAGGATGCGCGCCGCCTGGGCTCCCGCCTCTGCCTTGGGGGTGCCACTGCGGGCCAGCATGGCGGCGATATGAGCCTGGTACTTCTGCTGGAGCGCGCGCGCCTCGGCGTCGTCCTTGAGGTAGTAGTCCCGATCCGGCAGGCCGAGGCCGCTCTGATAGAGGGTCACGCTGTAGCTGTCGGGATCTTTCTCGTCGGCTCCGATCCAGAAGGCGAAGGGGGCGCCGCCGCCGATGCGGGCGCTGCGGGCGAAGGCGTGGGCCAGATCGCTGTGACTCTTGACCTTGTCGATCTCGGCGAGCAGCGGCGCCAGCGGGGTCATGCCCAGCGCATCGCGTTGGCTACGATCCATGAAGCTCTGATAGAGGGCGGCGATCTGCTGATCGTTGCCCTGGCTGGCATTGGCCTTGACCGCCTCATCGACCAGCACCTTGACGTCGGCCAGGGAGCGATCGCGCAGGGCGTAGAAGGCGCCGTCGGCGGGGCGGTCGGCCGGGATCTGGGCCGTGCCGAGCCAGTGGCCGTTGGCATAACGGAAGAAGTCATCGCCGGGTTTGACGCCGAGATCCATGTTGGCATCTTGCAGCCCGCTGTGGCGAGGTGGGGCGCTCTGGCAGCCGGCCAACAGGGCCAGGGCAACCAGAGATGCGCTTAAAGTCAGCTTGTGGGTCATTATTGTTGGTCTCTTTGCTATCCAATAGGGTTCAGCCTGTCCATGCTGCCGGGCCGGCATGAGGCCCCACTCTATCAGTGGCCGATCCTGCGACTCAAGTGGTGGTATTATGCGCCGGTCTATTTTGGGGATGCCTTATGACCACCACCAGCGACGACCCTCTGCATCAGGCCTTGTGTCAGGCGCTCGGCGCCTATCCCGATGCCCCTCTGCGCCTGGCCCTGAGCGGGGGACTCGACTCCGCCTTGCTGCTGACCCTGTTGGCGGCCGAGCCCGAGTGGCGCCGCCGACTGGTGGCTGTTCACGTTCATCATGGTCTGAGCCCTCATGCCGATGGCTGGGTAGCCTTCTGCCAGGCTCGTTGTGACGCACTGGGGGTGCCATTGGTGACCGAGCGGGTTCGGCTGGTGCCGGGCAATGGCGAGAGCCTGGAGGCCCAGGCGCGCGAGGCTCGCTATGAGGTGCTGAAAACTCATCTGCCCGCCGGGGGGGTGCTGCTGACGGCGCACCACGGTGACGATCAGCTCGAGACCCTGCTGCTGGCCCTCAAGCGGGGCAGTGGTGTGCGAGGGTTGGGGGCGATGCGCGCCGGCCAGCCGTTCGGAAACGGCGCTCATCTGCGCCCCTGGCTTCCCTTCTCTCGCCAGCAGCTGGTGGCGGCGGCGCAGCGGGCGGGGATAGCCTGGGTCGACGACGAGAGCAACGGCGATGATCGCTTCGATCGCAACTTCTTGCGCCTGCATCTCATCCCCCTGCTGCGTGAGCGCTGGCCCGCCATCTTGCAGACCGCAGGGCGCAGTGCCGAGCTGTGTGCCGAGAGCTCGGTGCTGCTCGACGAGGTGGCGGCCGAGGATCTGCAGCGCACCTTGTGCCAGGAAGGGGTAGTGATTGCCACCCTGGCCGAGCTCTCCCCCGCCCGTCGCCATAACCTGCTGCGTTACTGGCTGCGCCAGTGCGGGGCCGTCGTTCCTTCCCGCGAGCAGCTGCAGCGGATCTGGCACGAGGTAGCCTGTGCCCGTGAGGATGCCAATCCCGCCCTCCATTGGGAGGGGTGGAGTTGTCGCCGCCACGCCGGTGTATTGCATCTGCTGCGGCGCAGCGCGGGGGAGGTGCAGAGGATAAGTTGGCAGGAGGCGCTGACGCCTGGTCAGCCCTTGACGCTGCCAGAGGGGCTCGGTCGCCTGCTGGTGCAGGCAAGTCAGGGAGGGCCACTGCGTTTGCCGTGGGAGGGGGAGTCGCTGTCGGTACGCTTCGACGTGCCGCCCGGATGCCAGCTGCACCCGGTGGGGCGCAGCGGGGGGCGACGGCTCAAGAAGCTGTGGCAGGAGTTCGGCATCCCCTCCTGGCAGAGGGGACGCATTCCCATCCTCTATTACGGTGAGACGCCGGCGGCCGTGCTCGGACTCTTCATCTGCCGGGAGTTTGCCTGCGAGGCCGATACGGGCCTCGCCTGGCAGTGGCCGCTCGACTAGCCGCGCTGCGCCTTACGCAGATAGAGGTCTGCATCGGCCAGTTCATAGAGCTGGGGAACGCTCATGCCAGGTCGCCAGCTGGCCCCCCCCATGCTGCATCCGACCGAGAAGGTGGAGAGCTCCTTGTGAATGGCCAGCTGCTCGTTGAGCCGGAGCCAGACCGGCTGCCAGGCGGTGGGCTCGGCCGGCTGCAGGATCAAGGCAAACTCGTCGCCACCGAGGCGGAAGGCCTGATCCGTGGTGCGGATCACCCCTTGCAGCAGGTGGGCGAAGCGGGTCAGCACCAGATCGCCGACCGGATGCCCCCAGGTGTCATTGATTTGCTTGAAGCGATCCAGATCGATCAGCGCCAGCACCAGCCCGCGTGAGTCACGGCTGTGCTGTTCCACAGCTCGGCCGATGGCCTCGTCAAAGTAGGCGCGGTTGCCGAGCGCGGTGAGGTGATCGAGGCGTACCTGTTGTTGCAGCAACTCCAGGCGCAGCATCAGGCGCAGGGGCTGCACCAGCACCAGGTGGTACTGCTCGAGCATCCTGAGCTGGCCGTGACTCGGCGCCTGATCCAGGCCGTAGTTGATGAGGCCGATCAGGTGGTTGTCGCTACCTCGCAACTCAAAGCTGTGATGCAGCACAGCCCCTTCACTGTTGATGATGTGGCGAGGTTGGCCGCAATCGATAAACAGGGAGCGGATCCGGACAATCTTTGCCGCCTCGCTGGCAAAGGTTGCCAGCAAGTCGCTCAGGCTCTGCTGGGCGAGCAGTGACTCGATCAGCGAGATCCGTTCCGAACTCGAAAGATAGACCAGGCGCTCGCTGTGCCTGACCCAATGGTCTAGCCCCTGGCTTAACATACCGGCCGTCGTTGTGTTGTCCACAGCCTACTCCTTACAACCCGGGGAGTGACAGTTTCCCCGCTTCACCCTGCAGTTCTGCAAACAACATGCCGAAAAGATGATCACTGCCTCCCTAATTGGCTGACTAAACTTAAGTCAATCAAACAGGAGGAAAAATTGTACCGGGAACTGTTGCTGCTACTGCTCGTCGCCGTCCTTCTGGTGGCACTTTTCCGACGTCTCGGGCTGCCGGCGATCCTCGCCTACCTGCTGGTGGGGGTGCTGCTGGGGCCCTATGGCAGCGGTGCGGTCAGCAATCAGGAGGTGATGCACACCCTGGGGGATCTGGGGGTGGTGTTTCTGATGTTCTCTCTCGGCCTTGAGTTCTCCCTGCCCCGGCTCATCGCCATGCGTCGCCTGGTACTCGGGGTCGGCCTGTTGCAGGTGCTGCTCACAACCCTGCTCTGTGTGGCCGTTCTGCGGGCCTGGGAGTTCTCTTTTTCCCAGGCCCTGGTGGTGGGGGGGACCCTCGCCATGTCCTCGACGGCCGTGGTCATCAAGCAGCTGGGGGAGGAGAACCTGCTCCACACCCGTCGCGCCCAGCTGGGGGTGAGTGTCCTGCTGTTTCAGGATCTGGCGGTGGTCCCCCTGCTGGTGATGATCCCCATCCTCGCCGAGCCCGAGGTGGGGGAGGCGGCCCTGTTGCAGTTGGTGCTTATCGCCTCCGGTAAGGGGATGCTGGCATTGGTGGGGCTGCTGGCCGTGGGTAAGTGGTTGCTCCCGAGGCTTTTCTTCGAAGTGGCCCGGGTCCGCTCCGATGAGCTCTTCGTGATGACGACCCTGTTGGTGGCGCTGCTGGCCGCCCTGCTCACCAACTGGCTAGGCCTCTCCATGGCGTTGGGGGCCTTCCTGGCCGGCATGATGCTGGGGGAGTCCCACTACCGGCACCAGCTCGAGGTTGATATTCGGCCCTTTCGCGACATGCTGATGGGACTCTTCTTCGTCACCGTGGGGATGAGTATGGAGTGGCAGCGGGTGGCGCTGCACTGGGCCTGGGTGATGGGGGCCGTGGTCGGGCTCATGCTCTGCAAGGCGGTGCTGGTGATGCTGGCCGGACGCCTGATGGGGGAGCGCAAGCGCGACAGCCTGGCGGCCGGCATCATGTTGAGTCAGATGGGGGAGTTCGGCTTCGTGCTGCTGGCGCTGGCGGCGCAGCATGGCCTGCTGGGCCGCGATCAAACGTCCCTGCTGATCGGGGTCGGCGTGCTCTCCATCGCCATGACGCCCTGGCTTATCAACCGCTCACAGGCCTGGGCCGCCTCATTGACCCGTTCACGGCTGCTCTCCCAGTCCGAGGTAGCCCAGAGTGGTCTTGGCAAGTGCGATCATGTGATCATCGCCGGCTTCGGTCGAGTCGGTCAGACCTGCGCCCGCTTCTTAAGGCTCGAGGAGATACCCTTTCTGGCACTGGATCTCGATCCGGAGCGGGTCAGCGAGGCCAGGCTGGCGGGGGAGCAGGTGGCCTTTGGCGATGCCGGGCGGCGAGAGATCCTGTTGGCGGCCGGCTTGTCACGGGCGCGGCTGCTCATCATCACCTTCGACGACCGACGCCGCATCGAGGCGATGCTGGCCCTGGTCAAGGAGCTGGCTCCCAGCGTCAAGACCCTGGTCCGGACACGGGATGATACTCATCTGGAGGCCTATCTGGCGGCAGGTGCCAAAGAAATAGTGCCGGAGACGCAAGAGGGGGCGCTGATGTTGGTCTCCCATGTGCTGGTCAACTGCGATGTGCCCATCGGGCGCATCATTCGCCGTATGGAGCAGGAGCGGCGGACCCACTACCGATTCTTGCACGGCTTCTACTGGGGGGATCAGAGTGGCGCCGGGATCGAGCGGGAGCTGGTGCTTGAGCGGTTGCACCCCGTATTGCTGGAGGGGCAGGCCTGGGCCATCGGGCGCCGCATCGAGGAGTTGGGGCTGGCGGTGCATATCAAGGAGGTGCTGCGCGAGCAGGAGAGCCTGGAGCCCCTGTCGACCCTGCGGCTGCTGGCGGGCGACACCATCATTTTGTTTGGCAACAGCGCCGACATCGAGCAGGGGGCCCAGCGGCTGCTGGAGGGTGGTTAGGCCGGCTGCTCTTCCCGATAGGGGGGGGCCAGGCCGAGAAAGGCGCAGACGCGCTGCTGGGCGGCCAGAGTATCTTCATAGCCGAGCCGGATCAGGCGTTGGCAGTAACCGGGATGGAACATGAGAAAGCTGGCCAGGGTGCTCGGCTCGTCACCCTTGACGCCGAGGATCCGCAGCAAGCGGCGTATATGGACCGGCAGTTTGGCGAGATAGGGCAGCGCCAGCTCGTCGAGATCCTGGCTTGGTTTGATAAGGCAGGTCTCGACCGACTTGAGCCTGAGTCGCTCACGTTCGCTGCGCGGCAACATGGCGAGGGTCTTGTTGATGCGCCACAACCGCTCGAGATCCGAGTTGAGAGTATCGGTGAAGACGGTATTGAGCAGGTGGCTGGCGATTTCCGAGCTGGTCAGGCTATGGCTGTGGGGCCGCTCCTTATGCGGAGCATCTAGGGAGATCACCAGTATGTGTTCGGCCCCGAGGTGGATGGCCGGGCTTAAGGGACTGAGCTGATGAATGGATCCATCCCCATAATAGTGGCCATCGATCATCAGGGGAGGGAAGACGAAGGGGAGTGCCGCCGAGGCCAGCAGATGGTCTGAATTGATGACGGTACTGATGCCGCGACGCCGGGCCCGCTCCCAGGGGTGATGATCGGGGCGCCCCTGGAAGAAGGTAGTCGACTGGCCGCCGTAATAGTCTGACGCCGTGATGGCCAGTGCCTCCAGGGTGCCGTAGAGGAGGTTGTCGTCGATCCGCTCATAGTCGATGAGTTGATCCAGCAGGCGGCGCAGAGGGTCGTGAGAGAAGAGGTTGAAGGCTGGGTTGGGGGTGGGGCGAATCAGCCCCGCCGATCCCTCAAACAGGAGACGGCGCAGCACCTGGCCCGGAAAGAAGGTGAAGATGTGGCGGGTCTCGAAGCGGCGCCAGACCCACTCCAGCTTGCGTGCCCCGAGTTGGAAACAGGAGGCATAGCAGGCAAGGGCGGTGACATTGATGGCGCCGGCCGAGGTGCCGCAGAGGATGGGAAAAGGGATCCCTATGTTGCGCGGGTAAAGCTCGGCGATGGCCTTGATGGCCCCCACTTGATAGGCGGCGCGAGCGCCACCCCCGGTCAACAGCAGTGCGGTGTTGGGCCTCGACATACGGCGCGTTCCTACGACTTTTTTCTAACTATAAGTCGCTGTCATCCAAGCACGTTTTTTTTTCGTGGCGGTGCTGTCTTGGCTGGCAGAATCGTCGTGGTCGACTACAGGTCGAGCTGCTGCAGGGCGATCACCGCCTGGGTGCGATTCTTCACCCCCAGTTTGCGAAAGATGGCGGTGATGTGGGCCTTGATGGTGGCCTCGGAGACGCTGAGCTCCCAGGCGATCTGCTTGTTGAGGCTGCCGTCGCGCAGCATCAGCAGCACCTTGTATTGCTGGGGGGTCAGGCTCGAGAGGCGCTCGGCCAGGCCAAATCCGTCTTGCTGCAATGAGATCCCCTCCGGCAGCCAGGTATCGCCGCCGAGGACGGTGGAGAGCGCGTCGACCAGCGTCTTCATGGGTGAGGATTTGGGGATAAAGCCGAGGGCTCCCATGGCCATCACCTGACCTATGATGGCGGGCTCTTCGGCGGCAGATACGACCACCACGGGCAGGTCCGGATATTGACCGCGCAGGTGGGCAAGTCCCTCCAGGCCGTTGGCCCCGGGCATCTTCAGATCGAGCAACAGGAGATCCACGTCGTCATGCTCTCTTAGCAGGGTGAGCAGCGAATCGATGGAGTCGGCCTCCAGCAGGTGTGCCTGATTCATGGCCAGGTGTACCGCTTGGTAGAGGGCGCCGCGAAAGAGCGGGTGGTCATCGGCGATGACGATGGTGAGTGAGCTGTCCATAGCCTTGTTAACAGATTGTTTTGTCAGGAAGCTAACACCCTGAGGCTGGGTGGTCAAATGAGGGGAGGGACAAATGTGAGGCGCGTAGAAAAGCGAAACCCCGGCGCTTGGCCGGGGTCTCTGAATAGTGGTGGAGGGAGAAGGATTCGAACCTTCGAAGGCAGAGCCGTCAGATTTACAGTCTGATCCCTTTGGCCGCTCGGGAACCCCTCCACAGATTGTATTCAGGAAAGTGGTGGAGGGAGAAGGATTCGAACCTTCGAAGGCAGAGCCGTCAGATTTACAGTCTGATCCCTTTGGCCGCTCGGGAACCCCTCCACGGGGTACTTCCTGATTTTTGCACTTGGTAGATGGTGGAGGGAGAAGGATTCGAACCTTCGAAGGCAGAGCCGTCAGATTTACAGTCTGATCCCTTTGGCCGCTCGGGAACCCCTCCCCAAGTGCGAGGCGAATACTACCAGAAACTTTTCGCTTGTGAACCCCGAAAAACAAAAAGATTGGTAAAAAAGCCTGCTTCACCCCATTTTTTGGTTTGTTTGCTTATTTTTCGCCCTTTTGTGAGCGTTTCATGACCCGGAATCGCCTTGTTGCGCCATCATCAGGATCGGATCCATGCGCCGTGCCTGCCAGTAGTGCCGCTTCCAGTAGACGTTGTCGAGGCGCGAGCGGATCACTCCCTTGCTGGTGGAGGCGTGGATAAATTCACCGCCACCGGTATAGACACCCACATGGTACTGACTCCAGCCGGTCTTGAAGAAGACCAGATCGCCATGGCGTAGATTCGAGCGAGAGACCGGAACGCCGAGCTCGGCCTGGGATTCGGTGGTGCGGGGGAGAGGCAGGCCGAGCACCTGACGGTAGGCAAGCTGCGTAAACGCAGAGCAGTCGAGGCCAGTGCGCGAGCTGCCGCCCATGCGGTAGGGGACGCCACGCCACTCCTGATAGAAGCCTTCAAAGGCAGAGTGTGTTGACACAGGAGGCGGCGGGGGCGGCGTGGACGAGCAAGCGGCCAGCAGCATCAGGGTTGAGAGAAGAAGGTATCGCATCGGCGTCTCCGCAAGATCCTTATCCCGTCGAGTGTAAGGCAGGGCGGTATTCAAAGAAAACCCGATGCGGCAGGACGATTCAGTCGTGCAACAGAATTGCCCCTTCCTGATGCCATCCGTGGGGCAGGGTGGTGGGCAGCTCTCCCAGTGCGAGCAGGGGGGAGGCGGGTTTAAGCAGGCGGGAGAGGGCCTTCAGATCGGCCTGCCAGTGATGCCGATCGCCGACTCGGCACACCCCGTCGAAGGGAACGACCGAGCTCATACGATGCAAGGGGACGGCCCGTACCGGCACGCCGCCCCGGGCGGATGCCGCCATGGCGGCCGGGATGTCATCGCAGCAGGCACTGACCACCATACCGGCCTCGCGCAGGGCGCTGCAAAGGTGGCCATCATCGCCGCTGATCAACACATGGGCTCCCGGGGTGAGCCGGGTGAGCAGGGGGGCCAGCTCAATCTGGTCCTGATGGGTCATGGGATTAGCCCTCCCGTCGTAAGATGGGCAACAACAACAGCGGCAACATGGGTGGCACCAGCCTCGTTACTGAGAGTGTAACGGGTACCGCCTCGCCCTGTGGGCCATGGAGGCCGTAAAGATCAAGGGGTTAGCACCATGACGATGCTAACCCCTTGATATAAATGGCGCTCCCGACAGGAGTCGAACCTGTGGCCTGTCCCTTAGGAGGGGACCGCTCTATCCTACTGAGCTACGGGAGCTGCGCGTGGGCGGCATTATACAGCAAGATGATCGTAATTAAAGCCTTGATTTCTATTCCAATATGGCGAAGTCACCGATCTGGATATTAAATGGCTCGTAGCGGCTCTGGGTACGCAAGATGGCGCCATCATCGAATACCTGAACCACCTCAAAGAGGCCGGTGGCCGGGTTACGCAGGGCCCGGGCATCGCCATACGCATCTACAAAGTCGGCCCTGTGCTGGATGCGGAACTGGTCCCCTAGCTTGACCCCGTTGCGCCGCCCCAGATTGATGTGAGGACCCCGTTCGTTCTGGGCGATGATCCGGGCCATCACGGGGGCACAGGTGAGCTCGCCCGCCACATCCTGGGCGGCCCGCTCAAGCAGGTGGTCGACCTCCTGGCCATAGCTCGAGCTCCAGAAACGGCTGTCAGTGGTCCCCACCTGCTCGCGCTTGTCAAAGGTCCACAGGGCGGCCCCCTCATAGGACTTGCGGCTGAGCATGGCGCCGTTGATGCCGTCAAAGAGATAGAGCTGGAGGCGGAAGTGGCGCAGGGGATCTTCATACCAGGAGGTGAGGGCGTTACCCTGGCTCTCGACCGAGACGTCGTCGATGCTGCCCAGCAGCAGATACTGACTGTCGGTACGCTGGCTCAGCGCCTTGATCTCTTCCATATAGCTGCGATCCCCCTGCTGTAGATAGAGGGGATCGATGCGCAGGTTTTCATCGAGCCAGCGCCGTGCCACCAGTGCCTTGTCGTTGTCGGCGATCTTCTCGAACAGACGGCGTGACACCGAAGGGGGCAGATCGTTGAGGGCGCCATAGCTGGCCTGATCGGGGTTACGCAGGCGCAGACGCACCAGCGTCAGATCCTTGGCGTAGCGCTGGGAGGGGCAGAGCTGACGCTCGGCACGAATATCGGCCCGCAGCGTGATGAACATGCGATTGTTGCGTACCTCTTCACGCAACAGCTGATATTGGCGGATCTCGCCCCCGGAGCGAACCTGAAAGCGATCCTGCCTTATGCTGCCATTTTCCAGCCGCTGCAGACTGGAGACAGAGGCGCCGCTGTCGAGCAAGGCCTGGCGCAGGGCATCCCGGGTGGCCTGCTCGCGGGCATAGGCTTCATCGCCACCCGTGATGGCGGCACTCCCCCTGGCCTGGATCCAGGCGGCCTGGGCAGGGAGGGCGAGCAGCAGGGCGAGCAACAGGGGGCATTTCATGGCAATAACCTTTGCTTGGGAATGGGGACTTCGGCGCCGTCAATCCGACGGAGGCGAAGCGAGCTATCCCTCTGCTTAGCAAGAATCATGCAAAAATCCCACTCTCTTTGCCAATCATGAAATGAACTCAAGGGTTGGCGCCGTGCGCCGATAACCGGGCATGACCTCTTTCAGGATGATGTTCATGAAGCGTGTGATGATGACGGCCCTGCTCTGCATGAGCCTGCTCGGCTGCTCGGCAGATCCTATCGATCGGGCGGTGGGCGATCCCCGCCAGGCGGCGCCGGGTATGGAGCTCAACTGGCTGACGGCGCGCATGGCCGATCAGATGATGGAAAAACGCTCTCCCTCGACCCTGACCGAGCCCATTGCCGTGGCCTCCTTCGTCGATCTCGACACGTTGCAGGACACCAACTGGATGGGGCAGCAGTTGCAAGAGAGCTTTATTCATGAGCTCAACCGGCGTGGCGAGGTGGTGGTGGACTTCAAGCTGACCGGTGCCATCAAGGTTACCCCCCAGGGGGACTTCGTCCTCAGTCGCAACTACAAAGATCTGGCGAGTCGCCTGCCCATCTCCCGCATTCTGGTAGGGACCTTCAGCCGTAACAAGCAAGGGGTACTGGTCAATGCCCGCATCATCGACATGCGGACCAAGATGGTCGAAACCACGGCGCAGAACCTGATCCCTCAAGCCTACCTGAATGGTGCCGGCAACTCCTTCGGCCGGGCCTCTCCAAACCGGGGTTATGTCTATCGCAGCAATATCGTCGGCCCGAGTGGGCGGTTGGTCAATCCTGTCTATTGAGGAGATGGTCATGAGAATGTTTTGGATCCTGTTGGGGGCCCTCCTGCTGACCGGTTGCAGCGGCAACCGGGTGGTGGATTATTCCAATCAGAAGCCGGACGATTTTCCGGTGATCCGGGCCGTCGGTTATGCGGTGATCAGCATTCAGCCCGGGCCGAGCCAGGATGAGAAGATGCTGCAGGCGATCCGCGCCTCCAAGATGGATGCCTATCGGGAGTTGGCCGAGTCGCTCAATGGTCAGCAGGTGGTGGGGCGCTCCAGCTATAAGGATCTCACCCAGGCCTCTAACTCCCTCGATGTCTCGGTGGAGGGGATCGTGCGCGGTGCCAGGGTGGTACGCAGCTACCCCAACGGCAACACCTATGCCACCGAGATGGAGCTCGATACCCGAGATCTCTACAACATCAATCAGCTGGCCTATGGCTACTGAGGGAGACGGATAAAGAAAGAGGCGGGGTGACCCGCCTCTTTCTATTTTGTTTACTGCCCCAGCAGCACGGGGGGCACATCGGTCGGTTTGACGTCTTCACTCGGGTAGCAGCCGAGCACCTTGATGTGGCGGGTGATCTTGGTCAGCTCGACCAGGGCGGCCTGCATCTGGGGGGTTTGCAGATTGGCCGAGACATCCAGATAGAACATCTCCTCCCAAGGATTACCCTGCACCGGGCGGGACTCGAGCTTGGTCATGTTGATCTGATGGCTGCGCAGTACCAGTAGCGCCTCGACCAGGGAGCCCGCCTGTTGGGAGGTGGACATGATGAGGGTGGTCTTGGCCGGGATCTGGGGGGCTACCTCGATGGGCTTGCGGGCAACCACGATGAAGCGGCTGTAGTTCTCTTTCTGGTTCGCCATGTTGGTGGCGACCACTGACAGGCCGTAGAGCTCGCCGCCGGCGGCACTGCCGATGGCCGCCGCTTCGGGGCTCGCCAGCTCACGCACCTTCATCATGGCGCTGGAGGAGGAGTCGCAGATCTCGTGGCGCACCCCCTCCAGCTTGCCCAGATAATGGGAGCACTGCTGGAATACCTGGGGATGGGCGTAGAGGGTCTTGATCCGCACCAGCTCGGTCGGCACCGCGGTGAGGATGCAGTGCTCTATGGGGTAAGTGAGCTCGCCGACGATGGAGAGGTTGGTGTGCTGCATCACGTCGTAGACCTCGTTGATGGAGCCCGAACTGGTGTTCTCGATGGGCAGCACTCCGTAGGCGGCCTGCCCCGATTCCACCGCATCGATCACCTCGCGAAAGTTGTGACAGTTGACCTCGATGACCTGATCCTTGTAACGGGCGAGATAGCGGCGAGCGGCCAGACTGGAGTAGGAACCGCGCGGGCCCAGATAGGCGACGCTGGTCATGGGCTCTTGCTGGCTCGGGTTGAGCAGCCCTTGCAGGTAGGCCTGCTGGGAGAGCACCGAGTCTTCGATGATGGTGTGGTAAATGCGGGTCACGTACTGGGCATCGAGGCCGAGCGGGCGCCCCTTCTGGATCAGATTGACCAGCAGATCTTGTTCGCGCTGGTGGTCCCGAATGGGGCGTGGGTTGGCCTGCTTGGCCTTGGCCACCTCTATGCTGAGGCTCTTGCGCCGCGCCAGCAGGGCCAGCAGCTCTGTGTCGAGTTGGGTGATCTCTTCTCTGATGTGCTCGAGCAATGCCATTGATTGTTCCCTGTAATGTGCCGCCATGGGCTTATAAAAAACAGAGCCTCCGCGGGGGAGGCTCGATTCGTCTTTGGTCTCGTTAGCAACGACGCGCAGCCACCCTCAGTCAGGCTGAGTAAAAAAGAAGAAACCAAAGAGGAATAGGGTCTGCATGGGGAGGTCTCCCTGTCGTCAATGTCCTAACCATTAAGGGATTTGCCGGTTGCTTGCAAGTAAAAAATGGCGTGTTCGGCTCAGGGGGGCAGCCGTTTTGCCGATAGTGACACTGGCTCTTGGGGCCCATGCGCGGCATCATGGTTGACTGGCGTGACGGTAGGGAGAGGTATCATGGCGTTGATTTTCGATCTGGGGCGGGTGATCGTCAGTTGGGAGCCCGAGCGCATAGTGAGTAGGGTGCGAGGTCCGGAAGGCGCCGCCGAGCTGGCCCGCGTGCTGTTCGATCATCCCGACTGGCTGGAGGTGGACCGGGGGACCCTCTCCCTGCACACCATGGCCCGCCGCGCCGAGGCACGAACCGGCCTCTCCATGGCCGAGAATCTGGCCATACTGGAGGCCGTGCCCCCCTCCCTGGTGCCCGATCCCGCCATGCTCTCCCTGCTGGCCGAGCTGCATGCCCGGGGTCATGCCCTCTATGCCCTCTCCAACATGGGGCACGCCAGCATCGACTATCTCGAGCAGCACTGCGACTTCTGGCGTTTCTTCAAGGCTAAGGTGGTCTCGGCCCGGGTGCGTATGATGAAGCCCGAGCCTGACATCTATCGCTATCTGCTGGTGGCTCACGACCTGAAGGCTCAAGATTGCCTCTTTATCGATGACAGTGCCGCCAATATCGAGGCGGCGGCCCGAGTGGGGATCCACGGGGTCCTCTTCACTGGGCCGACCCAGTGCCGCAGCGAGCTGCAGGCGCTCGGCCAGCTGTAAGGGAGCCCTCATGTCCGACAATATCGTCTCTCTGAGCCCCGTGCGCGATCAGCTGTTTCTGGCCCGGGAGCAGCGACTGATGGCGCAGCTTGCGGCCCATCCTCGCCTCATCGTCTCCTTCTCGGGCAGGATGGAGTCCTGTTATGCCATGGAGCTGTGCCGCGCAGCCGGTGTGTCGGTGCGGGCCTTCACGGTGGACAGCCCCAATCGCAGCCGGCGCGATATCGTCAGGGCCCGGCGCTACTGCGAGCACTATGGTATCGATCAGGTGCTCCTCAAGAGCGACGAGATGATCTTCTTCGACCATGATGGTCTCGCGACCCAGGCACCGGATCCCATTCGCTGGTTGAGTCGGTTTCGTGACGCCCACCCGGGGCTGGCGACCATCCCGCTGCTGGTGGCCGCCTCGGTGGAAGATGCCGAGGCCTACCGCGCCCATTTCGGCTCGCCGCCGAACAATACGCTCTGGACCTTCGCCGATGAGGGGATGACCACGCGCGATTTTCGTTACGGGTTTCACCAGCGCCAACTGGCCGTCTGGGGGAGCAACGAAACCGGCTGCCTGAGTCTGCGTTTCTCCAGCGAAGAGGACATGGATGGCGATCGGCTGCGTATGGTCGACATGGCGGAGCAGATCCTGGCCGACATGGGGTTACCGGCGGCGCGGGTCTTCTTTCATTACCTCTCGGATGGGGAGACCATGCTCGGCCGGGTGCGCGTGGATGAGCGGGAGCTGGCGGTCGCCTTCGATCGGCGAGAGGAGATCCTCGGCGCCCTGCAGGCGTGCGGGTTCGATCTGGTGACTCTCGATCTGCATCGGATGGGGGCGGGTCTTCCTCTCGAGCAGGTGCAGCCATAGGCAGTGTGATCCCGGTCGTGGGCAGAGGGACGCGGCGCGATTATACTTGCCACCCTTTGCCCATGATGGAATCACCCGATGAATCGTCTTCTCCCCGCCCTGCTGCTGGCCCCGACGCTCTGCCTGGCCGCCCCCCTGACTCAGGTCACCCTGCCCGATGGCACCCAGATCCAGCTCAATGACGATCACACCTGGGAGTACCTGGTGGTCAAACCGGCCGAGCCGGTTGTCGCGACAGGCGCGTCCGCATCCGCTGTGCCGGCCGCCGCTGTGCTGACCGAGCAGGCCAAGGCTCGCCCCGAGCTGTTGAGCCAGGTGACTCGGGATGGCATCGGCATCGCCCTGAGCGGCATCGAGGGCGATGAGACCCTCACCCTCCACTTTGAGGCGCACAATCAGGGGAGTCGCAACGCCATCCTGGTTACCGGCTGGGTGACGCTGTTCGATCAGGAGGGTCGCCAGCTGGTGCGCGAGCCGGCCCGCTTCTGGGTCGCCGAGACCCGCATGCCCGATACCTACCTGCGTAAGGGGGAGACCCGTGCCGCCCGTGAGATAGAGCTGCCCCGTCCGGCTGGCCTGAGCGGTAAGCCCCTGGTGCGTGTCGAACTCGACGAGGTAGTCTTCCGCTGAGACACGGCTGCTTACCGGCGGTAAACATTGCTTACAACTGCAATGCTTCGGTAACAGCTTGCGGTTCGGTCGAGTCGCCGGGGAGAGGCACAATGGTTTCCGTTCCAATCCATCCTTGAAACGGAGTTTGATACCATGAAGAAGATCACCCTCTCCCTGCTGGCTCTCTCTGCCCTGACAGCCCACAGTGCCTTCGCGGCCGATGCGTTCAGCTATGCCAAGGGCGCGGCCACCTGGGCACACACCAAGTCCGACTATCTCAAGGACTTGAATTCCCCCCGTGACAGCGAGTCGACCCGCGATTTTGGCGGCCTGACCCTGGATCTCTCCAAGTCCTTCGCCGGTAACTTCTATGGCCGTCTCGGCAGCGAGTACACCTCTCGCCAGAACGGTAACGATGGCATGGGCATCTACAACGCCGGTGTTGGTCTGTTTACTCCCCTCAGCACCGGGCTGAATCTCTACGGAGAGATGGGTGCCATGGGTTACACCCTGGAGCGCGAGCTGGCCCATGACGTGAAAGGGTGGGATGCGGTCAGTCGCAAGAGTGGCGGCAGCCTGTACGGTGAAGTGGGTCTGCGTTACGACGTGGGCAATGTGGAGCTCTCAACCGCCTACCGCTACGCCAACATGACCAAGGACATGCACGACTTCAAGGTCGGCGCCGCCTACAAGCTGAGCCCGGCCTGGGCCCTGACCGCCGACTACACCTACCGTAACTGGGATCTGCAGAAGGGCTCCATCTCCAGCCTGGGCGTAAAATACAGTTTCTGATCCCCTGTCTGGCTTCCCCCTCCTTTGGCCCGGTGCTTCTGCCCGGGCCTTTTTCATGGTTGTACCGTTAACTTGTACAACTTGCATTCTCTTGTACAACAGTTATAAAGAGAATAGTTGTGCAAGGAGGTGGGTCATGTACAAGATTAAGGTCGGGATCAGCGCCTGCTTACTGGGTGCTCAGGTTCGTTATGATGGCGGCCACAAACGCTCTCCCTTCTGTGAGCGCGAGCTGGCTCAACATTTTGAGTTTCATCCCGTGTGCCCCGAGATGGCGATTGGCCTGGGGGCGCCTCGTCCCACCATACGCCTGGTGCGCCGCGATGGTGATATCCGGGCCGAGGCCAGCAACGGCGCCTTCGATGTGACCGAGCGCCTGATCGCCTTCAGCGAGCAGAAGGTGCGCGAGCTCGACTTTCTCAGCGGGTACATCCTCTGCGCCAAGTCCCCCAGCTGTGGCATGGAGCGGGTGAAGGTCTACGGTGGGGAAGGGGCTGCCAAGGAAGGGGTGGGGCTATTTGCCCGAGCCCTGATGGAGGCTCACCCCCTGTTGCCGGTCGAGGAGGAGGGGCGGCTCAACGATCCTATTCTGCGCGAGAACTTCGTGCTGCGGGTGTTTGCCTACCATGACTGGCAGCAGCTCGCGCATCAGGGGTTGAGTGCGGCACGCCTCATCGCCTTTCACTCCCGTTACAAGTATCTGGTGCTCTCCCATGCCCCCGAGATCTATCGCCGTCTCGGCAGCCTGCTCGGACGTGTCGGCGAGCGCCCGCTCGATGAGGTGGCCGATACCTATATCGCCGGCCTGATGGAGGCCTTGACCCGGCGTGCCAATCGCAAAGGGCACTCCAATGTGCTGCAGCATCTGCAGGGCTACTTCAAGCGTCACCTGAGCTCACCCCAGCGCCAGGAGCTGGCCGAGGTGATCCACAAGTATCGGGTTGGCCTGTTGCCGCTGCTGGTGCCGCTGACCCTGATCCGCCACTACCTGCGTGAATTTCCGAACCCCTATCTGGCGTCGCAGGTTTATCTGCAACCCCATCCCGAGTCGTTAAAGTTGAGGTACAGCCTGTGACCGAATCTCCCCTCTATCCTATCCGTGACGTGGCTCGCCTGACCGGGGTCAACCCGGTCACCCTGAGGGCTTGGCAGCGCCGCTATGGGCTGGTGGTGCCGCGCCGTACCGAGAAGGGACACCGCCTCTACAGCGAGCAGGACATCGCCCTGATCCGGCGCATTCTTGCCTGGCTCGAACTGGGGGTCAGCATAGGTCAGGTGAGCTCGTTGCTGGAGCAGGAGCCCCCAACTGCAGGGGCGCAGCCGGATCACTGGCAGGAGAAGCTGGAGTCCCTCGACTCGGCCCTGCTGGCCCTAAACCAGCGCCAACTGGAGTCACGTCTCGGCGAGCTGACCGCCAACTACCCGCTGCCCCTGCTGCGCCGCCAGGTTTTCAACCCCTGGCTGGAGCGCTTGGCCCGCCATCTGGAGCGCCCTGACGGCGCGGCTCTGCACGCCTATGCCCTCAATTTTCTCGAGACCTATTTCGGTCGCCGCCTGATCGCCCAGGATAAGGGGCAGCCCCTGACCCTGGCCGGGGTGGGGCGCCTGCCCCCCCTCGAGTTGGCGCTCTGTGCCATGGAGGCCCGTGAGGCGGGGTTCATGGTGACCCTGTTGCCGCAGTTGACGGCCCGTGAGGCTCGCCTGATCGCGCCACGTCTGGACGGCCCCCTGCTGGTGTTGGTGGGCGCCGGGGTGAGCGGCGAAGTGAGCGACACCTGGCCCGAGGGATGCGTGCAGCTTGGGGAGATGCTCTCCCTCTATCCCGACTACACTGGTGGTGCCTTCCCCGGGATCGGGGAGTGGTTAGCCGCGAGAGAGGAGGCCTGATATGCAGCTCGTCTGGTTTCGACAGGATCTACGGGTCGTCGATCACCGCGCCCTGACTCAGGCCCGTCAGCGCGCTCGCGAGCGCGGCGAGGCCGTTGCGGGCCTCTTTATCATCAGCCGTGAGCAGTGGCGCCACCATCATATGGCCGCCGTGCGCGAGCGCTTCTTGCTCGAGCGGGTCAACCAGCTCGGCGCAGAGCTGGCGCGCCTCGGGATCCCGCTGCACCTCATCGAGGTACCCTGGTTCAGGGAGATCCCCAGCGCATTGGCAAGCTGGGTGCGAGAGAGGGGGGTGAGCGAGCTGCACGCCCATAGCGCCATCGAGATTGATGAGCGGCGCCGGGATGAGGCCGTCGCGGCGGCCCTGCCCATCCCCAGTCACTTCGTGCCCGGTTGCTGCGTCTTCGCACCGGGGGAGATCCGCACCGGCAAGGGGGAGCCCTTCAAGGTGTTCACCCCCTTCAGTCGCGCCTGGCTTGGGCAACTGGCGTCGCGTGGATTCAGCCTGCTGCCGACTCCCCGGCCTATCGCTGCCCCGCTGACGTGGCAAGCCTGGCCCCTGCCCGAGCGCAGTGAGCACGAGCAGAGGGTGCTGGCCGATTGGCCGGTGGCCGAAGGGGAAGCCGAGGCGCGCCTGCGTGAGTTTGTCGAGGCTGAGGTGACCGCCTACGCAGAGCGGCGCGACTTTCCCGCACGTCAAGGCACCTCGCGTCTGTCGACCTATCTGGCCGCAGGAGTCTTGAGCCCCAACCAGTGTCTCGCGGCAATCCAGTCTGGACTCGGCGTCCTTCCCATGGAGAAGGGCGCCCCCGGTTTTGCCTGGCTCAATGAGCTCATCTGGCGTGAGTTTTACCGGCATCTGCTCTATCTGGAGCCGCACCTCTCCATGAACCAGCCGTTCCAGCGGCACACCCGAGCTCTCGCCTGGAGCCATGACGAGAAGCACTTCACCGCCTGGTGTGAGGGACGCACCGGCTACCCCATCGTCGATGCCGCCATGCGCTGCTTGAAGCAGACCGGCTGGATGCACAACCGACTGCGGATGATAGTGGCGAGCTTTCTCACCAAGGATCTGCACATCTCCTGGCGCCGGGGGGAGGATTACTTCATGAGCCAGCTGATCGACGGGGATCTGGCCGCCAACAACGGTGGCTGGCAGTGGGCAGCCGGCACGGGGGCCGATGCGGCGCCCTATTTCCGGGTGTTTAACCCCACCACTCAGGGGGAGCGCTTCGATCCCGAGGGGACCTTTATTCGTCGCTGGATACCCGAGCTGGCGGCTCTGCCCGCCGCTCGCCTGCATCAGCCGGGCCCCCTGGGTAATTATCCGGCTCCCATCGTCGATCACGGCGCGGCCCGGTTGCGCGCCATCGCCATGTTTAAAGAGCTGGGGTGAGTCATGGGTTCAGCTGCGCCTTACCCCTTCCGGCTAGCTATCGGTAGTGTCTCACGGGACTATTTCCTCTTCTGGGTGGCATAGACTTGCCTACAGGGGAATGAGCAAGCCGATGAGGCTGGCGTCCCCCCAAATGACACCATCACCCTGCCAATCAGGGCAACTCGATGTAGAGGCGAAGCCATGGGCCATAGCGAGACTCTGCTCTTTACCAAATGGACTCGGGAGGCGGACCCTCCCGGCGTTGGCGTCATTGCGGCGGATCGCTTTCTGGTGGTCGCTTGTCGCCGCAATGCGACCGGCGTGGTGGAGCGCGTTACCTTGCAAAATGTGAACGATCTCTCCGAGATGGAGGTCGAGAGCTATGAGTTGCAGGGCTCGGGGCGCTGGCATCGCGGCTGGGATTAGGTCTTTTTCTGGGGAATGTCGCCCTGTTGATAGTCAGCGGCTATCAAGCCCCTAGGCAGCAACGATTATCCCTCCACTTCCTGAGTGATTATGCTGACCCTGTTCTCAAGATTTGGAGGTGTTCCATGAAAAATGCGATCGGTCTCGATGCGGCTCAATCCCAGGCGCTGGCCGCCGAGCTCAACCAGCTCCTCTCCAGCTATCAAATTCTCTACATGAATGTGCGCGGTTTCCACTGGAATATCCGCGGCAACCACTTCTTCGAGCTGCACCTGAAGTTTGAGGAGATCTACAACGACCTGCTGCTCAAGGTCGATGAGCTGGCCGAGCGGATCCTCACCCTGGGTGCCGTGCCCGAGCACAGCTTCAGCCGTTATCTGACTCTCTCATCTATTGCCGAGGCGCAAGGGGTCCACGAGGGGCGCACCTGTATTGAGTCCCTGCTGGCGGGTTTTCGTGAGCTGCTGATGGCCCAACGCACCATATTGAACCGGGCTGCCGAGGCCGGCGACGAGGGAACCAGCTCCCTGCTATCCGATTACATCCAGCAGCAGGAGAAGCTGGTGTGGATGCTGCGAGCCTATCTCGACTAAGACGTTTTTTCCTTTCTTGCCATACCGTTATCCACCCTTTACCGCCCTCTGGGCGGTTTTTTTGTAGGGTGTTGAATTGATCGAGATCAAGGGACATTAAACTAACAATCAGAATGCCTATTAAGTCCGCGTAGGGAGGCATAGAATCGCCGCAAAACAAACAAATAGAATGTCAATTAGGAGTGGCATCATGTTTTGTGTGCAATGTGAACAGACCATCCGTACCCCGGCCGGCAACGGCTGCGCCTTCGCCCAGGGCATGTGTGGCAAGACTGCCGAGACTTCAGATCTGCAGGATGTGCTCATCTATACCCTGCAAGGGGTGAGCGCCTGGGCCGAGCTTGCCCGCGAGCACGGCATCGTGGATCGCGCCATCGACGCCTTCGTCCCCCAGGCCTTCTTCGCCACCCTGACCAACGTCAACTTCGACTCCGATCGCATCATTGGCTATGTGCGTCAGGCCCTCGCCTTCCGTCAGCAACTGGCCGAGCGCATCGGCGCCTTCGCGGTGGATCTCGCCGCCTTGCCTGCCGCGGCCACCTTCGAGCCGGGGGAAGAGAAATTGAGCCAGCTCGCCGTGGCTCCCCAGGCCGCCGTCAATCGCGGCAAGGATCAGGTTAGTGAGGATGTGATGGGATTGCGCCTGCTCTGCCTCTATGGTCTCAAGGGCGCCGCCGCCTACATGGAGCATGCCCGTGTGCTGGGGGAGCAGGACGACGCCATCGGTGCCGAGTTCCACCGCATCATGGCCTGGCTGGCCACAGACCCGGCCGAGGTCGCCCCCTTGCTCCAGTGCGCCATGGACATCGGCTTGCTCAACTTCCGTGTCATGGAGATGCTCGATCGCGGTGAGACCAGTGCCTTCGGCCATCCGGAGCCGACCCGGGTGCGTGTCACCCCGGTGCCGGGCAAGTGTATCCTGGTATCCGGTCACGACATGGTGGATCTCAAGCTCATCCTGGAGCAGACCGCGGGCACCGGCATCCTGGTCTACACCCACGGTGAGATGCTGCCGGCACTGGCCTACCCCTTCTTCAAGCAGTATCCGCACCTGGTGGGCAACTATGGCTCTGCCTGGCAGAACCAGCAAAAAGAGTTCGCCAACTTCCCGGGCGCCGTGGTGATGACCTCCAACTGCATCATCGACCCGAACGTGGGCAGCTACAGCGATCGCATCTTCACCCGCTCTATCGTCGGTTGGCCCGGTGTCACCCATCTCGAAGGGGAGGATTTCTCAGCCGTCATCGCCAAGGCGCAAACGCTGGATGGCTTCAAGCATGAAGAGCTGGAGCACTTCATCACCATCGGCTTTGCCCGCAACGCCCTGATGCAGGCGGCGCCGGCCGTCATCGACAGGGTCAAGAGCGGCGATATCAAGCACTTCTTCCTGGTGGGTGGCTGTGACGGCGATCGCGCCGAGCGCGCCTACTACACCGAGTTTGCCAAGGCGGTGCCTCAGGACAGCCTGCTGCTTACCCTGGGCTGTGGCAAGTACAAGTTCAACAAGCTGGAGTTTGGTGACATCCAGGGCATTCCACGCCTGCTCGACGTGGGTCAGTGTAACGATGCCTACTCCGCCATCCAGCTCGCCCTGGCTCTGGCCGATGCCTTCGAGTGCGGGGTCAACGACCTGCCCCTGACCCTGGTGCTCTCCTGGTTCGAGCAGAAAGCCATCGTCATCCTGCTTACCCTGCTGGCACTCGGTGTGAAAAATATTCGCACCGGCCCGACCGCGCCCCCCTTCCTCACGCCTCACCTCATTCAGGTGTTGGAGGAGCAGTTTGGCCTCAAGGGGACCACCACGGCCGAGGCCGATCTGGCCGAGATCCTGGCGGCCTGATCGCCTTTCATATCTGCGTTTGGCGAGCCGTCCGGCTCGCCGTGTTCACCTCGCACCGAGGAGCCTGACCATGACCCCACTTATCCTCACCTGCATTGGCCGCCGCGCCGAGACCCACGACGTGGTGACTTGGCAACTTGCCCCCCTGGAGGGGTGCCTGCCGCCCGTGCTCGCCGGCCAGTGTGTGACCCTGCATACCGAGATTGACGGTGTCTCCCACAGCCGCGCCTACACCCTGTCGTCGGCCCCCCATGATCCCTTCTGGACTGTCACCATCAAGGCAGTGGGCAAGGTTTCCCACCACCTGCACCAGAGCCTGCAGGTGGGTGATACCATTCGGGTCGACGGCCCCTTCGGGGAGTTCAACCTGAGTGCGTTGCCCTGCGATCGTCCCCTGCTGCTCAGCGCCGGCTCTGGGATCACCCCCATGTGGGCCATGCTGCGTGACGAGCTGGCCAAACGGCCGGATGCCGATATCCGCTTCATTCACAGCGCCCGCTCGTCCGAAGATGTCATCTTCGGCCATGAACTGGCCTCCCTGGCCGAGGCTCATCCCGGCGTGCGCCACGCCCTGGTGCTGGAAGAGGCGCCGGTCGATCACCCCTGGGTGGGGCGCCTCACGCCGGATATGCTCAGAGAGCTGGCGCCCGACCTGCTTGGCCGCCACGTCTACCTGTGTGGTCCAGCCCCCTACATGGAGGCGGTCGGCGCCATGCTGATCGAGCTGGGACTGCCTGCCGGGCAGCTGCATCAGGAGTCTTTCGGCCTGCCGGCCACAGAACCGACTTCGGCCCCGAGCGAGCACTTCTGGCTGACCCTGAAGAAGAGCGGCAAGCGGGTGAAGATTTTGCCGGGGCAAACCCTGCTCGCGGCGCTGGAAGAGGCCGGGGAGCACATGCTGGCAGCCTGCCGCGCCGGTGTCTGTGGCGCCTGCCGCTGTACCACTGTGGGTGCGATAGAGCGCCAGAGCCTGATGACGCTGAGTGCGCACGAGTTGGAGAGTGGTGTGGCCCTGGCCTGCTCCTGTACCGTCCGAGGGGATGTCAGCGTCGACTATTGAGGTGCCACTCGTATCTTTATCTTTTACCCGCTGAGTCAGCGGATTAGACTCAGCCTAGGTTTATCGGGTACGGGATAACAAGATGACCATTTTGGTAACGGGGGGCGCCGGCTATATCGGCTCCCACACGCTAGTGGAGCTGCTCGGCGCTGGGCAGCAGGTGGTGGTGCTGGACAACCTCTCCAACTCTTCGCTCGAATCCCTCAAGCGGGTTGAGCAGATCACCGGCAAGGGCGTCACCTTCGTCGAGGGGGATGTGCTGGACAGGGCCTGTCTGCGGCGCCTGTTTGCCGAATATGACATCGCGTCGGTGATTCACTTCGCCGGCCTCAAGGCGGTGGGGGAGTCGACCCGGATCCCGCTGACCTACTACCAGAACAACGTGACCGGCACCCTGGTGCTGTGTGAAGAGATGGCCAGCGCCGGGGTGTGTCGTCTGGTGTTCAGCTCGTCGGCGACCGTCTACGGGGACCCTGCCTCGGTGCCCATCCGCGAGCACTTCCCGACCGGTGCCACCAACCCCTATGGCCGCTCCAAGCTGATGGTGGAGGAGATGCTGCGCGATCTCAGCGCCTCCGATCCCCGCTGGTCCATCGTGCTGCTGCGTTACTTCAACCCGGTCGGCGCCCACGAGAGCGGTCTCATCGGTGAAGACCCGAGCGGCATCCCCAATAACCTGATCCCCTACATCAGCCAGGTCGGGGTCGGCAAGCTCAAGGAGCTGGGGGTGTTTGGCAACGACTACCCCACGGTCGATGGCACCGGGGTGCGCGACTACATCCACGTGGTGGATCTCGCCATCGGGCACCTCAAGGCGCTGGCTCGCATCGCCGGCGATACGGGCGTCTTCACCTACAACCTGGGGACGGGTCAGGGTTATTCGGTACTGGAGATGGTCAAGGCGTTTGAGGCGGCGAGCGGTCGCCCCATACCCTACCAGATCAAGCCTCGCCGGTCGGGGGATATCGCCGAGTGTTGGGCCGATCCGGCCCTGGCCCGTGACGAGCTGGGCTGGCAAGCCGAGCGAGGGCTCGAGCAGATGATGGCCGATACCTGGCGGTGGCAGAGCCGTAATCCCAACGGCTATCGTGACTAATGGAAGAGGCGCCCCATGGGGCGCCTCTTCCATCTCGACCTGTGAGGCGTGTCACAGTTCAAGATTCTGAAAAGCCTACCAAATTTGCGATCTTATGCGGTTGGTGTGAGAACAGGGGCTCATCACTCTGGTTAAGGCTCGTCACCATGTCGGCTGCATCCGCGCCCCTGCATCTCTGGGCTCATCTCGGGGCCATCTCTCATCCTCACAAGGCGATGGACGGCCTGCCGCCGCGTCTTGCCCGAGCGCGTGCTCTGGGGATTGAAGGGGTGGTGGTGCCCGTCTTGTGGCGCCACGTCGCGCCAGACTCTCCTCGTCAGATGGAGTCTGCGGCAGCCTGGCAACCCTTGTTGCGGCTGTGCCAGACCATCATCGAGAGCGGACTTGCGGTGATCCCGGAGCTGCATCTGGCGGCAGGGATCGGGCATGACAGATTATTACCGGATTGGCTGTGGGGATGGGCGGGTGAGCGTCTGCCGGACGACGCCACGCCGGATCTGCTGAAATACTGCGACGCGGATGGGGTCGGCAGCGCCCTGAGCGTCAGCTGGTGGGGCGAGCCGCTGATCGCCCCCCTGATAAGCCAGTGGTTCTCCCTCTTTGCCGAGCAGCTCTCCCCCCTGGCCCATGCCATCCCCCATCTACAGCTGGGGCTGGGGCCGGCCGGGGAGTGGCGTTATCCGCAGCGCGAAGGATGGCCTCTGTTCGGTGCGGCAGGCCTGGCGGCCCTGCGGCGGGATATGCTTCATCGCCACGGCTCACTGTCCGATTGGCTGTCCGCCTGGCGAGTCCTGTCTTTGCAGGGGGATGCCCTGAGAGCACACCTCCTGGCGCCAGGTGAGAGTGCCAAGGCCGAGGTGACGCACTGGCTCGAGAGTGGGTTGGCGCAGCAGGGGGCCGGCTGGCTGTCGCACGCCAATAGCCTGTTACGGGGGCCATGGCAGCACACCACCCTCGGGGTACGCCTGGCCACGGCGCGGCCTCCAGTTGCAAGGCTGGAGGCGATAGGCACCTGGCTCGATCCGGCCTTGCCTGGCTCCATCCCCAGAGAGCGGCTGCGAGTCTGGCTGGCGGGAGGTGCGACGAGCCAAGCCCTGAGCGACTGGAAAACGGCATGCGAGGCGCGGGGCATAAGGACTCTGGTCGAGAATCAGGCGCCCCTGCCGGCGGACGATCACCCCTGTTGGGAGCGTTATCGAGACGCCGCCTTGCGTGGAGGCAGGTGTGAGGGGTGGGTGTGGCGCGATCTGGACCGGCTCGAGGACGTGGCCGAGCGGGTGCGGCATCTGGCCAGGCTGCGCCACACCAAGGGGCAGGGTGAGCACCAGCGCCGCAAGGAGTTTCGCGTCATGGGCCCGCTGCATCTCAAGGTGGGCAATCAGCGCCATCTGCTCAGCGAGCTGGAGTGGCAGCGTTTCGAGGAGGAGGTGGCCGTGCTGCGCAGACTCGGCGTCACCGCCATCTCGACCGATATCTGGTGGGGGCTGGTGGAAGGGCGCCAGCCAGGACTCTTCGACTGGAGTTACTACGATCGCCTGGTTGAGCTGCTCGAGCGTCAGCAGATGCGCTGGGTACCCATCCTCTCGTTTCATCAGGCCGGCGGCAACGTCAACGACGACTTTACCCAGACCATACCGCTCTGGCTCTGGGGGGCGTTGCTCGCACGCAACCCTGAACTGGGGTCGGTGCGTGAGCTGCAATATGTGAGTGAGACGGGGGATGCCTCCATGGAGTATCTCTCCCTCTGGGCCGATGAGTGGGTGCTGCCCTACTATCGGGCCTTCATGGAGGCGTTTCGTGAACACTACCAAAACCGCGCCGCCTTGATGGCCGAGATCAACGTCAGCCTGGGGCCGGCGGGTGAACTGCGCTATCCGAGCTACAACGCGCACGATTGGGGAAACTATCCGAATCGGGGCACCCTGCAGTGTTATAGCGAGTTGGCGAGGGCCGACTGGTGCCGCCATCTGGCGCGGCGTTATCAGGATATCAGAGTGCTGAACTATACCTTTGGCACTCGCCATGAGGTGTTTGAGCAGATCCCGCTGCCGCAGGCCGAGACCCTGTTCGAAAACCGGGCTTATCAGTACACCGCCTGGGGGCGCGAATATCTGGGGTGGTATCAGGATGCCCTGGTAGGCCACGGCCGGCGGATCATCGCCTGCGCCCTCTCGGTCTTCGCCGGCCAATCCTGGTCAGGTGTGCCCGTTGGCATCAAGATCCCTGGCATTCACTGGGAGATCGGCGATCCGCAGCAGCCAAGGGTGGCCGAGATCACCGCAGGCCTGCTGCGTCCGCATCCGACCATGGGGCCTCACAATCAGCGAGAATATGTGCAGCTCCTCGACGCCCTGGTGCCGGCCGAGCAGCGTGGCCGGGTGGTGGTGCATTTTACCTGTCTCGAGATGCAGAACCGCCCCTACGAGGGCTACTCCCAGGCCGCCGATCTGGTGGGCTGGTTTGCGGCGGCTGCCCATGAGCTGGGGATACGTCTGATGGGGGAAAACGCCCTGGCCGGCGAACTCTTTAGCGAGAGTGGCTGGGGTCAGATGGAGAAGGCGCTGGCAGACACGCCGGGGTTTGGCGGATTGACGCTGCTGCGCATGCAGCACTTCTTCGATGAGGACCGCACCCCTCTCGAACAGTTACAACGCCTCATCACCCGCTTTCAATGAACACACCCCGCCGAGGCGGGGTGTGGATTATTGGCGGTAGAAGCGGTTGAGCTCGTTCATCACCTGCACCAGCATGCCCATGTCCGGGTTGGCGTGGTTCAGGGGGGTGTAATCACGTCGGCGCAGCAACTCGAAGTCACCCCGCTTGTCGAAGTGGGTGATCACATCGCCCTGATAGATGGCGAACTCCTGGCCATCACCGCTCAGTGTCCAGGGCCTTTCCCCTGGCGTGAAGAGTGAGTGACCGCTGGCATAGTCCCGGGGGGCGTTACGGACCCCCAGCATCCCCTGCATCAGGGTGGGCGCCAAATCCAGGTGGCTGGTATCCCGGTTAACCACGCTCGGCTGCATGCCGGGCCAGGCGATCACCAGGGGAACTTGCACCTGATAGGGGGAGAAGTTGTTGCCATAACCCCAGTTGTTGCGCCCGGAATCGTTAAACTCGAGCCCGTGGTCGGCGGTGATGACCACGACCGTATTGTCGAGCATCCCCCGCTGCTGGAGCCCGGCGGTGATCTGCTCGAGCAGCTGGTCTACGTAGAAGACCGCGTTCTTGTAGCTGTTCTCGAGCTTCTGGCGATGCTCCTTGCGGTAGGCGGTGGCCGGATTGAACTGTTTCAGGGTCGGTTGGAACGGGCCCTGGAAGCCGGCCGGTGTCGCATAACTGCCCACCGAGTTGAGGTAGAGCAGGGAGAACCAGGGGCGCTCGCCACTGCGCTCACCCAGCCACTGGCTCCACTGGGCGATCAGGGCGCCGTCGTCGGACTGGTCGGAGACAAAGACTTGCTTGCGCAGTCCGGAGAGCAGGGTATTGCGATAGAGAGGATCGCCCTTGAGGGGGCCAAACAGGCCGAACTGATAATCCTGCCGCTGCAACTCGTCAAACAGGAGCGGTGAACGCTTCTCGCGCCCCATGTCGGCCATGTAGTGACCCGGCAGCCCGTAGAACAGAGTGAACAGGCCGCTGAGGGCACCGTTACCACCGGAGAGGTGGGAGCGGTAGAGCTGGTGCTGATCGGCAAAGCGCTGCAGATTTGGCATGTTGATGTTGTTGAGCATGTCAAAGCGCAGTGAGTCGACCACCACCACCTGCAGGTTATAGCGCTGCTCGGGGAGCTCGACGCTCAGAGTTCGCAGCGGATAGCGCAGCCGTTCGCCGCCCTCGCTCTCCTGCTGGCTCTTGGCGGCTTTCTCATACTCGGCCAGATCCAGCCAGCCATGCTTGGCCAGGAAGGTGCGGGCCGTCATGGGGTAGGAGAGGGGGAAGTTGGCCTTCTGAGCCGTGATGGGCTGATAGAGGGTGGCATCAGCCCAGCTGTTGACCAGGTGGGTCAGCACGAAGCAGGACAGCAGCAGCACGCCCACCTGATTGCCATACTGGCGGCGTTTGCGCTTGTTGATCTTGCGCCAGGTGTAGGCCGAGAGCAGCAGTTCGACGAGCAACAGGCTGGGCACGGCGATGAACAGCATGCTCCAGCTGGTGCCCTCCTCGGTCTGGGCCTGCTCCAGTAGCAGCGGCCACATCTGACCGTTGAGGTGAAACTTGAAGAGCTGGAAGATCTGGGTGTCGAGCAGCAGTAACAGCAGTGCGAGCGTGCTGACCAGCACGGCACTGAAGCGCAGCACCTTCTCTTTGGGCAGCACGAAGCTCAACGGGAAGATGGTGAGCAGATAGGTGATAAATCCCAGGAAGGAGAAGTGACCAATCCAGCTGACCACCAGATAGGCAACCCCAAGGGTGGTCGACGGCCAGGGAATCGCCCCCAGATAGCGGGTAGCAATCAACATGGCCAGCAGAATATTGAAGAAGCAGAACCAATGTCCCCAGGTGATCAGGCGAGAGACATTATCACGATAGGGGTTGCCGGTTTCGACCATACTCGTCCATCAGGTTCAGGTTGGAAACGGACCGGATACTCAGTGAGGCTGGTTGCCTTTGTCCACGGAGGCGGTCAGGGCCTGCACGAACTTCTCGGCGATGGCCTGGCGCTGTGCCTGGGGCAGTTCGTTGATGATGTTGGTGGCGAGATTGCCCAGCACCATGAGGCTGAGATCCACCGGCGCCTTGCTCTGTTCCAGCACGGCGATGAGCTCGTTCATCAGGGCGTCAAACTGCTCGTTTTTGTACTTTGATACGATGGGCATAATCTTGGATTCATCTCGGTTCAAAGCGCCTTATAATACCCCACCCTCTTGGCTAACACTATGGCTTTGTGACATGAGTCTCGATATCGACAAGATCATTCTTCACTCCCTGCGACTGGACGCCGAAGGCCGTCCCCAGGCGGATTCCCATTCCCAATTGCTGGCGGTGGACGATGCCGTACAGGGTCTGATGGCAGAGCTGCACCGCATCTACAACGGCAAGGGGGGCAAGGGCTTTGGTTACTTCGCCGAGCCGTCCGACGGGGAGGAGAGCCCGGATCTCCGTTTTCGCGATGGGCTGACTGCCCTGCGTCAGGGGTCGCTCGATTTTGTGCCCTTCTCCGAGCAGCTGACCAACCAGCTGGTTGAGACCCTGGTCCGGCACGGTCTCGATGAGCACGGCGTGCTGCTGGTGGCGCGCTATCAGTATGTGGGGGTCGACTATCTGCTGCTGGCCCTGCTCGACAGCAAGGAGAGCGTGACCGTGAGCGATACCCTGGAGCTGCGCCACATCCAGTATCTCGATATCGGCAAGATGAATCTGGTCGCCCGGGTCGATCTCACCGAGTGGCAGACCCAGAGCGATTCGCGCCGTTATGTCACCTTCAGCAAGGGGCGGGTGGGCCGTAAACTCGGCGATCTCTTCATCGAGTTGTTTGGTATCCGCGAGGGGATGGATCCCAAGATGCAGAACAAGGGGCTGCTGCAGGCCGTCGAGCAGTATTGCGAGACCAGGCAGCTGCCCGCCGAGGAGAGCCGCGAATACAAGAAGCAGGTATTCAAGTATTGCAGCGAGCAGGCCAGTGCCGGTGAAGAGATAGAGCTGCGCGAGCTGTCGGCCGAGTTGCCCGCCAAAGATGATCTCGACTTCTATAGCTTCGTCGGGGACGAGTACCAGCTCGAGGAGCGTTTCCCGGTCGATCGCAGCACCCTGCGCGGCCTGACCAAGTTTGTCGGCTCAGGCGGCGGCCTGACCATGAGCTTCGATCAGAAGCTGCTCGGCAGCCGCGTCTTCTACGATCCCGATACCGACACCCTGACCGTCAAAGGGGTTCCCCCCAATCTCAAGGACCAGCTGCTGCGCCATAGTTGATGACGTGATCATTATCACAAATATATTAAAAGCCCCCGTCTGGGGGCTTTTTCATCGTGGCGGCGGCAGGAGTTGGAAATTCATCAGCGGCTTTTAGTAACAAAATACGCTCCGCGCACATCTGAAAGGGTTTTCATTTATTTGAAAGCCCTTTCATTGCTGTGGCTAAATTTCACTATGGTAATTATTTTTCATGTTTCATTTTGTTACGTGAGATCCCTGTCACGATATCGGGCTGCTGTTGAAAATGCTTTCATAAGTTATTGGAAGAAAAGACGTAATTGCATTTCAAAAAATGCGAGTTGCGTCATGTGAGCCAAAATAGGCATCGGCTACTATGAGCCCCGCACACACAGTTATTTACAGCGTTGACACTCTTCGCTGTCCCACGACAAGGAAAGGCTCATGAAAAAGAAATTGCTCTCCTCCCTGATTGCTCTGGCCACCCTGGGTGTTGCCGGTACTGCTTCTGCCGCCATCGAAGAGGGTCAGCTGACCATCTGGATCAACGGCGACAAGGGCTATAACGGCCTGGCCGAGATCGGCAAGAAGTTCGAGGCCGAGACCGGTGTCAAGGTGACCGTGGCTCACCCGGATCAGGTAGAAGTGAAGTTCCAGCAAGCCGCCTCCACCGGCAACGGTCCGGACATCTTCTTCTGGGCTCACGACCGTTACGGTGAGTGGGTCAAGGCCGGTCTGCTGGTGCCTGTCACCCCGAGCGATGCCGAGAAGGCCAAGTTTGAACAATTCGCCTGGGATGCCATGACCGTGGATGGCAAGACTTACGGCTACCCGGTCGCCGTCGAAGCCGTGAGCCTGATTTACAACAAGGATCTGCTGCCCGAGCCGCCCAAGACCTTCGAAGAGATCGCCCAGATCGACGAGAAGATGAAGAAAGATGGCAAGCGCGCCATCATGTGGGCCTATGACACCCCCTACTTCAGCTACCCGCTGGTGGCCGCCAACGGTGGTTACGCCTTCAAGAAGACCGCCACCGGTTATGACGTGAAAGACACCGGCGTGGCCAATGCAGGCGCCAAGGCGGGCGTGAAGTACATCTCCGAGATGATCAAGAACGGTCACCTGGAGAAGGGCATCGACTACGGTGTGATGGACGCCAAGTTCAACAAGGGCGAAGTGGCCATGATGATCAACGGTCCTTGGGCCTGGAGCAACCTGGACAAGACCGGCATGAAGTATGGCGTGGCGCCGCTGCCGACCCTGAACGGCAAGCCGGCCAAGGCCTTCGTGGGCGTGCTGGGTGCCACCATCAACGCCGCCAGCCCGAACAAGGACCTGGCCATCGAGTTCCTCGAGAACTACCTGCTGACCGATGGCGGTCTGGCGCCGGTGAATGCCGACAAGCCCCTGGGCGCCGTGGCGCTGAAGTCCTTCCAGAAGACGCTGGAGAGCGATGCCCGCATCAAGGCCACCATGGCCAATGCCCAGGCAGGCGAGCCGATGCCGTCCGTTCCGGAGATGAGCCGCTTCTGGTCTTCCTTCGAGACCGCACTGAAGAACGTGACCTCCGGTCGTCAGGGTGTTGATGAGGCCCTGGATACTGCTGCCAAGCGTATCGTTCAGTAATTGCACCACCCAGCGGGAGGCCAAGCGCCTCCCGCACTCTCTACTCTCTTGGCGTTATAAAGGTTAATTGGCATGGAAGTAGTACCTTCTATCGAATCCTATGCCGGTCCGAAGAAAGACAAGTATGTCTGGCTGAAGTGGACCATGGCGGCGCTGGTCGCCGTCCTCAATGGTTATGCGGCAGTCATGATGTACGCCAGCGGTGAGTGGGTATTTGCCCTGCTCGACCTGGTGGTCGTCTCTGTCGGACTTTATGTCTTCATGAACAAGAAGACCTATGCCCACCGCTACATTTTCCCCGGTGTGGCTGGCATGGTTGTTTTTATCATCTTCCCTCTTGCCTACACGATCGGCATCGCCTTCACCAACTACTCGGGCGCTAACCTCCTCTCCATGGAGCAGGCTCGGGAGTATCACCTTAAAAAAACCTACAAGGTGCAGGGCGGTGAGTACGATTTCACCCTGGTTAGTGGTGAAAACAATCAGTTTCAGCTGCTGCTGAAACAGGGAGACCAAGCCTTTATCAGCCATCCGCTGAGCCTGATGGATAACAAGACGCTGGATCTGGCCACCAAACAGGGCGTCGCCGCCGGCGAAGCCAAAGAGGTGTCTCTGCAGCCGGTGACCGATGAGGTGACCGCAGCGGCAGCCCCGATCCGCGAGATTGTGGGCCATCGCAGCGATCTTAACCGTCTTAACCTGCGTCTGCCGGACGGCGTCATGCTGACCATGAGCAGCCTGCGCAAGTTCGCGGCTCAAAAGAGCCAATACAGCCGTTTGACCGACGGCGCCGTGCTCAAATCCGGCGTGGTCATCAAGGATGGCAACCTGCTGCGCGACAACCAGAGCGGTCAGCTGATGCTGCCCAACCAGGAGACAGGTTTCTACCAGTACATCGATGAACAGGGTCAGTTTGTCGGCAAGAGCGTCGCACCCGGTTTCGTGGTCGCCGTGGGCTGGAAGAACTTTGCCCGTATCGTCACGGATCCGGGTATCCAGGGACCCTTCCTGCAGATCTTCATCTGGACCGTCATCTTCTCCGCCTGCTCGGTCGCCTTCACCCTGGCCATCGGTATGGTGCTGGCCTGTCTGGTGCAGTGGGAAGAGCTCAAGGGACGCGGCTTCTATCGGGTCATGCTGATCCTGCCCTATGCGATCCCGGCGTTCATCTCGATCCTGGTGTTCAAGGGCTTGTTCAACCAGAACTTCGGTGAGATCAACCTCTTCCTCGAGGCGGCCTTCGGCATCAAGCCGGACTGGTACACCAGTCCCATGCTGGCCAAGACCATGATCCTCATCGT
Organism: Aeromonas diversa CDC 2478-85; assembly: GCF_000819805.1. GTDB lineage: Bacteria > Pseudomonadota > Gammaproteobacteria > Enterobacterales > Aeromonadaceae > Aeromonas > Aeromonas diversa. The sequence continues at coordinate 167,807 of NZ_CDCE01000029.1, forward strand.
CAACACCTGGCTGGGTTACCCCTACATGATGATCCTCTGCATGGGTCTGCTCAAGGCCATCCCGGAAGACCTCTACGAGGCCTCCGCCATGGACGGAGCCGGTCCGGTGCAGAACTTCTTCAAGATCACGGTACCCCTGTTGATGAAGCCGTTGACCCCCCTGCTGATTGCGTCGTTCGCCTTCAACTTCAACAACTTCGTGCTGATCCAGCTGCTCACCAACGGGGCGCCGGACATCATAGGTGCCACCACCCCGGCCGGGACCACGGATCTATTGGTGAGCTACACCTACCGGATCGCGTTCCAGGGGTCGGGCGGTCAGGACTACGGTCTGGCCAGCGCCATCGCTACCGCCATCTTCCTGATTGTCGGTGCACTGGCCCTGCTCAACCTGAAGCTGACCAAAGCGGACAAGATCTAAGGAGAGACCCATGGCAATCGTACAACCCAAATCGGTGAAGTATCGGGTCTGGGCCACCCATCTGGTGATGTGGTGTTTCGTGGCGCTGATCATCTTCCCGCTGATCATGGTCATCGCCATTTCCTTTAGAAACGGCAACTTCTCGGTGGGGGAGATCATCCCCACCAATCCGACCCTGGATCACTGGCGGCTGGCGCTGGGCATCCCGGTCACCAACCCGGACGGCAGCATCACTCCGCCGCCGTTCCCGGTGCTGACCTGGCTGTGGAACTCCATCAAGATAGCGGGCCTCACCGCCCTGTTTATCGTGGTGCTTTCTACCACCTGCGCCTACGCCTTCGCCCGTCTGCGTTTTCGTGGCAAGGCCACCATCCTCAAGGGGATGCTGGTGTTCCAGATGTTCCCGGCCGTGCTGGCGCTGGTGGCCATCTACGCCCTGTTTAACAAGATTGGTGAATACATCCCCTGGCTCGGGCTCAACACCCATGGCGGCCTGATCCTGGCCTACATGGGGGGGATTGCCCTGCACGTGTGGACCATCAAGGGCTACTTCGAGACCATCGACTCCTCCCTGGAAGAGGCGGCGGCCATCGACGGCGCCACGCCGTGGCAGGCGTTCCGCCTGATCCTGCTGCCCCTGTCGGTGCCGATCCTGGCGGTGGTCTTCATCCTCGCCTTCATCGGGTCGATCACCGAGGTGCCGATGGCGTCCATCCTGCTGTCGGATGTGAACAGCCTGACCCTGGCGGTCGGTGCCCAGCAATACCTCTACCCGCAGAACTACCTGTGGGGTGACTTCGCCGCGGCGGCCGTACTCTCCGGCTTCCCCATCACAGTCGTCTTCCTGCTGGCCCAGCGCTGGCTGGTGGGTGGTCTGACGGCCGGCGGCGTCAAGGGCTGATGCATTCACAGGCGGCGGGGGCGCCCCGCCGCCAGGTTAAAACGATTTTTGAGCGGAGCCTGTCATGGCAGAAGTTGTACTTAAAAGCGTTCGCAAGAACTACGATCCGGCGGTCCACAAGGACACCTTGCGTAACATCAACCTGGACATCAAGGAAGGGGAGTTTATCGTCTTCGTCGGCCCGTCCGGCTGCGGTAAGTCCACCCTGCTGCGGATGATCGCGGGTCTGGAGGACATCACCAGCGGTGAGCTCTCCATCGGCGGTCGTTACATGAACGACGTCCCGCCGGTTGAGCGTAACGTGGGCATGGTGTTCCAGTCCTACGCCCTCTATCCGCACATGAACATCTACGAGAACATGGCCTTCGGCCTCAAGCTCAAGAAGATGGACAAGGAGACCATCCACAAGCGGGTGATGCGCGCCGCCGAGATCCTCGGTCTCGAGCCGCTGCTCGAGCGCAAGCCCAAGGCCCTCTCCGGCGGTCAGCGCCAGCGGGTGGCCATCGGCCGCTCCATCGTGCAGCAGCCCCAGGTGTTCCTGTTTGACGAACCGCTCTCCAACCTCGACGCCGCCCTGCGGGTCAAGATGCGTATCGAGATCGCCAAGCTGCACAAGGAACTCAACTCCACCATCATCTATGTGACCCACGATCAGGTGGAAGCCATGACCCTGGCCAACCGCATCGTGGTGCTGAGCCCGCTCAAGGGTGAGGCCGAGAGCAACCTGGAGCAGTTCGGTACCCCGCTCGAGCTCTACCACAACCCGGACAACAAGTTCGTGGCCGGCTTTATCGGCTCCCCCAAGATGAACTTCCTCAAGGGGACCCTGAGCGAGATCGGTGAGCAGGAGTGTGTGGTGACCCTGACCACGGGCGACAAGGTGCGCGCCCGGGTCGATGCCCGCCGTGGCCAGGTAGGTGATGAGGTGGAGCTGGGGATTCGTCCCGAGCACCTGGTGCCGACTGACCACGACCACGCCGACAACCTGGTGACCGGCACAGTGCAGGTGGCCGAGCATCTGGGGGCCGAGTCCTTCGTCTACATGGAGGTCGATGGTCACGACTTCACCGTCAAGGCCAATGCGGATCTGGTGGTCGAGGCGCGTCAGCAGTTCAGCGTCGGGATCCCGGCCGAGGCCTGCTATCTGTTCGATGCCAAGGAGCGGGCCTTCCCCCGCACCGCACGCTACAACCGCACCTAAGGTGCAAGCTCCCGGCCAGGATGGCCGGGAGATCGGATTTCCAATGCAGTGTTATCACTTTTGCCGGCCCTCTGGGCCGGCTTTTTATTGCAGCTCTGCCGTGATGTCCGGCACGAAGGTCTGGCTGGTGATGGGGGGGCGCTCGTAGCCCTGCTTGTTGATAGGCGGTAGCTTCACCTGCTCGTAGTGAATCGCCTGGTAGGGGATCTTGGAGAGCAGATGGGTGATGCAGTTGAGCCGGGCCCGCCGCTTGTCGTCGGCATCCACCACGAACCAGGGGCTGTCCTGGGTGTCGGTGTAGGTGAACATATCGTCCTTGGCGCGCGAGTATTCGGCCCAGCGGGAGCGGGACTGCAGATCCATGGGGCTGAATTTCCAGCGCTTGATGGGGGTGTTGATGCGCTCCTTGAAGCGCTTCTCCTGCTCCTCGTCGCTGACCGAGAACCAGTACTTGATGAGGATGATGCCGGAGCGGATCAGCATGCGCTCAAACTCGGGGCAGGCGCGCAGAAACTCCCGGTATTCCTCGTCGCTGCAAAAGCCCATCACCCGTTCGACCCCGGCCCGGTTGTACCAGGAGCGGTCGAACAGCACCATCTCGCCGGCGGCCGGCAGATGGGCCGCGTAACGCTGAAAATACCACTGGGAGCGCTCCCTGTCCGAGGGGGCGGGCAGGGCGGTCACCCGACAGACCCGGGGATTGAGCGGCTCGGTGATCGCCTTGATGACGCCCCCCTTGCCGGCGGCGTCGCGCCCCTCGAACAGCACCACCACCTTGAGGTGTTCCTGTTTGACCCACTCCTGCAGCTTGACCAGCTCCTCCTGCAGATGCGCCAGGTGGTGCTCGTAGAGCTTCTTGTCGAGTCGTTTGATCTTCTCTTTGGCCATCCTTTGCTCTCCTTGTCGGTCTCTGATGAGCATGCACTAGTCGGAGCAGGGGTGGCTAGTCTGTCTGTGTTAAACTGCCGCTTCTGTTATGAGAATGGATCTATCGATGAAACAGCGGATCGAGCTCGGCGGGCGCAGCCTCGCCTATCTGGATGAGGGTCAGGGCCCCGTCATCCTGTTTGGCCACAGCTACCTGTGGGACAGTGCCATGTGGGCGCCCCAGGTGGAGGCCCTCAAGGGGCAGTATCGCTGCATCGTACCCGAGCTGTGGGGACACGGGGACTCCGATGCCCTGGAGGCCGGTCGCCTCACCCTGGCGGAGCTCGCCCGGGATCATCTGGCCCTGCTCGATGCGCTTGGCATCGACGAATTCATCCTGGTGGGGCTGTCGATCGGCGGCATGTGGGGTCTGGAGCTGGCCAATATGGCGCCAGCGCGCATCAAAGGCCTGGTGCTGATGGATACCTTCGTCGGCCTCGAGCCCCAGATCACCTGTGAGCGCTACCTCGGCATGCTGGGGGCGATCGAGCAGGTGGGCACCATTCCGGCACCCATCATCGAGCAGGTGGCGCCGCTGTTTTTTGCCAACCAGGCCGAGCCGGCCCTGATGGTCGATTTCAAGGCTCGGCTGGCCAGCTGGCCCGCCACCAAGGTCGCGGCCATGGTGGCGGTGGGGCGCAGCTTCGTCACCCGCGCCGATCGCATGGAGTGGCTCGAGAGCCTCACCTGCCCGACCCTGGTGATGACCGGCTGCGAGGACAAGGCGCGTCCGGTGCTGGAGGGCTATTTGATGGCTGAGGCGTGCGGTTGCCGCTTTATCGAGATCCCGGGAGCCGGCCACATATCCACCCTGGAGAACCCCGCCTTCGTCAACGCCGCGCTGGGGGAGTTTCTGGCCGGCCTGTGAGATGCTGGCGCTGCCGGATAACAAGAAAAGGAGCCATGGGCTCCTTTTCTCTTTGGTGCGGGTGTGGTCTGGGCGTTACCAGATATAGCCGAGACCCAGGCCTGCATAGAGCTCGCCCCTGTGCTGAACGATGGGGCTGTCCGCTATGCCGTCGTCGTAACGCTCGTAGTTGACGCCAAAGCCGCCAATCCAGTGGGCATTGAAACGATAGCTGCCGATGAGGGAGACCATGGGAGAGAGCGTCGTCCCCGTGTTCCACGCCGCTCGCCCGGCCCTGGTCTCCTCCTGTGAGACACCGCCAAAGTAGTAGTTGGCGAGGTTGTGGCTGCGCAGCATCACCCCGGCCCCAGGCATCAGCAGCAGCGGGCCACGGATGATGGGGAAGTTGGCCCACAGCATCACCTCCTGGCCGTCGCTGGTGCCGGTCACGTCAGTGGCGGCGCGCATGCTCAGCAGGGCATAGGGAGTGATGAGATCAGCCCCAAGGCCCGCCTCAACCTCGCCTTTGCGCCTGTTCATGCCGTGCAGGAAGGGATCATCGTCCGGGTCCAGGTTGCCAAGGCGTACCCGGCCGAAGGCATAGGTCGACAAGCCCCCCTCCCGGCTGAGGTAGTAGCGGGCCCTGTCCCCCAGATACATGAGATCGTCACCAAAATAGAGGGCGCCCGGAATGGGTAGCAGGGCGTCGTCCTGGTGCTGGTAGCGTGCCTGACCGCCGATGAGAGCACCGCCCAGCACCAATCCTTTGGGGATGGGGCTGCTGGGGCTGTCGCTGGAGAAGGCGCTGAGGGCACCGAGATCGATATCGGCCCGGGCCGGGCCGATCAGGATAAGGGAGAGTAACAGGAGAAGACGCTTGCTGAGGGTCATGGGCCACTTCCTTGGGCTGGGCAATGCCCCAGTGTATCGGGGCATAGAGCAGGGGGGAAGGTTCACTCCTGGGGCTGCTCGTCGCGCTTGGGCCAGACGTTGAGCACGGCCTTCACCAGGGTGGCCAGCGGGATGGCGAAGAAGACGCCCCAAAATCCCCACAGGCCGCCGAAGAAGAGCACGGCGACTATGATGGCGACCGGGTGCAGGTTGACCGCCTCGGAGAAGAGCACAGGCACCAGCACGTTGCCGTCGAGCCCCTGGATCACCAGATAGAGGATCATCAACCAGGCGAACTCCGGCGTCAGCCCCCACTGGAACAGTGCCACCATGGCGACGGGCACCGTCACCACCACGGCGCCAATATAAGGGATGAGCACCGAGAAGCCGACGGCCACCGCCAGCAGAGCCGCGTAGCGCAGGCCGAGAAAAGCAAACGGCAGATAGGTGGCGACGCCGACGATGAGGATCTCCATCACCTTGCCGCGGATGTAGTTGACGATCTGGTCGTTCATCTCGAGCCACACCTGACGAACCAGGGCCCGGTTGCGCGGCAGGAAGCGCTGCAAGCCGCTGAGCAGAGTCTGCTTGTCTTTGAGCATGAAGAAGACCAGCAGGGGCACCAGGATGAGGTAGATGAGCAGGGTGACTATGCTCACCAGCGAGCTTAAGGAGGCCGCGACCAGGCTCTCGCCGAGGGCGAGGATGCGTTGGCGTATGGTGTCGATGACGCTCTCGACCAGCGAGATGTCGATAAGCTCAGGGTACTTCTCCGGCAGGTTGCGAACAAAGTCCTGGCTGTGGCCGAGCATGGTGGGCGCCTCTTTGGCCAGATTGATCCCCTGCACGACCAGGGTCGGCACCAGGCCCAGCAAGAGCATGATCATGCAGGCGAGAAAGAGGGTCACCACCAGCGCCGTCGCGAGGGTACGCGACAATCCCAGTCGTTGCAGCCTGGCCACCGGCCACTCCAGCAGGTAGGCCAGCACCAGTGCCACCAGGAAGGGGCCGAGCAGGTTGCCAAACCACCAGAGGACGGCAAAGCCGCTGAGCAGCAGCAGGAAGAGGGCGACCGCATCCGGATCGGAGAAGCGGGACTTGTACCAGCGCCTGATGACATCAAACATTCAGAGCAATTCCTTGTGACAGACCTGCACTCTCAAGTGCAGATGTTCGGCAGACTCTTCGCAAGTCTCCCAGTGGTGTCCCATTCGGGTGAGGTAGCGGGGGATATCCCGGCGTGAGCCCGGATCGCAGAGCAGCAGCTCGCGCTCATCCCCCGTGGCTGCCTCGCGCAGCCAGAGCTTGACCCGGATCAGGGGCTCGGGGCAGCGCAGGGCTCTCAGATCCACTCTCTCCATCGTCTCTCCCTCCTGCGGCCCCGTATTATTGCCCTGTGACGACGGTTAAACAACGCTTGTGGGGGCCAGATGGCAAGGTTATCCTGCGCAGGCCCATCCGAAGGAGAGAGATCGTGGCCAGAAAGTCCCCCGCCGCAGCCTGTATTCCCCTGCTGGTCGCCGCCCTCTGCGGTGCGACTCAGCCGGTATTTGCCAATAATCAACTGCCCGACATCGGGACCGCCGGTGTGGTGGCATTGCCCATCGAGCAGGAGGTGCGTTACGGGGATGCCTTCATGCGCTTTGCCCGCGCCGGTCTGCCCATCATCGACGATCCCGTGCTGAGCGAATACCTCGACAGCATAGGGCAGCGCCTGCTCGCCAACGCAGAGGGGGTGCGCTTTCCCTTTACCTTCTTCCTCATCAACGACAGCAGCATCAACGCCGCCGCCTTCCTCGGCGGGCGGGTCAAGGTGCACACCGGGCTGTTTCTCTACGCCGATAACGAGAGCGAGCTCGCCTCTGTGTTGGCTCACGAAATCACCCACGTGACCCAGCGTCACATCGCCCGCTATCTCGAGGCCCAGGCCAGCAACACACCCATGACCCTGGCCGGTCTGGTCGGCTCGATTGCGCTCGCGGTGATCAACCCCACCGCCGGTATCGCGGCCCTCTCGACGACCATGGGGCTCTCCATGCAGTCGGCCATCAACTATACCCGCGACAACGAGTTCGAGGCCGATCGCATCGGCATGAAGACCCTGTATGACGCCGGTTTCGAGCCCATGGGGATGGCCAACTTCTTCCAGAAGCTGGCGGCGGAATACCGCTACACGAGCAAGCCGCCCGAGATGCTGCTCACCCACCCCCTGCCCGAGACCCGGATCTCCGAGGCGCGGGCGAGAGCCGCCAGCTACCAGGCCAGGCGGGTCGACCCCAGCCTCGATTTCCTGATGGCCAAGGCCCGCATCCAGGTGCGCTATGGCAACGAGAGTGCCGCCGGCATGCTGAGCTACTTCGATGCCCGTCTGGCCAAGGGAGACTATGGCCTCAAGGACGCGGCCCTGTACGGCAAGGCGTTGGCCCTGGTGCAACTCAAGCGCTATGACGAGGCCGACACCATCATGAAGGAGCTGGCGAGCCGCCATCCGGAAGATCTCTTCGTCATCGATACCCTGACCGACATCGATCTGGCCAAGGGGCGCAACAAAGACGCGATCGCTCGCCTCGAAGCGGCCAAGCGTCGCATGCCCGACAACGAGGTGGTCATCATCAACCTGGCCAATGCCCTGCTCGAGAGTGGCCAGACCAAGCAGACCATAGCCCTGCTCGATCCCTATGTGCGCAGCCACGGGGATAACAGTCTGGCCTGGAGCATGTTGGCCGATGCCTATCGCAAGGCGGGACGGGTGACCGATCTTCACCTCTCCCGGGCCGAGCAGCTGGCGCTGCGTGGTGACTACCAGGCCGCCATCGACGAGATGATCGTCGGCCGCGGCACCACCAGTGACAAGCTCACTCTGGCCCGGATCGAGGCGCGGATCACCCAGCTCGAGCAGGCCCAGAAGGAGCTTGAGGCGCTCAAGCGCTAACCCGACGTGAATAGAGAGGCGGCCCCGTGAAGGGGCCGCATCGTTACTGTTTGGAGCTGTAGATGACCCAGGGCTCCGGGCGGGGGAGCGGGGTGAGCATGCTTGCCACCAGCTCATCGACCTTCTGGGGAGAGAGTTCACCCGTGATGGTCTCTTTGAGGCGTCCACTCGCATCGAGCAGGTAGCTGGTGGGCAGTGCCTGGGGCCTGGCATAGGGGAGTCTGGCGTCGGGCAGTTGCCGAATCAGAGGCAGCTGAGGGGGAAGGGGCGCGCCCTGACGGACGAGCTCCTCCCGGGTTGTCGCATCATAGCTGACCAGCAACACCTGCAAGCCGTGCCGGGTGACCATCTCCTGCAGAAGGGGCAACTCCTTCTGGCAGGGGGCACACCAGGGAGCGTAGTAGTTGATCAAGAGGGGGCGGCCATAGAACTCGCTGAGGGCGACAGGTTCACTCGACTGCTTCTCAAACTGGGTGATCTTGCCACAGCCACCGAGCAGCAGGCTGGCCACAACTGCCCAACAAATTCGTTTCATTCAGTTATGTTTCTCCACGTGTTTCCCCTACAATGGCGGCCGTTAATTAGCTGCCACGGGAGGCCTCATGAGCCGAGTCAGAATTTACCACAATCCGCGCTGTTCCAAGAGCCGAGAAACCCTGGCCCTGCTCTCCGAGCAGGGGATTGAGCCCGCCGTTACCCTCTATCTGGAGCAGGCTCCCGGCGAGGCGGAGATCCGCGAGCTGCTGACCCTGTTGGGGTTTGACGACCCGCGTCAGCTGATGCGTACCAAGGAGGAGCTCTACCGCGAGCTGGGGCTGGCCGAGCAGTCGGGGGATGCCCTGATCCGCGCCATGGCCGAGCATCCCAAGCTCATCGAACGCCCCATCGTCGTCTGTGACGGACGTGCCCGCATCGGTCGCCCGCCCGAGCAGGTGCTGGAGATCATCAAGTGACGAGTACTGTTGCCCGTTGGCTGGCCCTGAGTGGCTATCTCGGATTACTGGTGTGGGTCGTGCTGTGGCATGGTTGGCTCTCCCCTCATCCGGAGATCAGCAGCGCCCTGCTGCTGACTATCTGGGTCGTGCCCCTGCTGTTTCCCCTGCGCGGCATTCTGGCGGGTAAACCCTATACCCACGCCTGGGCCAACTTCGTACTGATGTTCTACTTTCTGCACTCGCTGACCCTGGTCACCGCGGACGAGGGGGAGCGCACCCTGGCACTGGTCGAGTTGCTGCTCACCAGCATCGCTTTCGTGGGTTGCACCTACTACGCCCGGCTACGCGGCCGGGAGTTGGGGCTCGGGATCAAGAAAGAGAAACAACAGGCGAAATAAGAGAAAGAGGTGGGTTATCCCGCCTCTTCCCGTTTCAAGCGCTCGGCCTCCTCGCGTGCAAACCCCATCAGTGTGGGATAGAAGCGCAAGAATCCCTGCTCCATGTGCTCCCGGCTGACCGCCGCCAACTGACGCGCGCCATCCCCCAGGGGGAGCGGTCTTCGCAGTCGCAGCCCTATTCCGTCCAGAGCACGGGCTATCCCGTCCCACTCCATATAGCTGCCCAGCCACTGCTGCTCGGCCATGCGCCTGAGGGGGGGCGGCAGTGGATGCCGGCTCGTCAGCAGCCCTTGATAGTGCTTGGCGAGAAAGGGGGAGAGCCCCCCGGGTTCGAAGCGGGTCCAATGGCGGCTCAGCCAGTGGTCGTAGAGCATGTCGACCAGGATCGGGCCATAGCGGCGCCAGGGCGGTGGGAGAGTGGCAACCGCCGCCCTGTGTTCGGGGTGGCGGTCGGTGAACACGTCGATGGCGCGATGCAGGCGGATGCCCAGCCTGAGCTCGGGCGGGAGATCGCCCGGCAGGGGGCCCTTGACGAAGTCCCCCAGTAGGTTGCCCAGCGGGGAGGTATGGGTGTGGTCAGCGAGATGGAGGTGGGCGAGATAGTTCATGGGAGGCTCTCGTGCGGGATCTCTTGAGCCTAATGGAACCAGGGGCAAAAAAAAACCGGCCAGAGGGCCGGAGAATCAACAAGGAATGGCTTTAGAAAGTGCTGCCAGTGGCAGCAAAGACAAACTATGGGGTGTCGCAAACTTGCACACGGGAAGGAGACGCAACGGGAGCACACTCCGCAGCCCCCCCTTCAGCAATCTTGCGGTAGAGATAATAGTGTGAGCTGGGTCGCATTTCAATTGTTTTTTGTAATAAAACACTAAATTGAAATGCTTTCAGCTGACATCTCGTTTTTTAGTACAAATAACCCACGCTGTGTAATTTTATTACGTAATTGTTGGATCATGCGTCGCTGTCCGGCTCCCGCTCCTCCATCACTTCGAGCAGGTTGATCGCGACGCCGATGAAGTCGCTGTCGGTCACAATGCCGACAAGCTTGCCACGCTCCACCACGGGCAGGCAGCCGTACTTGTGGCGTTGCAGGTAGAGCGCCGCCTCCTTGATGCCGGCATGAGGATCGACCCAGGCCACGTTGCGGGTCATGATCTCATCGAGCCGCACGCTGTCGGTAAATTCCGCTTCCCGCTCCTGCGTAATGACGAAGAGCTTGGACTCTCGACTGGCCAGCACATCGCTCAGGGTCACCAGCCCCAGCAGCTGATGTTCGTGGTTGACGATGGGGATGTGGCGGATCTTCTCCTGGCTCATCAGCTCGACGGCCTGTTTGAGGCTGTTCTCCGGGCCAAGAGTGAAGGGGTTCTCGGTCATGATTTCGGATAGGGTGATCATGGTGTTCTCCTCGCGGCGGCCTTCTTCTTTCACCTTACTCGCGGCGCCGTGGCGCCGATTGATCAAGGTCAAGACAATTTGTTAAAGCTTGCGCAACCAGCCCGGCATCACAAAATCGGCCGGTAACGGTTGTCACGGGCCGAAAGATGGTGAGTCGGGGCCATTTTGAGTTGCCACGGCGGGGGGGGATAACTAGACTAGCCGCCGGTTTTCCGAGGTGTGTGATGCAAGTATCCGATTTCCATTTCGACCTTCCCGATGAACTGATTGCCCGTTATCCCACCGCCGAGCGTACCGCCAGCCGCCTGTTGCAGCTGGACGGTGAGAGCGGTGCGCGCCGCCATGGCCAGTTTGTCGATGTTCTCAATCTGCTCAATCCCGGCGATCTGCTGGTGTTTAACAACACCCGCGTCATTCCGGCCCGCATGTTTGGCCAGAAGGCGAGCGGCGGCAAGCTGGAGGTCCTGGTGGAGCGGATCCTGGGTGAGCACGCTGTGCTTGCCCACGTGCGCGCCTCCAAGGCGCCCAAGCCGGGCACTCGTCTGATCCTGGATGGGGGCGTGGAGGCCGAGATGCGTGCCCGTCACGACGCCCTGTTCGAGATCCACTTCCTCGACCCGCGCCCTGTGCTGGAGATCCTGGACGCCATCGGCCACATGCCGTTGCCCCCATATATCGACCGCCCCGACGAGGACGCCGACAAGGAGCGCTACCAGACCGTCTATAACGCCAAGCCGGGCGCGGTGGCCGCGCCCACCGCCGGCCTGCATTTTGACGAGTCCCTGCTCGAGGCGATCCGCGCCAAGGGCATCGAGACCGCCTTCGTGACCCTGCACGTGGGGGCGGGCACCTTCCAGCCGGTGCGCGTCGACAAGATCGAAGATCACCATATGCACTCGGAGTATGCCGAGGTGCCCCAGGAGGTGGTGGACGCCATCGCGGCGACCCGTGCCCGCGGTGGCCGGGTGATCGCCGTTGGTACCACCTCGGTACGCTCTCTCGAGAGCGCGGCCAGGGTGACCCTGGCTCAGGGCCAGCCACTGGCGCCGTTCTTCAGCGATACCGATATCTTCATCTATCCGGGTTTCGAGTTTCAGGTGGTGGACGCCATGGTCACCAACTTCCACCTGCCCGAATCGACCCTCATCATGTTGATCAGCGCCTTCGCCGGCTATGACAACGTGATGGCGGCCTACCGTGAGGCGGTGGCCGAGCAGTATCGTTTCTTTAGCTACGGGGATGCCATGTTCATCACCCGTCGCCGCGGCCGCTGATCGACGGCGGCCGCTATCGGGGCAAGGCCCCACACCGTCAGACTGTTTCTCTGGCTTTATCGAGGTAAATGATGAAATTTGAACTGAAAACCACCGATGGCCGCGCTCGCCGTGGCCAGCTGGTATTCGAGCGCGGTACCGTACAGACCCCGGCCTTCATGCCGGTGGGTACCTATGGCACCGTCAAGGGGATGACCCCGGAAGAGGTGCGCCAGAGCGGTGCCGAGATCCTGCTGGGTAACACCTTCCACCTCTGGCTGCGTCCGGGCCAAGAGGTCATGCGCCTGCACGGGGATCTGCACGATTTCATGAACTGGCACGGTCCCATTCTGACCGACTCCGGTGGCTTCCAGGTATTCAGCCTCGGCGACATTCGCAAGATCACCGAGGAGGGAGTGACCTTCCGTCACCCCATCAACGGCGACAAGATCTTCCTCTCCCCCGAGAAGTCGATGGAGATCCAGTACGATCTCGGCTCCGATATCGTGATGATCTTCGACGAGTGCACTCCCTATCCCGCGACCTATGAAGAGGCGCGCAAGTCCATGGAGATGTCCCTGCGCTGGGCCAAGCGCTCGCGCCAGCGTTTCAACGAGCTCGGCAACAAGAATGCCCTGTTTGGCATCATCCAGGGCTCTGTCTATGAGCCCCTGCGCGACGTCTCCCTCGACGGCCTGCTGGAGATCGGCTTCGACGGTTACGCCGTGGGTGGCCTGGCCGTGGGTGAGCCGAAAGAGGACATGCATCGTATCCTCGAGCACGTCTGCCCGAAGATCCCGGCCGACAAGCCGCGCTACCTGATGGGGGTGGGCAAGCCGGAGGACCTGGTGGAAGGGGTGCGCCGCGGTATCGACATGTTCGACTGCGTGATGCCGACCCGCAACGCCCGTAATGGTCATCTTTTCACCACCGACGGTGTGGTCAAGATCCGCAATGCCAAGCACAAGGATGACACCAGCCCCCTGGATGCCGAGTGCGACTGTTACACCTGTCAAAACTACAGCCGTAGTTACTTGCATCACCTGGACAAGTGTAATGAAATCCTCGGCGCTCGACTGAACACCATCCACAACCTGCGCTATTACCAGCGCGTGATGCAGGGTTTGCGGGACGCGATCGAGCAGGGTAAATTAGACGACTTTGTAACTGAGTTTTACCGTCGGCAAGGGAAGCCCGTTCCCCCCCTGGCAGAAGCGGCCACCGAGTAAGGCCCTTCGTTGTTGTGAACTCACGGATTATTACTGACCAGAGAGGTTTTTAAATGAGCATTATCTCCAAGGCTTATGCTGACGCCGGTGTTGCCGCTCCCCAGGGTGGCGGCATGGAAATGATCATCATGCTGGCCGTGTTCGGCCTTATCTTCTACTTCATGATCTACCGCCCGCAGGCCAAGCGCGTGAAGGAGCACAAGAACCTGATGGGCTCCCTCACCAAGGGTGACGAAGTGCTCACATCCGGCGGTCTGGTCGGCAAGATCACCAAGGTCTCTGCCGAGAATGACTACCTGGTCCTGGCCCTGAACGATCAGACCCAGGTCACCATCAAGCGTGATTTCGTGACCGCCGTTCTGCCCAAGGGCTCTATCCAGTCCCTGTAATCTCCCGAGGAGCACAGCGTGTTAAACCGCTTCCCGCTGTGGAAGAACCTGATGGTGATCCTGGTGATCGCCATCGGTTTTCTCTATGCAGCCCCCAATCTTTACGGTGAAGATCCGGCTTTGCAGGTCTCTGCCAGCCGTGGAGCCGAGGTGCAACTGAGCACCCTGGAACAGGTTAAAGGCATCATCGATGAGGCCGGCATTCCGATCAAGCATGCCGCCTTTGAACAGGGCCAGATCCTGATCCGTTTCACCAACACCGAAGCCCAGCTCAAGGCGCGCGATCTCGTGGCAGCCAAGCTGGGCGACGACTTTGTGGTCGCCCTGAACCTGGCTCCCTCCACGCCGGCCTGGCTGGAGAGCGTCGGTGCCGCCCCGCTCAAGCTCGGTCTCGATCTGCGCGGTGGTGTGCACTTCCTGATGGAAGTGGACATGGACGAGGCGATCGCCAAGCAGCAAGAGCAGATGGTGCAGGATTTTCGCAGTGAACTGCGCAACCAGAAGATCCGCTACTCGGGTGTGAACCGCGGTGGCGATCAGGTGTTGGTGCGTTTCCGCGACCAGGAGAGCCTGGATAAGGCGGTCTCCCACCTGCGCCGCCTGAACCCGGACATCACCTTCAACAAGGAGTCTGCGGACGGTCAGTTTGTGCTGCGCGCCGCCATGAGCGAGCAGAAACTCAAGGAAGTACGCAAGTACGCCCTCGAGCAGAACATCACCATCATCCGTAACCGGGTCAACGAGCTGGGTGTTGCCGAGCCGCTGGTTCAGCAGCAAGGTGCCGATCGCATCGTGGTCGAACTGCCGGGTATCCAGGACACAGCGCGCGCCAAGGAGATCCTGGGCGCCACCGCGACACTGGAGTTCCACATGGTGGACGAGACCGCGGACGCCCAGTCCGGCCGCGTACCGCCGAGCTCCAAGCTCTACGCGGATCGCAACGGTCGCCCCGTGGTGCTGCAAAAGCGCATCATCCTGACCGGTGATCATATCGTCGGCGCCCAGTCGGGCTTTGATGAGTACAGCCGTCCCCAGGTGAACATCAAGCTCGATGGCCAGGGTGGTAACAAGATGGCCGCCTTCACCAAGGACAACGTCGGTAAAGGCATGGCCACCGTCTTCATCGAGTACAAGCCGGTCGGCGAGCCGGGTCCGGATGGCAAGCGCAAGTTCCGCAAGAATGAGGAGGTGATTAACGTCGCCACCATTCAATCGCGCCTTGGTAGCCAGTTCCGCATCACCGGCATCGACAACGCCAACGAAGCCCACAACCTGGCTCTGTTGCTGCGCGCCGGTGCCCTGATCGCCCCGATCCAGATCGTCGAAGAGCGCACCATAGGCCCGAGCCTGGGGCAGCAGAACATCGACAGCGGTCTGCAGGCCATGATGTGGAGTATGGTGGTCATCGTCCTGTTCATGGGCATCTACTACCGAACCTTCGGCTGGGTGGCCAACCTGGCGCTGTGCCTCAACCTGGTGTTGCTGGTGGGCGTGATGTCGATGATCCCGGGGGCGACCATGACCCTGCCGGGGATCGCCGGTATCGTGCTGACCCTGGGCATGGCCATCGATGCCAACGTGCTTATCTATGAGCGGATCCGTGAGGAACTGCGAGCAGGGCGCGGTGTGCAGCAGGCGATCCATCTGGGCTTCGACCGTGCCTTCTCCACCATCGCCGACTCCAACATCACCTCGCTGATTACTGCGGTGATCCTGTTTGGCATCGGCACTGGCCCCATCAAGGGCTTCGCGCTGACCCTGGGGATCGGTCTGACCATCTCCATGTTCACCGCCATCACCGTCTCGCGCGCCATCATCAACCTCGGTTGGGGTGGTCGTCGCCTCGACAAGTTGCCCATCTGAGGGGAGTTGCGATGTTTCAGATTCTGCATTTTGAAAAGCCGATCCCCTTCATGCGGTATGCCAAGCCGGGGGTGATCTTCTCCCTGGCGCTGGTGGTGCTCTCCATGGTTGCCCTGGCTCAGAAGGGGTTGAACTGGGGGCTGGACTTCACCGGCGGTACCATCATCGAAGTGGGCTTCCAGCAGACGGTCTCCCTCGATGAGGTGCGCTCCGCCCTGGAGTCGAACCGGATCGAGGGGGCAACCCTGCAGCACTTTGGCTCGAGCCAGGATGTGCTGATCCGCCTGGCGCCCCACGAGGGCATCAAGGTCGACGAGCAGGGCCGTCAGGTGTTGGCGGCGGCGCAGACCCTCAACCCGGCCGCGGCGCTCAAGCGGGTGGAGTTTGTCGGTCCTTCGGTGGGTGAAGAGTTGGCGACCGATGGTGCCTTGGCCATGCTGGCCTCCATCATCTGTATCCTCATCTACGTGGCGTTTCGTTTCGAGTGGCGTCTGGCCATGGGGGGCATCATCTCCCTGGCTCACGACCTGGCCATCACCCTCGGCATCTTTGCCTGGTTCCAGATCGAGTTCGATCTGACCGTGGTGGCGGCGCTGATGACGGTAGTGGGTTACTCGCTCAACGATACGATCGTGGTGTTTGACCGCCTGCGGGAGAACTTCCGCAAGATCCGTAAGGGCGATACCCCCTACATCCTGGATCTCTCCATGACCGAGACCCTGAGTCGTACCATCATCACCTCGGGTCTGACCCTGGTGGTGGTGCTGGCCCTCTTCTTCAAGGGGGGCCCGCTCATTCACGGGTTTGCCACCGCCATGCTGGCCGGTGTGGCGTTCGGTACCTACTCATCCATCTATGTGGCGAGTGCGTTCGCCATGTACATGGGGGTGCAGCGTGAACACATGCTGCCTCCCCAGGTGGAGAAGGAAGGGGCTGATCAGCAGGAGATCATGCCGTAAGATGAAGAGCGCCCTTCGGGGCGCTCTTCTCATTTCATGCCCAAGGAGTGACCCATGCAGCACAGCCCCCGTTTTCTGGCCCTGGTCAATGAGGCCCGCCGCCACGTCGAGGAAACCGATGTCCACGCCATCCGCCGCTGGCAGGAGGCCGGACGCGACTTCATCCTGGTGGATGTGCGTGAGGAGAGCGAATGGGCCCGAGGGCACCTCCCCGGCGCCGTCTATCTGGGGCGCGGCATCGTCGAGCGCGACATCGAGACTCGCTTCCCCGATCCCGATACCGAACTCTACCTCTACTGTGGCGGCGGTTTTCGGTCCGTGCTGGTGGCCGAGAGCCTGCAAAAGATGGGATATGGCAAGGTGATCAGCGTCGATGGCGGATTTCGTGGCTGGTGCGAGGCCGGCTATCCCGTCGAGGCATGAATTATTTTGTGCCGGCACTGTCATCCACATGACAAACCCGATCCGGCCCTTTACCATAGGCGGGTAAAGCTAATGCGGCGGAGTTTTCGTTGAGCAACTGGAAAGGAATCAGGTACCTGTTAGGTATCCTGTTGGCACTACCCCTCCTGGGATGCAGCAGTGTAGGTCAAAATGACGCTCCCAAAGCCCAGCCCAAACCGGAGCCTGCCTCTCTCATCCTGGCCACCCCCCTTCAGGTCTCCTATCAGAGTGAGCTGGCCCTGGCTCGTCTCGGACAGATGCTGAGCGAGATGGAGCTGACCAAGGAGCAAAGAGCAGAGCTCTTCTATGAGCGGGCCGTGGTGTTCGACAAGGTGGGGTTACGCTCGCTGGCGCGACTGGATTTTACCCGTGCTCTGCGGGAGAAACCGGACTTTGCCGAGGCCTATAACTTCATCGGCGTCTATCTGGTTCAGCAGCAGAACTACGATGAGGCCTATGAGGCGTTCGATTCGGCCCTCGAGCTGGCGCCTGACTATGACTACGCCTACTTGAACCGCGGCATTGCGCTCTATTATGGCAATCGCTCCGATCTGGCGGCGGCCGACATCAAGCGCTTCTATGAGGCACAGCCGGAAGATCCCTATCGTCAGCTCTGGCTCTTCATGGCCGAAGCCAAACTCGATCAGGGCAAGGCCAGACGCAACCTGCGCGAGCGCTTCAACAGTGGTCACGATGACAACTGGAACTGGGATCTGGTGCGCCTCTACCTGGGGGACATCAACCCGACCCAGTTGATGGGGAATGTGGTCAAAGGGGTGAAGGATAATCGCGAGCTGGCCGAGCGCCTGTGCGAGACCTATTTCTACCTCGGCAAGCTGGAGCTGGCCAAGGGTAATCGCAAGGAAGCCATCAGCTACTTCAAGCTGGCGCTGGCCAACAACGTCTACGACTTTATCGAGCATCGCTACTCCTTGCTGGAGCTGGAGCTGATGTCTCGCAAGAAGCAGAGCGGCGCTGACGCCAACGCAAAAAAACAGGCCTCGATTTGAGGCCTGATTTTTTTGGTCAGGAGACCAGCTTCATGCCGGGGATCTGCCGCCAGTAACCGTTGCAGTCGTGGCCGGTGAGGGGCTGAGGGGCCTCTCCCTGCCGATTGGCCGCAAAGCGATCCAGCCAGAGCAGGGTGTCGTCCCCCTGAGGGCTGAGGCGGACCACGTCGACCAGCTCCTCCATGGAGGGGAGATCGTTGACCAGGTTGTAGCAGTAGCCGGACTGGGTCTGGATCCCGTTCAGATTGAACACGCTCTGCCCCTCCCGGCTGTTGGCCTGGCGACCGGTGGGATAGTCGATGCAGGCCAGCTCACACTGATCCTTGGGGCGGTCGAGAGAGCGAGCAGTGAAGCAGCGTGCCGAATAGGCCAGCGGCAGATAACCATAGCCGAACAGCTCCACCTCAAACTGCTCCCGCTGCGGGCTGCACTCCTCGCGCAGGGCCAGCAGCCAGTCGCGGGAGAGCTCCACCGGCATCACCCAGCGTTTCATCCCCTGGCGCAACAACAGGCGCAGCACATCGGCGTTGTAGGCGTTGATGGCCGGGCCACAGACAAACGGCACGCCGGCCTCGGCGGCGAGCTGCACGGCGCCGAGATCGTTGGCCTCGATCATCCACTCCCCGTTGTCCACCATGCGCTTGACCTCCTTGAGTTCGGAGGGCGCGCTGATGAGGGCCAGGGTCGAGAGCACGACCTGCTTGCCGGCATCGCTCAATCGGCGCGCCTGCTCCAGCCAGTCATCGACTTTCATCTCCCGGCGCTTGCTGCACACCGTTTCACCCAGATAGACGATGTCGGCTTGGCTCGCGGCGACTTGGTCATAGAAGGCCTGGGTATCTGCCTTGGGCCAATAGAAGAGCAGGGGCCCGAGTGAAAATTGCATGTGACCTCCTTACTGCCACTGACGATGGTAGGCGCCGAGGGTGGTCTGGCTCCCCTCGGAGACGCGCGCGAGTTGGGCATCCCACTCGGGTCTGACGCTGTAGCCCTCGGGATTGGCCAGGTAGGCATCGATGGCGGCGCGCCACACCCGGGTCACCTGCTCCACATAGGCGGGGCTGCGCTGGCGCCCTTCGATCTTGACCGACTGGATGCCGGTCTGGAACAGCTCGGGCAAGAGCCCCAGGGTGTTGAGACTGGTGGGTTCTTCCAGGGCGTGATAGAGCTGGCCGTCGACCTCGAAACGCCCCTTGCATAGGGTCGGGTAACCGGCGTTTTCACCCGGACCATAGCGATCGATGAGCACCTCGCTCAGGCGTGATTCAAGGCCCATGGGGGTCTCTTCCCAGCGTACATACTTGGCCGGTGAGCAGGCGCCGACCGTGTTGGGGCTCTCGCCGGTCAGGTAGGAAGAGAGGTAACAGCGCCCCTCGGCCATGATGCAGAGGCTGCCGAAGGCGAACACTTCGAGCCCGACGTCTGTCTCCCGGGCCAGTTGTTTGACCTGATGCATCGAGAGCACCCGGGGCAGCACCACCCGTTTGACGTTGAAGTGCTGCTGGTAGAAGCGGATCGCCGCCGCGTTGGTGGCCGAGGCTTGCACCGAGACGTGTAGCTCCAGGTCAGGATAGCGCTTGCTGGCGTAATCGAGCACGGCGAGATCGGCGATGATGAGCGCATCGGCCCCGAGAGCGGCGCCCCTGTCCACGGCCGACTTCCAACGGGTATCGGCGCCGGGATGGGCGAAGGTGTTGATGGCGATGTGCAGCTTGCGTCCGTGATCGTGCACATAGTTGGCCGCCTTCTCCAGCTTGCCGCCGTCGAAGTTGAGACCGGCGAAGTGACGCGCATTGGTGTCATCCTTAAAGCCGATGTAAACGGCATCGGCACCGTTATCCACCGCGCTCTTCAGGGCCGGCAGGCTTCCCGCCGGGCAGAGTAGTTCCATCAGTGGGCTCCCTGATCGTGAAAATGGAGGGATTGTAGGCAGGGGGGCGGCGGCAGTTATTGACCTGAGGCAGCTTATAGGTCCTTTTACTCTTTGGAGTTAGGCATCATAAGTTTGATTTTCAACAGGATCTGCGTCAGAACCCTGTGCTTGAATGCCTCCATCACAAGAGGAGAAGCACAGTGTTGATCGAATTGCAGCGCCGCCTGGTCGAGAAGGCCCCCGCATTTTTGCGTCCCCCCCTGAAGTGGGTTCCCTTCACTGTGCAGCAGAGGGTAATGGAGACGCTGCTGACCAGGGCCTTTCATGAGGCAATTGCCGACGGTGACTTCGACTTTCTGGCGGGGCGTTGGCTGAAGGTTGCGGTGACCGATCTGGAGCTGTGCTGGTATATCACCCAAGAAGAGGGCGTGCTGAGAGTGGCTCACACTGCTCCTCAGGTTGATGTGAGCTTCAGCGGTGAGGCCAACGATCTCATTCTGATCGCGGGTCGTAAAGAGGACCCTGACGCTCTCTTCTTCCAGCGTCGTCTCAAGATAGAGGGGGATACCGAGTTGGGGTTGGAGGTCAAAAACCTCCTCGACAGCCTGGATATGAGCGCGCTGCCAGCCCTGATCCGGCTTCCCTTGCAGGATCTGGCTGAGCTGGTCTCACGAGTGCGTGCCGCTCCTGTGACTGACGCGGCGCACGGGAACTCGGTGGCGCTTTAACTGCTCGCCGGCAAACTCGCGCCTGTGATGGCGCGAGCGCAGGCGCATGCGTAGGCAGTAGATGGCCCAAAGGGTGGGCAGCATAGCCAGCCAGGGCCCCATCGGGTGCAGTCGGGCGATGATCACGGCGGTGGCCAGCAACACGAAGGGTTGCAACTCATAGAGCCATTCGGGTTGGAACCAGCGCTTGTCGGGATAGATGACCAGATCGGTGCGCCGATAGCTCGAGCGCATCACCCAGAGCAGGGCGCCACAGCCAAAAAGCATGCCACCGGCAAACCAGAGCAGGGGAGAGTGCCCGAGTCCGGCGACCAGAGTGCCCAGTGTGAGACAGCCAAACGGCATGGACTCATAGAGGGGACGGGGTAGCATGGCAGTTTCTCCGAAGGGGCTTCTCTGCTCCAGTCTAGCCAAGAGGGCGGGTTAGATAAGATCGTTTGGCGATAACCGCCCGTCATTTCTGTGTTGCATCGCACCTTTCCCATGCCCAATTTCACCTTTCTTATGCTACAATTGCCGCCCTATTTTGAGACAAGATTGACGGCTCATGTTGGATCAGGTTCGCATCGTTCTGGTTAACACCTCCCACACCGGCAACATGGGGTCGGCGGCTCGCGCCATGAAAACCATGGGGCTGAGCAACCTGGTGTTGGTCGACCCCCAGACACTCCCGGATGGCAACGCCAACGCGTTAGCGGCAGGGGCGAGCGACATTCTTGCCAGTGCCCGTATCGTGCCGACCCTGGAAGAGGCTGTGGCCGATTGCGGTCTGGTGATTGGTACCAGTGCGCGTTCCCGGACCCTGAGCTGGCCCATGCTGGATCCCCGCGAGGCGGGTGCGAAGCTGGTGGCAGAAGGGGCGCGTCAGCCGGTTGCACTGGTGTTTGGTCGTGAGCGCACCGGCCTTACCAACGAAGAGTTGCAGCGTTGTCACTTCCACGTTGCCATTCCGGCCAACCCCGAGTACAGCTCCCTGAACCTGGCCATGGCGGTGCAGACCCTTTGCTACGAGGTGCGCATGCACTGGTTGGCGGGTCAGCAGCCGGTTGCCGAGGTGGATGACACGGATTACCCCAGCAGTGAACTGATGGAAGGATTCTACAGTCATCTGCAACAGACCCTGTTGCAGACCGGTTTCATCAGTGAGGGGCATCCGGGACAGGTGATGAGCAAGCTGCGTCGCCTCTTTAATCGAGCCCGGCCCGAGTCGGCCGAACTCAATATACTGCGCGGTATCCTGACCTCGGTGCAGAAGCCTCATCCCCCCAAGTAATTCCTACTGTGGCACTCAACTATTATTCTTGACTAAATTAGTCGGGTATGTGAGCATTCACCGCAACGAATTAAGGGATACGGTAAAGCACCATGAGACTGACTTCGAAAGGACGTTATGCAGTGACCGCTATGCTGGACGTAGCATTACACGCTGAAACCGGGCCGGTACCCTTGGCAGATATTTCAGAACGTCAGGGCATCTCTCTCTCCTACCTCGAGCAGTTGTTTGCCCGTCTGCGCAAGAATGGTCTGGTACAGAGCGTGCGCGGTCCCGGTGGCGGCTACCGTCTCGGTATGGATCCGGATACCATCTCGGTCGGCCAGGTCATCTCTGCCGTCGACGAGTCGGTGGATGCCACCAAATGTCTCGGCAAGGGTGACTGCCACGGCGGCACCCAGTGCCTGACTCACTCCCTCTGGCGAGACCTGAGCGAGCGCATTTCCAGTTTTCTCGGCGAAATTACCTTGGGTGAGTTGGTCCGCCAAGCCGACGTTCGCCGCATCGCCGACAAGCAAGATCATCATTTGAAAAGTGTTGTCACCCTGGGCGACCGTGGTGAACAGCACAGCAATCTGAGCCTGAAAGTCCAACTATAAAAGCGTGCTTTCAACAACCCATGACCAGTGGGGTCCCGGTTGTAACGGAGAAAAACATGAAACTGCCAATTTACCTTGATTATTCGGCCACCTGTCCGGTAGATCCGCGCGTCGCTGAGAAGATGATGCAGTGTCTCACCATGGACGGCCTGTTCGGCAATCCGGCCTCTCGTTCCCACCGTTTTGGTTGGCAGGCGGAAGAGGCGGTCGACCTGGCGCGCAATCAAGTGGCAGAGCTGATCGGTGCCGATCCCCGCGAAATCGTCTTCACATCCGGTGCGACCGAGTCCGACAACCTGGCCATCAAGGGCGTTGCTCACTTCTATGCCGGCAAGGGCAAGCACATCATCACCTCCAAGACTGAACACAAGGCGGTGCTCGACACCTGCCGTCAGCTGGAGCGTGAAGGGTTCGACGTGACCTACCTCGAGCCGATGCCAAACGGTCTGTTCACCCTCGCGATGATCGAGAACGCCATGCGCGACGACACCATCCTGGTGAGCATGATGCACGTGAACAACGAGATCGGCGTGATTCAGGACATTCAGGGGATTGGCGAGCTGTGCCGTGCCCGTAAGGTGCTGCTGCACGTTGATGCGGCCCAGAGCGTGGGCAAGGTCGAGATCGACGTCGAAGCAATGAAGATCGACCTGCTCTCCCTCTCCGCCCACAAGATTTACGGTCCCAAGGGGATCGGTGCCCTCTATGTGCGCCGTAAGCCGCGTGTGCGCATCGAGGCCCAGATGCACGGTGGCGGTCACGAGCGTGGCATGCGCTCCGGCACCCTGGCGACTCACCAGATCGTCGGCATGGGTGAGGCATTCCGCATCGCCCGTGAAGAGATGGCCAGCGAAGAGGCTCGTATCCGCGTCCTGCGCGATCGCCTCTGGAATGGCATCAAGGATATGGAGGAGGTTTATGTCAACGGTGACATGGAGCACCGGGTGCCTGGCAACCTCAACGTGAGCTTTGCCTATGTTGAAGGGGAATCCCTCATCATGGCGCTCAAGGATCTGGCGGTCTCCTCTGGCTCGGCCTGTACCTCTGCCAGCCTGGAGCCCTCCTATGTGCTGCGTGCACTGGGCATGAATGACGAGTTGGCCCACAGCTCCATCCGCTTCACCATCGGTCGCTTCACCACCGAAGAAGAGATCGATTATGCGGTCGAGCTGATCCGCAACTCCATCGGTCGTCTGCGTGAAATGTCCCCTCTGTGGGAGATGTTCAAGGACGGGGTGGACCTGAATACAGTCGAATGGGCCCACCACTGATCGGTGGCTTGACGGAATCTGCAGGAGTTAAGTTATGGCGTACAGTGAAAAGGTCATCGACCACTACGAAAATCCCCGCAACGTCGGCGGTTTTGACAAGAACGACCCGAGCGTGGCCACCGGCATGGTGGGCGCCCCGGCCTGCGGCGATGTGATGAAGCTGCAGCTGAAGATCAACGAGCAAGGGGTCATCGAAGACGCCAAGTTCAAGACCTACGGTTGTGGCTCCGCCATCGCCTCCAGCTCCCTGGTGACCGAATGGGTCAAGGGCAAGACCCTGGACGAGGCGGCCTCCATCAAGAACACCGAGATCGCCGAAGAGCTGGCGCTGCCGCCGGTGAAGATCCACTGCTCCATCCTGGCCGAGGATGCCATCAAGGCCGCCATCGCCGATTACAAGCAGAAGAAAGGGCTCGCCTGAGGTTAGTCATATGGCCATTACCATGACAGATGCCGCTGCGGCGCGAGTTGCTTCTTTCCTGACCAACCGGGGCAAGGGCATCGGCCTGCGCCTCGGCGTCAAGACCACCGGCTGCTCCGGTCTTGCCTATGTGCTGGAGTTCGTCGATGAACTCGGCGACGAAGATCAGGTCTTCGAGCAGAAGGGAGTCAGGATCATCGTCGATGGCAAGAGCCTTCCTCATATCGACGGCACCGAGCTCGATTTCGTGAAAGAGGGGCTCAACGAGGGCTTCAAGTTCAACAACCCCAATGTCAAAGGGGAGTGTGGCTGTGGCGAGAGCTTCAGCGTCTGATTGGAGCATTGCATGAATCACTTCGAGCTGTTCGGCCTGGTCCCCGGGTTTGCCCTTGACGGGGCCGACCTTGCACAAACCTACCGTCGGCTGCAATCCCAATTCCACCCCGATCGCTTCGCCGCTGCCCCGGAAGGGGAGCGGCTCGCCGCCGTTAGCCGCGCCGCCCTCATCAACGAGGCGTATGCGGTCCTGAAATCTCCACTGCGCCGAGCCGAATACCTGCTCTCCTTGCATCAACACGACATTCGAGGCGAGTCCCGCACCCTGCAGGACACCGCCTTCCTCATGCAGCAGATGGAGTGGCGCGAGGCCCTCGACGAGTTGCGACAGGCCGAGGAACCCGAAGGGGCCATCGACGCCTTCCGCCGCGAGATCAAGGATGAGCACAAGGGGCTGATGAGCCGACTCGAGCGTCTGCTCGAGGAGGGGGCCTGGGAGCTGGCGGCCGACACGGTGCGCAAGCTCAAGTTTGTCGACAAGATGCTCGAGGAGCTCGAACGCCTCGAGGATTCCCTGCTGGAACTGTAATTACCCATGGCATTACTGCAAATTGCCGAGCCGGGCCAGAGCGCCGCGCCTCATCAGCACAAACTCGCCGTTGGCATCGATCTCGGCACCACCAACTCCCTGGTTGCCACTGTGCGTAGTGGCCAGGCCGAGACGCTGGCCGATCACGACGGCTTCGATATTCTCCCCTCTGCCGTCCACTATCTGGCCGAAGGGGTGCGCGTCGGTCGCGACGCCAAGCGCGAGGCCGCCCAGGATCCCGAGAACACCATCATCTCGGTCAAGCGTCTGATGGGCAAGGCCCTGGCTGACGTGCAGCGCGACCATCTGCCCTATCGCTTCGCCGATGACGAGCTGCCCAATATTCTTACCCGTCAGGGGCCGGTCAATCCGGTGCAGGTCTCTGCCGAGATCCTCAAGGCCCTGGCCAACCGCGGTCGCGAGACCCTGGGCGGCGAGCTCGATGGGGTGGTCATCACGGTTCCCGCCTACTTCGACGATGCCCAGCGTCAAGGCACCAAGGATGCGGCCCGCCTGGCCGGCCTGCATGTGCTGCGCCTGCTCAACGAGCCGACTGCGGCCGCCATCGCCTACGGCCTCGACTCGGGGCAGGAAGGGGTGATTGCCGTCTACGACCTCGGCGGCGGTACCTTCGACATCTCCATCCTGCGGCTGCATCGCGGCGTGTTCGAGGTGATGGCGACCGGTGGTGACTCCGCCCTCGGCGGGGATGACTTCGACCACCTGCTGGCGGACTGGATCCGCTCCCAGGCCGGTGTCTCGGCCCTGACCGCGGGCGAGCAGCGCGCGCTGCTCGATCTCGCCTGTGACACCAAGCAGCGCCTGACCGACGACGCAGCCGTCACCATCGCCTTTGCCGGCTGGCAGGGTGAGGTGACCCGCGATCTGTTCAACGAGCTGGTTCAACCCCTGGTCAAGCGCACCCTGCTCGCCTGCCGCCGCGCCCTCAAGGATGCCGGCGTCGAGGCGATGGAGGTGCTCGAGGTGGTGATGGTGGGCGGCTCTACCCGGGTGCCCCTGGTGCGCGAGAAGGTGGGCGAGTTCTTCGGCCGTACCCCGCTCACCAGCATAGACCCGGACAAGGTCGTCGCCATCGGTGCCGCCGTACAGGCCGACATCCTGGTGGGCAACAAGCCCGATGCCGAGATGCTGCTGCTCGACGTCATCCCCCTCTCCCTGGGCCTCGAGACCATGGGGGGATTGGCCGAGAAGGTGATCCCGCGCAACACCACCATACCGGTGGCCCGCGCTCAGGAGTTCACCACCTTCAAGGACGGTCAGACCGCCATGATGATCCACGTGGTGCAAGGGGAGCGTGAGCTGGTGGCGGACTGCCGCTCACTGGCGCGCTTCACCCTGACCGGCATCCCGCCCATGGCGGCCGGTGCGGCCCACATCCGCGTCACCTTCCAGGTGGATGCGGACGGCCTGCTCTCGGTGACCGCCATGGAGAAGTCCACCGGCGTGCAGGCCGAGATCCAGGTCAAGCCCTCTTATGGCTTGGCCGAGGGCGAGATCCTCTCCATGTTGCAGTCTTCCATCGAGCATGCGGAAGGCGACATGGCCGCCCGCATGCTGGCCGAGCAGCAGGTCGAGGCCGACCGTGTAGTCGAGAGCCTCAACGCTGCCCTGGCCGCCGACGGGGAGGCGCTGCTCGATGCAAACGAGCTGGCCGCCCTGCGCGAGCAGGTGGCCAAACTGGCGGCCACCCGCCTGAGTGGCAGCGCCGACGAGATCAAGGCCGCCATCGAGGCAACCGATGGGGCCAGTGCCGAATTTGCCGCCCGCCGCATGGATGCCTCCATCCGCAAGGCGCTGGCCGGCCAGAACGTAAACAAGGTTTAACCATGCCGAAAATCGTAGTATTACCCCACGCCGAGCTCTGCCCCGAGGGGGCGGTTCTCGAGGCCAAGGAGGGGGAGACCATCCTCGACGTGGCCCTGCGTAATGGAATTGAGGTGGAGCACGCCTGCGAGAAGTCCTGCGCCTGCACCACCTGCCACTGCGTGGTGCGCGAGGGGTTCGACTCCCTCGATCCGAGCGACGAGCTGGAAGATGACATGCTGGACAAGGCCTGGGGCCTCGAGCCCGAGTCCCGCCTCAGCTGCCAGGCCAAGGTGACCGACGAGGATCTGGTGGTGGAGTTCCCCAAATACACCCTGAACCTCGCCTCCGAGCGCCACTGAGCACAGCTGCGGTGACGGCGTTGCAATGATATGGTGAAAGGCCGTGGCCCTCTGGGCACGGCCTTTTTATTTGTCGCAGCAATCAAATCATGATGGATTAAACGCCGGCCCGGCCGGCGATCACAAGAAGAAGGAAGCAAACCAAGATGGCTGAATTGATGAACGTTCTGCTCACCACCACCCCGGCGCCTGCGGTATGGGGCTCGGGGGCTCTGCTCAGTTTCGAAGGGGAGACGGCCCGCATCCACCTCGAGGGAGATGTGCTACGCGCCGTGCAGCGCGCCGCCCGTCGCCTCGAGTCCTCCGGCATCCGCCAGGTGCGTCTGGCCGGGCAGGGGTGGGATCTGGAGCGCCGCTTCGCCTTTGCCCAGGGCTTCTATGCCGCCAAGGGGGATCGCGAGCTCGACTTCGGTGAGCAGAGTGAAGGGGATGCTCGCGAGCTGGGTGCTCTGCTCAAGGCGACCCAGTGGGTGCGCGACGTGACCAACGCCTGCCCCGAGGAGATCTACCCCATGGCTCTGGCCGAGTCGGCCCTGCTGCTGATCCGCGGTCTGGCCGGCGACAAGGTGACCGCCCGTATCACGGCCGGCGAGGCCCTGCGCGAAGCCGGCCACATCGGCATCTGGTCGGTGGGCCGTGGTAGCGAGCGCGAGCCTGTGCTGCTGGAGCTTGACTACAATCCGACCGGCCGTGACGACGCGCCTGTGGTGGCGGCTCTGGTCGGTAAGGGGATCACCTTTGACTCCGGCGGTTACTCCATGAAGTCCTCCGACAACATGCTGCCGATGAAGTCCGACATGGGCGGTGCCGCCATGGTGACCGGCGCCCTGGCGCTCGCCATCAGCCGTGGCCTCGACCAGCGGGTCAAACTCATTCTCTGCTGCGCCGAGAACCTGGTGTCAGACCATGCCTTCAAGCTCGGCGACATCCTCACCTATCGCAACGGCCTGTCGGTGGAGATCCAGAATACCGACGCCGAAGGGCGCCTGGTGCTGGCCGATGGGCTGCTGACCGCCGTCGAGAGCGGCGCCGCCCGTATTCTCGACGCCGCCACCCTGACCGGTGCGGCCAAGATGGCGTTGGGGCGTGACTACAACGCCGTGTTTGCCCTCGACCAGAGCGAGTCCAGCCGTCTGCTGGCCGCCGCCCGCCGTGAGAATGAGAAGGCCTGGCAGCTGCCGCTCGAGCCCTGGCATGTTGGCCAGCTCACCTCCTCGTTCGCCGACATGGGCAACGTGGCGAGTGCCGAGGGCACCGCCGGTGCCACCACGGCTGCCGCCTTCCTGTCGCGCTTCGTGCGCGAGGGCGGCGAAGGTTGGGTGCACATGGATCTTGCCGGCGCCTATCAGAAGGCGGGCAACGATCTCTGGGCTGTGGGTGCCAAGGGCCATGGCCTTCGCACCATCGCCGCCTGGCTGCTGGAGGTGTGATCATGAATATCTGGTTGAGCCGCGACGCAGCCGATCCCCAATGGGGTGAGGGGGCTCTGCTCTCCTGGCGTCAGGAGGGGATGGCCATCCACCTGGGGCTTGATCCTCTGGGCGATATCCAGCAGGCGGCCCGCCGCCTCTGCTGTCAGGGGATCCAGCAGGTTGCCCTGGCGGGCCACTGGGAGCGCGAACAGCAGTGGGCCTTCGCCCAGGGCTTCCAGACCCCCAAGGCCGAGGTGCAGGTGCAGTGGGCGACCTGCGAGGAGAGCGACCGCGCCGAGCTTGAGGCGCGCTGGCTGTGCGGGCGCTGGGTGCGCGAGATGACCAATGCGACCCCGGAGCAGATCGGCCCGCTGGAGCTTGCGGTGGAGGCGGCTGCCTTCATCACCGAGCTGGCGCCGGACAAGGTGAGTCACCGCATCCTCAAGGGGGAGGCGCTGCAACAGGCGGGCTGGACCGGTCTCTGGTCGGTGGGACGCGGCAGTGCGCGTGAACCCGTGCTGCTCGAGCTCGACTACAACCCGACCCGGGATCCCAAGGCGCCGGTGGCGGCGGCCCTGGTGGGCAAGGGGATCACCTTCGATTCGGGCGGCTACTCCATGAAGAGCTCCGAAGGGATGCTCACCATGAAGTGTGACATGGGCGGGGCGGCCATCGTGACCGGCGCGCTGGGGCTGGCCATCGCGCGTGGTTTGACCAAGCGGGTCAAGCTCATTCTCTGCTGCGCCGAGAACCTGGTGTCGGGCAATGCCTACAAGCTCGGTGACATCCTCACCTATAAGAACGGCACCACGGTGGAGATCGTCAACACCGACGCCGAGGGGCGTCTGGTGCTGGCCGATGGCTTGCAGCTGGCCGGGGAGTCGGGGGCGCCGCTCATCATCGATGCCGCGACGCTGACCGGCGCCGCCGTGATGGCGCTTGGCGGGCGTTACAACGCCCTGTTCGGTCTCGACAAGGCCCTGGTGGCCCGGGCCCAGCAGATTGCCGATACCGAGCAGGAGCCGGCCTGGCCACTGCCACTGGAGCGCTGGCACCGGGGCATGTGCCCCTCCCATTACGCCGATACGGCCAACAGTCGTCCGGTGAAGGGGGGAGGACCGGGCGGTGCCTCCAATGCGGCCGGTTTCCTGTCGCGCTTCGTGCCTCGTGAGGGAGAGGGGTGGTTGCACATCGATCTGGCCGCCTGTTTCTGCGATAACGGCGACAGCCTGTGGGCGCCGGGGGCGACGACCCTCGGCATGCGGACCGTGGCGCGGCTGCTGGCCGACGCCTGATAAACAAAAAACCACCTCGATTGAGGTGGTTTTTTCATGGGGCGATCACTGGGGCTGGGCGGGCCAGGGGTGATCGAAGATGCGGGCTCGCTCCCAGGGCGCATCGGGCTGGGCCGAGGTGAGCCCCTGATACTTGCCCACGTCGTCCACCACCAGGGCAGAGAGGATCGGCAGCTGATGCTCGGTACAATGCATGCGGATCCGTTGCAGCAGGGTCCTTAGCTCGTCCTGACACTCTTCGAGCCCGGCCAGCTTGGCCAGCTTGGAGTAACGAATGGTTGCCCGATCTCGAGCCAGTCCGGTCAGAATGGCCCAAAGGGTGGCATCGCACACGCCATGCGCTTGAGTGGATTGACTGGTCATAGTTTTCTCCGATGCGACAGTTCGCGGGATCTCGGTCCGCATAGTGGGCGCCAGGGGGGCTGGCAGCCATGATCTGGCGCAAAAGGGGGCTCATTATTCGGCCTGGCATCAACAATGGTTGAACATACCCTGCATCTCCCCCCCAGTGGCAGTGCATTCTCTGGTCACAGATGGCGATGATTGAGGGTGCGAGGACAAAAAAGAACGCCCCCATATTGGGGGCGTTGACCGAGTGAAAGCGGTTTAGAGCAGTACTGTGGTGAGCAGATAACCGACAGTACTGGCCACGCTCACCCCGATGAGGCCCGGGATGATAAAGCTGTGGTTCAGTATGTACTTGCCGATGCGGGTGGTACCGGTACGGTCGAAGCCGATGCAGGCCAGATCGCTCGGGTAGGTCGGCAGGATGAAGTAGCCGTAGCTGGCCGGCAGGAAGGCGATCAGCAGCTTGGGATCGACACCCAGGGCCAGCCCCATGGGGGCGATGGCGGTCAGCGCCGCGGCCTGGCTGTTCACCAGCTTGGAGATGAGGAACAGCACCAGGGCGTAGGTCCAGGGCTGGGCTTGCACCACGTGCGCCAGGTTTTCCTTGAGCAGCGGCATGTGGGCCTGGAAGAAGGTCTCGCTCATCCAGGCGACGCCGAAGACCGAGAAGATGGCGACCATGCCGGCCTTGAACACGGCCCCGTTGGAGATCTCTGAGGCCTTGACCTTGCAGCTCATCAGGATCACGGCGCCGGCGATCAGCATCATCATCTGGATCACCAGGTTCATGGAGAGGGGCCCGGTCTTGCCGCCCATCTCGAACACGGGACGCAGGGAGGCATCGGCCCCCAGCACGACCACGGCGGCGATGGCGGCAAAGAAGATCCAGGTGGAGCGATAGGCTTCTTTCGGGAACTTCTTGTCCAGCAGGGTTTCGCTACCGCCGTAGATGAACTCGCGCTGATGGGGATCCTGCAGCTTGGCCTGGAACTCCTCATCCTTGTCGAGATCCTTGCCGCGACGCAGGCTCCACAGGGCGGCGGTCAGCACACCACACAGGGAGGCTGGCACCGAGACCATCAGGATGTCGAGCAGGCTGTAGGCGTGGCCGATGCCGGCCTTGGCGCCCAGGATGGAGACCAGGGAGACCACGGCAACCGAAACCGGGGAGGCGCAGATCGCCATCTGGGAGGCGACCGAGGCGACCGCCATCGGGCGCTCGGGACGGATGTTCTTCTGCAGCGCTATGTCGGCGATGATGGGGAACATGGTGTAGACCACGTGGCCGGTGCCGCACAGGAAGGTCAGCGTCCAGGTGGTCAGGGGGGCCAGTATGGTGATGTACTGGGGATGGCGGCGCAGCAGGCGCTCGGCGATCTGCATCATCAGGTTGAGGCCGCCTGCGGTCTGCAGGGTGGCGGCGCAGCCGATCACCGCGAGTATGGTCAGCATCACCTGTACCGGCGGCTCACCCGGGGTGAGGCCGAAGATGAAACTCAGAACAAAGAGGCCGATGCCACTGATGAGGCCGAGCCCCATCCCACCAAAGCGGGTACCAAGCAGCAGACAGCCCAGCACCACGAGAAATTCCATCAGGATCATATCCTGTATCCTCCAGTTACGTAGTGTATGTCTCCGCTGTGATGAAGAAACATACTCCCTTCGTTAATGTTGTTATTAGCCCTTTAGGGTTAGTTTCATTATCCGGGCAGAGCGGGCATGAAAGGGTGAGCCGCCTCAATAAGAACTTAAAAACCACGAAAAATACGCTAATAGCATTTTTGTCACTGAGGGAACTTGTCAAGTTGCGGTCGGAATTCCCGCGCCACTCTGAAGAGGTCGGGCGCTGCAGCCTCTTATCTAAGTAGGCAATGGGAGTCCTTCAGTGGGGACCCTGGCGTCGGGAGGCGCTGGCCAGCTCTACCGTGGTGCAGCCGGTCAGGGGAAGATGAGGAGAGTAAGAACATGCTCTCTGCCCGTATGGGCCTATTCCTGTGGCCTGCCTAGAAAAAAGCCGCCCAAGAGGGCGGCTTGTCACCAGGGTTCGATTAGAACTCGGCGGTGCGGGGGGTACGCGGGAAGGGGATCACGTCGCGCACGTTGCCCATGCCGGTCACGTAGACCACCAAGCGCTCGAAGCCCAGACCGAAACCGGAGTGGGGCACGGTGCCGTAGCGACGCAGGTCGCGGTACCACCAGTAGTCTTCCTTGTTCAGGCCCATCTCGGCCAGACGCTGATCCAGCACCTCGAGACGCTCCTCACGCTGGGAGCCGCCGATGATCTCGCCGATCCCCGGGGCCAGCACGTCCATGGCGGCAACGGTCTTGCCGTCGTCGTTGAGGCGCATGTAGAAGGCCTTGATGTCCTTCGGGTAGTTCTTCACCACCACAGGTGCCTTGAAGTGCTCCTCGGCCAGGTAACGCTCGTGCTCGGAGGAGAGATCGATGCCCCAGGAGACCGGGAACTCGAAGGTCTTGCCGCAGTTCTCCAGGATGGTGATGGCGTCGGTGTAGTCCACCTGGGCGAAGTCGGAGGCGACGAAGCGCTCGAGGCGGCCGATGGCATCCTTGTCCACGTGCTGGGCGAAGAACTCCAGATCGTCGCGGCGCTCGGCCAGCACGGCGTTGAAGACATACTTCAGCATGGCTTCGGCCAGGGCGGCGTTATCGTTCAGATCGGCGAAGGCCACCTCCGGCTCGACCATCCAGAACTCGGCCAGGTGACGGCTGGTGTTGGAGTTTTCGGCGCGGAAGGTGGGCCCGAAGGTGTAGACCTTGGAGAGGGCGCAGGCATAGGTCTCGACGTTGAGCTGGCCAGACACGGTCAGGAAGGTCTCCTTGCCGAAGAAGTCCTTGTCGTAGTCGACCTTGCCTTCCGGGGTGCGCGGCAGGTTTTCCATGTCGAGGGTGGAGACACGGAACATCTCGCCGGCGCCTTCGGTGTCGGAGGCGGTGATGAGCGGTGCCGCGATCCAGAGGTAGCCCTGTTCGTGGAAGAAGCGATGAATGGCCTGGGAGAGGCAGTTACGCACCCGGGTCACGGCGCCGACAATGTTGGTACGGGCGCGCAGGTGACCCTGCTCGCGCAGGTACTCAATGCTGTGGCGCTTGGCGGACATGGGATAGGTATCCGGATCTTCGACCCAGCCCACCACCTTGACCTCGGAGGCCTGCAGCTCGAAGGCCTGGCCGCTGCCTTGAGACTCGACCACTGTGCCGGTCACTTCGACGGAGCAGGCGGTGGTCAGACGCAGCACTTCATTCTCGTAATTGGCCAGGGAATTGGGGACGACGGCCTGCACCGGATGGAAACAGGAGCCATCGGTAATGGCCAAAAACGAGATCCCCGCCTTGGAATCGCGGCGGGTCCGGATCCACCCCTTGACGGTCAGGGTGGTGCCAACCGCATACTTGCCGGTCAGCACATCAACTACGGATGCGTGCGTCATTTGAAATATTGTCTCCAGCTTGTTCTTGCAACGCTTTATTGTGCAAAGTTCTGACGGGCTGGGCGCCGGGCGCCAGCCGAAGGCATAATCTTACCCGCGCCGGATTGATAAACAAGCAAAAATATGGGTATAGGCGCTACCCGGGAGTGGTATTGAAATGGAGAGGGATCGTCGTCGAGGACCGGATCTCTGGGTGCGTCTCACCCAGTGGCTGACTCTGGTCTGTTGGGGCCTGCTGTTGGTGGCACTGGCCCTCTTTCACTTTGCCAGGCCAGAGATGGATTTTGGCTTCCTGCGCTATGGCGGGGTCGAGATCCGCAGTGAATGGCTGCCCGAGCTGACCCTGTGGCTGCTGATCGCGCTCTGGTTCAACTGCCTGTTGACCCTGGCGACCCTGGTCATCGGATGGCGGCGTAACCGGCGGCTCGAAGATACCCGCCAAACCCAGTTGTGGCTACTGATGATGGTGCTGCTGGGAGGGCTCGGCGCCTACTATCTGGGCTGAGGCCTGCTGCATGGCCAGCTGCTGCTCGACGCTGTCGAGCATCTGGTTATAGGCCACCGCGACCCGCCCAATCTCATCGGTATCTTCATAGTCGAGGCGATGACCGAAGTCGTGACGGTCGGTTGCCTCTTCCATGGCACGGGTCAGCTGTGCCAGGGGGTTGACCACCCAGGTGCGCAGCACCCAGAGGGTGAGCAGCAGCCCCAGGCCGAAGATGGTGGTGAGGATCAGGGTCGAGCCGAGAATGCTGCGCTCGACCTGGGCAAACAGGGGATCGAGGGAGTAGTCGATGCGTACGGCGCCGAGTATGGTCCCCTCGGGTACCCGATGGCAGGCGGTGCAGTCGGTGCCCCGATACTCCTTGCTGGCGCGCAGTGGCAGGGTCGCCACCAGGCGGCTGTGGATCCCCTCCTGCACCACTTCCAGACTGGGCTGGCCCGCCAGGGCTTGCCGGTCAAACTCGTCGCGCGCCTGCTCCTTGTCTCGCCCGGGCCCAAACTGGGCACTGACCGCGGGCCCGCGGATCACCCGGGCATCTTCCACATGGCTGTGCTTGAGGAATTTCTCCTGAAGGGTGTCCCGTGCATTCATCTTGCCGGTCAGCATCAGTATGTTGAGGCTGTCGAAATAGGCTTCGGTCTGCTCTTGGCTCTGCTCCTTGACGAGATCGAGGATCAGGCCGCGCTCGCGCACCGCCTGATAGGCGGCGGAGAAGACCAGCACCATGGAGAAGATGAAGAGCAGGAAAAAATTGAGCTTGGCGGCGATGGAGAGGCGCATGACGATGGGGGTTCGTTGGGTAAAACCGCCCCAGTCTACGCCTCTTCATGGGGCGGGTCTGATGTTTTGCTCACAAAGTTGCAAGAAAATCGGGATTCAACCGGTGCAGATTTTCTCCTCCAGCACGGTTGCGATCGCACGGGTCAGCACCCTCAGCTCATCGGAGGTGATGACAAACGGCGGCATCAGGTAGACCAGCTTGCCGAACGGGCGGATCCAGGCGCCAAGCTCGACGAAGCGGCGCTGGATGAGGGCCACATCGACCGGCTTGTGCAGCTCCACCACCCCGATGGCCCCGAGCACCCGCACATTGGCCACCGCCGCGTGGGCCTTGAGGGGCAGCAGCTCACCGCGCAGCTGGGCCTCGATGCCCTTGACCCGCGCCTGCCAGGGGGAACTCAGCAGCAGATCGATGGAGGCGCAGGCCACCGCGCAGGCGAGCGGGTTGCCCATGAAGGTGGGCCCGTGCATAAAGACCCCGGCCTTGCCTTCGCAGATGGTGGTGGCGACCTGCTCCGTGGTGAGGGTCGCCGACAGGGTGAGGTAGCCCCCGGTGATGGCCTTGCCGAGGCACATGATGTCGGGGCGGATACCGGCCCAGTCGCAGGCAAACAGCTGGCCGGTGCGGCCAAAGCCGGTGGCGATCTCATCGGCGATCAGCAGCACCCCGAACTCGTCGCACAGGGCGCGCACCCACTGCAGATAGCGGGGGTGGTAGAAGCGCATGCCACCGGCCCCTTGCACTATGGGCTCGAGCACGATGGCGGCGATTTCCTCATGGTGATCCGCCATCAGGGTCGCCAGCTCTACCACGCACTGCTCGTCCCACTCGTCGTGGAAGCGACAGCTCGGGGCCTCGACGAAATAGTGCTCGGGCAAGAAGCCCTTGTAGAGCTCGTGCATGCCGCCGTCCGGATCGCACACGCTCATGGCGCCGAAGGTGTCCCCATGATAGCCCCGGCGCAGGGAGACAAACCTGGTTCTGGGCGTCCCCTTGGCGTGCCAGTACTGCTGCGCCATCTTGAGCGCCACCTCCACCGCCACCGAGCCCGAGTCCGCCAGAAACACCCGATCCAGCCCCTTGGGAGCTATCTCCACCAGCTTCTGGCACAGGCGAATCGCCGGCTGGTGGGTGATGCCGCCAAACATGACGTGGGACATGCGCCCGAGCTGGTCGGTGGCGGCGGCGTCGAGCTCGGGGACCCGGTAGCCGTGGATACAAGCCCACCAGGAGCTCATGCCGTCCACCAGTTGGCGGCCATCCGCCAGGGTGAGGTGTACGCCGCTTGCCTCGGTCACTTCGTAACAGGGCAGGGGGCGGGTGAGGGAGGTGTAGGGGTGCCAGATGTGGCGCAGGTCGAATTCGTTCACAAAATAAACCGATGTCAATGTAGTTCAACTGGTTGGTGTTGACAGGATACCGACAATCCCTACACTGGCCAACCATTAACGGCCCGAGAGCCTTACAACGAGAAGCACTCCATGAGCATCGAACCGCGCCACGACTGGACCCTGACCGAGGTCCAGGCCCTCTTCGCCCTCCCGTTCAACGATCTCCTGTTCCGCGCCCAGAGCGTGCACCGCACCCACTTCGATCCGAACGAGGTGCAGGTGAGCACCTTGCTCTCCATCAAGACCGGCGCCTGCCCGGAAGATTGCAAGTACTGCCCCCAGAGCGCCCGCTACCAGACCGGCCTCGAGGCGGAGCGACTGATGGAGGTGGAGAAGGTACTGGAGCGGGCTCGCGAGGCGCGAGAGAACGGCTCGTCGCGGTTTTGCATGGGCGCCGCCTGGCGTAACCCCAAGGAGCGCGACATGCCCTACCTCATCCAGATGATTGAGGGGGTGCGCGCCATGGGGATGGAGACCTGCATGACCCTCGGCATGCTCACCGCCGATCAGGCCGGCCGGCTCGCCGAGGCGGGGCTCGACTACTACAACCACAACCTCGACACCTCGCCGGAGTTCTACGGCGACATCATCACCACCCGCACCTACCAGGATCGGCTCGATACCCTGGAGCACGTGCGCGGCGCCGGCATGAAGGTGTGCAGTGGCGGCATCGTCGGCATGGGCGAGCAGCCAAGCGACCGGGCGGGCCTCTTGATGGCCCTGGCCAACCTGCCGCGCCACCCGGAGAGCGTGCCGATTAACATGCTGGTCAAGGTGAAGGGCACGCCGCTCGAAGACGAGGCGAACCTCGACCCATTCGAGTTCGTGCGTACCATCGCCGTGGCGCGCATCATGATGCCGCGCTCCCACGTGCGCCTCTCCGCCGGCCGGGAAAAGATGAACGATCAGCTGCAAGCCCTCTGCTTCATGGCCGGCGCCAACTCCATCTTCTATGGTTGCAAGCTGCTCACTACTCCCAACCCGGACGAGAGCAGCGACATGCAGCTGTTCAAGCGCCTCGGCATTCGCCCCGCCCAATGCGCCCAGAAGCCCGACGCGGTGCAGGAAGAAGAGCTTAACGCCACCCTGGCGCGTCAGGCCGCCAGTGCGCCGGCGAGCGGCGATCTCTTCTACGACGCCACGGCCCGCCGATGAACTCTCCGTTTGATCTCGCCGGCGCCCTGGCCGCGCGGCGCGAGGCGGCCTTGCTGCGCGCCCGCAGCGCGGTCTGCCTTGATGGGTTACGGCTGCGCGTGGAGGGACGAGACTACCTTCATTTCGCCGGCAACGACTACCTGGGGTTGGCCCGCGAGCCGGTGCTGGCCGAGGCGTTTGCCGACGGGGTCGCCCGCTTTGGTGCCGGCAGCGGCGCCTCGCCCCTGGTCACCGGCTACCAGGAGGCACACCGGCGCCTCGAAGAGACCCTGTGCGACTGGCTCGGGGTGGAGGCGGCGCTGCTCTTTAACTGCGGATTTTCCGCCAATCAGGCGGTGCTCAAGGCCCTGCTCGGCAAGGGCCATCGCCTGTGGCAAGACAGGCTCAACCACGCCTCCTTGCAGGAGGCGGGCAGCCAGCTCCCCTGCACCATGCGGCGCTTTGCCCACAACGACATGGGGGCTCTGGCGCGCCAGCTTGAGCCGGCTGCCGGCCTCATCGTCTCTGAGGGGGTGTTCAGCATGGACGGGGATCTCGGTGCCTGGCCGGCCCTGTGCGAGCTCGCCGCCGAAACGAACAACTGGTTGATGATCGACGACGCCCACGGCCTCGGCGTGCTGGGGCCCGAGGGGCGCGGTACCCTGGCATCGCTCGGCATAGCGCCGGGCCGGGTTCACATCCATATGGGGACCTTCGGCAAGGCGCTCGGGGTGGCCGGCGCCTTTGTGGCCGGCAGTCGCGAGCTGGTGGAGTACCTGACCAACTTCGCCCGTACCTATGTCTACAGCACTCACATGCC
Source organism: Aeromonas diversa CDC 2478-85 (assembly GCF_000819805.1). GTDB lineage: Bacteria > Pseudomonadota > Gammaproteobacteria > Enterobacterales > Aeromonadaceae > Aeromonas > Aeromonas diversa. The sequence continues at coordinate 206,156 of NZ_CDCE01000029.1, forward strand.
GCCGGCCCAGGCCCACGCCATCACGGCCGCAATCGGCCTGGCGCGGGACGGGGAGGGGCACCGCGAACAGCTGGCTCGCCTCATCGATCATTTTCGGTCCGGGGCCCTGGCCCAGGGGTGGCAACTGGGGCAGAGCCACACCCCGATCCAGCCGCTACTGGTGGGGGAGAGCGAGGCGGCCCTGCGGCTTGCGATGCGGCTGCGTGCGCGCGGCATCTGGGTCAGCGCCATTCGCCCGCCCACAGTGCCGGCCGGCACGGCGCGCCTTCGCATCACCCTGAGCGCCGCTCACGGCGAGGCGGACGTGGATGCCCTGCTGACGGCGCTGGATGCCTGCCGGGAGGGGGCATGAGCGAGTTGCAGCCGTTTCAGCGGGTCGACAAGGCCCAGCTGGCCCGCCGCTTCGGGGCGGCGGCCCGCCATTATGATGCCCACGCCGCCTTCCAGCGCGAGGTGGGGGAGGCGCTGCTGGGCTGGCTGCCGGCGCGAAGCGAGCGCCTGCTCGATCTGGGTTGTGGCACCGGCTATTTCCTGCCCGCATTGGCGGCGCGCAGCCACACCCTCACGGCGCTCGATCTCTCCCCCGGCATGCTGGCCAGGGCCGATGAACGCCACAGCGGTGCCCAGCTGGTGTGCGGCGATGCGGAGGCGTTGCCCCTGGGCGATGGCTCGCAGGATCTCATCTTCTCCAGTCTGGCCCTGCAGTGGTGCGAGCGTCCCGAGCAGGCCTTTGCCGAGGCGCGCCGGGTGCTGGCTCCGGGCGGTCGGCTCTGCTTCTCGACCCTGTTGTCGGGCTCGCTGGCCGAGTTGAAGGCCTCCTACCAGGCCCTCGATGAGGCCCCGCACGTCAATCGCTTCCTCGAGCAAGGGGCGCTCGACGCCGCCATCACGGCCGGCGGCCTCAGCATAGCGCGGCTCGAGGTGCATCCCTGGCGCCTCTATTACCAGGGGATCGAGGCGCTGCTGCGCGATATCAAGGGGATCGGGGCCAGCCAGGTCAACGACGGTCAGGGCGCCGCTGGCCTGGGTGGACGAGCACGCCTGAGGCAATTGGCGCAGGCCTTTGAGACAAGGCGAGAGCCGCAGGGGTTGCCGCTCACCTATCAGGTGGCGCTCTGTGTGGCGACGCGCGTCATATAATCATCCTAATTCCGATCGACGCAGGGTCGATCCAGAGCCAGGAGTCGTTATGGCCAAGACATTCTTTATCACAGGTACCGATACCGATGTGGGCAAGACCCAGGTGGCGTGCGCCCTGCTCAGGGAGCTGGTGGCGCTCGACTACAAGGCGGTGGGCTACAAGCCCATCTCGGCCGGCTGTGCCCGCACCCCGCAGGGACTGCGTAATCTCGACGCCCTTTTGCTGCAAGAGGCGGGCAACGTCGAGATGCCCTATGAGGCGATCAATCCCATCGCCTATGAGCCCCCCATCGCCCCTCACATCGCCGCCGAGGAGTCCCATAGCCCGATCTCGCAGGAGACGATCACCAAGGGCCTGCACCAGTTACAGCAGAGCGAGGCCGATGTGGTGCTGGTCGAAGGCGCCGGTGGCTGGTATTTGCCCCTGGATCGCCAGCACCTCCTCTCGGACTGGGTGCGCGAGCAGAATCTGCCGGTGATCCTGGTGGTGGGGGCCAAGCTCGGTTGCCTCAACCATGCCCTGCTCACCTTCGAGGGGATCCGCCGCGCCGGGCTGCCGGTCGCCGGTTGGGTGATGAATCGCATCACCCCCGAGATGAGCCACTATCGGCAGAATCTCGATACCCTGCGCGGCCTGCTGCCGGCCCCCTTCCTCGGTGAGATGCCCTGGTTGCCCGAGCACAAACGGCATGAAACCGCAGGGCTGCTCGATGTTTCCCCCTTGCTCTGATTGTTAACATTCAGCAATCATTCATTGGTTTTTGCGATAGTGGCGCCATGAAGTGGCCGAGGCGCCACTTTGAGAGATGGCGTAGTCCAATGAGGAGTAAAGAATGAAGCGCATCCTACTGTTCCTGGTTACCAACCTCGCCGTGATGCTGGTGCTGGGGGTGGTACTCAACATCCTGTTCAGCGTGCTCGGCATCAACAAGTCGAGCATCGCCGGCATGCTGGTATTCTGTGCCGTGTTCGGCTTCGGGGGATCCTTCATCTCCCTGTTCATGTCCAAGTGGATGGCCAAGCGCAGCTACGGCGTGCAGGTGATCGAGCAGCCCCGCAACGAGATGGAGCACTGGCTGGTCAGCACGGTAGCCCGTCAGGCCCGTGAGGCCGGCATCCAGATGCCGGAAGTGGGGATCTACGACTCCCCCGAGATGAACGCCTTCGCCACCGGTGCGAGCCGTGACGCCTCCCTGGTCGCCGTCTCCTCTGGCTTGCTCTATACCATGAGCCGCGACGAGGCCGAGGCCGTGCTGGCCCACGAGGTGAGCCACGTGGCCAACGGTGACATGGTGACCCTGACCCTGATCCAGGGGGTGGTGAACACCTTCGTCATGTTCTTCGCCCGCATCGTGGCCGGCGTCATCAGCAACTTCTTTAGCAACAACAACGATGAAGAGAGCAGCAGCACCGGCGGCCTGGCCTATATGGCGACCGTGTTCGTGCTGGAGATGGTGTTCGGCATCCTGGCCTCCATGATCGTCATGTGGTTCAGCCGTCAGCGCGAGTTCCGTGCCGATGCCGGCGCCGCCAAGCTGGCCGGTCGCGACAAGATGATCGCCGCCCTGCAACGCCTCTCCCGTGGCCCCGAGTCCCAGATGGAGGGGACCATGATGGCCTTTGGCATCAATGGCAAGCGCTCCATGAGTGAGCTGTTCATGAGCCACCCGCCCATCGAGCAGCGCATCCAGGCCCTGCGCGGCTAACCGCATCCCCATGAAAAAAGGGCTGGAGTGATCCAGCCCTTTTTGTTTGCCCGCGCCTTAGCGCGGGGCGACCACCAGGTCGGTCAGCGGCACGGCGCAGCAGGCGAGGATCTCGCCGCGAGCCCGGGCCGCTTCGTCCAGCGCCGGCGCTGCCGGGTGATCCACCTCTCCCTCCAGCAGGGTGCAGCGGCAGCTTCCGCACAGGCCAGCGCGGCACGACCAGGGGATCTCTATCCCCTGTTTGCCCGCCTGCTCGAGCAGGGCCCCCTGGTTGTTGCCGAGAAACTCCCGCTCACCGACCCGGATCCGTACCGGCTTAGGCTCTCGCGTCCCCCCAATGAGGGGACCACCGAATGACTCGTGATGCAGCCGCTCGGCCGGCACACCGAGCGCTTCGAGCCAGCCCTGCGCCAGCTGCATGAAGCCGCTGGGGCCACACAGGTAGACGTCCCGCGCCTCGATCTCCGGCACGGTCGCCAGCAGCTCGCGGCTGAGGTGGCCGCTGTGTCCCTGCCAGTGGGCGTCGGGGCGGCTTAGCACCAGCTGCAGTTGCATGCCCGCCTGGCGCAGGGCCAACAGCTCGTCGCGAGCCGGGATGTCGACCTCGCTGCGGCACTGGTGCAGGAAATGCACCTCGCCAAGCTCATCCCGGTCGGCCAGGAAGCGCGCCATGGAGAGCATGGGGGTGACCCCGGAGCCGGCCGACAGCAGCAGCAGCTTGCGTCGCCCGCCCAGGTGAAACTGCCCCTCGGGTGCGTGGGCGAGCAGGGTCTGCCCCACTTGCAACTCCTGGTGCAGCCAGGGGGAGGCACGGCCCTCCTCGAGGCGTTTGACGCTGATGGCGAGGCGATCCGGGCGCGACGGGCTGGAACTCAGGGTGTAGCGGCGCAGGATGCGCTGGCCGTCCAGGTCGATGGCGATCGGCAGGTGCTGGCCTGGCAGGTAGTCGGGCAGGGGCAGGTCATCGTCGGCCTCCAGCCAGAAGGTCTCGAGATCCCGCGCCAGCGGCTCGCGTGCCACGCAGCGCAGGCGGCGACGCGCCGGGGCGGCATTCGGGTAGTGGGCCGGACGACGGCGCTCCAGCACCTCGATGGGGGCGCCCACTTCGATGGTGCCCTCGTTCAGGGCGATGAGATTCATGCCGAAGTAGACGTCACCCCCTTCGCCGCTGCGATAACGACTCAAGGTGGCGAGCGGCTCCTTGAGGGGATTAAAGCGCTCGCTGCCCGGCTCGATCGTGGTCATGACGCAGCGGCTACACGGGGTGGCCACGCGAAACTCCACCTCGCCGATGCGGATGCGCTCCCAGCCATCCTCGGCAAACGGCGTCGTGCCGCTCACTACCAGATTGGTGCGAAACTGACTCATGCGGTGCAGTGCATCGGATCTCAGGTTGAGATCGCTCAGAGAGGCTTCTGAGATGAGCAGCAACGGATAGGCGTCGGCGAAGCTGACCCGGGTGCCGATCTTCTCCCGGTAGCGACCGGAGACGGCGCCGAGCCACAGCAGGCGAGCCGGCTCGCCGAGCACGCGGCTTATCCAGGCATCGGCCTCGGCCGTGGTGGTGAAGGCGCTGAAGTCGTCGCTCCAGACCCGGGTAGCGAAGGGGGCGCGTTCAAAGTCGGTTTCGGCAAGGCGCAGGAGGGGCTCCCCCTCATGCTCCAGGCTGAGCCCTGCCTCTGACGCAGTGGCGCGGATCTGCTGCAATCTGGGATGCGTTCTGGCCGTGATAAAGCGGCCATCGGGGTGGACCACCATGTAGCGGCGATCGCCCGCCAGTCCCTCCGGCGTCACCCTGGCGTGATCCGGCGAGAGCGCGGCACAGGATTTGACGGGGTAGAGGTGTAGGGCGGTGAGGGTGATCATGGCAGGCTCCTTGCTCGTATGCAGCCCCGAGCATACCGGTTTCGCTATCTGGACTCCATCGACCGTTCTGGGTCTATGTTTGTAGGGGCTGACGAGGAGGTGGAGTATGAGAGCGCTCTTTCTGTGGTTGTTGCTGTGGAGCTGTACCTGTTACGGCGCCACCTCGCTGGTGCTGAGCACCGGAGAGTACCCACCCTACTGCTCGGAGCGGCTCAAGTATCAGGGGCTGATCCCCCACATCATCACTCGCGCCTTTGCCAAAGAGGGGATCCGCGTCCACTTTGACTTCTATCCCTGGAAGCGGGCCTATCGTCTCTCCGAGGAAGGGGTGGTCGATGGTACCGCCCACTGGTACGAATCGGCCGAGCGGCGCAAGACCCACCTCTACAGCGATCCGATTCTGGCCGAGACGTATGTCTGGTTCTACCTCAAGTCGGCGCCAGTCGAGTGGCAGGACTACCCGGATCTGGCCCATCGCGCCCTGGTGGCCATCAGCGGTTACACCTACAACGAGGCCTTCTACAAGGCGGTCAAGTCGGTGCCCCTCAACGTTCAGTTTGTGACCCGGTTGCGTCAGAGCTTCGATCTCATCCTCTCGGGGCGTGCCGATCTCACCCTCGAGAATCTGGACGTGGGCTTCTACTCCCTGCGTCAGTTTTATCCGGCGAGTACAGTGGATCTCTTCACCACCCATGGCAAGCCGGTGATGAGGGTCGAGGGGCATCTGCTCATCAGCCGCAAGCGCCCCGACGCCGCCGAGCTCATCGCCCGCTTCAACCACGGCCTGAAGGCCTTGCGTGAGAGCGGTGAGCTGGAGCAGATGCTGTTGGCTTCCCGCTCTGGTCAATATGAGCTGGATAAACCCTGACCTGATTGCGTCTTTTTTGATCTGGATTGCATCCTGGTTTAAACGTTTGCCTCACACTGGAGCCAGTTCCAGTTTTTAACGCTTTTGCTTTTCCCCGCCTGCCACCGGCCACTCAGGGTGATCCGGTTTCAAGTGCACAGGGCGGTTGGTTCACCCACAAGCAGAAAGCAATGTTATGAGCAGACCACTGGATATGACATCGCCACCGGATCTCTCCCGCAAGACGGGCACGGGTCCGGTGCGCAGTCGGGTGCCTGTCTGGCGCCCGGCGCTGCCCCCCTGCAACCACGCCTGCCCGGCCGGAGAGAACATTCAGGCCTGGCTGTCGCTCGCCCAGTCCGGCCACTTCGAGGCCGCCTGGCGGCGGCTCATCGAAGAGAACCCCTTTCCCGCCATCCATGGCCGGGTCTGTTATCACCCCTGCGAAAGCGGCTGCAACCGCGCCGCCGTCGACGAGGCCGTCTCCATCCACGCTATCGAGCGTTTTCTCGGGGATGAGGCGCTGCGTCTGGGGTGGCGCCCGGCGCCGGTCTCTTGCTCCGGCGGCAAGCGGGTGCTGATCGTCGGCGCCGGCCCCTCCGGCCTCTCCTGCGCCTGGCATCTCAATCGCCTCGGCCATCGGGTGGAGATCCGCGAGGCGGGGCCCCTGGCCGGCGGCATGCTGCGCTTCGGTATCCCGGCCTATCGCCTGCCCCGGGAGGTACTCGATGGCGAAGTCGCCCGGCTGGTGCAGGCCGGCGTGACGCTGACTCTCAACCACAAGGTGGAGGATGTGCTGCGCGAGCGCGACGAGGGGGGCTTCGACGCCGTCTTCATCGCCATCGGGGCCCATCTCGCCAAGCGGGTCGATATCCCGGCCCGGGAGGCGGGGCGGATCCTCGATGCGGTGAGCTTCCTCGAGCAGGCAAGCCTCAGTGTCGAGCAGGGGCTGCCGCCGCCCAAGCTGGGGCGCCGGGTCGCCATCTACGGGGGTGGCAACACGGCGATGGATGCGGCGCGCACCGCCCGCCGCCTCGGTGCCGAGGAGGCGATGATCATCTACCGGCGCGACCGGGAGCATATGCCGGCCCACGCCTTCGAGGCCGATGAGGCCGAGGAGGAGGGGATCAAGATCAACTGGCTGCGCTCGATCCGTCACATGGACGAGAGTCGCATCGAGGTGGAGGAGATGACCCTGGATGAGGGGGGGAGGCCGGTCCCCACCGGCCGCATCGAGACCCTGGAGGCCGACTCCCTCATCCTGGCGTTAGGGCAGGAGGTGGATCTGACCGTGCTCGAGACCATACCGGGAGTTCGGGTCAACCAGGAGGGGGTGGTGCAGGTGGGAGAGAGCCTGATGACGGACGTGCCCGGGCTCTTTGCAGGGGGGGACATGGTTCCCTCACAGCGCACCGTCACCATCGCCACCGGCCACGGCAAGAAGGCGGCGCGCCACATGGATGCCTGGCTGCGTGGTGAGCATTACCAGAAACCGCCCTCGCACCCCCTGATCGGTCATGAAGGGTTGCACCTGTGGTTCCAGACCCGGGCGCCGGCCAGCGATCAGCCCGTGATGGCGGCAGAGGTGCGTCGGGACTTTAGCGAGATTGTGGGCGGGCTCTCGGCCGGCGAGGCCCGTTATGAGGCGAGCCGATGCTACTCATGTGGCAACTGCTTCGAGTGTGACGGCTGTTACGGCAGCTGCCCCGAGCAGGCGATCGAGAAGCTGGGGGCCGGGCTCGGTTACCGGGTCGATCCGGCCCGCTGCACCGGTTGCAGCGCCTGCCACGATCAGTGCCCGTGCAATGCCATCGAGATGGAGGAGGCCAGATGAGCGACCAGATGATCATGGTGGACGGCAACGAGGCCGCCGCCCGGATTGCGTACCAGCTAAGCGAGATCTGCGCCATCTATCCCATCACCCCCAGCTCCACCATGGCGGAGCTGGCGGATGCCTGGGCCGACGAGGGGCAGACTAACCTGTGGGGCAACGTGCCGACCGTGGTGGAGATGCAGAGCGAAGGGGGCGCCGCCGGCTCGGTGCATGGCGCCCTGCAAGGGGGGGCGCTCGCCACCACCTTCACCGCCAGCCAGGGGCTGATGCTGATGCTGCCCAACATGTACAAGATTGCGGGGGAGCTTACTCCGGCGGTGTTCCATGTGGCGGCTCGTGCCTTGGCGGCGCAGGGGCTCTCCATCTTCGGCGACCACCAGGATGTGATGGCGGCGCGCACCACCGGCTTTGCCATGCTGGCCTCAGCCAGCGTACAGGAGGCCCAGGATCTCGCCCTGGTCGCCCACGTGGCCACCCTTCAGTGCCGCGTCCCCTTCATTCACTTCTTCGACGGTTTTCGTACCTCCCACGAGGTGAACAAGATAGCGGCCATCGATAAGGCGACCATTCGGGCCATGATCGATGACGACTGGATCCGCAGCCACAGGGCGCGCGCCCTCAACCCGGACAGGCCAGTGATGCGCGGCACGGCGCAGAATCCCGACACCTATTTCCAGGGGCGTGAGAGCGTCAATCCCTTCTACGAGGCGGTGCCGGCCCGGGTGCAGCAGGCGATGGACGAGCTCGCCCGTCACACAGGTCGACCCTACCGGCTGGTGGAGTATCGGGGGGCGCCGGATGCCAGCGAGGTGGTGATCCTGATGGGCTCGGGGGTGGCGGCTGCTCGCGTCGCCAGCGACTGGCTCAACGCCCGGGGGGGCAAGACGGGGGTGCTGCAGGTGCGCCTCTATCGGCCCTTCCCGAGCGTCGCCCTCATCGCGGCGCTGCCCAAGACGGTGCGGCGCATCGCCGTGCTCGATCGCACCAAGGAGGCGGGGGCCGGCGGCGAGCCGCTGCTGCTCGACGTGCAGAGCGCGCTCATCGATGCCTTGCAGCGGGGGCTTATCGGGGCGCTGCCCTGGCTCTCGGGAGGGCGTTATGGCCTCTCCTCCAAGGAGTTCACCCCGGCCATGGGGTTGGCCATCTTCAACGAATTGCGCGAGCCCACCCCACGCCCGCGCTTTACCGTGGGGATCCTTGATGACGTGACCGGACTGAGTCTGACGGTGCCGACCCTGCCCAATCTGGAGCCGGCCAACCGGGTGCAGGCGCTCTTCTATGGCCTCGGGGCCGACGGCACGGTCGGGGCCAACAAGAACAGCATCAAGATCATCGGGGAGGGGGGCGATCTGCACGCCCAGGGTTATTTTGTCTACGACTCCAAGAAGTCGGGATCGCGCACCGTCTCCCACCTGCGCTTCGGCCCCGATCCCATCGATGCCCCCTGGCTCATCGAGGCGGCCAGCTTCATCGCCTGCCATCAGTGGTCCTTCGTCGAGAGCGTCGATCTGCTCGAGCACGCGGCACCCGGTGCCACCCTGCTGCTCAATGCCCCCTGGCCGAGAGATCAACTCTGGCAGCAGCTTCCGGCGCGCCTGCGCGCTCGTATCCGCGACAAGAGGATCGCCCTGTGGGCCATCGATGCGGATCGGGTCAGCGAGCAGACCGGCATGGGCAAGCGCATCAACACCATCATGCAGACTTGCTTCTTCGCCCTCGCCGGCGTCCTCCCCAGGGAGGAGGCCATTGCGCTGATCAAGAAGAGCATCGCCAAGAGTTATGCCAAGAAGGGGGAGGCGGTGGTCGAGCGCAACTTCGCGGCGGTCGATGCGACCCTGGCCGAGCTCTATCCCATTCCCTGGCCCGAACAGGGGGAGGAGAGGGAGTCCCCCTATCCACAGCCCATGGCCCTGCCCGAGGGGGTGAGCCAGGAGGGGCGCGCCTTCCTGGAGCGGGTGACCGGCCCCATGCTGGCGGGTCAGGGGGATCGCATCCCCGTCTCCCTGCTGCCCTGTGACGGCACTTATCCCACCGGCACCAGCCGGGTGGAGAAGCGGGCAATTGCCCGGGAGATCCCCATCTGGCGCGCCGATCTCTGTATTCAGTGCGGTAACTGCTCCTTCGTCTGTCCCCATGCGGCCCTGCGCGCCAAGTTCTACCACGCCAAGTGGCTCGCCAGGGCGCCCGCGGCGGCGCGCTCGGTTCCGGTCACGGCGCGGGGCTTCCCCGATAGCCGCTACACCCTGCAGGTCTATCCGGAGGATTGCACCGGCTGCGGCCTCTGTGTCCAGGCGTGTCCGGTACGCGCCGAAGGCGGCGAGCGGGCCATCGTGATGGAGGAGATGCGCGCGCACCTCGAGGCCGAGAAGGAGGGGCTCACCTGGTTTGAATCGCTCCCCTGGCCAGAGCGGGACAAGGTGGATTTCTCCACCGTGCGCGGGGTGCAGTTCCTCGAGCCCCTGTTCGAGTTCTCCGGCGCCTGTGCCGGCTGCGGCGAGACCCCCTACCTGCGTCTGCTCACCCAGCTCTTCGGCGATCGCATGCTGGTGGCCAACGCGACCGGCTGCTCTTCCATCTACGGGGGCAACCTGCCCACCACCCCCTGGAGCCAGAACGGTGAGGGGAAGGGGCCGGCCTGGTCCAACTCTCTGTTTGAGGACAACGCCGAGTTTGGTTTCGGCTTGCGCCTGAGTGCCGACCAGCACAGGCGCCAGGCTGAGCAGGCCCTGCGGATCATGGCCCCGACGCTGGGTGAGGAGGCGGTGGCCGCCATTCTCGGCGCGCCCCAGCGCCTGGAGTCCGAGATCCGCGACCAGCGTCAGCGCCTCGCCAGGGTGCGTGAGCGGCTGGGCGAGCACCCCGACGAGGCCGGATTGGCCCTGCTGTCGCTGCTCGATCAGCTGGTGCGCCGCTCGGTCTGGATCGTGGGGGGGGATGGCTGGGCCTATGACATCGGCTCGGCCGGGCTCGATCACGTGCTGGCCTCCGGGCGTGATGTCAACGTGCTGGTGATGGACACCGAGGTCTACTCCAACACCGGGGGGCAGATGTCCAAGTCCACGCCGCTGGGGGCGGTTGCCAAGTTTGCCGCCGGCGGCAAGACCCTGGCCAAGAAGGACGTGGCCCTGCAGGCCATCGCCTACGGCAACGTCTATGTGGCGCGCATCGCCTTCGGGGCTCATCCCCAGCAGGCCTTGCAGGCCCTGCGCGAGGCCGAGGCCTATCCCGGGCCGTCCCTCATCATCGCCTACAGCCACTGTATCGCTCATGGCATCGACATGGAGCAGGGGCTGGCGCAGCAGAAACGGGCGGTCGATTCGGGTCACTGGCCCCTGATGCGCTATAACCCTGTGCTGCGTGGCTCGGGCCACAACCCCTTCAGCCTCGACAGCCTGCGCCCGAGCATCCCCCTTAGCACCTACCGGGAGCAGGAGACCCGCTATCGGGTGCTGGCCCAGAGCCATCCACAAGAGGCCGAGCGGATGATGGCGATCGCCCAGCAGGTGGCCTGGCAGAAGTGGTCCATCTATGAGGAGATGGCGACCCGGTCGGCCGAGCAGTTCCATCCGGTGCTGTGATGGTTGCACCAGAGTAAGAAGGGGCCCTGCGGGGCCCCGTTTCATGGCACTGATTGGCCCATAAAAAACAGCGACCCGGGCCATGCCCGGGTCGCTCTGGTCGATGGCGTCACTGGAGTGACGTATCTCGCGCTTGGTAGTCTTGCAGGATCTCGTAGAGATCTTCTTTGAGTTTCAGCTTTTTCTTCTTCAGTTCACGAACCTGATCGTCGCTTGCGTACTCTTTTTCCAGTTGCTTGATCTCGTCATCCAGCTGATTGTGCAGATCAAATTTCCTCTGAAAGTGGGCATTGGTGGTTTTCAGCCGGGAGATAAGGTCACGGTACTCTGGAAACATGTCGCCTCCTTTCTTGGTGGGTATGAGTCCAAACTAGCCTATCTATTCCCCCCGTAACGTGACCGTCATCACTTTAACCACAAATTGTCATACAGGGGTCGCAGGGGCGTCGTTATCGAGCAGATGGCCGAAGTAGACGCTCACCTGGAGCCCCCCTTGGGGGCGATTGTGCACGCTGATGTCGGCCTCGTGCAGGCGGGCGATGCGGCGTACTATGGCCAGCCCCAGACCGACGCCGTTCCCCTCCTGGGGATTGACCCGAAAGAAACGCTCGCTCAGACGCGGCAGCAGAGCCTCTGGCACACCGGGGCCGTTGTCGCAGATATGGACGACCGCCTGGGTTCCCTCGCGCTCGACCCTCACCTCTATGGTGCCGCCACAGGGGGTGTAGCGAAGGGCATTATCGATGAGGTTGGCAAAGAGGATCTCGAGCAGCGTCTCCTGCCCCTTGAGGGTGACCCGGTCGACCACCTCGAGGGAGATCTGCAGATCTTTTTGCAAGGCGAGGGGCGCCAGGTTGGCGATGGCCTCGCGCACGCATTCATCGAGCCGCATGGGGCTGGCCTCGATCTGCTGGCGGTTGTCGAGTCGGGCCTGGGTGAGCAGCTGGCGCAGCAGCCGATCGCAGCGATCCAGGGCGCTCACCATCTTGCCGAGGGCGTGGCGCCGGCTCTGCTCGTCTCCGGCGGCCAGGGCATTGTCGCTATAGAGGCGCAGCACCGCCAGCGGGGTGCGTAGCTCGTGGGCGGCCTCGTCGGTAAATTGCCGCTCCCTGGCCAGGGTCTCCTGCAGGGTGTGCATCAGGCGGTTGAGCTCACCCATCAGCAGGGCGACCTCCTTGGGGGGGGAGGGGATCGCGAGCGGCGTCAGGTTGGCCGGATGGCGTTGCCCAATCTCGCGGGTCAGCTCGGTGAGGGGTGCCAGGCCCCGGGTCATCAGCCACCAGAGCAGTGCCAGCAGCAGGGGCAGGGTGATGATGAGGGGCAGCATGGAGACGGTGGCTATCTTGCCCGCCAGCTCTCCCCGCTCGTCATCGCGCTCGGCGACGATGAGCCAGGTGCCCTGCTGGGCATTGTGCAGGGTGAAGGAGCGCCAGGTGTGCGGGCCCTCCTGGCGTTGGCTAAAGCCGGGCTCCAGCGCACCGAGCGGGCGCTCGGGGGCACTCGGGGAGCGCAGCATCAGCTCTCCGTCGTCGGCGATAAGCTGGAACGAGAGATTGCGCTCGAAGTCGTGTCCATAGGGGGTGTACTCGTCATCGCCTTCTTTTTGCGGCGGTTCATTGGTGGGGGCGTGCTGCAGCTCCCACTCCTCATAGATGGCCCCCTGGGCGCGATGATCGGGTAACTGGGCCAGATAGCCGAGCAGCAGCTTCTCCGTGATGCGGGCCGACTGGGCCAGGCGGGCATCGAACAGCTCCTCCATCTCATGGCTGGCGGAGAGGTAGCCGAGCAGGGCGCTGATGGTCAGGCTGGCACTCACCAGCAGCAGGACGGCGCTCAGCAGGAAGCGGCGCAGGGAGTGACGGACCTGGGTCAAGAGAGTGACTCCAGGCGCGGGACTATGTAGCCGACCCCACGCAGGGTCCGGATCAACTCGGGAAAGAGCTTCTTGCGCAGGTGGTGGATGTGTACCTCCACCGCATTGCTCTCGGCCCCCTCATCCCAGCCATAGAGCCGCTGGTGCAGCTGATCCCGGCTCAGCACCCGCCCGGTCTGAGTCATCAGCTCATAGAGCAGTCGGTACTCATGGGGGGTGAGGCGCACCACCTCTCCCTGATAGGTGACCTGCTGGGCGTCCGGGTAGAGGATCACCTCGCCATACTCCAGCATGGGCTGGGCCTGACCCTGGCTGCGCCGCAGCAGGGCGCGCAGCCGTGCCTCCAGTTCGGGCAGGGCGAAGGGTTTGGTGAGGTAGTCGTCGGCTCCGGCATCGAGCCCCTGTACCCTGTCGTCCAGGGCATCGCGGGCGGTGAGGATCAGCACCGGCAGGGTGTGTCCCTCTCGACGCAGACGGCGCAGCAGACTGATGCCGTCGATGTCGGGCAGGTTGAGGTCGAGAATGAGGGCGGCAAACTCCTCGCACTGCAAGGTGGTGAGGGCTGGTAGCCCAGTGGTGAGCCAATCCACCGTATGGCCGGCCCCCTTGAGGGCATCCTGCATCCCCTCGCCCAGCATCACATCATCTTCTACCAACAGAATGCGCATCCTCACTCCCCTCGTTCGGCTATTCGGGTTCCAGTATGCCCCGCCCGGGGGAGTGGCTCCAGTGGGCGGGGCCCGGGTGGTCAGAGTTTGGCCAGTCTGGCCTTGATCTCGCCGCGTCGCCCCTCGTCGGCCAGCTCCCGCCCCGGTCGGGCCGGGGCGGCCAGTGCCTTCTCAAGATAGCGCTTGGCCTCGGCCTTCTTCCCCTTCTCGAGCAGGAAGTCGCCATAGAAGTAGTTGGGGTCGATGCCGGTCGGATTGATGGCGAGCGCCTGCTTGAGCAGCTCGTCCGCCTTGTCGTCATCGCCAAAGCCGATGGGCCAGCCGGGCACCTGATAGTAGAGCGAGCCCAGGCTGGTATAAGCCGAGCCGTCGAGCGCCCTGGCATCCTGCTTGAGGGCGATCTCGAGGCGGGCCTTGGCCTCCTTGACCAGGGGCAGGGCGCCGAGCCCCCCCTTGGCGCCGGCCCAGGTGCTCTTGACGATGGCCGACCAGATCAGCAGGTCGGTGCGAAAGGCCTCCTTGCCACTGGCCGCGTCGGCGCGCTGGCTTAAGGACTCAAAGCACGACTCTTTCTGTTTCTCCGGGGTCTGATACTGACAGACGGCCCAGGCGGACTGGATGTCGGCGAGAGGGTCGGCGGCGAAGGCCGGAGTGGCCGCCAGGGCGGCGAGAAGAAGCATCTTCATGGTCAACCTTCCTTGTGAAAGAGGGTGTGGGCGAAACGGGAGATGGTGGCATGTTGCTTGGCCAATGCCTTGTCGACCAGGCCAGGCAGCAGGGCGTTGAGGCGAACAAAGAGTTTCTCGGGCCAGCCGACCCAGGTGCGTAGACGCTCTTGCTCCAGGCTCTCGATGGCGAGCTCGGCGACCTCCTGCGGGCTGTCGGTTTGGGTGCCGAGGGCCGCATTCATGGCGTACACCTCGGGGGTATTGAGGTGGGTGCGGGTGGCGCGCGGGGCAAAGTGGAGCACCCGGATGCCGCTCCCCTCCAGCTCTCGCCCCAGGGCTTCTGAGAAGCCACGCAGGGCAAACTTGCTGGCGCAGTAGGCGCTGTAACCCGGGTAGCCGATCGCGCCGAAGCTGGAGCCTATGTTCATCACTATGCCGGGGCGGCGCAGCCTGGGTAACAGCAGGCGGGTCAGCAGCATGGGGGCCAGGGCGTTGAGTTCGAACTGGGCCCTTATCTGCTCCTCGCTCTGATCCTCCAGCCAGGCGAAGTGGTTGGTGCCGGCGTTGTTGATGAGGATGTCGATGCCGCTTCCCAGCAGCGGATCCTGGGCCAGCTGGCGGTAGCCGTGGGCCAGATCGGCGCAGAGCCACTGGTGGCGTTCGGGATGGGGGAGGCGCTCCCTAAGCTGCTTGAGGGGGGCCTCGCGGCGACCATGCAGCAGCAGGTGGGCGCCGCGCTCGGCCAGTTGTTGCGCCAGTGCCTCACCGATGCCGCCGCTGGCGCCGGTGAGCAAAACTCGTTTGCCATCGAGATTCATCGGGTGCTCCTTAGGCCTGGGGCAGCAGGGTACGCAGCATATCCCCGTAGAGGCGATAGACTACCCGCGCACTGTGGACGATGGCATTCCGATCGGCCGGGCTCTCGACCCGGTTCATCAGCCCTTCGAAGAACTTCAGGTGCTCCTGGTCCAGCGCCCCGTGGGAGCTCAGGTAGCTCATGGCCTGGGCCGGCAGCGCCAGCCCCTGCTTGAGCTGATCGGCCACGGTCAGGGCGATGGCGACGCTGGTTCCCTCCAGCACCTGGACCATGCCGAAAAATCCCATGGGATTGCCCCGCTGGATCTGGTCGTAGAGGAAGGCGACCATCAGCTCTATCGGCAGGCAGGGGGTTCCGCCGCGCAGCGCCTCGGCATCCCCGCCGCAGGCCCGGATGTCATTCAAGATCCACTCCTGATGGCCATACTCCTCATCGATGTACTCGGCAATGGCGGCGCGCACCCACTCGTACTCCTGAGGCAGGCGGCCGCCGGTCGCCATCAGCAGGGGGACGGTATGACGCACGTGATAGTAGGCCTGGGTGAGGAAGGCGATGTAGGTGTGGCTGGTGATCTCGCCGCGTTGGCAGGCTTGGATCACGGGGGCGCTGAGCAGGTACTCGCGCTCGCTGGCGGTCTCGGTTTGCAGGGTTTGATAGAAGCTCACAGTGTCTCTCCTTGGCAGAGTTGTTCGATTCGGGTGCGGTAGGTGGCGAAGATCTGCTCCCGGCGCGGTCGACCGTTGGCGGTCAGCAGTCCGGCTGCCTCGGTGAGAGGGGCCACAAACCAGTGATGAATACGGGCATAGTCGGGCAGACGCTGGTTGAGTCGCTCCACCTGCAGTGGCAGTGCGCTCTCCATGCCGGGCATGGGTTGCAGCAGGGCCACGTTGTGGGTGAGCCCATCGCCGAAGACCACGCAGCGGGCGATGGCGGGTTCAAGCTGGGCCTCGGCCTCGATCCATTCGGGGGAGAAGTTGCGGCCAAAGGCGGTGATCTGCACGTTCTTCTTGCGCCCCGTGATGGAGAGAAAGCCCTCTTCATCCAGCTGCCCCAGATCCCCGGTGGCGATGGGGCCGCGCTGGGGCGGCTCCCCCAGATAGCCCAACATGGCGGCGCCTTCGACCAGCACCTCCCCATCGGGTGCCAGGGTGACGCGGCAGTGGCGGAGCACCCGGCCGACGCTGCCGATGCGATCGCAACCCGGCTCGCTCAAGGCGACCACAGAGCCGCATTCGGAGAGGCCATACCCCTCATAGACCGGGAGTCCAAGTTGGCGCGCCGACATCAGCAGGGCAGGGGAGACCTTGCCGCCGCCGACGGCCACGAAGCGCAGGCTCTCGGCCAGATGGCTGGCGAGCGCCGGCTGCTGGCGACACAACCCGACCAGCAGGCGCAAGAGTTCTGGCACCAGCACCAGGCTATGGGGGCGCTCTTGCATCAGCAGGGCGGCGAAACGGCTCGGGTCCAGGGTGCTGGAGCCGGTAAAACCCACGTCACTCAGTGACGGTAGCGTGCTCTGGGCCCCCATCAGCAGCGGCACATAGAGGCCGGTGAGGTTCTCCAGCAGGGTGGTCAGCGGCAGCAGGGTGAGGTGGCGCACCACCCCGCTCGGGGCGACCCGACCGGCCAGGGAGGCGCAGACCGCCTCCAGCAAGGATTGGGAGAGGCAGACCCCCTTGGGTTGGCCCGTGGTGCCCGAGGTGTAGGTGATCTTGGCCGTGCCGTCAGGCACCGCTGGGGCCGAGATGGTCCGGCGCAGCAGGTGATAGCCCTCGCACGGCTCGAGCCGCCAGTCGGCCCCATGCTCGGTGAGCTGCGACTCGGCTTGAGCGCCGCTCACCGCCAGGGCATCGGCACCGCTGCTCTCGAGCAGCCAGGCCTGCTGGCTCTTTGAGAAGAAGCCCGGGACCGGTATCGACAGTATGCCGGCCTGCAGACAGGCGAGATCGATCAGGGCCCAGGGCAGGCCGTTGTCGAGGGCGATGGCCAGGCGGCGCACCCCCGCCCGGCTCAGTGCCTCGGCCAGGGTGGTGATCCCTTGCTCCAGCTGACGGTAGGTGAGGCTCTGGCCACCACCGCACAGGGCGATGCGATCGGGATGGGCCAGTGCGGTGGCCCGGATCTGGGTCAGCAGGGTCATGAGAGGGCACTCCTGGCCAGGGGGAAGAGGGCCGGCATGGGGTCAAACAGACCCAGCAGCAGGGAGTGATTGGCCAGCACCCGGCGACCGAGGCCGAGATCGCCGACCATCACCTTGGGCTTGCAGTGGTAGTAGTGACCCCAGGCGTGGGCATCCTCACCCACCCGCTCGGGCAGGGCCGTGGCGAGTTCGATCGGGTTTAGCTGCAACCGGGCAAAGCTGTTACGAAGGCGCGCCGTACCGGTGAAGACCACATAATCGAGGGCGTTCTCGCACAACAGTCTGCACAGGGCTGCAAACATGATGCGGGCGTGGCCCGGCTCGGCGCAGGCGAAGTTACCCACTTCGATCAACCTGTCGCGGTGGGGCGTAACGCCGAGGTGCTCGGCGATCACCGTCTCGATGGGGGCATCGAGGTAGCGCTCAAGGTAGAGGGGGGTGGTGGCCAGGCTCAGGCCGCAGGCACCGGCCAGGGTACCGTCGGCCCGATAGAGGCCGAGCAGGATGGGCAGAAAATGGGGAATGGTGGCGCCGAACTCGCGGCGATAGGCCGCCTGAATGTAATGCTGAAAACGGCCTACCTCGTCGCTGTTGCTGGCGATAACGAGGCGATAGGGGGCCTGGATCTCTGAAGCCATGGGGAGCTCCTCACTGGGACTATGGCGTGAGGATGACAAGCCTGTCTTAAGAGAGACTTAAGAGGAGTGAAGGTAGTTGGGGTGGTCAAAGAGGAAGGGGCGCCATGGCGCCCCTTCTCGTTAGCTCTCTTTTTTCTCTTTCTTCTTGCGCTCGGGCAGCGGCTTGCCGTCGCGAGCGATCACCTTGCCCGCCTCGAAGCAGAGTTGGGCGGCCAGCTCCTCGAGATCGGCCGCCTTGGCCTCACTGCCGATGGCATAGCGCCAGTTGACCACGGTGATCTTCTCGGCGATCGGGGTATTGGGGGCCATGGGCTCGCGCCATCCTTGACCCATATGGGCCACTAACACGCCGTCCCGCAGCAGCTCACCGACAATCTCTCTGGTCGGCTCGCCCTTGCCGTAGGTCATGCCCTGAGGATGCTTCTTGCCGGCCAGAGGCGCATCGCTGGCATTGATGAGCCGGGTGCGCAGTACCCACTTGGGCTGTTTCTGCTCCTTGCCGAGCGGTTTGCCCACCTGGTACTCGTTGATCTTGATCGCCTTGATGAGCTGGTTGGTGAACTCCTTGGTCAGCGCCGCCTGCTCGGGGGCGTTGGCGTCGGTCTGGATCGGCGCCAGATACCAGGTGGCCGCCTGGGCCGGTTGGCCCAGCAGCAGAGTGGCCAGCAGCAGGCCGAAGAGAGTCTTAATCGGGTTTCGCATCATGATTCCACCAAGAGTTTGTTTTGCCAGCGGCGGCTGCGCCAGCGCCAGTACATGGCCAGGCCGCGAACCCACTCGTCGCAGGCCAGTGCCAGCCAGATGCCGACCAGTCCATGACCCAGCATGATACCGAGGAAATAGGCCAGAGGCACGGCAATCCCCCACATGGAGATAAGACCCATGAGCAGAGGGAAACGGGCATCCCCGGTGGCGCGCAGGGCGTTGATCACCACCAGGTTGAAGGTGCGCCCCGGCTCGAGGATGAGGCTCACCAGAAAGAGTTGCGCCACCTGGTTGACGATATCCGGGTCGTCGGTAAAGAGACCGATCAGCTGACGCCCGCTGAGGGCGGCGGCCAGCGCGATGAGACAGGTGACGATAAGGCCCAGCTTTAGGCTCTTGAGCAGCTGCCCATAGGCGCGCTCGAACTGCCGGGCGCCGGCCAGATGGCCGATGATGATCTCGTTACCCAGGCCGATGGAGAGGCCAAACAGCAGGATAAACAGGCAGATCTGGAAGAAGTAGGAGTGGGTCGCCAGTGCCTTGTCACCGAGCAGGCCGACAAAGGCGGTGACCACCATGAATTGCAGCATCCAGGAGAGGTTCTCGCCGGCGGCGGGCAGGCCGATGTGCAGCACCTTGTCGAGCATGGCCCGGCTTGGTTGCAGGATGTCGCGCGGGATGAGGCGGATGCCGGTTTTGCGGGCCACCAGCCAGATCAGCAGGACCACCCCGACCAGGCGGCCGACGACCGTGCTGATGGCCACGCCGGCGACCCCCATCTCGGGCAGGCCGAACCAGCCGTAGAGCAGCAGCAGATTGCCGGCGAAGGTGATGAGGTTGACCAGCAGGGTGACGTACATGGCCTCCCGGGTGTGGCCGTGGGCGCGCAGGGTGGCGGCCAGACAGAGGGCCGCCGCCTCGGGCAGCAGACACAGGCCGATGATCTGCAGGTAGAGCATGCCGTCCCCCATCAGATCGGGGGGTAGGTTCATCATGGCCAGCAGGGGGCCGGCGCCACCCATGACCCCCAGGGCGGCCACCAGCCCCACCAGCAGGTTGAAGGCGATGGCGGTGTGGATCACCACGCGGGCCTTCTCCCTGTCACCGGCGCCGAGATACTGGGTGATCACCACGCTGGTCCCTATGCTGACGAAGCTAAACAGGGTGATGGCGAGGTCAAACACCTGGTTGCCGACCGCCAGGGCCGCGACGCCACGGTAGGAGACGTGTCCCACCATGAAGGTGTTGAGGGCCCCGGTCAGAAAGTGCAGGGCGAGATCGATAAAGAGAGGCCAGGTGAGGGAGAAGAGGGTTCCCGGGCCCCGCTCGGAATGGTGTTGCATCGGTGTTCCACGGCTACGGGGCGACCGGTAGGGCCGCCCACGGTGCGCCATTTAACACCAAGGGCCCGGGTCACGCAATCGTGGTGGCCAGACTCACCTCGCGCTCCTCCTGCTCGGGATCTCGCTCGGCCAGAGGCAGCTCCTCCTCGGCAGAGCGGTAGCAGCGGGTCATGCGCAGGGCCTGATAGATATCGGGGCAGAGCAGGATCCCATCCTCGCCCACACGCACCCCGGCCTGGCGGAACCAGTGGCTCAGCTGACCGTGGCGGCCCGCCATCACCATGTGGATGCCGCGCCGCTTCAGCTCCAGGTGCAGTTCGCCGACCATGCTCATGACGCTGATGTCCTGATGGGTGAAGCAGGCCACCGCATCGATCACCAGGCAGCGGGGGCTGTGGGGATCCTGTACCAGCAGCGCCAACACCCGCCGCTTGAAGTAGGGGGCATTGAAGTAGGTGAGCGGCGAGTTGAAGCGATAGACCAGGATGCCGGGCACCCCCTTGACCTGCTCGTTGTTTCCTATGGTTCGCACCACCCCATCGTCATCGGTGCCGAGCAGCTGATCGGTCGGGCGCATCACGTTGCGCAGGAACTGGAACAAGCCGAGCAGCACCGCCAGGGTGATGCCGGGGATGACCCCCATGGTGAGCACGCTGAGGAAGGTGGTGAGCGCCAGCCAGAAGGCGGAACGGTCTGAATGGCGCAGGGCCCATAGGCCGCGAAAGTCGGTCAGTGACAGGGAGGCCATCACCAGCACCACCCCGAGCGCCGCGGTGGGGATGTACTGTAACGGCTCGGTCAGGGTAAAGGTGACCAGGGCTATGATGGCGGCGGCGATGAGAGAGACCAGCTGACTCTTGCCGCCGTTGGCGTCGTTGACCGCGGTGCGCGAGTCGGCCCCGCTGATGGCAAATCCCTGAGAGACAGCGGCGGCGAGGTTGGCGAGCCCCAGCGCCCGAAACTCCTGATCGGCGTCTATCTCATAGCCGTTCTTGGCGGCGAAGCTGCGGGCGGTGAGCATCATGGAGACGAAGCTTACCATGGCGAGGTTGAGGGCAGGCAGCACCAGCTCGCGCAGCAGGCCGGGGGGAAACTCGGGCATCTGCAAGTCGGGAATGCCGGAGGGGACCTGGCCTATGGTCTTGATCCCAAACTGTCCGAGCGTCCCCGCCCACACCAGCAGGCCGGCACCGGCCAGGGCCAGCATGGTCGCCGGCCAGTGCGGGCGCAGCCGCCGGCAGACGAGCAGCAACAGCAGGGTGAAAAAACTCATGGCCAGGGTCGGCAGATGGCTTTGGGCCAGATAACCCAGGCTGCCCGCCAGTCGCTCGATGAGGTACTTGTCGCTGAAGGTGAAGCCGAAGATCTTGGAAAGTTGTCCCACCATGATGGTGATGGCCACGCCGTTGAGCAGCCCCATCAGGATGGGGCGCGACAGGAAGTCGGCCAGCACCCCCAGCTTGAAGCGGCTGGCCACCAGGCACCAGACGCCGGTCATGGCGGTCATGGTCATCACCAGCTGCCAGTGCTTGGTGGGGTCCCCGGCGGCCAGCGGGGTCACCACGGCGGCGATGACGGCGCAGGTGGCGGCGTCGGGCCCGACGATGAGCTGGCGTGAGGTGCCAAACAGGGCGTACACCATCATCGGCAGGATGCAGGAGTAGAGCCCCACCACGGCACCGACGCCGGTCAGCTCGGCGTAGGCGATGGCGACCGGCAGGGCGACCGCAGCCACCGAGAGACCTGCGCGAAGATCGGGGGCGAGCCAGCTGCGCTCGTAACGCAGCAAGGCGGCGAGGCCAGGCATCCAGCGGGCCAGAGAGAAGAAATCGCGCATAGTGAACCCTTTGAAACTACAGCTTTTTCAAGTGTGCCTAAAGATGTAACAGAAATGCAATGCTGCCCTCACTGGGCGGGCCAGAGGATCTGCAAGTTTGGCCACAGTGCCTGCCAGCGTTTTTCTGTGACCCGCGCGGTGAAAACGGCGGGATCCTGGCGGCAGAGGGGGTTGGGCGCCACGTCCAGGCTCCAGTTGTGGGCGATGCCATGGGGGGCCACCAGGGTCAGGCTATCGTCCTGCTCCAGCCGGGCGCCGATGCAGGTGGGCAGCTCGACCCAGTGGGCGAGGGCATCGAGACTGCTCGCGAAGGGGGGCACGCCCTGACGATGGTGCATCCGCGCCTGGTTACGCACCTCCCAGTGTTCCGTGGGCAAGAGGGTGCGAGCATGGGCCTCATACTCGGCCTCACGCCGTCCCTCGGGGTCGCTGGGGTCGAGATAGATGAGATCGATATCCTTGAGGGGGGTGGCGATGGCGTTATGGTGCAGGTGATCCCAAATCAGGTTTCGCACAAAGCCGGCACCCAGATACCAGTCGGGCAGGGCCAGGGTGCGAGCCACCCGCAGACACTCCAGATGCAAGGGGGAGGCGAGCAGCAGGTCTCGGGTGAGCGTGACGAGCTTACTGCTTGGCATAACGACTGAGCCACACCTCGATATAGCTGCAAGTGGGCACTATCTTGAGTCCCTCGCTCTGGGTCCAGTTGTAGAAGGCGCGGGCCAGCTGGTCGGCAACACCGGCGCTGCGGGCCTCGGGGGGAACGAAGGTGTTGAAGGCCTCCACCGTCTGCCCGTCAATACGGCGGTAACGCAGCCGCGACTCCTGGCCATCGACGATACAGATAAACTGGCGTTGATCCTGCTGATGGACGATCTCGTTCATGGGGTTTCCCTCGAGTTGGCTCGGTTATGAAAGCATGGCCGCTTGATGCGGGCAAGTCCATCTCAGAGCGGGTCTGGTTCACTCTCCTGGCGCTGCATCATCAGGGCCTTGCCCTCGGAGAGACAGCTCACCACCTTGAAGCGGGCGCTCTTGAGCATGTTGGCCAGGGTCTGGCGTGAAACCCCCATGGCCACGGCGGCATCCTGCTGCTGCATTCCCTGCAGATCCACCAGCCGCAAGGCCTCGTACTCGTCATCGGCCAGGGTGACCCGTTCCAGTTGGCTAAGGGGCGTGCCACTTGGCTTGAAGCAGGGATGGGCCGGCTGGCCACAGATAAGACGGGGTATGCGGGGTCTGGGCATGAGGCCTCCTTCGATGAACGTGCCTATTTAACCCGACCCCGCGGCTCGGTGCAAACCGCTTACCAGCAGCGCTCCAGCAGCGCCAGTAACTCCTCTCTGTCGGCGTCCTTGCGATTGAACAGCAGGGCGCCGTCATTGATGGCGAGATCCCGGATCTCCCCGAGCAGGCTCTGGTCGGTCAGGCCCGCCTCGCGCAGGGTGCGCGGCAGCTTGACCCGCTCCCAGAGCAGATCCCGCAGCTTGCAGAGGGCCGCGATGGCGGCGCGGGGGCGCTCGGAGGGGGGCGTGCCGGCGTAGTGCTCGGCATCGGTCAGAGCCAGCAGCAGGCGGGTCAAGGCCGGGTCTATGCCGGGGCGGTTGTACTCGAGCACCCTGGGCAGGAACAGGTTCATGCACAGGCCATGGGGCAGGTGGCAGCGCGCGCCCAGGCTGTGACCGAGGGCGTGTACCAGCCCCACCATTGAGTTGGAGAAGGCCATGCCGGCCAGGGTGGCCCCCTCGGCCAGGGCCAGGCGAAGCTCGGCATCGTCGGGCTTGTCGAGGATGGCGGGCAGCGCCCTGGCTATCTTCTCGACGGCCATCAGGGCCAGCCCCTGGCTCACCGGATTGGCGCTGTTGCCGATGAGGGACTCGATGGCGTGGGTCATGGCGTCCATGGCGGTGGCGGCCGTGATCGGCAGCGGCAGTGACAGGGTCAGGCGTGGATCGAGCACCGCCAGATTGGGGATGAGAAAGGGGGAGGTGAAAGGCACCTTGCGCCCACTCTTCTCGTCGCGGATCACCGCCACCAGGGTCACCTCGGAGCCGGTACCGGCCGTGGTGGGCAGCACTGCCAGGGGACGCAGGGGGCGGGTCAGCAGATCGGCCCCCGACCAGGCCAAGAGATCGTTCTCCTCTCCCATGGATACCAGGATGTTGACCGCCTTGGCGGTGTCGATGACAGAGCCCCCGCCGAGGGCGATGAGGGAGTCGCAACCGAGGCGGCGATAGCGCTCGGCGATGCGCTCGACCACCTGAGTCGACGAGTCGGGAGGGACCTCATCCTCGATGGCCAGGGCGACCAGGGCGCCGGCGCCCAGAATGTCGTAGACCTTGTCGGCCAGCCCGCTGGCGCGGATCCCCTTATCGGTGATGAGCAGGGGACGCTCGGCACCGAGGGCGGCCATGGCGGCGGGAAGTTGCTCGATGGCGGACTCGCCCACCAGCAGTTTGACCGGACAGAAGAACTCGAAATAGCGGCTGTGATCCATGGTGAACTCCTCAGGCGATAAGCAGGCCGGCGCAGATGTTGAGGGCGCGAGGCAGTTTGCGCTCGGGGGCGCGGTATTGACGCAGCAGGGGACGGGCCAGGAAGGCGGGCAGCAGCAGTGACTCCAGGGCCTCCAGGGCGCGCACTAGGTGCATGGCGGCGGTGAGATCTCCCTCCACGCTCACCCGCCCTTCACAGAAACTCTGGTTAATGCCCAGACGAAACCCCAGCACTCGCAGTGCCGTCTGGGGGTGTTTGAAGGTCATGCAGAGGGTGGGGGCTGCCCGGCTGGCGCGCCAGATTGCCCCCTGTTTTTGCAAGGTGAGGTGGCAGCCTAGCCCCCGGACCTTGAGTTGAAAACAGAAGCCGTCGGGCAGGGGGGCCAGTTCCCGGGCGACCACGGGATCGACCCGGGCGGCGCGTGAGAGGGTTCGCCCCATGCCCCACATCAGGAGCGTGATCAGGGTGCGCTTCCCCTGCCAGGCCAGGGTGGAGAGGGGGAGGGTCAGGGCTTTGCTCATGATGCACTCCTTGCTATGGCATGCCAGAAGAGGTCGAAGGCCGCCTGATGCCACTCGGGATCGCCGGAGCGCTCGGGCTCGGCGACGAACAGGGCGGCGCAGGCGAGAAACTGTCCCTGGCACGCCTCCATCAGCAGCGGCAAGGGGCAGGGACGCACCACCCCCTGCCGCATCCCCTCCGCGAGGAGAATGGGCAGGAAGGTGAGGGTTTCGTTGATGATGCGGCTGCGCAGTGCCAGAGGCAGGGCCGCCGAGTGAAAGAAGCCGAGCAGAAAGCGCAGCTCCCTCGGATGGGCCAGCAGCCAGTTCATGGTCCCTTCCCAATAGTGATAGGCCTGCGCCTTGAGCGGAAGCGCCCCCTCGGGGGGCTGCAGGGCGGCGGCGAGCCTCCCCTTGATCTCCTGATAGAGGCAGAGGATGAGTGCCTCCTTGTTGGGGAAGTGGTGGAACAGGGTACCGTTCGCCACCCCGGCCGCCTTGGCGATGCGGGCGGTGGCGGCGCCTGCCGTACCCTCTTCGGCACACAGGGTGAGGGCGGCATCGAGGATCTGGCTGCGCTTGTCCAGCATGGCGCCTCCTAGCGCATGAAGAAGCGCAGCATCAGGCGCTGCACCCAGCCATAGGGGGGGTGAACCAGGCCACCCGTGCTGAAGCGGCCGCGGCGCAGCACCGTCTTGGCCTTGGAGAAGGTGAGAAAGCCCTCGTGGCCGTGGTAGTGGCCCATGCCGGAGGGGCCGATGCCGCCAAATGGTGCGTCGTCGGCCGCCACATGAAAGACGGTCTCGTTGATCGCCATGCCGCCGGCGTGCACCTCTTCCACCATGCGCCGGGTCAGCTTCTCATCCAGGCTCATCAGATAGCAGGCCAGCGGGCGCGGGCGCGCTCGAATGTAGTCGAGCGCCTGCTCCAGCGTGTCGTAGGGAATGATGGGGAGCAAAGGACCGAAGATCTCTTGCTCGAGCAGGGCACAGCGTTCGGGCAGGTTCCACAGCAGGTGCGGCACCATGCGGTGGAGATCGGGGTCCACACCTGGCTCGGCCATGCTGGCGACCTCGGCACCGGCAGCGCTGGCCTCTTCCAGCCAGGCGGTGAGACGTTGGTAGTGGGCCTGATTGATGACGCTGGTGTAGTCGGGGCTGGCCAGCCCCTCGGGGTAGCGGCGCCGGAACGCGCGGCGAAACGCCTCCACCAGCGCCTCTTCCTGGCCACGGGGCAGCAGCAGGTAGTCGGGGGCGACGCAGATCTGGCCTGCATTGAGGCACTTGCCATAGATGATCCGCTCCACCGCCAGATCCAGCGGCATGTCGGGGGCGATGAGGCAGGGAGACTTGCCGCCGAGCTCCAGGGTCACCGGGGTGAGGTGCTGACTCGCGGCGGCCATCACCTTGCGCCCGACCGCGGTCGAGCCGGTGAAGATCAGGTGATCCAACGGCAGGGCGCTGAACGCGGCCGCCACCTCGGGTCCCCCCTCAACCACGGCCACTTCATCTTCGTCGAAGCGCTCGGCCAGCAGCTGGCGCAGCACGGCGTTGGTGGCCGGCGTGAACTCGGAGAGCTTGATCATGGCCCGGTTACCGGCGGCGAGGGCGGTAATGAGCGGACCGATGGAGAGCATCACAGGAAAGTTCCAGGGCACCATGATGCCCACCACGCCGAGCGGCTGATGGTGCACCCTGACCGAGGCGGGGGCCAGCAACAGGCCGGCATGGCGGCGGCTCGGCGCCATCCAGCGGCGCAGGCGGTGGCGGGTATAGTTGATCTGCAGCACACAGGGCAGCAGATCAGAGATGCGGGTATCGAAGGCGCTGCGCTGGCCATAGTCCTGATTGAGGGCAGCTTCGATGCGCTCGCCCTCACTGAGCAGCCCCTCCTTGAGTCGGGCGAGGGCGTCGAGACGGTGCTCGAGAGAGGGGTAGGGGGAGGCGGCAAAGGCCTGGCGCTGGTGTTCCAGCAAGGTGTCGAGAGGGGCCGTATTCCACACTGGGGCCTGAGTCATGGTCGTCTCCTGCAGTCAAACCGACTGATTGGTCGGTTGAAATCTAGACAAGGGTCTTTCCTTTGTAAAGGCGGGTGAGGATTTTATTCAGCTAGCATCAAGCGAAGCCTGTTTGCGGGGCCTGGTCCAAGCGGTGGAAGTGTGGGGTGAAACACAATTCTGTTATTAATGGCTGTGCTGCCGTCCCGGGAGGGGGTAGCTTGGAGTGAGTTGATACCTATAAGGAGATAGATTATGACAGTGGAGCGATTGCTGACCCGATTGGATGAGGTGATTGACCGCATGCCCGAGAGTTTCAACACCTACGAGTTGGTGCAGCGTCTGTCGGCCCTCTATCCCGCCGACTATTTTGCGGCAGGGCATACTCTGGCCCAGGGGGCCGAGCCAAATGCCCTGCGTGCGCTCCATGCTGTGGTGGCCGAACACCTGGCCCACGGGGAGCGGGTGATCGAGGGGGCGCACCTGCCCTGTACGACCCCCTGGGGCGAGCGCAGCAGCTCGCCGCGCTGGCACCGCAAGCACTAAACGACGAGGCCCCGCAGTGCGGGGCCTCGTGTTTTGGGGGTTAACCCTGATTGGCGGGGGCGGCCTTGCACCCTTCGACGGCGGCGCGGATGAGATCCAGCGCGCTCGCCTCGCAGGGGGGCAGCTCGTCGTCGCAGGTGGCGATCGGGGTGACCCGCTCACCCCACTTTATGAGGCCGGCGCCCCAGGTCAGCCCGGCGCCGAAGGCGGCAGTCAGCAGGTAGTTGCCCGGCTTGACACGCCCTTGCTCGAGCGCCTCGCACAGGGCGATGGGCACGGTGGCGGCCGAGGTGTTACCGTACTGCTCGATGTTGACCATCACCTTGTCCATGTCGGCGTTCATGCGCTTGGCGAGGAATTCGATGATGCGCACGTTGGCCTGGTGCGGCACCAGCAGATCGATTTGCTCGGGGGTTATGCCGGCCTGGGCCAGCACGGTGGCGGTGGCCTCGCCCATGCCGCGCACGGCGCGCTTGAAGATCTCCTGACCCTCGAAGTTGAAGATGTAGTGGCCGTCGGTGTCGGCGAAGCGGGCGCGATCCGAGCCGAAGTTCGGCACGTGCAGGATCTCGCGTGCTTCGCTGTCGCTGCCGAGCTTGTTGGCGATGAGACCGGATTCGAGGTCGCTTGCCTCCACTACCACTGCGCCGGCGCCGTCACCAAACAGCACTGCGGTGTCGCGGCGTGCCCAGTCCAGCAGGTAGGTGAGACGCTCGGCGCCGATCACCAGGATCTTCTTCATCATGCCGCTCTGGATGAGGGAGGTGGCAACCGACAGGGAGTAGACGAAGCCGGTGCAGGCGGCGTTGAGATCGAACACGGCGGCGCGGTGGGCACCGAGGGCCTGCTGCACGGCGGAGGCGCTGTTCGGCACCAGGGTGCCCGGGGTGGCGGTGGCCAGGATGATGGCGTCGAGCTCAGTGGCCTCGAGGCCGGCGCAGGCCAGGGCGCGGCGGGCAGCCAGGGTGGCCAGCTCGCTCTGGCTCACATGGGAGACGCGGCGCGCCTTGATGCCGGTGCGCGGATAGATCCACTCATCCGAGGTGTCCATGATGGTGCCGAGATCGTCGTTGGTCAGCACGGCGGGCGGGAGGCACTTGCCCCAGCCCGTGATAGAGGCGTAAGTCATCGAGTTACCGCTTGTGTGAGGCCCGCGGGCGGGAAATTGGCCGATTATGCCGCAAAGCTCCGCCCCTGTCACAGGCGCCTGGCCGACTTCAGCGCCGGCTCACGAACTGGTAGGCTCAGGGCATTGTCGCCTCGCCGGAGTCCCCATGCCCAATCTCAACCTGCTGCCGACCCTCAAGGTGCTGCTGGAAACCCGTAACGTGAGCCGCGCCGCCGAGCTGTTGCACCTGAGCCAGCCCTCCATCAGCAAGCAACTGGTGCAGCTGCGCCGCGAGTTTGGCGATCCCCTGCTGGTGCGCGAGGGGCAGCGTTGGTTGCTCACCCCGCGTGCCGAGCTGCTGGCGGCCGAGCTGGACGGCTCCCTCGGTGCCCTCGAGCGGCTCTATGCGCCGCCGGCGTTCGAACCGGCCGCTTGCAACCGGGTGTTTCGCCTCGCCTCGTCCGACTACGTGGCCCAGCACATACTGCCGGAGATCTGCGCCGCCCTGGCCGAACAGGCACCGCTCGCCTCCATCGATTACCAACTGTGGGACAAGCGCAAGCTGCCGCGCCTGTGGGAGCTGGAGCTGGATCTGGTCTCCACCATCACCGAGGAAGTGCCGGATCTCATCCGCGGTCGGCTGCAGGGGGAAGACAGCCTGGTGGTACTGATGGGGGCACACCACCCCCTGGCCGGCCAGGCGCTGACCCTCGACAACTACCTCGCCTGGCCCCACCTGCAGGTGAGTGGCGGAGGCGACAAGGACAGCCCGGTGGCCCAGGTCCTCGCCCCCCTCGGGCGAGCCCGGCGCTGGTTTGCCCAGGTGCCCTTCTTTCAGGCGGCGGTCGAGATCTTGCTGCGCACCGACTGCCTGCTCACCACCCCGGCCCACATCGCCTGGCTGCTGGCCGAGCGCCACCCGCTCGCCTTCACCGCCCTGCCGTTTGACACCCGTCCCCAGCGCTACCACCTGCTGTGGCACCAGCGTCACCATCAGGACCCGGCCCACCGCTGGCTGCGCGAGCTGGTGTGGCCCATCCTGCACGGCCACCTGCAGCGCGGAGTGACAGAAAGCGCCCGAGCCCTGGCGCGGCGCTAGCTGCACCGCCATCGGCAGGGTGGCCATGCGGCCAGTGATCGACACGGTAGGAATGACCTGACTATAGCCACTGGTGATGGTATGTATTCTTGAGTTTCATTTTGTGCATACACAGACGCGGCGCAGACTGTGCCCATCACCTTGCAGACGGAGCATCATCATGGAGTGGAGTAGCTGGTTTGCCCTGGCCGCCATTTGTGTCATGGGGGCCGTGAGCCCCGGGCCGAGCCTGGCCTTGATTATTCGCAACACGGTCGGCGGCGGGCGCGGCAACGGGGTCGCTACCGCGCTCGGCCACGGCCTCGGGGTTGGCCTCTATGCCCTCATCACCGCCATGGGGCTGGCGCTGCTCATCACCAAGACCCCCCTGCTGTTCGACGGGATCCGTTATGGCGGGGCGGCGTTTCTCGCCTGGCTCGGGGTCAAGGCACTGCTCGCCAAGGGGGGGCCGGCGGCCGCCGCCGAGCACCAGGGCGGCACCCGGCGCGGTGCGCTGGAAGGCTTCATGGTGGCGTTTCTCAACCCCCAGCTCGCCATCTTCTTCGTGGCGCTGTTCAGCCAGTTCGTGCATCAGGAGACCGGCTGGCGCGAGGGGGGCATCATGATGCTCACCGCCGGCGGCATCGACGCCCTCTGGTACGTGCTGGTGGCCCTCGGCCTCTCCCACGGTCCTGTGCTGGCCTGGCTGCACCGCAAGGCCTCGATGATCAACAAGGCGAGCGGTCTGGTGCTACTGGGGCTCGCGGTCAAGGTGGTGGCCTAACAAAGTTGCCTTTACAAGGCATCTTCACGCCCTGACCTTACGCAGGATCAAGGCGGGCTAAGGGAGGGGGCGCTAGACTGGCGCCCCCTTTTTTTCGGTCCGATTTCGTTCATGCACAGTCATCGACTCGAGTTGCTCGCTCCGGCCAAGACGCTGGAGTACGGTATGGAAGCCATCAATCACGGCGCCGACGCCGTCTACATCGGCGGGCCCGCCTTCGGTGCCCGCAGCGCCGCCGGCAACTCGGTGGCCGACATCGCCGCGCTGGCGCGCCACGCCCACCGTTTCGGAGCCCAGGTGTTTGTCGCCTGCAACACCTTGCTGCACGACAGTGAGCTCGAGGGGGCGAGCCGCATGGCCCACCAGATCTACGAGGCGGGGGCC
Source organism: Aeromonas diversa CDC 2478-85 (assembly GCF_000819805.1). GTDB lineage: Bacteria > Pseudomonadota > Gammaproteobacteria > Enterobacterales > Aeromonadaceae > Aeromonas > Aeromonas diversa. The sequence goes on from NZ_CDCE01000029.1 coordinate 236,708, forward strand.
GACGCCCTCATCATTCAGGATCTCGGCCTGCTGCAGTGCGACCTGCCTCCCATCGCGCTGCACGCCAGCACTCAGACCGATAACCGCACCCCGGAGAAGGTGAAGTTCCTGCAAGACGTGGGCTTCTCCCAGGTAGTGCTGGCGCGCGAGCTCTCCCTGGAGCAGATAGGCGCCATCCGTGCCGTCACCAGCGTTCAGCTCGAGTGCTTCATTCACGGCGCCCTGTGCGTCTCCTATAGCGGCCAGTGCAACATCAGCTATGCCCGCACCGTGCGTAGCGCCAACCGGGGCGAGTGCGCCCAGCTCTGCCGCTTGCCTTGCACCCTGCAGACCCCGGCGGGCGAGGTGCTGGTGGCCGACAAGCATCTTCTGTCTCTCAAAGACATGGATCAGAGCGACAACCTGGAGGCCCTCATCGATGCCGGCGTACGCTCGTTCAAGATAGAGGGGCGCCTCAAGGAGCTCGGTTACGTGAAGAACGTCACCGCCTGGTATCGCCAGAAGCTCGACGCCATCCTGGCGCGCCGCTCCGATCTCGCGCCGGCCTCCGCCGGGCGCTGTACCTACGCCTTCACTCCGAATCCGAAGAAGAGCTTCAACCGGGGCAGCACCGACTACTTCCTGCATGGTCGCAAGACAGACATCGGCTCGCCAGATTCGCCCAAGTCACTCGGTGAGGCCATCGGTCGGGTCAAACGGGTGACCCGCAATGGCATCGAGCTCGACTCCGGCGTGGTGGTCAACAACGGTGACGGGGTGGCATTTTTCACCCCCAGGGGGGAGCTGGTGGGGGCCCGGGTCAACGAGGTGAGCGGCGGCGAGCTGCGCTTTAGCGATCCGCTGCGCGGCCTCAAGCCCGGCAGCGCCCTCTATCGTAACCACGATCAGGCATTCAGCCGGCAGCTCGAGAAGGCCAGCAGCGAGCGGCGTGTCGCCCTCGACCTGACTCTGACGGTGACGGCCGACCGGCTCACTCTCAGGGTCACCGACGAGCAGGGTTTTAACGCGACTGGCGAGGTGCTGGGGGCGTTTGCCTTGGCGGAGAACCCGGAGCGGGCCTCACAGCAGGTGCGCGATCAGCTCGCCAAGCTCGGCAATACCCTGTTTGTCGCCCGCGCCATCGACGTGATGTGGGATCAACCCCGCTTCGTGCCGGCCGGGCTCTTGAACGGCCTGCGCCGGGAGGTGGCCGAACGGCTCGAGGCGGCACGCATCGACGGCTGGCAGCGCCCGGCGCGGCGAGTCGCCATGCGAGAGGCGGTCTATCCCGCCAAGCGGCTCAACTACCTCGGCAACGCCCTCAACCAGGCGGCGGTGGCGTTTTTCCAGCAGCACGGGGTGGGGCGCGTGGCCCCCGCCTATGAGGCCGGCGAGGAGCAAGGAGAAGCCGTGCTGATGATCACCAAGCACTGCATCCGCTTTAGCCAGCACCTCTGTCACAAGCAAAACCCGGAGATCAAGCCCGAGCCCCTCGAGCTCAAGATGGGCAAGGACGTGTTTCGCCTGCGCTTTGACTGTGTGCGCTGCGAGATGCAGGTGCTGGGCAGCCTGAAGCGTTGACTCATCACCCCTTTGCTCGTGAGCATGCAGCCTGGCCGCATCAGAGGTGCCGGTTTATTGAATGAAGATACGTATTGTCATCGGGTTCGCGGTGGGCGAGTCAGCTTGACCTCGGTGGCCGCCGCGCCGCAGGGAAGGATAAAGATCGCCGACTCGCCGCGCCAGACAGGCTGAAAGCCGAGGGCGTCGAAGATGGCCAGGTTGCCGGTCTGCTCGACACACCAGAGTGAGGCGCCGAGCTCGGGCGCCAGGTGGGTATGAACCGCGTCGATCAGCGCGCGAGCCAGGCCGCGACGGCGATATGCGGGCTCAACCGCCAGAGCGCTAAGCTCCAGATACCCGGCGTTGACTCGCGCATCGATCACCGCCAGTAGCCGCCCCTCTTCCACTGCGCCCCAGCTTTGCCACCCTTTACTGCCACGCCCCGTCACGCCTGATCTCGGTCGATACACTTCGCGCAGGGCCACGAAGCAGCGCCGAGAGAGATCGAGCGCGGGAGGATAGGAGCCGGGGATGGGCTGAAACTGAAGTGGCATGGGGATCATCCGGGGAGCGGCGAGGCTCGCAGCATAGCATGCAGCCGGTGACCCCGCCTCCTCACAAGATGGACGAACTGAGAGTCCCCTGCGCGCTATCCACCCACGGGTCGGCTATACCCAAGGAGAGTGTCACAGGAGGCAGTGAGATGGCCGAGCAGCAACCCTTCGATGCCGCGCAGTACAAGCGCGCAGCGCGAGCAGTGGAACCGGGATGGCGCCGCGTGGCGGCGCTGGAACCCCATGCTGGATCGCTGGTACGGGGAGGTGACGCGCCTGATGCTCGATAGCGCCGGGATCCGTCCCGGCCAGCGCATCCTCGACATCGCCGCCGGTGCCGGGGAGCCGGCGATCAGCGCCGCCGAGCGGGTCGGGCCCGATGGCTATGTGCTCGCCACCGATCTGTCCGAGGGGATAGTGGCGCTTGCACAGGAGGAGGCGCACGGGCGCGGTCTGCGTCAGGTGCACACCCGGGTGATGGACGGGGAGCGGCTCGATCTGCCGGATGCCACATTCGACGCCGTGATCTGCCGGCTCGGCTTGATGTACATGCCACACCCGCTCGATGCGCTGCGCGAATGGCGCCGGGTGTTAAGTGCGGATGGCCGGGTCGCGCTGGTGGTCTTCTCCACCCCGGATCGCAACGACTGGGGGGCGGTGCCGGCCGCTATCATCCGGCGTCACGCCGGCCTTGCTGCGCCTGTTCCCGGGCAGCCCGGCCCGTTTAGCCTGGGGGCGCCGGGCCGGCTCGACGCCCTGCTGCGCGAGGCGGGGTTCGAATTTCCTGTTGTGCGCGCCGTGCCGGTGCCGCACCGGGCGACCCGTGCCGAGCAGTTTGTGCAGGTCGCGCGGGAGGCGTTTGGCGGGCTCAATGCCATGATGGCGCACCTGCCCGAGGCGGCGCAGCGCGCCGCGTGGGACGAGATCGCGCTGGACATGCGCCGCTTCGAGTCGGCGTCAGGGTTTGAGGTCGGCGGCGAGTGCCTGCTGGCCAGCGCCAGCAAGTGAGCCGATCCCTTCGAGTTGCAGCAGGGTCTGCTTGATGCCGAGCCCGCCCGCATAGCCGGTCAGGCTGCCGTCTTTGCCGATCACCCGATGGCACGGGATTATGACTGACAGCGGATTACGCCCGTTCGCGGCGCCCACCGCGCGGCTCGCGTTCGGCTTGCCAAGGGCGGCGGCGAGCTCCCCATAGCTGCGGGTCTGGCCGTAGGGGATGTCACACAGGGCCTGCCACACCGCGCGCTGAAACGGCGTGCCACTCGGCGCGCACGGCATGCTGAACGTGCGCAGGCGCCCGGCGAAGTAGTCGTCAAACTCTTGCAGGTAGGGGGCGAGCGCCGTGCTGTCGCGCCGCCAGGTACTGCGATCGGGCAGCGGACGCAGACCGTGCAGAAAGTCCACGTGGGCCAGCCCCTCCCGGTTGATGGCGACGAGCAGAGGGCCGCATTGGGTATCCATCACATCAAAGCAGATCATCGGGTGCTCCTTGTCGTGCATCCATCACTGAAAATGGCAGCTTATGGGCGGCCCCATGCCACAGCCAGCTTGCGGCGTACGCACGCCACGGGCGCCATGGCTCGGCCAGCGCCGTGAGCTCGGCAACCGACAGGCGGGTGCCCGGGATCGGGGCCTTCTGCAGCACCAGATCGCTGGCCGGGAACGCATCCGGATCCTGGCCGCAGCGCAGGCGCCAGTAAGCGACCGTCCAGGGGCCTATGCCGGGCAGTGCGAGCAGCTCACCATCTTGCGCCGTCTCCAGGTTCAAGCCAGCTATCAGCGCTTCGGCCAGTGCCTTGAGTGTGCGCACCCGGCTGCCGGTCAGGCCCAGGCCGTCCAGACTCATCGCCTGCAACTCGGCCGCGTCGGGCAGTCGCGGCGCACCAAACAGTTCGGCGCGGCGCGCCACCAGACGACCGAGCATCGTGATGGCCCCCTTCACCGAGATCTGCTGACCTATGATGGCGCGCAGCATCACCTCAAGCGGGTCCCACCCGCCCGGCAAACGCAGGCCGGGTGCCGCCGCGACCCAGGGGGCAAGCTGACCCTGTTGGAGTCTTGCTGCGATGGGGGCCGGATCGGCGTCGAGATCCCACTGGCGCCGCACCTTGTGCAGCAGGGCAGGCAGCGCTTTAGGCGCGATGCCGTAGAACGTGACCGCGAGCTGGTGGCCATCGCCTTCACGCACCTCGACGCGCGCCGGCGCCCCGTCATCGCCTGCCGGCAAGTAGCGCACGTAGCAGTGCGCACTCACTTCCTCGAGGCCCTGGATTGCCCGCACCCGAAAGAACGCGAGCAAGGCCGCAAAGTCATACGGGGGGCGGTAAGCAAGGCGCAGCGTCAAGCCCTCGCCGGGCGCCACCGGCGCCAGGCTTTTACGCAGTGCACTCGGGGGCAGGCCATACGCCGCCAGCCAGGCGTCGTTGAAACGGCGCAGGCTCTGAAAGCCGGCCGAGAACGCCACGTCAGTGACAGAAAGGCGCGTGTCAGTGAGCAGTTGCTTCGCCAGCAGCAGACGGCGTGTCTGCTCCAGCTTGTGCGGGGCGAGCCCGAGGTGCTGCTCGCATTGGCGGCGCAACGTGCGCGCCGTCGTGCCGTAACGGGCCGCTAGCTCATCGAGCGTCACCTCGGCCAGATCGCCGCGCTCAATCGCGTGCAGCGCCCGCGCCAACTGCTCTGGCAGTCGCTGGCGCTCACCGGGTGCCAGCTCGGGGCGGCAACGTAGACAGGGGCGCAGCCCCGCTTGCTCGGCGGCCGCGGCGCAGAAGAAATAACGCACGTTTTTTTCAAGCGGCGGCCGGGCCGGGCACACGGGCCGGCAATAGATGCCGGTCGAGAGCACGCCGGTAAAGAAGCGGCCGTCGAAGCGCGCGTCGCGAGCAAGACGGGCGGCGCGGCACTGCTCTGGGGTCAGCGTCATGGAGTCTCCTTGGGTCATGCCCAGAGAGTAAGGAGGCGGCGAGCCGGTGACTAGCCAAAATCGGACAGCAATCGAAAGAAAAATCGTCGCCCCTGGGCTCGGAGTGTGGGAGGGTAGGGGGAAACCAGGAGGAGCCTATGACCAAAGCAGCGCGCGCAGGCGCACTCATATATGTGTCCGATCTCGGCAAACAACTTCACTTCTACCGGACACTGCTCGGCATGGACGTGCTGCATCAAGACGCTGAGTACGCCGTGCTCGACCATGCCGATGCCCAGCTCGTACTGCACGTCATCCCGTCCGCCTATGCCGATAACATCGCTCTCACCACGCCGCCGACGCTGCGCGAGCAGTGCGCCATCAAGCTGTTTTTCTCAGTGCCAAGCCTAGCCCGCGCCGAGATCATGGCGGCCGATCTCGGCGGCGGCGTGCTCGCGCAGCAATGGCGCGGTCCCGGCTTCGTGGTCCGTAACGCGTTTGACCCGGAAGGCAATGTGCTGCAACTGCGGCAATGGCTCGACGACGCGCCGCTATGACATGAAAAAAGGCCGCAAATGCGGCCTTGTTAACGAGCAAGACAGTTTAACGCCCCAGATAACGCTGCTCCAGGTGACGGCGCAGCCAGTGGGGCGACAAGGTTTCGCCAGTGGCCTGCACCATCAGGGCGTCGGTCGACAGGAAGCTCGCCTGTTGCCAGATCTTCTGCTTCAGCCAATCGAAGATCGCCGGCAGCTTGCCCGCCTCGATCACCGCACCCATCTCGCCGAGATCGCGCTCCAGCGCGAAGCGCAGCTGCGCCGCCGTCATGGCGCCCAGGGTGTAACTCGGGAAGTAACCGAACGAGCCGTCGGTCCAGTGGATGTCTTGCATGCAGCCATCGCGGTAGTTGCCGGCCGTGCTGATCCCGAGCCAGTGGCGCATCTTCTGATCCCACAGCTCAGGAATGTCGCGCACCTCGATGCGCCCCTCCATGAGATCGCGCTCCAGCTCGTAACGCAGAATCACGTGGGCCGGATAAGTCACCTCGTCCGCGTCGACCCGGATAAAACCGGGCTCGACCCGGTTATACAGCCGCTCCAGATTGGCCGGTGCCAGCGCCGGCTGATTGCCGAAATGGGTACGGATGTGCGGCGCGATCAGCGACAGGAACGCCGGGTGATGACCGAGCTGCATCTCGCAAAACAGGCTCTGGCTCTCGTGCACACCCATGGAGCGCGCCTCGCCGGCCGGCTGGCCCAGCCAGTCGCGTGGCAGCCCCTGCTCGTAACGGGCGTGGCCTGTCTCGTGGATGATGCCCATCAGGCTCGAGACGAACTCGTCGTCGTTATAGCGGGTGGTCAGGCGCACGTCGGTCGGCACGCCGCCACAGAAGGGGTGGGTGCTCACGTCCAGGCGGCCGTGGTTGAAGTCAAAGCCGATGAGCCCCATCACCTCGAGGCCGAGCGCCTTCTGTTGCTCGACGGGGAAGGGGCCGACCGGGGTGAGTATCGCCGCCCCGCGCTGGCGTTCGGTCACCTCGGTGATGAGCCCGGGCAGCCAGGTGGCGAGATCCTCGAACACCTGATCCAGCTTGGTGACGCTCATGCCCGGCTCATACAGCGCCAGCATAGCGTCGTAGGGACGCACCCCGAGCGCCTCGGCACGCAGCCGGGCGACCTCTCGCGACAGGCGCACCACCTCCTCGAGGTTCGGGGCAAAGCCGGCCCAGTCGTTCTCTTTGCGCTGACGGCGCCAGGCGTGTTCGCACTTGCTGCCGGCCAGGGAGAGGGCCTCGACCAGATCGGCCGGCAGCAGGCGCGCATCCTGCCAGTGGCGGCGGATCTCGTGCAGGTTCGCCTGCTGTTGTGCGCTCAGGGTCTCCCCTTCGGCCGCGGCAATCCAGTCGCCCACTTCGGGGGCGGTTTGCTTCTCGTGCAGCAGCACCTCAAGCTCTGCCATGGCCTCGGCACGGGCATCATTGCCCCCCTCCGGCATCATGGTGGCCTGATCCCAGCCGCAGATGGCGGCCAGGTGTTGCAGGCGGTGGATCTGGCGTTGATGGGCTTCCAATTGTTGGTATGACATGTGTAGTTCTTTCCTTGTCGATGCTTTCCTGGCCCCGGTAAAACCGGGGGAGCTAGCCTATCACGGGGCGTGGCCCTTGCCGAGATGCCGTTCTGGGGGGAGGCGCGGGCGTGCCGGTGAGCCGCGAGGTGGGCGGGATGAGACCTCAGGCCTGCCTTCTGAGATGACGCTCGCGGTTTTCGGCCTTCTTGCGCTCGCTCTTTCGCAGCAGCACATAGAGGGCGCCACTGCCGCCGTGGCGGCGATCGGCGCTGTGGATCGCCATCACCTCGGGGATCTGGGGTAGCCAGGCGCTCACATAGCTCTTGAGCAGCGCCTGGGGCTGGCTGCGCTCCCCTTTGCCGTGCAGGACCAGCACGGAGCGGATGTCCCGTTCGAGGCAGTCGCGCACGAACTGCAGCAGGGCCATGCGCGCCTCGCGCAGGGTGTGCTGATGCAGATCCAGGCAGGCCTGTAACTCGTATTTACCGAGGCGCAGCTTCTTGTAGACCCCCTCCTGCACGCCGTCGCGTTTAAAGCCGACAGGATCGCCTGGGCGCAGCATCTCGACGGCCTCCATGGAGAGGGCGTCGAGTTCGCCGCCTTGTTCTTTCATCGCGGCTTCGCGTCGCGCGAGCTGGGCGTCGCTGGGGTGGTGCGGAGTCTTGGCTGAATGGACGCGGTCGGAGTGGATCGGCTTGACGCCGCTCATCTCCGCCATAAACAGATGATGCTCGTCGTGGTGCACGGCGCTGGTTCCTGGCAGTGTTTGCCGGATTATAACCGCCCCGTCCTTCGAGAAAAAACCGTGGCGGGCAGGGAATCCTGCCCGGGGTGACTAGTTGTCCTGTCCCTTGGGTACGTCATGGTTGATCTTGTAGATGAAATAGCCGGCGTAGAAGCAGACCAACAGTATGGTGAAGATGATGACCAGCATGGACATCAGGCCCACATCGTTGCCAAACATCAGTTGCATCCAGAATTCCATGATTGACTCCTCTCCTTGGGTGATGAGAGGCATCATGAATGCATCTTAATGGTGAGGAACTGATCTCGATCAAGGGGCAAAGCCCCTTATTTAATCGGCAATCGGATTTGTGATCGGCTTCACTTGGTAACCTATTTTCTTTGCACCTTCCAGCAATCCGTCTGTGCCATACAGGTGCAGCGCTCCCACGACCACCAGGCTCTGTGCTGGCAGGCTGGGTAGCTTGGCCAGCCAGCGATGATTGCGCTCGGCCAGCAGTTTTTGTTCGAGCCAGGCTTGCAGCTCGGCAGGTCCCATCTCTTCACGCAGCAAGGTGGTGAGCGTCTTCTCATCCCCCGCCTGCCAGGCCTTGAGCACTTTATCGAAGGCGGCCCGAAATCCGGTCAGCTCATCCAAGGTACTGGAGAGCATGACTTCCTGATACTTGGCCACGCTGGCAAGGTAGCCGAGCTGCTCGGCGAAGCCTTCCAGCCCTATCACAGGTTTACCCTCGTGACTTGCCAGGGCAAGGAAGTGGCTGTCGATGCCGAGGGCGGGATCGAAACCGTGACGGGTGAGGGCCGCCTGAGTCAGGGTGAGGGCGGCAAACCAGGGTTGCAGCCCTTCCAGGCTCTCGGGCGAGATCCCCAGCTCGTGCGCGGCGCTCACCAGCCTCTGATAGAGGGGGGCGGGCAGCATCCGACTCAGGGTCTGCGGGGGCGAGAGGCGGGTCAGCGGCCCCATGGCGGCCAGCTCTTCGGGGGGGATGCGAGTGAGATCCACCTCGACCACCAGTTGCCGGCTCTGGCGCCAGGCCGCCTCAATGGGTGCCGGCAGGGGATAGAGGGCCGGGGTGCCCGCATGGACCGAGCCGAGCAGCCAGAGGGTCTGCTCTCCCTTCTCGAGGCGGTAGAAGGCGGGGTCGGCCAGCAGCAGATGGGACCAGGCCAACAGGGGCAGCAGCAGCCAAAGACGCAGAGATTTGATCATGAAAAACCTTATGTTGCACACTGGGGGCGCCTCACACTAACACAAAGGGAAGTTTGTATGCCTCACCTGCGTTGTCGCGCCATGTCCCAGCCGGATGTGGAGCGTCTGAGTCTTACCCTCATCGGCGAGCTGGCCGCCTTGCTGGGATCGGACCCTGCCCACTTCACCCTGGAGCGCCTCGAGAGCACCTTCGTCGCCGACGGCTGGCCCGTTCATGGCTCCCCCATGATAGAGGTGCACTGGTTTGCCCGCAGTCAGGAGCAGCAGGATGCGGCAGCGCGCCTCATCACGGCGCGGGTGCGTGAGATAGTTGGGGAGGGGAACAAGATAGCCGTGCTCTTCTTCGCCCTCGAGCGCCACGCCTACTACAGCGATGGCGCCCACTTCTGAGGCATCAGGCCGCGTTGGCCAGCAGCCGATCCAGTAGCCGGGTCGGCAATATGCGCCGCAGCAAGGCGAATAGTCGGGTCGGGAAGGTGACTGGATAACGGGCCCTGGGGCGACGACTCGAGAGGGCATGCACCAGGGGGGGGATGCAGGATTCGGGGGGCAGGGTGAAGCGCCCGCTCGGCCCCTCGCGCTCCAGCCTTTCCAGGGTCTGGCGATAGGCTTGTCTGTGGCGGCTCTGCTTCACATCCACGTTGCGCAGGAAGGCGTCACGGGCGTGTTCGCGAAAACGGGTGTCGATAGGGCCCGGCTCGATGAGGCTCACGTGGACGCCGCTGCCGGCCAGCTCGAGGCGCAGGGTGTCGCTGTAGCCCTCCAGGGCGAACTTGCTGGCGTTGTAGGCACCGCGAAACTTCATGGCCACCAGCCCCAGCACCGAGCTGTTTTGTACGATACGCCCCTCTTTGGCCTCCAGCATGCCCGGCAGCACCAGGCGGATCAGATGGTGCCAGCCGATGAGGTTGGTCTCGAGCTGATCGCGCAGGGCCTCGGTCGGCAGATCCTCAAGCGCGCCCGGTTGACCGTAGGCGCCGTTGTTAAATAGCCCATACAGGCGGCCACCGGCGAGGTAGAGAGCCTCGGCAGCCCCCTCTTCGATGCTGGCGGGATCGCTCAAGTCGAGGCGCAGGGCGGTGAGCCCCTCCTTACGCAGGCGAGCGGCATCCTCTTCGCTGCGGGTCGAGGCGATCACCGAGAAGCCGTGAGCGCGCAGGGCTCGGGCGGCGGCCAGGCCAATGCCGCTGGAGCAGCCGGTGATGAGTACGTAACGGTTGGCCATCTTGGCATCCTTGATATGAAGAGGGCACAGGGTAGCGCAAAATGAAACCGGGCCACAGGGGCCCGGTTGGATTGCATCGCGTTAGCGCTATTACATGATGGTGAACGGGGCGACGATGTGGAACTTGACGTCGCGCTCGGAGGCGAACATGTTCGGATAGTACCAGCTGCCCTTCTCATCCTGCTCGTTGTTGTAGTCGGTGAAGTGCAGTTTGAACATGGTGCCCTTGAGCTTGCCGTCTTGCAGCGTGTAGATCACGTCGAAGTTGCCAGCCCACTCTTTACCACCTGTTCTGGTACCGTCACCGTTCTCTGCGTCCCAACCATAGGCGCCGGAGACACCCACGGTCCAGCCCGGGGCTCCGACCACATCATCCAGGGTACGAGTCACGCCGGCAAACAGGGCCTTCTCGTTGTTGTGGTTCCAGTCGGAGCGGGAGTCCCACCAAATCTCGTTGGCGCCTTGAGAGTTACCATAGCCACGGGTCAGACGGGGCAGATAGTTACCCAAGTCACCATCAGCCTTGGTCCACAGCCCTTCCATGCGGAAGCCGTAGGGACCGGCAGCCCAGGCGGCAGTCAGCGCCTGCTGCCATGCGAGGCCGTCGTAGTCATTGTTGTCGGTGTCAGAGCCATAGAACTGATAGCTGGTGGAGAGGCCGCCCAGCACATCAAACTTGTGGGCCAGCTTGAAGTGGTAGCTGTCCATGTACCCTTCGGATTGACCGAAGGAGCCGGTCACTGCGGTACCATTGGCGAAGGTGTAGCGGGCCGCCAGGCCGTGGATGTAATCAATCTTGTTTTCGTCAGAGAACTGGGTGGTGGCGCCAGCATAGGTGCCTGCGCTGGAGAATCTCTGGGTATCACGGAACCAGGGCGCCTTGTACTCGTCGGCGATGGCGTAGGTGAGGTAGAGACCGCCGAAGTTACCTTCGATCTGGCCACCACGGTAGGTACCGGGTTGATAGGACCAGTTCACACCCAGAACGCCGGGCACATACAGCTGGGTCAAGCCGCCTTTGGCGGTCAGCGCGCCGTCGAGGAACTTGAACTTCAGCGCAGCGTTGGAGAGGCTGGCGCCTTTCTCTGACAGGCCGTCGGTATCAGCCCAGCTGTTGCCCCAGAAGGAGAATTCGTTTTCTTCGTTGACGCCGTTGGACTCGTCGACCGAGAGGTCATAGGCACCGAAGCCGCCCAGATCCAAACCAACGACGTCCCAGGCATAACCTGAGGTGAAGTTGAGTGCCAACTGGGCAGTGGCATGGCTGAGGTTGGTCTTATATTGACCCGCGTCCGGATTCGGTTTGTCATCTTTCATCGGGCCTTCCACGCGCTGACGAGCACGCTGGAAGTAGAAGACACCGCCGGTGAGTTTGGCATCATCCACGAACGCTTCGTAGGACTTGCCATAACCCGGGCCCATGGCGTCCTGGGCGGCCATGGCGAGACTCGGGGCGACCAGTGCGGCAACGACAGCGGCGCTCAAGGCGGCACGCTTGAAGATTACTCTTTCCATTGATAATGCTCCTGATTTTATGGACTTAGCTTTTTTCGACCGGTCGGATCGCAGCCCGCCGCTCGGTTATGGCATCTGGCCTGACGGCCTGCTCTTTACTCTTTCTTGTACCGCTTTCCCGGGTCTTGGCCCCCGTGGCGCAGGTACTTCATCGACTCTCTTTAATCTTGTTCCGAACTTGGCCTTCGGACATCCATAGAGTACTTTCGCACCGCGAAATATCAATCGCTGTCGGGACTCAATTTTCAAAAGTATGACAGAGTGCAAAAAAATCTGACCTTAACCGGGAACTTTCAGAAAAAGGCCGTGAAAGTGAGGCTGAGAACGTTTTCTTGGTGGGTGGGTGCCGCGTTTGTGGTCATATCGTCGGCTGTTTTCGGCCAGCGAGGTGGGCAGAATAATTTGCACTCAAAAAAAACAATGGCATGGGAGGGGCGCCCAAATGGGGAGCTTGTCCCCCAAGTCATAAAAGTGTCATAAAAGGTTCCAATAATTGGCGCACGTTTCTTAACGCGGGAGAGTAAAGGGAAATGGCAAAGCGAATTCTGGTGGTCGAGGATGAGGCCCCAATCCGCGAGATGCTCAGCTTTGTGCTGGAGCAAAAGGGATATGATGTCATCGAAGCCCAGGATTTTGACGATGGGCTGGTCAAGTTGAAAGAGCCCTATCCCGAGCTCATCCTGCTCGACTGGATGCTGCCCGGAGGCAGTGGTATCCAGTTCCTCAAGCAGCTCAAACAAGAGGAGCTGACCCGGCAGATCCCCGTGGTGATGCTCACCGCCCGTGGTGAGGAAGAGGACAAGGTGCGCGGCCTGGAGGCCGGTGCCGACGACTACATCACCAAGCCCTTCTCTCCCAAAGAGCTGACGGCCCGCCTGCATGCGGTGATGCGCCGCGTCTCGCCCACCTCGATAGAGGAGGCGATAGAGGTGCAAGGATTGCGACTCGATCCGCTCTCTCACCGGGTCAGTGTGGAGGAGAAGCCGCTCGATATGGGTCCGACCGAGTTCAAGTTGCTCCATTTTTTCATGACTCATCCGGAACGGGTTTACAGTCGTGAGCAGCTACTTAACAATGTGTGGGGCACCAACGTCTATGTGGAAGACAGGACGGTTGATGTGCATATCCGCCGCCTTCGCAAGGCCATCGAAGAGACGGGCCACGACCGCCTCATCCAGACAGTGAGGGGGGCGGGCTACCGCTTTTCGACCCGGCTGTAGGAACACGCCATGTTGCAACCGTACAGTTGGCGCCGCCAGCTCTGGCGCATGATAGGGTTTTACATCCCTTTTGCCCTGCTTGGCTGGCTGCTCGACCATGTGGCCGCGACCCTGTTGGTCGCGACCACCCTTCATCTTGTCTGGCACTATCAACAGCAGCACAGGCTGGCTTACTGGCTGTGGCACGATCGTAGCCTGGTTCCCCCCTCCGGCAGCGGCAGTTGGGAATACATCTTCAACGGTATCTACAAGTTGCAGCAGCGTCAGCGTGGTCGCCGCCGGGAGTTGGCCGGTCTTATCCGCCGCTTTCGCGAAGGGGCCGAAGCCTTGCCCGATGCCGCCGTCGTCTATCGGGAGGATGGCTCCATCCTCTGGTGCAACAAGCTGGCGGAGAAGATGCTCGGCTTTCGTTGGCCAGAAGATGCCGGCCAGCATATCGGCAACCTGATCCGGGCTCCGGCGTTTACCACCTATTTGGCGAAAGGGGACTACGAAGAGCCTCTGGAGCTCCACTCGCCGATCAACGATGACAAGACTCTCGAGTTTCGCATCATGCCCTATGCCCTGGAGCAGGCGATTCTGGTGGCGCGGGATGTGACGCGGCTGCGCAGTCTCGAGAAGACCCGCAAGCACTTTGTGGCGAATGTATCTCACGAGCTGCGTACCCCGCTGACCGTGCTCAAGGGATACCTCGAGATGACGGAGGAGCTGCCTGCCCCTGGCATGTGGGATAAGGCTCACCGAGTGATGTTCGAGCAGACCCAGCGGATGGATAACCTGGTCAACCAGTTGCTGACCCTGTCACGCATCGAGGCGGCGAGCGAGGTGGATCTGGCCCGGGTGGTGGATATGCCCGCCATGCTGGCGCTGTTGGAGCAGGAGGCGAACGCCCTCTCAGGAGAGCGGGCGCACACCATCAAGTTCCAGGTGCAGCCTGACTTGAGGGTACACGGCGATCCGGACTTGCTGCGCAGTGCCGTCTCCAACCTGGTCTACAATGCGGTGCACTATACCCCCCCCGGTAAGGGGATCCTGGTGGAGTGGCGGCGTCAGGGAACCTATGCCCTGTTTGCCGTGACCGACGAGGGGGAAGGGATCGCCCCCGAGCACCTGTCGCGTCTCACAGAGCGCTTCTATCGTGTCGATCGGGCGCGCTCACGCCACACCGGCGGCTCGGGGCTGGGGCTGGCTATCGTCAAGCATGCCCTGAGCCATCACGATACTCACCTCGAAATAGAGAGCCGTCTCGGCCGGGGGAGCCGTTTTAGCTTCCTCATGCCTCCCCAGCTCATCGCCGATCAGCGCAAGAGCGCCTGATGAACCACACAGAGGGCTGCCCAGGCAGCCCTCTCTCTTTGGTACATGGCGCACACCGATAATGCGGCCGGCATGTCATGAAAGTGTCACAGATTGTCCATATCTTTGTCATGGCACGGCCAGATACTGGCGCCGTCTTGGAACAGACCCTCGTTACTTTTGGAGAGATTGGATGAAACTCAACAAATTGGCTGGCGTTATTGCTGTCTCTGCCGTTGCCCTGTTTTCTGCCCAGAGCATGGCTGCCTCCATCGATAAGAACTTACCCGAGTACCAGCCGGTTAGCGGCATCTCCGGTAACCTCTCGTCGGTCGGATCGGATACCCTGGCCAACATGATGACCCTGTGGGCCGAAGAATTTAAGCGCATGTATCCGAACGTCAACGTTCAGATCCAGGCCGCCGGCTCCTCCACCGCCCCGACCGCCCTGACCGAAGGCGTTGCCCAGTTCGGCCCCATGAGCCGCGAGATGAAGGCTGGCGAGATCGAGGCCTTCGAGAAGCGTTTTGGCTACAAGCCGGTCGGTATCCCGGTCGCTGTGGATGCCCTGGCGGTCTTCGTTAACAAGGACAACCCCATCAAGGGGCTGACCATGGCGCAGCTGGATTCTATCTTCTCCAGCACCCTCAAGTGCGGTGGCGACAAGCAAGCCTCCCGTTGGGCCGATGTGGGCCTGGACGGTGGCTGGGCTGCCAAGGATATCCAGCTCTACGGTCGTAACTCGGTTTCCGGCACCTATGGCTACTTCAAAGAGCACGCTCTGTGTAAGGGTGACTTCAAGAGCGGTGTGAACGAGCAGCCGGGCTCCGCCTCCGTGGTGCAGTCTGTCTCCTCCTCCCTCAACGGCATCGGCTACTCCGGTATCGGTTATGTGACCTCAGGCGTGCGTGCCGTGCCCCTCTCCAAGGATGGCAAGAGCTTTGTCGAGGCGACCGAGATGAATGCCCTGACCGGCAAGTATCCGCTCTCCCGCTTCCTCTACGTTTACGTGAACAAGCATCCCAACAAGCCGCTTTCCCCCATGGAGCAAGAGTTCATCAAGATGATCCTCTCCAAGAGCGGCCAGGGCATCGTCGCCAAGGACGGTTACATTCCGCTGCCGGCCAAGGTGGTTGAGCGTGACCTCAAGACCCTGGGTCTGATGTAAGATCTGCGCTTTCAGAAGCGGGCCCATCGGGCCCGCTTTTTATTTATCCATTCCTTGATGACTTGCACTGCGCTCCCCCTTTTTTGACAATAGAGTGAAGTCGTTTCCCAAAGGATGCTTCATGTCGCTCACTACCCTTTCTATGCGCCTGCTTGGCTTGCTCTGTGGTGCCAGCCTGTTGGCTGGTTGTGTCCAGTCCCCCACCGGGCGAAGCCAGATGCTGCTCTACTCTCCCCAGCAGATGAACCAGCTGGGGGCCAGCTCCTTCGAGGAGATGAAGAAGCAGGAGAAGATCAGCCAGGATGCCAAACTCAATGCCTATGTGCAGTGCGTTGCCGGCGCGGTAACGGCCGAGGTGCCTGACCACTACGGCATCGAGAGCTGGGAGGTGGTGGTGTTTGACGACAAACAGGTCAACGCCTTCGCCTTGCCCGGTGGCAAGATTGGGGTCTATACCGGTCTGCTCAAGGTAGCGGTCAATCAGGATCAACTGGCGACCGTCATCGGCCACGAGATCACCCACGTGTTGGCCCAACACTCCAACGAGCGGCTCTCCCGTAGCCAGCTGGCCGGCATCGGCATGGCGGCGGCCGACGTGGCCCTGGGCTCCAGCGAGTATGGCGGTGCTACCATGGCGGCACTGGGGCTGGGGGTTCAGGTGGGCTATCTGCTCCCTTATGGCCGCGTGCAGGAGAGTGAGGCCGACAAGATGGGGCTCGATCTGATGGCGAGCGCCGGCTTCAATCCCGCCGAGGCAGTTACACTGTGGCAGCGTATGAGCGCTCAGAGTGGTGGCAACAAGCCCCCCCTGTTGCTCTCGACTCACCCGAGTGACACCCAGCGTATCGAGGCGCTGCAGGCCGATCAGGCCAGGGTCGAGCCCATCTATCAGCAGGCCCGCGCCTCAGGTCGGAGCCCCCAGTGTCGGAGGTAACCCTGCGCATTGCCCGTCTCGATGACGTGGCGGCCATGGTCCAGTTGCAGCGCGCCAGTTGGCGCATGGCCTATGGCAGCGTGCTGGGCGAGGATCTGCTCGAGCAGATGGATGAGGGGGCTCACCGTCGGGTATGGGAGCGCCGCCTCACCGAGACCGACCCCCGTCCCATGCTTATCTGCCATCAGGAGCGGCCGGTCGGCCTGCTCTATTGGCAGCAGGAGGGAGAGCAGGCCTGGCTACGGGCCTTCTATCTCGATCCCGATTATTGGCGCCAGGGGCTGGGCCTGCGTCTGTGGCAGGTGGTGATGGTGCAGATGCGCCGTGCCGGCTGCCGTGAGGCCTGCCTCTGGCTGCTCGGTGGCAATCGCATCGGTGCCGGGTTCTACTTCAAGCACGGCTTTCGTCCCACCGGCGAGCGTCGCACCCTGCAGACCCTGGGGCGCGACTGTGTGCAACATCAGCTTACTCGCCCCCTGTGACCCCGTTTTACGTCCCTCGTCACTTTATTTTTTTTGCGAATTAATACAATGGAGCCTCATTGAGGATTGGGTTGCTCCATGTCAGGGAGGAAGGCATGTATTACGGATTCGATATCGGTGGCACCAAGATTGCGTTTGCCGCTTACGATGGGGCCTTGAGCCTGCGCCATGAGCTGCGTCTGGCAACCCCTAAGGACGACTATGAGGGGCTGCTGAGTCTGCTGGCCGATCAGGTGCGTCAGGCCGATGTACGCTTCGGGATGCGTGGCTCGGTGGGCATAGGGTTTCCCGGTATCATCAACGCCCAGGATGGGAGCGTGGTGGCCGCCAACCTGCCGGCCATCAATGGTCGCCACCTGGGGCGAGATCTGGCGGCCAGGCTGGATCGCCCGGTGGCCGTCGATAACGATGCCAACTGTTTCCTCTGGTCCGAAGTGCAAGGCGGTGCCGCCGACGGCGCCGCCTCGGCCCTCGGCATGACCATAGGCACCGGCATCGGCGGCGGCATCTATCTCAATGGCCGCATCCATCAGGGCCGCAACTGGCTGGCTGGCGAGATTGGCCACTACCCCTTGCCGGGTACCCTGTTGCTCAAGTACCCGGACCTGCCTCGTCTGCGCTGTGGCTGCGGGCGCCTCGTCTGCTTCGAGACCCTCGCCTCGGGCAACGGTCTGGAACGCCTCTATCACCACTACACGGGTGAGCGCCAAAGCGGCCAGCAGATCGTGGCTCGCCTGGAGGCCGGGGAGGAGAAGGCCCGTGCCGCCGTCGACTGCTGGCTCGACGTGCTTGCCGCCGGGCTTGCCTGCGCCCTCTCCACCCTGGATCCGGAAGTGGTGGTGCTGGGCGGCGGCTTAAGCGCCTTGCCAATCCTCTATGAACAGTTGCCCGTGCGCCTGCCCGGCCATCTGTTGCCCGGGGTGGCGCTGCCCGCCATCCGCCAGGCTCGCTTCGGTGGCGCCGGTGGTGTGCGCGGTGCGGCCCTACTCAACCTGACTACCTGAGAGCGGGCCACGCCCGCAAAGAGGCATGATGAAGCTCGAAGTTTGCGTCGACAACCTGGAATCCCTGCACACGGCCCAGGCGGCCGGTGCGGATCGCATCGAACTGTGCAGTGCCTTGGGGCTCGGGGGGCTGACCCCCTCCTGTGGCTTCATGCAGCTGGCGGCCCGCCATGGCCGTATTCCGATCTACGCCATGATCCGCCCGCGCGCCGGGGATTTTTGCTTCTCCGACGAGGAGATGGCGCTGATGGAGCAGGACATAGCCGCGGCCCGCTCGGCCGGCCTGCAAGGCGTGGTGGTGGGGCTGCTCGACGAGAATGGACGAGTGCCGGGCGACAGGCTCAAGCGCCTGGTTCAGGCGGCGGGTCCGCTCGGGGTGACGTTTCATCGTGCCATCGATCTCTCCAGTGACTGGCGCGCCGATCTTGAGACCATCATAGCCGCCGGCTGTGAGCGTATCTTAAGCTCGGGACAGGCGGCCAGCGCCGAGTCGGGGCTGGCGACCTTGCGCGAGATGCAGGCGCGGCTCGCCGGGCGGGCCAGCCTGATGCCGGGGGCCGGGGTCAATGAGGGCAACGTGCTGCGGATCCTGGCCGAGAGCGGGGCCCGAGAGATGCACATGTCCGGCATGGGGTGGCGTGGCAGTGCCATGGCGGGCGGCGTCTCCATGGGCAGCGCCGATGATGGCCGTATCAATGTGACCGATGCCGGCAAGATCGCTGCCGTGCGCCGCCTGCTCGGTTGACACGACAGGGGGCGCCGGCTCTGTTATCATCGGCCCCTCATTTACCCTCGAGACAAGCGAGAGCAACATGTCCCAATACAACACCACCGAACAGAAGGCCAGCTACGGCGTAGGCCGTAACATGGGTGAGCAACTGGCTCAGCAGGCGTTCAGCGGTCTGGATATTCCTGCCCTGCAACAAGGCCTGGCCGATGCCCTGAACGGTGTCGATTTTGCCGTCAGCCGCGACGAGATCAACGAAGCCTTCGGCATCATCACCGAGCGCATGCAAGCCGAGCAGGAAGCCGTTGCCAAGGCTGCCGCCGCCGAGGGTGAAACCTTCCTGGCCGATAACGCCCAGCGCGCCGAAGTGCAGGTGACCGACTCCGGCCTGCAGTACGAAGTATTGGTCGAGGGTAACGGTGAGAAGCCGGCTGCCGGTCAGTCCGTGCGTGTTCACTACCACGGCACCTTCACCGACGGTCGCGTGTTCGACAGCTCCGTCAGCCGCGGTCAGCCGGCCGAGTTCCCGGTGACTGGCGTCATCAAGGGCTGGGTTGAGGCGCTGCAGCTGATGCCGGTTGGCTCCAAGTGGAAGCTCTTCATCCCGCAGGATCTGGCCTATGGTGCTCGCGGTGCCGGCTCCATCCCGCCTTACTCTGCACTGGTCTTCGAAGTCGAGCTGCTGGATATCCTGTAATTCGCTCATCCGTGATGACCCCGACGGCGGCCCCTGTGGCCGCCGTTCTTTTTGGCGTTATAGTGTGAACAGTCGAAAAGGGGAGGCGCGGGTATGAGAGAGGCGTTGTTGGGGATCTTGCTGCTGGGGTCGGTGCCCCTCGCCCTGGCCGATACGGTGCGTTGCAAGGACACCCTGATCACCGAAGGAGACAGCACGGCCCTGCTGCTTATCAAGTGCGGCGAGCCGCTGCTTAAAGAAGAGTTGACCCGCTTCGAGGAGAATGGCTTCGGGGCGCGTATCACGGTGAAATACGGGGAGCGCTGGACCTACAATTTTGGCAAGCAGCGCTTCATGCAGATGGTCACAGTGGTCAATGGCACTGTGACCGAGATTGAGAATGGCCCCCCGGGCGAGTAGTGCCAGGGTCACGCCTTAGCAAGACGCCAGGTCTGGGCGCAGGGTTCGCAGCAACTGGTTGACCTGGCCTGCCAGCGCCCGTTGCTCACTCAGCCCCTCCAGCCGGACACGGCCGTCGTAGAAACGAAATTCCCCCACTGACTCCACGGCAAAGGCACCACGATGGAAGCTTTTTACATAACGTGCGATTTGAACCGGGGAGAAGCGTTTGAAGATTTTCATCTGTTCCTCGTCCTGTTGTTTGGTCATTATCACTATACCGAGCTCGTATGACGGTAAGATGAACGCTTATTTGCCCTTTGTTAATCAATCATGGTGACGTTTTTCCTGCAGGATAATCGCTTTATACTGCAACTCTTTTCATGCAGTCAGGAATGAGCAGGGATGGAGCTGGTCGAGGTGGTTGATGAGCAAAACAACATAGTGCGTATTGCTCCCCGGGCCGAAATCCGGCGGGATAATCTGGCCCACAGAGCCACTTATATACTGGTGTGTCGCAGCGATGGGCGGGTCGTGGTACAGCGCCGGACTCTTTGCAAGGATTTTTGCCCCGGCATGCTCGATGCGTGCTGCGGTGGCGTTGTGAGTGCCGGCGAACAGTATGACGAAAGCGCCCTGCGCGAGCTGGCCGAGGAGCTGGGGGTGTCCGGCATCCCTCTGCGCGGATTTGGCACCTTTTACTCGCGCAGCGACCTCTACCATGTTTGGGGGGGGCTGTATCTGTGCACCTATGACGGTGAACTGGTTCTACAGGCCGAAGAGGTGGAGGCCGTGGAGGAGCTCACCCTCGAGGAGATCGCCGCCCGTGCCGACGAGTTCACCCCGGATTCCCTGATCGCCATCGCCGAGCTGCGCCAGCGCGGCGCCTTTTCCCACCACAGGAGCCACCGATGATCACCATTGGAAGCAAGCTACCGGACCATGAATTCACCTTCATTACCCCAGAGGGCAAGGTGACCCGCACCAGCGCCGAAATCTTCGGTGGCAAGCGCATCGTGCTGTTTGCCGTTCCCGGCGCCTTTACTCCCACCTGCTCCAACGCCCACCTGCCGGGCTATGTGGTCAAGGCGGACCAGTTCGCTGCCGGTGGCGTCGACGAGATCTGTTGTCTCTCGGTCAACGATGCCTTCGTGATGCGCGCCTGGCAGCGGGAGCAGAATGCCGAGGCGATCACCATGTTGGCCGACGGGGACGGCACCTTCGTCAGTCAGTTGGGACTGGCCAAGGAGACGGGGGCATTCGGTGGTCTGCGCGCCCAACGCTTCGCCCTCATCGCCGAGGACGGGGTGGTGACCGCCCTGCGCGTCGAGGCACCGGGTAAGTTTGAGGTTTCGGATGCAGGCTCCATGCTGACCCTGCTGTAATTTAAACGCTGACCGTTTACACTAGCGCCGTTGTGTGTGGCCTGCAGTGATGCAGGCCGTTTTGTATCTATTGAGGAAGCGACAAGAGATGACCTTGCCCCTGTTGGCCATCGTGGCCGGGCTGGCACTGCTGGTGTGGAGTGCCGACAAATTTGTGGATGGGGCGGCCGCGACCGCCCGTTATGCGGGCATGCCGCCGTTGCTCATCGGTATGGTGATCATCGGCTTTGGCACGTCGGCCCCCGAGATGGTGGTGTCGGCCCTTGCCGCCTCCCAGGGTAATCCCGGGTTGGCCCTCGGTAACGCCTACGGCTCCAACATCACCAACATCGCCCTGATCCTGGGTCTGACCGCCTTGATCAGCCCCATTGCCGTGGCCTCTCAAGTGGTGCGCAAAGAGATCCCGATCCTGCTCGGCATCACCCTGCTCTCGGGTGCCCTGCTCATCGACGGTCATCTGGGCCAGGGTGATGCCCTGATCCTGCTTGCCGTCTTCTTCGTGCTGATGGGCTGGTCCATCTGGCAAGGGATGCGTGGCCGTGGCGACCCCCTCGATGCGGAGGTGAGCGAGGATATCGACAGCGAAGGGATGAGCCTGAAGAGCGCCCTGTTCTGGTTGGTGCTCGGCCTGGTGCTGCTGGTGGGGGCCTCGCGCCTGCTGGTATGGGGAGCGGTCGAGGTGGCGCATAGCCTCGGTATCAGCGATCTCATCATCGGCCTGACTATCGTGGCGGTGGGCACCTCGTTGCCTGAGCTCGCGTCGTCGCTCATGGCCATCAAGAAGAAGGAGCACGATCTGGCCCTTGGCAACGTGCTTGGCTCCAACCTCTTCAACACCCTGGCGGTGGTCGGCATCGCCGCCGGCATCAGCCCGTTGGCGGTGGATCCGGCCGTGCTTTCGCGCGACTGGAGCGTAATGATGGGGCTGACCCTGGTGCTGCTCGTCATGTGCGTCGGCCGCAAGGGGCAGGGGCGCATCAACCGGGTCGAAGGGGGCCTGCTGCTGGCCGCTTATGTGGGCTACACCCTCTGGCTCCTGAGCACTCAGTTCTAAGCCATCGAGACAATAAAAAGGGGAGCCATACCGGCTCCCCTTTTTGTTCGATTCAGGCTCAGGCGACGGCCGTCAGCCGCTGCTCTTGCTGGCTCGAGTCGATCACCAGGATGTCGGCCTTGGGGAAGAAGTTGAAGGTGGAGGCGGAGGCCCAGGTGTAGGCGCCCATGACGCGGCCCACCACCAGATCGCCGATCTCCAGCTCGGGCAGTGCGATGTCGTCACGTATCACGTCCACGCTGTCACAGGTGGGGCCGGCCAGCACGCTGCGGTGAGCCTCGCCGTTGGCGTAGGGCACGCTCACCGGGTAGGTGACGTGATCGTACATCTGGCCGTTATAGCTGCCGTAGAGGCCATCATCCAGGTAATACCAGATCTTGTCGCCGCGATGGGCCTTGCCCATGACGCTGGCCACCGAGGTCATGGCCGGTGCCGAGATGAAGCGGCCCGGCTCTGCGATCTTCTGCACGGTGGCGGGGAGATCGGCCAGGGCCTCGCGAATTGGGGCGCAGAAGCTGGCGATATCGACGTCGCCCCCCTCATAGTCGACCGGGAAACCGCCGCCGATATCCAGCACCCAGGGTTTCAGACCGAGATCCCAGGCCTGCTCCAGGATGGCGCGGCAGGCGTCGATGGCTTGCACGTGGCGTTTGGGGTTGGGCACCTGGGAGCCGACGTGGAACGATAGCCCCATCACCTTGAGCCCCTTGGCCTGGGCCAGCTGCATCAGCGGCAGGGCCTGCTCCGGGGTGCAGCCGAACTTCTTGGAGAGATCCACCTTGGTCTCTGGATTGGGGAAGCTCACCCGCAGCAGCAGTTTCACCTCGTCCTTATAGGGGAGGAATTTGTCGAGTTCCCAGGGGTTGTCATAGACAAACACGGTGCAGCCGTACTCCAGGGCGTGGCGGATGTCGCCGTCACGCTTGATGGGGTGGGTATGGATGCAGCGCCCGGGACGCACCCCCTGGCTCTTGACCAGATCCACTTCGCCATTGGTCGCGAGATCGAAACAGGCTCCCTCTTCCTTGAGCACCTCGACCAGTGCCGGGTGGGGCAGGGGCTTGAGAGCATAATGGAGACGGACATCGGGGAGGGCGGCGGCCAGAGCCCGGTATTGCTTGCGGACGGCGGCCTTATCGAGGAGCAGCAGGGGAGAGCCGTGTTGTTCAACCAGTTGGCGGTAATCCAGAGCCTGAGAGGTCTCGTTCATCGTCGTATTATCATCCTTAGGGGGCAGGAGCCCAGTCCAGTCACAGTGAACCGGCGGCGGCCGGCTCAGGCGCGAACCAAACAGCTTGTGATGCTTGGTTATGCGCGTGATTATGGGCTTATTGCATTTTTGTGCAACATGGGTGGGTGGTTATATTGTTGAGATTTTCTGATTGAGACGACAGAGGAAACTGCATGGTTTTTGCTGAACAAGTCGTTTGTTTGCGGGTTGTTAAAAGAGGTTAATGAGACGAAAAAGCCGAGATGAGTGGGAGACAGCTCACAATTTTTTGATTAACATGCCCCGGCCTAATCCAAAATTAGTTCGGATGAAGGTGGCAGGAGAGCGATGGGTAACCATCCACCGAAGAAGTAAATCTTTCAGGTACCGGGTAACCGGTGTGGACTGCCACTGGACGATACTCTGGAGAGACCCGTTGAATCGGGCGCCGAAGGAGCAAGGCTGCCGACCCGTGCGGCAGCCGGAAACTCTCAGGCAAAAGGACAGAGGGGATGGGATGGTTGTACCCGGGCTCGCGCCCTTTACATCGCCTCTGCGATCGTGTTGCTATTGGGAAGATCATCCTTCTCCTCCTTAATTTTTCTGTTTAAGGAGGATGCATGTCATCAATTCAAGTGGCCTTACAGGCTATCGATAGTTTCGTTTGGGGTCCGCCCCTGCTCATTCTGCTGGTCGGTACCGGCGTCTACCTCACCGTCCGTCTCGGGCTGTTACAGGTCTTGCGGCTGCCGCTCGCCCTGCGTCTGGTGTTTGGCCGCGATCAGGGACAGGGGAAGGCGGGGGATGTGTCGAGCTTTGCGGCGCTGTGCACCGCGCTCTCTGCCACCATAGGCACCGGCAACATAGTCGGGGTCGCCACCGCGATTAAGCTGGGTGGACCCGGAGCCCTGTTCTGGATGTGGATGGCCGCCTTCTTCGGCATGGCCACCAAGTACGCCGAATGCCTGCTGGCCGTCAAATACCGGGTGACCGATGCCAACGGTCAGATGGCCGGCGGTCCCATGTATTACCTCGAGCGTGGCCTCGGCTCCAGGCCGCTGGCCAAGCTGTTCGCCCTGTTTGGTATCGGCGTGGCCTTCTTTGGTATCGGCACCTTCCCCCAGGTCAATGCCATCAGCGACGCCATGACCCTGTCGTTCTCGGTGCCGCGCGAGGTGACCGCTGTGGTGCTGACCCTGATCGTCGGTCTGGTGACCCTCGGCGGGATCCAGTCGATCTCCAGCGTCTCGAGCAAGGTGGTGCCCTTCATGGCCCTCTTCTATATCGTCTCCTGCCTCGGGGTGCTGGTGGCCAACGCCTCGGCCCTGCCGGATGCGGTCGCCCTGGTGTTGAGCTCGGCCTTCACCGGCCAGGCGGCCACCGGTGGCTTCGTCGGCGCGGGCGTGCTGCTGGCGATCCAGTCCGGGGTGGCGCGCGGGGTCTTCTCCAACGAGTCGGGCCTCGGCTCGGCCCCGATTGCGGCGGCGGCGGCCAAGACCGACTCCTGCGTCGAGCAGGGGCTGGTCTCCATGACCGGCACCTTCTTCGACACCATCATCATCTGCACCATGACCGGCCTCACCCTGGTGGTGACCGGGGTGTGGAGCGGCGATCTGAGTGGCGCGGCCATGACCAGCGCGGCGTTTGCCCAGGGGCTCAATCCCCATGTCGGTCAGTACCTGGTGAGCATCGGCCTGCTGTTCTTTGCCTTCACGACCATCCTCGGCTGGAACTACTACGGTGAGCGCTGCACCGAGTACCTGTTCGGCGTCCGCGCCATCAAGCCCTATCGCCTCATCTATCTGGCGCTGGTGGCGTGTGGGGCCTTCCTGCACCTGGACATGATCTGGCTGCTGGCAGACATCGTCAACGGCCTGATGGCGGTACCCAACCTCATCGGCCTCATCGGGTTGCGCCACGTGGTCGTGGCCGAGACCCGGGCCTTCTTTGCTCGCAACGAGGACACTGAGCCCGAAGGTGAGACTCAAACGGCCTAAGTGCTACGGCGGGCCCGGCCCAGGCCGGGCTCGCTTCATGACCTGACTCTCGGTTTATTGACTCCCTGCATGATAATCTGGCCTGACCGGATTAAAATGACCCCTTACAAAGAGTGGGGTGAGGATAGTTGTGCTGAGGATGTCCGAGATATGGAGTGCCAAGAACCACTCCGAAGACTTCACCATGACGCGTATCGAGTTCATGACGGTGCGCTTTCGTTGGCTGGTTTGTCTGTTAATGGTCGGGTTACCGGCCTGGTCGATCGTGGACTGGCTGACCCTCAGCGCCGAGCAGTACGCCATCTTGCTCAAGATCAGAATGACCACCTTTCTGGCGCTCTCTCCCCTGATCCCGTTCTCGTTTTTTATTAACTACCGCCTGGCCCGAATGCGGGTCGCGCTCGGCTATCTGATGGGGGTGATCCTCACCTTCGCCCTGGCTTGCATGGCCGAGTTGGGTCAGGTCGAGGGGCTGCAGATGGGCTATACCGTCTTCCCCTATCTGATGATCAGCCTGTTTGCCGTCTTTCCCATCCCTCTGGTGATCGGTTTCGCCGTCGCACTGCTTATCTTCTGCGTGCTGCTACTGGGGCGCAGCATACTGCTGAGTCAGCCAATCTTCGGCATGGATACCTTCAACCAGCTGTGGATCCTGCTGCTCTTCACCTTCACCTCTGCCTGGGTCCAGGCGGGTCAGCTCAACATGTTGCTGCGCCTCTATCGTGAGTCCACCACAGACGAGCTGACCGGCATGATGAATCGTCGCCTGTTGATGAAACAACTGGAGCAGGCCAGGGCGGCGCTGATGGGGCGGGATCGCCCGTTTGCCGTGCTGCTGCTCGATCTCGACCGCTTCAAACGGATCAACGATAACTACGGCCATCTGGCGGGGGATGCGGTACTGCACACGGTAGCCACGACGCTGGGAGAGCAGCTCGAGAAGCACCATGTGCTCGGCCGCTACGGCGGAGAGGAGTTTGCCATCTTGCTGCCACGCTGTGCCACGCTGGAGCAGGCACGGCAGATAGCCGAGCGCCTGCGTCTGTCTATCGAGGCGCGGGCGGTCAAGAGTCCGGCGTCCGAAGAGCTGATCGAGGTCACGGTGAGCATAGGCGTGGCGCTGGCCAGACGTGGGGAAGGGGTGCAGAGCCTCTTGAATCGGGCGGACGAGTGCCTCTATCAAGCGAAAATCAACGGGCGCAACTGTGTGGTGGTGGCACCGCCATCGACGCAGGCGATGGCGGGCTGAGGATCAGACTAGGCGATACTTGTCCGAGAGCTGGTGAGCCAGCAACTTGAACATGTTGAACACGGCCATGGTCTTGGGGGTCGGCGTGCCATCTTCGGCGAGGAAATACTCCCCCTTGAACACCAGAACGTCGCCGCGCTGCTCGACGGCGTCTGCCTGCATGCCGTGAATGAAATCTTCGTGCTCTCGGATCATCTTGTTCGCCATCGCGAGCAGCTCGGTCTGATCGATGAGGATACGCTCTGTCTGCATGGTGATCTCCTTGGGTGGATAGACCCGCCTATCATACCTCAGCCGCTCGGGTTATTGTGACCCCGATCACTCCATAACCAGGTTGCGTAGCCAGCGGCGGCGACCGATCCTGTGCCAGACCAGCAGAGACTTGGACACCTCTTCCAGCAGCACCAGGGCGACGACCACCGGGAGTGCCCAACCGAGCCAGACGGCCATCGCCGCAAGGGGGAGCCCGATGCACCACATGCCGACGATGTCGATCAGGATGGTGTAGTTCACATCGCCCCCCGAGCGCAGCACCCCGACGATCCCCACCATGTTGAACACCTTGACCAGCATGCCGAGGCAGACGATGGCCAGCACCTGGCTCGCCATGGTATCGAGCCCCGCCGGCAGGTTGCCGACGGCCGAGAGCAGGGGTGCTTGCAGGGCCCAGACCAGGGCCCCGGTCAACATGGCACCGACAGGTGCGAGCAGCAACAGCAAGCGGGACTCCATCCAGGCACTCTCATACTCCTCGGCACCGAGCCGGTGGCCGAGCAGGGTGGCGCAGGCCACGGCCAGACCGAAGAAGAGGGAGATGAGGATCCCCTCCAGGGCGCCCAGGGTGGTCATGATGGCGAGCTCATCGACCCCGAGGCGGGCATAGAGGAAGCCGTAGAGCATCATGCCAAAGGCCCAGATCCCGTCGTGCAATAGCAGCGGCAGGGCGATGAGGCCAAAACGCACGCCCTCTTTGCGAGTGAGGGCCTGGCGCCAGTCGGCAGCCGCGGGCAGCAGGCGGCGCTGGTAGCGTGACACATAGGCCAGCAACAGCAGGGTCTGCAGGATGCGTGACAGGGTCGTGCCCCAGGCCGAGCCGGCCACCCCCATGGCCTCGAATCCGCCATGGCCGAAGATCAGGAGGTAGTTCAGCACCACGTTGGCCAGGATCGCGACCAGACCGATCCGGGTGGGGGCGGCCGCCTGACCCACGGCTCGCATGGCCGACTCCAGGGGAACCACGATCGCGGTACAGAGTACCGAGCCACCGGTGATGAGCAGATACTCCACCGCCAGCGGGGTGAGGGTGGCGTCGGTGGTGGCTTGTGCGATCACCGACTCGGGGGCGAGCAGGTAGAGCAGGGCGAAGGGGGTCGTCACCAGCAGAGAGCCTAACAGGGCCAGCGCCAGAGAGCGGCGTACCCCGGCCAGTTCGCCCCGGCCGAAGTATTGAGCCGCCAGTACCGACACCCCGCCGCACAAACCGGCGATCACCAGCAGGTTGAAGAAAAAGACCCGGTTGCCAAGACCCACCGCCGCCACCTCCGTGGTGCCGAGCTCGCTGACCATCATGATGTCGATGAGCCCCAGCAGGGAGAACATCATGGATTGCAGCGACACCGGTAGCGCCAGTTGCCACAGGCGACGCATGAAGTGGCGGTCGGTGGTTTGTTTTAAAATTGCTTGCCAATGAGTCATTAAGAACAACCGGATCGAAGAAAGTCATTTTCAGTGCTTACATAGTAAGGTGGTGTCTGCTCGGGGGCGCTGTGGCAGACTATCGAGTTGTTTGTTCAAAACTAGCATTGTGAGCGAGGGGGCCAGGATGTTTCCACAGGAGTGTCTCGACATAGCTCCGACCTGTGTCGAGCAGATGGCGGGGCGTGAAGGGTATCCCTTGCTGGGGGAGGCGGGGGTGTTTCTGACCGGGCTGTCCGAGCTTCGGGATCACTACCTCATCCGCCGTAATCGACCCGATTTTCACATCCTGCTGATGAGCCATGACGAGGGGGGGGCCCTGCTGCTACCCCAGGGCGCCGTGCCCATTCCCGCCGGCAGCATGGTGTTCTTACCGGCCCGGCTACCCGGTGGGTTGGCCCTGACCGATACCCGTTGGCAGACCAGCTGGGTGCTGCTCGACGATGTGCCCCGCTGGCATCATCTGCACCGGCTCGGGCATCTGGTGCGCCACAGCGATCAGGTCGAGACACTTCATCATCTCCTCTCCCTGCTGCATGGGGAGAGACCCGACTCCCCGCTGTTGCCAGACTTGCTCACCTTGCTGCTGAACGTCATCGAGCGTGCCCTCAAGGAGGAGGGGAAAGAGGCGCCCGAACGCCGCTTGCAGCATCTCTTTCGTGTGGTGGAGGGGCGCCTGGCCGAGCCCTGGAGTGTGCGTTCCCTGGCGGCGCTGCATCCCTGCTCTGTGCCTCATCTGCATCGCCTCTGCCAGCAGTGGCTCGGGTGTGGTCCCATGGCCCATCTCACCCGGCTGCGGATGGAGAAGGCCAAGCAGTGGCTGCTCTACACCGACTGGTCCTTAAGCGAACTGGCGGCCCGGGTCGGATACAGCGATGGGGCCAATTTTGCCAACCGCTTTCGCCGTCATACGGGTGTGACGCCGGGCGAGTTTCGCCGCAGTGGTCGCCTCCCGGTCTGCAAACCCTTTGAAATTGAGGAGTGAAATCCCTAGGATCGGCGGGCAACCACAGCAAGGTGAACACCATGTTTGAAGATAATAATCAAAAACGTCCCCTCTATATTCCCTACGCCGGACCGGCGCTGCTCGAAACCCCCCTGCTCAACAAGGGCAGTGCCTTCACCGCAGAGGAGCGTGCCTCCTTCAACCTCGAGGGGCTGCTGCCCAACAACATCGAGACCATAGAGGAGCAGACCGAACGCGCCTATCGCCAGTATCAGGCGTTTGGCAACGACATGGACCGTCATATCTATCTGCGCAACATTCAGGACACCAACGAAACCCTCTTCTACCGCCTGCTGCAAAACCACCTCAAGGAGATGATGCCCATCATCTACACCCCGACCGTGGGTCAGGCGTGCCAGGAGTTCTCCAACATCTATCGCCGCGCCCGTGGCCTGTTTATCTCCTACCCGGACCGGGATCGCATCGACGACATGCTGCAAAACGCCACCAAGCAGAACGTCAAGGTGATCGTGGTGACCGACGGGGAGCGGATCCTGGGTCTGGGGGATCAGGGGATCGGCGGCATGGGCATCCCCATCGGCAAGCTCTCCCTCTACACCGCCTGTGGCGGCATCTCGCCGGCGTACTGCCTGCCGGTGGTGCTGGACGTGGGCACCAACAACCAGCAGCTGCTCAGCGATCCTTTCTACATGGGCTGGCGCAACCCGCGTATCACGGGGGAAGAGTACGCCGAGTTCGTCGACGCCTTCATCCAGGCGGTCAAGCGCCGCTGGCCGGACGTGCTGTTGCAGTTCGAAGACTTTGCGCAAGGCAACGCCATGCCGCTGCTCAACCGCTACAAGGACGAGCTGTGCTGCTTCAACGATGACATCCAGGGCACCGCCGCCGTGACCCTCGGTAGCCTCATCGCCGCCTGCAAGGCCTCCGGTGCCAAGCTCTCCGAGAAGCGGGTTGCCTTCCTCGGCGCCGGCAGCGCCGGCTGTGGCATCGCCGAGCAGATCGTGGCCCAGATGAAGGCCGAGGGGCTGACCGACGCCCAGGCGCGCTCCCGTGTCTTCATGGTGGACCGCTTCGGCCTCATCACCGACAAGATCCCGAACCAGCTGGAGTTCCAGCGCCGCCTCTCCCAGCCGCTGGAGCGGGTGGCCGACTGGCCGGTGGGGGATAACATCTCCCTGCTCGAGGTGATGGAGCACGGTCACCCGGATATCCTCATCGGGGTGTCGGGGCAACCGGGGCTGTTCACCGAGGAGGTGATCCGCACCATGCACAAGCATTGCGCGCGCCCCATCGTGTTCCCCCTCTCCAACCCCACCTCCCGGGTCGAGGCGACCCCGGCCGATATCTTGCGCTGGACCGACGGCCAGGCCCTGGTGGCCACCGGCAGCCCGTTCGCACCGGTCGAGGTGAAGGGCAAGCTCTACCCCATCGCTCAGTGCAACAACTCCTACATCTTCCCGGGGATCGGGTTGGGTGTGCTGGCAAGCGGCGCCAAACGCGTGACCGACGCCATGCTGATGTCGGCCAGCCGTGCCCTGGCCGAGTGCTCACCGCTCGCCAAGGGCACCGGCGAATCCCTGTTGCCGGATCTGGCGGATATTCAGCAGGTCTCTCACCATATCGCCAAGATGGTCGCCAAGACCGCCATGCTGCAAGGCAAGGCGGTGCAGACGCCCGACGAGGTGATCGACAAGGCGATCGAGGCCAACTTCTGGCGCCCCGAGTATCGCCGTTATCGCCGCACCTCCTTCTAAGGGTGGCATAAAGAAAAAACCGAAACCCATCAGGGTTTCGGTTTTTTTATGGGCGGCAGTCTGCGGCGGGATCAGTCGTCGAAGACGCCGAAGTGTTCCTTGGAGAAGGCGATACGCTGGGCCACGTTCATCTTGCTGCTGCCCAGGCGCTCCACCGCCTTCAAGTTCGGCACCAGGCCACGTCCGTTGGCGATCTGAATGGAGAGACCGGGGCGGGCGTTGAGCTCGAGCAGCATGGGGCCGCGATGCTTGTCGAGCACCATGTCGGTGCCGATGTAGCCGAGCCCCGACATCTCGTAGCAGGAGGCCGCCAGGGTCAACAGGGTATCCCAGTGGGGCACCTTGAGCTCATACAGATCGAGGCCGGTGTCCGGATGGTGGCGGATCGGCTGGTTGAACTGCACGGCGCGCAGGGCCCGGCCGGTGCGCAGGCACAAGCCCACCCCGACGGCGCCCTGGTGCAGGTTGGCCTTGCCGTCCGAGGCGGCGGTGGAGAGGCGCATCATGGCCATCACAGGGAAGCCCTTGAAGATGATGACCCGCGAATCGGGCACCCCTTCGAAGGAGTAGCCGTCGAACACGTCATCGAAGTTGATGAGGTCTTCGACCAGCACCTTATCGGGCTTGCCACCCAGGGAGTAGAGGCCGGCCAGGATGTTGGAGATGTGACGCTCCAGATCCTGCACCGTCTCGGCCTTGCCGTTGGGCTTGTAGTAGAGGCCATCTTCGTGACGCAGGATCACCAGGATCCCCTTGCCGCCCGAGCCGCGGGCCGGCTTGATACAAAAGCCTGGCCACTCGCGCACCATCTCGGCGATCCGGGTGACTTCGTGCTGCTCGCGGATGGTGCCAATCAGCTTGGGCACCGTTACCCCGGCATCGAGGGCGATGCGCTTGGTCTGCAGCTTGTCATCCACCAGGGGGTAGAGACGGCGCGGGTTGTAGCGGCTGATGTAGGAGTGGTTGCGCTTGTTCATGCCGAGGATGCCCGCTGCCGAGAGCGTCCAGGGCCAGGTGTACTTTTCCCAGAAGGCCATCTTAGTGCTTGCCCTCGTTGTCCTTACCGGCATTCATCTCGTCCACCAGCGGCTTGAAGCGCTTGAGCTCGCTCAGCTTGTAGCCGGTGTAGTTACCCATCAACAGCACGGTCGCCATCAGCACCAGCTGCAGGCCGAGGAAGTTGAAGGTGAGATGACGGATGAGCTCGTTATCCATGGCGAGGTAAGCGATGACCGCCACCAGCAGGGAGCCGCCGCCTTGCTTCATCACCTCTTTCGGACCCTCTTCCTCCCACAGGATGGACATCCGCTCGATAGTCCAGGAGAGGATGATCATCGGGAAGAAAGTGATCTTCATGCCGTCGGTCAAGCCCAGCTTGAACGCGAATGCCGAGAAGATGCCGATCATCGAGATCACCATGATGATGACCGCCGATATTCGCGCCACCAGCAGCAGGTTCAGCCTGGAGAGATAGGAGCGGATGATAAGACCCGTGCCGACGATGAGCAGGAAGCCCACCAGACCGGTGAAGAGCTGGGTCTGAATGAAGGCCACGGCGATCAGCACCGGCATGAAGGTACCGGAGGTCTTGATACCGACGAGGACGCGCAGGAACACCACCATTAGCACGCCGATGGGGATGAGCAGCAGCCCCTTGAACAGGGTTTGCTCTTCCAGCGGCAGGCTGTGGATAGAGAAGTTGAGCCAGTCCGATTTTTCGAACTTCTTGGCCAGGGCCACGCTGACCGGCTGCTCCTGCTCGATCATGGAGAAGGTCACCCGGGAGTTGTGACCGCCGGTCACATCCAACAGGGCGCCAGAGTTGTACTCCCACAGCAGCAGGTTATCCGGTTGCCCCTGCTGGCCGTTCTTGGGATCGAACAGTTGGAAGTCTTTGCCCTTGAATACTTGCAGATATTCCACCAGCTCCTGGCGGCGGCGACCGTCTTCCAGCTTCAGGGCGTGTACCACCCGGGCCGGCACGTCGGCGTTGTTGAGCAGCTGGGCGACCAGGATGGCGCGGCGCTTGTGGTTTTTCAGCAGCTCGGCGTTCTGGGTCTGGTTGTCCATCTCCTTGATGATTTCGCGGGTCAGGGTATAGGCGTCGGCGGAGCGCTCCTGGGCACGCTCGAGGATCTGGGCCATGGCGGTGGCGTAAGGCTCGCTCTCGATCTCTTTTTCGATGGCCGGGGGTTGGGAGACCGCCGCCGGTTTGGCGAAGCTGTCGGCCATCATATCGACGCGGTAGTAGAGCTCCTGACGACCGGTGGCCGAGCGAATCGACCACTCGGCGCGGGCATCCCCGTTCTTCTCGACAAACGAGAGACCATAGCCGGGACTTGCCGCGTTCTCATCCATCAGGGTGAAGCCCTTCTGGGTGCCCGGTATCGCCAGGGAGGCGATCACCGGCTCGCCGTTGGCCTCAAACTCCAGCTTGGCCTCGATAGACCAGATCTGACGCTTCTCACCCGGGGTGAGGGGGACATCCAGCGCAATGTGGTGATAAATGGTCATGCCCAGGCCGACCAGATAGAGCAGGGCGACCAGCAGATAAAACGGCTTGCGAGAGACCATGGATTACTTCACATCCTTGAGCTGGGGTTTGGGCTGGATATATTCGCGGGCCACGTCGACCACGGCGATATCTTTGAGGAACTCACGACCCAGCAGCACGGGGAAGGTCATGTCGCTGCGATCCTTGAGGGTAAATTCGGCTTTCTCGGTCATGTCACCCAGGCGCACGGCCAGGCGCACCACGGGGCGGCGATCCAGCTCATCGGCGGAGGCCTGACGCACGCGCACATGACGTACCAGCGGCGCCTCGATCTGGATACGGTCGTCCATATCCTGATGGCTCAGGTAGAAGCGAACCCAATTCTTGCCGTTGCGCTCGAAGATGGTGATGTCCTGGGCGCTGATGGAGGAGGTGGTGGCGCCGGTGTCGACCCGGGCCTGGAAGGCGTCGTTGGCGGCGTCAACCCAGAGCCACTCGGCTTCACCGACCAGCAGTTTGCCATCCAGGGCATGGCCCTGGGCGGGTGAGGGACACTTGGCAGTGGGGATCACCACCGGCTTGGGTTCGGCACCCGGCAAGTTATCAAGCTTGCCGTCCACCTTGCTGACGGTTTGTTTCATACGCTTGAGATCATTGGTCAGCTGAGCAATGAGATCAGACTGGTGCTGGATCAACTGCTTCTGCTGCTGCATCAGGTTGGTCTGGAGCCGCTGTTCACTGAGGGAGAGTTCGTTTTTGAGCTCGGCCAGTGTGGCAGGCGGCGTTTCGGGTGCCTTGTCCATGGCCACACAACCACCCAAGGTGAACAGGGATAGCAGGGTCATGCCTTTGAGTGTGCTGTTCATGTGCTTCATTTTATTGGGCTTCCAAGAATGGAGTCAGTGTAACTGTCCTTGAGTTTATCGGCTAGTCTCTGGCCTTGCGGGCGATCAGCACGGCACGCTTGGGGGCCGGATACCCCTCCACGGTCAGTGCCGGATCGGCAGGGTCCAGATAGTCGTCGAGAGACTCATTAATCATCCAGTCGGTGCGACGTTGCTCGTCGGTAGTGGTCCTGTTTTCGTCGACGATGCGCACATCGACAAAACCGCAGCGTTCGACCCAGCGTTTCAGTGCCCGGCTCGAGGGAATAAACCAGACGTTGCGCATCTTGCCGTAGCGATCTTCGGGCACCAGCACCTGATGCTCGTCGCCATCGATGACCAGGGTCTCGAGCACCAGCTCGCCGCCGTCGACCAGCTGGCTACGCAGCTGCTCGATGTGTTCGATAGGGGACTTGCGGTGATAGAGCACCCCCATGGAGAAGACGGTGTCAAAGGCGCGCAGGGGCGGCAGCTCCTGAATGCCGAGCGGCAGCAGGTGGGCGCGTTGGTCGCAGCCAAGAAAGTGGCGAATGGCCTCGAACTGGCACAAAAACAGCGGGCTCGGATCGATGCCGACCGCCAACTTCGCCCCTTCGCCCACCATGCGCCACAGGTGATAGCCGCTGCCGCAGCCCACATCCAGCACGTGACGGCCGGCCAGCGGCGAGAGGTGCGGTAGCACCCGATCCCACTTCCAGTCGGAGCGCCATTCGGTGTCGATGTGGATGCCGTGCACCGTGAAGGGTCCCTTGCGCCAGGGCATGAGCTGGCGCAGCAGGCTCTCGACCTTCTTGCGCTCCCCGTCTGCGAGGCTCTCGTGGCTGCCGACACTGACTGCATGGGTCAGGTCGATGGGGGTCGCCGGCAGCTGGGGCAGCTTGGCCAGTGCACGCTCCCAGCGCGGCAGATCGCCATGCTGGTTATCGTGGCGCCAGGCGTGAAGTTGGGCCGGCAGTGTGTGCAGCCAGTGGCTGAGGCGGGTCTTGGCGATCAGCTGATAGAAGTTGGCAAAGTCGATCATGATTGCTTGATGGCTACCAGAGAGCCGAAGTTGAAGCATTGGAACCAGAGATCCACATGGCTGAAACCGGCCTCCTGGAGGCGGGCCTTGTGGGTCGGAATGGAGTCGGTGCGCATCACGTTCTCCAGCGCCGTGCGCTTTTGGCTGATCTCGAGTTCGCTATAGCCGTTGGCCCGCTTGAAGTCGAGATGCAGATCGATGAGCAGCTCGTTGACCGGCGCGTCTTCGAAACGGAACTTCTCGCTGAGCACCAGGATGCCACCGGGTACCAGGCCGTCGTGGATGCGCTTGAGCAGGGACAGTCTGGCCGCCGGCTCGAGAAACTGCAGGGTAAAGTTGAGCACCACCACGGAGGCGTTCTCGATAGGGGTCTCGCAGATGTCCCCCTGCACCAGCTCCACCGGCAATCCCTTGAAGGCGGCCAGGTGTTTGCGGGCGCGCTCTATCATGGCGGCGGAGAGATCCACCGCCGTGATGGTACATCCCTCGGCCGTGACGTGGCGACGCATGGACTGGGTCGCGGCCCCGAGGGAGCAACCCAGATCGAAGAGCCGTGTATTGGGACGGGCATAGCGGGCGGCCATCATGCCGATGGCGGAGATGATGTTGCTGTAGCCCGGAATGGAGCGCTGGATCATGTCCGGGAAGACCTCTGCGACCTGTTCGTCGAAGCAGAAGTCTCCCAACCGGTCGATCGGGGCAGCAAATATCTGATCTTTGGAGTGCATGTCGTGCAGCCTGGTTGCCGCCGCGGGCAACCCATGTTCGGGAAATATGTGCAGTCCTGCCCACCTCGGGTTCAATTCCCGTTCAGGATGGGCAACGGGGCGCATTTTAGAGGATTGGGCCCCGTTTGTCTTGAGAGGTGACCGGGCTCACAGTAAAAAAAGTGGCGTCAGAGAGCCGATTACCCCAGGTCGAGTGTTCCTTGGCGCGCCGAATCGTTTTCCCCGATGAAAGGGGGCAGTGAATGACCCAATGCCTGAGCCACCTCACGAGCCAATTGAGGTGCATGGGCGTTGTCGGCGGTGTGAATAAAGAGGTAGAGATGCTTTCCCTCATCGAGCCACCGGCGCCAGTGTGGCAGCCAGGGTTGCAGGAAGGGGTGATTGTCTGCCGGGTTGGGCAGGCCGATGAAGCGCACCACTGGGGTGTGGGCGGTGGCCAGCAGGTGTACCGGCAGCTGCGGCTTCTTGCCCTGGGCGTCGATCATGGCCGCACTCTTTGCTGTCACCGAGAAGAGCGGACGGCTGTCGAGCATGATGCGGTTGACCCCACGCGCCATCAGCAGGTGGTTGAGGGCTCGCTCGGCCTCACCCTTGGCGAAGAAGTCCGGGTGGCGCACCTCGACCGCGTAGGCAAAGTCGGCCGGTAAGCGTTCGAGAAAGGCCTCGAGGCGCGCCAGCCCCGCAGGTCCGAAGCTTGCCGGCAGTTGCAGCTTGAGCAGGCCGATCCGTTCGTGCAAGGGAGCAAGCAGCGCGACGAAGGCGCTCACCTCCCGATCCATGCCGAGCAGATCGCTCTGGTGGCTGATGGTCTTGGGAAATTTGAAGGTGAAGCGGAAGTCGTCATCCGTGGCGTCACGCCAGCGCAGTACCGTCTGCGGGGTGGGGCTGGCATAGAAGGTGGTGTTGCCCTCGATGGCGTTGAACACCTGTGCGTAGTCTGCCAGATGATCGACCGGGCGGGTGGCGCGGCCAAGCAGCTGGCCGGGCCAGGCGGGGTGACTCCATTGGGGCAGACCGAGATAGAGTGGCATGATGCGATTTACGTAGAGAGGTGCATCGGGCTATTTTACCCGGGGCGGGCTTTTCCTCTATAATGTGCCCCCTTTTGTTACCAAATTCTTGTGACCCATGCCTATCTACGAATATCGTTGCGATGACTGTGGCCATGAATTGGCGAAACTGCAAAAGCTCTCCGATGCGCCCCTGACCGATTGCCCCTCTTGTCACAAGAGCGCCTTGGTCAAACAAATCTCGGCGGCCGGTTTTCGGCTCAAGGGATCGGGGTGGTACGAGACCGACTTCAAACCGGGTAAGAAAAAGAATCTGGCCAGCTGCGAGACAGACGGTGCTTGCCAGTCGTGCCCGGCGGCTCAGGGTTAATCGTCTCTCATTATTTCCGAAGGAAGAAGTCCATGCGCACACATTATTGCGGACAGGTCAACGAGGCCCATGAAGGGCAGACCATCACTCTCTGTGGCTGGGTGCACCGCCGTCGCGATCTTGGCGGTCTCATCTTTATCGACATGCGTGACCGAGAGGGTCTGGTTCAGGTCTTCTTCGATCCGGACAAGCCCGAGGCGTTTGCCCTGGCCTCCGAGCTGCGCGGCGAGTTCTGTATCCAGGTTAAAGGCGTGGTCCGTCTGCGCCCCGAGTCCCAGCGCAACGTCGAGATGGCCACCGGTGCCATCGAGGTGTTCGGCCACGAACTGACCATCATCAACCGCGCCGAGCCCCTGCCGCTGGACTTCAACCAGGTCAACAGCGAAGAGGTGAGCCTCAAGTACCGCTACCTGGATCTGCGTCGCCCCGAGATGGCAAAGTTCCTGAAGACCCGTGCCAAGGCCAGCGCCTTCGTACGCCGCTTCATGGACGAGCACGGCTTCCTCGACATCGAGACCCCGATGCTGACCAAGGCCACCCCGGAAGGCGCTCGCGACTACCTGGTACCGAGTCGTGTGCACAAGGGCAAGTTCTACGCCCTGCCGCAGTCCCCGCAGCTGTTCAAGCAGCTGCTGATGATGTCCGGCTTCGACCGCTACTACCAGATCGTCAAGTGCTTCCGTGACGAAGACCTGCGTGCCGACCGCCAGCCGGAATTCACCCAGATCGACGTGGAGACCTCCTTCATGACCGCACCGCAGGTGCGCGAAATCATGGAAGAGATGATCCGCAAACTGTGGCTGCACATTCTGGACGTGGATCTCGGCGACTTCCCGATCATGACCTTCGACGAAGCCATGCGTCGCTACGGCTCCGACAAGCCGGACCTGCGTCTGCCTATGGAGCTGGTCGATGTGGCAGATCTGCTGACTGCGGTCGACTTCGCCGTATTCGCCGGCCCCGCCAAGGATCCGAAAGGCCGCGTAGCTGCCCTGAAGGTACCGGGCGGCGCCGAGCTCTCTCGCAAGCAGATCGACGACTACACCAAGTTCGTCGGCATTTACGGTGCCAAGGGACTGGCCTGGATGAAGGTCAACGAGGCGGCCAACGGTCTCGAGGGCGTGCAGTCCCCGGTGGCCAAGTTCCTCTCTGACGCCATCGTGCGCGAGATCCTGGCCCGTACCGGCGCAGCCGATGGCGACATCATTTTCTTCGGTGCCGACACCAAGAAGGTGGTCTGTGACGCCATGGGCGCCCTGCGCCTCAAGGTGGGTCGCGATCTTGGCCTGCTGGAGAACAGCTGGAAGCCGCTGTGGGTCATCGACTTCCCTATGTTCGAGGAAGACGGCGAAGGCGGTCTGGCGGCCATGCACCACCCCTTCACCTCCCCGCGCGACATGAGCGCGAGCGAGCTCAGGGCCAACCCGCTGGCGGCTTATGCCAACGCCTATGACATGGTCATCAATGGCTACGAAGTCGGTGGCGGCTCTGTGCGTATCCACAACGGCGAGATGCAGTCCACCGTGTTCGACATCCTGGGCATTGCCCCGGACGAGCAGCGTCAGAAGTTCGGCTTCCTGCTCGACGCGCTCAAGTACGGTACTCCGCCCCACGCGGGCCTGGCGTTCGGCCTGGACCGCCTCAGCATGCTGCTGACCGGCACCGAGAACATTCGCGACGTCATCGCCTTCCCGAAAACCACGGCGGCCGCCTGTCTGATGACCGACGCCCCGAGTTTTGCCAACCCGGCCCAGCTGGGCGAACTGGCCATCGCCAGCACGGCCCAGGCCGACGAGTAAGGCACGAGGCCGCGCATTGCGCGGCCCGTTCAGTTATTGCTGAGCGATTAAATCATTGAAATTAAAAGAGTATAACGGAGAGTTTATATGGCAGGTCACAGTAAATGGGCCAACATCAAACACCGTAAGGCGGCTCAGGACGCCAAGCGTGGCAAGATCTTCACCAAGTTGATCCGTGAGATCACCACCGCGGCTCGCCTGGGTGATGCCGACCCGGCCAACAACCCGCGTCTGCGTGCCGCAGTGGCTGCCGCCCTGACCAGCAACATGACCCGTGACACCATCAACCGTGCCATCCAGCGCGGCGCCGGTGGTGGCGACGGTGAGCAGCTCGAGACCATCATCTACGAAGGTTACGGCCCGGCCGGCTCCGCCTTCATGGTGGAGTGCCTGACCGACAACCGCAACCGCACCGTTGCCGAAGTGCGTCACGCCTTCAGCAAGTGCGGCGGTAACCTGGGTACCGACGGCTCCGTGGCTTACCTGTTCACCAAGAAGGGCGTACTGACCTTCGTGGGTGCCGATGAAGATGCCCTGATGGAAGCGGCTCTGGAAGCGGGTGCCGACGACGTGGTGACCGAAGAGGATGGCACCATCGAGGTGTACACCACCCCGAACGACTTCGGTACCGTACTCGATGGTCTGGAAGCCGCCGGCTTCAAGCCCGAGAGCGCCGAAGTGACTATGATCCCCTCCACCGAAGCCGAGCTGGACGCCGAGACTGCGCCCAAGCTGATGCGCCTCATCGACATGCTGGAAGATCTGGACGACGTGCAGGAGGTGTACCACAACGGCTCCATCTCCGACGAGGTCGCAGCGACCCTGTGATGCAATAACGGCGGCCAACTGGCCGCCGTTCTTTTTTCCCACCCGGTGCGGGCCAGGCCGCACCTGCTCTAGACCCTGATGGGGTCATCGCCGCTGGTGGCACTCAGTTGCTCGATGGCGGTCGCCCAGTTCTCGGCATGATACAGGGCGACTATCTTGCCATCGCGGATCTGGTGGATGTCGATGGTCATGATATTGAATGATCGACCGCCGTAGGGAACGCCCATAAAGGTGTCACTCGGGGTGCCCGTGAGGGCGCTGCGTACCGTCACAAACTCACCGTTGACGAACAGCTGGCGGATCTCCACGTCTATGTCCGGGATCAGGTTGAACAGGCGGCGCAGGAAGGTTGCCGTGTGCTCCTTACCCAGATAGTCGTCATTGTTGTAGTAAGACCGCCAGTCGTCGGCCAGTACGGCCAATCCCTTGTCAAAATCGCGCCGCTTGGCGCTGAACAGGTCATAGAAGGGGGTGATGATGCGGCGTGCCGCGTGTTCGTCGAGTTGGGTGTTCATGGTGTTTTCCTCCGATGGAATCAGTGTCTGGCCTGCAAAACCACGAAGCCGGCATGGGGGACGACCACACGGATATCGCCGCCCCGCGCAGCCAGCATGCCGCCCAGATTGCCGATGTTGTCGCCGCCGTAATGGGACGAGTCGCTGTTGAATACCTCTTGCCATTCGCTGTCACCGATGGCGGGATGGCTCAGGTTGTAGCCATCGTCATAGGGGTGGTCGGCCAGGCTCGCCACCACCAGGAAACGTTGGTCGTCATCCCAGCGCAGGAAGGCGAGCAGGCGGTTGTCGTTGTGCACATGCACCAGCTGAAGCTGACGGCTGCGCAGTCCACTGCGACCCAGCCGCAGTCCGTTGATGTCCTGATAGAAGCGATACAGGTTTTGCCCCGAGCTCCGGCGCATGCCGTGGATGTCCTCCTTGTTGGCGATCACGGCGTTGTATTTGAAACGCTGGCGAAAACCGACCTCTTCACCGAACAGAAACATGGGTACGCCGGCAGAGAGGGCGGTGATCCCCCAGGCGAAGCGGCAGCGAGCCTCGGCGTAGCGCCGGGTCTCGTCCACCAGAGGGGCGCCGTTGACCGCGACGACTATGGTTCGCTCCGAGGTGAACCGCTTGTCCTCTTCGTTGGCCTCGGGATCGAGGAAGGGCCCCTTGCTGTTGCCGGCCTCGTCATGGGACTCGCTGTAGACGACTTTGCGATCCCCTGAGGCACTCAGGGCGCCGGCGAACCAGTCCATCTGCAGCGGGCTGTCGCTGCCGTCGGTGGCGGCCCGATACAGCAGCTTGGCCTTGTCCCCCTGCTCGGTGTCACCGGCAAGGTGATGGTAGAAGTCGGCATACCAGCGGGCGTCGAAGCCCATGCCACCGCGCTCGACCGGCAGCGTGACCTGATCCCAGTCGGAGTGGTCTTCGGCCATCAGGAAGACGCCGGGACGCACCAGGCGCAGGGTGTTACCCAGTTCACGCAGCAACTTGGCACCGAACTGGTTGGCCGCCGGAACGGGGCGCCCATCGGCGTGGAGCACGTTGTAGCCATGGATAGAGGTGGTCTGATCGACCCGCAATCCATCCACATGGAACTCGGTCAGCAGGGCCACGGCGCTGCTGATGAACATCTTGCGTACGTACTCCTCGTGGTAGCGGGGGGCCCAGCCGGAGGAGAGGTTATCGACGTAACCACCGTCCGCAGTGGCGTAGTCGCCCGGATTGCCTTCATACCAGTAGTAGAGGTTGTGGCGAGGATCTCGGGAGTCATAGGCGAACTCTGCCCGCTCGGCGTTCGCGGCATAGTGGTTGAACACCACGTCGACGATCACCGCCAGGCCGCGGCGGTGGCACTCGCGCACGAAGAACTTGAATTGATCCCGCCCACCGCCGCTGTACTCGATGGCGAAGTAGTGGGAGGTCTGGTAACCCCAACCATCGGTCTGACCGCCAAACTCGGCCAGGGGGAGCAGCTCGATGGCATTCACATTCAGTTCGACCAGGTGATCGAGCAGGGCGATGGCGTCTTCCAGCGTACCCGGCCCAGGCTTGCCAAAGCCCAGAGCCCCCAAGTGCAACTCGTAGATGATGAGATCTTCGATCCGCTCCGGCAGGGGGCGCGCGCCAAACTCATCGCTCCAGAAGGTGTCGGCAGGGATAAAGTGGCGCTCCGGCCAGATGCGTTGGCTGGGTGGCGTCGTGACCAGATAGGGCGACTCTTCGGCGAAGTAGCGGGTCACCAGTTCGGGATCCACCGTCACCGAGCAACTGACCGGGCCGGCAAGATCCTGCACCAATCCCAGATAGGTGCCATCGGGGTGCTGTGCCCCCGAGCCGACCTGGCAGC
This sequence comes from Aeromonas diversa CDC 2478-85, assembly GCF_000819805.1. Classification (GTDB taxonomy): domain Bacteria; phylum Pseudomonadota; class Gammaproteobacteria; order Enterobacterales; family Aeromonadaceae; genus Aeromonas; species Aeromonas diversa. The sequence goes on from NZ_CDCE01000029.1 coordinate 279,167, forward strand.
GAGAGTAGAGATCGGTACGCCAGGCTATGCTGCCGTCCTCCAGAGTGACTCGGTACATGTAGGGCCTGTGGTTCAGCACCGGAGCCGACACCGCCAGAGCCGGGTGGTCCAGAGGCGTGACCCAGACCCCGTCGGGCTCACGCACCAGGGTAATGAGCCCAATCTCAGGGTCCATGCCGCTGCCGTCGTCGGCGATATAGCCGCCGGCGATGTCATTCATGGGGAGCGGATTACGGGTTGGCCTGCGTTTCGAGTCCTTGCTGTCCCACAGGGTACCAAACGCCAGCTCTACCTGGCGGGCATAGGGAGCCCAGACGGCGAAGCGGACTCCCAGCTCACCATCGGGTCGGCGAAACTTGTTGGCACCGAGGCGACGGCAGTGGGTCAGGTAATAGCACTCCGTTTGCGGGGCATCCCCCAGGGTCAGGCTGCGATAGCGCTCTGTGGATTGCCCATCGTGCAGCTCGGTCGGGATGGCCCATACCTGGCGCCCGTCCGGGAAGTGGGCGCGAACCCCCCAGTGAAAGCGATCGCCTGCGTTACCGCGCAGGTCCAGCTCGGCCTGGTAGCAGGCGCCACCGTCGTCCCCTGGCAGGCGAGTCATTAATTGGGCCTGCCATTGATCGCTGTAGCCGCCGTCGGCGTTCCAACTGCCTTCAAGCACCAACTGGGCTTCACCGAAGATGTCGGTATAGGTGCCGGGGTAGTATCGAAAAGTGACTCGGTTCTTGACCATGTCGGGTTCCTCGTCAGGCCTCGCCGATGGCCGATAGCACGGCCTCGACGTTGGCGGGGGGGAAGGTCTCGGGATCCTGGCGAGCCGCCAGCGCCAGGGCTCGCTGGGTCTGGCCCGTATGGTCCGGCATATCCAGACGGGCACCGCGAGCCAGCATCCAGCGGATCTGCGCCAGGTGGCCTTCGAGCTTTTCTGGCGGTGAGGTCAGGGCGCGGTGGATGGCGTCGTGCATGGCGGTCAGGCCGTTGACTGCCGGGCTGGTGTTCATCTCGGCGGCAAAGTCGGACGGCGTCATGTAGTCGGCCAGCAGCTGCAACAGGGCAAACTGGTTGAGTACCGAGGCCCGGATCACGGCGCCGATGGCCATGGGGTGGTGCTCGCGCACTCTGGGGTCGGCGCCCTTGTCCAGGAGCAGCTTAACCAAGGCATGGCGTCGATCGGCCTGGGCCTGATCGTTGTCGACGCCAGTGATGGCAAAAACCAGAGGGGGTTGTTGCAAGGGGCCACCGAGTCTGTCTATTTCCAGCTCGGGTTGGGCCAAGATGGCCTCCACCCTGTGACGGGCCAGCTCGCCGCTTGCCCCACCGTCCTGGAGGTGCTGCTCAATGGCGGAGATCAGCCGCTCGGTGAGTGCCTGGGGATCGGCTATGGCGAGTAGCAGCTGCTCGTAATAGTCCTGCTGCTGGCGCGCCATGGCCTTGGCCTCGGCGGGATCGCTCGGGTAGTAGGGTGTCAGCAGGGCGATCATCTGCTGGTTATGCCACAGATCCTGCATGGAGCGGGCCGAGTAGCCGCGCACATTGGTGGCGCACAGCAGCCTGGCCCGTTTCTGGGTCAGGGTGAGGCCGGGCGTCGTGTCCAGGGTGTCGGCCTGCTCGAGCAGAAAACGGGCCAGGACCTGATGGACCTCTCGTCCATAGAAGGCGGCTTGTAACAGCACGGTGTGGCCATTGACGCGGCTGATGGCGTGCAGATGGGCCGGGTTGGCCCGCAGCAGGCGGCGTACTGTGGCCAGATCGCCGGATTGGCCAGCCAGGTAGATGGGCAGGGCGTCGGCGGCGACCAGTCTGAGCTCGGGATCGGCCGGATGCGTGGCATGGCTCAGCAGCAAGTCGACGGCGCCGCTCTGGCCATGAGCTGCGGCGCCGAGCAAGGGGGTCCAACCATCGGCATCATAGGTGTTGGGATCGCCCCCCTGATCCAGCCAACGGCGCAGACCGTCCAGATCGCCACACCGGGCCATCTCGACCGGTTGACGCTGCAACTCGGCGAGCCAGTTTCGAATGCTGAGCACCTGGTAGATGGCGCCGGCACTGGTGGGGCCCCGTCCGTCGCCATAGCCGTCGGGTGTGGCCAGGTTGGCCAGGTAGTGGTTCAGGCGGGCACTGTCCGGCATGTGTCCCGTCAGGGCAGCCAGCCGCATCACACAGTAGGTGGAAAACAGGTTGCTTGGTTGGCCGTATCCGCCGTCTGTCCCCTGCTCACGAAGCAGACGGTTCGGTTGATCGTGCAGGGCTGGCGCGCTGCGGCCAGCCCGCAGCAGGGAGGCACAGGCGATGGCGGCGTCCGGCAAGGCGTCCAACCGTGCCGCATCCTGGAAGAAATCGGTGGCCGCCGATGGCAGGGGCTCGGTAAAGCCGCACTCGTCGTAGGCGGCAATCAACATGAAGAAGTCGTACTGGTTGGCGGCACGCTCGGCCATGAAGGCCTGGGCCTTGGCCCGATAGCGCTCGAGCAGGTCGCGGCGCCCCAGCGCGTGCAGGGCGATCAGGCCCACGGCCGTGTCGAAGGGGCTCGGCGCTTCTCCGGGGTGCAGGGCGAAGCCTTCGCCACTCCAGCAGTCTTGAATGTAGTCACACAGGGCATGATCCTCGGCGCAGGGCTGGCCAAGCATGGCCAGCCCCTTGATTGCGCTGAGACAGGCCCTGAGATCGGTTGCGCTGTCCTGGGTGTCGGCATAGCCGCCGTCCGCACGGTGCAGGGTGCGAAAGAAGCGCACCATTGTCAGGTTGTCCATGGCATGCTCCCTACCAGCCGAAGCGTCTGAGGCCGCGTTGCAGCACCTCGACCAGCTTCTGGCCGCACAGATCAGATTCCCCAACAGAGCGGCTGGTGATGAAGGGATAGTCGACGATGACCGAGGTCAGCCGTCCCACATTGCCGTGGAACTGGCCCTGAGGCCCGACTGCATCGCGCAGTATGTACTCGAGCGGATAGGGTGGGGCATCGAACACCAGGGGTTGCTCCCCGGCCATCACGGCCCAGCCCGAGGTGTAGTCGTACTCCATGGTGTGGCCGGTGACATGCTTGCCTTCGAGCAGACACTTGCGTTGATCGAACTCGCGGGCGAAGGCCAGGCAGGCGACGGTGTAACATTCGGCGGCGATCGGCTTGTCCTTGTAGTAAAAACCCAGGATCAGGTCGTGCAGCCGACTGTTGTTGACCATGTCGACCACGGGACCGCTTCCGCCCACCAGCAGCAGGGCGTCGTATTCGTCGATGCGCTCCCAAGCCTGGGTCCGCGCCGTGTAGTAGTGCTCAAGGGCGCCCAGGTAGCCGTCGCGGCTGCTCAGATAGGGGCGAACCGGAAACCACTCCTGCAAGGCGATGCGGTTCGCAAACAGGCTGTCCCAGTCCATGTCTTTACCGCGTACCGCGAGCTCGGGGGAGGTGACGGGGCGGCCCAGGGGAGGATCGCTATAGGTCGAATCCAGGCTGGCGCCGTCCGGGAAGGGCACCTTGTCTCCCTTGTTCACCAGGAAGTCGAAGCCGATGCCGGCCGCCTTCAGGTGATCCAGGGGTTTGAGCAGCTCTTCGACCCAGAAGCCGTGCTCGGAGACGGCGATCAGTACTTTTCCTGCCATGATGTCACTCCTTGTGTCAGTTGCGTGCGGCACGTGCCGCTATCTGGTTGGCGATGGCGCGGATGAAGGGGACTACCTCGTGCTTGCTAAATCCGGTGACGAGATCGTCGTCGACCACCACCTTGCTGGGGGCCATGGCGCCACTGCCGTCACTCTCGAACTGGATGTCGGCGTTGCAGTTGAGGATGTCGGCCATGACCACGGTATGGCAGGTGACCTTGCGGCCGCTGAGCAGCTCGGGGAAGGGGGTCAGGGCCCACAAGCCGTGGCATAGCGCCCCCTTGACCAGATCCTTGCGGGCCATCGCCTGGGCAAACAGTCTGGGCACGGGGGCTGACTGAACAAATTCCCGGGCCGACGAGGCGTCCGCCATCTCGGTGTAGCGCAGGCGCACACTGACGTAGTTAGCGGACATGATGATGGCGTCGTAGTCCTCCAGGCGGACCTGACTCACGTCCATGTTGTCGCCCAGCTGGATCTTGTTCGGGCCCTGCCAGGGGTCGTTGTCGCTGGGATCGACATCCCCGTAGAAAACGGGGGACTTCCAGCTCGGGTGGCCCGGCTTGTAGTCGCCATACCAGAGGCGGGAGATGAAATCGACCTCCATACCGAGCAGGGCGAAGTTATAGCGATAGGCGTCGAACTCCTCCGGGATGAACTTGTGTTCGGCGATCACCGCCACCCGCTTGCCGCTGAGCAGTTGCATATCCATAGGGATCTCCTGTGAAAGGAAGGAGGGGGCGAGTCGCCCCCCCGGGTTAGCGCTGCATGCCGATCTTGCTGATGGCCAGGCGGGCGTCTTTGATCTCCCGCTCCGTGGTCTTGCCGTGGCGCAGGGGCAGGTATTCCACTTCGATCACGGCTCCCTCCGGATAGGAGGAGATGTCGATCTGGAAACGGGTCTTGTCCTGGATGTCCACCACCATGCCGTTGACCTTGACGTTGATGATGATGAGATCCTTGGGCCGGAAGAAATCGGGCATCACGTTCAACGTGGTGACACTGCTGTTGTGCATCGGGCAGTAGGTGAGGGAGAAGCTGTCCCCCTTCACATAGGTGTGGATGTAGAGGTTGGCCAGGTAGTTCAACTCGAAGGCGTGATAGCCAGCGATGGCGTGCCCGGCCTGGTTACCGTACTGGCCGTCGATCACCGGCTCGCCGCTCTCGGTTGTTCTGAAATGTACTCGTCGCTGGTCGTGATCCAGGAAGAAGAGGTTCCAGAAGGCGGAGCAGTGGCGAGCCAGTCGCAGCAGCTTGCCATCCGGATCGGCCTGTTCGTCAATGCCGTGCATGATGTAGAAGGCCAGAATGGCCTGCTCTTGCTGCCAGAAGTCCTTGGTCGGATCCCAGGCAAATTCGGTCGGCATGCCGTTCTTGGGATGGCGCTCCAGCGCGTCGAAGATGCCGCCGCGCAGCAGATCGACGCCGACTTCAGACATGTTATGGCCAAGGCGCAGCGCAGTGTCATAGCAGCGTCGGGCCTGCTGCCGGCACTTGTCACGGGTCTGGACGTCACCCACCTCGTCGGCACGGGTTGCCCGCTGCTCGTAATAGTGGCCGCAGCGGGTCAGGTTCCAGGAGATCTTCAGGTTATGGCCCACTATGCCTCTGTCCTGCTGCCAACCCCAGGTGTGATCCGGCTGCCAGTCCTTGGTGAAACGCTCGTTGACGAACTTGGACTCATCTTCGGGGGGGAAGTGGTTGATGATGTTCTCGACGCAGTCATCCAGCATCTTCTGGCACAGGCTGCGCAGCTCTTCCCAGGCGGCCGAATGGGACGACTTGGGTAGGGGATCGACCGATACCAGCAAGTTGATCAGATAGGCGGGGATGTGATCGCCGATCGAGTTCCAGTTCTTCTTCTCCTTGTTGTTATACAGGCCTCGATCCAGGGAGACGGCGTCGGGGCGCATGGTCACTGTGTCGATGTGGGAGAAGTAACCCCCCTGGCCGGTGAAGCAGGGGTCTCCGTCGCGGAAGGCGTCCAGATAGAAGGTTTCGAACGCTGCCATGGTGCGAACTATGTAGCTCAATACCCAGGGATCCTGGGTGATGCGATAGTACTGGGCCAGGCCAGAGAGTGCGTAGATCTGCTCGTAGAGCGCATAGGTGCCGAGATCGTCATAGTTTTGGGAGGCCAGGATCTCGCGGGTGGTGTTCTCATCCTTGACCCGACTGAACTTCCAGAAGCAGTACTCTCTGTCGTGGCTCAAAATGGCGTAGGCGTTGATCAGGTACTTGGCACAGGCTCGCGCCGCCGACAGGGCGCGATCGTTGCCGGTCAGCAGGTAGGAAGAGGAGAGACCATACAAGAAGCGCGACAGGGTGGCGCACTCCTGAGAGCTGTTATCCAGCTGATTACCGACCATGCCCAGATAGGTGCGGTAGTGACGGGCGAAGTCGTTCTCGTCCAGCTCACGCTTGGATTCGAACAGGGTGTCGAGCCACTGCTCAAACAGAGTGTTGATCTGCTGGTTCCACCAGTGGTTGTCTTCCCAGCCGTATTTGTTCGGGTTGGAGTGCATCAGCACTACGCGTCGGGCCGACAGCTGGGATTGGCCGTCTGCTTGGCTGTAGACGCCAGAGACGCAGATCATGCAGCCCGCCTTGAGATACTTGTAGAGCTGGGCCTGGGCATCCCACAGCTCGCCGTCGGTAGCGCTCTCGCGTCGACCCAGGGCTTCCACCAACTCCTCTTGGCTCGGATTGGGTACGCGATCACGGTTATCGTCGGCCAGATTCTTGAGGACCTCGTACCAGGTGGTCTTGGTCACCAGAGCGGTGATCACGTCGCCCGAGGCCAGGGTCAGATCGAAACGAGCCGCTCTGGCATCGACCTGGGTTACTTCACCCATCAGGGTGATCGACTGGTAACACTTGGTCAGGTTATTGATATTCATGAAAGAAATTCCCTCTTCCCGTTAATGATTGCCTTGTTGCATGACAAGGGGGTGCTCACCGGCGGCACCACCGGTTTGACGCCGGGGCGATAGGCTGAGTGAGTACGCACGTAAATACCGGTATGTGTGGTGGGGAACTGCGGTTATCCCGTTGTTGGTTTTTTTATCACCAGCACAGTCTAGATGGTGAAAAAGGTTTCCACATGAAGCTTTAATGAACCATCCAACCATTTACGCATAAGCATTTGAGTCTCGTTGCGAGCGTTGGTTATAAGGCGCGGAATAGGTCCTCATCTGGAAATGGCTGAGGCGGGCTAAGGTTCTGGGTTCGGTCGGGTTTGTCTGCCCAATGCTGCGGGTCAGCTTATCGGCGGCGATCCCTGCCTGATGGGAGACTGACCAAATGAGGGTTGCTGGCGGAAGAAAATGGACTACGGGAGTCAACTTATTGAGGGGGAAAGGAAAGTGGCGGATCCCCATAGGGGACGTTTCATCATCGGAGAGAAGGAAAGGGCGCCTAACGGCGCCCTTGTTATGTCAGGAGCTGCGTTCGTCGACGAGAGCAGCCGGTCGGAACTTCACCAGGAAGGCCACGGTGAGGGCCAGGGTGGTGCCGATCCCGATCACGGTGGATACGGTCATTCCCATCCCAAAGCCGATGGGGGCGTTGGCCAAGTAGGTGATGCACACTGAGGTCATGAACATGGCCGGAATGGTGCAGATCCAGTGCAGCTTACCCTCTTTGATGAGATAGGCGGCGGCGGCCCACAGCATGATGACGGCCGTTGTCTGGTTGGCCCAGCCGAAGTAGCGCCAGATCACCCCGAACTCGGCCTTGGAGATGATGAAGCCCAGGACGAACATGGGGATGGCAATGAGCAGTCGCTTGGCCATCGGCTTCTGAGTCAGGTTCAGGAAGTCGGCGACGATGAGACGGGCGCTGCGAAACGCGGTGTCACCGGAGGTGATGGGCAGGATCACCACGCCCAGGATGGCCAGGATACCGCCCACGGTGCCGAGCAGACTGGTGGAGACCTCATGCACCACGGCAGAGGGACCGCCATTGGCCAGGGTGGCGTTCAGGGCATCGGTGCTCTCGTAGAAGGAGAGGCCAAGGGTGCACCAGATGAGGGCGATGATGCCTTCACCTATCATGGCTCCGTAGAAGATGAAACGGCCGGATTTCTCGTTCTGCATGCAGCGCGCCATCAGTGGGGACTGGGTGGCATGGAAGCCCGAGACAGCGCCACAGGCGATGGTGATGAACAAGAGTGGCCACAGCGGTAGCTCGGTCGGGTGCAGGTTGGAGAAATCCATCCCGGTGTTGTAGAACCCCTTGCCCGAGGCGATGAGGCCAACGATAAGACCGACCGACATGAACACCAGCAGGGCGCCGAAGATGGGATAGAAGCGGCCGATGATCTTGTCGATGGGGACTATGGTCGCGAGGATGTAGTAGGCAAAAATGGCGCCAATCCAGTAGACCAGGTCGGTGGAGGTTAGGTTGGCCAAGAGGCCCGCCGGGCTCAACACGAACACCACGCCCACCAGCATCAACAGCACCACGGCGAACAGGTTCATGAAGTGCTTGGCGGCGGTGCCCAGATGCTCACCGACCACGGTCGGCACAGAGGCGCCCTTGGCGCGTACCGACAGCATGCCGGAGAAATAGTCGTGCACCGCACCCGCAAAGATACAGCCAAACACGATCCACAGCATGGCGACCGGGCCATAGAGGGCGCCCAGGATGGGGCCGAAGATGGGGCCGACGCCGGCGATGTTGAGTAGCTGCACCAGGTAGACCTTCTTGTCCGACATGGGGACATAGTCCACCCCGTCGGCCATGGTCATGGCCGGTGTTGCCTGCTCGGGCTTGGGCCCGAAGATGTTCTCTACGAACTTGCCGTAGATGAAGTAGCCGGCTACGAGTAAACCGACGCAGAGGAAAAACCAGATCATTTCGACGCTCCTTTTCTTTTATTGTGCTTGGCATGGTAGGAGCGCAGGTGTCACTTTGCAGCCTCTTTGCCGCGAGCGGTGGGATGACACGATAAGCGGTTATCAGTTGTGATCTGCCTCACGTCAGGCCGAGCTGATCCCGGATTGAACGCAGGAAACGACGGCTCACCGGTACCGCCTGACCGCAGGAGGTAATCAGCTCCACCTGATGGCCATCGGTGTGCAGCTCGCGTATCGCGTTGGGGTGGACCAGATACTGGCGGTGGCAGCGTAGCAGAGGGGTGCGTTCCTCCAGCGTCTTGAGCGTTAGCTGGGTGTGCAGCACTTCGCCCTGATGAGAGTAAACATGCACGCCACCGGGATCGGAGAAGGCGACCTCCACCTCATCGAGCGGCAATACCCTGACCCGGTCGTGGCAGTAAACGGGCAGTCGGGTGAGAGGCGGAATCAGGGAGGCGAGGGCCTGAGGGGCGAGATCCTGACGCAGCCGCCGCAGCGTCTTGTCGAGTCGGCGGGGCTCTATGGGTTTGAGCAGGTAATCGAAGGCATTCTCCTCGAAAGCCTGCACTGCGTAGTCGTCGAAGGCGGTAACGAAGACGATGCGCGGCATGGGGGAGGTGAGCAGTGCCAGCAGCTCCATGCCACTGATCTGCGGCATCTGGATGTCGAGAAACAGCACGTCGGGTTTGTGCTGCTGGATCTGCGCCAGGGCCTCGATGGCGTTGGCGGCCTCCCCCAGAATTTGAAGGTCGTCTTGCTCGGCCAGCAGCGCCTTGAGCTCGGCACGGGCATAGTGTTCGTCATCAATGATGAGGGCGGTGATCATAGCGGCTCTCTGGGTAGGCTCAGTATGGTGCGGGTATAGCTGCCGTGTTGGCACTCGACGGTCAGGGTGGCTCGGGGGCCGCAGGCGCTCATGAGACGGCGCTCTACCAGCGTCATGCCCAGCCCGTCGCCTGCCTCTTCCCGTTGCCACAAGCCGGCATTGTCCTCAATGGTGAGGGTCACCAGTTCCCCCAGGTCTGCACTGGAGATGAGGATCTTGCCCTGGGTGAGCAGCTGCGCCGTGCCGTGTTTGATGGCGTTTTCGATGAGGGGCTGCAGGGTGAAACTCGGCAGTTTCAGAGGCAGGTGGGCGGGGTCGATGTGGCGTTCGACGCTCAGACGATCGCCAAAGCGAGCCAGCTCGATCTCGAGATAGTCATCGCAGTGTTCCAGCTCTTCGGCCAGGGTTGAGAGCTTCTCCTGGCGTTTTAAGTTCTTGCGAAAGAAGCGGGAGAGGTGCAGGAGCAGCTCCCGTGCTCGCTGAGGGTTACTGCGAGTGATGGCACCTATGGTGTTGAGGGTGTTAAAGAGAAAATGGGGGTTGACCTGAGTGTGCAGTAGCCGTAGCTCGGCCTGCATCAGCTGGTGTTTTTGCTGCTCGAGCCGGCCGCTGAGTAGCTGGTGGGAGAGGAGGGTGGCGATACCCTCACCCAGGGTGCGATTGAATTTCAGAAAGAGTCGCTGCCTCGGCTCATAGAGCTTGATGGTGCCGATCACCTCCTGCTCACCCTGCAACGGGATAACCAGCACAGAGCCGAGCGGGCAGTGACTGGCCAGAGAGCATTGATAGGGAGTGCTGTTGCCATCGGCAAACAGCACCCGATTCAGCGTCATGGCATCCAGGGTGAGTGGGGAGGAGATGGGGGTGCCCGGCAGGTGATGGTCCTGCCCGATACCGGTGAAGGCGAGGATGGCGTGCCGATCCGTGATGGCTACGGCCCCCACCCCCGTCTCTTCCTGCACGATGCGGGCAATGGCTCGGCTTGCCTCCGGGGTAAAGCCGTCGTGCAGCAGACCCACGGTGCGCTGGGCGATGCGAAGAGCCTTGGCGGACGAGTCGCTCGAGAATTTTTCATACATCCATTTCTGATCGCGGATCATGCTGATAAACAGCGCCGCGCCGAGGGCGTTGGCGGTGAGCATGGGGATGGCGATGTGGCGCACCAACTCGAGGGCGTCGGCGAATGGGCGGGCTACCAGCAGAATGATGATCATCTGCAGCGCTTCGGCCACGAAGGTGGTGATGAGAGCAACCTTGGGATGAAACAGGGTATCGAGGCGGTCGCGGCGCAGTAGATACCAGTGGACCAGACCGCCGAGCAGCCCCTCGACTGTGGTGGAGATGGCGCAGGCCACATCGGTGAAGCCACCCAGAGTCCAGCGATGCAGGCCACCGGTGAGGCCCACCAACAGACCGGTCAGGGGACCCCCCAGCAATCCGCCCAATACGGCACCCACAGCGCGGGTGTTGGCGATGGCCCCCTGGGTCTCCAGGCCAAAATAGGTGCCCATGATGCAGAACGAAGAGAAGAGGAAATAGATCACCACCTTGTGGGGAAGTCGGACCGAGTAGTTGACCAAGGGGTGAAACAGCGGTGTCTTGGAGAAGAGATAGGCGATGACCAGAAAGACGCTCATCTGTTGCAGCAGGGAGAGAACCAGCAGCATCATATTCATCCTTGCTGAAAAACGGCGCCATGGTACGCGCTGGTGGGATCAGTGGAAGTCCGGGGGCATCATAACGAGATCTCTCTCACAGACTCATCTCCCTGACAGGAGATAACTGATGCCATAGGCGTCGATTTTTTGCACACGGTACGATAGAGCAGGGAATGGGTGGTCCGAATAGATTATTCAGGGTTGTCCAATGAGTTATCCCCAGCTTCTGGGGATAACTCAGAAAGCAAAATAATAACTGAAGCGGCGGCTCAGGTTGAAAAACTGACGCTGTGCCTCGTCGAGCTCTTCGATAAGACAGGCCCGAACTATGGTGCGCTCATCCTCTTTCAGATCCACCATGGCAACCCCTTCCTGCCTCTGCCCCTTGATGTAAGGGAGGATCTTGGGTTTCAGTGCCGACGATGGCTCGGAGGAGAGTACCAGCGCGATGCTCTCGTCAGAGAGCTGCACCAGTGTCCCTGGCGGATAGATCCCCAGAATTTTGATGAGCAACTTCACCTGGTCTGGTTCAAATTTACCCTGAGACTGTTTGAAGAGCTGGCTGACCACCTGATTGGGTGGTGCAGGGAAGCCACTCATACGCGGGTGGAGCAACTCGTCATAGTAGTCCACCAGGCTGATGAGACGCGTGAGGGGGGAGATGTCTTCACCCTTGAGTCCCTTGGGATAGCCACTGCCATCGAGCCGCTCATGATGCTGTAAGGCCACGGCGCGGATCTTGGGCTCGAAGGCCTTGAGCTGGGTCAGCATCTCGAATCCGTATTGAGGGTGCATGCGCAAGAAATTGATTTCGGCCTTGTTCAGCTCTCCCCGCTTCTGGGTGATCTGGGTGGGCACCCTGAGTTCACCGATATCGTGGACCAGGCCGGCCAGTCCCACCTCCTCGATCTCGATGGGGGTCATGCCAAGTTCTCGTGCCATTAACATGGCCAGGTAGGCCACATTGAGGCTGTGCTGCAGCAAGACATCGGCGTGGGTTGAGCGAATAAGATGCAGACCGAGGGGCCCCTCATGCAGGGCTATCTGAGCGGCCGCATTGCGCACTATCTGTGCCGTGTTGGCCAATCCTTCATCGGGTTTGAGGTTGAGTGCTCCAAGTGCGTCGCGAAGCTCCGATACGGACTGGCTAAAGGCTTTCTCGGCCACCCGCATGGAGCGTCGAAACGCCTTCTCATCGAAGGGGAGTGGCCCCGATGGTTCAGCAATCACCGGAATGGGGGGGGGCTCTTTGATCACCTCACCGCGGATCAGCGGCTCAAGGGGGAGATCGCTCTTGTCGGTATCCACCATCACCAGCATGGTGGAGTCGAGATGGCGAATGATGTTGAGTTGATCCTCATCCTTTATCTTGAACGCATTGAACATGAAGGGGTGGTTTTTCCACCCGCCAGGCAGGTGGACAAAGTGACCGACTCGCAGCTGCTCGATAGAGGCCTGGATCAATGGCATGGCGTTATCCCTTTGCGCTATATAGCTAAACCTAGCAAGGAGATAGCAGAAAAGAAAAGCCCGCGCTGTGCGCGGGCTTATCTTTAGAGCGAAGAAGATTAGGCTTTGGCCTTCTTCTTGCTGTCAACCTTCTCGGCCTTGGGGGCTTCGGCGGCTGCAGTGCCCTCGGTGAAGGGACGACCGTAGTAGGAGTCCAGCAGCACCTGCTTGAGTTCGCTGATCAGCGGGTAGCGCGGGTTGGCGCCGGTGCACTGGTCATCGAAGGCCTCTACGGCCAGCTGATCAACGGCGGCCAGGAAGGCTTCTTCGGATACGCCGGCTTCGCGGATGGAGGCCGGGATACCCAGGGTGGCCTTCAGCTCGTCCAGCCAGGTCAGCAGCTTCTCGATCTTGGCGGCGGTGCGGTCACCGGCGGCGGTCAGACCCAGGTGGTCGGCCACTTCGGCGTAGCGACGGCGAGCCTGCGGACGGTCGTATTGGGAGAACGCGGTCTGCTTGGTCGGGTTGTCATTCGCGTTGTAGCGGATGACGTTGCTGATCAGCAGGGCGTTGGCCAGACCGTGCGGAATGTGGAACTCGGCACCCAGCTTGTGGGCCATGGAGTGACACACACCCAGGAAGGCGTTGGCAAACGCGATACCGGCGATGGTGGCCGCGTTGTGTACCTTCTCACGAGCGATCGGGTCGTTGGCACCGTTCTGATAGCTGGAGGGCAGGTATTCCTTCAGCAGTTTCAGAGCTTGCAGGGCCTGACCGTCGGAGTACTCGTTGGCCAGTACGGAAACGTAAGCTTCCATGGCGTGAGTGACGGCGTCGATACCACCGAAGGCGCACAGGGATTTGGGCATGCCCATCACCAGGTTGGCGTCGACGATAGCCATGTTCGGGGTCAGCTCGTAGTCGGCCAGCGGGTACTTCACGCCGGTGGCGTCGTCGGTCACGACCGCAAACGGAGTCACTTCAGAACCGGTACCGGAAGTGGTGGTGATACAGACCAGCTCGGCCTTCACGCCCATCTTCGGGAACTTGTAGATACGCTTGCGGATGTCCATGAAGCGCATGGCCAGGTCTTCGAACGCGGTGTTCGGGTGTTCGTACATCACCCACATGATCTTGGCCGCATCCATCGGTGAACCACCACCCAGGGCGACGATCACGTCCGGTTTGAAGGAGTTGGCCATTTCGGCACCCTTACGCACCACGGTCAGGGTCGGGTCAGCTTCTACTTCGTAGAACACTTCCACTTCCATGTTCATGCCCTTGAGCAGGCGCACCACTTCATCGGCATAGCCGTTGTTGAACAGGAAGCGGTCGGTCACGATCATGGCGCGCTTCTTACCTTCCAGGTCGCCAAGGGCGATCGGCAGGGAGCCACGACGGAAGTAGATGGATTTCGGAAGTTTGTGCCACAGCATGTTTTCTGCCCGTTTTGCGACTGTCTTCTTGTTGATCAGGTGCTTGGGACCCACGTTCTCGGAGATGGAGTTACCACCCCAGGAGCCGCAACCCAGCGTCAGGGAAGGAGCCATGGCGAAGTTGTACAGGTCGCCGATACCGCCCTGAGTGGTCGGGGTGTTGATCAGGATACGAGCGGTCTTCATCTTGTCGCCGAAGTACTTGATGCGGTCGGCGTTGCGATCCTGGTCGGTGTAGAGACCGGAGGTGTGGCCGATACCACCCAGGTTGACCATGTCGCAGGCCATCTCGACGGCTTCTTCGAAGGTCTTGGCGCGGAACATACCGAGCAGCGGGGAGAGCTTCTCGTGAGCGAACTCTTCCTCTTCACAGATTTTCAGGCCTTCACCGATCAGGATCTTGGTGTCGGCAGGCACGGTGACACCGGCCATTTCGGCGATCTTGATGGCCGGTTGGCCAACGATGTTGGCGTTCAGGGCGCCGTTGATCAGGATGACCTTGCGAACCTTGTCGGCTTCGTCTTTGGCCAGCACATAGCCCTTGTGGGAGGCGAAGCGCTCTTTCACCTGGTCGTAGACGGCGTCAACGACGATGACGGCTTGCTCAGAGGCACAGACCACACCGTTGTCGAAGGTCTTGGACATCAGTACGGAGGCGACGGCACGCTTGACGTCGGCGGTTTCGTCGATGACGACAGGTACGTTACCGGCACCCACGCCGATGGCCGGCTTACCGGAGGAGTAGGCGGCCTTCACCATGCCCGGGCCACCGGTGGCCAGGATCAGGTTGATGTCGTTGTGCTTCATCAGGGCGTTGGAGAGCTCAACAGAGGGTTGGTCAATCCAGCCGATGATGTCTTTCGGTGCACCGGCGGCGATAGCGGCATCCAGAACCAGCTTGGCAGCGGTGTTGGTGGCATTCTTGGCGCGGGGGTGCGGAGAGAAGATGATGGCGTTGCGGGTCTTCAGGGAGATGAGAGATTTGAAGATCGCGGTAGAGGTCGGGTTGGTGGTCGGTACGATACCGCAGATGATGCCCACCGGCTCGGCGATGGTGATGGTGCCCATCTCGTCATCCTCGCTGAGGATGCCGCAGGTCTTCTCTTCCTTGTACTTGTTGTAGATGTATTCGGAGGCGAAGTGGTTCTTGATCACCTTGTCTTCGATGATGCCCATGCCGGACTCTTCGACGGCCATCTGGGCCAGGGGAATACGGGCGTTGTTGGCGGCCAGGGCAGCGGCGCGGAAGATCTTGTCAACCTGCTCTTGAGAGAAAGTAGCGAATTCACGCTGAGCTTCCTTCACACGGGCGACCAGTGCATCCAGTTCTGCCAAGTTGGTTACTGCCATAGATGTCATCTCCTGATGATTTTTGAAAACTGTTTAACAAAACGTTGTGAGAAATTTTCAGGCTTGGCAATTATAGCCACAGCTCGGTGAGCCATTCACTCTATCTGGGTATTGCATGCCTTGTTAAACTGCTTTCGACACCGATTATAGGGGCGAGGGAACCCTGAAAAAATTGATCCCGATCAAATGTAACAAAAGAACAAAAGAAATTTTTTTTCATCGCCTCACGCCGCAACAGAGTCAGGCCGGAACGGGCGGTGATATATGCGGCGCTTTGGTTTTTTGTTTTTTAAAAACAAGGTATTAGTCCTGTTTTTGCGTGGTTGTTCAGCGTTAATCACCCCTTTGTGCAGAGAGTGACCAAGGGAAAGAAGAGGACATCATGAGAGATTTTCTATTACAAATTGAATCAAATACGGTGAATTAGTCTCCTTCGCCCGAGGTCGGGGTGCGACTCGGTAGTGGAGTAGGATGAGGTATTTCGTGATGTGACCGTCTTGTTGCTAGATTGTGCTGAGTGTGACGAAGTTCGGGTCTGTGCTGACCAATGTTGTGTTGCAAACTTGTGTGTTATTAGCCGGATTATCTGGAATCAGGGCAAATGGCCAAGATTAACTAATTGGCCTGCGCCATAGTGTTGATGTAAATTTACGCATGCTTTGAACATCGCCCTTCAGTGTGAACAGGACGCCATGGCTGAACTCGACTTCTCCCTCTATCTCAAATTTTTCATTGGCCTCATCGCCATCATCAACCCGCTCGGGTTGCTGCCGGTTTTTGTCAGTTTGACCAGCCATCAGAGCCCGGCCGAACGGATGAAGACCAACACCACAGCCAACTTGGCGGTGATGGTGATCCTGCTGGTCTCCATGTATCTGGGTCAGCTTATTCTCGATGGATTTGGTATTTCTCTGGCATCGTTTCGTATCGCCGGTGGTTCGCTCATTACCCTGATCGCCTGGTCCATGCTGCAGGGTAAGCTCGGTGAGGTAAAACATAACAAGGAAGAGAAGGGGGAGCTGGCCGCTCGCGAGTCGATCGCCGTGGTTCCTCTGGCGCTGCCCTTGATGGCCGGGCCGGGCGCCATCTCGTCGGTCATCGTCTATGCCAGCCAGAGTCACTGGCAGCAGCTTATCGGCATGTCCATCGTGGTGGTGGTCTTCTCGTTCTGTTCCTGGCTCATCTTCCGTGCCGCGCCGCTGCTGTTCAAGCTGATGGGCAACACGGGTATCAACGTGGTGACTCGTATCATGGGGCTCATCATGATGGCTCTGGGCATCGAGATCATGGTGGCGGGGATCAAGGCGATGTTTCCTGCGCTTGTTTAAGCCCGAACATGCTGACAAACCGGCCCTTGTGGCCGGTTTTTTATTTGTTCCCTTTTAGGTGTTGATTACCTACAATCGAGCGGATTTGTACAATAAAACGCCATTTCCACGTTAAGAAATTCTGCCGGCGCCGCGATTTGATGGCTTTCTATCCAGAAATAGCCAGGGATAACGCACGAAACTATTGCATTATTCAATAGTGCAGGGAATTATGCGCCAAGCGGGATTTTTTCTCGTGAATGGATGTCAGCATGGAATGTTCTTGTTGGAGTATGGAAATGACTCACAAAAAAACGATTATAAACACATTGTTGGTTGCAGCCCTGTTTGGCGGTTCGGTGCAGGCAGCCGAGGTTCCCGCCGGTACCAAGTTGGCGGATGTACAAGAGTTGGTGAAGGGCAACGGCTCCGAGCCCGCCACTTTGGATCCGCACAAGACTGAAGGTGACGTAGAATCCGCAGTCTTGCGCGACCTGTTTGAAGGACTGGTCACTTCTGGCCCCAAAGGGGAAGTGCTGCCAGGCGTCGCTGAGTCCTGGGAGACCAAGGACAACAAGCATTATGTCTTCCACCTGCGTAAAAACGCCAAGTGGTCCAACGGGGATCCGGTCACCGCCCACGACTTCGTCTACGCCTTCCAGCGCGCTGTGGATCCCAAGACCGCCTCTCCCTACTCCTGGTATCTGGAGATGCCAACCATCGTTAACGCCTCCGCCGTCATCGCTGGCAAGAAGCCGGCTGATACCCTGGGTGTGAAGGCGACCGATGATTACACCTTCGAGGTACAACTCGAGAAAGCCATTCCCTACTTTGTCAGCATGCTCTCCCACACCACCACCTATCCGGTGCCTAAGAAGGTGATCGAGCAGTTTGGCGAGAAGTGGACCCAGCCCGGCAACATGGTGTCCAACGGCGCTTATGTGCTGAAGAACTGGGTGGTCAATGAGCGCATCGAGCTCGAGCGCAACAAGAGCTACTGGGACGACGCCAAGACCGTCATCAACAAGGTGACCTATCTGCCGATCCAGTCCACCAACGCCGAGCTGAACCGCTATCTGGCCGGTGAGCTGGATATGACCAAGAACACTCCGATCGAGCGCTTCAAGCAGCTCAAAAAAGACTACCCGAACGAGCTGAAGGTGACTGGCCAGGTTTCTACCTACTTCTACCAGTTCAACTTCAAGAAGAAGCCGTTTGACGATGTACGGGTGCGTACCGCTCTTTCCTATGCGGTCAATCGTGACGTGATCGCCGACAAGGTGATGGGCCAGGGCCAAACCCCCGCTTATGGTCTGACCCCGGATTATGTTGATGGTTTCAAACCCGTCGTGGCCGAGTGGTCGAAGATGACCCAGGCCGAGCGTGATGCCAAGGCTAAAGCGCTGTTGACCGAAGCCGGTTTCGGCCCGGGCAACCCGCTCAAGTTTGAGCTGCTCTATAACACCGATGACAACCACAAGAAGGTGGCCGTGGCTGTGGCCTCCATGTGGAAGAAGCTCGGCGTTCAGGTGAGCCTGGTCAATCAGGAGTGGAAGACCTACATCGAGACCAAGAAACAGGGCCAGTTTGACGTCAGTCGCGCCGGTTGGGTTGCCGACTACAACGAAGCCTCCTCCATGCTGGACCTGATGCAGACCACTCATGGTAACAATGACGGCAAGTACTCTAACTCTGCCTATGACAAGCTGATGAATGAGTCCCGCGATGTGGCGGACGATGTGGCTCGTAACAACTTGTATGCCCAGGCTGAGGCTATTCTGGCGAAGGATATGCCGATCGCTCCCATCTATCAGTACGTCATTCCGCGTATGGTCAAGCCCTATGTAGGCGGCTATCCGGCCAACCCGCTGGACAACCTCTACAGCAAGGACATGTACATCATCGCCCATTGATGGGTCGAGTCGCATAAGAAGCAGGGGGTCCACCCGCCGGGTGGGCCCCTCATTACAAAGCGACCCTTTGGAAGCAGTTAGGACAGGTATTGTCTATGTTGAAATTTATCTTCAAGCGTCTTCTGGAAGCGATTCCGACGCTGCTGGTGCTCATCACCGTCTCCTTTTTCATGATGCGTTTCGCGCCGGGTAACCCGTTTAGTAGCGAACGTTCCCTGCCACCCGAAGTCATGGCCAACATCGAGGCCAAGTACGGGCTCGACAAGCCGATCGGGGTACAGTATCTCACCTACCTGGGTAACCTGGTGCAGGGGGATCTCGGTCCCTCGTTCAAGTACAAGGACTTCTCCGTCAACGATCTGGTGAGTGAGGCGCTGCCGGTCTCCGCCAAGATTGGCTCGGTGGCCTTCCTGTTTGCCGTGCTGCTTGGGGTGACCTTCGGCACCATAGCCGCTCTCAAGCAAAACACGGCCATCGACTATCTGCTGATGTCGTCGGCCATGGCGGGGGTGGTGATACCGGGCTTCGTGTTGGCGCCCCTACTGGTGCTCTTCTTCAGTATCCACCTCGGCTGGCTACCGGCCGGTGGCTGGCAGGGGGGCGGTGTCCAGTTTATGGTACTGCCGGTGTTTGGCATGATGATGTACTACATCTCGGCCATCTCCCGCATCATGCGGGGCAGCATGATTGAGACCATGAACTCCAACTTCATTCGTACTGCTCGCGCCAAGGGGTTGCCCCTGCGCTACATCATACTGCGTCACGCCCTGCGTCCAGCCATGCTGCCGGTGGTCTCCTACCTGGGCCCGGCGTTTGTGGGCATCATCACGGGGTCGGTCGTGATCGAGACCATCTTCGGCCTGCCGGGAATTGGTCAGCTGTTCGTTAACGGAGCGCTGAACCGTGACTACTCCATGGTGCTTGGCCTGACCATCCTGGTCGGCGCACTCACCATCACCTTCAACGCCGTGGTCGATATCCTGTATGCCTTTATCGACCCGAAAATTCGTTATTGATCAGGGAGTAGATCATGGTTGTATCAACAGAAAAACGTGCTGTGGTCGAGTCGTTCGCCCAGCAAATGGAGGTGGAAGGTCGCTCCCTGTGGCAGGACGCACGGCGGCGTTTCTTCCGTAACAAGGCGGCGCTCACCAGCCTTATCATTCTGGCCATCATCTCGGTGGCGGTGATAGTGGGCCCGCACCTCTCCCAGTACACCTTCGACGATCCGGACTGGAATGCCATGCAGTCTGCGCCGGATATGGAGACGGGTCACTGGTTCGGCACTGACAGCCTGGGGCGCGATCTGTTCGTGCGTACCCTGCTGGGCGGGCGTATCTCGCTCATGGTCGGTATCATGGGTGCCCTGGTGGCCGTCATCATAGGTACCCTGTATGGCGCCGCATCAGGCTTTATCGGCGGACGCGTCGACAGCCTGATGATGCGACTGCTCGAGGTGCTCAACGCCTTCCCCTTCATGTTCTTCGTCATCATGCTGGTGACCTTCTTCGGCCGTAACCTGGCGCTCATCTTCCTCGCCATCGGTGCGGTGAGCTGGCTCGACATGGCCCGTATCGTGCGCGGCCAGACCCTGAGCCTCAAGAGCAAGGAGTTCATCGAGGCGGCCCACGTCTGCGGCGTGTCGAAGTGGAAGATCATTACCCGCCACATAGTGCCGAACGTGCTCGGTATCGTGGCCGTCTACGCCACCTTGCTGGTGCCGGGCATGATCATGTTCGAATCCTTCCTGAGCTTCCTTGGCCTCGGGGTCCAGGAGCCGATGACCAGCTGGGGTGCCCTGCTGGACGAAGGCTCCAAGGCGATGGAAGTCGCCCCCTGGCAGCTCCTGTTCCCCGCCAGTTTCATGGTGGTGACCCTGTTCTGCTTCAACTTCCTCGGGGACGGTCTGCGTGACGCCCTCGATCCGAAGGACCGCTAATCGCGTGTCCTATGGGTCGTTAATAAAGCGTCACAAGACTGATAAGGAGTTTTTATGAAGTTACTGGATGTAAAAGATCTGCGGGTCGAGTTCAAGACCCCGGACGGCAATGTGGTGGCCGTGAACGACCTCAACTTCTCCCTCTCTGCCGGCGAGACTCTGGGGATCGTCGGGGAATCGGGTTCAGGCAAGTCCCAGACTGCGTTTGCCATCATGGGGCTGCTGGCCAAGAACGGCATCATCACAGGGTCGGCCAAGTTCCAGGGCGACGAGATCCTGAACCTGCCCGAGTCCAAGCTCAACCGTATTCGCTCCGAGAAGATCGCCATGATTTTCCAGGACCCCATGACCTCGCTGAACCCCTACATGAAGGTGAAGGATCAGCTGATGGAAGTGCTGATGTTGCACAAGGGGTTGACCAAGGCTGCCGCCTTCGAAGAGTCGGTGCGTATGCTCGATGCGGTGAAGATCCCCGAGGCGCGCAAGCGCATGGGCATGTACCCCCACGAGTTCTCTGGCGGTATGCGCCAGCGGGTGATGATCGCCATGGCGCTCTTGTGCCGGCCCCAGCTGCTGATCGCCGATGAGCCGACCACGGCGCTGGATGTGACGGTGCAGGCCCAAATCATGGAGCTGATGGCAGAGCTCAAGCGTGAGTTCAACACCTCCATCATCATGATCACCCATGACCTCGGGGTGGTGGCCGGCATCTGCGACAAGGTATTGGTGATGTACGCCGGTCGGACCATGGAGTACGGCAAGGTCAATGACATCTTCTACCGCCCGAGCCATCCCTACACCGAAGGGTTGCTGCGCGCCATTCCCCGTCTCGACACCGAGGGCGAGGTGCTGCCGACCATACCGGGCAACCCGCCCAACTTGCTGCGTCTGCCCGTGGGCTGCCCCTTCCAGGAGCGTTGCCACCGGGTGAGCGACATTTGTCGCAGCCAGTCCCCTGTACTGACTCCGTTTGGCGATGGGCGCCAGCGGGCCTGTCACTGGGTATCTGAAGTCATGGGCAAGGAGGCGGTATGACAGTCGAGAAGAAATTGCTGCTCGAGGTCTCCGACCTCAAGGTGCACTTCAGCATCAAGAGCGATCGGGCCTGGCCCTGGGCCAAGCCCTCTACCCTCAAGGCGGTGGACGGGGTGACCCTGCGCCTCTATGAGGGGGAGACCCTGGGCGTGGTGGGGGAGTCGGGCTGCGGCAAGTCGACCTTCGCCCGTGCCATCATAGGCCTAGTGCCGAGCACGGCGGGCAAGGTGGTGTGGCTGGGTAACGACCTGACCAAGCTGGATCACCAGGCGCTGCGCGAGAAGCGCAAAGAGATCCAGATGATCTTCCAGGACCCGCTGGCCTCGCTCAATCCACGTATGACCATAGGCGACATCATCGCCGAGCCGCTCATCACCTTCTATCCCGAGCTCTCGAAGGATGAGGTGAAGGGCCGCGTGCGCGCCATGATGAGCAAGGTGGGTCTGCTGCCCAACCTGGTGAACCGTTATCCTCACGAGTTCTCCGGCGGCCAGTGCCAGCGTATCGGCATCGCCCGGGCGCTGATCCTCGAGCCCAAGATGATCATCTGCGACGAGCCGGTCTCGGCGTTGGATGTGTCGATCCAGGCTCAGGTGGTAAACCTGCTCAAATCCCTGCAAAAGGAGATGGGGCTGTCGCTCATCTTCATCGCCCACGATCTGTCGGTGGTCAAACATATCTCGGATCGGGTGCTGGTGATGTACCTGGGCAATGCGGTGGAGCTCGGTGAAGGCAAGGAGATCTACGCCAACCCCCTGCACCCCTATACCAAGGCCCTGATGTCGGCGGTGCCGATCCCGGATCCGGACCTGGAGCGCAGCAAGACCATCCAGATCCTCGAGGGGGATCTACCGTCGCCCATGAATCCGCCGTCGGGTTGTGTGTTCCGCACCCGCTGCCCCCTGGCCGGGCCCGAGTGTGCCAAGACCCGTCCCGTGCTGGAGGGGAACTTCAGCCATGCAGTCTCCTGCCTCAAGGCCGATCCGCTGTAAGCATGAAAAGAGGGGGCAAGGCCCCCTCTTTTTTGTGCGCGGGCCCACAGATTTCCCTTGGCGCGGTTTAACCGCCCTGCTATTCTCCGCCCCATCAAGGGGAGTAACTTCTTTGCCGGCCTATCGTCAATTCGGTGCGCAGCGCGCATCCGGTAGCCGGGCGGACACGAGTCCGTAAGTGAGACCTTGCCGAAAGGCGAGGTCTATCTGCTCCAAATGCAAACCCACGCCTTTCGGACGTGGGTTTTGTCGTTTTGGAGGACTGAAAAATGGAACAAATGTGGTTGTGGGGTGGCTTCTTCGCCATCGTCTTGCTCCTCTTGTGGGTTGATATTCGCTTCGTTGGGGGTGGCAAGGCGCACAAGGTCTCCCTCAAGGAAGCGGGGATCTGGTCGCTGGTGTGGTTTGCCGTGGCGATGCTGTTCAACCTGGCTATCTGGTGGTGGTATCAGAGCAATGTGGGTGAGGCCGTCGCTCATCAGAAGGCGGTGGAGTTCTTCACCGGATACCTCATCGAGAAGGCGTTGGCAGTGGACAATGTCTTCGTCTGGCTGATGCTGTTTGGCTACTTTGCCATCCCGGCAGAGCTGCAACGCCGGGTACTGCTCTACGGCGTGTTGGGGGCCATCGTCATGCGTGCCGGTATGGTGTTTGCCGGTAGTTGGCTCATCGAACAGTTCCACTGGATCCTTTATCTGTTCGGCGCCTTCCTGCTGCTGACCGGCGCCAAGATGTTGTGGGCGGCCGACAAGGAGCCGGATCTCGAGAACAACGCCTTGCTCGGCTGGATGCGCCGCCGCTTCAAGGTAACCGAAACCCTGGAGGGGGAGAAGTTCTTCGTGCTGCGCGACGGGGTACGCTACGCCACGCCGCTCCTGCTCATCCTGGTACTGGTGGAGGTGAGCGATCTCATCTTCGCGGTGGACAGCATACCGGCTATCTTCGCGGTGACGACCGATCCCTTCATCGTGCTCACCTCGAATATCTTCGCCATCATGGGGCTGCGGGCCATGTACTTCCTGCTGGCCGGGGTGGCCGAGCGCTTCGCCCTGCTCAAATATGGCTTGGCAGCGATCCTGATGTTTATCGGGGTGAAGATGCTGCTGCTCGATGTGTTCAAGATCCCGACCGGCATTGCGCTGGGAGTGGTCGCCGCTATTCTGGCGCTCTCCATGGGGCTGAGCCTCTGGGTGACGCGCAAGCAGAAGACGGCGACAGCCGAGTAATGAGAAGGGCTCCCGTGGGAGCCCTTCTTGTATCAGCGCTTGATGATGCGCGGGTTGGTGTAGCCCCAGATGGTGTACATGTCCGCCAGGAGGGCGCCGTTGTACTCCTCGAGATCTGACTGCTTCACCTCGGCGTCGCCCTGGCGACCAAACAGGACCACCTCGTCACCCGGTTTGACTCCCTTGAGGTCGGTGACGTCCACCATGATGGTGTTCATGGAGGTTTTGCCCACCACCGGCGCCTTCTGGCCGTTCACCAGCACATAGGCCTTGTTGCTCAGCGCCCGGCGATAGCCATCGGAGTAACCGAGCGGCAGGTTGGCAAGCCAGGAGTCGCGACCCAGGGTGAAGGTGCGGTCATAGCCCACCGTGTTTCCCTTGGCATAGTGGTTCACCGAGGCGACCCGGGTCTTGAAGGCCATCACCTTCTTGTACTCGGTGTAGGAGGGGATGGTGTCACCGTAGATGATGCCGCCCGGGCGGACCATGTCCAGATGCGCCTCCGGCACTTCCAGTGTGGTGAAGGAGTTGGCGCAGTGCAGAGTCAACTTGCTGCGATCCAGACGAGCGGCCTCGATGAGCCACTGGGTGTCGAGCTGGAACTGGGCAAAGCCCATCTTCACGTCGTTTTTCTCTTCGACCGGGAAGTGGGTCATGATGCCGACCACCTGTAGCCCCTTGAGCTTGACCAGCTCGAGGGCATCGCGCTTGGCGTCGGAGAGGCGCAGATCCAGGCCGTTACGGCTCATGCCGGCGGAGTTGAGCCCCAGATGGTAAGCAATGGTGGTGTGGTGACGCAGGGCGATCTCAGACATCAGGCGGGCGCTCTCTAGGCTACCCACCAGCTCTTCCATCTTGTAGGGGAGGGCGGCTTCCACCTCTTGCGGGGTGGCGGCGCGCACCCGCATTAGGCGGCCTTCGAAGCCTTTCTCGCGGGCGACACGGGCCTCTTCGTTGCTGGCGATGCCGATGCAGGGGATGCCTGCCTTCACCACCGAGGGGACCAGCAGGTCGATGCCGTGGCCGTAGGCGTCGGCCTTCATGATGGCGCAGATCTGTGGGCCCTTGTCACCCAGGCGATCTTTCAGGGTCTGAATGTTGTGTTCGAAAGCGGCGACATCCACCTCGAGCCAGGCGTTGGCCGCGGCAAACTCCTGGCCGTTGCGATGATCGTTGTCGAGGGGGAGGTAGGGGGCGGCCATGGCAGGGGTGGCAAGAATGCCGAGGATCAGGCTGGCCAGCAGCGTCTTCTTGTTCATTGTTGTTCCTGTTATTGTCGTTGAGGTTGGTGCATCACGGGAGTATTCAAGAGGCTAGTCGAACTGGGATCCCCGTGCATGCCCAGGGTGCTGTTCAGGCGTTATCCCAGCAAGGCGTTAAGTGTAACTGCCTAAAAGAATAGAGAAAATGAAACAGATCAGGTTTTCAATAGAGGCTTTGTATGGCTGTCTCGGTCACCTGCCGCCACCGCTTGTCTTCCTCTGCTGCGCCATGGGTATGGCCCTGCCAGGAGAGCTAAACGGCCCCGATAATCTCTTCTGGTCCCTGCTGGTTGTCTGCCTCGCCGTTGTAGGGGCGCTTATTGCACTCTGGGCCCTGCTGGGTCTCAAGCTTCGCCATACCACTGTCGATCCCATCCATCCGGAACTCAGCTCTGTGTTGGTGACCACGGGGGCCTATCGCATCGGCCGTAATCCCATGTACCTCTCTTTGTTGATCTGGCTGATGGCATGGGGCAGCTGGCTACAAGGGGGATGGTGGGGCGGGGTCCTGTTTTGGCTCTGGATAGACAGGGTACAGATCCCCAGAGAGGAGCGTGCGCTGACCACACGCTTTGGCTCCCATTATCTGGAGTATTGCCGCCGAGTCCGGCGTTGGTGCTAGAAGGGGAGCACAAACAGCAGCTCGGCCAGATCCGGTTGCCACTGCCAGTCGCGAAGACGCACCCGACCACTGATGACCGAAATCCCCTCCTCCTGTAAGCGCCCCACCTGCTCCTGATAGCCATGGGAGCCTTCCGGGAGCGAGATGCGGCCGCTGGCTCCCAGCACCCGGTGCCAGGGGAGGGTCAGTGCCGTGGTTTTTAGCACCCGACCGACCAGACGGGCCCGTCCGGGTAGACCGGCGAGATCGGCCACCTGGCCGTAGGTGGCGATCCGTCCCTGTGGGATCAGGGTAATGACGATTT
This sequence comes from Aeromonas diversa CDC 2478-85, assembly GCF_000819805.1. GTDB lineage: Bacteria > Pseudomonadota > Gammaproteobacteria > Enterobacterales > Aeromonadaceae > Aeromonas > Aeromonas diversa. Next base: position 304,945 of record NZ_CDCE01000029.1, read on the forward strand.
CGATGCGCTCTTGAGGGGTCATAGGGGATCCGGCCAAAAGCCTATTGTTATCGGTCGTGCCGGAAGAGACAAGGGGGGAGAAAAAGCAGGGGAGAGAGGTGGCGCTCTCCCCGGGCGGGCTAGCCGAAGGTGCGCGTCAGCTCCTTGAGCTGGTTGGTGCGTCCCAGCAAGGAGGCGCTGCTGTGGGTCACCTCCTCGATCTTCTGGCTGTTGTCGTGGGAGAGGGAAGAGATCTGGTTGACGTTACGGCTGATCTCCTCGATGACGGTCTGCTGCTCCATGGAGGCCGACGAGATCTGGGTAGAGAAGTCAGAGATCTTGTCGATCTCCTCCAGCATCCGATGCAGATTGTCAGAGCCGGCCTGGGTCGTGACCAGGCAGTGAGCGGTCTGATCCAGGTTGCGGTGCATCACATCTCGCCACTCGTTGAGGGTCCTCTGGATGTGTCTGATGCTCTCCTGGATCTGCTCGGTGGCGCCGTGAGTGCGGGTCGACAGACTGCGCACCTCGTCGGCTACTACGGCAAAGCCACGTCCCTGCTCCCCGGCTCGGGCGGCCTCGATGGCGGCGTTAAGGGCCAGCAAGTTGGTCTGATCGGCGATGCCCTGAATTTCGCTCATGATACTGCCAATCCGATCGGCTTCATTGGCCAGGGCCACGGCCGAGTCGAAGGCATCCTTGGCCTGTTTGGCCAGCTTGTCCATCTCCTGACCCACTTCGCTCAGCTGCCCATCGGTCTGCTTGCAGTGGCTACGGGCCTCCTCAATCTGGGAGCTGGTTTCCTGTATGTTGCGGGTGATCTCGTTGGCGGTGCTGGCCATCTCGGTGATGGCGGTGGCCACCTGTTGGATCTGTTGGTCTTGATCCGTGATGGCCTGGCTTGCCAGACGGGCCGAGTCAGAGAGATTGTCGGCCAGCCCCTTGAGGGAATAAGTGGCATCGTCCACCCGCCCCAGCACGGTACGGATGCGGGCCTGCCACAGCTTGATGTGAAAGTCGGCGATGCTATGGGGGGCATTCCCCGAGAAGATCAATCGGCTGACGCTGTCATATTCGCGACTCAGGCGCTGCAAGAAACGCGGGGTGGTGATGAGGGAGTCCCGCATCAGCAAGATGCCGGCGATGAGGGGCAGCAGTACCCAGAGGGCCGCGAGAGGGCCCGTCAACCAGAAGAGAGCGCCGAGGGACGCCGCCATGGCGGCCTTCGCCAGCCAGGGGGCCGCAGCCTTAAACAGCCCGGCACCGCGTCTTGCCTGCCGCTCCTGGCGCTTGAGATCCTCATAGAGACGGGCCGCGATGGCCTTGCTCTCGGCAGTGGTGCGGCAGCGCACCGACTGATAGCCACAAATGGCCCCGCGTTCATAGATGGGGGTGACATAGGCATCGACCCAATAATAGCGTCCATCTTTGCAGCGGTTCTTGACCAGGCCGCGCCAAGGTTGGCCCGCCTTGAGATGGTGCCAGAGGTCGCCAAACGCGGCCTTGGGCATGTCTGGGTGGCGCACCATGTTATGAGGCTTTCCGATTAACTCTTCCCTGGTGTAGCCGGCAACCCGGCAGAAGTGATCGTTGGCATAAGTAATGATGCCACGTAGATCCGTGGTGGATACCAACTGTTCGTCGTCGGCAAAATCCACCTCCTGATCCACCATTGAGTGGGGTCCAGTGCTCATGCTTGTCTCCCTGATTATCCCGCTTTTTTATTGCGTCCGGCCGTTTGTCCCATTCCTTGGGGTCAAACGGCTCGATGATCAGTGTAGACAAACTTTGGAAAATGATAGTTTTAACAGTTGATCAGCCAAAAGTATGGCCGAGCCCGGCCAGCTGCCCGGCTCGTCGCTGCAGCTCCTGCCCGGTGTCGCGAACCTCGTTCAACTTGGCACTATTGAGGCTGCTATGGTGTGAAACCTGCTGCAACGCTTCGCACATCTGCTCGATGACGGTCTGTTGCTCCGCCGTGGTGACACTGATATGACTGGCGCTCCGATTGACCTCGGCAAGCGAGCTTTGTACCTCTTCCAGGGTGTCGGCCCCCTCTCGGGTGAGGTCGGCACAGTGGCGAGTCTGGGCCAGATTGGCCTGCATCAGGCTCTGCCAATGGAGCAGTGTCTGCTGAATACCTTCCATGCGCTGCTGAATTTGCACCGTCGCATCCTGACTGCGCCTTGAGAGTGCCCGTACCTCCTCCGCCACCACGGAGAAGCCGCGCCCATGCTCCCCGGCGCGGGCGGCCTCGATGGCCGCATTGAGGGCGAGCAGGTTGGTCTGTTCGGCGATGGCGCCAATGGCCCCCATGATGTCATCAATCCGGCGTGACTCTTCGCTCAGGCGCTGGGCCATCTGGTGTGCCTCCTGCGCCTGCTCGGCCAGGGATTCAACCGCCTGACGAGTGTGGCGCAGGGTCTGGGTCGCCTGCTCGCTACGCTGGGTGATCCCCTCAATCTGGGTGGCGCAGTGATGAATATGACGGGTGACGTCGGTTGCACCGGTGCCGAGCTGGCTCATGGCGGCGGCCAGCTGCCGGGTTTGGTCTTCCTGTTGGCGTACCGCCTGACTGGCCACCTCGCTGGAGTGGTCGAGTCGCTCGGCCAATCGGTGCAGGTTGGCGGTGGCATCATCGACACGTCCCAGCACGGTACGGATCCTGGCCTGCAGCATCTTGATATGAAAGTCGGCAACCGCCCCCGGGCGCTTGCCCGAATAGATGAGTCGGGTCAGGCTGTCGTACTCTGCGGCCAAGTGTCTGAGGTAGCGCGGCATGGCGAAGAGTTCGTGACGGCAGAACAGGGCTACCAGCAGCAGTGGCAGAAGCTGATAGGGCAGGGCCTCCATTCCCTCCCGATAGGCGCCCCATCCCAGGGTGGTGACCAGCAGGAGTGGCAGCAGCCAGGGACGCAACCGCTGCAAGGAGAGGGGGGGGCGTCGCCCTTCACGCTCCATACCAAGCAGCAGGCGATAACTCTGCTCGGCCTTTTTCACCAGTGCCCGCTCAGGTTTGCTGCGAACAGATTGGTATCCCACCACACGTTCCCCTTCCAGCAGCGGCGTCACATAGGCATCGACCCAGTAGTAGCGGCCATCCTTGCAACGATTCTTGACCACGCCACGCCAGGGTTTTCCCTGTTTTAACTGTTGCCAGAGATCCCCGAATGCCGCCTTCGGCATATCGGGATGACGCACCAGATTATGGGGCTGACCGACCAGTTCATGGGGCGCGTAGCCCGCTATCTGGCAGAAGGCATCGTTGGCATAGGTGATGTTACCCGCGAGATCAGTGGTAGAGACCAGCTGCTGGCTGGCATCGAAGGTGACCTCTTGGTCGAGCAGGGGGGCGTGGCGCAGCATGAACCGAATGAAACCGTGAAGTGAGAGGAACGGGGCGCGATTTTGCCAAAAGTTTGTCGCCAGTGGCATTGCATGTAACGGCAATGTTGCCCTGTTTTTTATGATTCTGTGACGGCCATGACAAAAAAGGCGGCCAGAGGCCGCCAACAGAAAAGGACAACATCAGGTTCGAAGAGGGCGGTAGGCAACCCCCATTCGGTCGAGCATCCGCAACTGGCCCGGTAGTCGGGCACACAATGACTGCCAGGAGCGTTGTGTCATCATGCTCCAGGCCACCTCAGCCGAGGCGAGCAGGCGGGGATAGAGCATGTAATCCAATCGCTCCCGAGAGATGATGTGTTCACTCCACAGGGGGCTCAGGATGCCGAGTATGTTGTCATGGGCATGGAAATCGGTGGGGGCCGGATCACAGTCGTAGAGGGTGCGAAGATCCAGGGTCCCGGCCCAGTAAAGGCCGGGCTCGGCAGGGTCTTCACTCCAGGCGAGATCGAGGTAGAGATACTGGGCCGGCGCCATCACCACGGGGAAGCCGGCGGCGGCAGCCGCCAGTCCCGCCTCGAAGCGGGTCCAGGCCCACACGGCGGCCTCCCGGCTCACCTTGTCACCGTGCTGCATCTCCTCCCAACCGGCCATCTGCTTGCCCTTGCCAGCCAGATAGTGCTGGCAGTGGCGCAGCAGGTGACCCTGCAGCTCTTTGGGATCCTGATAACCGTGTTGCGCCATGAAGGCGTGGCAGGCGGGGCTGTCGGTCCACACCCCTTCCGGAACCTCGTCGCCCCCCATGTGAATCAGGGGGCCGGGGAAGAGCTCACACACCTCATCCAGCACCGCCTCGAGAAAGGTATAGGTGCCAGGCAGGGCCGGGTTGAGCACATTGTCTTCGAAAAACTGCACCGAACGGTAACGGGAGCCGTCGGCAGGCTCGGTCAGGAGAGCGGGCAAGGCCTTGATGGCTGCATGACAGTGACCGGGAATGTCGATCTCGGGGATGACGGTGATCCCGAGTGTCGCCGCGTGAGCCACCACCTCCCGCACCTCGCTCTGGGTGTAGTAGCCGCCATAGGGGGCGGGGCCGCCGCTCAGCTGGGGAGTGACAGGTAGATCGTGGCCGCGCCAGGCACCCACTTCGGTGAGGGCCGGGAAGGCCTTGATCTCGAGGCGCCATCCTTCGTCATCGGTCAGGTGCCAATGAAAGTGGTTGAACTTGAAGAGGGCCATCTGGGTAAGCAGCCGCTTGATGGTCGCCACGCTGTGAAAGTGGCGGGCGCAGTCGAGAAACAGGCCGCGAAAGCCGAAACGGGGGGCATCTTCTACCTCGATACAAGGGAGTGACTCACCGTGTTGCAACACCCATTGGGCCAGGCTCATCAGGGCGTGGCGCCAACCCTTGCTCGAGCCGGCGACAATGGTGATACCGGTCGGCGTGATGCGAAGGCGATAGGCCTCCTCGTCCATGGGCTCACGGTGCAGATGGATCAGGGCATCGTGATCTTGTCTGAGGGAGAGACCTGTCAGCTCGTTGAAGCCGCCAAGCAGGGTGTAGATGGGTTCTGGTGCGGCCACATGAGCCCGCTCCGGCAGGCGAAACTCGCCATCCAGCAGCCGCCAGTGGCGGGGGGCGGGCACCAGGCCGGCCTGCTCCTCTGCGGGATCCAGGTCCGGGATGGTGCGTGTCGTGGGGGGGAGCCTCAGCTCACGCCGGCCGATGGCCAGGGGCAGCAGAGCGGGTTGCGACTGGGGACCCGAGTAACCGAGGTAGCATCCCTGAGGGAGATCGGAGAGGCGCTGGGCGGGAGCCGCAGGGCAGCAGAACTCGATGCTGAGACTGTCGGGGGCCAGGGTGACCACCTTGTAACTGCCGACCTGGCGCTGCAGGGTCCCCCCCTGGAGGCTGTCGGGAGCCAGATATCGGGCCAGGCAGAAATGCAGCGTAGCGCCTACCGGGGGGCGCTCGGTCAGGGTCATGCGTAGCCAGACATCGTTTCCCTCCCGGCGAATGACATCCAGGTCGATCAGGGGTGCAGACATGGCAGCTCCTTGTTTTTGATAAAGAGAAGGGCCCCCTCCAGGGCATCGGCCCGGGGTGAGACCAGCAGATCCGGGCAACGCTGGGCGAGGCGAGGGGCCAGGGCCGTTCCTATCCCACCGAGCAGGGCGATGGCGGGCGCCCCCAGCCGATGCATGCCGTGCAGCAGGAGCGTCAGGGTACCCAACAGCTCCTCCTCGAGCGCTTGGGCGAGCTCATCCCCGTCCCGGGCGGCCTCTATGACCCAAGGAGCAAAGCGCCCATAGTCGGCGGGAATGGCCTGACTGGCCCAGCGTACCGCCTCGACCTGATCGCGACCGAAGTGATCCATGACGCGCACCGCCAGCAGGCTCGGCGGCAGTATGCCGTCGTGGCTGAGCAGGGCGCTCTGGAGCGCGCGCAGGCCAAGCCAGGCACCGCTGCCGAGATCCGAGATGGGAAAACCGCGCCCGGAGCAGGTGTGGATCGCGCCATGTCGATAGATGAGTCCCACCGAGCCGGTACCGGCGATGAGGATGGCGCCTTCATTGCCCCCGAAGGCGCCGAGGCAGGCGCCGAAGGCATCGGAGGTCAGACACACCTCGGCAAACGGTAACGGCTCGGCCAGGAAGGCGTGGTAGCAGTGGGGCAGCTCGGCCGAGGCCAGCGCCAGGCCCGCGTGCAGTCGGCCGTAGTCATGAGGGCCCAGGCCGGCCTCGGTCAGGGCGCCGTCGATGGCGGCCATGACCGCCCCTTTAGCCTGCTCGATACCGAGTTCCAGATTGCTGCCGGCGGCTATGCCTTCCCCGAGCAGCCGCCCGGTCACATCGCGCAGGCGGGCCCGGGTGTGGGTGCCGCCCCCGTCGACCCCGACGAAGAGATCACTCATGGGGGACCCCCTGCAGGGTGATCGCCAGGGCGAACCAGGCGGCGTGCGGGATCCACTGCTCTCCCCAGCGCCAGTTCTGATCCAGCCGCTCCCGATAAGGCTCCGGGATGAAGGCGATATCCGCCTCGTCGTCAAATCCTGCGGTGATGCCGTTGCAGATCCCCCCGGCGGCGTTGGGCCAGCCGGCGGTGTAGGCCGGGTTGTTGATGCCGTGGCCGTCCAGCATGCAGGCATTGAACGGGTTGGCGCCGAGGATCCAGTCGAGCTGACGCTGGCCGTGCGCCTCGAGGCGGGCCGCCAGCTGCGGCAGCAGGGGGCGGGCGGCGAAGGCGAGGGCCGCGAGCGAGGCGAGCCGCGCGTTCTCCCCCTGCCACCAGTAGCCCGACTCGTTACGATGGGGCATGAAGAAGGCGAGGCGGGCCGGTTCATCGACCCCCTTCACATACTGGCGAGCCAGGGCAAAGGGGTTGCCCGGAGCCGCGCACCAGGCCAGCTCGCTCGTGAGCGAACGCTCAATGGTGCGAAGCGCCCCCTGTAACCGCTCGTGCTCCGGCTCTATGCTGAGGTACTCGATGAGTGCCAATGCCGGCAATCCCGCTTCCACCGCGTGGTAGTAGGGGCGCGCGCCATCGTCGTTGGCGCTCCAGTAGTGCCCCCCGTCCGGATGGGGCCGCAGGCGCCGCTCCAGCCGGGTGGCCCAGTGACGGGCCTCTCCCAGCCAGTCATGGCCGAGGGTGCGGGTCAGCTCGACGGCGGCCAGCAGGGCGCAGTACTCGTCGATGATGTTCTCCTGCCCGTCATCGAGATAGTGGGGGTTCATCTCGCGCAGATGGTGATAGCCGAGCTCGGCCGCGGCGGCGTAGTGGGCATTGGCAAACTCCCCCGGCTCACTCTCGCGTGCGGCGCGGGCCAGGGCAGCGATGGCCATGCCGCCCCCCTGGCGAAAGCCAGCCTGATAGTCGGTCGACTTGTGTCCCTGCTGGGTCGCGTAGGCACACAGCTCCCGCTGCTCGGGATCCTTGCTCCATTTGTCGAACAGGGTCATGTAGAAAAAGCCCGACGCGTGTTGCATGCGGCAGAGAAAATCGGCCCCGTGCAGGGCCTCGTCGGTGAGGCGCTTGCACAGGTTCTGGCTGTCGATGTCTCCTTGCCGTGCCAGCAGGGCGCGACACTTGAGCAGGGACCAAACCACCAGCGGGGTCTGCTGGGGATTCATGTAGTTAGCGTAGGAGAGGTGGCTTAAGTACTTGCTCACATCGCCACTGGCGTCATACCAGCCGCCGTGCACGTCGCGGCGCTCTTCGCAGCCCAGGATGCGGGCCGCGCGATCGGCGCGCTGGAAACGGCCGCTGCAGCGCTGCCCCTTGAAGTAGTGGACAAGGTCGGAGAGGCAGCGGCGGCGCAGTAACTGCTCACCGACCCTGAACCGGGTCGAGCGGACTATGCCGTGGCGGGTGACCGCCTCAAGGCGATACTCTCCCGGCGCGGCGAGGGCAGAAAAGTCCCCTTGCCAGAAGAAGCGTCCCTGCCATCCGGGGACGACGCCCGCCGGCTCCAGCGGCACCTCCAACACCACGGCATCGTCACCGAGGCGGCGCACCCGCAGGCTTCCCTCGAGGGGCGCATCGCTCGCTTTTTGCAGCAGCGCCCGTTTAACGGCGCCGCACTCATAGCCGACCTGGTTGATCAGAAGTTCCATGGCGTCTCACTCGAACAGGTAGCAGCGAACGAAGTGGTTGTCGGCAAGCTTGGTCACCGGCGGCAAGGTGGTCTTGCAACGTGGCTGGACCGAGTTACAGCGACCGGCAAACGGGCAACCGCACGATTCGGGCGTCCATAGCGGTATCTCCCCCTTGCGCCCCCCCTCGAGGGCGGCGTGGATGCTCTTCTCGGGGTCCGGCACCGCCGAGATGAGCAGCTGGGTATAGGGGTGCTGAGGGTGGTGCAGGATCTCATCCACGTCGCCCCACTCCACCATGTGGCCCACGTACATCACCGCCAGATCTTCCGCCACGTAGCGGGCCGTGGCGATGTCGTGAGTGATGTAGAGCATGGAGATGCCGAGCTCATTCTTCATCTGCTCCATCAGGTTGAGGATGCCGATGCGAATGGAGACGTCGAGCATGGAGGTGGGTTCGTCGGCCAGCACCACTTCGGCCTCTACCGCCAGATTGCGGGCAATGTTGACGCGCTGGCGCTGCCCCCCGGAGAGCTGGTGCGGGTACTTGGCCGCGGTCGCCTTGGCCGGGGTCAGCCCCACCTTCTCGAGCAGGCCATAGACCATGTCGGGCAGGTCTCTCTTGTCGAGCACCTTGCTGTGCAGCAGCAGGGGACGGGCGATGTGGTGGTAGATGGTATGGGTGGGATTGAGTGAACCGAACGGGTCCTGCCACACCATCTGCACACTCTGGCGGTAGTCGAGCAGGGCGGTGCCCTTGTCAAACTCATCCAGATTGCGTCCCCGGTAGAGGATGCGGCCGGCGCTCGCCTTGTACATCTTGGCGATGATCTTGGCCACCGTGCTCTTACCCGAACCCGACTCGCCCACCACCGCCAGGGCACGCCCCTTGGAGAGGGTGAAGCTGATGTCCGAGAGGGCCCGCATCTTGTCGCTCTTCAGGGCGTTGGAGTTGATGGGGAAGTCCTTGTAGAGGTGCTGTACCTCGATGATGGCTTCCTGTCCGTGTGCAATCGTCATGGCTTACATCCTCAAGCGCCAGCGGCCCGACTGAAATGAATGATCTGATCCTCTGCCTGGGTGTGGAGATGGCAGGCGGCGAGCTGACCCGGCCGTACCTCGTGCAGGGCCGTGTACTCCTGTTTGCAGCGGTCGTGTACCCGGTTACAGCGGGCCTGGAAGCGGCAGCCGACCGGCACCTCCAGCAGGTTGAGCGGGGTCCCCGGGATCCCCTCCAGCACCTTCTTCGGCCCGTGCAGGGGCGGGAAGGAGTTGCCGAGCCCTTTGGTATACGGGTGCAGTGGCGCGGTCAGGATCGCCTTGGACGGAGCCACCTCTACCAGTTCACCCGCGTACATGATGCCGATGCGATCGCAGAACTCGACCATGAGCGAGAGATCGTGGGTGATGAAGAGGATTGAGAAGTTGAACTTCTCTTTGAGCGCATAGACCTTCTGCAGGATCTCGCGCTGCACCACCACGTCCAGGGCCGTGGTCGGCTCGTCCATGATGAGCAGCTCGGGGTTGAGGGCCAGCGCGATGGCGATCACCAGACGCTGGCGCATACCGCCGGAGAACTGGTGCGGGTAGTCGAGCAGCCGGCTCGGGTGGATGTCGACGATCTCGAGCAGCTCCTGGGCGCGCTTGATCGCCTCATAGCGGGTCAGCCCCGGGTTGTGGGCCAGCAGCACGTCGCAGAACTGCTCCTCCATGCGCAGCACGGGGTTGAGCGCGTTCATGGCGGATTGGAACACTACCGAGGCCTGTTGCCAGCGATAGTCGCGCAGACGGCGATCGTCGTAGCTCAGAATGTCTTCGCCCTTGAACAGGATCTGACCGCCACTGATGTAGGCGGGCGGCTTGTGCAGTCGGGCTACCGAGAAGGCGACGGTGGACTTGCCGCAGCCAGACTCGCCGGCAAGGCCAAACACTTCACCGGGGGCGATGTCGAAGCTGACCGAGTTGACGGCGCGCACGTCGCCATTTTCGGTGATGTAGTCGACGCAGAGATTGCGTACCGACAGCAGGGGTTGCTGGTTCATGCTGTCTTCTCCTGTGCTGTGGCAACCGGTGTGGTGACCGGGGCGGCGAGTTTCTTCCAGCGGCTCAGCCCCTTGTGGGAGCGCAGCTGCGGGTTGGCGATCTCGTCGATGGCGAAGTTGAGCATGGCCAGGCCCGCGCCCAGGGTGGCGATGGCAAAGCAGGGGGCCAGGATCTCCCACCAGGCGCCGATCAGGATGGCGCTCGAGGTCTGGGCGTTGTAGAGCATGATGCCCCAGCTCACGACGGTGGGGTCACCCAAGCCCAGGAACTCCAGGGTCGCCTCGGTGACGATGGCGTAGATGATGGAGCCGATAAAGCTCACGCCGATGATGGAGATGAGGTTGGGCAGAATTTCCACCAGTATGATGCGCCAGGCCGGCTCGCCCAGCACCTCGGCGGCGATGACGAACTCTTTCTCCCGCAGGGCCAGGGTCTGGGCGCGGATGACGCGCGCGCCATAGGCCCAGGAGGTTAGCCCTATGATGAGGGCGATGACCCAGGGGGAGGCTTCCCCGATGAAGCTGGCGAGCACCAATAGCAAGGGGAGGTTGGGGATCACCAGCACTACGTTCATCAGGAAGGTGAGGCACTCATCCACCAGGCCGCCGAAGTAGCCGGCGGTGATGCCGATAGCGACCGCCAGGGCGCAGACCAAGAGACCCGCGCTGAAGCCCACCATCAGGGAGACGCGCGCCCCGTTGGTGAACTGGGCCCAGATGTCGTGACCCATGCGGGTTGAGCCCATCACATACTCGGCACTGGGGGGCTGGTGGGGGCGGGCCACCCGCTTGGTCGGCTCGTTGCTGGCCAGGAGGGGAGCAAAGATGGCCATCAGTACGAAGGCGACGACGATGGCGAGGCCGAAGGCGGCCTTCTTGTTGCCCAGTAAAATCTTGAGAATGGTCGGCATACGCATCTTATTTGCCTCCTGTACGCAGACGGGGATCCAGGAAGACGTAGAGCACGTCGGCCAGGAAGTTGAAGCTGAGCATGGTGATGGTCATGATGAGCAGCTGCCCCTGAATGAGCGGGTAGTCACGGGCCAGAATGCCCTGATAGAGGGTCAGGCCCAGGCCGGGGTAGTTGAAGATCACCTCGGTGATGAGGGAGCCGCCGATGACGAAACCGAGCGCCATGGAGAGGGCGGTGACGCTGGGCAGGATGGCGTTGCGAGCGCCGTAGTTGAAGATCACCCGGTTGCTGGAGAGCCCCTTGGCCTTGGCCATGGTGATGTAGTCTTCGCCCAGCAGATTGATCATGTTGTTGCGCATGGTGATGAGAAAGCCCCCCACCTGCACCAGGGCCAGGGTGCCCACCGGCATGATGGCGTGGGTCAGGATGCTCTTGATGTGCTCCCAGCCCCAGTCGGGGGTGATCTCCGGGCTGTAGGCATAGCCGATGGGCAGCCATTCCAGGCTCACCCCGAACAGGAAGAGGGCGAGTAAAGAGACGACTACCGGGGGGATGGCTTGCATCACCAGGGTGAGGGGGGAAAGCACGCTGTCCATGCGGCCACCGCGATACCAGGCGGCGAAGATGCCGACGATGGAGCCGATGGAGAAGCTCAGGATGGTGGAAGTGCCCACCAGAAACAGGGTCCAGCCGATGGCGCGACCCAGCACGTCAGAGACCTGCTGCGGATAGAAGCGCACCGAGGTGCCGAGATCCCAGGTGAAGACGCTCTTCACATAGGTCAGAAATTGGGTGCCAATCGGGCCGTCAACGAAGCCGAAGGTGGCCTTGAGAGCCTCGAGGGCGGCCGGTTCCATCATGGCGCCGGCGCGGGCAAACATCACGGAGACGGGATCGCCTGGCATGGCGCGGGGGAGCAGGAAGTTGATGGTGGCGGCTACCAGAAAGGCAACCAGATAGAAGGAGAAACGTCTCAGTATGAATCCCATGATAGTACCTTTTACTGCAAGCCTGCCCCGCATCGGGTATAGCTACCCCAACCCCGGCAGAACCGGGACAAGAGGTGGATGACGGGGAAGAGGGCCCCCCGCAGGGGGCCGGGATTGATTAGCTGTTTGGCTTGAGGGACAACACGTGCAGCAGACGCTCGGGTGTGTCCGGGTGGAGCTGGGGTTTGGCAACCGGGTTGTCGGCACTGAACCAGCCATTGAAGCGCTTGGTGCTGTACTCGTACCAGGTCGGGTTGTTGAACACCGGGATGATGGTCTGGTTGGCACCGACCTTCTCCTGGATGGCGAACATGATCTCCTTCTGCTTGGCCGCATCGGCGGTCTGGGTGAAGTCGTCGATCAGCTTGTCCAGCGCCGGGTCCTTGTAGCGGGGGGCCGCGAAGCGGTTGCCACGCTCACCCATGTTGCGGGAGTGGAAGGCGGTCTCGAAGTACTTGTGCGGGTTGGCACCGGCAAAGTAACCCTGCAGGGCGACGTCGAAGTCGCCGGTGATCAGGTTCTCGGTCCAGACGGTGGCTTCCGGGGTGGCGGTCTTGGCATTCAGGCCCAGTGCCTGCAGCCCTTCCACGCCGATCTGTACCGTGTTGACCCAGTCGGTCCAGCCGTTCGGTACCAGCACCTTGAACTCGATCTTCTTGCAGCTCGGGGTGTCGAGGAACTTGTCGCCGTCACAATCCTTGTAGCCCGCTTCCTTCAGCAGCGCCTTGGCCCCTTCCAGATCGAACTTGTTGTACTTGCCGTACTTCTTGTCCACTTCCGGGTTGTTCCAGGAGTCGAATGCCTTGCCAAGGCCGGACGGGTATTCGTTGACGGTCGGGTAGCCGTAGCCCGCGATGTCCACCATGGACTGGCGGTCCATCGCCATGGAGAAGGCGCGACGGAAGTTGATGTCATTGAAGGCTTCGTGGTTGCCCGGGTTCTTGGTTTGGAAGTTGACGTTGAACGCCACGGTACCTGAGGCGGGGAACCAGTACTTGTTGTTCTTCGGATCGTTGCCGACGTAGAGACGCTCGATGTCCGGCACGAAGGAGCCGAACCAGTCGATGTCACCCTTCATGACGGCGGCCAGTACCTGGTCGTTGGTGGCCATCTGCGGCATACGGATACAGTCGATGGCGAGGTTGGCGTTATCCCAGTAGTGGGGGTTGCGGCACTGGGTGTAGAGCTGGGCGGAGAAGTTGTCCACCTCGGTGAACGGGCCGGTACCAACCGGCTTGTCGTTGGTGAAGGCGACCGGGTCTTTGACCGACTTCCACTGGTGTTCAGGCACAATCGGAACCAGAACCAGATCGTTCACCACGTTGGTGTTGACGGCACTCAGGATGAACTTCACCTTGTTGGGGGCCAGCTTCTCGACGCTCTCGATCTGGGTCCAGATTGAGCGCTCATCCAGGGCCTTGTTGGCCTTGACCAGGTTGAAGGAGAAGAGGATGTCGTCTGCATCAAAGGCTTCGCCATCAGACCACTTCACCCCGTCACGCAGATCGAAGGTGACGGATTTGAGGTCATCGCTGAAGGCGTAGTTGGTCGCCAGGCGGAAGACCGGTTTACCCCCCTGCATATCGTTGAAGATCACCAGGGGTTCATAGATGAAGTGGCGGGTGGTGTGCAGCAGGCCAGCCTGCAGGAAGGGGTTGAAGTTCTTCACCCAGGCAGTTTCCTGCTGGGCCACCAGGGTCAGTACCGTCTTGTTATCGGCAGCCACTGCGGTGCCGGCAGCACCGGCAATCATCAGGGTACCCAGCATGACCGAGGCAGAGAGTTTGGACAGTTTGGCAAGCATAGTTATTCCTTTCTTCTTTTATTCCTTGTTTTGGAGTGAGCACCGAGCCTCGCATGCTGGTGAGGTCGGCCCTCTGTCGTTGGTGTGGTCTTGTGCCACTTGTTGCTTTCCAACGTCTCTAGCAAAGCAGAGGTAAGGGCATAACCCAAGTGGTGAGATCGTCGATTTCGTAAAAAACCGCAGCGCTTCGTCAAATTCGTCAAAGCGATTTTTTAATCGTTTATTTTCAATGCGTTACATTCTTTCTTTTGGCGTAAAAAGTACCTGAAAAAATGCGCTTTTTACAAAAGTGTGACACGAGTCCGGCGGCCCGAACGCCCTCCTTTCACGGACCATATTTTCGATGAAAAAAAAGAGGGCACCGGGGATCAGGGACGTCGGCTGGCGAGTTGGCGCAGCTCCTGGCTGCACTGGTGCAGCCGCTGCCGAGCGCCTTCATCGAGGGGGCAGTGCTGCAGTACATACTCGGCGGTGGCCACCACCGTCTTCCAGCGCGGGGTCTGGGGCAGGGTATCCAGATGCAGGTACTTGTCGAGGGTGCGGGTCTGGGGGCTCGACTTGTCGAGATAGACGCGCCACAGCTTGCTCTTCTCGGCCAGCGCCACCTTGCCCTTACCGGTGGCGTCTTGCCACGCCTCGAGTGAGAGCTGCATGGTATCGACCAGAGTGCGGCGCAGGGGATCGTCATCTTGCTGGCGGATCAGGGTGTCGGCCAGAGTGCGGAACTCGCCGCCGAGGCGGCTGAGCTCGCCGAGCAGTTGATCGTCTTCGATGATGGCCTGACGCGACAGGCTACGCAGGGCATTCTCCAGGGCGAGCACCCGCTCCGGTGTGGCCGTCTCCCACGGCAGCAGGCAGAGGGCGAGTGCCGCTTCTCCCTGGAAGCGAGTCTCGATCAGGTGAGCCGTCATCGACGTTACCTGTCCCGCCAGAACGAGGGTCAGGGTCTGCTGCCCCTCCTTAAGCTCGGGGAGTGGGGCTGCCAGCAGCTCGGCGAGATGCATCTGCTCGAGGGGGCGCTCGTCGGACAGACCGAGCAACTCGGCAGCCGCTCGGGAGGCAAACAGCAGGGTGCCGTCATGACGCACGAAGAGCAGGGGATCGCGCCCCTGGGTCAACAGGTTTAGCAGGTGGCGCTGATCCTCCTGAAGGGCCTGTTGCAGGGAGAGGCGATGCTCGACTTCTCGCTTGAGCAGGTCGTTCTCCACCAGGGTGTCACGACCCCGTTTGGCCTCAAGCAGGGCATTGACCCGGGCCAGCAGCTCCTCCCGAGCGAAGGGCTTGACCAGATAGTCGTTGGCCCCGGCACTGAACCCTTCCTCGATATCCTTGGGTGCGCCGAGGGCGGTGAGCAGCAGCACGGGCAGACGATCGCGCGAGAGATGCTCACGCAGACGGCGGCAGACGTCGAAGCCCGAAAGGGTCGGCATCATGACGTCGAGCAGCAGGAGATCCACCGGCTCCTCCTCGAGGCGGCGCAGGGCGTCGTGGCCATCGCCACTGGTCAGGATGCGGTAACCGCAGGGCGCGAGCAGGTGCTGCAAGATGTGAAGATTGATGGGCTCGTCATCGACGATAAGCAGACAGGGAGCATCGTCCGGGAGCGGGGCCGCTTCGTATTCGGGCAACGGGGCCGGCTGTTGGCGTAGCAGTTGCTGCTCCATGGGGCGAACATCCGGAACCATAGGGATGGCGCCGCCGCTGGCCAGGGGGAGGGTGAAAGAGAAGGTGGAGCCCACGTCTCGCTCGCTGCTCACCTCCAGCGTCCCTCCCATCAGCTGTACCAGTTGGCGGGTGATGGTCAGCCCCAGGCCCGATCCCTGTTTGATCCCTTCCAGCTGCACCAGTGGCTCAAAGATGTGCTCCAGCTGTTCCTTCGGAATGCCGATCCCGGTGTCGGTCACCCGAAAGCGCAGACTGTCTCCCTCGACGGCGGCGCTCAGCACCACCTTGCCCTCAGGGGTGTACTTGATGGCATTGCCGACCAGGTTCCACAGCACCTGCTCGAGTCGCTGCTCGTCAGCCATCACCGCAGGCAGATCGTCTGTCGTGAGGTCGACCAGGCGCAAGGGTTTGGCCTGGATAAGGTGGTGGCAGAGATCGAGCACCAGCCGGATCACCCCCTTGGAGGAGACGGGAGCGGCATGGATATCGAGCTGGCCGTGGCGCATGCGATGGTAATCGAGCAGATCGTCGACCAGGCGTGCCAGGCTGTCGGCGCTTTTGACAATCAGGCTGAGCTGGTCCTGCTGTCGCTCGGTCAGGGCATCTCGCTGGGTGAGCATGGCCTCGGCCATGCCTCTGATGCCGTGAATGGGGGTACGCAGCTCATGGGAGGTGTTGGCCAGCAACTCATCCTTGAGGCGGTCCGCCTGCTGCAGGCTGAGGTTCTGACGGTGCGTCAACTCGACTTGCTCCTGCAACGCCTCGGTCTGGCGGGCGATGAGGGCCAGCTTTTCCCTGAGTGACGATTGCATGTGGGCAAAGGCGCGCGAGAGCATGGCAATCTCGCCGTCCCCGCCAGGGGGCGTGATGGGATGCTCAAGATCGCCGTTGGCGACGCGCTCTGCTGCCTTGGCCAATCCTCGCAGAGGCGCCGTAATGGTGTCCGACAGCCAGCGGGAGAGGAAGATGGCGAGAATGATGGAGCCGAGCGTGAGGGTAACGGTAAAGGTTTCGAGCTGGTGGATCCTGGCGTAGGCCTCGCGGGTGGAGATCTCGGCGATGAGCGCCCACTCCGAGCCAAACACCCTGACCGGGGTATAGGCAGCCAGTACCTCATCTCCCAGATAGGAGGTGAAGAGCCCCACCCCTTGCTTGCCGGCCAGCGTTTGCTCCACGAGCGGGGTATTCATGGGATGTGCCGCAGGTGAGAAGCTCTGTGCCACGCTGTAGCGGGGATCGAGCCAGGCATCGGCGCGCATGCGCCTGTCCGGCCCCACCAGTATGGTTTCGCCTGTCTCGCCGAGCCCCTCGCGCTCCCCCATGATCTCGCTTAGCTTGTCGGTGCGCAGCTCGAAGATGACCACGCCGCGCACGTAGTCATATTGCATCACAGGGGCAGCCAGGTAGGCGACCACCTCACCACTCAGGGGATTGAGGCCAAAATCGCTGAACTCGAACACTTGCTGCGGGGCCAAACCACCATCCAGGCTGCGTTTGACCCGTCTGAAGGTGGTGGCCAGTTCGCTGTTTTGATAGGGGCCCGAGAGCAGGTTGGTGGCAAAATTGGGGCGTTTGGTGACCGAATAGACCACATCCCCGCTGAGATCGACCAGATAGATATCCGAGTAGTGGCCGCTGCGCACCATATCCGCGTAACCGCGATGAAAGCGTTGATGAACTCGGCCGTACATCTCGTCGGCGAGGATCAGGGCACTGATCTCGGGTTCAACCGGCAGCTCAGGATCGGGTTTTTGCAGTTGATCCCATGAGCCGGGTTGATAACGGTGGGCCGCTCGTTGGCGTGCCTCTTCCGGGGTGGTACCCAGTTTTTCGAAGGCGCCGGTAAAGCCATAGAAGCGGCCTATGCTGTTGCCGGCGAAGTCCTGTCGGGCAAAGGTGACGACCTGCTCCTTGAGATTGCCAAAATAGTCCTCAAGCTGGGATTTCTTGATGTTTCGTGCCGAAACGAGGTGGTTGGACGTCTGTTCGGTCAGATCCTTGCCGTGAGAATGCAGAAAGAGCATGGAAACTGCCAAAAATGGCACCATGCCCAGCAGGAAGAAGACCAACATGAGTCTGGGCCGAAGGCCCGTTGCGCGTGAAATCCCTGTCATGCCAACGATTGGATTGAGTCGATATCGAATAACTAGCCACATATTGACCAAAACCATCAGTTTTTCAATGTGCTTAAGCGCAAAGCGCCTGTGGGCTCACAAAGGGGAGTCCTCTTTTTGACGGTTTTGTCTGAAGTGTGAGCAAACGAGCCAAAAGAGGATGATTCGTGGCAAAAAACACTTGTCTCATCCAGTGGCACCCGTATAATGCGCCTCGTTGTCAGGCAGTCGTCTGCACAAGGCGGGAATAGCTCAGTTGGTAGAGCACGACCTTGCCAAGGTCGGGGTCGCGAGTTCGAGTCTCGTTTCCCGCTCCAAACTCTCTTAGAGAGCATGGCGCGTTAACAAAGCGGTTATGTAGCGGATTGCAAATCCGTTTAGTCCGGTTCGACTCCGGAACGCGCCTCCACATTCAGAAAAGCCCGCTCAATGAGCGGGCTTTTTGTTTTCCTGAGGCTATTGCAGCGTCATGTCGCATGCCTTGTCTCGCCACTGTTTCAACAGGTGGTGGCTGACTTCATCGAAGGTTTGGCGATCCCTGACCTGGGTTGCCGTCGCCATCAACTCCTCTATATCGGCCATTCGGCTCTTCAACACGCCACACTGCCATATCGATCCATTGACGGGGACTCTGTCACTCAGTTGAACCAGATCGTTGCGATTGGTTCTCCAGTCTTGCGCCTCGGGCCAGAGTATCAGGCCGGCAAGCAGGACCAGAATAAGCTCGCTGAAATGCATGACTCCTCCTTGTGTCAGAAAGCGCGCTTCTTAACTGTGGTCAGCCTGGACCAAGAGGGCAATATGTGTTTTTTATGTAATTAAATTGTGTTTTTTGCTTTCACTATATCCTCTGACATCCAGATATTCTCTTTTTTTGTGAGATTGTGTAGTAAAAGTACATTGATGACGCTATGCTAGCTCAAGTGGTCCAACCAGTGAGGTATAGAGTCATGTTTCAGCCTTTTACTCTGACCCGGATCGTACTGCGTCGCTGCTTCGTACTGCTCATCGGGTTGTTGGCATTTCCTGTCATGCTGTTTCGCCGTGACAGGGCTCGTTTTTATAGCTATCTCCATCGCATCTGGTGCAAGACCAGCAGCAAGCCGGTGTGGCTCAAGCAGAGTGAGCGTGCCGAGCGCATTTTCTATTGATGATGCGAGCCCGAAAAAAATCCCGCTACGGCGGGATTTTTTATGCGAACAGGTGTGGTGGGAATAACGAGAGGCCCGCCAAGAGCGAACCTCGTGAGAGCAATACGGGTGTCGTCAGGCTATCAGCGGGGCAGGCAGCAAGAAGTCGGAGCGTTGTCTACGGTGACGCTGGCGCTTTTCGGCACTGAGCTTTAACCGGCGTCTGTGATTCCAACTGCTCTTGGGTTTGCTGCTCGCCACGTGTGCCCGTCTGCGTTTTAGCATTCTGACCTCCTTGTGTGGCAGAGGGCCCGGGTTCTCATGAACGATTTGATTTTCCACAAGAACCCTTAGGGCCATGGCTCGATACTAACAGAAGGGAACGGGGAGTAAACCAGCTCAGCTGGAGAGGGCGGTGAGCAGGGTGCTGGTGGCCGGGGCCGCCTTGACGGGTTCTGCGGCCAGCGCTTCATCCTGCTCCAGCAGGCTCTCCCGTTGCCTGAGCTTCTGCTGCTCGTTATCGAGCCACAGCAGGCTCTGGTAATACTGGCGTACGTTGTTGACGTAGTTACGTGCCTCGCCGCCACGGGCGTAGCCGTAGCGCACCTTGCGATGCCAGCGGGACTCCTGCAGCAGTGGCAGGACATCCTTGACGTCGCTCCAGCTGTCGGGGTTCTTGCCCTGCATCTTGGCCAGCCGGCGGGCATCCATCATGTGGCCATAGCCGATGTTATAGGCGGTCAGCGCAAACCAGAATTTCTCATCTTCGGGCACCGAGTCGGGCACCTGCTCGATGAGCTGGTGCAGGTAACGGGCGCCGCCGGCGATGCTCTCCGCGGGATGAGTCCGATCTTTGACTCCCAGAGACTTGGCCGTGTTTTCGGTCAGCATCATCATGCCGCGTACCCCTGTGTAGGAGCGGGCATCGGGATTCCAGTGGGACTCCTGATAGCTCAGGGCCGCCAGCAGACGCCAGTCGAGCTTGCCAGCGTGCTCCTTGAAGAGCGGCTGATACTTGGGCAGCAGGGTCTTGGCGCGCTTTAAGAAGGTGCGGGTATCGACGAAGTCGAAATTCTGCACATGGCCGAAGTACTTCTCGTCGAGCTGGGCAATGGTGCCGTCGAGGAAGCGCTGGCCAAAGAAGTCGATGACGCTGGCATAGAGGGTATCGTCGGGCAGCTTGGCCATGGCCCACCCGACCTGATAGTCGTTCTCCAGGGTCAGCCCTTCGGCCAGATCGGGATAGTAGCGCTGGATCCGCGCCAACACAGTGTCATGGACTATGGTGTAATCAATTTTGCCTTCGGCAACCTGGCGCAGCAGCTCCTCATGATCTGCGAGTTTGTTCATCTCCCAGGTCAGGTTGGGATAGCGCTCTTTGAGGCGCAGCAACTGCTCTTCACTGGCCGAGCCGGCGGCGATCACCAGCTTGCCATTGAGATCGGCGAAGCTCTTGGGTTTTTTGGTTCCCTGGCGATAGACAAGCTTTGGCGAGACCTGATAGTAGCCGGGGCCAAAGCGCATCCCCTTGCGACGCTCCGGGGTGATGGCAATGGCGCCCGCGGCCAGATCCAGATCTCCGTTGCTCAGTCCCTGTTGGATGGCGCTGGCAGATTCCATGGGTCGCATGCTCAGCTTGACGCCCAGCCAGTCGGCATACGCCTTGGCCAGCTCGTAGTCATATCCCTGGTCGGTGTTGTCACGCTGATAGTAGGAGGTGGGCCCATAGACGGTGCCGACTCTCAGCTCCCCACGGGCACGGATCTGCTCCAGCTGACTGGTGGGTTGGCTGAGGTTACAGCCAGCCAGCAGCAGGGCAATCGACAGAATGAACCATTTGGCTAGTAGTCTCAAATAGACCTCTCTGGTTGTCTAAAAAATCATCACTAGTCAAAAAAGAAGCACCTTTATACCAGAGAGTGTGCGCCCTGTCACATCGAGGGGAGGGTGAAAAACGTTTGTCCGCTCTGGGCCCCCTCCCTATAATACGCGCGTCTTCAATCCCCCCACTCTTGATACAAGGTGAGAAAGGCCATATGGAAATCTTGCGCGGTGCTCCCGCTCTGTCTGAGTTTCGTGTCCAGAAACTGATGCAAAGCCTGGCAGAACGAGGAGTCGAGATAACGGGCATCTATGCCGAATTCATGCACTTTGCCGAGCTTGTCGACCCCCTCTCACCGGATGAGCGAGCGACCCTGGACCGGCTTCTGCGCTACGGTCCCACCATCCCCGAACATGCTCCCCAAGGTCATCTCTTCCTCGTTACTCCCCGCCCCGGCACTATCTCCCCCTGGTCTTCCAAGGCCACCGACATCGCCCACAACTGCGGCCTGACCAAGGTCAAACGCCTCGAGCGCGGCGTCGCCTATTACGTCGAAGGGCAGGTGACCGATGCCAACCGGGGCCAGATCGCTGCGTTGTTACACGATCGCATGATGGAGACAGTCTTTGACGCGATGGGGGCCGCTTCGGCTCTGTTCGCTCATCACGAGCCTCGTCCCTTCACCCAGGTCGACGTGCTGGGCGGTGGTCGCGACGCCCTGGCGCAGGCCAACCTGAGTCTGGGCCTGGCCCTGGCCGACGACGAGATCGACTATCTGGTGGCGAATTTCCAGCGTCTGGGTCGCAACCCGAACGACATCGAGCTCTACATGTTCGCCCAGGCGAACTCCGAGCATTGCCGCCACAAGATCTTCAACGCCGACTGGATAATCGACGGGGAGGCCCAGCCCAAGTCACTGTTCAAGATGATCAAGAACACCTTCGAGCAGACCCCGGACTATGTGCTCTCTGCTTACAAGGACAACGCCGCCGTGATGGAGGGCAGCCTGGGTGGCCGCTTCTTCCCGAGCCCGGAGAGCGGCGAGTATGACTACCACCAGGAGCAGGTCGACATCCTGATGAAGGTGGAGACCCACAACCACCCAACCGCCATCTCCCCCTTCCCCGGGGCGGCCACCGGATCCGGTGGCGAGATCCGTGACGAAGGCGCCACCGGCCGCGGCGCCAAGCCCAAGGCGGGCCTGGTGGGCTTTAGCGTCTCCAACTTGCGTATCCCCGGCTTCGAGCAGCCCTGGGAGCAGGACTTTGGCAAGCCGTCGCGTATCGTCAGCGCCTTCGACATCATGCAGGATGGGCCCCTGGGCGGCGCCGCCTTTAACAACGAGTTCGGTCGCCCGGCCATCCTCGGTTACTTCCGTACCTTCGAAGAGGAGGTGGAGAGCCACAACGGTCGCGAGGTGCGTGGCTATCACAAGCCCATCATGCTGGCCGGCGGCATCGGCAACATCCGCACCGATCACGTCCAGAAGGGCGAGTTCCCGGCGGGCTCGGCCCTCATCGTGCTGGGCGGCCCGGCCATGAACATCGGCCTCGGTGGCGGCGCGGCGTCGAGCATGACCTCGGGCCAGTCGGCCGAGGATCTCGATTTTGCCTCGGTGCAGCGCGACAACCCGGAGATGGAGCGCCGCTGCCAGGAGGTGATCGACCGCTGCTGGCAGCTCGGTGACGACAACCCCATCCTCTTTATTCACGACGTCGGTGCCGGCGGCCTCTCCAACGCCATGCCGGAGTTGGTGAGCGACGGGGGGCGTGGCGGTCGCTTCGACCTGCGCGCCATTCCGAACGATGAGCCGGGCATGAGCCCCCTCGAGATCTGGTGCAACGAGTCCCAGGAGCGCTACGTGCTGGCGGTCGCCCAGGACAAGCTGCCCCTGTTCAAGGTCCTGTGCGAGCGCGAACGCGCGCCCTATGCGGTGATCGGCACCGCCACCGAGGAGCCGCACCTGACCCTGTCGGACAGCCACTTTGACAACCAACCCATCGCTCTGCCGCTCGAGGTGCTGCTCGGCAAGCCGCCCAAGATGCTGCGTGATGTGACGACTCAGCAGGCCGACGGGCAGGCCCTGCGCCTCGACGGCGTCACCCTGGGCGAGGCGGCCCTGCGGGTGCTGCGCCTGCCGACCGTGGCCGAGAAGAGCTTCCTCATCACCATCGGCGATCGCAGCGTGACCGGTCTGGTCAACCGTGACCAGATGGTCGGTCCTTGGCAGATCCCGGTGGCCGACTGCGCCGTCACCGCCGCTACCTACGACAGCTACCACGGCGAAGCCATGTCCATGGGCGAGCGCACCCCGCTGGCCCTGCTCTCCCATGCCGCCTCTGCACGCATGGCGGTGGCCGAGGCGCTGACCAATATCGCCCCGACTAACATCGGCAGCCTCAAGCGCATCAAGCTCTCCGCCAACTGGATGGCGGCCGCCGGTCACCCGGGGGAAGACGCCGGCCTTTACGAGGCGGTCAAGGCGGTGGGCGAAGAGCTCTGCCCGGCCCTGGGGCTGACCATTCCGGTCGGCAAGGACTCCATGTCCATGAAGACCCGCTGGCAGCAAGATGGCGAGGAGCGCAGCAACACGGCGCCGCTCTCTCTGGTGATCTCCGCCTTCGCCCGGGTCGAGGACGTGCGCAAGACCGTCACCCCTGAGCTGCGCACCGATCTGGGCGAGAGCGATCTCATCCTCATCGATCTCGGTCATGGCAAGCAGCGCCTCGGCGGCTCGGCACTGGCCCAGGTCTATCGCCAGCTTGGGCAGAGTGCGCCGGATCTCGACAACCCGGTGCTGCTCAAGGGCTTCTTCAACGCCATCCAGGCCCTGGTCTCCGACGGTCGCCTGCTGGCCTACCACGACCGCTCCGACGGCGGCCTGCTGGTGACCCTGCTGGAGATGGCCTTCGCCGGTCACTGCGGCCTCAACATCGAGCTCGACCGCGTCGGTGGCGAGGTGCTGCCGGCCCTGTTCAACGAGGAGCTGGGTGCCGTCATTCAGGTGCGCCGCGAGGACAAGGAGGCGGTGATGACCCTGCTCGCCGGTCACGGCCTGGCCGCCTGTGCCCACGTCATCGGCACAGTGACGAGCGGTGACGAGATCGTGCTGCGCCGCGCCGGCGGTGAGCTGTGGCGCGAGAGTCGCACCCACCTGCGCACCGTGTGGGGCGAGACCAGCTGGCAGATGCAGCGTCTGCGTGACAACCCAGAGTGCGCCGACAACGAGCACGCCGCCCGCCAGGACGCTACCGATCCGGGCCTGCAGGCCACGCTGACCTACAACCCGTCCGACGATGTGGCCGCGCCCTACATCGCCAAGGGGGCTTCACCCCGTCTGGCGGTGCTGCGCGAGCAGGGGGTCAACTCCCACGTGGAGATGGCGGCCGCGTTCGACAGAGCCGGCTTCACCGCGGTCGACGTGCATATGAGCGACATCCTCGGTGGTCGCATCGCCCTGGATGGCTTCCAGGCCCTGGTGGCCTGTGGCGGCTTCTCCTACGGCGATGTACTGGGGGCGGGCGAGGGCTGGGCCAAGTCCATTCTGTTCAACGGTGCCGCCCGCGAGCAGTTCCAGCGCTTCTTCGAGCGCGGCGATACCCTCTCCCTGGGGGTGTGCAACGGCTGCCAGATGATGTCCAATCTGCGCGAGCTGATCCCCGGTGCCGACCTGTGGCCGCGCTTTGTGCGCAACCGCTCCGAGCGCTTCGAGGCCCGCTTCAGCCTGGTCGAGGTGCAGGGCTCACCGTCCGCCTTCTTCGCCGACATGGTGGGCTCTGTGATGCCGATCGCCGTCTCCCACGGGGAAGGGCGGGTCGAGCTGCGTGACGAGGCGCATCTGGCGGCCCTCGACGCCTCCGGCCTGGTGGGACTGCGCTTCGTCGACAACCGCGGCGGGGCCACCGAGCGTTACCCGGCCAACCCGAACGGCTCGCCGCGCGGCATCACCGCCGTGACCACCACGGACGGTCGCGCCACCATCATGATGCCGCACCCGGAGCGGGTGTTCCGCACCGTCGCCAACTCCTGGCATCCGGACAACTGGGGCGAGGACGGCGCCTGGATGCGCATGTTCCGCAACGCCCGGGTTGCCCTGGGCCGATAGGCAGCAAGAGAGAGGGAGGCATTAGCCTCCCTCTCTCTTAGCGACAATCTATACCTCCGGATGAGGGAGTGATGGTGTCGGCCGGGGATGGGTCTCATGGCTCTGCCGCTGGCGCTCTTCCATCCACACCATCATCGCTTTCAGCTTCATCGGTCTGGCAAACAGGTAGCCTTGCATCAGATGGCATCCCAGCGCCAGAAGACGGCTCATCTCCTTATCGGTCTCCACTCCTTCTGCGATCACCTCCAGCTTCATCTCACGGCTGATCCAGAGGATGGCGCGCACCAGGCGTTCATCACCCCGCTCAAGGGTCTGGGTGAAGCTGCGGTCGAGCTTCAGAGTATCGACTGGCAGATTGAGCAGACGCTCTAGCGAGGAGTAGCCGGTGCCAAAATCGTCCAGATGCACCTTGAAACCGGCTTCGGTCAGCTGGCACAGATGTTGTACCAGCACTTCGTTTTTTTCGGCGAACAGGCTCTCGGTCAGTTCGAAATGCACCGCATCGCGGGGCAAGTTGTTGGCATCCGAAAGTTGGCAAAGTCGTTCAACCAAGGTGGTCTGCATCAGCTGCAGCACCGAGAGGTTGATGTTGAGCTTCAGGTCGGGGTTGACGGCGCGCAAGGCCGGTAGGTCAGCCATGGCTTTTTGGGCGATCTGGTAACCGAGTGGAACGATAAGCCCGGTATCTTCGGCCAGAGGAATGAAGTCGTTGGGCATGACATAGCCTTCCTCAGTCGGCCAGCGAGCCAGTGCCTCGACCATATCGACCCGCTGGGTGCGTACATCTATGATGGGCTGATACCACACCTCTAACTGACAGTCGGCGATGGCTTGGCGCAGCTTGTGCTCCATGTGCAGCCGGTTGCTGATGTTTTGATGAAGGCTATCAGAGTAGGCCTGAATGCCGTGCTTGCCGTGTCGCTTGGCCTCATACATGGCCAGATCCGCGTTACGGATCAGGTCGTTGCTATCGAGCTGACCATGGTTATAGGCAATGCCAATAGAGGCACTCAGCTGTACCTGGATCCCGTCGACATCCAACGCCCGGCTCAGTCCACTCAGGATACGCCTTGCCAGCCGCTCGGCGGCCTGACTGCCGCGGGGCAGTATGCTCAGCACGGCAAACTCGTCACCCCCCAGTCGAAACAGGACATCGGCGCCCCTGGCCAGGGCAGTCAACCGCTCGGCCACACACACCAGTACCCGATCTCCCCGCTCGTGTCCCAGGCTGTCGTTGATGACCTTGAACTCGTCCAGATCGATGAGCAGTAGCGCGAGATCGAGATGGTGATGTCGGCACAGCAGCGGAGAATAGCGCTCGACCAGCTCCAGCAGCAGGGTACGATTCCCGAGCCGGGTGAGAGGATCGCGACGGGCTTCGTTAAAGAGACTCTTCTGAGAGAGCTTTAACTGGTTGACCATGTCATTGAGAGAGCTGGCCAGGTTGTCGAGCTCATCTTTTCCCTCTACCGGCCAGAGCTGAGTCTCATCGAGCAGGCTTCTGGGGTGCATGGCCAGCTGTGAGAAGCGGCTGAGTCGTCGCATGACCATACGGTCAAACAGAAACGCCACCACGAGAAAGGAGATGATCACCAGGGTCAGCACGTTGCCCACCAGCACGCGTTTGGCAAGTTGACTCTCTTTGGACAAGGAGAGCTCGTCTTTGACGGCGAAGTGGACGCTGGAGGGGGCTCCCATACTCTGAAGCGCCCCGACCGGGAGGGCTTCGTCGTGACTGTCTGTGGCATGGAAGAAGCGGATCTCGCTCTTGAGCATGGTTTGCAGGCGGTCAAGGTTGCGTTGGTCCATCAGGCGCCCCATGGCGAGCCAACCATTCTGGGTGGCGCGGTCCTCCCCATTCCAGATGGGCTCGACCGCTAGCATGAGTGGTGTGCCATCGAGCCAGAGGGTAAGGTTGCCGCCCATCGCGCCTTGGGGCCAATAGGCCTCCAGGGCGGTCGAGATGGATTGCCAGATGGAAAGATCATTCAATGGAACCACCCGAGAGGCATCGTGCTTCAGAGAGAGCGTCAGCCGGTGCGCTCGGTCGATAAAGAACACCAGATTGACATTCAGGTTCTCAAGGGATTCGTTCGTATAGTTTTCATTCAGGTAGTCTTGGCCACCCTGCACCATAAATGACCAGGTATCCAGCCAGGCGGCATAGTCATTGGTCATGGTGGTGAGCGCTTGCTGCTGTGAGGCGAGGTAGAGGCTGGCCCGATCCAGACTCTCTTGCCTGTGATGCTGTTGCCATCTGGAAAACTGCAGGTCGATAAAGGTGCTACTGAAGTAATAGGCCACCCCTCCCGACAGGGAGACCAGCACCAATAAATAGAGTGAGACTCGCGTTCTCAGACTATTGATATTCATTATTGTATGGTCTCGATTGTGAATCCCGTTGCACAAAGAATAGGTTCCCCTCTTTTGGGGAGCAAATGAGCCGCCCCTGAATAGGGGGATAAGGGTGTGACATGATTCAAGTTTTCCCG
This sequence comes from Aeromonas diversa CDC 2478-85, assembly GCF_000819805.1. Taxonomy (GTDB): domain Bacteria; phylum Pseudomonadota; class Gammaproteobacteria; order Enterobacterales; family Aeromonadaceae; genus Aeromonas; species Aeromonas diversa. Next base: position 331,938 of record NZ_CDCE01000029.1, read on the forward strand.
CCCGAGGCGTGAATATTGGCGCATGCCGATCCCACCTTGGCCCAGCGTGAATCCCATGAAAAAGGCCACCTTGCGGTGGCCTTTTTTGCGCCTGCTTACTGACGGTAGCCCTTGAGGAAGCGGGCGAGGCGGCCGATAGCCTCCTCCAGCTCCTCTTCGCGGGGCAGGAACACCAGGCGGAAGTGATCCGGCGCCGGCCAGTTGAAGCCGGTACCCTGTACCAGTAGCAGTTTCTCCTGCTGCAGCAGGTCGAACACCATCTTCTGGTCGTCCTTGATGTCGTACACCTTGGGGTCGAGGCGCGGGAACATGTAGAGCGCCCCCCTGGGTTTGACGCAGGAGACACCGGGGATCTCGTTCAAGAGCTCCCACGCCTTGTCGCGCTGACGGCGCAGGCGCCCGCCCGGCAGGATCAGCTCGTTGATGCTCTGGTAGCCGCCCAGCGCCGTCTGAATGGCGTGCTGCATCGGCACGTTGGCGCACAGGCGCATGGAGGCCAGCATCTCCAGACCCTCGATGTAGCCGCGAGCGCGCCCCTTGGGCCCGGTCACCACCATCCAGCCCTGGCGGAAGCCGCAGGCACGGTAGGCCTTGGAGAGGCCGTTGAAGGTGACGACGATGACGTCATCACACAGGGTGCAGACGCTGGTGTGGGAGATGTCGTCGTAGAGGATCTTGTCGTAGATCTCGTCGGCGAAGATGATGAGGTTGTGCTGGCGGGCTATCTCGATCACTTCCAGCAGAAACTCGCTGCCGTAGACGGCGCCGGTCGGGTTGTTGGGGTTGATCAGCACGATGCCGCGGGTACGCGGGGTGATGCGGGCGCGGATGTCGTCGAGATCCGGGTACCAGTCTGCCCCTTCGTCGCAGCGGTAATGCACGGCGTGGCCACCGGACAGGGTGACGGCGGCGGTCCACAGGGGATAGTCGGGGGAGGGTACCAGCATCTCGTCGCCGTTGTTGAGCAGGGCCTGCATCGCCATCACGATGAGTTCGCTGGCGCCGTTGCCGATGTAGATGTCGTCGATGTCGACGTGACGCATCCCTTTCTGCTGGTAGTACTGCATCACCGCCTTGCGGGCGGAGAAGAGCCCCTTGGAGTCGCAGTAGCCCTGGCTCTGGGGCAGGTTCTGAATGACGTCCTTGATGATCTCTTCGGGGGCGTCGAAGCCAAACGGGGCCGGGTTACCGATGTTGAGTTTGATGATGCGATGGCCCTCGTCTTCGAGACGACGGGCTTCCTTGTGCACCGGGCCGCGGATGTCGTAGCAGACATCGTCGAGCTTGTGCGACTTGTCGATGGTGAACATGGTCGGGATGAATCCTTGCCTGTTGTGGCTTATGGGGCGGGAGTGCCCATTTAGAATCAAATCTGTCTTACCCTATTCTTCACAGAATTCAATTCCATCACAATCCCATTTTTAGAAGATCTGGCTAATTCTCTTCTGGTGGACAGAGTTTCCGGATAATTCCATTTAGCATGATTGTTTGTCTGAATATGCCTCACTAGACGATTCTCATGCACTCACCCTGAAGTGGCCCATGCTGCACCACGTTGTGCGCTTCGAGTGGCAGGAAACCCTCGTCAAAAAAAGTGTGGAGTACCCGCCATGGCGGTGGCACAGTGAGCCGCTTGCCATCGGTTTTGAGCATCAGGAAGGAGGAGAGGGTGGTTGGAAAACCCTTGCGCACCGGGTTGTGGCGTCACTACAAGGGGGGCCTCTACGACGTGTTGATGGAGGCGCGCCACTCGGAGCGGGAAGAGCTGTTGGTCATCTATCGCAGCGTCGATGACGGAACCTGCTACGCGAGACCCAAACCCATGTTTCTGGAGTGGGTGCGGCACGAGGGCCGCCTCATGGCCCGTTTTGCCCCTATCGATGAATAATAAAAAGCCCTGATCACTCAGGGCTTTTTCGTTGGTGAAGGCTTAGTGGAGGATACGGGCACGGATGGTGCCGTCGATGTCTTTGAGCTTGGCCAGCGCCTTCTCACTGTGCTCGGTCTCGACGTCGATCACCACATAGCCTATTTCGCTGCTGGTCTGCAGGTACTGGCCGGCGATGTTGATCCCCTCCTCGGCGAACGCCTGGTTGATCTTGTTCATCACCCCCGGTTGGTTGCGGTGCACGTGCAGCAGGCGGCTGGCACCACGATGACCCGGCAGGGAGACCTCCGGGAAGTTAACCGCAGAGAGGGTGGAGCCGTTGTCGGAGTACTTGATGAGCTTGTTGGCCACTTCCAGACCTATGTTCTCCTGCGCCTCCTGGGTGGAGCCGCCGATATGGGGGGTCAGGATCACGTTGTCAAAGCCGCGCAATGGGGTCATGAACTCCTCGTCGTTGGACTTGGGCTCGACCGGGAAGACGTCGATGGCGGCGCCACTGAGGTGGCCGCTCTTGAGCACGTCGACCAGGGCGTCGATATCGACCACGGTGCCGCGAGAGGCGTTGATGAAGATGGCGCCCGGTTTCATCATGCGTAGCTGCTCGGCACCGATCATCTCCTTGGTGGAGGGGGTCTCGGGCACGTGCAGGCTGATGACGTCAGACATGTTGAGCAGCTCGGCCATGGTCGGCACCTGGATGGCGTTGCCCAGCGAGAGCTTGTTCTCGATGTCGTAGTAGTAGACCTTCATGCCGATGCTCTCGGCGATGATGCCAAGCTGGGTGCCGATGTGGCCGTAGCCGATGATGCCAAGCTTCTTGCCACGTGCCTCGACGCTGCGGTTGGCCAGTTTTTCCCAGATGCCACGGTGGCATTTGGCGCTCTTCTCGGGTACACCGCGCAGCAGCAGCAGGATCTCACCCAGCACCAGCTCAGCCACCGAGCGGGTGTTGGAGAAGGGGGCGTTGAACACGGGAATGCCACGGATCTCGGCCGCCTTGAGCTCGACCTGGTTGGTGCCGATGCAGAAGCAGCCGATGGCGACCAGCTTGGCGGCGGCGTCCAGCACTTTCTCGGTCAACTGGGTGCGCGAGCGGATGCCGATAAAATGCACATCGCGAATGCGCTCGATGAGCTCCTCTTCAGAGAGTGAACCCTTGAGATACTCCACGCTGGTATATCCGGCCGCCCGGAAGGTCTCCACCGTGTTGGGGTGAACGCCCTCAAGCAGCAGCACCTTAATCTTGTCCTTGTCCAATGAAAACTTGACTGTCATGACGATCCCTTTGCGTTACTGATGGTGCGAGAAGAATTTGTAAATTAACAAAAACACCGGGCACAGGGAATAAGTGTGATGAAAGTCAAATTTTTTGAAGTTTTCAACGAATTACACAAGCCGCTAAAGGGAGAAAGGGAGCTCGCAGAGAAAATAAAAGGCGCCTGAAGGCGCCTTGGTCCGTACAAAATATTGATCAAATCACTTCAGGGTGACGACCCCGTCCGGCGTGCCCATTACCACCACGTCGGCACCGCGGGCGGCAAACAGGCCGTTGGTCACCACGCCGACGATGGCGTTGAGACGAGCCTCGAGCACCTTGGGTTCGGTAATGGCCATGCCGTGCACATCGAGGATATGGTTACCGTTGTCGGTGACGACCCCTTCGCGCCAGAGAGGGTTACCGCCGAGTTTTCTGATCTCGCGGGCCACGTATTCGCGGGCCATGGGGATCACCTCGACCGGCAGGGGGAACTGGCCGAGCACCTCGACCGTCTTGGTATTGTCGATGATGCAGATAAACTGATCGGCCACGGCGGCGACGATCTTTTCGCGGGTCAGGGCGGCGCCGCCACCCTTGATCATGTCACGGCTGGCATTGATCTCGTCGGCACCGTCCACATAGACAGAGAGGCTTTCGATCTCGTTGAGATCGAAGACGGTGATGCCGAGGGCCTGCATGCGCTCGGTAGAGGCAATGGAGCTGGAGACGGCGCCCTTGATCCGATCCTTGATGGTGCCGAGGGCATCAATGAAATGGTTGACGGTGGAGCCGGTGCCCACCCCGACTATGGTGTCGGGAACCACGTATTCCAGGGCTGCCCAGCCGGCGGCCTTTTTCATTTCATCTTGAGTCATGACTGCTCCTTGGGGACAAAAGCGGGCGCATTATAAGCCAAGGCGGCCGTGCGGAGCGACCGCCAAGGATAGGCAGGATGAGGGCTCTCTCACGTTTTTTTAAACTGCCAGTGCCGTGACGGGGTCAGCAGCTCCGGCAGGGGGATGTCCCACTCCTCGCTCGGTACCTTGTCTACCAGCTGGCAGTCGTGGGCGACCCCGATGGGCTTGGGGCCGAGCTGATGCTGCTGCCAGCAGGCCAGGGTGCGGTCGTAATAGCCGCCGCCCATGCCGAGGCGGTTGCCGTCGGCGTCGAAAGCCACCATGGGGGTGAACATGAGATCCAGGCCGCTGTAGGGGATCACGCGCTCCATATCGAGCTCGGGCTCTTCGATGCGGAACTTGTTACGCACCATGGGAGAGGTCGGCGTGTAGTGCAAGAAGAGCAGGTGGCCCGGGGTGAAGGGGTGCACCACCGGCAGGTAGACCTCTTTTTTCTGGGCCCAGAGCCAATGAATGGTAGGCAATGGGTTGATCTCGCCGTCGTTGGCCAGATAGAAGGCGATACGTCGGGCGTGGGCCACATCGGGATGACTCTTGATGCGCTCGAGCAGGGCCTGGGCGGCCAGATGCTGCTGCTCGGCTGTGAGCGCCCGGCGGCGCTCACGGATCTGTTGGCGCAGGGTATGGCGTTCTGACATGGTAACTCCTTGTGACTACCGGAGCATATCACTACGGGGCCTGCCTGTGCATGGCCCCGTGATGTGGATTAGCGGCTGCGCATCTGATGTTTGATAAAGACGGCCAGGATGGCGGTCAGGGCCAGGGCCATGGGGTAGAAGCTCATGCTGATAACGGCCAGCGGCGACAGACCGAAGATGGAGCCGAGCAGCAGGGCCTGGGCGCCCCAGGGGATGAGACCCTGCACCACGCAGGAGAAGATATCGAGCAGTGAGGCGGCGCGGCGCGGCGTGACACCGTGCTGCTCGGCCAGCTCTCTGGCCACCTTGCTCGCCACTATGATGGCCACCGTATTGTTGGCGGTGCAGGCGTTGGTCAGGCTCACCACGGAGGCGATTCCCAGCTCGGCTGCCTTCTCATTCTGATCCGAATCGTGACCCCGGCTGAAGCGGGCAATCAGGGCGGCGATGTGACCGGTGATCCAGGCGAGCCCGCCCTGGCGCTCCATCAAGGCGCCGAGGCCGCCAATGAGCATGGAGAGCAGGAAGATCTCCTGCATGGAGGTAAAACCCTTGTAGATATCCTGGGTGAACTGACCCAACTGATAGCCACTGCCGGCCAGCCCGACCAGACCTGCGGCCAGGATACCTGTGCCCAGTACCAAAAAGACGTTCATGCCAGAGAGCGCCAGCCCCAGGATCAGCAGGTAGGGGAGCACCTTGACCCACTGGTCCAGATGCTGCGTCGGTACTTCTGCCACGTGGCCGAGCAGCAGATAGCCCATCATCACCAGCAGTGCGGCCGGGGCGGCGATCATCAGATTCTCACGAAACTTGTCCTTCATCTCGCACCCCTGGCTGCGGGTAGCGGCTATGGTGGTATCCGAAATAATCGAGAGGTTATCGCCAAACATGGCGCCGCCGAGCACGGCACCGGCCACCAGCACGGGGTCGAGCCCGGCGCTCTGGGCGACCCCCAGGGCGACAGGTGCGACAGCGCCAATGGTGCCCATGGAGGTGCCCATGGCGGTGGCAATAAAGGCAGAGATGAGGAACAGACCCGGCAGCAGGGCCCAGCCCGGTATCAGTGACAGGCCCAGTGCGACGGTGGCATCCACTCCGCCGGTTGCCTTGGCCACGCTGGCAAACGCGCCGGCCAGCAGGTAAATGAGGCACATGGCCATGATGTTGCTGTCGCCCACCCCCTTGAAGAAGGTCTCGAGGTTCTTGCTCAGCCCCTCGCGACCGATGAACAGGGCGAGCACGACGGCAGGCAGTGCGGCAACCGGGGCGGGCAGTTGATAGAAGGCGAACTCGACCCCTTGCAGGGTCAACCAGGTGCCGGTACCGATAAAGAGGGCAAGAAAGAGCAGCAAGGGCAGCAGGGCCCGGGCGCTGGGTTGGGTCTGGATCATGTGTTCCTCTGAAATTGAACAATGACCTCCTGTCGTGAACTGCTTTGTGCCTTTATCGGGTTGGGATAGGGGAAAACAGGGCGGGCATCCTGCCGCATTGGGGGGCCCACAGTAGTGAGTCAACTCATTGGGGTCAAGATAGCCGTCCAGATGGATAGGTGTTTTTGTTTTGTGATTCTGCCACCTCTTAAATATCGGAATAATATTCTGAGTATTTAATTTTCACTGTTCATTATTCGGTGTGATTTGGGGGCTGATGTGGGTATTGAGCGGCGCTGTGTGCCCCTGACAAGAAGCGCCGCCCAGCGGTATCCAGGGGCAGGGTCTTGCTGCCGAATGTTTGCTGCATCATCCGGCAGTGGGCAGTGGGCAGTGGGCAGTGTCAGGAAATGTACAGACCGCCTCGCTAAAGGGAGCGACCGGGCAGTGGCTGGGCCAGTTTCTCCACCGCCTGAACCGCTGCCTGGGTGGCGTCATGGTCCAGAGTCAAAGGTATGTGCCCAATCCCCGGCAGCAGGGTGACAGGCCACTGAACGCCGAGGCGTCTTAACTCTGGCTCCAGTTGATCAGTCTGAAAGGCTTCATCATCAGTGCCAGCAAGCACGGCGCAGGGGCGCTTGGCACTGCGTATGTTTTGCTGGTATTCGCGGTCTGGCTGAAAGTTCGACGCCAAGTTGAAAGAGTAAGAAGGGGTCAGCTGGGACTTCGCTTCTTCATTGAGTGCAAAGTTGAGTACGGTCAGATGGTTGAGCGCGAAGATGCGCAGGCCATTGAGGATGTTCAGGGCAATCAGGCGAGGAATGCCGACACGCACCCAGCCACCACTGTTGGGCCGATAGTTGGCGGCAGTGGGGCCGAGATAAGGGGAGAGGAGCAGATAGTGATCGAACAGGGATTGCCGGGAGCTGCCGGCAACGCGCAGGGCAAAGCCTCCCCCCGATGAGAAACCGACAAGAGTGGCTGGCTTGCAGGGGGCTACCGCCCTGATGAAATCCTCCAGGTCGTCTTCGAGCTGACCGATGTAGGCGATGGTGCCCTTGTTGCCAGACTCGCCATGACCGCGAATATCGAGGGCGTAGGCGTCGTATCCGGCTTGCGAGAAGGCACTTGCCATCTTGTGCATGCTCTGGCTGCTGGCAGAAGAGCCATGAACCAGTATCACGCTGCCTCTGATGGCACTGCCTTCTGCGGCATAGTGGCGGTAGGCCAGCTGAGCGCCGTCACGCGCCGGGTATCTTGAAAGTGAAGGTAAACCGCTCCAGTCCAGGCCGGTAAAAGGATTGTTAATACTGGCCATCTCCTGCGCCTGTCTCGGCCCGCCAAACAGTAGAGCCATGGCCAGTGTCGCCAGCCCAAGCGACGCAAGGCCCACTGCCAACAGCCATCCTTCATGCATACTTGCCCATCTCCGATTGAAGTCGACGTGGGCCGACTCGTGGTTTTGACTCGCTCTGAATCTATCAGATGGCCTTTTGTCTGCCAAAACCCTTGGGACAACCATCAGAAGGGGCGCCTTCTGCCGAGCGGAGGGCGGCCCCGTTAGCGGGTGTCATAAGGTGGGGTGCGTGATGGCTTTTCAAAGCAGGCCCAGGCTGGTAAAACGGACTCTTTCCTTGATAACGAGATGAGAGGGTGGAGATGGACAATCCGATCCGTGTGGCCGTGATGGGCTGTAATGGTCGTATGGGCAAGGTGCTGCTGGAGGCGATCAGCCAAGCCGAGGGTGTGGTGGTCGGGGCGGCGCTGGAGCGACCGGGGTCGGCGGTGATCGGTCTGGATGCCGGCGAGCTCAACGGGTTGGGTCATCTGGGCGTGGCCATCAGCGACAGTCTCGACAAGGTGCGCGACCAATTTGATCTCATCATCGACTTCACCCGTCCCGAGGTGACCCTGCAAAACCTCGCCATCGCCCGTGCGCACGGAAAGATGATGGTCATCGGCACCACCGGCTTTGACGAGGCCGGTAAAGCCACCATCGAGCAGGCGGCTCGGGAGATTGGCATCGTGTTCGCCTCCAACTACTCGGTCGGGGTCAATCTGGTGTTCAAGCTGCTCGAGCAGGCCGCCAAAGTGATGGGGGAGTACACCGACATCGAGATCATCGAGGGGCACCACAGACACAAGGTGGACGCGCCGTCCGGCACCGCCCTCTCCATGGGCGAAGTGGTGGCCAAGACGCTCGGACGTGACTTGAAAGAGTGCGCCGTCTACGGCCGCGAGGGGATCACCGGCGAGCGGGATCGCAACACCATCGGCTTTGCCACCATCCGTGCCGGCGATCTGGTGGGCGAGCACACCGTCATGTTTGCCGACATCGGCGAGCGGGTGGAGATCAGCCACAAGGCCTCCAGCCGCCTCACCTTCGCCAATGGCGCCGTGCGTGCCGCCCGCTGGCTCAAGACTCAGCCTGCCGGCCTCTACAACATGCAGGACGTGTTGGGGCTGTACTGAGCAAAACGTATAAAAAAGGCGGCTTTGCCGCCTTTTTTTATTAAAGCATGTAAAACCAAGCGACTTCTATCTTCTCCCCGCACCGGTTGTTAATCGGCTTGCCGCTCACTTGTCATCACCCTGTTATCGGTTGGTCGTAACATGACCACAAAGACGCATCATCAAAAAAGATTAAAAATGCATAACTAGTAAAACGTTTTTCTTTGTCTTTGGAAATTTCACATGGCTCAAATGGGTTTTGTTTGTTTGTTGTGATTCCATGATTGCTTCTCAAGATGATGAAATAAAAGAAAAAAATAATGTTTTATTGGAAATTTGTGGCTCCGTGGTGCGCATCTGGCTAGAGGGCGCAAAAAAGTTTTACGGCGGGGGTTGCGCGGCGAGGCAATGCATAGATAATGACTGGAATTGCCTTTTTATAGAATTTAAATGCATTCTGGTTGAGGTTGCCGGTTGAAATGCCGCAAGTTTTCAGTAGAATGCGCGCAATTTGCCCGAAACCTGCCGGCCCAGCTGGGTCCAATTGACCCGGCGCTCGGTCAGTAACACCCAGGTAAATTGCTGAATTTCAAGCTAAAAAACTGGAGGTTGTCTTGAATCACACTGCATTGTTAGTGCTGGAAGATGGAACTGTCTTCAAGGGCGTTTCGATAGGCGCCGAGGGATGTTCCGTTGGTGAAGTGGTTTTCAATACGTCGATGACGGGCTACCAGGAAATCCTTACCGACCCCTCCTATTCCCGTCAGATAGTCACCCTCACTTATCCCCATATCGGCAACACAGGTACCAACGCAGAAGATGAAGAGTCCACCCAGATCCACGCCCAAGGCCTGATCATCCGCGACCTTCCGATACTGGCCTCCAACTTCCGCAATCAGCAATCCCTCTCCGATTACCTCAAGTCCCACAACATCGTTGGCATCGCCGACATCGACACCCGCAAACTGACCCGCATCCTGCGCGAGAAAGGCGCCCAGGCCGGTTGCATCCTGGCCGGCAAGCAGATCGATGAAGCATACGCCCTCGAACAGGCGCGCGCCTTCCCCGGTCTGAAGGGGATGGACCTGGCCAAAGAGGTTACGGTTGGCGAGGCGTACAACTGGACCGAAGGCAGCTGGCAGCTTGGCAAGGGGCACGTCACCCCGGATGCCGACCAGCTCAAATACCACGTGGTGGCCTACGATTTTGGCGTCAAGCGCAACATACTGCGCATGCTGGTGGACCGCGGCTGCCGCCTGACCGTGGTGCCGGCCAAGACCCCGGCTGCCGAGGTACTGGCGCTGAACCCGGATGGCATCTTCCTCTCCAACGGCCCAGGTGACCCCGAGCCGTGCGACTACGCCATCGAGGCCATCAAGGCCTTCCTTGATACCAACACCCCGGTGTTTGGCATCTGCCTGGGTCACCAGCTGCTGGGTCTCGCCTCCGGCGCCAAGACCGTCAAGATGAAGTTTGGCCACCACGGTGCCAACCACCCGGTGAAGAGCCTGGACGACAACACCGTCATGATCACCGCCCAGAACCACGGCTTCGCAGTGGACGAGAACAACCTGCCGGAGTGCCTGCGCGCCACCCACGTCTCCCTGTTCGATGGGTCCCTGCAGGGCATTCATCGCACCGACCGTCCGGCCTTCAGCTTCCAGGGTCACCCCGAAGCGAGCCCGGGCCCGCACGACTGTGCCGGTCTGTTCGACCACTTTATTGAATTGATTAAGCAGTATCGCGCCTAAGAGGATAAAGAGAGCCATGCCAAAACGTAACGACCTTCAGAGCATCCTGATCCTCGGCGCCGGCCCCATCGTCATCGGCCAGGCCTGCGAATTCGACTACTCCGGCGCCCAGGCGTGCAAGGCCCTGCGCGAGGAGGGCTACCGCGTCATCCTGGTCAACTCCAACCCGGCCACCATCATGACCGACCCGGAGATGGCCGACGCCACCTACATCGAGCCCATCACCTGGGAAGTAGTGCGCGAGATCATCAAGAAAGAGCGCCCGGACGCCATCCTGCCCACCATGGGCGGCCAGACCGCACTGAACTGCGCCCTGGCGCTGGAGCAGCACGGTGTGCTCAAGGAGTTTGGTGTCGAGATGATCGGTGCCACCGCCGACGCCATCGATAAGGCCGAGGATCGCTCCCGCTTTGACAAGGCGATGCGCAGCATCGGCCTGGAGTGCCCGCGTGCCGGCATCGCCCACAACATGGAAGAAGCCTGGAAAGTGCAGGCCGAAGTGGGCTTCCCCTGCATCATCCGCCCCTCCTTCACCATGGGCGGCTCGGGTGGCGGTATCGCCTACAACACCGAAGAGTTCGTCGAGATCTGCGAGCGCGGCCTGGACCTGTCGCCGACCAAGGAGCTGCTCATCGACGAGTCGCTCATCGGCTGGAAAGAGTACGAAATGGAGGTGGTGCGCGATCGCAACGACAACTGCATCATCGTCTGCGCCATCGAGAACTTCGACCCCATGGGCATTCACACCGGTGACTCCATCACGGTCGCGCCGGCTCAGACGCTGACCGACAAGGAGTACCAGATCATGCGCAACGCCTCCATGGCGGTGCTGCGCGAGATCGGCGTCGAGACCGGTGGCTCCAACGTCCAGTTCGGCATCAACCCGAAAGATGGCCGCATGGTCATCATCGAGATGAACCCGCGGGTGTCGCGCTCCTCCGCGCTGGCCTCCAAGGCAACCGGCTTCCCCATCGCCAAGATCGCCGCCAAGCTCGCCATCGGTTACACCCTGGACGAGCTGATGAACGACATCACCGGCGGTCGCACCCCGGCCTCCTTCGAGCCGGCCATCGACTACGTGGTCACCAAGGTGCCGCGCTTCAACTTCGAGAAGTTCGCCGGCGCCAACGACCGTCTGACCACCCAGATGAAGTCCGTCGGTGAAGTGATGGCCATCGGCCGCAACTTCCAGGAGTCCCTGCACAAAGCGCTGCGCGGCCTCGAGACCGGCAAGACCGGCTTCGACCCCATGCTGGATCTCAACGCCCCTGACGCCCTGACCCGCATCCGTCACGAGCTGCAGGATGCCGGTAGCGATCGCATCTTCTACATCGCCGACGCCTTCCGGGCCGGTCTCTCCATGGACGGCGTATTCCGCCTGACCAAGATTGACCCCTGGTTCCTGGTGCAGATTGAAGAGCTGGTGAAACTCGAAGAGCAGGTGAAAGAGCGCGGCATGGCGGGCCTTGATGCTGACTTCCTGCGCAGCCTCAAGCGCAAGGGCTTCGCCGATGCCCGTCTGGCCAAGATCCTCGGTGTGGCCGAAGGTGAAGTGCGTAAATTGCGCGCCCGCCACAACATCTTCCCGGTCTACAAACGGGTCGATACCTGCGCCGCCGAGTTCGCCACCAACACCGCCTACATGTACTCCAGCTATGACGAGGAGTGCGAGGCCAACCCCACCAACCGCGACAAGATCATGGTCATCGGTGGCGGCCCGAACCGTATCGGCCAGGGTATCGAGTTTGACTACTGCTGCGTACACGCGGCGCTGGCTCTGCGCGAAGACGGTTACGAGACCATCATGGTCAACTGCAACCCGGAGACCGTCTCCACCGACTACGACACCTCCGACCGCCTCTACTTCGAGCCGGTCACCCTGGAAGACGTGCTGGAGATCGTGCGCGTCGAAAACCCGAAAGGCGTCATCGTCCAGTACGGCGGCCAGACCCCGCTGAAACTGGCTCGCGCCCTGGAAGCGAATGGCGTGCCGGTCATCGGCACCAGTCCGGATGCCATTGACCGCGCGGAAGACCGCGAGCGCTTCCAGTCCGCCGTCGAGCGCCTCGGTCTCAAGCAGCCGGAAAACGGCACCGTCACCGCCCTGGAGCAGGCGGTGCTGCTGGCAGAGCGCATCACCTACCCGCTGGTGGTTCGTCCCTCCTACGTGCTGGGTGGCCGCGCCATGGAGATCGTCTATGACGAGCAGGACCTGCGCCGCTACTTCGCCGAGGCGGTGAGCGTCTCCAACGAATCGCCGGTGCTGCTGGACCGCTTCCTGGACGACGCCACCGAGGTGGACGTGGACGCCATCTGCGACGGCGTGGACGTGGTCATCGGCGGCATCATGGAGCACATCGAACAGGCCGGTATCCACTCCGGTGACTCCGCCTGCTCCCTACCGCCCTACACCCTCTCCAAGGCCATCCAGGACGAGATGCGTGAGCAGGTGCGCAAACTGGCGCTGGAGCTTGGCGTAGTGGGCCTGATGAATGTGCAGTTCGCGGTTAAAGACAACGAGATCTACCTCATCGAGGTGAACCCCCGTGCCGCCCGTACCGTGCCCTTCGTCTCCAAGGCCACCGGCGCGCCGCTGGCCAAGATCGCCGCCCGGGTGATGGCCGGTCAGAGCCTAAAGGAACAAGGTTTCACCAGCGAGATCATCCCGCCCTACTACTCGGTGAAAGAGGTCGTGCTGCCGTTTGCCAAGTTCCCGGGGGTCGACCCGCTGCTGGGGCCGGAGATGCGCAGTACAGGTGAAGTCATGGGGGTGGGCAGCAGCTTCGCCGAGGCCTATGCCAAGGCGCTGCTGGGTGCCGGCCATCAAGTGCCGCGCGAAGGTCGCGCCCTGCTCTCGGTGCGTCACGGCGACAAGGAGCGGGTGGTCAACCTGGCCGCCAAGCTGCTGGAGCTGGGCTATGACCTCGATGCCACCCACGGCACTGCGGTGACTCTGGGGGAGGCGAGCATCAATCCGCGTCTGGTCAACAAGGTACACGAGGGTCGCCCGCACATTCTGGATCGCATCAAGAATGGCGAGTACACCTACATCGTCAACACCGCCGAGGGCCGCCGCGCCATCGAGGACTCCAAGCAGCTGCGCCGCGGCGCCCTGCAGCACAAGGTGGCTTACACCACCACTCTGCACGCGGCGTTCGCCACCTGCATGGCCATCAGCGTCGATGCTACCGCCAACGTGAGCTCGGTGCAGGAGTTGCACGAGAAGGTGAACAATCGCTAAAGGTTCGTTCGATAAGTCAAACACCCCGCCTCGGCGGGGTGTTTTGTTATGGGCGGCGGTGGCCGGCGAGGAAGGCATCCACCGCCGACTCGGCGCTGCGGCGCATCTCGGCGGGGCTCGGGATGGTATCGGCGTAGAGGGCCTCGAAGTGGCGGTTGCCCCGCAGTGCCCCGAGCAGCTGCTCGCAGGCCAGCTCGGGATCGTCCAAGTGCACTATGCCCTGGCCGTCGAGCGCCTTGAGGAAGGTGCCGAGCATGCTCTGGGAGTGGTAGGCACTGCGCTCGAGGAAGAAGCGGATGAGATCGGGGTCCTTGTGCACCCGGGTCATCACCAGCCGGCATAACTTGAGGCGGCGTTCGTCATAGACCAAGTGCAGGTAGTTCACGGCGAGTGCCATCAGCTGTTGACGTGGCGTGCTCTGGTCGGTGGGGAAGGCGAGGGCCTCCTCCAGCGGCTCGGTCAGCTCGGCCACCACGGCGCGCAGCAGTCCCTGCTTGTCGCCGAAGTAGTTATACAGGGTCAGCTTGGAGCCGCCACAGCGCTCGATGATCTGTGCCATGTTGGTGTCGTCATAGCCCTGCTCCAGAAACAACTCGATAGCGCTCGCCAGGTAGCGTTGGCGCTTCTCCAGACTCGATGGACGCATAGTTACAGTACTCCTCGGTACATTTTTTGTCGTCGGGGGCTTGTCACCGTTCACGACGCCCTCTATGATTTTGGTACTGTACGGTACAGTATCATGCGCGGAGTGAAGATGAAAGCGACGATGAAGAAGGGAGCGGTCGCCCTGGCGCTGCTGGGGGCCGTGGCCGGTCTCTATGTTTATCTGATGCCCCACGTCGGGGAGGTGGTCACCGACAACGCCTATGTGCAGGGGGAGATAGCCCAGATCAGCGCCGAGGTGGCCGGCGTGGTGACCCGGGTTCATGTCGCCGACAACCAGTTCGTGCATGCCGGTGAGCTGTTGGCGGAGGTGGATGCACGCGACTACCAGGCCCTCAAGACCCAGGCGGAGGGTGCTCTGGCCGCCGCCGAGGCGGCGCTGGCCAACGTGCGCGAGCGCATCGCCATGCAGGAGATCGGCATCGGGGAAGCGGCCACGCGTATCGAGGCGGCCCAGGCCGATGCCGAGCTTCAGCGCACCGAGTGGGCACGCTATGACAACCTGCTCGGCAAGAAGCTGGTGGCCAAGTCGAGTGCCGACGCCCAGCGCACCCGGATGCGCCAGGCCAACGCCAGCCTGGAGGCGACCCGCCTTGGGCTGGCCAGCGCCAAGCGTCAGCTGGGCTCCCTGCAGACCGAGCGCGCCCAGCGGCTGGCACAGCGGGATCAGGCCCGCGCCGCCCTCGAGCTGGCCAGCCTGAGCCTGGAAGACACCCAGATCCGGGCCCCCATCAGCGGCGTGGTCGGCAATCGCAGCGTGCGCAAGGGGCGCTTCGTTACCAAGGGGACCAACCTGCTGGCCATAGTGCCGGTGGACGATGTGTGGGTGGAGGCCAACTACAAGGAGACCCAGATCACCCACATCCTGCCCGGCCAGACGGTAGAGGTGAGGCTCGACAGCTTCCCGGACCGCCCGCTGCGCGGCCACGTGATCGGCGCCTCGCCGGCTACCGGCGCGCGCTTCAGCCTGCTGCCGCCGGACAACGCGACCGGCAACTTCGTGAAGATTGTGCAGCGGGTGCCGGTCAAGATCGCCCTCGACATCCCGAGTGAGCTGCGCGGTCGGGTGGTGCCCGGCCTCTCGGCCGAGGTGGCGATCGCCGTCGGCGGGCGGGGCTGATCATGCTGCGCATACCCCAACTGCTGGTGCTGACCCTGCTGCTCTTGCTGCCCCAGGGGATCACGGGGGAGCTCTACGGCTCGGGGGCGGCCGAGATTGCCGGTGCTCTCGGCCTCTCCGGGGACGAGGCGAGCTGGCTCAAGACGCTCAACATGATGGGCCAGCTGATGACGCTGCCGCTGGCGGCCTGGCTGGCGCGTCGGCTGGGTTATCGAAGCATGACCCGGCTGGGTGCCCTGATTGGCCTCGTCGCCGCCCTGCTCGCCTGCCTGTGCCGGCAACCTGCGCCGCAGCTGCTTGCCTGGTGGGGGCTCGGGGTGTCGGCCAGTTTGTTGCTGCTGGTGGCCCACGGCCTGGTGCTGCGGGGGCTTGGCTATCGGGCCATCGCCCTGGTCGAGGGGGCCATGCTGCTTGGGGTCGTGCTGATCCCTATGGGGCTCTATCCGCTACTGCTGGCCCATCTGGCCGAGGAGAGCCTGTGGCACTGGGCCTTCGCGGTGCAGGTGCCGGTGTTTCTGGCGCTGCTCTACTGGACCCGCTTTGGCCCCTGGTTTGCGCGCGGCGAACGCTCACCCCTGCACTTTAACCTGTTGCAGGCGCTGCTGCTGAGCGGTTTCATCGGCGGGCTGACCTACCTGCTGCTGCGCGGCGAGCGCTTCGACTGGTTTCAGACGCCCCATCTGGTGGCCCTGGGCTGGTTGCTGCTCGGCTTCGGCGGACTGACGGTGTTGGCACTGCGCCGGCGCTGGGGGCGCGGCGTCTACCTGCGCCCCGATCTGCTGGCCGCCCCCCTGTGCAAGGCGGGCATGCTGGATGCGGTGATGGCCGGTTTTGTCGTCCTCGGCACCAACCAGCTGGTCACCGTCTACGTCACCCAGGCCATGGGCTACAGCCACGTCGAGCTTGGGCGCATGGGGTTGGTGGGCTTTGCCGGCATGCTGGTGGGCTTGCTGATCGCCCTCTATGCCACCACGAACCCGGCGCGGGATCCGGAGAAGGTGATCCCCATCGGTATCGTGCTGATGCTCACCGCCTGCTGCCTGCTCGCCGGGCGCAGTGCCGGCAGCGGCTTCGATGACTTCTGGCCGGCCCTGCTGCTCAAGGGGGTGGCCATCGGCATCCTCAACATCACCCTCACGGTGCACGTGCTGCGCAGCCTGCCGTGGGCCTATCTCGACGAGGGAGTGGCCTGGTTCTATCTGTTTCGCAGCCTGGGCTCCCTGCTGGCGGTCGCCCAGCTCTCGCACCTGATGCATCAGGAGACGAGCCAGGCCGTCAACCGGCTGGGGGAGCACTACAACAGCGCCAGCCAGGCCTTCCTCGACTATCAGCAGGCCGCCTCAGCCCTGGGGCAGGAGGCCGCGCCGGCCCTGCTCGCCAAGCCGCTGCACACCCAGGCCATGGCGGTGGCCGGGGTCAACAATGTGCAGTGGTTCCTGTTCACCCTGGCGTTTCTCATCCCGGTGGTGATTGGCACCATGCGCTGGGCCCACCACAAGTCGCAGCAAGGGCAATAAGGGGTGCACCGGGCTGCGGCGCTCCACTACAATGGCGCAGTTTGTTTCTCGCGCCGCCTGCCGGTGCCCAACAGGGAGCTCCCGATGACCCGATTGCCACGCCTGCCGCTGGCCGTCCTCTCTCTTGCCTTGCTGCTCGCCGGTTGTGCCAGCGAGCCGCCCGCACCGGCCAGCTCGGCGACCCCGGCGGGACGCCCTATCCCTAAGGCGATGCAGCCACAGAAACCGGCCGACATGAAGACTCGCATCGTGCGCTTCCTGCCCAAGCAGGTGCCGGACAAGCCGGGCTGGGCCAACGACGTGGTGACGGCGCTCACCAGCCAGGGGCTGACGGTGAGCGATCACAACGTCTGCACCGTGCTGGCGGTGGCCGAGCAGGAGGCCACCTATCAGGCCGACCCCGTGGTGCCTGGCCTTAGCAAGATGGCCTGGAAGGAGATCAACACCCGGGCCGGCAAGCTGCTTATTCCCGAATTCATGGTGCGCACCGCGCTCTCCATCAAATCCCCCACCGGCAAAACCTACGCCGAGCGCATCGATGCGCTTCGCACCGAGCGGGAGATGAGCGAGATTTTTGAAGACATGATAGGCACCGTGCCTATGGGCAAGCAGCTCTTTGGCAACATGAACCCGGTGCGTACCGGCGGCCCCATGCAGGTGAGTGTGGCCTTTGCCGAGGCGAGCGCCCGCGGTTACCCCTATCCGGTCAAGGAGTCCATTCGCCACGAGGTGTTCACCCGCCGCGGTGGCATCTGGTTTGGCACCAAGCACATCTTCGGCTATCCGGCCGACTACCCCGATACCCTCTATCGCTTCGCCGACTTCAATGCGGGCTGGTACGCGAGCCGCAATGCCGCCTTCCAGGCCGCGGTGAGCCGGCTAAGTGGCAAGACCCTGGCGCTGGATGGGGATCTCATTCGTTACGATACCGACAAGCCCGGCAACACCGAGCTGGCCGTTCACACCCTGGCCGGCCAGCTCAAGATGAGCAAGACGGCCATCCATCAGAGCCTCAGGCTCGGCGACAGCAGCGAGTTTGCCCAGAGTGCCCTCTATCACAGGGTCTTCACCCTGGCCGACCAGAAGGCCGGCAAACGGCTGCCGCGCGCCATTTTGCCCGGCATCCAGCTGAAAAGCCCCAAGATCACCCGCAATCTCACCACCGCCTGGTTTGCCAAGCGGGTGGATGAGCGCGAGCAGCGCTGCGTGCAGAAGATGGCGACGATCCGCTGACCCTGTCTGGCCGCTATTTCAAGCGGGATAGCGGCTCACTGTTTTCCCACGATCTCGGCCTTGTCACCAGTGACCACAATGGCTTGGGCGTTGCTGAAGGGATAAAGCGCAATGTCATCTGATAGCGTGTTGATAATCTCTTCCACCACCTCTTTGAACGGGAAATTGGTGTGATGGGGAAGAGGATAAAACGAGACGAGGGCCAGTGATGCAAGAGAGCCTAAATCGGGCGCGGCACGGATATCATCCATCGCCTTGATATAGGAAATATCGGGAGAAAGCACGATAGCCCCTGCGGACTCGCCGATGTAACACTTTCCTGCCTCTATCTGGCGGACGATGAGCTTGTCAGCACCACTCTTTCTGAGCTCTTGCAGTAGGAAAAAGGTATTTCCACCAGAAACATAGATATAGTCACACCTCTCGAGTGCCTCTGACATTTCGGCTTCTGTGGCGGTGGCTATCTCCAGCTCGCAGACCTCCATCCCCATGGCGATGAACGCTTCTCTTGCCGCGGCGACATAGAAGTTGATCTCCTCATGAAGGCTCGCCGTGGGAATGAATGCCACGGTTTTACCCTTGCCCTCACCCTGTGAGAATTGCGCGAAGATGTCGGCGACATCGGCGAATGATGAGGCTAAAAAGAGTCGTTTCACTTTCCTTTCCTTGTAATGAGCCAAATGGCTATCTGTTATTCCTTGCTGGTGCAATAGGGGGCCCTGTATTTGCACCTTGGATAGGCATGGCATCCCCAAAATGGGTTGCCTTTATTCTCCCCTCGCTGAGCCGTACGCAGCACCAGAATATTGCCGCATCTGGGGCATGCCGGGGTCTCACTCTGGTTGGTGGACCCCATGGCCACAGGCGGTGTTGGGTTGGCGGAGACCGCAGAGTTGGGAGAAGTCTGATGACGTTCCCTCAGCTGGGCCACATGCTGTCTGTGGGTCTGCCAGTTGGCGGCTAGCCGCCCTTGCTCGATGGTGTCAACCACACGGGTGACGTCGGCTGGGGTTAATACCGGTGTGGTTTTCCCCTTGACGTAGCGAATGAGCCCGCGGTTCATCACGTTGTCCGGCATAGGGGTCTTGAAGGTGCAGTCACCTATAAAGCAGATGACGGAGTGAAGCTGGTGGTCCGCCAGCCCCAGCAGGGACTTGAGCGTCATCACATGCAGGTAGTTCTGATGCAGGGGATTTTGAAAATTGTGCCGGCTGCGATAGATCTGTTGGGTCCAGCGCTTGTGATCCGGGTGGCCGAAGATCCATCCCCTCATGTTCTTCGTCTCGATGACAAAGACCCCGAAGCGCGACACCAGTACATGATCGATCTGGGTTGTGCCCTGCGGGGTGGGCAGGGTCACGTCCTTGAGCAGGTGATATTCCTGTTTGTCGAGAAAAAGGCGAATGCTGAGATTGATAAACCACTCCCCGATCATCCCCTTGAACCAGGGGGTTCTGATCAGAGTGATAATCAGCAGCAGAGGCAGCAGATACCAAAGCTGTGCCAGCAGCGGGGCCATCGCAGCAGTGACGTTCATCTAGTGTCTCCTCTACATCCCCTTATCAGGGGGGGATTTGACCATGTTTCCAGCAATAGTGGCGGGTCATGACGCATATCACTCGGTGTCCGGCATGGGGCACCTGAAGCATGAGTGCAGAACATGTTGAGCCACTAGCCCGGTTGATTGAGCCCAATGGCAGGTCCCGGGCGCTCTGGATAAGCCGTCTGAGCCCATTGGCGTTGACGTGGGCCACGCTCGTTGTCGACTTGACTGGGGCTCGTTTGGGTGTATTAAATCGCTCCGTAATGAAGATGTACAGTGAAGAGCAGAGGACTGGCCATCAGCGCAGGATGAGTGCTGTGGTCGACATCTTTATGGAAGACAAGGAAAAATCCTTAAGATTGCCAACCTGGCAAGGCAATACCATATGAACCGAGAAGGAAGTAGCCATGACAAACGCCATACTCTTTAGCTTGCTGCTTGCTGCTTGCTGCTTGCTGCTTGCTGCTCGCTGGCGCTGCCGCGAGTGCGACGGAATTGACCGTGCAGCCACTGTCAGCGCAAAGTCGGTACATCGAGATCCCCGCCGAAGGGGGGCCGTTGTGGAAGTTTGAGCAGGGGGACGAGTGGGTCGAGGTGAGGCGCGACGGCAAGGAGCCCAATCAATATAAGATCACGCTGCTGCAGCTGGATAAAGATGGGAGCTCCAGAGCACTCACCAACAGCGTGTATCTCGAACCTGGGCGGACTGAATCGCTCGGTGGTTCCTGGGATGACAAGCGAGGAATGACCATCTATCTGGTCTCGGTAGCCCTTCCCTTTACAAAGAACGGCGATGAAGGGGCGCCATGAGCATGTCGATCCCGTGCCAGGGAGAGGGTGATGCTAATCTTAAAAAGCGATTGATGTGAGCTTTTTAATTCAATGTTCAATGCATTTTAGCGGGCGTAGGCTAGTCTCATCAGCGAAGCGAAGGGTTTCGCCGTCAGTATGACCACACGAGGATCTGATAGATGGACAAACACGCCAGCGGGGCCGGTCAATGCCCCATCGCCCACGGTGCCGCCACTTCCGCCGGCCAGGAGCCTCAAGTTTGGTGGCCCAATGCCCTCAACCTCGACATCCTGCACCAACATGACCGCAAGACCAATCCGATGGATGAGTCTTTCAATTATGCTGATGCCTTCAGCAGCCTCGATTACGATGCCCTCAAGGCCGACCTCCATGCCCTGATGACCGACAGCCAGCCCTGGTGGCCGGCCGACTGGGGGCACTACGGCGGCCTGATGATCCGCATGGCCTGGCACTCCGCAGGCAGCTATCGCGCCACCGACGGCCGTGGCGGTGCCAACACCGGCAACCAGCGCTTCGCCCCCCTCAACAGCTGGCCAGACAACGGCAACCTCGACAAGGCGCGCCGCCTGCTGTGGCCCATCAAACAGAAATACGGCAACAAGATCTCCTGGGCCGACCTGATGATCCTGGCGGGCAACGTCGCTTATGAATCCATGGGGCTCAAGACCTTTGGTTTTGCCGGTGGCCGCGAGGACATCTGGCATCCGGAAAAAGATGTCTACTGGGGCTCCGAGAAGGAGTGGCTGGCGCCGAGCGGCAGCGAAGGGAGCCGTTACAGTGGTGAACGGGATCTGGAGAACCCGCTGGCCGCGGTGATGATGGGGCTTATTTACGTCAACCCGGAAGGGGTGGATGGCAACCCTGATCCCCTGAAAACCGCCCACGACATGCGCGTCACCTTTGCCCGCATGGGGATGAATGACGAAGAGACCGTCGCCCTCACCGCAGGTGGCCACACCGTCGGCAAGGCCCACGGCAACGGCAGCGCTGCCAAATTGGGGCCGGCCCCGGAGGGCGCCGAGCTGCACGAGCAGGGGCTTGGCTGGATCAACCACGAGAGCCGCGGTATCGGCCGCGACACGGTCACCAGCGGGATCGAGGGCGCCTGGACCAGCAACCCGACTCGCTGGGACAACGGCTACTTCAAGATGTTGCTGGGCCATGACTGGTGGCTCAAGAAGAGCCCGGCCGGTGCCTGGCAGTGGGAGCCCATTGCCATCAAGGAGGAAGATCGCCCGGTGGACGTGGAAGACCCCTCCCTGCGCTGCAACCCCATCATGACGGACGCAGACATGGCACTGCGCTTTGACCCCGTCTACCGGGAGATCTCCGAGCGCTTCGCAGCGGATCAAGACCTCTTCTCCGACGCCTTTGCCCGCGCCTGGTTCAAGCTGACCCACCGCGACATGGGGCCGCGCAGCCGCTACCTGGGGCCGGAGGTACCGAGCGAAGTCATGGTGTGGCAGGATCCGGTGCCGGTGGTGAATTACCAGCTCTCCGAGCAGGAGGTGAGCGAGCTCAAGGGCAAACTGCTGGCCTGTGGCGTGGCGCCAGCCGATTTGATCGCCACCGCCTGGGACAGTGCCCGCACCTTCCGCGGCTCCGATTATCGCGGTGGGGCCAACGGTGCTCGTATCCGCCTTGCGCCGATGAAGGAGTGGGAAGGCAACGAGCCCGCTCGCCTCGAGAAGGTGCTCAACGCCCTGACTGCCCTGCAGGCCACCCTGAACAAGCCGGTCAGCATCGCCGACCTGATTGTGCTGGGCGGCAGCGCAGCGGTAGAGCAGGCGGCCAAGCTGGCCGGCGTTGATATCGTCGTTCCCTTTGCGCCGGGTCGCGGCGATGCCGGCGCCGAGCAGACCGATGCCGAGTCGTTCGCCTTCCTGGAGTCGGTGCACGATGGTTTTCGCAACTGGCAGAAGGGGCACTACCAGGTGCAGCCGGAAGAGA
Source organism: Aeromonas diversa CDC 2478-85 (assembly GCF_000819805.1). Lineage (GTDB taxonomy): Bacteria > Pseudomonadota > Gammaproteobacteria > Enterobacterales > Aeromonadaceae > Aeromonas > Aeromonas diversa. The sequence continues at coordinate 354,294 of NZ_CDCE01000029.1, forward strand.
TGCTGCTCGACCGTGCCCAGTTGCTGGGGCTCACCGCCCGCGAGATGACAGTGCTGGTCGGCGGTATGCGGGTGCTTGGCACCAACCACGGCGGCTCGGCCCACGGCGTCTTTACCGACCGGGTCGGGGTGCTCAGCAACGACTTCTTCGTCAACCTGACCGACATGGCCTATAGCTGGCAGCCAACTGGCCGCAACAGCTACCAGATCGTGGATCGTCAGAGCGGCGCAGTGAAGTGGACCGCCACCCGGGTTGACCTGGTGTTTGGCTCCAATTCGGTGCTGCGTGCCTACGCCGAGGTCTATGCCCAGCAAGACGGCAAGGAGAAGCTGGTGCGCGACTTCGTCAAGGCCTGGGTCAAGGTGATGAACAACGACCGTTTCGACCTGAAATAATCCGCCAGGTCCGTAGAGAGAACGCCAGCGCTCATGCTGGCGTTTTTTTATGTGTTAGGCTCAGTTGCCGCCACTCTGCATTGACGGCAATGTTTGCCGCTTGCCGGCCACAGGTTGCACCGCCGAACGGTTTGAAAGAAGCGAACTCGGCCCGGAGGGGCCTTCGCGAAGGGACTGATAAATTGGCCCATTTTTTGCTGAAACAGGGTGGGTCCGTCAGAGACCCGGCGTCGGCCAACGATGCACAATGCTCAGGAGAATGATGACAGTGGTCATCAGAGGAGAAGGTCACCGGCCTCTCTCCCCGGATACCGGCCTTCGGGCCGGTATTTCTTTATCTGCTTAAACCATGAAGTCGCTCATGCCGAAAATGGATCCGCTCGCCTACGCTGATAGCTGACAGTTTGCTAAGTCGATGAGGTGAGTGATGAAAAAGCTTGGGCTGACCGGCAAGATGCTGCTGATCGTCTGTCTTCCACTCCTGGCGCTGCTCTTCTTCTCGGGCCGCTTCGTGCTGGATCGTTATCATAGTGGCGTCCGGACTGGAGAGGCCTTGGCGCAGCTGACCGTGGTGCAGGAGACGGCGCAACTGGCCCATGAGCTGCAAAAAGAGCGCGGCATGTCGGCGGGTTTTGTGGGCTCGAAGGGGAGTAAGTTCGTTCAGACGTTGCCAGAGCAGCGTGCCCGGGTCGATGCCCTGCTGGGCCGCTTTTCCAGCGAGCCTGCGCTGCAAGCCTTGAGCGATGTTCAGCAATCCCTGCGAGGATTGGCGGCGATGCGTGATCGCGTCTCGTCCCTCTCGGTAGAGGTTGGGGACTTGGTCTCTTTTTATAGCGGTCTGATTGGCCATCTGCTCGCCGCCGTCGATGGGGTCAGTCAGCGCAGCGAAGATGCGGATCTTGCGTTGCAGACCAGCGCCTACGCGGCCTTCTTGCAGAGCAAAGAGCGTCTGGGGCTGGAGCGGGCCACCTTAAGCAATGTCTTCGCCAGCGATGCCTTCACGCCTGTGCTGTTGCAGAAATTTATCGCGCTGCTGTCGGCGCAACAGACCTATCTGGAGCGGTTTGATGCCCTGGCTACCGAGGCCCAGCGGGACTTGTTCGCCAAGGCGCTGCAAAGCCCTGTGGTCGGTAAGGTGGCCGAGCTGGAGCAACTGGCCCTCTCCAAGGCCAATGAAGGCCACTTTGGTGTCGATCCCGAGCAGTGGTTTGCCCTGATCACCGACAAGATCAACTTGTTCAAACAGGCCGAGGACAGCCTCTACGGGGAGCTCCATCAGGGGGTTGCGCGCCTTTATGAAACCACATGGCAGCAGTTCTGGTGGGCGGCCGGCGCCGTGCTCCTCTGTCTGCTGGTGACCATAGCCGTGAGCTGGAAGATAGTCACCGACTTGCATCAGGGCTTTACCCGCTTGCACCGCACCTTCCGGTCTCTGGTGCAGAACAACGACCTGAGCGTGCGGGTTAACTGGCAGTCGGAAGATGAGCTGGGGGCTCTGGCCAGGGATCTCAACCATTTCCTCGAGCATCTGGAGGGACTGATGGTCGAGGTCCGTCGCTCCTGCCATGTGCTGACGCGCAGCGCCGCCGATTCGGCGCGGGTGATAGCCCAGGTTAATGAGGGGGTGGCGCGCGGATTTGGGCAGGTCGATCTGGTGGCCACGGCGGCCACCGAGATGGCGAGCACGGTGAGCGAGATTGCACGCAATGCCACCGAGACCTCTCAGGCGACTCAGCAGGCGATCGGGCGTGCCCGTCAGGGGGATGAGGAGGTTGACCAGACCATAGCCGCCATTCAGCAGGTCTCCTCGACCCTGGCCGAGACCCAGTCTCTGGTCGATAGCCTCAATGCCGAGACCGAGTCGGTGGCCGCCGCCCTGGACCTTATCAAACAGATCTCCGATCGCACCAATCTGCTGGCCCTCAATGCGGCCATCGAGGCGGCGCGGGCCGGAGAGTCGGGCCGCGGTTTTGCCGTGGTGGCCGAAGAGGTGCGGGCATTGGCGGCGCGCACCCAGCACTCGGCCGATGAGATTGAGCAAATGTTGTCGAGGCTGCGCAGCGGCGCCCGTCAGGCCGTGGTGGCCATGCACTCGGGGAGTGAGCAGGCCGAGCGCTGCGTCTATGAGGCCAAGCGAGCCGGCGGCGAGCTCTCGGAGATTGTCAGCGAGGTGCGCCGGGTCAGCGACATGACGGCTCAGGTGGCCACGGCGACCGAAGAGCAGCGTTATGTCACCGACGACATCCAGAACAACGTGCTGGGGATAAGGGAATTGTATGAGGCCCATCGGCTGCACTCAGAGACGCTGGAGCGCAGCAGTGTAGAGCTCGATGCCCTGGCCCGGGAGTTGTCTAATCGTCTCGAGCGTTTTCGTATGCGCGACGAGATGACGCCCCATTAAGACGCGGCGCCATCGCCGGTGCGATGGCCTGGTCAGTTGCCGTTATTGTGGCGCAGTGGGCTCACGAGAGCACGGAGCAGCTTGCCGGCCGTGACCCAGAAGGGACGAAGGATCAGGTTGTGGATCCGCATGTAGCGTTCGTTGTCTTTGGGTCCAACCCCGAACTCCAGTTGCTCCGGTACCTGTGTCGTGACATAGAGGGTGCCAAACATCCAGTCCCACAGTGAGAGATTGGTGCCAAAGTTGCGGTTAAAGTGCTTGGGATCCCGGCTGTGGTGGATCTGGTGCTGGGCCGGGCTATTGAGGATGTGCTCGATGCGAGGGCCGAACGAGAGCCAGATATGGGTATGGCGCAGGTTGGCCGCCAGCGAGTTGAAGATGAGCACCATATAGCTCACCCCAAACAGGGTGTATTTATCCACTTCGCCGCCGCAGAGCCAGTAAACGATGCCGCCATAGAGGGCGAGCAGGGTGCCCTTGACGATCATCTCGCTCAGCTTCTCCATCACGTGGATGCGGCTGGCGGTTGGGGGCACCATGACGGTGGCACTGTGGTGTACCTTGTGAAACTCCCACAGCCAGCGACCATGAAAGGCGCGATGCAGCCAGTAGTGGGCAAAGTCGCTCACCACGAAGGCGCCCAGGCCGTAGAGTGCCATGATCGCCATGTTTTCCCCTACACGCGGGCGAGCCCCCCAGAGCCGTTCGAGCAATGCCTGTACGTCGGCGCTTTTCAGCAGCACAGGATCGAGCCAGCCCAGAATGGGCAGGATAAAGAGCAGGTGAAGTAGGGCGCGAACGAAATAGTACTGGTAATCAACCAGCGCCGAGCGGTGCAGCCAGATGCGCCGCCCCCCCAGAAAGGCGCCGAAGCTCTTGGCCTGGCTATACCCCTTACGGGTCTGATGGCGATAGAGCAGAAAGGCGACCAGCAGCGAGATGGTCAGGAAGGGGAGGCCGAGACGGCCATTAAAATCGAGTAGCCCCGCGGCTTTTTGCCAGAGAGGGGAGAAAACAAGCTGCGTCAGGCTATCCATATTGGGGTCCGGTACTGCACTGGGACGCCATTTTAAATACTAATGGAAATCACTTCCAGACACCCCTTATGCCCTGTAAGCGATGAGTGCCAGGCGAGGCGCGCAGTGCTATGGTGGTGTTTTAGACTCAAGGTGCCACCCTGTGCCGGAGCTCACCATGAAAATTAGCCGCCGAATCACCCTCTCCATTCTGCTGGTGCTGTTGCTACTGCTCACCTCCGGCTACCTCGGACTGCATCTGCTGGTCGAGGGGCGTTTCGCCGAGCTCGAGCACGGGGCCATCGAGCGCAATCAGAACCGTGTGGAGCAGGCCATGGGGGGGGAGGTGGGTAATCTGCTGAGGTTGGCGCGCGACTGGGCCGAGTGGGACGACACCTATGACTATATGGAGACCCGGGATCCCCGCTATCTGGCCTCCAACATCAATGCTCGCACCTTTGAAACCCTGGGGTTTGATCACATCGCCCTGTTCGATGGGACCCGCCGTCCACAATTTGCCGAGCGTTACGAGAAAGGCCAAACCCTCGCCATGACGCCCGAGCAACTGGCCGGTCTGGAGAGCCTGCTGGCTCGTCAGGCCGCCGGGCGGGAGTTTTCCGGTCTCTGGCTGGATGGCAATGAGCGTTTGTTGATAGCGGGCTCCCCCATCCTTACCAGCGAGGGGGAGGGGCCTGGCCGAGGCATGCTGCTGATGGCCAGGCACCTGGATGAGCCCTTTCTTGCGCAGCTGCGAAAGCGTCTCTCCCTCACCTTTACCTTACCCGATGAGCAGACGCTGACCGAGGCGCTTGGCGAGGAGCAACGGCGCAATCTCGCGCTGGGTGAGCGCGTGCTCAAGGTGGACGAGCAGGAGATCACCTCTTTTGGGTCTTTCGAGACCCTGGATGGGACAGTGATCCCGTTTGCCGTGACCCAGGGCCGAATGTGGCGGGAAGAGGGGCGCGAGATCGCCGACCGCCTTATCCTCTGGTCGGGCGGTGCTGTGGTGCTGTTTGGCGCCTTGGTGCTGCTCATCCTCAACCAGGGCATCACGGCCAGACTCGAGCGACTCGCCGCTAACCTGCGCCTCATCAACCATGAGGGCGCGGTGCGCCGGGTGCTGGTGGAGGGACAGGATGAACTGGCCCAGGTGGCGCTCGATTGTAACCGGATGCTCGATACCCTGGAGCAGCTGCGTGAAGAGCAGCTCATGGCTCAACGGCGTCTGCGTGGGCAGCTCGATGCCCTGCTTGCCCTGGCGAGCAGCGATGCCCTGACCCGAGAAGATGTCAGGCGCGCCGCCGGCGCGGTGACGCGCGCCATCTGTGAGGGGACTGGGGCGGTGCGTGCCAGCCTCTGGTTTTGCACCGAGGGAGAGGCGCGGCTCTATTGCCAAGATCTCTATCTCGCCCCCAAGCAGGAGCACCAGCAGGGCTTTTCCATGCCCATGGCGATGTTGCAGGGGCGCTATGAGCAGTCCCGTCAGGGGGATGAACCCTGTCTGGTACTCAGTGACCCCTATGATCTCTCCCGCTTCAGCGCCATGTTGACCCAGCTTGGTCTCACCCCCTTCGCGGGTCGTGTCCTGATGGCGCCCCTGCACCATGAGGGGGAGCTGCTTGGCTTCATCATCGCCGAGCATGAGCGCCCCCAGCAGGCCTGGCAGGCCGATGAGCTGACGTTTGTGCTCTGTGTGAGCGACTTCTCAACACAGACCCTATTGACGCTGAGTAAACTCACCCGCCTCAACGGACATTAAAAAAGTACAGAAAAGGTGAAAGCGATTTGCCGTGATCCCGGTTTTATCTGTGAGCGTGTCATGAGGGCACGTCACACTAAAAAAGGAAACAGATCATGAGCAAATCAATCGCTATCGCCTCCGTCGTGACCGGCCTGTTGACACTGGGTGCCCAGATGGCCGCCGCTCCTGCCTTCGCCGCAGAAGAGAAAGAGAAGTGCTATGGCGTGGCCAAGGCGGGTAAGAACGACTGTGCCACCAAGTCCAGCTCCTGTGCCGGCACCGTCAAGGACGATGCCATGAAGGATGCCTTCGTCGTCGTGCCCAAGGGGCTCTGTGAGAAGCTGGCAGGCGGTAGCCTCAAGCCCATGTAAGTGGGGGCAGGGGGCAAGCGCCCCCTGCCGTCTCAGGAGCGACAGATGAACAGCGCGTTTCACCCTCTGGTCGGCATTGGCTGGCGTCCCCCCCACTATCAGGCTCTGCTCACCGAGCGCCCTCCCTTGGGATGGATCGAGGTGCACAGCGAAAATTACTTCAATCCTCATGGCGAGGCCCGGGCGTGGTTGCGTCAGGCGGCCTGCCACTATCCGATCAGTCTGCATGGGGTCGGCATGTCGCTCGGGTCGGCCGATCCCCTCGACGGCCAGCATCTGCGGCAGCTAAGGCAGTTGGTTGACGAGATGAAACCGATCCGGCTCTCCGAGCATCTGAGCTGGAGCTCGGTGGATGGCCGTTTCTTCAACGATCTGCTGCCCATGCCCTATACCCGGGCGGCGCTGGCTCACTTTGCGGACAAGGTGAGTGCGGTGCAAGACGCCCTGGGGCGTCGCCTGCTGATTGAAAATCCCTCCTCTTATCTCATGTTTGCCGCCGCAGAGCTGACCGAATGGGAGTTTTTGGCCCGCTTGCAGCGACAGACGGACTGTGGGCTCTTGCTCGATCTCAACAATCTCTATGTGAGTGCCCACAACCACGGCTTCGATCCCGAGGTCTATCTGGCGGCGCTCGACCCAGGCTCCGTCGAGGAGATCCACCTGGCCGGTTATAGCGAAAAGCCCTTGCCCGGGGGGAGCATCTACATCGATACCCACAGTGCTCCCGTGGTCGACGGGGTCTGGCAGCTCTACCGGCAATGGGTGGCTCATCACCCGGTGTTGACCCTGATCGAATGGGATCTCGATATTCCGCCCCTCGAGGTGTTGCTGGCGGAAGCCGGTAAGGCGGCAACCATACTGGAGGCCTGCCATGAGCGCGCTGCATGAGTGGCAGCGAGGGGTGGCGAGCGCCCTGCTGGGGGAGGGGGATGAGGTGGCCGTGACCCTTCGCCAGGGCGCCATACCCGCCGAGGCCCTGCTGCAGATCTACCGCAACCATTTCATTCTGAGTCTGTGTGATGCGCTGGCGGCAACCTATCCGGCGGTGGCGGCCATGGTCGGGGAGGAGTACTTCGCCGCCGCCGCTCGCGGTTTTGTGTTGGCAACCCCCCTGGCTCAGGGGGCGCTGCAAGATTACGGCGAGGGATTTGACGGTTGGCTGGCGAGCCTGCCGACGGCGGCTCATCTTCCCTGGCTTGTCGAGTTGGCCCGCTTCGAGTGGATGCGTGAGCGCTGTGCCCTGCGTCCCTATGACGACCGGGTCTTCGTGCCCGATCAGTTGGCGGGTCTGGATCCCGCTCTCATGGGCAGGGTGCGCCTGTTACTACCCCATGATCTCTGCCTGTTTAGGGCCGAGACGCCGGTCGAGGCGCTTTGGGCGATGGCACTGGGGCAGGGACAAGCCCCCAATGACCTCGCTCAGCCCTGTTGGTTGGCCCTGCGTAAGGGAAGGGATCACCGGGTGATGGGCGTCAGCCTTACCCAGGCGCAGTGGCAGTTATTGGCGCAGATCCAGGCCGGAGCCACCCTGGATCACCTGGCCGAAGGGCAGACCCATCTGCTCGCAACCCTGGCCACCCTGCTACCGCACCGGTTGATCGTGGGGTGGCAAGCGAATGATAAGGAGTGTTTGGATGATATCCCTGTTTGAACGGGCCTCGCAGTGGCAGGCGCGCCTGCCCTCTCACGCCCTCGATCTGCTCTTGCTGCTGGCCCGTGTCACGGTTGCCATGGCGTTCTTGCGGGCCGGGCTCCTGAAGATAGAGAGCTGGGACAGCACCCTCTACCTGTTCGAGTTCGAATATCGGGTTCCCCTGCTGCCATGGCAGTGGGCCGCCTGGATTGGTACCGCTACCGAGTTACTGCTGCCTCCCTTATTGCTGTTGGGGCTGATGACCCGCCCGGTGGCGGCGCTGCTGTTTGGCTTCAATGCCATGGCGGTGCTCTCCTATCCCGTCTTGTGGGAGCAGGGGTTTTACGATCACCGGTTGTGGGGATGGCAGCTGCTGACCCTGGTGGTGCTGGGGGGGGGCCGCTGGTCGTGTGAGCGATGGCTGCGGCGCGGCAAGGGACGCGTGCCGCCGGGTCATTAATGGTTTATTCAGTTGCCTTACCCTATAAGGGAGCCCGGGAGCTGGGCTCCCTTCATCTTTTCCCCACTCGGAGTCGCAGTAGATGCAGGAGATGCTGGTCGCCATCTGGCAGCAGGATTACGAACAACTGAGCCACCTTGGTGCCGTCGGCCTGCTGGTCACCTGCCTGGTGGCCATCCTCTTTCTGGAGTCGAGCTTCGTCTTTCTGCCCCTGCCGGGTGACAGCCTGGTGCTGCTGGCCGGTGGGTTGGTGGGGCTGGGCGTGCTCGGCCCCGAGGTGACGCTGCTCTACCTGCCGCTGGCGGCGGGTCTGGGGAGCATGGTGGCCTATTGGCAGGGCCATGCCTTGGCCGGTACTCGCTTCATGCACCACATCGAGCGGCTGATCCCGGAAGGGAGTGTGGAGCGGGCCGGGCATTTGCTTCGCCGCTACGGCTTCCTGGCCATGTTTATCTCCCGCTTCATCCCGTTCGTGCGAGTGCTTACTCCCATGTTGATGGGGGTGTCTCGGCTGCACCTGCCGAGGGTTGCCCTGGTCAGCTTCGCCAGTGCATTTCTCTGGAGTCTTGCGCTCAGCCTCATCAGCAAGGGGATGATGCAGGTGCCGCTGCTGGCCGAGTACCACCATCTCTTCGCCAAGTGCCTGCTGGTCACCTCCCTGCTGCTCTTCATGCTGGCCATCATCACCATCGGCTTGCGTCTCTATCGACGCCGTCAGGCAGCACGTCTCGGATCCGGCGAGTAGAATCGGGTCGAAATTGGAGCATCCTCACGTCCTGCAGCAAATTTGGTCTCTTATGGGGCTGTTCATGGCAGGCTTGGCGCGGTAGGCTTCTGTGACCGTGTTTTGGAGTGGCCCCGGCCGCCCCCTCCTCTCGTCGACGCTGTGGTCGACGGGAGCCTGTATTACGAGGAGCGTGAGCACATCATGCATGATTTGCTGCTGGCCATCTGGCATCAGGATTACAACCATCTGATCCATATGCAGGCCATGGGACCCCTTATCGCCTGCCTGATGGTGATCCTCTTTCTCGAATCGAGCTTCGTCTTTCTCCCCTTGCCGGGAGACAGCCTGGTGTTGCTGGCGGGCGGGCTCACCGGCCTCGGCGTCATGGGGCCCGAAGTGGCACTGGTCTACATGCCCGTGGCTGCCGGGCTGGGCAGTCTCATCGCCTATTGGCAGGGGCATGCCCTGCACGGCACCTCCTTCATGGGGATGATAGAGAGAGCCATCCCCGACGAGAGCCTGCCCAAGGCCTCCCGCTTGCTGAAACGTTACGGTTTCCTCGCCATGTTCTCTTCCCGCTTCATCCCCTTCGTGCGGGTCTTGACCCCCATGCTGATGGGGATGTCGCGCCTGCACCTCTCCGGGGTCATGGTCTCGAGTTTTGCCAGCGCCTTTCTCTGGAGCATGTTGCTTGGCCTCTTCGGGCGCGCCGTCATGACGATCCCCTTCTTCGCCCAGCATCAGCAGCTCCTGACCAAGAGCCTGCTGATCTGCTCTATGACCCTCTTTGTCGCCGCCATGGTGACCATCGGTCTGCGCCTCTATCGTCGCCGTTACGGTTAGCCAGGTCATGGGCTCCCAACGCGGGGCCGCCCACTCCCGCGGTGCTTGCCCAGGGGGTGGGTAAGTGGCACCCTGTCGTACTCCAATGAGTACGGAAGGGAGGCCGAATGCAGATTGCTATTCTCGATGACTACCAGCTCAGCAGTCAGACTATGGGGTTGCCCGAGCCCCACCGGTTGACACGTTTTACCCGCCCGGCACCGGATCGGCAGACCCTGATCGATCGACTCTTGCCCTTTGATGCGTTGATCCTGATCCGCGAACGCACCCGGCTCGACGCCGAGCTGCTCGCCGCCTTGCCCAATCTGAAGGTGATAAGCCAGACCGGACGCGTCAGCGGCCACATCGATCTGGCCGCCTGTGAACGGTTGGGGATTACTGTGTTGGAAGGGGGCGGCTCCCCGGTGGCGCCGGCCGAGCTCACCTGGGCGTTGATCCTGGCGGCCAGCAAGCGCCTGCAGCCCTATCACGCCTCGTTGGATCGGGGCGAGTGGCAGTGGGGAGCGGGGGCGTCGCTCGGGCGCACCCTCGCTGGCCTTACCCTCGGGATCTGGGGGTTTGGCAAGATTGGCCAGCGGGTGGCCCGGTTTGGCGAGGCCTTGGGCATGAAGGTGCTGGTGTGGGGCTCGGATTCTTCGCGTCAGGCGGCCATCGCGGCCGGTTATTCGGCTGCGCCGGACAAGGGCAGCCTGTTTGCTCGGAGCGATGTACTGAGCCTGCACCTGCGGCTGGTTGAGGCGACCCGGGGTTGTGTGACGTTCGACGAACTCGCACAGATGAAACCAGACGGCCTACTGGTCAACACCAGCCGGGCCGAGCTGATTGCACCGGGGGCGCTGGAGGCGGCACTGCGGGCGGGATGCCCCGGTGCGGCGGCCCTCGATGTCTATGAGCAGGAGCCCCTGCTCGACTCCCCCCTGTTCGCCCTGCCCAACGTGCTCTGCTCCCCGCACCTCGGTTATGTCACCGAGCAGGGGATGGCCCTCTACCTGCAAGAGGCGCTGGCTAATCTGGCCGCCTGGCTGGAGGCCAATCCATGAATCTTGAAGCCCTCAAGCGAGAGCTGGAGCTCTTTGGTGAACGCCACGACGCCGAGACGGCCCATCATGGCCAGCGCATGCTCAACATCACCCGGGACACGGGGGAATTTCTGGGGGTACTGGTACGCGCTACCGGGGCCAAGAGGGTGCTCGAGGTGGGTACCTCGAACGGCTATTCGACCCTCTGGCTGGCCGAGGCGGTGCGTGATCTGGGCGGCAAGGTGATGACCCTGGAGAGACAGGAGAGCAAGCGCATGCTGGCGCTCGCCAACGTCGAGCGGGCCGGGCTCTTGCCCTGGATTGAGCTGGTGGGGGGCGATGCAGAGGCAACGCTGGATAAGCTGTCCCCGGGGAGCATAGATCTGCTGTTTCTCGACGCCGACCGCAGCCGCTATCAGGGCTGGTGGCCGCAGCTGCAGCGCCTGCTTGCCCCGCGGGGTCTGCTGGTGGTCGATAACGCGCTCTCCCACGCCCATGAGCTGGCCGACTGGCGGGGCGAGGTCGAGGCCGATCCCCGTTTTGTCACCAGCCTGGTGCCGGTGGGAAAGGGGGAGTGGCTGGTGACGCGCCGTTAGGGGAGCGTGAGGGTAAAGCGGGCTCCACCGAGAGGGGATTCATCCACCCTGATGGTGCCACCGTAGGAGTCGACTATCTCGGCCGCGACGGCGAGGCCTATCCCTTGTCCCCCCGAGCTGTCGGCGCGTACCCCGCGCTGGAAGATCTGCTCGCACTTGCCCGGCTCGATGCCGGGTCCGTCGTCTTCGATGAGGATCAGCAGCCGCTTCTCCTTGTAGCGCAGGGTCACCTGCACCTGGGAGATGGCGAACTTGCAGGCGTTGTCGAGCAGGTTCCCCATCAGCTCCATCAGATCGCCCTGATCGCCGGCGAAGAGGGCATCGTCGTCGAAGTAAAAACGGGTCTGCAGCTTCTTGTGGCGATAGACCTTGGCCAGACTGGCGAGCAGCTTCTCGATGAGGGGAACAGGCTCGGTACCGCGTCTGGATAGCCCCTGGCGCCCGGTCACGGCACGCCGCAGCTGATACTGGATGATCTGATCCATGGTGAGGATCTGGTCATTGAGGCTGTCATTGGCCTCGCGCCCAATCCCCGCATCCTGCGCCGTGATCTGGATGAGGGCGAGCCGGGTCTTGAGGCTGTGGGCGAGATCGTTCAGGGCGTGCTGATAGCGCAGGGTCTGCTGACGCTCGTTCTCTAACAGCTGGTTGACCGATTCGGTCAGCGGCAGCAGCTCGCGCTCGTATCCGCTCGAGAGAGCCTCGCGCTTGCTCTCGCGGATCTCGTCTATCTCCTGGCGCAGGGTGGAGAGGGAGCCGAGGGTCCAGCGGGTGGTGAGTAGCAGCAGGCCAAACAGTAGCAGATAACCGGCCACCGCCTGGCGGATCCGTTTGCCGAGATAGGCGTGGGTCTCCTCCAGGTAGCGCTTGGCCGTGTCGATCATCACCACATAGTAGGTGACGGGCTGTCCCTGCTCGCTGCGCGAGAAGCGCATGCTGTAGATGAAGTAGTTCCCCTTGCTGAGCTCCAGATAGCGAAACAGGTAGTCCTTGTCCTCATTGCCGAGATAACGGGCGAGATCGCCGCAGATCTTCTCCTTGTGGGCCAGCACCTCGGGCATGAACATGTTGGCCCAGCTCATCTGGCCATCGGCGCGGCAGATCAGGGTATCCAGGGTGGGGTCGATGGCCTCCCGGTTGAGGACCAGGGCGTTCGGATCCTGGCTCTGATGCTTGAGCCCGCTCGCCGAGAGCAGGCGCGAGAGGTTCTGGTTCATCCGGGTGCTGTACTCCTGGGTCAGCTCCTCCGAATGGGTGCGATAGAGGGCGTAGACGGCCACGGCGGTGATGAGGCCGATCACCACCATGGAGCTTAACAGCAGCTTGAGGTGCAGGGAGCGGCGGATCAGCTGCATGAGAGGTTGAAGATATAGCCCTGACGACGAATGGTCGAGATCGGCTGGATCTTTCCCGCGGGATCGAGTTTCTTGCGAAGACGGCTCACCATCACCTCGATGGTGTTGGGGTCCCCCTCACCATCGCCGTAGAGCTGGTCGAGCAGCTGCTGCTTGGAGACCACCTGGCGGGCGTTGCGCATCAGGTACTCGAGGATCAGATACTCGAAGCTGGTCAGGGTCACTACCTCCCCGGCCACCTTCAGCTCCTTGCGCGACAGATCCAGCTCGTAGTCACCGGCGCACACCCGCGGCGAGATAAAGCCGGCGCTGCGGCGCACCAGGGCATTGAGACGCGCCAGCAGCTCATCTTTTTGAAACGGCTTCACCAGATAGTCGTCGGCACCGGCCTCGAGCCCCTCAACCTTGTCCTGCCAGTTACCCCGGGCGGTGAGGATGATGATGGGGAAGGGGATCTGTCGCTCGCGCAGGCGGCGGATCAGGGTCAGCCCATCCATGCCGGGCAGCCCCAGATCGACGATGCCCACATCGATGGGGTAGTTATCGGCATAGTGGAGCGCCAGTTCACCGTCGTGGGCGTTGTAGATCTGATTGCCCGCCTCGCCCAGCACAGTGGTGAGGTGGTGATTGAGCAGCTTGTCGTCTTCAACGAGAAGGATCTTCATCTTGATATCCAGCGAGTCGGTACGGGGTCTAACTTATGCAGACGGAGAGGAAGGGTCAATGCGGAGGGTATCAAACAAAGCCTGAACCGTGACTGGACGCAAACAAAAAGCCCTGCATTTGCAGGGCTTGTGGCTCACTCCAGTTCGGAGAGGCACATCTCTTCGTGCAGCTGTTTGCACCACTTCTGCACGCGCTCGGCAGTCAGTTCGGGTTGGCGATCTTCATCGATGCCCAGACCCACGAAGTGCTTGTCGTCGACCAGCGCCTTGGAGGCTTCAAACTCGTAGCCGGCGGTCGGCCAGTGACCGATGATGACGGCACCGCGCGCCTCAACCACGTCACGCAGGGTCCCCATGGCATCGAGGAAGTACTCGGCGTAGTCTTCCTGATCGCCGCAACCGAAGATGGCAACCAGCTTGTTGTTGAAGTCGATCTCTTCGAGCTCCGGGAAGAAGTCATCCCAGTCGGCCTGGGATTCGCCGTAGTACCAGGTCGGGATGCCAAAGATCAGCAGATCGAAGTTCTCGATATCTGCCTTGCTGCTCTTGGCGATGTCGTGGACCTCGATCAACTGCTTGCCCAGCTCTTTCTGGATCATCTTGGCGACAGCTTCGGTATTACCGGTATCGCTGCCAAAAAACAGACCTACACTTGCCATGTGTCTCGTTACCCGTTTGTGGTGTTAATTCTGGAATTCATCAGAAGGTTGCCTCGGGGAGGAGGGCATCCATCTGCTGCTTCAGGATAGATTGGATCAGCTCGGCACGGCTGACATTCTGGCGCTCGGCCAGCTGGTTCAGGCGTTCCAGCAGGTCGGCCTCCACCTTCAACTCGACTCGCTTTAGCCCATTCTCGCGATCGCGCTTCAGCTGGTTGCGCTTGTTGATCTTGAGCTGTGCCTCGCGGGGGAGTGGGTTGGTTTTCGGCCGGCCCGGGCGTTTTTCGTTGGCGAACAGATCCAGAGTAGTGCGATCAGCTTGCTGCTTGGCCATACAACTTCTTTTTTAGCCGATCCCTGCGCCTTCCCAGCTCAGTTCGATCAGCCCCTTGGCGACAAAACCCGCGCACCCCAGGAACAGTACCAACCAGACGATAAAGCGGCCAAACTTGGGCACATTGCCCCGTTTCAGCACGTCATGGATGGCGAGACCGATCAACAGAAACACGGCCAGAAAGAAGATCTTCAGACCGAGACTTTCAATTAAATCAATATGTTCACTCAACATGGGATGCGCACACTCCTTATGACCGGCGCACTATAGCACAAAGGCGCTCGAACTGTTAACCGCCTGTCGACAGGAAATCCACAACCAAACGGTTGAACAGGGAGGGTTTTTCCGCGTGCAGCCAGTGACCGGCCGGGCTCACCACCCTGGCCCGGGCCGCCGGGAACTGGGCCTGCACCGCCGTCTGATGGGCGCTCTGAATGTAGTCCGATTCGGAACCCTTGATGAAGAGGGTCGGCCCCTCGAAGCGAGAGTGGGGATCCGGCCAGCCCATGATGTCACCGTAGGCGGCGATGATGGCGTTCACGTTGAAGCGCCAATCCCAGCCATGCTCTCCCTTGGCAAACGACTTGAGCAAAAACTGGCGTACCCCGGCCTCCTCTACGTGGGCGGCGAGGATGGCGTCGGCTTCCCCGCGACCGGCGGGGGCGGCGGCGATCACCGCCTGCAGACCGGCGAAGACATTCTGATGGCGGGCGTGGGGATAGGCGACCGGCGCCATGTCCACCACCACCAGGCGATGGATGCGCTCGGGCGCCTGCTTGGCCACCTGCATGGCGATCTTGCCCCCCATGGAGTGACCGATGAGGGTAGCCCGGGGCAGGCCGAGTGCATCCATCAGGGCGAGGATGTCGTCGGCCATCTCGGGGTAGGTCATGCTCTCTCGATGAAACGAGGCGCCGTGGTTACGCACGTCGACGCTGATGACGTCGAATCCCTCGCTCAAGGGGCGGGCCAGCAGGCCGAGGTTGTCGAGGCTGCCGAACAGGCCGTGGATCAGGATGACCGGCTCACCGGCGCCCAGGCGTTTAAAATTAAGTAGCAAAATTACCTTCCTGCAGCAGGTTCATTGATTCGTACAGTGATGTAATACGCTGAAAGAAAACAGTTTCGATCAACTTTTAGGTAAATTGGTGTGGTAATGTTCCAACAAAATACCCCAGAGGGTGCACAGGATCACATACCGGCAGCGCCATTATGCCTTATTCTTGCCCCATTGCCGCGCACTCCCCTTCCCTTGGGCTGGCGGGGCTGCCTATGTATAATCGCCGCATCCGTTTTCCGATGAGCCCAGTGCCAACCCTATGAAAACCATCGAGCTTGATGACGATCTCTACCTCTACATCGCCAGCCAGACCCGCCATATCGGTGAGAGTGCCTCCGATATCCTGCGCCGCCTGCTTGCCCAGCCGGTTGCCAGTGGCGAGAGTAGCGTCGCGGTGACCAGAAAACCGGCCCAGGCCAGCGCCTCGGCCAGCGGTCTGCTCGCCCTGCTCGAGAGCGGCGAACTGGCCCAGGAGGAGCGATCCATCCAGCGTTTCATGTTGGTACTGGCCAGCCTGTACGGGGAGAACCCGGACGCCTTTACCCAGGCCGCTGAGATCAAGGGGCGCAAGCGCATGTACTTCTCCCGCGATCCCGAGGCCCTGCGCGCGAGCGGCAGCACCACCAAGCCCAAGCCGGTACCCGGTACCCCCTTCTGGGTGATTACCAATACCAATACCAGTCGCAAGCAGAACATCATTGCCCAGCTGATGAGCAGCATGGGGTATGACGAGGCGCTGACGACCCGGGTATGTGCCGCCATCTGATTCATCGTTAGCAAGGAAAGACGACATGGCCCTCCATCCTCACGCCGGTCAGCCGGCTCGCGCCGAAGACCTGACCAACATTCCCCGTCTGGTCAGCGCCTATTACCTCAACAAACCGGACATGAGCCGCCCAGAGCAGCGGGTTGCCTTCGGAACCTCTGGCCACCGGGGTAGCAGCCTGGACGGCGCTTTCACCGAAGCCCATATCCTGGCGGTGACCCAGGCGCTGGTGGAGTATCGCCAGCAGGCCGGTATTCGCGGCCCTCTGTTTGTGGGCATGGATACCCACGCCCTCTCCGAGGCGGCCCTGGCGAGCGCCGTCGAGGTGTTGGTGGCCAACGGCGTCGAGGTGCGCATTCAGGCCGGTCTTGGCTACACCCCGACCCCGGTCATCTCCCATGCCATCCTCGCCTATAACGGGGCGGGGCACGCCGAGCAGGCGGACGGTGTGGTGATCACCCCGTCCCATAACCCGCCGCGCGATGGTGGCTTCAAGTACAACCCGCCCCACGGCGGTCCGGCCGAGGGAGAGATCACGGCCTGGGTCGAGGCTCGCGCCAATGCCATTCTCGAGGCGGGGCTGGTGGACGTGAAGCGGGTGCCGTTTGCACAGGCGCTGACCCTGGCCAACGTGGTCGAGCACGACTATGTGACCCCCTATGTGGACGATCTCGAGCAGGTCATCGATGTGGCGGCCATCAAGCGGGCCGGCATCAAGATAGGCGTCGACCCGCTCGGCGGCTCGGGCGTGGCCTACTGGGACGTGATCGCCAAGCGCTATGACCTGGATATCGAGGTCGTCAACTACCGGGTCGACCCCACCTTCTCCTTCATGACTCTGGACAAGGACGGCAAGATCCGGATGGATTGCTCCAGTCCCTACGCCATGGCCAGCCTGATTGCGCTCAAAGACAAGTTCGACATCGCCCTGGGTAACGACCCGGATTACGACCGTCACGGCATCGTCACCAAGGCCGGGTTGATGAACCCGAACCACTATCTGGCGGTGGCGATCCACTATCTCTTCACCCACCGTACCGGCTGGCCAGAGGCCGCCGCCGTGGGCAAGACGCTGGTCTCTTCGTCCATGATCGATCGGGTCGCCGCCGACATCGGCCGCACCCTCAAAGAGGTGCCGGTCGGCTTCAAGTGGTTCGTCGACGGCCTCTTTAGCGGCGAGTTTGGCTTTGGCGGCGAGGAGAGCGCCGGCGCCTCCTTCCTGCGTAAAGACGGCCGCGTCTGGACCACCGACAAGGATGGCTTCATTCTGGCGCTGCTGGCTGCCGAGATCCTGGCCGTCACCGGCAAGGATCCCCAGGCGCACTACGACGCCCTGGAGGCTCGCTTCGGCCGCTCCAGCTACCGCCGCATCGATGCGCCGGCCAACACGGCGCAGAAGGCGGTGCTCTCCAAGCTCGATCCGAGCCTGGTCGAGGCCTCCAGCCTCGCCGGCGAACCAATCCTGGCCAAGCTGACCGCGGCCCCCGGCAACGGGGCGGCCATCGGTGGCCTCAAGGTGGTGACCGAGAACGGCTGGTTCGCGGCGCGTCCCTCTGGCACCGAGTCCATCTACAAGATCTACATGGAAAGCTTCCGCGGTGAGGCGCACCTGGATCTGATCCAGAAAGAGGCTCAGGAGATCGTCTCCGCCGCCCTGGCCAAGGCCGGGGTCTGAGTTCCTCCTCCCGGCAGGCCGCCTCAAGGCGGCCTGTTTTTTTTCTTTCTTAAGCCCCCCTTAAGTTTGCTGCGGCACCCTCTGCCCATCCGTTTTGATGGGGAAGTACCATGCCGTTTCGTCTTTCCATGTTCCGTCTGCACCTCTTGTTGGTGCTCTACTTTGCACTCGTGCTGAACTGGCCCGTGCTGTTGCACATAGCCGATATCCTGCAGCGCCTCGACCACGTCAAGGTGGGCTTCCTGCTCTCCATCCCGCTGCTGCTGGTGGCGGCCCTGAATCTGGTCTTCTTGCCGTTCTCCCTGCGCTTCGTGCAAAAGCCCTTCTTCATCCTGATGCTGCTGACCGGGTCGCTGGCGAGCTTCGCCATGCTCAAATACGGGGTGCTGTTTGACAGCTCCATGGTGCGTAACATCATAGAAACCAACTCGGGGGAGGCGGGCTCTTACCTCAGTCTGCCGAGCGCGCTCTGGTTCCTGCTCACCGGCCTGCTGCCGGCCCTGTTGCTGCTGCTCACTCGCATCGAATACCCGCGCGGTTGGTGGCGTGGTGGCGCCATGCGTCTGGCTGGCGCCGCCTTGTCGGTGGTGGTGGTCGCGGGCATCGCCGCCGGTTACTACGAGGACTATGCCTCGGTGGGGCGCAACAACAAGATGCTGACCCACCAGCTGGTCCCCTCCAGCTATGTCCATGCGACCTGGAAGATTGTGCGGGATCGCTACCTGATGCCCCCCATGCCCTATCGGGAGCTGGGCAGTGATGCCCGCCTGCTGGCTGGTGAGGGTGACAAGCCGACCCTGCTGTTTCTGGTGGTGGGTGAGACGGCGCGTGCCCAAAACTATGCCCTCAACGGTTATGACCGCGATACCAATCCCTACACCCGTGACGCCGGTGTCATCTCGTTCGCCAACGTCTCCTCCTGCGGCACCGCCACCGCCGTCTCCGTGCCCTGCATGTTCTCCAACCTGACCCGGGCTCACTATGACGATCGGGTCGCCTACAGCCAGGACGGGGTGCTTGACGTGTTGCAGCGCGCCGGTGTCTCTGTGCTGTGGAAAGAGAACGATGGGGGCTGCAAGGGGGTGTGTGATCGGGTGCCGACCATAGAGCGGGATCCCAAGCAGTATCCCGAGCTGTGCCACGGGGATGCCTGCCTCGATGCTGTGCTGCTCGACGGCCTGGAGAGCCAGATAGAGAAGATGAAGGGCAGTGCCCTGGTCGCCTTCCATCTGATGGGGAGTCACGGCCCCACCTATTTCCGCCGTTATCCACAAGCGCTGCGCACCTTCACGCCCGACTGTGCCCGCAGCGACATCGAAAATTGCTCTTCAGAGGCGCTGGTCAACACCTATGACAACAGCATTCGCTACACAGACTGGTTCTTGGGGCAGCTGATCCAGCGACTCAAGGGGTTGGAATCCCGTTACCGGGTAGGGCTCATCTATCTGTCGGATCACGGCGAGTCGCTCGGTGAGAAGGGGCTCTATCTGCACGGCACCCCCTATGCCCTGGCTCCCCAGGAGCAGACTCACATCCCCATGTTGATGTGGCTCTCCCCGGAGTTTGCCAAGGGTAAGGGGATCGATGCTGGATGCCTGACCCAGGAGGCCAGGAATGGGACCTTCTCTCAGGACAATCTGTTTGACTCTCTGCTGGGCGTCATGGATGTGAGTACCAAGGTGTACCGACCCGAGCTCGACCTCTTTCGCAGCTGCCGCGCCTCGTAACCGGCAAGCAGAAACAGTGAGGCCAGGCATTTGCCTGGCCTCACTCATATAAGGGGGGATTACTCCACCAGCGCGGGTTGCGCCGACTTGTCGGCCCGCCACAGGCGGTAGCGCACCTCGTACTCCTGGGGAATATAGATGACGAAGGGGAGCTTGGAGTTGTAATTAAGGAAATAGCCCTGGCCGAAGACCTGGACGAAGGCTTCTTTCTTCTGGGGATCCGGACAGGCCATCAGGGTTGAGATGGGATCGGAGACCTTGCCGAGGGATAGGTAGTTATAGCCCCATCCCTTGACGCTGTGCTGCTCCAGGTTGCCCGAGAAGCGGGGCTGGTTGCAATCGACCATCATCATCTTGCCCACCTGGAGCTCGACCATCATGTCGGCCTCGTTCTCCATTTCCGGCAGGCGGATCACCACACGTTCCTGGTTCGGCTCGGCCGCCGGGAACATGCTGATATCAAATTTTTTCGGCTCATCAGCAAAGGCGTGACCACCCAGCATCAAGGCGCCCAGCAGGCTGAAACGCACTATGGTTTTCATCGGTACCTCACGGGGATTGCATTTACGCCGCTAGACTAACCGTTTGTCCCCCCTGATACCAGCTCCACCGCGCTTTTGCATCATGGGCTTAGCGACAATTTGAGGCCAGATCGCACAAGGGTTCGCCACCGGGTTGAAAAAAGGCGCAGGTATCACCCTGCGCCCTCTCTTGCTATCGGCTCGCCACCAGCAGCACCTGCTGCGGATAGGCGAATGGCTTGCGATAGCCGAGCCCCCCCTGGGTAATGTCCAGATAGAGCACCTGGCCATTGTGGGCGGCGGCGGTGGACGTCCACAGATAGACATAGCCGTCTTGCACCTCCTTGCCTTCGCCGGCCATGGCGCGGGGGAAGAGCACCTCGTTCAGGGTTGGCTTGATGCAGGCCGACTCATAGATGGTGAGGATCTCCTTGGCATCGGGCAGACGCCACGCCTGCTTGCCACCGAAGCCGTGCAGGGCGTGGCCCGGCTGCTCGCGGATGCGTTCGGCCTCCTGCAGCGCCTGTTGCCAGTAGAAGCGACTTGGCTCTCCGCTGCAGCCGGTGCCACTCCATTTCTGGCCGAGTTGGCAGC
The DNA here is from genome assembly GCF_000819805.1 of Aeromonas diversa CDC 2478-85. Taxonomy (GTDB): domain Bacteria; phylum Pseudomonadota; class Gammaproteobacteria; order Enterobacterales; family Aeromonadaceae; genus Aeromonas; species Aeromonas diversa. Next base: position 374,852 of record NZ_CDCE01000029.1, read on the forward strand.
GCATCCAGGTCAGGCCGCTCCCCAGATCGGTGACGGTGCCGTTGCCGTTGTCGCTGAAGCGGGCGGTCGGCACGGTGCGGTCGAGGGTTTCGCTGCAGATGGCGACGGCGCCTGCGGCACCGGCGTAGAGGGTCAGCAGCAGAGTAAGGCTGGCGGTCAGTTTCATGGGGTTACCTCGGCGACCAGTCTGATGAGAAGGGGTTCGATGCCAAATTCTTGGCTCCCGATGGCGGTGGTGCCGGCCACGCCGGCATCCTCCCCGTAGAAGGTGACGTTCTGGGCGCTGACCGGGGTGTTTTCGAGCACGCGAGCCAGACTCAGGGTACTGCTCCAGTAGGCCCCGTCGTTGTATCCCAGGTAGGAGGGGGTCACGTCCGGGAAGAAGCGGGTGTCGATGGTGATGGCCTCCCCGGCGGCGTCGCGCGACAGGCTACCCAGATGGAGCAGGGAGCTGAGCTCGCCAAAGGTGGGCAGGCGCCAGCGCTTGATGCCGCACGGCTGGCGTGCGTTAAACCAGCGCACGTATTCCTCGGTGGTGACGGCACTGCGCAAGGTGGCCTCAATCTCGCTGGTCTCCAGCCCCTCCGCGTTCCACTGGGCAATCTGCTCGTCGATCACCTTCGTCGTGATCTCGTTGCGCTCCCCGCTTGTGGCGGGGTGGCGGCTGTCGGCATAGACGAAGGGGCGACCGGACCAGGCGGGGCTGCGCGGATCGCTTGACTTGACCTCCCATACCAGGCGAGTACGCAGATCTTCCACGCACTGCCAGGTCTTGGCGTCCGCCGGCAGGGGGGAGCCATCGGCGGCCAGCTTGCGATAAGACAAGGGGGCGCGCGCTTGGCTCCAGCTGGCGTCCTGGCCCGGATAGTCGGCGGGCTCCTCACCGAGCAGGGCGCTGACGCCATCGGCATAGGTGGTGACGCCGGTGACCGTGAGCGTCTCTTCGGGTTGTTGCAAGTCGAGCAGGGCCTGCAGGCGGGGCAGGGCTCCCTCCAGGCTGGCCTGCTCCTGCCACTGGCGCGAGAGCGCCGGCAGGGCATCGGAGAGCGCCCGATAGAGGGCAGCGAACGGGGCGGCCCCTTCTGCGCGCGGGTGATAGCGCCTCAGGGCGTCGGCCCCGAGCGCCGACAGGGCTGACTCGAACTCGGGGAAGGCCGAGAGGGCACCGATCCCTTCACCCGGCGCGAGAGGGGCGAGATCGTCTTGCAGGCTACGCAGGGCCTGCTCGGTGGAGCGCCCTTGGGCGATGCGGCTTTGCAGCAGCGTGGTCAGCACGCCGGGGGCGAGCTCGAGCCCATCGCGCATCGCTGCCGGATGGAGCAGCGGGGACGCCCCTGCCGGGATAAACAGAAGGGGTGAGGTAAGCAGGCTGGAGTGGCTGCCGATCAGGGTGAGGCGGCCGCTGCCGGTGACGATCGGCTCGCCGGCGCCGCACTGCCAGTTTTGGTCCTGATCGACGCACAGGGTGCCGCCGGTCGGCACAGTCACATGGACCCGATAGTCGGGGGCGGTCAGGGGGGCGCTATCCTCGGCGCCTCCGCAGCCGGTCAGCTGGACGCACAGGGTGGCCAGCACACAGATGGGGTATCGCATCTTGATTCCTCGTTCGCAATATCAGTGGCGGGCGCGCAGTCGGCGCACCAGCAGGAGCAGGGTGAGCAGGGGCCAGCCGAGTGCGCCGCCGCCCCCTTCCGAGTCGTCGCCGAGCGGGATGACACCCGTGGTGGGGATCTCTACCTTCTTGCCGCACTCGGCACCCACCTGCTGCTGCAGGTACCAGTCGTGCAGGGCGCCACCATGGCCCGGCTCGGCATCGACGATGTCGAGCTGCCAGGTTCCGGAGAGGGGCTCACCGAGCAGCGCATCGAGGGGCTCGAGGGGCTGCAGCGTGATGGGGAAGGCCCCATGCAGACGGGTGCCCGAGCTGTGGGCCCGATCCCAGAGCACGATGCGGGTGCCGTAGGGGGAGGTGAGCCAGATCTGCAGCTCCTCGAGGCGCTCATGTTCGAGATCCATCCCGAGAATGAAGCCCTCGTCCACCCGTGCCGTCCCCGCGTCCAGCGTGAGGCGATAGCGGGTGAGGCCGTGCTCTTCCGATGACGTCGCCTCCTTGAGGGGGCCACCGTTGCCGCCGGCATGGGCCAGCACCGGCTTGCCGACCGGCAGGCGCAGGGTGAGGCGCGCGTTGCGCTCGCTCGGCGCCACCCCGTCCAGGGTGAGGGAGAGGGGCAGCTCGACGGAACGGCCACACTGCAGCTTGGCATCGGCCGTTACCGTCAGCGGCCACCGGGTCTGGCTGTGACCCGCCACCGAGCCCTGCCAATCGCCTGTCGGGGTGAGGCCGTTTTGGGGGTGAGCCTGGGCCTGGATGACACGCACCTCGTCAGCGCCGTCGTTGACCAGCTCGAGGATGAGCGCCTTGGGCTCGCCGGGTTGCAGGTAGCTGCCGTCGGCCGGGCGCACCGTGAGTGGGGCTTGCAGTATGCCGTGGTGGCGGAACGCCTGCTCGAGCAGGAGGGCATAGTCGCGCTCGGGATAGAGGCGGCGGGCCGTCTCCACCGTGACCCGTGCCAGCTGGGGCATGCGGATGTCGGGGCCGAGGCCGAAGTGAGACTCGATCAGCAGGCGATCCATCTCGTCGCGGGCCGGTTCGCCGTGGCGCTCGACCGCCTCGCGCAGGGCCGTGAACAGCGGCGTGCCCCACAGCTGATCGGCATTGCTGCCGTTGACCGTGACATGGGCCGGGTAGCGCATATCCGGGTGGTAACGGGCGCGGCCATCGTCGAGCTGGCGCGGGGTACGGCCACTGAACCTGGCATCCCAGTTGAACACCATGAAGGGCTCGAATCCCTGACCCTGAGGACTGCGCTGGCGCCAGCTGGCGGCCAGGTAGTCGCTAAAGCCTTCCCCGATGGCGCCCCAGTCACCCGCATCCCCCAGATCTGGCAGTATGTGGTGCTGCACCGCGTGGCCGAATTCGTGCCAGATCACCATGGGATCTTCGGCATCCGGCACCCCGCTGCGGCCTATCTCGAGACGCCGCTCGTAGGGATCGTACAGGGAGTTGTCCTGCCAGCCGGCGTCGGTGTCGATGTTGAGCGCGCCGCCCATCAGGTCGGCAAAGCCGAGCCGCGCCACGTGGCGCTGCGCCAGATCCAGGTGGTAGTAAGCGTTGATATCGAGAAAAGCCGGATGGCTATGCGCCAGCATGAAGGCGTCGGCGTGCTCCCCGATGAAGGGGGCCGTGTCGGGGGCGGTGGCATCCACCACCCGGGCGTAGGGCCCGGCCAGGTGCCAGCCGTCGCTCATGCGGGTCACCGGCAGGGAAACCCGACTGTAGGCCTCGGCGGGCAGCGTCAGCTCGGCCCGCCACACCAGCTCGGGGTGAGCGAGCCGGGTGCGCGGATCCTGCTCGAAGACCTGGGTGCTCACCGTCTCGGCGCTGCCGGCAAGGGGCTGGGCCTGATCCCGGGTGGCGGCATTCTGAGTCAGGCGGCCAAGCTCGCTCTGGCCGTCACAGGAGAGAAAGATCTGCCAGGCGGTGGACTTGAGGGTATCGCGCTTGTGTTCCACCGCGAGCAGCCGCCAGGCCGGCACCAGGCCCTCGGCGGTCGGCCAATACCAGGCTTGGGCCTGGGCCGCATCGGCCGCGAAACGGGCGATGGTCTCGCTCGCCTGTTGGGCGGCGACATAGTCGGCGAGGGGGGCCGGATCGCGACAGGCGGCCGGGGCGGCCGTCACCGGACGGGTGTGGTGATAGTAGCGCCAGGGGCGGCCGTCGCCATCCAGGCTCAGGGCCGCGAAGCGGGTGGCGATGGGCACCCCCTCCCAGGTCTGTTGGAAGTGGTAGTGATGGCCGGTCAGCGACGCCTTGTCGTAGTCGGAGCGCAGCGTCACGCCCAGCGTCTGGCCGAGCCACAGCGCCGGCTGATCCACCACTGAGGCGTTCTCGAGCAGGCGAAGCTCGGCGCCCTGAGCCAGGGTCGATGCGAGCAGTAACAGGGGATAGAGGGGTTTCATGGTTGTTCTCCAGAATCATTCAAGCCCACCTGGGTCAGCAGGAATGCCAACTCCCGGGCGCGATCGCCGCCACCGGCCCGGTGGCCGCCCTCGAGTTCGGTGAGCAGCAGATAGGGGCCCTGGCTCGTGCTCTGCTCGCGCAGGCGCGCCATCCACTTCAGGGGTTCCCAGTAGGGGACCTGGCTGTCATAGAGGGCGGTACTCACCAACACCGGGGGGTAGGGACGGCGGGCCAGATTGTCATAGGGGCTGATGCGGCGCAGGGCGGCGTATTCGGCGGGGAGCGCCGGGTTGCCCCACTCCTGATACTCCTGACGGGTCAGCGGCAGCTCGGGATCCATCATGGTGGCGATGGGATCGAGGAAGGGTACCTGCAGCACGGCGGCGGCGAAGTGCGTGGGGGCCTGGTTGAGGGCGGCGCCCACCAGCAGTCCGCCGGCGCTGCCGCCCATGGCCAGCACCGGCAGCCGGCCCTGCTGGCCCAGGGTGTCGGCGGCGGCGAGGAAGTCGTCGATGCCGCGCTGCTTGTGGATGCCACGACCGGCTTGGGTCCACTCCTCGCCGAGCAGACCACCGCCGCGGACGTGGACGATGGCGTAGAGCACGCCGCGATCGAGCAGGCTCAGCACCTCGCGCTGGTAGTAGGGGCGCATCGGTGTGCCGTAGGCCCCGTAACCATAGAGCAGCACGGCGCGCGGTGTGACGCCCTCGCGCCAGGCCAGCGAGACAGGTACCCGGGTGCCGTCGGCCGAGGTGATCCAGCGGCGCTCGCTGCGATAGGCCGTGGTCGTGTCTTCGAGGGGGGCGCTCCAGCGCCCCTCATTCAGATCGAGCCAGCGCTCACGCGGCGGCGTACTCAAGGATTGGCTGCGCACCAGGATGCGATCGGCCGCCGGATCCTGGGCGCCCTGCAGCCAGCCGGTGCCGGCGCTGCCCGAGAGGGGCAGGCGGTGGCGCTCATTGCCCTGCCTGTCTAGCAGGGCCACCTCGTCTTGCCCTGCGTGACGCAGTTGCACCACCAGATGGCGTTCAAACAGGCGCCACTTCTCCATGGTGGCGCCCGCCGGTGGTTGCCACAGTCGCAGCCAGCGCCGGTCCGGCTGCTCGGCCCCGTAGAGGGCGAAGGCGCCGTCCCGGTTGCTGCGGATCACCCAGCCGCTCTGATGGTCGGCGTAGTACTCAACCCCGGCGCGGCGCCCTTGCAGCAGGTGCGGAGCCCGAGAGCCCTCGAGCAGGTACTGCTCGCTGCTGTCGTGGTTGTTGCTCTGGAGCAGCAGGAAGCGATCGTCAGTGGTGCGGTAGAGGCTGACGAGCCAGGCGGGGTCGCGCTCTTGCCAGAGCGCCTTCTCCTGACCGCCATGCCAGGCGAGCAGCCGGTAAGGGCGCAGGGTGCGGCGCTCGTTGCCGATGGTGTAGAGGGTCTGGCCGTCATCGGCCCAGGCCAGATCGCTGCTGCGTCCCGTCAGCTCGGCCAGCACCTGGCCATCCTCCAGGCGCAGTACGCTGACCCGGTAGTCGCGGCTGCCGCGCCTGTCCTCGGCGATGGCGAGCAAGCGGCCGTCTGGGCTCAGGCTCCAGCCCCCCGCCTCGTAGTAGCCCTCTGCGCTGCGAGCGGGCAGCACGGGGTGAGCCTCGCCCTTGCGCCATAGGCTGCCATCGGGGGCGAGGCGCCAGGCGTGCCCTGCTCGCGTCACCCAGCTCTCGGACGCCGCATCACCCCGTGGGCGTGCGTCGAACTCCTGGCGCAGGCGTGCCTCGAGGGGCTGCTGACCGGCCAGCACGGCTTCGCTCCAGGCGTTTTGCGCCTCGAGCAGGGCCAGCAAGTCGGGGCGGCTGCGGCTGTCGTCGCGCAGCCAGGCATAAGGGTCGAAGCGGGCCGGCGTACCCTGAATGACCCCGTCATGGCGGGGGATGGGGGGCGGCAGCGCAGCCGCCGGAGTGGCGGCCAGAAGGGCCGCCAGCATCATAAAGGACATGATCAGAGCCCCACGAAGCGGTAGTTGAGGCTGGCCGAAAGGTAGCGGCCGCTCTGGGTATAGAGGCTGGTGTTGCTCCCCGGCGCCTGACCGGCCACATCCTGATAGCGGATGTAACGGGCATCGAGCAGGTTGCCGACGGTGGCGTTGATCTTGAGCGCATCGCTGGCCTGCCAGTCGAGCCCCAGGTCCAGGCTCAGCCAGCCCGGCGTGCCGAGGCAAGCGCCCCGGTAGCCGCTGCGCTGATCCTCGCAGCGGGGAACCTGGCTCATGGCGGCGGCATAGTTGGCGATGAGGGAGAGACCCAGTTCGCTACCCTGCCAGCGCAGGGTGCTGCTCCCCTCGAGCGGGCTGAGGGTGCGCAGGGGCTGACCCTGGCTGTCGCGACCATCCATCCAGGCGAGGGACGAGCTCAGCTCCCACTGCTCACTCAGCCAGAGGCTGGCGGCCAGCTCGGCCCCCCAACTCTCGGTGTTGGCGAGGTTGCGGTATTGACGCAGATAGACGCCATCGTCGAGGCGCAGACCGAACTGGCGCCAGTCGATCTGGTTGTAATAGCGGTTGTAGAAGAGGGTCGGGGTCAGGCTCCAGCGCTCTCCCTGACCGTTCACTCCCCACTCGAGGGCGTGGCTGGTCTCGGCCTTGAGCTTGGTATTGGGGACTATCTCGAACGGCGGCAGGGCGAAGTAGTGAGGAATGGAGCCATACACGTGGTCGTAGGAGGGGGCCTTGAACCCCTTGGCGTAGCTCAGCCAGGTGCGCCAGGTCTCGTCGAAGCGATAGCCGCCCATCAGGCTGGGGGAGAGGTTGCTGCTCTCGTTGCCGGGGAAGAGGCTGCTCTTGGCCTGCAGGCTCTGGTGATCGAAGCGCAGGGAGGGGGTCAGCTGCCAGTCACCCCAGTTCATCACGTCGCTCAGCCAGAGACCTACTCGCTGGGTGGTGGCCTGACTGAAGGGCGCGCGCGCGGCGGCGCTGGCCACGCCATTTTCGAAGCTGCGCTCCTCGACCGGGCGACGGTGCTCCGCCTGCTCCAGCTCCAGGCCATAGCTGAGGCGATGGCGCAGGGCTCCCTGACGATGGCTGCTCTGCAGCTCGAGTTCGCTGCCCAAGCGCTCCTCGTCGAAGCGGGCAAGGGTCTGCTGGCTACGGTAGCGGGGGTAGCCGCTCAGCGCGTCGTTACGCAGCAACTGACGCTGGTTGGCCAGGTTGCGGGCATCGCTGCCATAGAGGCTCCAGGTCAGGCTATCCAGGGGGCCGAGATCACGGCGCTCCCAGCTCAGTTTGCCGCTGTTGCTGCGCTGCTCCCCACGTTCCCGATAGGCGATCACGTCCCAGTTGCCGTCGGATTGAGTCAGAGTTCGGGGACCTTGATCCCGGCTGCCATTGTCGGCGAAGTGATCGTATTCGATGCGCAGGGTGTCGCTATCTCCGAGGGCGAATCGGCTGGCGGCGGAGAGGCTCATGCCGTCGAGCTCGGCCGGAATACGGCTCTGCTCGAAGTTGGCACTCTCGTGGCCACGCCAGCCGGAGAGGCGCAGCAGGTGCTCGCCACCGAGCAGGCGGGTGGCGCCGGTCAGCCCCAGCTTGTTCTTGTCGCTGTCACCCGAATGGAGCCCCTTACCGGCGAGGTAGGCGTCTTGCCCCTGCAGATAGTCCTCGGGCTGCTTGGTGGTGATGTTGATGGTGCCACCGATGGCATCGGAGCCATGCAGGGAGGCGCCGGCCCCCTTGGCGATCTCAATCTGCTTGATGTCATCGAGATCGAAGGTGAAACGCCCCACCTTGTCGTTGAGGTTATCGGCACCGAAGCCGTCGCTGACCCGGATCCCGTCTTTGATCATCAGGATGCGGTTGCCGCCGATGCCCCGGATGGAGATGTTCTGGGGGCGGCCGGCCGAGCCGGTAACCGAGACGCCGGGGGTGCTGCGAAACAGATGGGTGAGCTCGCTCGCCACCTGGCGCTCAATCTCTTCATCCGTGATGACGGTCAGAGAGCCGGGCAGCTCTGACAGCTTCTGCTTGACCCTTTGTCCGGTGACTATGATGGTTTCGTCCCGCTGCTGGGGAGAGTTGGCGGCCAGAGTCGAACAGCAAAAGAGTGCCGACCACGCCATGAGGTGCGGTTTCATTTTTTGATAATGATTATTGTTTGCCTGAACGGGCCGGCATTATGACAAGGGAGGGAGGGGCTTGCAAGGAATGATAATTATTATTGATTACGCTGAGAAAAAGGCCGGCTACGAGAGCCGGCTCACTACCATCAGGAGGATTTGCCGCTACGCACATCCTTGATGAAGGCCTTGAGCGTGGCCAGATCGCGGGGGGCGCCCCGCAGGACTTGATCCCCGATGATGAAGGCGGGGGTACCGCTGATCCCCAGCGCCTCGGCCAGGGCCCGGCTGGTGCCAAGGCTCTGGTTGACGGCAGGATCGTCGAGCTTGGCCTTGGCCTTGCTCCAGTCCACACCGGCCTCTTTGGCCAGCTTCTCTACCTGGGCCTCGTCACTCAGGTGGCCCTGAAAGCCAGCCAGCTTGTCGTGGAACGCCACATACTTGCCCGGTTGGGTCAATTGCACCGCCAGGGCGGCACGGGCGGCGTAGAGAGAGGTTTCGCTCAGGATGGGGAATTGCTTGTAGATGTAGCGAATGTCCTTGTCGTCCTTGAGCAGTTGGGCAATCAGCGGATGGGCGCGCTTGCAGTAGCCGCAGTTGTAGTCAAAGAACTCGACGATAGTCAGGCTGCCCTTGGGGTTGCCGATCTCGGGATCCTTGTTGTCATAGAGCTGCTTGGCGTGGGCCTTGATCAGATCTTTGTCGTTGGCGGCCTGCATGCTCTCCTGCTTGGAGCGCAACTGGTTGGACATTTCGACCAGGATTTCGGGGTTCTTCAGCAGGTAGTCGCGAACGATCTGCTCCACATCGGATTTGGTCAATTCGGCAGCCTGCAGCGGCAGGCCCATCAGGGTGGCGCCGGCCAAGGCACCGATCAGAACGGATTTGATACGCATGATACTCATCATCGCAGGATTGGGTCGCCCTATAGTGGGAGAGTGGTCAGAGATGTCAAGGGAGGGGAGGGCAAATGGACCTTTTTGCTACCAAGTTCGGCACTTTGTCGATTTAATCGGCAAACGGAACCGAGGGGGATTTACAAGGGGAAAAGCCACGGTTAGTATTCACGCCACTGCTGCGGAGGGGTGGCAGAGCGGCTTAATGCAACGGTCTTGAAAACCGTCGATGGGCGACCATCCGTGGGTTCAAATCCCACCTCCTCCGCCATCAAATTCAAGGGGTTAGGTGATTCACGTCGCCTAACCCTTTTGCTTTTTACCCCCCGTAAACTATCCCACTATCGAGCTACTTGACGATTCAAGGTCGAGCGTCGGGGGGGGGATCTGCATTTTCCGGTCGTAAGCGGCCGCCTGCACCAGGGGCTTATGCCCCCCACATGGCTGCTTATCTGCGGCAGTTCCTGCGTAGTCCGATACCCCTCACCTACCGTCCGGCATGACTGGACCACCGCATATAGCCTGACCAACCATTTGGATTTCTTTGAATACGGCAGCCAGTTATCTTCTAAGCTAAGATATTGAATATATTGGGATAGGTTGTCAGGTGACGTTCATCAGGCGCTTGTTGGGCTGGGAGGCATTGTGGCTTTGTGGGCTGCGATAACTAAAAAAAACGGCGTGATGGGCCGTGGCTGGTGGTCAGGCAAGTGGTTTTTCATCACCTTTGCCGCCTGCTTGGGAGTGACCCTGCTTCTGGCTTGGCGCCAGTACGACGCTAATCGCACTGGCGTTGAAGAAGCTATCAAAGAGCATGCCCATAGACTGCGGCATGAGGTGTTAGACCGAATCACCCTCTATCAATACGGGCTGCGCGGCGCCAGAGGCGTCATCCTGACCAAGGGTGATGACAAGATCACACGCAAGGACTTTCAGCGCTACATTGCTACCCGCGACATCGACACCGAGTTCCCCGGTGCTCGTGGTTTTGGTTTCATTCGTCGTGTCAGCCAGGGCAGCGAGGCTGACTTTGTAGCCCGTGCCCGCCAGGATGGTTGGCCGCAGTTTGCTGTGCGTCAATTAACCCCTCACGATGGGGAGCGCTTTATTATCCAGTACATAGAGCCTGTGGGCCGCAATATTCAGGCCGTTGGGCTAGATATTGCCTCTGAAACCAACAGACGCGTCGCAGCCATAGCGGCTATCGATACTGGCCAGGTGCAGCTGAGTGCACCCATCACCCTGGTACAGGCCACAGGGGCACCAACCCAGTCGTTTCTCATCCTGATGGCCATCTATCAAGAGCCTGTCGTCCCAGCGACGCTGGCAGAGCGGCGCCAAAAAGCGGTGGGCTGGAGCTATGCGGCCTTGAGCATGAGTGACGTGCTGGCCAAGCTACCAATGAGGGACGAGCGTTTGTTATTAACGCTGCGAGATGTGACCGACCCCAAGGCCCCAGTACCGTTTTATACCGCCTTAACATCCCAAGCGGATCAGTGGTTATACCCGCAGCATGCTCGTACTAAGGTCTTTGGCCGTACCTGGGAGTTCACTGTCGCCGCCTCGCCAAGGTTTGTGGCGAGTCTGAACCAGCTTCAACCCAGCCTCATTCTCACCGTCGGCTCTCTGGCCAGTATGCTGGTGGCGCTGTTGGCTGTGGCTCTGGTTGCCAACTGGCGAAGCCGGCGCGCCATCGACATGGAGCGAGCCCGCACTGCCACGATAGTGGAGAACACTTCTGATGCCATCATTGGGCAAGGATTAGACGGTAATGTTACCCACTGGAACCATGCCGCCAGCGATCTGTTCGGATTCAGGGAGGGAGAGGCGCTGGGACGACCCTTGGCCAGCTTGCTGTGGCCTGAAGGGGAGCTTGATAAAGACCAGCTGATATTGTCTGAAATAACCCATGGCAATACGGTTCGCATCAATGAAGCCGTGTGTCGGCGTAAGAACGGCAGCACGGTAGAGGTATCGGTCACCGCGAGCGCCATCACGGACGAACATGGCCGGATAATCGGGGTTGCCAAGCTGATTCATGATATCAGTTACCATAAGGCCGCCGAGCGCCGGTTGCGGGATTTCAACCTCTCGCTGGAGCGGCAGGTGGCCGAGCGCACCACTGAGCTGGACAATGCCCGCAGTATTTTACGCACCGTGCTGGATGCCGTGCCTTCAATGATTGGGTATTGGGACCGAGATCTGGTCAATCGGGTGGCCAACCAGGCCTATCACCGCTGGTTTGGTCTCGACGCGGGTGAGATCCCAGGTAAACGCCTGCCTGAGCTGTTGGGGCCCCAGCAGTTTGCGAAAGACCGCTCGGCTGTTGAGCTGGCACTCGCCGGTATTCCCCAGAGTTTTGAGCGGGTCACTCCCCGGCCTGATGGCGGCGGTGATCTGCACTTCTTGGTCTATTACCTGCCAGATATGGACGCTGGAGAGGTGAAAGGTTTTTACTCCGTCGTCCATGATGTCACCGAACTGGTGGAAAATCGCCAGGCGTTGGCCGATGCCCTTCGGGAAAACGAGGCCCTGCTCAGCACCCTTAACGCGCAAATGTTGTATTCGGCTACCGATATGGCTGGCCGTATCATCGACGTCAATGACAAATTTTGTGAGCACACCGGCTACAGTCGCCAAGAGCTGATTGGCCAAAACCATAAGCTGCTTAATTCCGGTGAGCATGGGGCCAGCTTCTGGCAGCAGATGTGGCAGCGGGTGCTGGCGGGACAGGCTTGGCATGGTGAGGTGTGCAACCGAACCAAAGATGGACAGTTACATTGGTTTGATACGGTCATCGCGCCTTTTCACGACAGTGCCGGTCACATCGAGCGGCTGGTGGCGCTGCGTACCGATATAAGCGACCGTAAGGCCGCAGAGGCAGAGCGCCACCGCGTTAACCAGATGCTCAACAACGTGCTAAAGGCGGCCTCTGAATTTGCCATTATCGCCACCGATACATTGGGCCAGATCTCCATCTTTAATACCGGGGCCGAGCGAATGCTCTCCTACCAGGCTGACGAAATAATGGGTCAGTCACCTCTCATATTCTTTAACCACGAGCAAGTTCGCGACCGCACCAAGGCGCTCAGTCGCCGTTATAAGGCGAATATTGAGGGATTCGAGGCCTTGGTATATCGCTCCAAGATCGATACCGCCGAACGCAGCGATTGGGAACTGTATCGTCGGGACGGCACTCTTGTACAAGTCTCTCTGGTCGTGACACCCATCCGGGATGAGCGCCATAACATAGAAGGCTACCTGATGGTGGCCCAAGACATAGGACGGCAAAAGGAATTCGAACAGCACCTGATGACCGCCAAGCTGGCTGCCGAGCAGGCCGCCAATGCCAAGGGCCAGTTCCTGGCTAACATGAGCCATGAAATACGCACGCCCATGAACGCCGTGCTGGGCATGTTGCAGTTGGTGCAGCAAACCAATCTCACCTCCCGTCAGGGTGATTACGTTGCCAAGGCGTTTTCGGCGGCCAAATCCCTGTTGGGGGTGTTGAATGACATCCTCGATTTTTCCAAAATTGATGCGGGCAAACTGAACCTGGACCCCCACCCCTTCCGCTTCGAAGAACTGATGCGCGATCTGGCGGTCGTGCTGTCGGGCAACCTGGGCAGCAAGCCCGTTGAGCTGATGTATGACATCGACATCCGTATGCCGGCTGAAGTGGTGGGGGACGCCATGCGTCTACAGCAGGTGTTGGTCAATCTGGCCGGCAACGCCCTCAAGTTTACCGAGCAGGGCCATGTATTGGTGCGCATCTCGGAACTCATGCGCGATGATAGCGACATCAAGATTCGCGTGAGTGTCGAAGACACCGGCATCGGGATTAGCAGGGATCAACAAAGATACATCTTCGACAGCTTTACCCAAGCCGAGGCGTCCACCACTCGACGTTTTGGTGGCACCGGGCTGGGATTAGTCATCAGTAAACGGCTGCTCTCTCTCATGGAGAGTGAGTTATGTGTTGAAAGTGCCCCCGGGAGAGGCAGTCGTTTTTGGTTCGATATTCAGCTGCCCATCTCGGACCAAAAACCGATAGTCATCTGGCCAGAAAAGAGCCATCCAAAAATTCTTGTGGTGGATGACAGTGCAGTGGTGCGGGAGCTGATGGTTGACCTGGGCACTGACCTGGGCTGGCAGATGCATGCCGCCACCGGTGGTAACGATGCGTTGACGATGCTCAACAATGAATTCGAAAAAGGTCCCGAACATGCCTTCAAACTGGTTTTGCTGGACTGGCGGATGCCTGAAATGGATGGCCTTACGGTCGCTCGAGAAATAAGGCAGCGTTATACAGATAAGGCCCCGGCTGTGATCATGCTGAGCGCTGTTGGGCATCAGATGTTTCTTGAGGAACAAAAAAAAGGCGATACCCCCTTCGATTCTTTCTTGCTCAAGCCGGTGACTCCGGCGCAGTTGGCGACAGTGGTATCGGCCTGCCTCAACGGTGACACTCCTGTGTCGCAGCCCCGCATCGAACCCCCGCCGCAGCGCTTGCAGGGCATGACCCTGCTGGTCGTGGAAGATAATGCGTTGAACCGAGAGGTGGCAGAGGCGCTTCTGACCGGCGAGGGCGCCACAGTGGTGCTGGCTCAAGACGGACAGGTCGGTGCCAATTTGGTTCTGGCCGCCCGCCAACAATTTGATGCTGTGCTGATGGACATGCAGATGCCAGTCATGGATGGCCTGGAGGCCACCACCCTGATTCGTGCTGACCGGCGCTTTGACGCTCTGCCCATCATCGCCATGACCGCCAACGCCAGTGCCAGCGATCGCCAGCAATGCTTGCAGGCAGGCATGAATGACCATGTGGGCAAGCCCTTTATCCTCGATCAATTAGTCACTGTGCTGCAGACCGCAACATCTCGGCAGAGAGAGACGGGCGAGGTGGATAGCGGCCCACAGAAAGGCATCGAGTTGGTGCTGAGCCGATTTGGCGGTAAGGTGGAACTCTATAAACGCACCCTGGCGCGGTTTAAACCTGAGGGAATGGCGTTGCTTGATGATTTGCGCCAAGGCTTGGCCGATAGGGACGTGACGGGCTGTCATACTGCGCTACACAGCCTCAAGGGCTTGTCTGCAACCCTCGGCGCCGATGAATTGGCAGCCCAGGCGACAGCCTTTGAGGCCTTGTTCAAGGAGAGAGCGGCCAACCCTGGCGATATCCATCCGTTGATGAGTGAAGACGATATCGATGAGCTTCAGCGTCTGTTGCTCTGCCAGTGTGACGAGTTGGCAAGCCAGTTGGAGACCCTGAGCGCAGCAGATAGTGCCGCAACAAATAGTGCAGCAAGTGGGGAAGAGCCCGAGCTGACACCCCAAACGGTGCACCCCATCAAGGCGTTGTTGCTGGAGATCCAGGTGTTACTGGACGAGCGTAACCTCAAGGTGCTGAGCGAGCTTCCGGTCATCAAGGGGCATGCCGGGGCCAGGGGGCCACTTTATGACACCCTTGCCCAGCAGGTAGAGGCCTTGGATTTTGAATCGGCGTCGACCACAGTGCGGCAATTGTTAAGCCAGTAATATACGAGGAGCGCCCATGCCCGATATCGCCAGCATGATTGCCAACAGTTTGCCTCGTGGCCGATTGCTGGTGGTCGATGACCAACCCACCAATATCCGCCTTCTCTACGAGGCGTTTCACCAGCAGTACGACATCTTCATGGCGGCCAGCGGTGAAGAGGCACTAGAGCAGATAAAGCGTGCGCAACCGGATCTGATTCTTCTGGATGTGGTGATGCCCGGTATGGATGGCTATGAAGTGTGCCGACGCCTGAAGGCCGAGCCGATGACAGCCGAGATCCCGGTGATTTTTGTGACCGCCCAGCACAGCGAGTCCGATGAAGTGCTGGGTTTTGAAATCGGGGCCGTGGATTTCATCACCAAGCCGATCAACCCGGTTATCGTCAAAGCCAGGGTCGCCACGCATATGGCTCTTAAGCGGCAGAACGATGTGCTGCGTTCGATTGCCATGTTGGACGGCTTGACAGGGATAGCCAATCGCCGCAAGTTCGATGAGGCACTGGCTTCTCTTTGGCATCAATGTCGGCGTGATCAAGAGCCCTTGTCGTTGATCATGTTGGATGTGGATTATTTCAAACGCTATAACGATCACTATGGCCACCAGGCCGGTGACGATTGCTTGCGCGCCTTGGCAGACGCCTTTCGCCGCGCACTTCTACGCCCTCAGGATCTTCTCGCCCGTATCGGTGGTGAAGAGTTTGCCTGCCTCCTGCCCTGGACAGATGCCACGGGTGCCATGACCACAGCCGAACGCATCAAGGACGCGGTACACCAGTTGGCTCTCGAGCACCAGGCCTCGCCGGTCGGGAAGATAGTGACGGTGAGCATGGGGCTGGTCACTCAAATACCGGGTTCTGCCAACGGCAGTAGTCGCTTGATGGAGCTCGCTGACCAGGCGCTGTATCGCCAGAAAGCCAATGGTCGGGATGGTATTTGCATTGCGCAAGGTGCCTAGCCGGGCTTGCGAGGCCAATAACCCTGAGTGAGCGTTTACCCTGTGGTGACGGAGAATGAGGTTTCACTCTGTGTGTCTGGCGTCGTATGCCTGACTCTCGGTCTCTATCTGTACAGATCTGGTTATCACGTTGGCGGCGTCTTGGTGCAGGTTATCATTTTTTAGGAATAAGGCTTTGATTTAAAAAAGATTGTTGTTCTGGTTTCTGATTGCATCTCCCTTGTCATCTTCAGAGCAGCCCTCGGCAACCTGGTTGCCGGGGGCTTTTTGCTATGCGGATTTGACCATAGAACGAAGGGGGCCGTGATGCTCCCTTGCACTTTTAACCGCGAATGGCCGCCGAGGGCTGGCAGTTTGCAAAGGCCGTGAGCGGGGGGCTCTCCAGGGTCAAGGCCTCCGCCTGATGCAGCATGCGGCTTATCAGGTCCACCATGATCTCCAGATCGAGTTTGTCCAACCACTCGCGAGCCCAGAGCAGGGTCGTGTGTTCATCCGTGCGGCTAAGCTGTAGCACCGGCCAATCGGCCATATTGGCCAGCGATGTTGCCTGAACGTCCCCCAGCGCAATGAACAGGGTAACCAGTTGATCCCGCTGCCGGACATGGAGGCTGAACGCGCCGACCGGGATGTCCAGTCCATCCCTATGCAGATACTCCTGTGGCAGTGAGAGATGGCGGCAGAGGGCGGATAGCAGGGCATTGAACATCATCGGGACTCCTGACTGGTGTTATCAAATACGGACTCGGTGGGCGGCCAGAGATTGGCGATCGGGGGCCTGTCCGGTGTGCCGACCAGACGAGCACCGATGGTGGCGGCCCAAGGATCGATAACCTTGGCATTAGGGCCCCAGCTCTGGGGCTTGGAGAGTTCACTCCCTTCGGCCCGGCCGATCACCACGAAGCAGTGGGTCTGGGAGTGCCCCTGAGCGCCACGATGGGCCAGTACTTCGATCCGCTGATCGCTGTTGTGGCGCAGCAGCTCGGCCGCGGCCGAGTAGGCCAGGGTTGAACAGCAACCCGCCTTGGCTTCATCCACCGCCTTGGCGATGTTTTCCATGGTGCGCAGTGAGATGGGCTGCTTGTGACGGGTTATCTGAATGGCGGCCATGTTGGCGCTGTTATTGGCGCGCTGATTGGCGGCCAGACGTTGTGGATCCTGTCCGAAGGCATGGAGCTTGCCAATGATCTTCTGGTACGACGGGTTACTCGGCTGCACGAAGGTCTGGGCGTCGGTGCAGGCATAGCTGCCCAACTTTTCCAGGCCCGCCATGCTCCGTTGCAATAACGCCTGTGCTCCGCCGCCGACCACGCGAGTGGTCTGTTGCTGGGGTCTGGCGATGGCACCCTGCTCCGCCAGCGCCTGTTTCAACTCGGTCAGACGAGCGCCACGGGCTGCCACTTCCTTGGGGTGATGCTGCTCCCAGTGCTGGATGGCGTCTTGTACCCGCTGCGCCCTGCCTGCATCCGGGGTGGTCTGCAGTTGGCGCAGCGCATGAATGACACTCTTCAGGTCGCCGCTCTGAAAATGGCCGATGCCCCGCTGTACCGATTGCTCAAACAGTGTGTTCCCCCGAGCCAGCAGAGCATTGCCCTGGGATGATTGGGAAGAGACGGGGGCTTGCTGAACGGGTCCCCCGATGGCAGATAAGGCCATGCTGTTGTTCCTGAAATGGCTGACGAGCGCAAATCATAACGAGTCATGGATGTGCGCTATATCAATCCGCGGTCGGGGATTTGTCAGTTTTTCGTGTCAGGGCGGGCCTGCGTTTACCACTGCGGACCTTCACTCTGGCGCCACTGCTCCAGCCAGCGCAGTACCTCGGCGGTCGCCTCTATCTGATCGGCGGGAATGTAGTTATTGATCAGGGCATCACGATAGAGGGCACGGGCCAGCGGAATGCGCTGCAGCACCGGAATCCCCTCCTCCTCGGCAATCTTGCGCACCAACAGTGCCTGGGCATCGGTGAACTTGAGGGTGACCACCGGCAGCGGGGTCTCCCCCCGCTCATAGCGAATGCCGATGGCGATATGGGTCGGGTTGGCCACGATGACCGAGGAGCGCTTCACGTCGGCGCGCATGTTGCTCGATTGCAGCTCCTGGTGGAATTGGCGACGCTTGCTCTTGATCTCGGGGCTCCCCTCCATCTCCTTGTACTCCCGTTTCACCTCGTCCTTGCTCATCTTGAGCTGCTTGATGTGTTGATGATGCTCGAAGGCATAGTCGGCGATGGCGATCACCACGAAACCCATGGCGCAGACCGCCATCAGCTGGCCCAGCATGCCCCCCAGCACAGGGGCGATGCAGCTCATGCCACAGCCGGGCAGTTGCAGCATGGCCTGCAGGTTACCCTCTATGGTGACCCACACCAGCAGGCTCAAGAGGCTCACCTTGAGCAGCGATTTGACGAATTCCATCAGGCTCTTGATGGAGAAGATCTTCTTGGCCCCCTCAACCGGATTGATCTTCTTGATATCGGGCTTGATCGACTCGCCGCTCAGCAGAAAGCCGTACTGGGCGATGTGGGAGACGAGCACCACCAGCGCCGAAACCGCCAGAATGGGGATGCAGAGGTAGGCTAGCTCCTGCAACAGATTCTCGACCACGTGGTTGAGGGCTTGGGCAAAGGGGAGATTGAGGTGGGACTCCGGGATCAGCATCAGCTTGCCCAGATGCTCGAGGTAGTAATCGGACATCGCCATCAGCATGCCGACCAGGCTCAGGATGATGGTGGTGGAGACCACCTCCTTGCTCTTGACCACCTGCCCCTTGTTGCGGGCATCGCGCAATTTCTTGGCGGTGGGCTGTTCGGTCTTCTCGCCGCTCATCGTGGCTCCAGTATGGGGGCAAGCAGCCGCAGGGGATCCATCACCGCCAGCACCTGCCTATAGGCGTGATCCATCATCAGCTTGATGTAGATGACCAGCAGCAGGCTGGCGACGGCGCTTTTGATCGGCATCGCCAGTACGAAGACGTTGAGGGAGGGGGCGAAGCGGCTGATGAGGGCCAGCCCGAATTCGGCCAGAAACATGGCGATCAGGAGCGGCGCCGCCAGCAGGGCGCAGAGCAGCAGCATCTGGCTGAACTGGCTGTAGAAGAAGTTCACCCAGAGATCGCCGATGGCGGGAACGAAGCGGGTGACAGGCCAGCTGGCATAGCTCTGGAACAGGGCCGAGAGCAGGGCGAGAAAGGCACCTCCGGAGAAGAAGAGGGTGATCAGGGTCTGGGTCAGCAGCAGGCCGGTGGGGCTGGTCTGGCTGGCGAGGCTCGGGTTGAAGAGCGAGGCCATGGCCGCACCGCGCTGGTTGTCTACCAGAAAGCCGCTTGCCTCAACGGCCCAGAAGGGGATGGCGGCGACAAAACCGATCAGCAGGCCGAGCAGTACCTCCTTGGCCACCAGCAGGGCCAGATCGAGGGCATCGATGGCGGGGGGCAGGGTGTCGGCCACCATGGGATAGGCGAATAGCGCCAGCGAGCAGACCACGCCGTTGCGGATCATCGCCCCCCCCAGCATCTGCTTGCTGAGCACAGGCAGCATGACGAAGCAGCTGATAAAGCGCGGCAGCAGCAGGGTGTAGGCCAGCATCTGGCCCTGCAGACTCTCGAAGGTCATTGGATCTGCGGTACCTTGAGCAGCACCATGTCGGCAAAGCTGTAGAGCTCGTTGCCAAGCCAGGCGGTGGTGGCAAACAGGGTGATCACCACGGCGACGAGCTTGGCGACAAAGCCCAGCGTCTGCTCCTGGATCTGGGTCAGCGCCTGCAACAGCGAGACGAGGGTGCCCACCAGTGCGGCCACCAGAACGGGGGGCATCGAGAGGATCAGCACCAGCCAGAGGGTCTGGCTGGTGAAGTGAAGAATATCGGCGTGGCTCATGACTAGCCTCCGTAACTGGTAACCAGCCCATGGGTGAGGCGGGCCCAGCCATCGAGCAGCACAAACAGCAGCAGCTTGAAGGGGAGCGAGATGGTCATGGGGGAGACCATCATCATCCCCATCGCCAGCAGAATGTTGGAGATGATGAGGTCGATGGCGATAAAGGGCAGATAAATCAAAAACCCGATCTCGAAGGCACGGCTCAGTTCGCTCACGGTAAAGGCGGGTAGCAGGATCAGCAGGCTGTCTGGCTCCAGTCGGTCGGCGTATTCGCTGGGCCAGAGCTGCTTGGTGCTGTCGATGAAGAAGGCGTGCTCCCGCGGCTTGATCTGCTTTTTCAGAAAAGCTCGGTAGGGGGCCATCCCCTCGTCGAGAAACTTCTCCACCGATTCTGACTTGCTGAGCGATACCTCGTTCTGGCGCAGGTAATCCTGGGTGGCAAACCCGACCGGTGCCATCACATAGATGCTGAGGATGATGGCCAGCCCGTACATCGCCATGTTGGGGGGGATCTGCTGCACCCCGAGGGCGTTGCGCAGCAGCGAGAAGACCACCGCCAGCTTGACGAAGGAGGTGGCCATCACGGCGATAAAGGGGAGCAGGGCCAGCAGGGCCAAGCCGACGATGAGATTGAGCTCGTCCGGCAACTGGATCATGACGGCGACTCGCTCTTGAGGCGCTCGACCCGTACCCCGAGCCGTCCCTGGATTTCGACCAGTCGACCGCTGCCGAGCAGGTGACCATTGCTGATGATACGCACCTCGCCATCGATGGGGGCGCCGAGATCGACAAGGGAGCCCGGTTGCAGTGTGGTGAGGGTGTGCCAATCCAGCGTCTGGCGGCCCACTTCGAAGGTGACCTGAACGGGCAGGCCCTCCAGCTGGCTGGCGTCGAGGGCGTCATCGGGGGCGGCGTTGTGCATGGCAGTCAGTTCCAGATGTTGTGGATGGGGTTGGCAGTAGGCAAAGGGGCGTCCCTCGACGCAGACCAGTAGTTGCTGGCCGAGCAGAGGGTGGGGCGGCGGCAGCAGCACATCGCCACAGGCCAGCGTCTCGAGATCGGCGATGGCGACGCGCATCGCCCCCCATTGCAAGGAGAGGGTGAGCGGCAGCGGCAACCGCTGTTGGATAGGCCGGGGAGGCAGTTTGCCAAGCAGTGGGCCGGGCTCGGCGAGCCAGAGGGCAAGGGTCGCTCCCTCGCGCTTGAGCAGGAGTTGCAGCGCGGGCTCGTCGGTTTCTTCACCGATAGCATGGGCGGCCAGCGCCGAGCAGGTGAGGCCGCCAAGGGGCTGCCCCAGCCGCTCGATCAGTGCCAGCTGCAGGGACTCGGGCAGGCTCAGCAGGGCCGCCTGCTGCAGCTCCGGTGCCAGCCAGCGGGCCAGCTCGGCGCCATGGCACAGAAGTGGCACAGAGAGCCCCTGCCACTGCAGTTGCAAGCGGCAGTCGAGGCTGGCCGGCAGCGGCGCGATGGTGAGTCGGAGCTCGCCGCCACTCCAGTCGTAGTGGTGGCGGCACTGGCTGAGCCGCTGCTGCAGGGTCAGCTCAGTCTGCGGGGCAAGGGTAAAGGCAATCGATGTCATGCGTCGGCATCCCACTCGTCATAGATGGATCGTTTCTGGCGCGATCCCTGTTCGCTGTCGCCTCGGGTGAAGAGATCGAAGGCGACCCGCTCGCCGGGGTAGAGCCGCTGCAGGCGATCGATGAGTTCACTGCGCCCCTGATTGAGCAGCAGCTGTCCCTGCTCGCTGGCGAGGATCTCCACCTGCAGCGCCCCCTGATGGTGCTCGATGCGGATGGCGAGATCGCCGAGCGCAGGCAGGGTGAGCTGCAGCAGGGGAGGGCGATCCGGGCGACCCACTTCCAGCTGAATGTCTACCGCAAGCCGGCTCAGCAGCTGACCCAGCTCGTGGTAATCGGAACTGGGGGCAACCCGAGCCAGCAGCAGATCCCCCGGTGTCACTGTGAGGGGGGGCACCCGGATGACCGAGCCGACAAAGCTTCCCCCCTCAGGCGGTACTTCCTCGTCGCCGATGGGCGCACTCTCGAGCGGCTCCTCTTTTGGTGGTGTCGGCTCAACGCATCGCAGGGATGCAAACTCGCCGCGCTCCGGCAGTGTGTCGCTCTCTGTCGGGGGCTGGCTTTCTACTTGCAGAGCCGGTGCGTGCACATAGTGTTGTTCCTGCGCGCCGGGTTCGGCCGCAACAGGGGACGTGGCATCGCTTGCGATATCGCGCGGCAACCTCGTCTCCTGAGCGTCCTCGTCCCCTTGTTGTGCAACCGGCGCCGTGTTGCCTTCCCCTGTTGATGGTGACGCAGCGGGCAGTGGTTGGGCTTCTTGCCGATCGCTTCCCTCTGGCAGGTCGGAGGGATCCTTGGGCCGTGGGGCCTGGCGAGCTTGCCGCTTCTGCGCGAGTCTTCTCTCTTCGGCGGCACCCTGGCGGCTGGCAAGGTCGTCATCCGGTGTCGACCTGCGGCTCTCGTCCGGCTTGCCGAGCCGCTCCTGTGGGCCACTTGCCTTCTGCTGTGTGGACCCGAGGCGCAGGGCCTGCTCGAAGCGCTGCTGCTGCGCCTGATCGGCCTTGATGAGCTCCTGTCGCAGACTCAGCGGCTCGGAGGCGGCCATGGTGTCTGCACTGGGGGTGATGAGTCGGTTCATCTCTGGTCACATCCTGATCTGCTGGCGGAACTCTTCCTGTTCCTGCTCTTCGTTGTAGTCGCGCAGGGCTTGCCGGGCGGCCTGCTCCTGTCGGTGTAATTCGGCAAACTTCTCTAGCTGCTGGCGAGCGCGGTGCACCGCCAGTTGGCACGCCTGCAAGCGGGTGCGCTCCTCGGCCACCCGTTCGCCTTGCTCGGCCGCCATCTGCTCGAGGTGCGCCTCTTTCTCTCGCAGCAGGGCGACCTTCTGTTGCCACGCCTTGAGCCCCTTGCGATCGAGCTGCTCTTGCTGACAGAGGGCAAACAGGCGGTCCTCCTCGGCAAGGCGCCACTGGCGGTAGTCCAGGCTCTCCTGTTCGGCTTCCCGCTGACGGGCGTGGGCCTGTTGCAGCCGGGCCTGCTGGGCCGCGAGCTGCTGCTCGGCTCGTTCCAGCCGCAAGTGCTTGATTTTTTGCAGACGCCCGATCATCGGGTCAGTGCATCCAGGGTGGCGAGCGCGTCTGGCAGGGCGCTCGGCTCATGGGTTCCTTGTCTCAGCCACTGCCGGATCGCCTCGATACGGGCGATCGCCTCGTCGGCCACCTTGTCCTGCCCCTTCTGGTATTCGCCGATCTGCAACAGCAGCTCCACTTCTTCGTACTTGGCCAGCCAGCTGCGCAGGCGACCGGCCTGTGCCTGATGGTCTGGCGTTATGATCTGGTTCATCACCCGGCTGGCGGAGCGCAGCACGTCGATGGCCGGGTAGTGGTTGGCCGCCGCCAGCTTGCGCGAGAGGATGATGTGACCATCGAGGATGGAGCGGGTCTCATCGGCCACCGGCTCTGTCATGTCATCCCCCTCCACCAGCACGGTGTAGAGGGCGGTGATGGAGCCCTTGTCCGACTGACCGGCCCGCTCCATCAGGCGGGGCAGGGCGGCAAAGACGGACGGTGGGTAGCCGCGCCGGGTCGGCGGCTCGCCGGCGGCCAGACCAATCTCGCGCTGGGCGCGGGCGAAGCGGGTGACGGAGTCCATCAACAGCAGCACCCGCTTGCCCTGATCCCGAAAGTACTCGGCGATGGAGGTGGCGACAAAGCCGGCCTTGGCCCGCTCCATGGCGGGGCGATCCGAGGTGGCCACTACCAGCACCGCTTTCTTGAGACCCTCTTCCCCCAGATCCGCCTCGATAAATTCCCGCACCTCCCGGCCCCGCTCACCGATCAGCGCCAGCACGGTGACATCCACCTCGGCGCTGCGGATAAGCGATGCCAGCAGGGTGCTCTTGCCACCACCGGCGGCGGCGAAGATCCCCATCCGCTGCCCCTCGCCGCAGGTGAGCAGGCCGTCGATGGCGCGAATGCCCAGCGAAATCGGTTGTTCTATCCGCTTGCGACTCATGGGGGCAGGGGCATCCCGATAGACCGGATACCAGGCGGCGGGCTCCGGTAGCTGGCCGCCCGAGAAGGGGTTGCCAAGGCCATCCAGTACCTGGCCCAGCAGGTGTTCGCCGACCCCGACCTGATGCATGGCACCGGTCGGGCTCACCTCGGTATTGGAAGAGATGCCGAACATCTCGCCCAGCGGGGTGAGCAGCGCCTGATGCTGGGCAAAACCGATCACCTCGGCCTGCAGGGAGAGGGTGTTGTCGGGGTTGCGCAGATGGCAGAGCTCGCCGATGCGCACTCCGGGCACCACGGCTTTAAGCAGGGTCCCGGTCACCTGGGTGACCCGGCCACGGATCTGGATCAGACGGCACTCGTCAATGGCATGACGCAATTGGCCGGAGATGTGGTCGAGGGAAAGGTTCATGGGGAGCCGCACCAGCAAAAACGGCGGCCACTATAGAGGATCACGGCCAGATCTGGATTTCAGCGCGAGCCGGGACTTTTTAGAAAACGGTTGGGGCAGGCCTAAAAATTCGCGGCTGATTTTGGCATAGGCGGTGAGAGGCGATTTTTATAATGCCATCCTCGTCAATCCATTCACCACGGGAGTTTCCATGGCCACTATCCAGAGCAACCCCTACCTCACGGCTACCCAGTCCGAAGGACGCCGGGAGGAAGTCTCCCGGCCACTTCCCCAGTCGGGAGGGCTGTTTCAGGGCGAGCGGGTCGTGCTGGCTTCTGCGTCTCAATCCTTGGCCGATGCCGCGGAAGAGCTGACCTTTGTCTTCTCCGAACGTTCCGAGCACTCGCTCGCCAAGCGCAAGTTGAGTGATAGCCATGCCCGTATCAGCGAGATCGAGGCACTGGTTGGCGACTATCTGGACAAGGTGCCCGAGCTCGAGCGCCAGCAGAAGATCAAGGAGATGGTCAGCCATCTCGGCAGCGGCAGGCTGGCTAATCTCTCTCAGCTGCTGGCCTATCTGGAAAGCTATTCCGGCGAGGTCAGTGAACAGTTTGAGGCGCTCTGTCAGGCCCGCAAGGCGCTGGCCGGGCGGCCCGAGATGCAGGGAACCCTCAATCTTGTCGAGCAGGCGCTGGCCAAGCTGGCCGACGAGCAAGGTGCCGCTATCGTGCTGGGGGCCCGCATCACAGGGCCGGCGGCCGAGGCGGCCCGACAAGGGGTCGGCAGTGAGCAGGACTTGCGGGATCTCTACCGCGATGCGGTACAGGACTATCGCTCCCTCTCTACCGCCTGGCGCGATATTCACGGTCGCTTTGGCAATGGCGCGCTGGAGAAGGTAACCGGCTTCATGATGAAGGCCCTCAGCGCCGATCTGGACTCCCAGCAGCGCTGGCTCGATCCGGTCAAGCTGGAGCGGGTGATGAGCGACATGCACAAGCTGCGGCAGCTCAATACCCTGTCGGCCCAGGTAGATGAGCTGTGGCAACGGGTGAAGGGGGGAGAGGCCCATGGCATACGGGCCTTCTGATCTGATGGGCGACCTGATTGCGCTGGTAGAGAAACGCTGGGCAAGCGTCCGCGATGTGGAGCTGATCGGGGTGGCACTCGAGCTGGATGAGGTCCACAAACAGGTGCAGCTCTATCAGGAGTTAAAGCGACTGATCCGTCTGTTGCCGGTGGCGCTCTTCAGTGAGGAAGAGCAGCGCCAGAACCTGTTGCAGTGCTGTCAGGGGGCGCTCGATAACGCCATCGAGCGGGAAGAGGATGAGCTGTCTGGAGACCCGTCATGAACTGGATTGAACCCCAGCTGGTGCAATTTTGCCAGGATCTGGGCATTACCATAGGGGACAAGCCCCACACCCTGATCCAGCTGGAGCTGGAGCAGAGTGGCACCTTGCAGCTGGAACGTCATCAGGGGCAACTGACCCTCTGGTTGGCCCGCCGGGTGCCATGGCACCAGAGTGGCGACGCCATTCGCCGCGCCATGAGCCTCACCGCCGCGGCTCAGGCTCCCGTCCTGCCGGTCCGTTGCGGCTGGTTGGAAGAGGATCAGCTGATCCTGTTTGTCACACTGGATGAGCGAAACGTCACCCTTCCTCTTCTGCACCAGGCGCTGCGCACCCTGACCCAGCTACAGCGTGAGGCCCTGGCGTCATGAGTCGTATTACTGCGGCCCACATCGGTATCGAGCAACTGAGTGCCATCCGGCTCGATGAGCAGGATCAGAGCCTGCCGGGGCGTTATGCCCTGTTGCCGGATGGCCAATCCATCGAACCCCATATCACCAGGCTTTATCCCGAGCGTCTGGCCGAGCGGGCGCTGCTGGAGTTCGCGGCGCCAGAGCGTGGCTTTCACGATCTGCGGCGGCCGCGGGATTTCAGTATGGCGATGCAGGGGTTGCGAGCCGTGCTAATGGAGGGGCAAACGGCCGAGCTAAAGGCGGCCGGATTACTGCTCGAGCGGATGCACGAGGATGAACAACTGATGCAGATGACCCTCCATCTGCTGCACAAGGTATGACCATGATTCTTTCGTCACAGCAGCAGGATCTGTTGCTGCTTACGGGCTGGCTGCACTTGCAGTACGGCCACGCCGATCGTGCGACCACGCTGCTGGCCGCCCTGTTGCAGCTCTACCCGGCACATCAGGCCGGACGACGCATGCTGCTGGTGTCACTGCTCAAGCTGGGCCGTGGCGAGGAGGCGCTGGCGCACGTGGAACAGCTGGTGGCTGAAGGCGAGGCGGATGGGGCTTTGTGGCTCTGTCGCAGCCGTGCCTGCCAGTTGGCAGGAAGACTGGATGAAGCCCGCTTCGCCTATCAACACTATCTCGAACTGGAAGAGCAGAATGAACCCACGCTCTCTTGAGCTGCTGCGCCGGATAGGCGAGCGCAAGGACATCATGCTGGCGGTACTGCTGCTGGCCATCGTCTTCATGATGGTATTGCCACTGCCGCCGGTGGCGCTGGATATCCTGATCGCCATCAACATGACCATCTCGGTAGTACTGCTGATGATGGCGGTCTACATCAATTCGCCGCTGCAATTCTCCGCCTTTCCCGCCGTGCTGCTGATCACCACCCTGTTCCGGTTGGCCCTGTCGGTGAGCACCACCCGGATGATCCTGCTGCAGGCCGATGCCGGGCAGATCGTCTACACCTTCGGCAACTTCGTGGTGGGGGGCAATCTGGTGGTGGGGATCGTCATCTTCCTCATCATCACCATCGTGCAGTTCCTGGTGATCACCAAGGGGTCTGAGCGGGTGGCGGAAGTCAGCGCCCGCTTCTCTCTCGATGCCATGCCCGGCAAGCAGATGAGTATCGATGGCGACATGCGTGCTGGCGTGATCGATGTTCATGAGGCGCGGGAGCGGCGTAGCACCATCGAGAAAGAAAGCCAGATGTTCGGCTCCATGGATGGCGCCATGAAGTTCGTGAAGGGGGATGCCATCGCGGGCCTCATCATCATCTTCGTCAACATCCTCGGCGGGGTCACCATAGGGGTCACCCAGAAGGGGCTGGCGGCCGCCGAGGCATTGCAGCTCTACTCCATCCTGACGGTGGGGGATGGCATGGTCTCCCAGGTGCCGGCGCTGCTGATCGCCATTACGGCGGGCATTATCGTCACCAGGGTCTCTTCCGAAGAGTCTGCCGATCTCGGTTCCGATATCGGTGCCCAGGTGGTGGCCCAGCCCAAGGCGATGCTGATTGGCGGCGTGCTGCTGGTGCTGTTTGGCCTGATCCCGGGTTTCCCCATGGTCACCTTCTTCACCCTGGCCGCAGTGGTGACGGCCGGGGGCTATTTCATCGGGCTGCGTCAGCGCAACGCGCAAAGCAGCAACCAGGACTTGCCCACGGTATTGGCGCAGGGAGCGGGCGCGCCGGCGGCCCGCAGCAAGCCCAAGGCTGGTAGCAAACCCCGCGGCAAGCTCGGCGAGAAGGAGGAGTTCGCCATGACGGTACCCCTCTTGATCGATGTGGATGCCGCCTTGCAGGCCGAGCTGGAAGCCATCGCGCTCAACGACGAGCTGGTACGGGTTCGGCGGGCGCTATATCTCGATCTCGGGGTGCCCTTCCCGGGTATTCACCTGCGTTTCAATGAAGGCATGGGAGAGGGGGAGTACCTGATCCAGTTGCAGGAGGTGCCGGTGGCTCGCGGTCTGCTGCGGCCCGGCCATCTGCTGGTGCAGGAGAATGCCTCTCAGCTCGACCTGTTGGGGGTTCCCTATGAAGAGGGCGCCCCTCTGCTGCCCGGGCAGCCGACCCTGTGGGTGGCCAAGGAGCATCAGGCGCGGCTTGAGAAGACCAGGCTGGCTTCACTCACCCCCGACCAAGTGGTGACCTGGCACCTCTCTCATGTGCTGCGCGAGTATGCCGAGGACTTCATCGGCATTCAGGAGACCCGCTATCTGCTGGAGCAGATGGAAGGCAGCTACGGCGAGCTGGTGAAGGAGGCGCAGCGCATTATTCCGTTGCAGCGCATGACCGAAATCCTGCAGCGGCTGGTGGGGGAGGATATCTCCATCCGCAACATGCGCGCCATCCTGGAGGCCATGGTGGAGTGGGGCCAGAAAGAGAAGGATGTGGTGCAGCTCACCGAGTACATCCGCAGTAGTCTCAAGCGCTACATCTGCTACAAGTACGCCAACGGCAACAACATACTGCCTGCATATCTGCTCGATCAGCAGGTGGAAGAGCAGATCCGCGGTGGCATTCGCCAGACCAGTGCCGGCAGTTATCTGGCGCTCGATCCCGCCATTACCCAGGGCTTTCTGGAACAGGTGCGCCACACCGTGGGGGATCTGGCCCAGATGCAGAACAAGCCGGTGCTCATCGTCTCCATGGATATCCGCCGCTATGTGCGCAAGCTCATTGAGGGGGATTATCACGCCCTGCCGGTGCTCTCCTATCAGGAGTTGACCCAGCAGATCAATATTCAGCCGCTGGGAAGGGTCTGCCTGTGAGTGTCGAGGATCCCCTGATCCCCTGGCTGCAGGCCAGGGGGCTGGAGGTGACGCCCTACCATCTCGGCAATACCCCAATCCAGCTTGGTCACGGTTTTTGGTACCGCAGTATCTATCTCGCCTGGCGGGTCGATCCCGCAACCCGGCGGGTGTGGATATTGTTGGTACGCCGCCACGGTGAGCGGCCCGGGCTGGCCAACCCCTTCGCCGCCCTCTATCTGCTGGCAGAGGCCACCCTGGCGGTGCTCGGGCCGGGTCATCTGCTCTACGGCAATGTCGATGTCTTTCGCGGCAGCTCACTGAGTGGCGAGCGGCTTGGCCGCTTCTATCTGCGCTGGACCGGCGCCAGCGAACCCGAGCCGGGTTGGTTCATGCTGGCGGCCGAGCGCGTCTGTTCACTGCGAGAGATGCGAAAACGACAAAAGGGCGGCCTTGCGTGACAGGCATGTCCAAAAGGGACCCATAGAATAGGAGCCAAGATGAAACAACCGCGTTATGCCGACCATAGCGAGACCATTGCCCAGGCAGAGCAGGCCATCGCCGACAACGATCACCGCCATGCCCTGTTGCAGGAGATGCTGGCCGGGTTGGATCTGTCGGAGCAGACCTGCCAGCTGCTGTTCGATGCGCCGAACGAACAGGTGGCGCTGGCCGAACAAGAGCTGCTGGCGGAGATCCAGCGCCGGCAGGCGGCCTTGCCAACCCAACCGGGAGAGGTCCGCAAGAGCCGTCGTCCGACCATGATGCGCGGACTGATGATTTAAGGAGTCGTGATGAGCACTATCCCTGACTACAACACCAACCCTGGCGGGTTTGTCGGCTGGCTCGACGGGCAAGCGCTCGACAAGTTGCCGGGCAATAAGAACCCCAAGCTGGAAGCGTTGCTGACCTTGCTCGAGGGCAAGATCACCCTGAGCGCCGACCAGACGAAGCTACTGACCAAGGAGCAGTTGCAGAAGCTGCTGGCCGCCTATCTGACCAACCCTGACGCCATCCATGGGGACTGGGCCACGGGCCAGTTCCTGGCTGGCCAAGAGACGGCGATTGTTGCCATCAAGGGCATGATCGAGCGGGGGAACAATCAGACGCCGCCGAAGACCCAGTGGAGCGTGTCCGAATTCATGCTGCTCGCTCACAGTGCGTTGACCATGGATCGCATCGATGACGACATCATCGCCACCTTTACCGGTGTCATGGCATTTCAGGACAACAAGCGCAAGGGGCTCAGCGACGAGATCAAGGATATGACCGCCGAGCTGAAGATCTACGGGGTGATCCAGTCGGAGATCAACAAGGCGCTCTCTGCAAAATCTGACCAGACCTTCAAGACCGACTTCAACCTGATGGATTACAAGCTCTATGGCTACGGGTCTGAGGCTGATTTCCAGAAGGGGCCCGAGTTCAAGCTGCTGTCAAAAATGCTCACCAATGATCTGGTCAAAAAAGCTCAACAAGATTTAACCAATGCTGAAAACGAATTGGCACGTTTAAAGGCGGTGGCTAATTCGGGATCTACTTTAAAGGCACTTTCAGCTAGAGCACTGTTACCTGCAGCTCAGGCTGACTATGACAATAAAAAAGTAATTTTGGAGCAGGTTGTGGCCGGGCAGCGTGTCACCGCCAAGGATTTTCTTGAGAGTGGTCAGAAACAAAGTGGTGCGATGAGCAACGTTGAGGCCAGCTATAGCTATGACAAAGACAACAACAAGCTGGGCAACTTCTCCACCAGCGTGAGTGACCGCTCGCGACCGCTCAACGATCAGGTCAGTGAAAAAACCACCCGCCTTAACGACGTCAGCTCGCGCTATAACGCCGCCATCGAGGCACTCAACCGCTTTATCCAGAAATACGACAGCATCATGCGCGACATTCTTGGCGCCATTTGAGGAGAGATCATGCAGACCGATACCACCCTGACCCCGGAATATGAAGCCAAGCTGGAAGCCTTTATGGCCGATGGTGGCACCTTGGCCATGTTGCAGGATATCTCAGGTGACACCCTGGAGCAGCTTTATGCGTTGGCCTTTGGTCAGTATCAGGCCGGCAAGTGGGAGGATGCCCACAAGATTTTTCAGGCCCTCTGCATGCTGGATCACTATGAGCCGCGCTATTTCCTCGGGCTCGGTGCCTGCCGGCAGGCGATGGGCGAGTTTGATACGGCGGTCGAGAGCTACAGCTTCGGCGCCATGCTCGATTTGAACGATCCCCGTTTCCCGTTTCATGCCGCCGAGTGCCGGCTGCAACAAGGTGATTTGAACGGGGCCGAGAGTGGCTTCTACTCGGCCCACCTGCTGGCGGACGCGGATCCGTCGCAGGCCGATCTGGCGGCAAGCGCCAAGGTCATGTTGGAAGCCATCGCAATCAGAAGGGATCAGCAAAATGAACCCGATCAGCAATGAAAGAAGCGTTTCCCCGCTGGGAAACACGGGTGAGGTGACGGGTCAGTCCCCCGTCACTCAGCCACGCAGTGAAACGCGGCTCGATGCCGCAACCGCCCCCATCAGTGGGCAGGCTCGCAAGCCGGGCGTCTCCTTGAATGCCCCCCTGGCCGTGAGCAATGGCCAGCCCGGCGCCAAGCAGCTGGCAGAGGTCAATCGATTGTTGGCGCAGGTCAAGCAGAACACCAGCCTGATCTTGCCGCACACCAATGCCCTGGTCGTGGCGGCCTTCACCTCGCCGGAGGCATTCGAGATTGAGCTGGGCAAGTTGACCAGTGATCTGGAGAAGACCCAGAACAGACTCAAACTCGCTGACCTCGATCGGGCTCGTACCCAGAACGAGAAGAAGATCGCCGAGAATCAGGAGAAGATCAAAGAGGCCGAAGAGAGTGCCCAGAAGGCCAAAAAGTCGGGCCTGGCCAGTAAGATCTTCGGTTGGATCAGTGCCATCGCCTCCATGATCATCGGGGCCATCATGGTGGCGACCGGTGTCGGGGCGGCAGCAGGCGCGCTGATGATCGCCGCGGGCGCGGTCGGTGTCGCCAATATGGCGGTGCAGCAGGCCGCCGAAGATGGCCTCATCTCCAAGGAGGTGATGGATAAGCTGGGGCCTGCGCTCATGGCGGTGGAGATTATCCTGGCGGTCGCCTCGGCAGCGGTGACATTTGGCGCCGGAGCGGTCAAGGGACTGGCCAAGCTGGGCGTGAAAATGGGCTTCAAGATGGCGGGTAAAGGGGCGAGTGAGATGGGCCTCAAGCTGATTCAGAACTCCGCCAAGCTCTATATGAAGGCCGCCGATGTCTCGGCCAAACTGGCCGGCAACGCGGCAAGCACGACGGCGAAAATGGCCAGAATCGGCACTCAAACGGCCGATCTCATCGTCGACGTGAGCAGTGGCGTGACCAAGGTCGTGGATAATTCGAACCAGGCCGATTTACAGCTGAAACAGGCCTCGCTGTTGGAAAACCGCCAGGAGATGACGGCGCTGCAAGGGGTGATCGACAAGATCAAAGAGGCGCTTGCCCAGATGATTGAGGCGTTCCAGCAGACCATGGAGATGATTTTCCAGATGCTCAACGCCAAGGGCGACATGATGAACAACCTGGCCCGCAGGCCCGCCGCTATCTAAGGAGTATTGCTCATGATCAACAGTGACTATGCAAACGGTGTTAACCACTCCAGCCCGTTAGCCGACGTAAGAACCGGCGAAACCCAACCGGTCCGTCATCAGGGCACGACCCATGAGGCGGCGGGCTCGGCCGGCCAACGGACGCTCGAGAACAGGAGCGTACCCGTGTTGCCCCGCCCCTCCATCCCCTTCGATACCAAGGGGGTTACCCAGATGGCGGACCAGCTCGAGAGCGTGATGGACATGATGTCGCTGCTGTTCAAGCTGGCGCGTCAGGCGCGTGAAATGGGACTGGTGCAGCGGGATACCGAGAACAAGCTGGTGATTGGCCACCAACAGGCCCAGGTGGATGAGATGCGCCATGGTGCCATGTTGATGATCGCCTCTGCGGTGGTCTCCGGTGTCATGACCATCGCCTCGGCCGTCATGGGGGGCTTCTCCCTGAACAAGTCGTCCAAGGCGATCAAGCAGGACAAGGCGCTTAACGCCAATATTGCCGGGCGACAGCAGGAGCTGAAGCAGATTGGAGATATCAAGAAGTCGGCGGGCCTCGAGATGGGCGACGCGGGCCAGGACCTGACTGCAAGGATCAAGAACGACAAGGCGGCCCTGAAGACCCTGAACAAGAAATTTGATGCCAATAACAGCCGTCAGCAACTGTCCGGGACCGTGACCCAATCCGTTGGGCAGATGAGCAACTCTGCGGTCCAGGTGTCGCAAGGGGTGAGTCAGGCGGATGCCAAGGAAGACGAGGTCAAGGCGACCATCAGTCAGGCCGAGAAGCAGAAGATTGAGGACAACATGTCCTTTAATGTCAACTTCATGAAAGACGTATTGCAGCTGATGCAGCAGTATGCCCAGAGCCAGAACCAGGCCTGGAAAGCGGCCTTTGGTGTTGCATAAACCCCATGACCGTCAGGGCGCCCGTTTGGGCGCCTTTTTGTTTTCCGGCCATTTTTCATAAAAGAGCCGCCCTTGAGTGACAGCCTGAGGTGAAAGGGCAGGCTAACATCCTCTCCTCTCTGCTGGAGGACATCATGGACCTAACCCTCATTATCAATCGATTGCTTGCTGAATTCGCGACCAAGCATGGCCTGCCATCCTTCGCTCTGAACGAGGAAGGCGTTGCGGCATTGTGTTTCGATGAGAGCCTGCAACTTGCCTTGATCCTGGTTCCGGAGAGGGATCATTTGGTGCTCCAGGTCGATGTGGCCGAGCTGCATCAGGTCGGTGAGGGGATTTTTCGTCAGTTAGCCAGTTTCAACCGCCATTGGTATCAGTTCAATCTGCACTTCGGGTTTGATGAAGCCTCGCTGATGGTGCAGCTCTATCGCCAGATGTCGGCACGCCAGCTGACGCTGGCCGTTCTTGAGGAGAGCCTTGCCAGCATGTTGGAACATGCCGAGTTCTGGCAGGATCTACTGCAGTCACCGCCGCACATCGGGCAGCATCATGATGAGATGCAGGGCGTCCGGGTATAGCCATGAAGATACACGAGCAGCAAATGGTGGCACTATCCCAGGCCACAGCACAACCCAAGGATGGCCTCTTTGCCGGGCGAGCCATGCAGGTGGTACCCATGGCCAGTGCGCCTCAGCCCCTCTCTGCGCTGCTGCGAGGCTCGATACGTCTCGATCAGGCTCAGGAAATGGCGTTGCAGCGCCTGCAGCAGGGGGAGCACTTGTCGCTGTCCGAGCGGAGGATCAGGGTCGTATGAAGCGAGGGCTGATGCTGCTGGTGTTGAGCCTGTTGGCGGGCTGTGTCACGACCCCCACGGTCAAGCCAGCGTTGATGCAGCTCAAGGGGGAGGTCCACTTGGCAAAGGCACTCCCGCGACCCGCTCGAGTTGACGTCACCGTCCTGAGTGTCATCGACGGCCGGCCTTTGGCAGTGGCCACAACGGAATATGAAGTCAGCATGTTACCGCTTGCATTTGAGCTGCGCTTGACGCCCATGCAGATGGCGGAAGGTAATATATATCTGAGGGCGCGATTGCGTTTCATTAACAGTTCGGCCGTGCAGGCGACACATCAACAGAAAGTTTTTAAGGCGTTTAATCAGGATATATATGTAATGGAATTGCAGCCGAAGCCTTGTTATCCATCGTGTCAATAGGTGTCTAATTAACAAAAAACGCTTAAATCAATTGTTTATGGGTCATGTAAACCACTGAAAAAGTTGTTTTTTGTAACGAACTATCTTCGCAATATATCGGCAGCCTGGCGTTGGTCTCGAAATGATACGCTCAATAGTGTATTGACTCTAATTTGTGACTGGTTTTCTTGTGTACAGCTGTTGTAGGATGCTTCCCCTCATTTCAATGGCGATTAAATAAGCTCTTGAATTTGAATTAGTTAATTCACGACAAATAAAAAGCCAATAATAAGACGTCCGGCAAAAATCCTGTCTTTGCCGAGGCGTCGCAGGCACCACGCACCGATTCAGGAAAACGAAAATATGAAAGACATTACAACCACAGAGAAGGGCGATATAGCCCGGCTCCAGTGGTGCATGTCTGCTTTTAGCGTCATCGAGCACGCACAGGAGGGTATCTACATCCTCCTGGATGGCACTATGACCTGGCAAGACTGCACCGATACTCATGAGTTGTCCGCCAACGAGTTGATGTTCGTACGCCGCGGAAATTATGCGGTCTGTACCGGTGAATCCTCTTGCCACCTGCTGTGGTTGCCCCTCTCTCATTCTTTTCTGCAAGGTTTTTTGCAACGCTTTGGCGCATTGTTGAGTGATGTGCCCAGAATGGACACGATTGCGCCTAGCTTATTGCCATTCGGTGCCTCACCGCTGCTGGATCAATGTATTCAAGGGTTGCGTGGCCTGACCGAACACCCATATCCGCCTGCACTTGCCCAATTGCGTACCGAGGAGCTGCTGTTTCTGCTGGCGTTCGGTGAGCAGGGGCCTCAATTGATGTCCATCTTGCGTCAACTGAGCAACCGCCAGGTTGAGCGGTTGCAGCACTTCATGGAAAAGCACTATTTGATGGAGTGGAAGCTCAGTGAATTTGCCAGAGAGTTTGGCATGGGTCTGACCACGTTCAAGGAGCTCTTTGGGTCTATTTATGGCGTCTCTCCCCGCGCCTGGATCAGCGAGCGCCGTATTCTCTATGCTCATCAGTTATTACTCAATAGCGAGATGAGCATAGTGGATATTGCGATGGAGGCCGGCTTCTCCAGTCAGTCCTATTTTACCCAGAGTTACCGGCGCCGTTTCGGCTGTACGCCAAGCCGCGCCAGGCAGGGTAAAGATTAACGCCGGACTAAAATAATCTGACGTTTTTTATAAGTCGGTAGGCGGAGTAATGGATAGAATGGTCCGCATATCAACACACTATTCGATTATTGCCCGCAGCAAGATGAGCAAGGCATAGCATGAGTCAGCAAGATCACCACTCCCCCAAACGAGGCCTGTTTGCAGGCCGTCGGGTCACGGTTGTCCGGCCAGAGGGTCTTTCTCGAGACAGGCTGGTTGGCCAGCCGTCCGCGCTCTGCTACCAGGATGCCGGCGTGCTGACCACACAGCAACTGAACCTGCTGCAGCGTGTGTTGCCCAGAACCCGGTTGGAGAGCCTGCTGGCATCTGTCTGGCTCCAGCGTCGCATGGAGGTTGCCCTGGCGGTGTCACGTCAGGACATGCAACGGATCCTGCGCCTGGCGGCGAGCGAAGAGACGGGGTCCTGGGTTGAACAGCTGGGGGATAACATCAACCTGGCCGAGCGACCACAGCTATGGCACTGGGTGCTCTATCCCCTGCATCGTTGGTGGGTGTGCCATCAGGAACCTCTCCACTCGGGCTGGACTACCGAGCTGGCACAGCTGCAGGTGATGCGACGCCAGCTCAATGCGCAGGCTGTCTTCTGGCAGACGGTGGTGGATGTCCAGTCCGGTATCGAGAGCAAGATTGTCACTCAGCTTGCCCAGTTGACCCGACGTGAGCAGGAGCTGCTGCAACTGCAGGCGGAATGCGAAGCGCGACTTCATCTGGCTTGGCCTGCCTGGTATGCACGGCAAGTCGCAGAGGGGGATCCGCAGACCCTCATGCCGGTTCCACCAGAGCTGGAGAGATTCTGGCATCTGCTGGAAGCCTTGCCTGGCCAAGCCGCGCTCGCTCAACCCTTGCATGCGTGGCTGGCAGAAAGAGGCGTGGCCCTGGCGCAGGACAGTTTCTACTGGCAACCACAGGCCCGCTAGATAACCCGAGGACCTATGCAAACTCTACTCAATCGATTGGCCGCAAAGCTTGGCCAAGGGCCTTTTGTTGCCGATGTTCAGGGCCAATACCATCTGCGGCTCGATGGTTATCCTCTCTTTCTGTTGCCAAGACAGGGCGAGCTTCTGGTCAGCACTCCCATGACCAGCGCGACCGGGCGGGAAGGAAAGCCGCTGGAGCCGGCACTGTTGAAGCGTCTGTTGCAACAGGTGGTGGCCTGGGGGCGCCATGCGCCCCATGCATTGGTGCTTGACGAACTGGGCAACCTGCAGCTGGAGGCCCGACTCGCCCTGGAGTGGCTTGATGAGCATCAATTGGAGGCGCATCTGAGCCAGCACATCGCCTTGCTGGAAAGGCTCGAACCCCAACTTAATGAGGCCGCCATGGCCCCCCAATGGAGACAGATGATATGGCATCCGTGAGTAAGCGGCGCTGGGTGCGTCTCCTGCTGTGGCTAGGTATGGGCGCGGGGACCTGGCCCGGCGCCGGGCTGGCGCAAGAACTCGACTGGCTGCCCATGCCCTACAGCTATGTGGCCGAAGGGGAAAGCCTGCGGGACGTGCTGGTCAATTTTGGCACCAACTACGAGGTCTCCGTGGTGGTGAGCGACAAGGTCAACGATCAGGTCAATGGCCAGTTTGAGCACGAGGAGCCGCGGGCATTCCTGCAACAGCTCGCATCCCTCTACAACCTGGTCTGGTATTACGATGGTAATGTGCTGTACGTGTTCAAAAACAGTGAAGTCCAGTCTCGACTCATCAAACTGGCACAAACGGGGGCCCCGGAGCTGAAGCAGGCGCTGCAGCGCGCCGGTATCTGGGAGCCTCGTTTTGGCTGGCGTCCGGATGCCGACAACCGTCTGGTCTATGTCTCCGGCCCTCCGCGTTACCTCGAGCTGATCGAACAGACCGCCATGGCGCTGGAGCAGCAGTCCCAGTTGCGCAGCGAGAAGACAGGGCCGCTGGCCATCGAGATCTTCCCGCTCAAGTACGCCTCCGCCACCGACCGCACCATTCAATATCGTGACAAAGACGTCGATGCGCCCGGTGTCGCCACCATCCTCTCCCGCCTGCTCAGCGATGCCGGTGTGCAGATGGTCAATGGCGAGGGGAAAAAAGGGGCCGGCACCCATTCGGGGCAGGCCATCGTGCAGGCAGACCCTTCCCTCAATGCCGTGCTGGTGCGCGATGCGCCGGAACGGATGGCCATGTACGGCAAGCTGATCGCCGCACTGGACAAGCCAGCGGCCCGTATCGAGGTGGCGCTCTCCATCATCGACATCAATGCCGAGGATCTCTCCCAGCTGGGGGTCGACTGGCGAGTCGGGATCCGCACCGGCTCCAACCAGCAGGTGATCATCAAGACCACAGGGGACCGCAAAGGGATAGAAGGGGGGGCCGCTCTCGGCAGTCTGGTGGACTCCAAAGGGCTCGACTACTTGCTGGCCAGGGTCAATCTGCTGGAAAACGAAGGCAATGCCCAGGTGGTGTCCCGGCCGACCCTGCTGACCCAGGAAAACACTCAGGCCGTGATCGATCACAGTGAAACCTACTACGTCAAGATCAGCGGAGAGCGGGTGGCCGAGCTGAAGGGGATCACTTACGGCACCATGCTGCGCATGACTCCCAGGGTGATCCAACTGGGAGACAGACCGGAAGTGAGCCTCAGCCTGCACATCGAAGATGGCAGCCAAAAACCCAACAGCTCGGGTCTGGATGGCATACCCACCATCAGCCGTACCGTGGTGGATACCATTGCCCGGGTTGGGCATGGGCAGAGCCTGCTGATCGGCGGAATTTACCGTGACGAATTGAGCGAGAACCTGAGTAAGGTGCCATTTCTGGGGGATATCCCCTACCTGGGGGCCCTGTTCCGTAGCAAGGAGAGCCAGACGCGTCGTCAGGTCAGGCTCTTCATCATCGAGCCCCGTCTGATCGACGATGGCATCGCTCACTACCTGTCGCTGGGACACGGTCAGGATCTGCGTGCCGCCGTGCTGGGGGTGGACGAGATCTCCAATCAGAGCCTCTCTCTTGGCCAGGTGCTCGGTGGCGCCCAGTGCCAATCCTTGGCCGCCGCCCGTGAGGTGCAGCAGCTGATGCGTCAGGGCGGTAAGAGCTCCTCTCTGACCCGCTGCCAGATGGGCCATGAGCAGGGATGGCGCCTGGTCGAAATGAGCAAGGAGCAGACCTGCTCGGCGGCCCTGGAGTGGTGCGTGCAAGCCGGGGCAGCCCGATGAGCTGGACATGTCGCATATACCGCGGGTTGAACCAGGGCGTCGAGGTCACGCTGCCGGAGGGGCGTCTGGTCATCGGCGCCGATCCGCTGCAAGCCGATCTGGTCTTGGTGGATACGGGCATGGCTCCCGCCCATCTGGTCTTGATGGTGAGCTCGGAGGGCATAGTACTGCAGGAGTGGGCCGAAGGCGTGACGCCGACCCAGGACGGCGAAGCGCTGGAGGCCGGAGCCCTGCTCAAGGCCACCGCCCGGCTCGAAGCGGGCCCCCTGCTCTGGAGTTTTTGTGACAGCAGCCACTCCTTGCCAGAGCAGCTTGAGCCACTGATGGCCGTTCAGACGACCCAGAGGCCAGTAAAGCGAACCTCCCGTGCCGATCTTTGGATGGGGGGGCTGTGCCTGATGCTGGTCTTGGCCGTCCTGGGCCTGCTCGGACATGGCTGGTGGCAGGGGAGCAGTGAAGACGACATCGCTCGTCAGGAGAAGACCCTGAAGCGTTTTCTCGCCGCGCCGGCCTATCAACAGGTCACGCTCGGCAGCGATACGCATGGTCTGTGGTTGTTGTCCGGTTACGTGGACGAGAACAGCGCACGCCTGGCGTTGCAGCAATATCTGGAAGGCAACGGCTTCACCTATCGGCTGGATGTTCGCACCATGGAGGATCTGCGTCAGGGGGCGGGCTTTATCTTGCAAAAGTTGGGCTATGCGCGACTGCAGATCCGTAATGGCAAAAAGCCTGGCTGGTTGCGGTTGAACGGTGAGATCGATGCCAAGGATCCCAAGTGGAACACCCTCGACACCCTGCTCAGGCAGGAGGTTCCCGGGGTGCTGGGGATTGAGAATCAGGTCCAGGTGGCAGGGACCTATCGCGAGCGGCTGGATGGTCTGTTGCAGGAGCAAGGGCTGGCCGGGATGTTGCGCGTGCGCGAAACGAGCGGCCGGCTTGAGGCCTCCGGCCAGCTGGATGGCGCCCAGCTGGCCAAGTTTCAACTGGTTCAACAGCAATTTCGGCGGGACTTTGGCTCCCATCCCGTGCTGGAGCTGGTCAATCAGGAGCGGATCCCGCGCCAGGACGAGCTGGAGTTTGAGGTGCGCGGCGTCTCGTTTGGGCGAGTGCCCTACGTGATCCTGGCCGATAACCAGCGCTATCCCATTGGCGGCGCGACGGCCGGCGGGGTGCGAGTGTTGGCCATCCGCCCGGATGCCGTGGTGGTCCGCAAGGGCAAACAGCAATACATCGTCAAGTTAAAAGGAGTCGAGCGTCATGATGACCAATTTGGAAACGCGACTGTCAGGCGCTGATCCTGTCTTTGCCCGCGAGCTGCATGAGCAGCTTGTGCAGGCGCTGGCGGAGGTGAAGCGACGGCTGCTGCGCGGGGGCACCCAGCAGCAATATCAGCTGTGGCAACAAGAAGCCGACGCCATCGAGGCGGGGCTCAAGATCATTGGGAAAATCAAAGGAGAATAACCATGGCTATCGAGCAATTTTTCACTAATGGCGGGGCCAATATCAATACCCTGGATAGTGTTGCCAAGGCGCTGAAAGATCAGGCGAACGAGAGCAACCAAGCCGTCAATAAGGCCATTGAGGACATGAAAGCCAACCCTGACAACCCGGCCCTGCTGGCCGAGCTGCAGCACAAGATCAACAAGTGGTCGGTGGTTTTCAACATCAACTCCACGGTGACACGGGCCATGAAAGACCTGATGCAGGGCATTTTGCAGAAGATTTGATGATGAACATCCCACTCAAGAAGCAACTGGCGGAGCTGGCGCTGGCGGGCACAGGTCACCACTGTCATCAGGAGGCGGCCTCCATCGCAGACTGGCTGGCTCATGAGGCGTCCATGGCCGAGTGTGTGACCTTGATTCGCCTCTCCTCCCTGATGAACCAAGGGGACTATCAGGGCGCGCTGTCGCTGAGTCGCACCCAGTCTTCGCCGGATATTGAGCCCTGGCTCGCCCTGTGCGAATGGCGGCTGGACATGCGTGATGAGCTGGCCGCGCGCCTGGCAAGGCTGGAGGCGAGCGGACAACCCTCCTTGCAGCAGTTTGCGGCCGGTTTGCGCGAGCAGATGGCATCATGAAGGTGGAAGGCAGTGCCTATTCCTTTGCGAGTGGGCCGTCTGAGGTGCCCCCCAAGGCGCATGTTCAACATCACTTCGAGCGGCAGCTGGCCCGTGCGGATGAACCCACGCTGTTCGACCGCTGGAAACAGGGCACCGCATTGGAGACCCTGCTGCAAGGGGCCTCGCGTGCTGCGCAGCGCGAGCTGCTATGGAAAATCCACCATCAGGGGGGGGAGCCAGCCAAGGCGATTGGTCATCAGTTGTTCCAGCCCGTGACGGACAAGCTGATCGCCCACTACTCCGGCCGTCAGCTACCAGTCATGGCGGCCATTGACCTGCCGGAGCTGCGCGCCCTGATGAGCGAATTTGACCCATTGCCATCGCGACGGGAGAAGGTGCTGCTGAACGTCATGGCAGACATCAAGAAGGCCGCCAATGGGGAGCATGCCTATCTCGATGAGTTGGCGCGGCGTGAGCTGATGACGCTGATCCCGCTCAACGGCATGGTGAACAACCTGATGCGACACTCGCACCAACTTGATCTGGAGGCATGATGGAAATTTCCCAGTCAGCCCAGGCGGTCGTCACCAGCCTGGATGAGTTGAAAACGACGGATGCGACCTCTTCCCAGGTCGCCAGTTTTGAACAGGCGATGAGCTCTCCGTCCCAGGGGATCGGCGGTTCTTTGCTTGGTGAGTTGGGGGAGATCAGGCAGCAGTTTGTGGAAGCCAAGGAGAGCCTGCGGGCCGAGCTCTCGACGCCGGGCGACGATCCCAACAGCCTGATGCAGATGCAGTGGTCGTTGATGCGCATCACCATGCAGGAAGAGCTGATCGCCAAGACGGTCGGCAAGATGAGCCAGAACGTAGAAACCCTGTTGAAGACCCAGTGAGGTAGTGTGAAGAGATCGATGCTGATGGGGGTGGTGTTCACCTCACTGCTGCTTGGTGGTTGCAAGGTGGAGCTCTATACCGGGGTCAGCCAGAAGGAAGGCAACGAGATGCTGGCGTTGCTGCGTACCGAGGGGATCTCCTCGGACAAACAGCCGGACAAGGATGGCAATGTCAAATTGCTGGTGGAAGAGTCCGACGTGGCGCAGGCCGTCGAGGCGCTCAAGCGCAAGGGGTATCCGCGCGAGAGCTTTTCCACCTTGCAGGATGTCTTTCCCAAAGACGGCCTCATCTCGTCCCCGACCGAAGAGCGGGCACGCCTGAACTACGCAAAGGCCCAGGAGATTTCCCATACCCTTTCCGAAATCGACGGCGTGCTGGTGGCCAGGGTGCATGTGGTGCTGCCCGAGGGGAGTGAGGGGATCAGCAAGAAGCCTTCCCCCGCGTCGGCGTCCGTGTTCATCAAGCATGCAGCCGACATCCAGCTGGACACCTATATCCCGCAGATCAAGCAGTTGGTCAACAACAGCATCGAAGGACTGGCCTACGACAGGATCAGCGTGGTGCTGGTGCCGTCGGCCGATATTCGCCAGATGCCCCTGGTATCGCGCAACACCAGCCTCTTCTCCATCGAGGTGAGTGAGTCATCGAAGTGGCGGCTGGGG
Source organism: Aeromonas diversa CDC 2478-85 (assembly GCF_000819805.1). Classification (GTDB taxonomy): domain Bacteria; phylum Pseudomonadota; class Gammaproteobacteria; order Enterobacterales; family Aeromonadaceae; genus Aeromonas; species Aeromonas diversa. The sequence continues at coordinate 416,819 of NZ_CDCE01000029.1, forward strand.
GGCTTGATTGCCCTGTTACTGCTGCTGGTGGTGACCACCAACCTGGCCCAGTACCTGTGGCATCGGAGCCGGAGTCGTTGATGGCGGTTGGTCTGACACCCTACCAACTGCGTTTTTGCCCGGCAGCCTATCTCGATGACGGTCACTTTCCCGAATCGTGGCGTTGGGTGCAGGAGGCGATGCCCGAGTGGCGCACCCTGCCGGCGGTCAATGAGGCGCTGCTGGATGAGCTGGCATTGGACATCGCCTATGAGTTGCCTTCGCCACTGGGTGGATTGGCTCTCTTTCCCCAAGAGGCGCTCGCCAGCCTGTTGACCTACCTTGGCGCCGTCTTGCACGGGGAGTCCATTCGTCATTGCCTGTTGGCCGCTGGCTTGCGTCACATCATCAGCCTGTTGGGGGAAGAGGGGTACCGGGCCCTGTTGTCCCAGCTTGATTTGTTAATCGGTCCCTGGCCATCCGGTTGGCAGCAGCCGTTGCCGCAGCAACCGGATGGTGCCTATCTGAAGGCAGCCGGATTGCAATTCTGGCTTGCGGCGGCGGGGGAGGCGGACTCGGGTTGGCGTCGCCGGCTTGCCTTGCGCCTGTCCCCCTCGCTCCCTGCCCCATCATGGCATCTGGCTAGTGAGCAGGTGCCGCTTGCCCGGGCGCTTTGTCTCAAAATAGCCAAACAGGTAACGCCGCAATGCTGCCATTTGTTGAAATAAAGAGTGAACACCTGCAGCTGGCCCCGGGCCAGCGTATCTTGCGCAGTCAGGATTATCAGTCCTATCTGAGTGCACAGGCACTGGTTGATGCGGCCAGGGCACAGGCTGCCGAGATAGTGCAAGAGGCGCACAGCGTATACGAGCAGCAGCGCGAACTTGGCTGGCAAGCCGGCATGGAGCAGGCGCGTCGTGAGCAGGCCGTGTTGATCCACCAGACCCAGTTGCAGTGTCAGGGCTACTATCGCACGGTCGAACAGCAGATGAGCGAGGTCGTATTGCAGGCCGTTCGCAAGATCCTGCACGACTACGACCAGGTGGCATTGACCCTCAAAGTGGTGCGAGAAGCGCTGTCGTTGGTGAGTAACCAGAAACAGGTCACGGTGCGGGTACACCCAGAGCAGGTCGCGGCGGTCCGCGAGCAGATTGCCAGGGTGCACAAGGATTTTCCCGAAATCGGCTATCTGGAGATCTCGGCCGACGCCCGGCTGGACCAGGGCGGCTGCATCCTGGAAACCGAGGTCGGGATTATCGATGCCAGCCTGGATGGTCAGCTGGATGCCCTGTCACGGGCCATCTCCCAGACCCTCGAACGGGGTGACCCTCTTTCATAAGCATTAATTTGTATCATCGACAAAATTGCGGCCAATGCTGTCAAACGGTGGCCGCGACTCTCCCTAGAATGGCTTGAGTTCCATTGCGACAGGAGACACACCATGCAGATCCAACAGGCTTCCCGGCTTGCCACGACGGCTCAGACCGATACCGTATCGACCCCCGTTCATGACCAACAGGAACGTGCCCCCACTCTGGCCAGCAGCCAGGGCAAGGGAGCCGTATTGCCACTCACTCAGGTCAGCCAGCCCCCCGTCGCGCAGTCATCGAAGGGCGATGTTATCTGTGCAACTTGTGGACCGCGTCAGGTAGAGATCACCCGTCATCAGGATGGCTCGGCCTCGGTCACCATGCAGCATCCGCCGCTGACCAGCCTGGTGCTCAGTGGTGGCGGGGCCAAGGGCGCGGCCTATCCGGGGGCTATCAAGGCACTGGAAGAGCAGGGAAAGCTTGCCGAAATCCGTACCATGTCAGGCTCCTCGGCCGGTGCCATCACGGCTTCATTGCTCGCCGCCGGCATGAACGCCGGAGAGTTTAAAACCCTGTCCGATGAGATGAATCTGATTTCCCTGCTGGATTCGCCGGTGAAGAAGATCAGCCTGGCTCAGCATATGAGTGGCGAAAATGGCAAGGTCGTTGCCGGGCTGTTTGAGAAGATAAAGCTCAGCAAAGTGGGCAGCTTTATACAGCTATTGTGCAATATCTTGCCGCGACTGCAGTCGGAGGCGGTGCCGCTGGAGAGAATCCTCAAGAAGGAGTCGAACCACTCCGTATTGGCGCATCTTGATGCCCGTCCCGAATTGAATGCCAGACCCGAAGTCGCGGCCATCAGGCAACGCCTGGGGCAAGGTGGCGGGGTCACCTTCGGGGATCTTGCACTGCTCAGCCGCCATATTCCGGCGATCAAGGAGCTGAATATCACGGGCACGGGCATGTTCGATGGCCGGCCACAGATGATCGTCTTCAATGCCAGCCTGACGCCCGATATGGAGATTGCTCGTGCAGCCCATATCTCCGGCTCTTTCCCCATCGTATTCAGCCGCCCCGAAGAGCAGTCTCAGCCCTTCCTGAAGGAAGGTGAACGGCTGTCGCTGCAAGATGGGGGCGTCATGTTGAACGTGCCTGTCCCGGAACTCATCAACCCGGATCTGGGAAGGGGCGTCATCGCCGAACATGACAACCTGATCCTGAAGTTTGAGGATGACGGCAGCGAAGAGGCCAAGAAAGGCACCGTGAAAGGCGCCCTGGCGGATTGGGTGGTCGGGGCGCCTGTGGGCGCTCGCTCGGCACTGCAAGCCAAGGGGCTGGCAGATTTTGCCGATCAAATGGTCACAGTACCGCTGAAAACCGAGCGAGGCGACTTTACCGACACGCTCGGTGGCACACTCAACTTCACCATGAGCGATGCGGACAAGGGTCATCTGCAGGAGAAGCTGGCCGATGCCGTCAATTCGCATCTGACCGCCCGGGAAAGCGACCGTCAGCACTATCACTTCGAGGATCTTGAGTCGGCGCTGTTGGCCCTGCCGGACCGGGATTTTGCGGCGGTGGCGCAAGAGGGCGGGCAAGAGCTACACGCCACGGCCCAGTTCCGCCAGCAGGCACAAGAGCATCTTTCCACGCTGGTGGCATCGGTACTGACGCAGGAGGCCGCGCCTCGCCTGTCGCTGTCTGCCGAGATGGCTCATGCCTTGACACAACTGGATACACTGGCTGAATCCCCCGCACGGCGGGAGTGGATTGTCGGTCAGCTCAATCAGCCTGATAACACGGCGCTGGCCCGCTTGCTCAACAGTGATGCGCCGTCCGGACAGTTCCCCATTCTGGATCAGGGCAAGAGTGAAGCCAGGTCGCGCGAAGTGAGCACGGTCGCCCGCAATATTATCCATGAGGTGATCTATCCATCCCTGTTTCGCCTCGGACAACCCGGGTCCAATGTGGCATTGCTGCGCCGGACCGAGCATGCACTGAACCAGGCTCAGACAGCCACAGAGGTCAATCGTGCCCTGCAAGAGCTGGCAGACAATTACGGTGCTCGTAACAAGCCCTGGAGCAAGCCGCTCTCCTCAACGACGGTGAACCAGGCTAAAGCCTGGATGATGGTGGAATAATATGCTGACCGAATGGCTGAATGAATTGGGGCAAACACTGCCCGGCATGGGTGAGAGTCGACGGATCCGGTTCGAGTCGGCCCCGGAGTTATGGCTGGAAAACATGAGCGGTCAATATGTGCTGGCTCTTCCGTTAGCGCCCATGCCGTCAAAGGCGCTCTCCGGGGTCGTGCTGATGTTGCTGCAGGCCAACAGTCCGCAGTCGACCTTGCAGCCGGCACGACTGTCGGCTGACGGACGTGGCCACTTGCTGCTGTGGCTCTCTTTGGAAGAGGAGGCGTCCCTCGGTGCATGCCAATCGGCCTGTGATCTACTCCACAGTGCCCATGCTACGCTGCTGCCGTTGTTGCAAGAGTCTGACTATGTTCCCCCCAGCCGGGAAGGCAGCCTCTTTGTTTGAGCCTGCTTCCTGATAAGCGCTGATGGAGGCCCCACCATCATGAGAAAGCCCTCGGCAATATCATTGCCGAGGGCTTCTTGTTATTAGATTCGGGCACCGCTCTTTCATCCGGCATAGCGATCGCGCAGAGCCCGGATCGCCTCATCGAGCTGATGGCGCTGCTCTGTGTCTCCGAAACACTCGTCGGGGAGCAGCTGGATCAGCTTGCCCAGGGCATGCAACAGCCGATAGTGCTCCAGCGGCGACTGGGGGGGCAGCATCTCCTCGAGGGAATCGGCGTTGACCCAGATCTGTTCGACAATCTGGACCACCATGGCCATCAGCCCCTCTCCGCTGATGGCTGGCATGCCGAGCGCGGTGGCGGCCTGATCGCAGTAGGCTTCCAGCCCGAGCAGGCGAAGCAGCTGTCTGAGATCGCCGATCACGGCGGCCAGATGGTTACCGACTATGGGTTGACCGCTGGCCGAGAGCTCATAGGAGATCAGACGCAGCAGGGTGCGGATCTTGCGTTGCCGCTGCCGCCGCTCCCCCGGTTGCCCCAGCCATTGGGAGAGTTTCTGGCGCGGGGCGCTGGCTCTTTGATAGAGGCGCACCAGCTCCTGGCGCAGGCCGGGCGTCACGACCCCAAACTCGAGGGCACCAAATAGCGAGAGAGTCGTCTCCTCTTCTCCCATCAGGGAGGTCAGCGCCTGCTCCATGCGAGTGCGAAGCCGACCATCTGGCTTGCCGTGGGCGAGCCAGAGAGCCAGTTGCAGCGCCGCAGCGCCGGGCTCGGGATGTTCGGCCTGAAGGGCCGCGAGGAGCTGGGGTGACTGCTGCCAGGCGCCGTCATCGAGCTGATGTTCCAGCTCGCTTGGCTCGACCAGGGCCACCTCGGCTACCAGCTTGTGCATCAGCACACGGCTGCGCCCGCTCACCTCTTCCTCCTTGCTGCGGCGCATATCCTTGAGGCGTCCGCCCAGGGCAAAGCCGAGATCTTCCTGGGTCTCCTCCAGGGCGTCGCTTTGAAATTCTGATAGCTCGGCCTGGGCCAGGGCCAGCACCGAGGGGGCATTGCTCTCGTGGGGGGTCAGGGGCTGGGCCTGACTCTGGCTCTCGGTGGGGACCCGACCAATCAGATTGATGTTGAGCATATGGGCTCCTTGCGATGGGGCCGTCAGGCCTGTTGTCGGGTGGCGGGGGCGTCGGTGAAGCGCTCGAGCAGGCTCGCCTGTTGCACCAGATTGTCCAGATGGATGCGAACCAGTCCGTTATCCAGGATGGCTTGTCCCTCGCTTAAGTCGGGATCGGCCTGGAGCGTGACCTCGTTAACCTCGCCCCAGCTCGCGTTGGCGGCTGCCATGGCGGCAGGGGGCAGCAGCAGGGTGATTCTGCCACCAGGCAGCAGCTCGGCGACACGGCGCTCGATGCGGCGCAGCAGCAGCGCGTTCTGATCCTGCTGCCCGAGCAGCTCCTCCAGGGCCTGAGCGGTGAGGTGTCGCCAGCGTTGACTCACCTCACGGGCGATGAGCCGCTCCATCTCCTGCTCACCACAGAGCCATTGTACCGCCTCCTCGGCGGCGCTGGCCCGGGCCGCCAGGGCCAACGCTTTGGCTTCACTCCTGGCGGCTTCGAGCAGGCGAGCCGCCTCTTCCCTGGCCTGGGCCAGGCAGGCTTCCCCCTCGGCGCGCAGGGCCGCCGCCGCTTCATGGCCCTGAGCCAGGATCTCGTCCAGACGCTGGCGGGTCTGTTCCCGCTCGGCCAGCAGATCGCGCGTCAGTCGCTCCCGGGGGCAGGGCCCTGGCAGGGTCCCGATGACGAGATTCAGCGGATTGTTCATAGCCACCTCACGAGTTTTTGCAGCACAGGGCTCGGGCACTCCCGGGGGGGCGGCTGCTCGCCGGGAGCAAGGAACAGCCGGCAGGCACGCAGGGCCGGATCCTGGGTGTGGGCGAGCCAGGCCGCCCCCAGGCCCATGGCCGTCTCTGGCAGCGACTCGGGGTCGAGTTCGGGTAGAGGGCCACTGGGGAGCAGCGCCTGCAACTGACCCAGACTCAGGCTGTCTAGCCGCTTGGCCAGGCTCTCCCGATAGGGACGCAGCAAGAGCAGGGCCCCTCCCTGCATGGCCCAGAGACCGAGGGCCAGCAACAGGGTCTCACGGCGCCCTTCCTGCAGCAGTTCGTCGGCGAGGGGGGTCAGCGCAGGGGGCTTGCCCTCCAGTGCCAGCTGCTGGCGCAGCAGGCGGTCGAGATCCGGTCGGGTCAAGGGATAGCGCTCATAGGTGAAGCTCCACCTGTTGAGCCCCGTATGGGCCCACCAGGCGGGATCCATCACCTGACCCGGGCAGTGCCACAGGCGGTAGAAGGCTTGCAGGGAGGGGCTCATGCCGCCCTCCCGGTCCGGCGACGCCACCAGATGGCCAGGGTTGCCATCATCCCCAGCAGGGCGGTGGCTGCGGCGGCCCCCAGAGCCTGCCAGGGGAGCGCCTGCCCATAGAGGGTGAGGCCATGGGGTACCTGCTCGGGTGTGGCCGTGGGCTGATAGCGGTACTCGGCCCGCTGCAGGGTGAGGCTGATGCGATCCGGGGTGAGGCCGGGTATGCCATTGCGGATCAGGGCGCGGATCTCGGCCTCCCGCGCCGGCAGGTTGACCTCGGGGCTGTATTTGATGAAGACGGCGGCCGAGGAGGGGGCGGGGGGCTCACCCTCCTGGGATCTGGGCTCGGCCACCGACACCTCGGCGGTGATGACCCCGTCCATGCTACCCAGCATCTTCTCGAGTTGCTGGCTCTTGAGGTAGTTGAGTTTGGCCTCTTCCTGCTCGGGAGAGGAGACCAGCTGGCCGCTTGGGAAGAGGTCCTGCATGGTCACGGTGCGTCGGCGTGGCAGGCCATTTTGTCGAAGCACCTCGACGGCATCCACGAAGCGATCCTGATCCACCCTCAGGGTGACCCCCTCCTTCTCGACGCTCTTGTCGGCCTGGATTCGGTTGTAGATGAGCAGGGCCAGCATCTGGTTGGCCTCGGCCTCATCGAGTCGGGTATAGAGTTCGCTCTTGCAGCCTCCCAGCAGCGGCAGCACGCAGAGCATCAGCAGCACGGCTCTCATGACAGGTTCACCAGTTTGTTGATGGTTTGGCCGAGGGAGCCGGCTACCTTGGCGGTGAGGTCGACGCCGACCGCCAGCTCGGTGAGGGTGCTCTGGGCCCCCATCAGCCCGTTCGGCGAGTCGCTGGTCTGGGGGCTGTTGAGCAGGGCGGCGAAGCGCTGTTGGGTGGGCAGATCAACCTCGGCAGGGTTGGCTTGAGCAAGCGGGTTCAGCGGTGCCAGAGCTTGGCCGATGGCGTGAATGGCATCGATGGTCATGATCTTTTCTCCTCTGACGGGGGGGCGAGCAGGGCTCGCAGGGGCAGGCACTCCTCGGCCGGCAGGCACGCGAGACGAGCGCTGGCAGCCCGGCGACGGCCCAAACCAAAGAGCAGGATGGCCTCGCACTGGGCCAGTTGGCCGGGGTCATCCAGCCAGTCGGGCAGGGCGGCCAGGATGTCGTGCAACTCGGCGCGCAGGCCATGGTTGACGGCGGCAAAGCCGGCTTCGACGATGAGACGGGGAAGGGGATAGTTCATAGGGTCACCCTATCTTGCTGATGATGCCCATCATCATGTCTTTGACGGCCTTCATGACCGAGCTCTCGTAGCCGATCATGACCGAGTACTGCTGCATGGCGTACTGGGACCGCAACATGGCCTGGGGATCGTTATTGATGTCGCTGGACGCCATGGCGGTCTGGGCATCGTTGGCGGTACGCGAGACCTGGCTGCCCAGCTGGGCGACGATGGCATCGATGTTCATGGGCTCTCCTTAGGATTGTCTGGCCAGCGACTCGCTGGCATCACCGCGCCGTACTTCGCTCGGGGTCTGGCTGAAGTGGCGCCGAAAGCTGTCTGAGAAGTGGGCGGCATTACAAAAGCCCGACTCCAGCGCCACGTCGATCACCTTCTTGGGGGTGGTCTCGAGCAGCGCCCTTGCGTGTTCCAGTCGTTGTTGCTGCAACCACTGTTTGGCGGACATGCCGAACTTCTCCCGAAACAGCTGGTTGAATTTGCGCTGGGAGAGGCCGAAGAGATCCGCATAGCGGGCCACCGGCCAGGGCTCCAGACGATAGCGGTGCAGCATCTCGAAGAGATCTGCATCGGCGGCGACCAGAGGGCGCAGCAGCGCCGAGCAGCGGCGGCGCTCCACCGTCAGGGCATAAGCCAGCACCAGTCGTAGCATCGCTTCGTCATCGGCTTGACCCAGCCGGATCAGGGTTTGCAGCAGGGCAGGCTCCATCGGGACTGGCAGGGCGGGTTGAGTGGAGGGGTGATCGCAGCCGCCCTCCATCAGATGCTGCAGCTCCCGGCAGATGGGTTGCAGCCGCTGACCGCGGTAGCTAAAGAGGTGTCCCTCCTCGGGCACGGGGCCCGTGGTGAGCAACACGCCGGGCTCGTTGAGAGCGCTGCGGCTCTGCAAAGAGGGTACGAGCAGTAGGTGCAGTGTTGGCATGGTGTGCTCCTGTTTGGGATCCTGGATTCATCATGGGGCCGCCAGGGCATTCCCCCCATCAGGTCATCACCTGAATTGGCGTGGCAGACCCCGCGTCATCGACCCCGGGAAGCGCTGTGTTGGGCGCGCAACCAGAGGGTTTCGATCACGGCGCGCGCCGCCAGGCAAGATTGCCGCTGGCGTTCGAGACGAGCGTACTCCTCCGGGGGCTGGGGTTGGCGCAGGGCCTGGGCCAGCTGATGGGCACCGGCGTCAAGCTGGTCGATCAACTGGTGTCTGAGCAGCCCTTGGGGGTCGTGGGTGAGGCGCTCTTCGAGGTGGGTCAGGGTATCCATGGAATCCTCTCAACTGTGCAAGGGAAGAAAAACGAGGCGCTGGCGGCCGGCCAGAGAGACGCCGTCTGGCGCCACGGCGACCACCCGCATTCCCTGCTTGACCGGAGTGCCGGGCAGCAGGCGCATGCCGTTGGTCAACTGCAGATAGGGAGCGCTGGCGTTGCCACCGATCCCCGCCATGGGGGAGGGCAGGTAGTCGAGCTCGGTCACGCTGCCGGCGGCACCGATAAAGCGCAGAGGGCGTTCGGTTCGGCCCTGGTTAAGCCGCTCGAGCAGAGCCTCGAGCCGAACCTGCTGCTCGGGGTCAAGCTGTCCCGAGAGCAGCCAGGCGTGCTCGGTGCGTCGGGCGCTGAGGCCATCGAGCAGGTTGCCCTGTGCCAGCGCCGTGATGAGGCTCTCCAGCTGCTGGGCTCCGTGATCCGATAGCTGCCAGCCGCGCAGCCCGGGTAGTTGATCCAGAGCCCGGGCCAGATCGCTGGTATCCCCCTGAAAGGCCCCGTCGATCTGAGCCTCTCCATGGGGGTCAAGCGTGACCGTCATGTCCGGATAGCCGTAGCTGGCCAGCAGGGCCTTGACCGAGCGCTGCAGATCGTCATCGCAGATGGCTTCCTGCTGAAGGCGAACGCCGGCCGCCTGCAGCCGTGCGGTGAGCGCCATCAGGGGGCGGCTGGCGCGGCAGCGGCCACTCAATACCAGGGAGCCATCGCCCTGCCAGCTCCCCTGCAGGCCAGGCTCGGTGGCCAGCGCTGCGGGCAGCCAGTCGTGGGGGGAGGGGGTCGGTATCGGCTGGGCAGGCCACAGCAGGGTGGCCGCCCCGGCCGAGAGCGCCAGGGTGGCCAGCAGAGCCCACAGGGGGAAGGTCTGCTTGCTGCGACGGCGTGCGATAAGGAGTAGAGGGGGCTCCTCATCGGAGTGGGCCAGCACGAAGTGGACGCCGGCCAGGTCGATCCCCGCGTGGATCGGGAGCACCCCCTCACCCTGGCGGCGACCCGCGACCCAGCAGGGGGTATCGGAGCAGAGGGCGACGCCGCTCGGGGTCACCTCCAGCCTGGCCTGTTCGCCCCGCTCGAGGGGCAGCAGCAGGTCGCTCTCTGCGGCCCCCAGGGTAAAGGGGCCGGGGGGAAGGCGAAGCTCCTGACCCAGCAAGGGGCCGTTGAGTAACTTGAGTTTGAAGCTGGTTTCCATGGCGACCTCACATCTGACGGGGTTCAGCCTTGATCAGGAAGAGACGGACCACGCTGTGCTCTTTCTGGGTGGTGCTGCGAAACAGACCGCCGATGAGCGGCAGATCACCGAGCAGGGGGATCTTGCGTACCCCCTGGGTGTGCTCATCCTGTACGAAGCCACCCAGCAGCAGGGCCTGACCGAGATTGAGGGTGGCCTGGGTGGCGATCTCCGCATTCTGGATCTGGGGCAGCGACTCGGTGCGGCTGATGGGCTCCCCCTGACGACCATCTTCGATGTTGAGGGTGAGCAGCACCTTGTTACCGCTCGCCTCATGAATGAGGCGGGGGGTGACCCGCATCAGAGCGCCGGCGGTGACCGACTCGAGCTTGGGGTTCTTCTCGCTCTCGAGCTTGGTATAGAAGGTGATGCTGCGATCGAGCACCGCCTGCACATTGTCCAGGGTCACCACAGAGGGGCGCGAGACGATGCGCGCCTTGGATTGCTGCTCCAGGGCGGAGAGGCGGACCATGAAATTGCCCGAGTTGGAGATGAGGGAGGAGAAGCTGTCGGAGTTCAGGCCGCCGCTGTTGAAGCTGACGCTACCGCCACCGATGCGGGCCGAGGCGGACCAGTCTATCCCCAGCTCGTTGATGTCCCCGGCATCCACATCGATGATGGCCACCGAGATCTCCACCAGGGTCGGACGCTGGTCGAGCTGGGGGAGCAGGCTCTTGTAGAGCCCCATGTTCTGCTGGCGATCCCGCACCAGCACGGCGTTTTGGCGCAGGTCGGCCGAGAAGGTGGGCAGGCCTCCGCCATCGATGGGGACCGGGCTCTTGTTGTCGGGCAGGGGGAGAGCGCGCCCCTGGGCCATCTCCCGCAAGACCGACACCACCCCGGGCACCACTACACTCTGATTGCGATAGCTGTAGCTGGTGTCGCTGGCACTGGCGTATTTGAGGGGGAAGACGGCCACCGTCTCCTTGTTTTGCTCTTGATTAAGGTCTTGATCGTCGAGCTGCTTGGCGAGGGTATTGACCTGGTTCAGGCAGGCCGGCACCCCGTTGACCTGCAGACTGTTGGAGCTGCCCACCTGGCGCACCTGGCAGGCGGCCCCGTCGAGCAGGCCACTGTGGCGCAGCAGGCGCGCCATGGCACCACCGCTCAGGTAGGCCGGCGAGAGCACCGCCTGCTCCATCTCCTGAGCCTTGTAGACGTAGAGGGTGTTGCCATCGTAGTAGGGGAGCAGTTGGTAGAGACGGGCCAGCTCGCTCAATACCCGGCCCCTGGGTTGGTCTTGCAGCTCACCGGCATAGGCCTCGGTGATGCGCGGGCTGACCACCACAGGCAGCCCGGAGTTGGCCCCCAGATCCCGCAGCACAGAGGCGAGCGGGGTATTCTGGCTGGAGACGAAGTAGGGGGCCCCCCGCCAGGGGATCGGCTGGGCCAGGGTCTGGGCGCAGAAGAGCCCGGTCCAGAGCAGGTGTAGCGCCTTGTGTTTCATGCAAACCTCCCGATGAAGGGGCGTGGTGGGGGCGAAGTGCGGGCCGCGGGGACCAGCAGTGCCGCCATGGCCAGTTGTTGCTTCAGAAGCAGCTCCAGCTCCACCTCGGTCAAGATCGCCGGATAGCGCCGCAGCAGCCACAGCTCCCCCTGCTCCAGATAAAGGGCGTCGTCACACGCCTCTGGCGTCGCCGCCAGCAGCAGGCAGGCCTGACGGGCTTGCTCGGGTGGCCAGGTCAGCGTCATGGCGATGCAGGGGCCGGTGGCAAAGTCGCGCCCCTTGAGGCGCCGTCCTTGCAGGGTGCCGGTGAGAGTCCGGTTACCCTGACTCCAGACGGGATGCGCTATCATCCTGGCCAGCCGCTGCAGGGCTTGTGGGGGAGTGAGGTCTCTGTTCATGGGATCATGATGGGAGGCAGGGGCTCCTTTTCGTATCGGGTGCACACCTGAATTGAGGCGAGAAAAAGGCCGCGCATGGCGCGGCCTCGGGATCAGGCAAAGCTATGGCGGCGTAGGGGTGGGCTTGTCGGATTTTGCAGTACATGGGCAAGCGCATCGATGAAGAGTGTTTTTTTCTTTTCGACTTCAGCCAGCAGTGCTCGTAGCTGTTGCTGATCTTGCTCCATTTGCTCGAGGGCGTGAGCGTGTGCCTGCAGATCCTGATTGACCTGGCCGAGGCGGCTCTGTAGGTCTGCATTCTCGATCTGCGCCTGGTCAAGGTGTGGCTGCAGCCGATCGACGGCCGCCTGGTGTCCCTGAAGCTGCCCGTGCAGACCCTGGGCCTCGAGCTTCTGTGCCTGTTGCTGCCCCCCTTTTCGAGTCGCATTGGCATTAACGCCCCCTGCCACTATCTCGATGGCCACCTTGCCCACCGTGATGGCCGGCATGGCATGAGCGAGAGCGGCAGGGGCGGCGACGGGAAGGAAACCACCGATGGCGACGGTGCTGACGGCCAGGGCACCACGGGTCAACAAAGAGGTATAGGTGGCGATCAGCTTGGCTTTTTCGTCCGAGGCGCCACAGCGTTTGCCCAGCCAGTGGATGGCGTTGCCCAGGGCGTCTGCTCCCATGGCGAGCCCTTCCCCCCCTTGTTTCTTGCTCTGCCAATCCTTGTAGGCACAGGCCACATCGCCTACCGCCATGGCAAAACCGACGCCGGCCAACGCCAGTAGTGGGATGCCGGCGCCGCCGGTGAGACCGGTCACCAGGGCGGCAGCTACCAATACGGCACTGGCGGCGACCAGGGTCAGCACCTTGGCGACAAAGCTGCGCTTGGCCATATCGACCCCGCACTGCCTGGCTTTCTGGGTTGCCTCGTCCGCAGTCTGTTGCAATTCATTGAGATTCGGGGCCTCCAGGTGGGCCTGCGAACGGGGTGGCTCCAGCCCCAAGCCATCGCACTGAATGCCGATATCTTGCTTCCCCTGGATCGGGGAGGGCTCGAGGTTGACTGCGTCTTGAGATAAGCGCAGTGAGGAAATGTGCTCCATCTATTGCTCCTAGTGATTGAGTGCGGCCAGCAGGGCTTCTGCCCGCTGGCGCAGCGCGTCGTAGCGCGGGTCCTGCTCTGCCTGCCCGAAGCAGAGGGCGATGACCGCATCGAGGGCATCGCGGGCCGCATCGGTTTCACCGAGTGCCAGTAGGCACTCGGCGATATGGAAAGGGGCGAAGGGATCATTGGCCTGCATCGCCAGGGTCTGGGAGAAGAGAGTCAGGGCATGGCGATACTCCCCCTGCTCCTTGAGGGCGCAGGCGAAGGCAAAGGGAAAGCGGCGATCCAGAGGTTGTTGCAGGGCGAGAAAGGCGAAGAGCCCGGTCGCCTCGTCACGCTCACCCCGGTTCCAGGCGTGATAGGCGCGCTCGTAGAGGCGCTCAAGCTCATCAGGAGGCGTCTGGTTGAGGGTCGCCAAGGTGGTGTTACCCTCCAGCAGTGCGAGGCAGTGCTGGAGTATGGTGTCGGTCTGTTCCTGCCGATCTGACGAATTCATGGTAAGTCTCTCCTCAAAATGATGGTGCCCAGCCTAATCACTTTGGCCGGGCACCCTTTTGGCAAAATGGCGTTTTCTTTCTGGTTTACGCCTTTGGCCGTGTTATTTCAGGAGCGTCTGATAGACGCTGTTAATGGAGTCATAACCGGCACTGTGGTAGGCCGCGTGTACACCAAACACGGCGTCTTGCAGAGCGTGGTTGCTGATGTCGTATCCCTGTCGGGAGAGGTTGCCCAAGAGGATGCCCAGTTGTTTGGTCCCCTCCCTGTGGTAATCACTCTTGACGAAGCCTGATGTGAGGCGGTTGACGGCATCGGATATGGCGTTGTCGTCAGGGTTGGCGTTTGGGGGGCCGGGTTGTATCGCCAGAAAGGCAGCCTGATGCTTGTCTCTTTGGTAGCGGGCATCTCTCAGGGCGCGATCCTCGTCGTCACTTCGGGGTGGCAGGGGGGGAAAGAGCTGGTCAAAGGTCTGTTGCCGCTGCGACTGCGACTGCGGGTTGGGTTGGGGGGGCTGAACCTGCTGCAGACTAGGTGGCGCAAGGGGTTGCTGGCGCTGTGGTTGGGGCAGTCGGCTTTGGATGTAGGTGGCTAGCGCCCGGGAGGTCTTGCCGTCACTTGATCCTTTACCGAACAGATAGTTGCGGCTGACGTCGGCATGATATTGCGCATCCCCCCCCCGACTGATGGTCACGGTATAGGTGTGTGAAAAACTGTTGTTACCCTTGGCGCTAAGGGTAAAGGTGGCAGGCATCTGCTGGTGTTGCAGCGTTGAGAGTTGTTGGTTCAGTTGGACACGTGCTGATTGGGAAAGAGACTCCATGATGCACCTCTCGGTTGTCAGTGGAAGGGTTAAGCCATCAGGCCATGGAAAAAGGGGCTTTGGTTGGGCTCGAGAGGGTTGCTTGTCGCCTCGAGCAACCGCGAGTCCCACTGCTCGGCGAGATCAAGCATTGAGGCAATCTCGTCGGCTAACAGGATGGACGCGCGAAGATCTCGCGTCCGGTAGAGGGTCAGGCGATCGCTGTCGGGATAGATGCCGATGCCATCACCGCCACGCATCGGCTCGAGGGCCTGATGAGCCAGATGCAGAAAGAGGGGGCGCGTCAACACATCGGGCAGCGGCTGACTACAACGCACCGTCAGGTGAAGCCTCATCCCGTCGGGATCCCTCAGCACAGTGACGAGATAGGCAGTGCCATCGTCCCGCTCCAGGGTCAGGGTCTCGACCCCACTCTGCTCTAAGCGGGCGTGGCTCCCCATGTGTGCGAGCTGCTGATCAATATCGGTATTCATCTATGGCTCCTTGGGTCAGTAACCAGTGATCGCCTGGCGCTCTCTGAGTTGGGTCATCGCACAAGAGGCCATAGACACAGATGTCATGGTGACCTTGCTCATTACGAAACAGCCCGCGCAAAGTACCCTCATGGCGAAAACCGAGCCGCTCGAGCAGGCGCCGAGAGCGGTGGTTGTCGGCTTGAACCCAGCTCTGGACCCGGTGCAGGGGATGGCCCAACACACCGGCAAACAGAGATGGCAACAGGCCAGAGAGGCAGCTCAGCATCAGCCCCTCTCCCCACAGGCGTGGAGATAGGGCATAGCTCAGCGTGATGATGCCAGCCTCTTGCTCCCAGTCGGTCAGGCGCACGACGCCGCACAGGGCCCTCTCCCCCTCCTGGCGCAGGGCACTGATCCGGCCCTGCTCGGAGGGAAAGGCCAACGCGTTGTCGAACCAGCGTCTGGCCGCGCGCTCCTCCATCCTGGCGGGGAGCCCGGTGAGGAGGGCAACCCTGGGGTCGGCATAGAGCGCCCGATAGGCCGGGTAGTCCGCTTCCACCAGGGTGTCCGGGTAGAGGGAGCGGCGGCTCAGTGACAGCGGTAGCGCAGCCATAGCTCGTCATCCAGCCGTACCGGTTGCGCCCCCTCGGCCAGCATCAGTTCACTCAGACGTCGCCGGGCCAGGTCGAGCTGCCGATCGTGGGAGGCCGGCAGGATCATGGCGTCGATATAGCGCAGGAGTGGCACCGAGCGAGTTAGTCTGCGCAGTAGAGTTATCAGGGCCAGTACGGCCTGGCCATCGCTCTCGCGGGCGGAAAAGTCGCACAGGATGAGACGCTCACCTTCCTGGCGGTAGACCAGCTGGAAGCGGGGCGTCTCGATCCGTTGCCCGGCCAGAAAGTCGCTGCCGAGGAAGCGCTCCGGGGCCGGGTGCAGCCCCTGGGTCTGCATAAAGCGGGTGACATCATCCATCTTCTTCTCCCCCTTAGGACATGCGCACGCTGCTGGAGAGGCGCTCATGGGCCTGGGTCAGGGTCGTCAGGATCTCGCGCAGGTCGCTGGAGACCTTGAGGGCCTTGTCCAGTGTCTCGTCGGCGCGCTTGAGTTGCTGCTCGGCCAGGCCATGCTGGTAGTCGGCCAGGGCCTGTCCCTCCTGGGCCTCACGGCTGGCCTGATTACCAAAGCTGACACCGGCAATCCCCTGGGCGATGCTGTCGATCCCGTGACCGACCCCACCGATGCCACTCAATCCCTCGGACTTGGCACTCAGAGCCCCAAACACCCCCTGGGCAACGCCGCCGACAATCTGGGCGATGGCCTGGGATTGCTTGGCATCAAAGTCTTTCTCGATGGCATCGAGACGGGTATTGAACGAGGTCTTCTGCATCTGGAAGGCGTTGTTTTGTTGGGTCTGCTGGTACTGGCGCAAGACGTCGCGCAGCTTGCCAAAGAGTTGCCCCAACTGAACCATCAGCTCGTTGAGCTGGCCGATGGCATCCCCCCCCTGATCCCCGGGGGTGGAGGTCAGGGTGCTCAGAGAGCCGACGGCGCTGGTGCTGTTATCGATGGTGTTCATGTTACGCTCCTTTTTCTCAGGCGATGTTGGCGGCAATGCTGCTGAGCATGGCGCCGGTCTTGAGCTGGGCATCGGATCCGGCAGAGAGGGCCTTGCCTGCCCCGTCCATCAGGTTGCCAATATCTTCTTTGGCCCGTTTCTTGATTTTTTCGAACTCGTCGAGCATGAACTGCATGAAGCTGCTCTCGTTGATCAGCGTCTGCACTATCTTCTGCAGCTCGGCCCGCTCCTTGGCGATCTCGCCCTGGAATACCCCATTGGCACCTTGCACGCTGGCGCGGGTGACTGCCTTGGCGATATTGGGGGCACTCTTGAGGCTGGCGGAGACGGCGGCGTGGATCACGGCCCGCTGCACCTCCTTGACCACCTGCTTGGTGAGTTCTTCGGCCGTGGCCTTGGCGCCGGACTCCATCGCCTTCTTGGCGGCAGTCTCGACGGCCTTGGTGACCATCTGTTCGATGGCCTGTTTGCTAAAGGCCTCCAGCAGGTGTCCCTGTCCCAGGAAGCGGGTGGTCTGCTCGGCGATGTTCTTGGCCACCTGCTCGGAGACCTGCTCTGCCACCTGCTTGCCCACTTCGGCGGCAGCGGTCTTGACGGCGGCCTCGCTGCCCTGGGCGACGGCCGTGTGGACGGCTTGTCCCGCGGCGCCCTCCATCACAGTCTCCGAGGTCTTGGCTACCGACTTGGCGGCCATGACGCCACGACCGACGCTCACCAGATCCACCATCATGCCGGCGATCTCGAAGGCGAGCTGAACCTTGCCGGCCACATCGGCGATCGCCTTGTACTTGTCGGCGTTGGCGGTATCGATGAGGGCCAGGGTCTCGCACGCCGCCTTGACCAGACCGGCGCAGCCGGCCGCCAGATCCATGGCCCCCCCGGCGTAGTCGCCGACGACCAGCTTGGCGACACCGCTGATCACCTCGGCAACCGAGACAATCCAGTCGACAATGGCGGAGAAGATGCCGGCCTTGTGCGCCTTCTGTTGATCCTCGATGGCCTTGTCGACCTGCTTGCGCAGGTCCTCGTTTTGGCGCAGGCGCAGGTTCTCGGCCCCCTGGGTGCGGATCTCCAGCGCGAGGGACTTGAGGTTGGCGTTGTCACCGAGGGATTTCACCCCCAGCAGTGCCGCCGCCAGGCTCATCGCCTCCATCGGCGTGCGCTCGATATCGGCCAGGGTGATGGGCTTGCCATCGACCCGGGGACCAAAGGCCTCCAGGATGCGGTTCAGTGCCCCTTCGGCCAGGCGCAGGGTCACCGGTTGGCGGGGAGGTGGTGGCGCATTGAGGGGATCACCACGGCCATGCTCCCGCTTGGGAAGCGGCGGCGCCAGAGGATCGAGGGCGCCGGCGCCGACCGGGGGCTGGCTGGCTGTCGGTGGCTCCAGCCCCTGCGGGTTGACCCCGAGCTGGGTGTTGCCATAGCGGGTCTCGGTGATGCTGTTCATGGCTGAACCTCCTGTACCAGTGCCGAGAGTTGGCGCTGGATCTCGCCCTTGATAACGAGGTGTTGCGGCTTGTCGGCGCACCACTTGAGCGCCGCCTGGAAGGCCTTGGCCGCCTGCTCCGGTTGGGCACGCTGGCGATAACTGAGGCCTGCCAGATAAGGAGGCTTGGGATCGTCGAGCCTGAGCAGTCCCGCCTGACCGAGGCAGAAGAGGGCCTGATCGTGCTCCTCGAGACGCTGACAACAGAGTCCCAGTGCCAACCAGTAGTCGTATTGCCAGTGGGAGAGGCGCGAGAGCAGCATGTAAAAGCGCTTGGCTCCGGCGTAATCCCCCGCCTCAAACAGCTGGCAGGCATAGGCATAGACATGGTCCAGGTCGACCGGGTCCAGATTGATCAGGGCCTGCAGCGTTCCCCCCTGATTGAGGAAGTCGCGCACCGTGGCCAGATCGTCTTGTTCTGTCATCTCATCCTCCTTAGCGGATGTTCTGGGCGATGGACTTGTTCATCTCGGCCAGCAGGGTCTGCATGCTGTTCACCAGGCTGACGCAGACGTTGTAAGACTGCATGGTCTTCTGGATCTGGAGCTGAGCCTGGGTGACAAAGTCGGAGCAGCGGCCGGAGTCGGTCTCGAGCGCCCCCTTGATCACATCCAGCTGACCCTTGTCCAGGCCTGCCGATGCATTTTTCAGGGTGTCGGCGATATGCTGCATATGCTCCTTGCTGACGTTCTGATAGCTCCGCATCCCGACCTCTGGAAGCCCCCAGATGTAGTCACAGCAACGCTGACCATCGACACGAACGTTGTGGTCATCCATGTAACGCACCACGTCTTGCCATTGGTCTGAACGCATTCCCAGCGGCCCTGACTGAGCGATATAGCCGAGCAGCTTGTCGAGGTAGGGGGATGCCGGATTATTGGCCCTGAGCCAGCTATCGATATCGCTGGTGGAGTTCTTGCCATCGTTCTGCACCGTGATGGCGATATGGTGGTCGCGCAGGTACTGGACGACGTCGGGCGGCAGTGCGGCCTTGTCGTCGGCCTTGGCCAGTTTGGAGAGGATGGCGTCGACCTGGTTGGCGGCCTGCTGGGAGTCCCGGGCGCGGTCGGCCTTGGCACTCATCTGGTCGTAGCGGACCTGGGCGAGATCCGAGAAGAGGGTCATGAACTTGTAGAGGACGCTTATCCCCTCGGACATCAGGTTGTCTCCCTCCCTGGCCTTGCGATCCACGTAGGCGTCGTAGCCACTGCCGGCGGCAATCGGAGGGCTGCCTGCGAAGTGGGTGGCAAAAGTCATGATGCGCTCCTTAACGGATGTTCTGGGCGATGGACTTGTTCATCTCGGCCAGCAGGGTCTGCATGCTGTTGATGAGGCTGACGCAGACGTTGTAGGACTGCATGGTCTTCTGGATCTGGAGCTGAGCCTGGGTCACAAAATCGGAGCAGCGGCCGGAGTCGGTTTCGAGCGCGCCCTTGATCACGTCCAGTTGGCCCTTGTCGAGCCCCTTGCCATCCGCGTGGCCGATGCTCTTGAGATAGCTGTCGATATCGCTGGTGGAGTTCTTGCCATCGTTTTGCACCGTGATGGCGATATGGTGATCGCGCAGGTACTGGATCACCTCGGGGGAAAGGTCTCCCTTGTCATCGGCCTTGGCCAGTCTGGAGATGATGGCGTCGACCTGATTGGCGGCCTGCTGGGAGTCTCGGGCGCGGTCGGCCTTGGCGCTCATCTGGTCATATTTACCCTGGGCCAGGTCCGAGAACAGGGTCATGAATTTATAGAGGACGCTGATCCCCTCGGACATCAGGTTGTCACCCTGGCCGGACTTGCGGTCCAGGTAGGCGTCATAGTCTGGAGAGGAAGTAACAGCAGAGGCGGTAGAGAAGTGAGTGGCGAAGCTCATGATGATCTCCTCGATCAGGGGTTAGATAAAACGGCGCCCAAGGGAAGGGGCCGCTTTGGCTGTGGTGCCAGCAGGCGATCCACTGCCGGGTTGCTTGAGGGAAGCCTCAAGGGAAGTGAAATGGGTCTGCAGTCGTCCCATGCACTCTCCCAGCTGTTCGCGCAGGGGACGCAGCTCCTGCTGCATGGCGCGGGAGAGACGCTCGAGACGCTGCTGCGCCTCGGGGTCATGGGGAGCCTTGGTCTTGAGGTCGGTGATCTCTTGTTGCAGGGCCTGGAAGGCGGCCATCTGCTCACCGAGCTTGTGCTGGCGAAGCTGCAGATCCTGCATCAGGTGTTGCAGGGGATGGGTGGATTGCTGGCTCATGGATATGACTCCTTTTGGTTGCCGATGGAGGGGATGCTAGGCCCCTCCCGGGGGGGGCGACTTTCGAGAAACTGCGCCCTCTTTGCTGTTTGGACGCGTGCGTTCCTGGTCTGTCTGATGGCCTCATTCTTGGCGCTTTGCTGTCGGGGCGGCATAGGGTGAAGACCTGAAACGGTCTTCAGGGGAGAGAAACGAGACGAGCCGCCCAAAGGGCGGCTCGTCGGTGAGAGACAGGCAAGGTTATGGCTGAGTGGTCAGACGCACGGCCCAACCGTCGTCCATACGTAGTAGCTCCCCTTCGGCCCACAGTTCGGCGCCTCGCAACAGACGCAGTGTCGGATAGGCCTGAGAAGTGACGGCGCACTCGAGATCCGGTACCCAGCTCGCCAGGGTGGCGGCATCCAGGCAGATCTTGCCCACCTCGACCATCAGTCGGGCCGTACCGGGCGGCGGGGCGCAGAACGGTTGACCGGGCAGCGCCCGCCCCAACTGCCCATCGATCAGTTGCAGCTGGGCACCCCCCAGGGGATGGAGCCAGAAGCGATCCGGCGTCTCACCCATGCCGTACAGGGGCAGGACCTCTCCGGCTCTGGTGGCGGTGAGCTCCTCCTCGGGCAGCTGACACCAACCCAGTTGCAGGCCAAGCTCGTGGACGCGATCCGGGCTGGGGGTGAGGGCGCTGAGCCAGCGATGGAGCAGCGCCGGCGGGACCGACTCCAGGCACAGGGGGAGTCGCCTGCCCTCGCTGCCGAGGGTGAGGCGCCAGCACAGGGCCGGCGCCTCGGCACGGCAGAGGGTGGCCGGTGCCAGGGACGGTAGTCCCTGGGCCTGCAGCCATTCATCAAGGGGCGCCAGTGTCCAGCTGGCCAGCAGGGGGTAGAGGCTCTCCTCTATCTGCGCCAGTGAGGGGGTCACCAACTGGGGATCCAGCCAGGCGCACCAGGCAGCCTCGCCGATCCAGAGGTGCAGCTCGCTCCCGTCACAATGGGTGGTCAGGCGCAGGCCTTGGCCGGTGGGGCGTGACAGATCCGCCTCCAGCTCGAGCGCACCCAGGCGCGAAGTGGCGCCAATCCGGCTGAGGCGAAACAGGGGAGCCTCGCTGCCCCAGCGGCTAGTTGTCATGCTCTACCTCCACGGTGACCGGTATCTCCAGCAGGGTCGAGAGTGCCTCTTCCAGCCCCTTGCCTCGCCCGCAGAGGCGCTGCGCCACACTGGCTGACGGTGCCGTCAGGCGCATGACCAGCCGTCCCCCTTGCCAGCCGGCATTGATCATCAGGCCTGCGAGGGGACCGCTGACTGCCCTCAGTTGCAGTGTCTCGGGCAGGGAGGGGGGGCATAGTGCTGTCTCATGCTCCCGAGGTGGTGGTACCGGGATGGGGCCGGTAGCCGGGGGCGATTCATGACAGGAAGGGGCGCTGGCGTGCAGGGTCGGTAGCGGCGCGTCGCCCAGCAGGGACTGAAAGCGCTCGACGCACTCTTCCCGAGGGCGTTGCTCCTCGTCTCTTTGCTGCTGACGACGGGTGGACAGGCAATGGGTGGGTGTGATCATGGAGCCTCCTCCAGCAGTTGTAATTTTTCCTGTTCGCGCAGGTTGAGCCTGAGTCGGGTCTCCTGCTCTGCGCGCAGTTGGTTCAGGCGTCCCTGCTCGGCGATCAGCGCATCCTGCTCGTGGGCCAGCCGCTCGACCTCGCTCTCCAGAGTACAGAGGGTGGCGCGCAGGCGGCTCAGGGTCGCCTGGTTCATACACCCGGCCTGCTGGGTCAGTTGGCGCCACTGCTGGTGCAGCTCGGCCTGGCGACTGTTCAGGTGTTGCTGACGCAGCCGCAGGCTCTGCAGCTCTTCGCCCAGACGGGCCAGTGTGGTGCGCAGTCCTCGCTCCCGTCGCCGTTTGATATCGAGTAACTGTCTCAGCATGGGAGCCCCACGGCGTCAGAGAGGGTCACCAGGGTCTGGGTCAGGGCCGTCGGTTCGTCGACCCGCTGACAGAGCAGTGCCGTGATGGCCGGTCGCCGGGCGATGGCATCGTCCGCCTCCGGGTCCTGTCCTTCCTTGTATTCTCCCACCCTGACCAACAGCTCCACCTCTTGCCAGGCGGCGAGCAGGTGGCGCAGACGGCCGGCCGCCTCCCGATGGGGACGCGTCGTGACCTGATTCATCACCCGGCTGATGCTGGCCAGCACGTCGATGGCCGGATAGTGGTTCGCCTCGGCCAGGCGACGGGAGAGCACTATGTGCCCGTCGAGCAGGGAGCGAACCTCTTCGGCCAGGGGATCGCCCTTCTCCTCCATCAGTACGGTATAGAAGGCGGTGATACTGCCGCGCGCAGCCGGACCGGCTCGCTCCAGCAGGCGCGGAAGGCGGGCGTAGAGACTGGGGGGGTAGCCCGAGCCCACCATGGGTTCGCCGGCGGCCAGCGCAATTTCGCGAATGGCCCGGGTGTAGCGGGTCAGAGAGTCCACCAGTAGCAGCACCCGGCGACCCTGGTCGCGAAAGTACTCGGCGATGGTGGTGGCGGTTGCCGCCGCCTTGAGGCGCTCCAGCGCGGGGCGATCCGAGGTGGCCAGTACCACCACGCTGCGCTCGCGCAGGGCCGGGGTCATCACCTGCTCGAGAAACTCCCGCACCTCACGCCCCCGCTCGCCGATGAGGGCCAGCACCACCACCTCGACATCGCTGTTGGCGGCCAGCATGCCAAGCAGGGTGCTCTTGCCGCAGCCGGCCGGGGCGAAGATGCCGAGGCGTTGACCCACCCCGACGGTCAGGGTGGCATCGATGGCGCGCACGCCCATGGGCAGGGGGGTATCGATAAGGGTGCGGGCCAGCGGCTCGGGCGGCTCGGCCTCGAGAGGTTTCCACCCCTCGATGTCGGGGGCGGGGAGCCGGTCGGCGGGGCGTCCCAGGGCATCGACGACCCGTCCTAGCAGGGCTGGACCGACGCCGATCCGAGCCCGCTCTCCGGTGGGGGAGACCAGCATACCGCAGGCCAACCCCAGGGGCTCCCGATAGGGGGAGAGCAGGGCCTGCTCCCCCTCCAGGGCCACCACCTCGGCCGGGCTGCCGCCTGGCAGGGTGCAGAGTTCCCCCAGGCCGACGCCGGGCAGATGGGCCCGCAGCAGTGTGGTGCCCACCGTGAGGATGCGTCCCTCCAGGCGTTCATGGGACGCAGAGGCGAGGATGGGGTGGGGCAGAGCCCCCAGGATCTGGTGATAATCAGGCAGCCGCATGGGTCTCTCCTATCAGCTCTATGTGTCCCAGTACCTTGAGTTCGGCTTCGTCATCGATCTCCTGAAACGAGAGGACCGGGGTGGTGAAGAGATCCTTTTCGATGAGCTTGCGGATGAATCGGCGCACGTCGATGGCGGTCACCAGGGCGGTGCCCGGACCGCCAGTACGAGCGAGTGCGGAGCGGATCTCGCCGAGGATGGCCTGATTCTCCTCCGGGCTCAGGGCCGAGTAGGAGCCGGCCGACGTTTGGCGAATCGACTCGCGCATCAGTTGCTCGATATGGCCGCCGACCAGCCAGGCTCGCACCCAGGGCTGGCCCCGGCGCTGGCGACCGACAATATGGCGACGCAGG
Source organism: Aeromonas diversa CDC 2478-85 (assembly GCF_000819805.1). Classification (GTDB taxonomy): domain Bacteria; phylum Pseudomonadota; class Gammaproteobacteria; order Enterobacterales; family Aeromonadaceae; genus Aeromonas; species Aeromonas diversa. The sequence continues at coordinate 440,310 of NZ_CDCE01000029.1, forward strand.
GCCAGGCGGGCATATTCCGTCAACATGACCGGGTCTTTCTCCCGGGGGGCCCACTCCACCAGCGCCTCGAAGATGGCCCGCAGATCGCGCACCGAGACCCCCTCCGCCACCAGGCGTTGCAGCACGTCGGCAACCCGGGCCACCGGCAGCTGGCGCTGCAGCTCCTTGACCAGTTCCCCGTAGCGTTGCTCCATCTGATCCATCAGGTAGCGCGCCTCCTGCACCCCGATAAGCTCGGCCCCGTAGCGGTCGAGGGCGACAGACACCAGGTGGACGATCCGCGCCTGCCCCTGATGGCACTGCAGCCCCATGCCGGAGATAGCGGCGGCCTGCTCCGGGCTGACCCACTGCAGGGTGAGTCCACCGAAGGGGAGGGGATCGCGCTGGCTCACCTGTTTTATCTCCGGGCTGGCGAGATCGAGCAGTGGCAAGGGTGGCAGGGCCAGGGAGAGGATGGGCTCCTGATAGAGCAGCAGCGAGAAGTGACCGGGTGCCAGAGCGGGATCCCCTTGCAGCTGGATATCGGGCAGCGGCAGCCCCAGTTGCTCGAGCTTGTCCAGGCGCAGGGCGGAGAGTGCCTGGCGCAGCTGACCATCGCGCGCCTCATCGGGGGAAAGGCGCAGCAGCAAGGGGGTGGCGCCTATGGTCAGGGGGGCACTGTCGGCACTCGCCTCATCCCCGTGCAACTGGGCTGCTGCGGCGCTATTGCCCCCTTCGCGGCTGAGCCGGTAGGTGATGCCGGCGACCAGGGCGGCCAGGGAGAGGAAGACCAGGGTGGGGAAACCGGGTAGGCAGGCAAAAAGCACCAGCACGGCCGAGACGATCCAGAGTGCCTGGCGCTGGCGCAGGATCTGCTCCGAGAGCTCGCTGGCCAGGTTGCGTCTCTGCTCCCCGGGCACCCGGGTGACTATGATACCGGCTGCGATGGAGATGAGCAGGGCCGGGATCTGGGCTATCAGCCCATCCCCCACCGAGAGGATGGCGTAGGTCGAGGCGGCCTCGCCGGCACTCATGTCGTGCATGAAGACGCCGACCCCGATCCCGCCGAAGATATTGACCAGGATGACGATGATAGAGGCGATGGCATCCCCCTTGACGAACTTCATCGCCCCGTCCATGGCCCCGTAGAGTTGGCTCTCCTTCTGGACCATGGCCCGCTGGCGGCGAGCCTCGTTGGCATCGATGATGCCGGCCCGCATGTCGCCGTCGATACTCATCTGCTTGCCGGGCATGCCATCGAGGGAGAAGCGGGCACTGACTTCGGCCACTCGCTCCGACCCCTTGGTGATGACGATAAACTGCACCACCGTGATGATGGCAAAGACGATGAGGCCCACCGCCAGGTTTCCCCCCACGGCGAAGTTGCCGAAGGTGTAGACGATCTCCCCGGCATCGTGTTGCAGCAAGATGAGACGACTGGTGCTGATGGTGAGGGCCAGCCGGTAGAGGGTGGTGATGAGCAGCACGGCAGGAAAGGCAGAGAACTCCATCGGCTCGCGGATATAGACCGCCATCATCAGCAGGGTGATCGAGAGAGTGAGGTTGATGGCGATCAGCACATCCACCAGCAGGGTGGGCAGGGGCACTATCATCATGAAGATGGCCAGCAGCAGCATGGCGGCCAGGATCACATCCTGCCGTGCGGCGATCCCCTGTAACCAGCGATTGAGCGTTTTCATCGGTGTGCTCCACAACGTGATCTTGTCAGGGTTTAGCTTGAGGGCAGAGGTGGGGGGGGCGGTATAGGGTCAAGACCTGAACCCTATGCCGTTGACGTCACCCTCTCGGTGCCTTCACTGGCGCTATTCCTCTTGCGATACTCGAGATAACGCCCGGTCGAGCAGTAGCCGTTGGCGCCGCACCAGTTCGGCCCACTGCTCGGCGCCGCTGTCGGGGGGGGCCAGGGCCGAGAGCCAGAGGGAGGCGCCGCTAAGCCAGGCCCGCAGCGGGATGCCGGCCCCCGCATCCGGTTGCAGCAGAGAGAGCAGGCGCAGCAGCGTCTCTTGCCGATCCTGTCGGGAGAGGGGACGGCACAGGCTGACCCTGGCACGGCCCTGGCTTTGCTCCAGATAGAGGGTCTCGCCGGCTCGTGGCAGGGTGAGGCGCAGAGCAGCCGCTTGACCCTTGGCTCCCATCAACCTCAACCAGAGCTCGGTCTGGCGTTGCCATTGCAGATCCATGATGTATCTCCTGTTGGGTGAAGCCATCATGGGGCCCGGCTGCTCGCTGTGGGATAGGGTGAATACCTGATGTTGGCCGCACGTCGCGACGATGAGAAACGCCCGGCACGGGTCGGCCGGGCGTTGAGGGACCGCCTTATCGGCAATGGGACTGGAAGAGCTCGGACATCAGATCGGTTGCGGCACCGGCGCCAAACAGATGGCCGGCATCTCGCTGCCCTATACCCAAGACGTTGTGGTCACGCAGAGATTGCCCCATGTAGGTCAGGGTGCCTTCGATCACTTCGACCGAACTGTGATAACCCAAACCGACCAGGAAGGCCCCGGCGCCAGCCGCTCGGGCTCTTAGTTGCTCTTGCTCGGCGGGGGTTCGGTTCTGCATGGGGTCGTATTGATGCTCGCTGTGGAGCCTGCCAACGAACTGCTGTTCCGGGGCCTCGCCCCGCAGCATGTCCCAAGTCTGCAGAATCTCGGCGGGGGAGCCGGACATGTGCCCCGCAAAGGGCTCTATGGTTTCATCTACGCGTTGTGCAGATATGTGTGCCACGTCCCACTTGGTGGGCGGGATACGGCTGTCACGGGGCACATCGAGTAGGTCATCGGCCTCCTCTCCCAGGTTGTGTATACCGGTACGGAAGACATGCTCGGCCTGAGGCCGGCTTCTTTCCGCCTTCTTGTCCGGCCCCACGGCGGAGGAGCCTCCCCGCTCTTGCACCTCTTGGATCGACCCTCCGGAGGGAGGTGTGAGGCCGGCATTTACCAAGGCCTGGGCAAGACCGTCACGCAAGCGTACCGAGGCCTCTTGCGAGCGTTCTGTCCCCGTGGTGGCACCGGTGGCCGCGTACAGGGCGCCGATGTCGCCCATCAGGGCGATGACGATGGACCTGTCGTGCCCGGAGGCATGGCTGGGCATCTGGTCGACCCGGTTGAGCACCTGCAGTAGATCGGAGGGGGTGGCGTGGGGCATCAGGCCTTCCGCTCCGAACAAACGGGCGCCAAGCGCCGCCTGATCGCCCTGATCGAGTGACTCGTAGACCTGATACAGCTTGTTGGCGGCCTGGCTGAGCTCATGGCTCAAGGTGGTCCCCGGTTCGTATAGCACTTGCCTGGCTGAGGCCGTTTGCACCAAGGCGAGCTGACGGGTGTCGCCGCTATCTTGCGAACGGATGGACGGATCGATATGAACGGTCGGGATGTTGAGACGAATTTCCATAGTAATCTCCAAAAGAGAGTGGAATTGGGTACCCGTTGGTTGGGTAAGGAGGCTCACTTGCTTCCTTGGTCTCATTCTTCTCTGCCGTCGTGGAACCTGCCCTAGGGTTAATACCTGAACTGATGACTCGTCGGGGAAATGCGGCGCCACGCTTTCCAATTTCAAGCGGTGTGATGTTGATGGCGTCTGTCGGCCCGCCCATCGGGGGATGCCCACTCGCCTCTTTCAAGACCTGGTCCGACAGTGTGATGGTGTGGTCGTTACCGCCGCCGTGATGGGGGGCGGTGCGCGTTGTGCCAGCTCAGGTCTTCACCCTATGGGGTAGAGGGCCCCTGGTGAGCACAATGGGGGCATACCCTGGCGGAGAACCCATCATGTCCCTGACAGAACAACCTGCCGAGCTGATTGCCCTGCTGGCCACTCTCTCCCTGCTGCCCCTGCTGGTGGTGATGGGAACCTCGTTTCTCAAACTCTCGGTGGTGTTTGCCCTGCTGCGCAATGCCCTCGGGATCCAGCAGATCCCCCCCAACATCGCCCTCTACGGTCTGGCGCTGATCCTGACGCTCTTTGTCATGACGCCGGTGGGAACGGCGGTGCAGGAGCGGGTGGCGGCCTCGCCGGCCGAGCCCGGGGCCGGGTTGCTGACCCGCCTCTCCGACAACACCCTGGATCCCTATCGCCACTTTCTGCGCCAGCATACGGCCCCGGCCCAGTTGCGTTTCTTTCGCGATGCGGCTCGCAAGAGCTGGCCTGACAGCATACGGGAGAAGGTCAGTGATGACTCACTGCTGCTTCTGATGCCGGCCTTCGCCGTGAGCCAGCTTATCGAGGCATTCAAGATTGGCCTGCTGCTCTTTCTCCCCTTCATCGCAATCGATCTCATCGTCTCCAACGTGCTGCTCGCCATGGGGATGATGATGGTCTCACCCATGACCATCTCCATGCCCTTCAAGCTGCTGGTGTTCGTGCTGGTGGGTGGGTGGGACCGACTGCTCGGCCAACTGCTGCTCTCATACCACTGAGGAGGTCATCATGGGTGAGGCGCAAATCGTTCAACTGGCTGGCGAGCTGCTCTGGCTGGTGCTGGTGTTGTCACTGCCTGTGGTGCTGGTGGCCTCCCTGGTCGGCATCCTGGTTGGCCTGGTGCAGGCGCTGACCCAGATCCAGGATCAGACCGTCGCCTTCGTCATCAAGCTGGTGTGTGCCTGCATAACCCTGGCCCTGACCCACCACTGGATGGGAGAGGCCCTGCTCGGGTACGCGGCAAGAACCCTGGATCTGATTGGCCAGATGGGGAGCTAGCATGGAAGAGCTGAATCACTGGTGGCCGCTGCTCGGGGTGGCCATGATGCGCCCGCTCGGGGCCATGCTGATTCTCCCCCTGTTTGGCCCTGCCATGCTGGGGGGAACCCTGATCCGCAACGCTCTGGCCCTGATGGCGACCCTGCCGGTGCTGCCCCTGCTCTCGACCCTGGTGCTGCCCAATCCGCTGCAGGCCCCTGTGCACTATGCCCTGGTGTTGGCGGCAGAGCTCGGCATCGGCGTGATGCTGGGGTTCTCCGCGGCCATCCCGCTCTGGGCACTGGATATGGCCGGTTTTGTCATCGACACCATGCGCGGGGCCTCCATGGCCGGTGTCTTCAACCCTCTGCTGGGAGGGCAGTCGTCCCCCATGGGCTCTCTTTTCTCCCAGTTGGCGGGGGTGCTCTTCATGGTACTGGGGGGCTTTCATGCCCTGCTCAGCGCCCTGTTTACTTCTTATACGCATCTGCAACCGGGTCAGGGATGGCACTGGAGCAGCGGTTTCTTGCCCCTGCTCGAGCAGTTGTGGCACCAGCTCTACACCCTGGCTCTGAGCTTTGCCATGCCGGCCATGGTGATGATGGTGCTCATCGATCTGGCCCTGGGTCTTATCAACCGCTCGGTTCAGCAGCTCAACGTCTTCACCCTTTCCATGCCTATCAAGAGTGCCATGGTATTGCTGATGCTGATCATGGCGCTCCCTTTCGCCCTCTCGGGGGTGCTGGATCACTTCGTACAGTTTGACGGTGGCCTGATCTTGCAACTGGGAGCACGGCCATGAGTGAAAAGACCGAGCAGCCCACAGCCAAGCGGATCCGCGATGCCCGTGAGGAGGGGCAGGTCGCCAAGAGCCAGGAGATCAACGCCCTGGTCCAGCTCGCGGTCATCCTGCTCTGGATGGTGGCCGAGGGGCCCATGCTCTACCTGGCGCTCGGGGATCTCATCGTCTCGACGGTGGGGGTGGTCAATCTTTCTCTCTCCTCGGCCATGAGTGTGCTGGTGGGCAAGCTGGCCACGCTGGTGGTGCGCTTCGTCTTTGGATTGGCCGACTTGCTGGCGGTGTTGTTGATCCTGACCGGCCTTGTTCAGAGTGGTTTTCTGTTTGCTCCCAAGGCGATTCAGCCCTCCGGGCAGCGTATCAATCCCCTGTCCAATGCCAAGCAGATGGTGTCTGTGGTCAAGCTCTTCGAACTTGGCAAGATGCTGCTCAAGATGGGGATCCTGGCGCTGACCTTCAGCTACCTCATCGAGCGTTATGCTGCCTCCTTTACCCATCTCTCCCAGGCTGGCGTGGTGGCCGGCATCCTGGTCTGCAGCAAGATGGCGCAGTGGATGTGGGCCATCTTGTTGATCCTGACCGCCCTCTTTGCCGTTGCCGATTACGCCATGCAGCATCATCAACTGCGCAAGCAGCTGATGATGTCGAAAGAGGATATCAAGCAAGAGTTCAAAAATGCCGAAGGGAGCCCCGAGATCAAGCAGCGGCGTCGTGAGCTCCATCGCGAGGTGCAAAGCGGCAGTCTGGCCGAGAAGGTGGCCGACGCCTCAGTGGTGGTGCGCAACCCGACCCATATCGCCGTCTGCCTGCGTTATTGCGAAGGGGAGACGCCGCTCCCCAGAGTCCTCGAATATGGGCGTGACGAGCGAGCCTTGCACATAGTGGCGCTGGCCGAGGCACGTGGCATTCCCGTGGTGGAAAACATTCCGCTCGCCAGGGCGCTGGTAGCCTCCACCCAACCGGGCGACTTCATTCCCGAGGAGCTCTTCGTGGCGGTGGCCCAGGTGCTGCGGCTGTTGCGGGAAGAGAGTGAGGAGGTAGACGATGAGGAGTAAGGTATGCTGGCTGCTGCTCTGCCTGCTGGCTGGCTCTCTCTGTGCCGAGCCCCTGCGCTGGGTCAGGGTTCCTGCCGATGGCGGCATTCCTGCGGTGACGAAGGAAACGCCAGTGGTCTCGGTACCGGCCGGGGATCCTGCCCTTTACAAGGCGCTGATCGCCGAAGTGGCCGGTCAGCACCGGCTCGATCCGCTGCTGGTGCAGGCGGTGGTCGCCGTGGAGTCGGCCTACCGCCACGATGCGGTGTCGGAGAAGGGGGCCATCGGATTGATGCAGCTGATGCCGGCCACGGCCGCTCGTTATGGCAAGCATGCCCTGACGGTGCCGCGAGAGAATCTGGAGGCCGGCGTTACCTATCTGGGGGAGCTGCTGCAGCGATTCGGTCGACTCGATCTTGCCCTGGCCGGTTACAATGCCGGTGAAGGGGCCGTCGCTCGCTACGGGGGGCGCATTCCTCCCTATCCGGAGACCCAGCGATATGTCGAGAAGGTGCTCGATTACTATCAGAGCCTGCAACAGAATGCACCAAATGAGATGCCAGCGGCCGCTCGCCCTGCCCCTGACCTCGGCGATATGGGACAATTATGGCGCCTCCTGACCGGAGGTTCGTCGAATACGACCAACAGTTGAAGGAGCCACCATGATCCGCCTGCCCTGGCGCACCTCACTCTCATTGCGTCTCGCGCTGACTCTCAGTGGTGTCATCACCCTGTTTTGGCTACTCAGTACCAGCGTGGCCCTGCTGCTCGACTTCGAACAGACCAAGGGGGCGTTGCAGCGGCAGCTCATCTCTCGGGTCGAGGAGAGTGTCTATGAGCTGAGCGTGGAGCTGCTCGATGTGGAGCGTGATGTGGCGACCCTGCTACGCAGTTGGCAGGGACTGAGCGACAAGGAGCTGCGGCCCGAACACTATCTGGCAGCGCACTATATAGCCGACGGGGAAGGGGTTGCCGATGCCTCGCCCCGTATCCAGCGAGCTCTGGCCTTCGTAGAGGCTTATGGCAGCGGGGGGCTGGGTGACTTTGTCGATACGTTTGTGCTGCTCGATGGTGGCGTGGTGCTTTCCAGTGCCAGTGGCCGTCCGACCGATACCCCCCGCCATCTGGCCCAACTCAGAGCGCTGCGCAACCAGGTGAGCGGGGGGATTATTTGGAGCTCTCCCTATCACAGCCAGGATGGGGATTGGCATGTGATCGCCGCCAGGCGTGACCCTGCGAGCGACGCTCTTATCGGGGTCACTGTCCATCTTCCCCCCTCCTTTGGCACCGAGGAGCGGCGCGCGGACGAAGAGATCGTCTGGCTGGGGAGCCAGGGCTCCCCCATTACCGCTAATACAACTCGCCACCGGGTCTCGCCCGAGGGGTGTCTCGGCCAGGATGGGGTCGACCGGGAGGGGCGTTTTGCTATCTGTCGGGAGGTGATCCCGGTGGGGTGGCAGATGCAACTCTTCACTCCCAGCAGTCAGATCAGGGAGGCCGCCTTCGCCGCCCTGCATCGGCATCTGCCGGTGGCCCTGCTGTTGCTAGTCACCCTGGTGGGGCTGCTCTATCTGGTACTGCAACGTACCCTGGGACGCCGTCTGGACGGGGTGATGAGAAAACTTACCCCCCATGTGCCGGTCGCCTTGCTTCCTGCGCTGTCGGTAGAGGGAGAAGATGAGCTGGGGCGCATCGCCCAGACCTACAACCGCTTGCTCGAGGCGGTTAAGGCGCAATACGCGGTGCTGGAAGCGAGGGTGGCGGAGCGTACGGCCGAGCTGGAGCTGGCTCGGCGCCAGGCCGAGCAGGCCAGCGCCAACAAGAGTGAGCATCTCAATAGCATCAGCCACGAGATCCGCACCCCCCTCAACGGCATCATTGGAGCCTTGACCCTGCTCGGTCAGGGAGAAACGAGTGGCGAGCAGCGGGATCTTTTGGACACAGGTCTCAAGTGCTCCAGACACTTACTGGAGATCATCAATAACCTGCTCGACTTCTCCCGGATCGAATCCGGCCAGATGGTCGTGATGGCTGAGCGTCTCGACCCGCTGCCCCTCATCGATCAGGCCATGCTCACCGTCCAGTTACCGGCAATAGAGAAGGGGCTGAGCCTACACTGCCTGCTGGATGCGAGCTTCCCCCGCATGCTCAATACCGATGGACTGCGTCTGCGCCAGATCCTGATCAACTTATTGGGTAATGCTGTCAAATTTACTGCGGGCGGGGAGGTGACTCTGCGAGGCTGGAGCGAGGGGGAGAGGGTCTTCGTTCGCGTCACCGACAGCGGCCCCGGGATCCCGGTCGCTCGTCATGACGATGTCTTTACCCCCTTCCACCAAGTCGACAGCCATAAGGCGGGGAGTGGGCTTGGGCTACCCATTGCCCGTAGCCTGGCTCGGTTACTCGGAGGAGATCTCGTTCTCGAGATGGTGCCGCGTGGTGCCAGTTTTCGGTTGGAGTTGCCACTGGGAGAGGGGCAAGTGGCCGAGCGGGTGGCCCGGGGCGATATTCTTGCCCCTGTCAGCCTGCACGAGCAATTAGCCGCTTGGGGTTATAAACCCGAACTGGGGAAAAACCCTGAACTGGAGGGGAGGGAGCTTTGCTATCTACCGGATCGGCTGCGCCGTTGTCTGGAGGGGCGCCCGGTTGAAAACCTGCTTGAAGAGCAGATGCCGACCTCTCCTTGGTCGCTGCAGATCTTGCTGGTCGATGATGTGGAGACCAACCGGGACATAGTGGGGCGCATGTTGCGCCAACAGGGGCATAGGGTCTATCTGGCGGCCAGCGGTGCCGATGCCCTGCTGCTCGGGCGTGAACACGTGTTCGATCTGGTGTTGATGGATATGCGTATGCCCGGCCTCTCCGGTGAGGAGACGCTACATCTGTGGCGAGACGAGGAAAATGGCATTTTGGATCCCGATTGTCCCGTCATCGCGCTGACGGCCAATGCCCAACCGGGGGAGCGACAGCGGTTGCAAAGAGCGGGCTTCAACGAATATCTGACCAAACCCGTTACCCCCCTGGTGTTATCGCAGGCGTTGGAGTTTGCCGCCGATCTGCAGCTGGAGCGGGACATTGAACTCGCCTTAAACCAGGGCGGGGCCGTGCTGGGGGAGGATCCGCAACTGCGTGAGCGCCTGGCAGAGCATCTCGAGGAGTATCTGATGCAGCTGGAAGAGGCCCTGGAGAAGGGAGAAGAGCAGGGGGTGCGGCACCTTCTTCACACCATCAAGGGGCTGGCCGGGCAGGGGGGGCTGAGTCTGGTTCATGAGGCTTGCCGTCACTGGGAGGAGTGCCTCGAGGAGGAGTGCGAGATGTCTCCCCTCGCACTCGGCGATCTGCGACGCTTGGTGCGAGGGGAGCTCGGGAGTGATTAAAACTCCAGCAGACCCAGCCGCCGAGCCCAGTTACTGAGCTCGGCGGCATTGTGGGCATCAAGCTTGCGCATCAGGTTGAGGCGATGGGTCTCAACCGTCTTGAGACTGATGGAGAGTAGCTCGGCAATATCGCGGTTGCGTTTTCCTTCCGACACCAGCTTGAGGATCTGTCGCTCCCGCAGAGTCAGGGGCGTTTCTGCTCCGCTGCTCTCGGAGCTCTCCAGAGTTTCCAGCCTGAGTGCGGGATCGACGAAACGCTTGCCAATGGCGGCGTGTTGCAAGGCGGCGAGCAGGGTCTGTTGCGTGCTCTGCTTCAGCACGTACGCCAGAGCACCCGCGGCGAGCGCATCTCGTCCCCGACGCTCCTCGCTGGAGGCGGTGACAACCACAATCCGTAGCGCTTCCCAGCGGCGTCTGAGTTGATGGATCACGTCGATTCCGTCCATGCCGGGCAGGCCGAGATCCAGCAACACCATGTCAGGTGTCAGCTTTTGGCAGGCTTCATAGACCGCCAGCCCGTCGCTGACGGCACCGACGACATCGTAGCGGGGCTGGTTGGCCAACAGGTGACGGATGCCATCAATTAACAGTGCATGGTCTTCGACGATCAGGACTCTCAGGGGAGAGGTAGAAAGGCTCATGCTGACTCCCAATAATTCAACGGCTTTCAATTATATTCATCTGGCTTGTGCGAGGCTATCCGTCCCCTTCATATGGACATTACTCGCACTGGGTTGCACCGTGTGTCACCTGGCCATCGGTTGAGGTGGGGCAACGCTGATCGCCCGGAGGGCCACCCATGGGGACAGATCCCCTGGAGGATAGGCTGCCCATACACTAGGCACAGCTTACGGCTTGCTCCGGGAGTGGCGTCGTGAAGCGGCGCTGAATTCGGGTTGTGTTCAGTCAAGCCGGATGCGGCAGCAATGCATCGTCTTCCCAGCCGAGGGGCAGGGTCAGCAGCTCGTCGATAAGCTCGCGCCGCTCGGATTTCTCGAGGTAGGCGAGATAGAGAGGCCGACTGAGGGGTTGGCTCTCCTTGACGGAGTGGAGCTGACCGCGACTGATATAGTCGCTCACCATGCGCCTGGGCAGGTAGGCGGCACCGCCGTTGGCGAGCAAGAAATGGAGCGCCATGTTGGCAGAGCTGGAGTGCAGCACCGGTGTTTTTTGCAGGCTCTGTAGCCGGGTCGGCTGTGGCTCGAAGTTGCTCCCCCAGTCGAGGTGGATATGGGGGATCTGGGCCAGTCTGTCTTCCCCTACGTCAGGGTCACGGCTGACCAGCTCAAACACCAGCTCGCCGATGGGGTGCAGGGCAATCTCGTCGATCTTGGTCGGCTCGGAGAGCAGCGCTATGTCGAGGGAGCGCTCGAGCAGCTGGCGGCAGAGGTGCTCCCGCGAGGCGGTCTCGATTCGCACGGCCAGACCGGGTGCCATGCCATAGATATGGTGCAACCAGTCGTTGAAATCGAGCTCCCAGAAGACAGGAGGCGCACCGATGGCAAGCTGCTGGCTAAAGCCCGGGGAGAGGGCCACATCCTGCTTGGCCCGTCCCAGGGTGTGCAAGATGGCATCAGCATAGGGGAGCAGACGTTCGCCCGATGCGGTGAGGCGAATGTTATTGCGATGGCGGGCAAACAGGCTGACGCCCAGTTGCTGCTCCAGTTGGCGGATGCGAAAGCTGACCGCCGACTGGGTAAGATAGAGATTTTCAGCAGCCCGGCCGAAATGCCGGGTCTTGCTCACCTCGATAAAGGTCCGAAGCAGTTCGGTGTCCATTAGTCGAGGGACTCGTCGCCGCCGCCACCACCGCCGCCGCCACCGCTGCTCTCGAAGCCGCTGCTCTCTTCACTGCCACCGGCCACGGTGCAGAGTCGATGTACACGCTTGGGACCAATTACCTTGAGGTACTTGAACCAGACTTTGGCATGGGGATTGCCGCCGGCTTCACCGCTCTTGACCTGAGAGAGGAAGGCCGCCTCGACCTCATCACGGGGCTCCTGGGTACCCTGGTAGAGGGCCAGCATGGCGGTGCCATACTTCTCCAGTGCATCGGCCTCGGCAACGGTGAACTCACCGCTGCGGCGCAGGCCACGGGGAAAATGTTTGAAGTCGTTGAAACGCTTATCAGATTCGAAGCTCATAAGTGATCTTTTTCTGGTTATGGTTACCTTCGCGGGCAAGTATCATCAGGCTTGGAGAGAGTGCAAAATCAATTTACTGTCCATCTTAATGAAATTTTTTTATTGATGGGTGTCGCTACAGATTTATCGGCTCCCGTCCATGCAAAAAGGCCATAAATGACCCTTATTGCTGATTCTACAAGCATTTTCTAATCGGAAGCGGATTTAGGCGCTTCGCAAAATACCTTGCCGCTCTCTCTGTGCCAGGTCTGCCCCGCTCTTCTCTTGCAGCACAATCGCCTTCCTGTTCTTTGCTGAGAGGAAGCTTTGTCACTGGGCGCGAGCCTCAGGTGACCTGAGTCCTCCCTCATCAAGGTTAGGGTTTCTGACTGGGGGCAAGTGGGACGGCATGCGCGGCTACATATATAGCTGTGAGGATCGGGTCTAGTTTGCTGTCTGATACCAAGATCCAATTGGGCTTGCGTGGGGTAAACCTGTCAAACGCCTGACATATGAAAATTCCGAAACCAGGTTAACTGGTTTCGGAATGGTATGTCTTCGTGCATGGACTCTTAATACGCTGATCTGGATAGCGTTATATCAGTCAGCGCATTCAATGCCCAAGATCACTGAGTCGCGATGGTACTGCGGCTTACACGCAGACCCGAGGCGGTGCGTACAGCTACCTTGCCCGAGACGCTCGGCGCATTAGCCGCGTCGTAAGTCTGCCAACCGCCGCCATCGACGGAGTACTGGATGGTCAGACCCGGGAACGGGCTGTTGGCCTTGAGCACGCCGCCTTCGATGATCGCGCCCGGCACCGGCAGGTAGAAGTCAACACCGCGGGCCTCCAGCTTCGGCAATACACGCTGACCCAGCAGGTTGGCAAAGCGGTTGTAGTCGCTGCTGCGCGCCTGATTGTCAGCCGGCTTGCCAGCGTTGTCGTTGGCCTCCCAGCCTGCCTTATGCCAGGCCCGCTCGGCCAGGGCAAAGACCCGTGGGAAGAGCATCTCTTCGAACTGGTTGTCGGTGCGCACGGTTTCGGCCCAGAGCGAACCCTGCATCCCCAGCACGTTGGCCGGTTGCTCCAGGGTCTTGGCGGTGGCGCCATCGACCACCTCAGCCTTGGTGATCGGCTTGCCGGCACGAGTGTAATCGGCGTTGGCAAACAGATCGTCAGGCATGAAACCGAAGGTCTTGCGGGTATCGGTAAAGCGTGGGGCCCAATAGTAGCCACGCTCGGCCGGATCCGGCTCGTTGGGATGGTCGAAGTAGAGGTGAGTAGCCTGGTTGTAGATGACGCCATAACCGGCGTTAGCCAGCTTGTAGGCGCGATCGGCCACACCCCATTCCCAGATATTCTGCCAGGCATTGCCACTGACCAGTGCGTTGGCCAGGTTGCTGCGCGGATAGACCTTGTTGTCATGCATCAGGCCATCTTCCCAGCCTCCCATATTGAGGCCGTGGGCAGAGGTAATGCCGGAGACTCGCTCGACAAAATACTGGCTGAGCTGGGACGGATCCTTGATCCCTTGGCTGTTGTTGGCAAAGAACGCCTGACAGGCCGGTGACTGCTTCCAGGCGCCTGCGACTTCATCCCCACCGAAGTGGAAGGTCTTGAGCGGCTGGATACCCTGATGCAGGGCCACCAACTCACCCACGACGGTGTCGATGAAGCGGTAGGTAGACTCCATACAGACGTTCATGGCGTTGTCCTTGAACATCTGCACCGAGGTGTAGTCGGTACGATCATCCGGATCGGAAAGACGATACTCGGCGGCCTGCTGCGGCTGACCGGCTTCGTTCAGACGGGCACTGCGCGCATCCATCGCCTTGATGGCGGCGTGAGCGTGGCCAGGCATGTCGATCTCGGGGATAACCTCGATATTGAGCGCCTTGGCGTGACTCAGGATCTCGCGGTAATCGTCGGCACTGTAGAAACCGTCAGACTGTGCGGTACCGTTCGGACCGGCACCCAGGAAGGGCAGAATACAGGTGCGCTCGGCCGGATCGTGGCAACGACGAGCACCAACGTCGGTCAGTTCCGGCAAGGCACCGATGGCGATACGCCAACCCTCGTCATCGGCCAGACGCAGATGCAGCTTGTTAAGCTTGACGCTGGCCATCTGGTCGAGCAGGGCGAGCACGGCCTGTTTGCTGCGGAAGTTACGCGAAGCGTCGAGAGAGAGGCCGCGATAGGCAAAGCGCGGGGCGTCGGCGATGGTCACTGCAGGCACGACGTGCTGTTGCTCCAGTTGCAGCAGCGACTGGGCGGCATAGAGGGCGCCGGCGGCATCTGCGGCCGTGATCTGGATGGTTTGGCCCTTGCTGTCAACCTTGAGGCGATAGGCTTCTTCCCACTTGGCCTGCCCGTCTATCTGCACCTGCCCCCAACCCATGCGAATCACTTTGCTGGTGTTGGGTGACCAACTCTGTGCTGGCAGACCAAGGTTGGCCGCCAACCAACGAGCCTGCTCCTCATAGCCGTTATCAAACACGACAACCCAGTCTGCACCTAGGGTGACATTGCCGGTGGCCAGTTGCATCTCGGCGGGGGTGGGCACGACGCCGACCGGATGAGCCTGTACGGACAGATCGGCGTTACGGGCATAGCGCTCGGCGGCCGTGAATGGATTCCAGCGGTCGATATTGCTCGGGCCGTTATAGCGTTTCCACTGTTTGGGCGTGCTGAAATCACCCACAAACGGCAGCTCGGCCGAGGGCGCCGTCGGGACCACGCCGTGATGGGTATTACTGGTGCTGGCAAGCAGCGCAGTGATGGAGTTGCCCTTGGCATCTTGCGCGGCGAAGTACCAGTTGGGCATCACGTCACTCTTGGCAACCTGCCAGTTTCCACCATCAAAGGCGATCTCGATCGACTGACCGGCGGGCAGCCCCCGGAATTGAGCCGTTGGCTCCAGTTTGAAGATGTCGCCGTTGACATGGGTGACCTTGAATTGGTCAGTGTAGAGCTTGCTCACGTCACGAATATGGCTGAACCAGAGGCTCCAGCCCGTTGCTGGCAGAGGCTGGGCGGTGTTATTTCGCAGGGTGATACTCGCCCGGAAGCTGCTGCCATCCGTCAGGGTGTTATCGATGACTTGATACTTGAGGTCGACTCCCTGACCCATCCCGTCCAACTGGGATTGGGTCATGGCCATGGCGGCCGGAGCGGTCAGGGCCATGGCGAGCGCCATGCTGACCAGAGAACGTCTTACACGCATTGTTACCGTCCTTTTTGGTTGTTAATTTTCTTGGCGAATCAAGGGTAGCGCCGCGAGGGTGTTTTTTATACAGAAAAAGGGTGCCGCACGGAGCGTTTTGTATGTTTTGTGATGGCGATCCCTTTTGAGTCTCTTTTTTGGGTGGGGATGAAAGTGAGTCCGTATCTAGCTCGGTAAAGTTTAATTAATTGTTTTTGTTGTGTTTTTTTGGTGTCCCTCATCCCGCCCCAGAAATAAAAAGGCCCCAATCGGGGACGTTCTACTCCTCATGCCAATGTTGAACCCCAGTCACATTAGTAAAAATCATAATTTGCCTTGAGAATAAAGTGGGGGTATATGTATTGGCTGGATTCAATGAGGGCCTCATGATGATTGGGGAAAAAGTGCTTGATGCCGTGAGTGATGACATAAAGGAAAATATATCATTGACTCTTGTGGAGTCAGACATATTCACACATCAGTTTTTGAATAAAGGAAGCCCTATTTATAACTTGGGTTTTAGAAGTATATTGACAGGTAATGTTGACGTGGCGTTATTAGTCAAGGCCTATGTAAATACCGTCAGGTCATATAAAACACTATGCTTTGGATTTAACGTGGATGATAGTCATCCGTATAAGCATAGAGTCGAATTATTACAACCGATCTTTGATATAAGGCCCGGTTGGCCAGAGAAAGATGAATGGATAGAGTGGTTGAGAAAACCATTCGATTTGACAACACCGCCATTATTACGCTGTATCTTCTCCCCGGTGAACGACTCCGAATGTCATCTTTATTTTTCATTTCATCATTTGGCATTCGATGGCGCCGGATTTCAACGTTTTTACACGGATTTCATTTATCATTACTGTCATAGCTTGTCAAATGATGGCTATCATATTCCTAACCTTTATGAGCACTTCCTAGATGAAATATCCAATGACTTGGAATACATGGGAAGTCATCGTTGGGAGAAAGACAGGTTATATTGGCAGCAGCGTTTGACTGATGGCAGAAAGTCTATAACCCCGCTAGACGAAGCCAACGGGGATATGACCTATAGAATAGAGGAGTTGATGCCTGACAATGTCTGGCATGGTATAGAGAAATTTGCCAAAACCCTGTGCTGTTCGCCACACTATGTTGTGTTATTGGCTATTGAACTCTGTTGTCATGCATATGGGAACAAGTCAGTGACAATGGGATTGCCGACACATAGGAGATCTCATAGCGTCACCACATTTTGTGGGCTGACGACAGGGATTTCTCCCTTGGTGATAGATCTTGATGTAACTTTGTCGATGTCTGAGTCGATACAGAACCTATCGAGTTGTATTAAACGAGACTATAGACACTTACGATTTCCGATAAGTGAAATAAAGAAAAACATGGCTGGCCGGGATGCTCATCGCCCATTATATGACATCATGTTTTCTTATGAGCCCTTAGATTTCGATTTAAAAAATAGTGTCGTTGATAATCAGATATCAGCGCTGTGTCACCATGCGGAAATGACACCGATATGTATTTATCTTCGTCATTATCATCCTGCGGAATCACCGATATTAGATTGTCAGTTTAATCCTGGCTATTTTACGTTTAAGGATGGCGTCGTATGGGTTGATAGATTGATCAGCATTATAAGAAAAATGTTGCTCTCTCCAGACCTACCATTGAAAGAAGTTTGTCTTTTAACAGATGATGAAAAATTACTTTATCGTACGATCAATGATAACTATAAACCAAAATCCGCTTCCTTGATTAGCAATATTTATCATCACTCAATAACCAACCCATCCAAAATGGCTATCATTACTGAAGATGGTGATTCCCATACATATAATGAATTGTGGTGTTTGGTATTAGAGCGAGTGGGTGTGTTTAATCAGCTGGGCGTTAAAAACGGAGATAGCATCGTTCTGGCATTGCCAAGAGGTATCGAGTTCATAGTCAACCTGCTGGCGGCTAACTATCTTGGGGCAACATATGTGCCGATACAAGAAAACATTCCCCCGGTCAGGTTGTGTGCATTGCTGAAAAAAGTTAATGCAAATATGCTGGTGTCTGATCGTAAGTTAGACTTGGCTCCAGAGTTATCAATAAATGTATATACGCCTTCAGATCTGTGTTCAATCAATCCTGAATTGGTCAGTTTAAAAAAGATTGGAATAGAGAAAGGCAATTATATCGCTTATGTATTGTTTACATCCGGTTCGACTGGCGAACCCAAGGGTGTACTTATTAACTCAGCAGCGAGAGACAACTTCCTTGAAGGTTGTTGTAATACGGTTTCCCTAAGCAGGGAGTCTATTGTTATTGCAGCCACGGCACCTACGTTTGATATATCTGTACTTGAATTGCTTGGTCCACTTTATACCGGTGGTAGTTGTGTTATTGCTAATGAAATAACTAAGCGTCAAGGGCATCTTCTGGCAGCGCTGATAGCCAAGTATAACGTAACACATGTTCAAGGAACGCCTACAACTTGGAAGCTATTATTGCAAGCCGGATGGACACCGCCAAATAAAATCACGGCCTTGGTTGGAGGGGAGCCGTTGCCTCAAGATGTAGCCCTCTCACTTAGTAAGCGGTGTGGCTTGGTATTTAATATGTATGGTCCAACGGAAGCAACCGTGTGGGTGATGGCTAAGCCTGTGGCTGGTGAGGAGGCTGTTGAACCGATAGGCAATCTTCTTCAAAACTGTGAAGCATATGTTCTCGATAGTGAACTGCGTATCCTTCCACCGGGAGTCGAGGGTGAACTCGCTTTGGCTGGTTGCTGCTTGTCAGATGGTTATTGTGGTGCCACTGAATTAACCGCGTCCAGGTTTCCATACCATTCTATGGGGAAACGTATTTACCTGACCGGTGATCGAGTAAAACTTAATACAAACAGTCAATTTAAATTCATTGGGCGAACCGACAACCAAATAAAACGTCGTGGGTTTAGAATTGAGTTAGGAGATATTGAATCCAGTTGTACGATGCATCCCATGGTGCAACATGTCGCTGCAGCACTGGCAGTGGGTAATGAAGGTGAAGAGAAAAAGATAGTGTTGCTATATCAAGGTGATATATCAGAAGTGCAGTTTATGACTTGGATCAAAGAACAGCTCACTGACTATATGTATCCAGATTTCTTACAAATGTGTAATTCATGGCCAGTTAATGGAAGTGATAAAACCGATCGCACAAGGTTGACGAGGTTGATTGATCTGACTCTGGCGAAGCCTTGGGGTTGTATCGATCTCGAGAGCCATGTCCCTTCGTTGGAGAGTGTTGATCTAGAAGTAGTCGAGCGGCTACATACACTGTGGAAAAGCATACTAAAACGGGATGTGAACATAACGGCTAATTTTCTTGATTGTGGAGGTAACTCTCTGCAGGCTCAAATTCTATTGGATAAAATCCGCAGCAATTTTCCAAGTTCAATTCCAGATACATTTATTTTTATATGCCCTAGCATAACGGCGCAAGCTCAGTTCCTTACCAAGGATAAGCTGCCGGTTAAGGCCAGGACACAAGACGGAAGTAAAAATCACACTCGCAATAATTTGCTAGGCAAGCGTCGAGTGGTATTGGAGGTTAAATAAAATGAATGCTACTGGTCTTGAATGCGCTGTAATAGGGGTTTCTGGGGTTTTCCCTGGGGCTAAAAATGTGGAGCAATGGTGGTCCCAGTTATGTGAAGGCGTTATTGGTATCCGCTCACTGAGTCATGATGAATTGGAGGCTGAAGGGGGGGCGAATGGTGACATCATTAGAGGTGGTGTCGTTGAAAATCGCTATGACTTTGACCCGGAGTTTTTTGGTTATGATGCTCAGTCAGCAAATATAATGGATCCCCAGTTACGGCTTATGCACCGTGAGGTATGGCAGGCGCTAGAGCACGCAGGGTATCCACCTTATTCACCGCGACACTCAGAAGATACGGGGTTGTTTGTCAGTGCGGCATATAATCCATATTGGTATCAGAGAGTAATGCAAAGTACGCCGGACCATCTCACCGCAGTGTATCAAGCGAATACTCTACTTGAACCGGGATGTTTTGCTACACGAGTTGCATACACATTAAATTTGAAAGGTCCTGCAATCTATAGCAATACAGCATGCTCCAGTTCACTGGTTTGTGTTCATCAGGCCGTCAACGCTCTACTCTCCGGTGACTGTAATATGGCGGTAGCTGGTGCTGCTTATGTAGTGCCAGACAGAAGAGGCTATGTTCATCAACCTGGAATGATCTTATCACCCGATGGCTTTTGTCGGCCATTTGACCAATCGGCTCAGGGGACTGTGTGGGGTGAGGGTGCTGGTTTTGTTGTTCTAAAACGATTGGAAGATGCGTTGTCAGATCATGATCATATATATGCAGTAATTAATGGTAGTGCCATTAATAACGATGGGCGAGAAAAGGCAGGATACACAGCTCCGGGATTAGATGGACAAGTCATGGCGTTGAGTCGTGCATTGTTGTCATCCCAGTTAAGTGCGGATGAGATTGACTTTGTTGAAACACATGGCACCGGTACTCGTCTCGGTGACCCGATTGAAATGCAAGCTCTTCTCAGTGTATATGAGCGAGAGCGACCACTTCCTATTGGTGCGGTAAAAGCGAATATTGGTCATCTCGATGCTGCTGCTGGCATGGCGGGTTTGATCAAAGCTATTTTCTCACTACATAATAGATACCTTCCGCCACATCCGGCTTTTGATAAACTATCCGATTCACTACAGCAATACGCCAAAAAAATCATCATTCCTAGAAAGGGAATAGAGCTGCCAGAAAATAAAATATTAGCGGCTGGTGTTAGCTCTTTTGGTATAGGTGGAACAAATGCACATATCATTCTCACCAGCTATCACCAACCCCTGGATGCAGGGACTGACAATGCCAGAGTGGAAGTGTTTGCGAGTGAGGTATTGAGAGAAAGTACGCTATCGGAAACACAGGAATTGATTGAGGATGCTATAAGGGGCTCTATTCATCGTAACATGAGTTCGGTGCTTGCGAAAAACATGCATGCTCGGTTGTATAATCAGATAGCTAATCCTTTTTTATCTGAAAAAAACACGCGTACTGCTCTGGTGGCAGATACAACAAGTGGTGAGGTGATCGGTCGGTGTTATAAAAAGCCATTTGACGAAAAACCACGCATAGTATTTTTGTTTACAGGGCAAGGAAGTCAGTATAGAGGAATAACATCAGAGCTGTATGAATATAATTCAACGTTTCGACGTCATCTCGACCGTTGTTTTTATAAATTACGTGGGCTTGGTATTATTGAACCCCATAGATTGCTATGGGATACCAGTCTAGGTGTGCTGGATAACACCGCGGAAGTACAACCACTATTATTCAGTGTCGAGTACGCAATGGCCCATACCTTAGTCGAGTCTGGTATCCGTCCCGATGCGTTGTTAGGGCATTCACTTGGTGAGTGGGTCGCGCTATGCATCGCAGGAGTGCTGACCTTGGATGATGCTATCGCACTGGTTTTTCATCGGGGAAGACTGATGGCTGAATCCCCCGATGGAGCCATGTTAGCATTCAATGCCATGCCACCATTATTCCATTCTAATGATCAGGCCGAGGTCTGGACAGCCGCATATAACAGCGACCGTCACCATGTCCAGGCCGGTACTGCCTCGGCGATCGCGGTGTTATCAGAGTTGTGTAAAAAAGGTGGCATTTCTTTTCACAGGTTGAACAACCGACATCCTTTCCACACACCATTGTTGCGACCAGTGGCTGATGAGTTCAAAAATGAAATTCTTCATCAATCATGTGCTGTTTGTCATCCGGCGATTCCCGTAGTCAGTAGCGTGGATGGACATTGGCTTAGTGATGCTACAGTGACTCCTGATTATTTAAGCAATCAGATATGTCAGCCCGTCAACTTCGCCAAGGGACTGGAAAAACTACTTGCATTACCAGGGCCCACTATCTTTGTCGAAGTCGGGCCTGGTGCTGGCCTTCTTGGATTTTGTCATGCCATGAGTGGTTGGAATCCTCAACGACACGCAACCTGTAGAACCATAAAGGGCAGACAGGAATCGATCTCAGATGATGGTGTTTTTCAACTGGCGATGGCCGAGATGATGTGTCTCGGTGTCAGTTTTCCACAGCCGACCATCTCAGTTACTTATCCAACGCCCCGTAGGGCCTTTAACCAGGCAACTCATCTACCATTAAATCCCGTGCCCTCGGTGAAAAAGGAAAATGTACGACATGATCCAGTGGAGCGACTCGCTAATTGTTGGTCCAGCATATTGGGATCCTTGCCCACATCAGAAAGCGATTTTTGGCAAGCGGGTGGCACATCGCTTACGGCATTAACATTAATTTCAGAGATGTCAGCTATTAAAGGAAAAGAAATTTCATCAGACACTCTGTATGAATTTTCAAAATTTGATGAGCTTGTCAGTCACCTAAAAGAGAATCATCAAAAGGATATTGAACCTCTTGATGTTTTATCAATACTGCAAGACTGTTGGTTTAGAACGATTGGTCAAAGACCAGAGTCGAGTAGCAACTTCTGGATGTCAGGTGGGTCATCGTTAAGTGCTCTCTCTTTGTCGGCATTGCTGGCAGAAAAGCTTAACCTAAATGTCGGGCTGGAGCATATATATGACTACCCAGTTTTCAGCACACTGCTCGATTACTTAAAATCCGGTGTGGTCAATGCATCAAAGTATGAGAAAAGTGAAACGTTATGAATTCTATTGGATTAAAAAGAGCTTATAGTGATTCTTTTGCCAACGTTGATGTTCTGCCTACAGCGAGCCAAGCAAGAATCTTAGAGCAGCAAGCCCAGCAATTGAGCAACCGTAGCTATCATGAGTTACTGCTTCTAAAAGGAAATGGCATCCCCGATGTTGCTCGTCTTCAATCATCACTTGGTGAATTGGTCACTCGCCATCAGAGTTTGTCAACGAACTTTATATTTTTTGATGAGGAACTAGTTCCCTGGGATGCAAGCGGTACGGAACTAGAGTGGTTACAAGTTCAGCTGGAACAAACAGAAGATATATCATCAGTCTTGAATGAATGGATATCCAAGGATCTGGTTTTTTTGGAGAGACTGCCGCTGCGAGTAGGGCTCATATTGAAGCCTGATCATTATTATATTGCGATTGTTGTTCATCATGTCGCCATCGATGGTTGGTCATTCATGGTCTTACTGCGTGAATGGTCAGAACTAATGTCATCGGGTCGATTGATTGAGCCAGCACCGATATTTAGTCGCTATTATTCTGATGAATTAGTAAGACAACAGCATGGTAATGTGGCCAGAGAAGCATTCTGGCGAAAGCATCTCGAGCATGCTCCGGCATTTTCTTTACCTACACCCGATCTACACTGTTATGATCGAATGGATAGAAAGGGTGGGGTAATGGTTAGCCGCTTGGGGGAAGAGGAGTGGTCTTTATTATCTTCTTTGGCAAGAAAAAATAATTGTAGTGAGTTCGTCGCACTCCAGGTCTTATTTAGTTCATGTCTCTGTAGATTGTATAGACGAGCCAGTATTGTAATTAGTTCACCGTGCGCAAATAGAATCGCTACGGATAGCCACTCAGTGATTGGTTTTCTTGCAAACACACTACCGTTTCATATTGAATATTCGCCAGAAGAGACTTTTTTATCAGCAATAAAAAAGCAACGTTCAATATCGATGACGGCGCTCTCACATCAGCAGCTTGGTTACGACAAGATATTAGAATTGTCTGGCACAGAAACAAGGGCTGGAATATCTCCTCTGAGTCAAGTCTTTTTGGTGTTGCAAAATATTAGTACGGAGATGCCAAAACTAAATGGCGATGATATTAGTATTTGTGCTGATCTTTCACCAAGAGACATTAAAGCGGAACTGACTCTCGAGTGTCAACCTGAAGTTGATGGTGCCAAATTTATTTGGAGATATGCAACCAGCCTTTATAAAAAAGAGACCATAGCTGGCATTGATAAAGCATTAACTAATATAACTCGAGCCGCACTATTATCTCCCGATATGCCCTTGGGTGTTCTGCCACTTATTGATGATGAAGACCTCAAGGCCATGGCTGTATATAATAACAGGAAAATGGACATTCCGGATGGAACCGTTGTTGATTGGATTAGAAATAATGCACAGGCGATAGGTACAAGCCCTGCTATTTTTGCATCGGATGGGTGCTATGTTAGTTATCAAGAGCTGGAGCAGCACACAAACAGTGTAGCAAACAGTTTGAATACGCTAGGGATAAGAGATGGCGATATTATTGCGTTGTATATGCCACGCTCTATAAATCTGTTTATCAGTATGTTGGGTGTTTTGAAATCCGGTGCGGCATATTTGGCATTAGATCCAGACTATCCTTCATCGCGTACAGAGTTCATGATTGATGATAGTAATGTTTCATACATTATAGCTGACGCTATAAGGCCTCAGTCAAACCTAAAATGTCAGTGTTTGGAAATGGAAACATTGTTAAATGGAGTGACTGATGGTAGTTCATTGCCGGTACTCAATAATGATCATGTGGCTTATATAAACTACAGCTCAGGTTCAACAGGTAAACCCAAGGCCAGCATACTGTCACATCGAGGATTGAGAAATACGGCATTTAATTTTAACAAGTCACTTTCTATCTCTCATGGTGATAGACTTCTTCAGTTTTCATCTCCCGCATTCGACGCATGCACAGCTGAATGGTTGATGGCATTTGTAAACCAAGCCACGCTAGTCTTGCTAGATCCTGAACATTCTCGAGATATTAATCATGTAACAGAGGTCGTGCAACGACAACGGGTTACTCATCTTCATCTGCCCCCTAGTGTTATCTCTCTACTCTCGCCAAACAGTTTATCCAGCGTGAGGGTGGTGATCAGTATTGGTGAGGCAATGACACCGGCGGTGAAAAAAACATGGCAGAATGCTACCAAGTTATATAATGGGTATGGACCGAGTGAGTTCACTATCGCTACACATATGCATTTATGTAGTGAGTTAAACACGCCAAACAATATTGGTCAGGCATTTTATAACACTTCTTGCTATGTCGTCGATCAGCATATGTCACTACTTCCCATTGGTTTCGAAGGTGAGCTCGTATTGGGGGGGGATGGGATTGCCAATGGCTATTTAAATCGTGAAGAGTTAACGAGAAAGTTTTTTTTAAAAAAATTTGGAAGTTCTATTGTTGAGAATAGAGTCTATCGTACTGGAGATCTTGTTAAATGGAATGAGGCAGGGGAGCTTTTATATATAGGTAGAACTGATAGCCAAATAAAGATAAACGGTGTGAGAGTTGAGACGGATGAAATAGTTAATGTATTGTGTCAGTGTAGAGGGGTGCTGGATGCGGTATGTTGGATGTCGTCTAGTGGTAATGAGCCTCGTCTGCTAGCTACAATTGTTACAGAGAATAAAAATGAGGTGACACATGATGAAGTTTATAATCATATGTTATCTTGCTTGCCCAAGAGCATGCTCCCAAACTCAATCATTATTTTGACTTCGTTACCACGAACACCCAACAATAAGGTTGATTATAAGGCATTGACAGAAATTGCAAATAATGAATTAGAATCAACAAGTGCCAATAGCACAGAGCTTAACGAGCTACAGACGAAATTGCTCGGTTTCTTCAATGAAGTTTTAACAAAAACGGTAGGGCCTAATAGTAATTTTTTTGCATATGGTGGCCACTCATTATCCGCATCAAGATTAGTGGCTAGAATAAGAAGTGATTTGGGAAAAAGGGTTCCACTTTCTACTGTTTATGAATATCCAACGGTTATTCAACTGGCAACGCAGCTTACAGACGAAGATAGTCGTGATAGACGCTCGACAGAAAAGGTCATCGACCAACACTCTAGGATAATAGCCACGCCATCACAGCGAGAGTTTTGGCGATTTGATAAACATGTAAAGTCACCTGCATTTCATATTCAGGAGCAGCTGTTACTTGATGGTGTTCTGAACAAAGAGGCTTTGCTGTTTGCAATACAAAACATAGTAAAGCGTCACCAATCACTTCATAGTACGTTCTGTTCTGATGGGAATAAACTATGGATGAGATTAGACAGTACTAACAGCGTATTAATAAACCAAGTATCTTCCTTAGATGTGGAATGGTCTGATTTTCTAGAGAGTGCCATTAGGGATGATTTCGATATCAGTAATGGGCCATTAATAAAATTTACTCTCTTTCAACATTCAGCTTTGAAGCATACGCTTCTCATCAGGGCTCACCATATTATTATTGATGGTTGGAGCCTACAAAACCTGACTCGTGAGCTGGCATTGTTTTACTGTGGTTACTCTACTGAAGGCGTTAGTTTTAAGGCGCCCGTACTGCATACGAGCTTCTTCGATTATGCAAAGAACCAGTCTTGCAATGAAGACAGAAACCTTCTTTATTGGAATCGTCGAGTTGGACAGAGACATCGATGGCTATCTTTACCGGGTGAGAAGGTGAAGAATGATACATGTCGAGAAGTTAATAGTATAGAGTTAGTCATTCCCCCATCACTTGGTTTGCAACTCAGGGCCATCAGTTTTGAGCATAAGGTAACGCTCTTTGTCACATTGTATAGTGCAATGTGCATATTTCTGGCTCAGCAATGTAAGCTTGAAAAAGTAGTATTAGGGACAGTCGTTGCTCATCGGCCTATGCCTGATGACGAGAATATCATTGGTCTATGCTTAAGCTCAGCGCTTTTAGTCTGTGACTATGATCCAGATAAAACGCTTTCAGATTATCTCCATAAACATCAGCGAGAGTTTATCGAGTGCCTCGACCATCTCCCTTTGGATGTCACCGCATTAAATAATTATAATGTGAAGGATTTCGAGCATGGTCGATACCCAGTGTATCAGATGATGATGGTTATGCAGAATTTCGAAGGGCAGCCACTAATATTGCCTGGCATCAATGTTAGTCGTATTCCTATCCCATCAAAGGAGCAAGAGGTCGATCATTATATCTCGATAGAAACCACAGGTGATGGCGGCATGATGATCACATGGAGCTATCGAAAATCCATGTTTGATAAGCCTGACATGGAAAGGAATGGTAATCTATTTGTCTCTTATTTGAAGGCGATGCTGTACAGCACCGAAGCTGTCGATAAATATTCAATTGAATGTGAATCGGCATGTGCGGTTCCTGATGGCCAATTAAAGTACCTTGGCGTTGATCCATGCAGTGTTAATCCCGCACAGATGATAGCGATAAAAGGTCATGAGTATCATCATCGTTTAGCACCTCGCATCCATCTTCAATTAAAAATCAAATGTATGGGTAGGAATGTCTCATTACTAGAATGGTTATATGCATGCTATATGTTAACAGTTTCGCAAGTTAAAGCGGTTGATACCGTTTCTCTGAAGGTGGAACTACTGGCTGATGAGCTTGTTACGATCAAATCCGAGCATGCTATGCATCCGGGTATGGAGTTCAATGCTGTCATTGATGATGTAAAAAAAATTATTGGACGTGAAAATAATAGAATATGTATAGGTTCAATCGGCCATCGTTCTCAGGTTGTGTTTTCTGAGTCAAACGACAATGCTAGAGATATAAATAAGCGCTCCTCGCAGTCATTCATAATGACATTTAAATATATTGATGAGGATCCGTACATCTTCTGGTCTTTAGATGGGGCAGTGCATGATGATTCAGTCATTGAGAATGTGGCCGCACGCTACACCGCAATTTTACAACAATCACTGTATGACTTTAAATTTAAACCCATGGAGAGTGTGTTTGAGAAACATAATTTATTCGGTATGAAAAATCGAGTCTTAGAAAAGGTTTTGCTAAAAAGCGGTGATTCGAATTTAAATATAATTTGTATCCCTGGTGTTCTGGGTCAGAGCGAGTGCTTCAGTCATCTAATAGGACATCTTTCTTGTGATGCCATGGTGATAGGATTCAATGCCATCCTGGATAGTGATGCCTTCCCTATAGAGGCATATCTGTCCGCGTTAGATGAGTTCGATCTCTCTAAATCAGTCTTGCTATGCCACTCCATGGGAGGGGGAATTGCAGCCAGAGTTTCTGAGGCATTAAAAAACAAAGGTAAAATTCGACCTCCTGTTATCTTACTCGATAGTTGGCCTACTGAGAGAGTCATCCCGTCTTTTATGAGCATGAAGGACCATTTTATGATGACAGTCGCCAACAGCCTTGGCAATAACATCTCACTCGACATTTCGAAAGATATCAATGCGCTTATTGATTTTGATTCGGCGATCAATCTGCTATGTGATCAAAATAAAAAGCCGATATTTAATGCAGAACAACTAAAGACTATGTTTGCCCGATATAGCAATCAACGGAGTTATCAGATCCCCGTTTCGAGTGGAATGATGGATAAGGTTGCCTTGATCGAACCGCGCTTTGGGCCATCGCCAAAAATGTACTGGCAGCCCGTATGTGAGTCTCCCTTGCTTACATGTTCGATTGATGCTGGTCACGACACAATGTTGCTCGAGCCATATGTGAGCGAAACGGCAAAGGTAATAGATTATCTACTTCCATTTATGTTTTCGAATTATGACAAGAGGTAGATAGCATGAAATATCTGATTTTCAGTTTCTTTTTTTATCCCGAGGTTAATGGTATTAGTCAGTCAGTTTTTTATCGTTGTAAAGAATTGGCCATTCGTGGTAACACCGTCAGTCTGTTAGTACCTGGATATCCGACATTAAGCGAGCAGCCGGCAGTTATAAGCCTAAAGAATCTAGGTATAAGAATCATTGATATGCCTTTGGCGGTCCATTGTAACCCAATGACATCACCATTTCCCGATCATCGTTGTACGCGGATTCTTGCCGACGAGATCGCGTCATTCCAGCCAGATGTTCTGTTAGTCGATGAACCCATGCCATTATATATGGATGCGGGGTTCTGTTTGAGCGATATTATCGAGACTGTTCCTGAACAGTGTTTGACGATTGCTCTCTGTCATGTCGATCTAGCTGCACTCTGCGAAAACTATGGTATGAGCGAGGATGCAGCGGCAATAAATAATAAAGTTGACACTATTTATGGTCAATATGATGCGGTATTCTCACCGTCATTTTTCCTAAAAGACAATTACCTTCGCAATATAAATTCCACTGTCGTCTCATTCCTTGGTGTCGATACTGAGATGTTTAAACCACCGCGATGCCATGAGGTTAACAATGTAATGAAGGTTATTTATGTGGGTCGATTATCACGGGAGAAGAACCTGCATTTGTTTATTGAAGCCGCAGAAATTTTACGTGAGCAGGGATTGAATATTGAATGGACCTTCGTTGGAAGTGGTCCAATGCTGGAAACCTTAGAGACTCTATCGACGTCTGGATGCATTAGGTTCTTGGGTGAGAGACCTAGCGAGATAGTCGCTATGGAGCTGCAGAGAAATGATCTTTTCATCACAGGGTGCGACTTTGAAGCTTTTGGGATCACAGTGTCAGAGGCAATGGCATGTGGGCTTCCTGTGATGACGTCACATCGGGGGGGAAATGCCGAGCAGTATGAGCACCTCTCGAGTGGGATCAATTTTGATGTAGCAGATATGGACTCTCTATTGAATGGGATTAAATATTTTTATTATCACAAAGAAGAGCGTATCAAGATGGGGGAAGTTTCCCGTCGGTCGGTAACCAGCTGGTCCATGGCGGTTGATAACATTGAAATAGCTATTTCGTCGCTAAAAAATTAATAGGGTTATAGTGTCATGGATGATCACCCTGCTGGCGTATCAATATGCTAACGAAGGCTGTGGATATTGATAGAGGGGTTGACTATTAGAGGGGTAAATTATCGTTAGTGATCTTGTGTCATGGTGAGTTGGGTATGTTGTTTTTATATAAGGGGGATGTAAATGTTGGGACGCATAATACAGTTAATGTCAATAGCGTTACTCATCTTGTGGGCTCCGTTTAGTGCGGCTAAAGATGTGAACATAGAGGCAACGGACTATCGGTTATCTTTCAGTGGGCGAGTAGTTAAGGATTGGACAAACAGTGATGTGTATTTCAACTGGCCAGGTGTCGCCCTATCCTTTAGATTTAAAGGCATGGATGCTTCCATTATAATGAATGGTAGAGGGGGGCGATTTGATGTGCTCGTTAATGGACGTGTTGTCAGCATCATAAATACAGACTCTACACTCAAAAAATACTCATTGGTCAAATTTGATAGCCAGCAAGATGTGGTTGTTGAACTGGTTAAAAGAAATGAGACGTATGACGAGATGGTATTGTTTGATGGGCTAGAGGTTAATGGGGATGTGTTGGGACATCGCACACCTCAAAAACACATTATTTTTTTCGGTGATTCGCTCAGTGCAGGACTGGGCAGTGAATCACATCATCAGCAGTGCAGTAGCGATGAAACGTTTAAAACATCAAATGCCAGAGTCGCGTTCCCCACTATGACCGCTAAGCTGTTAAATGCTAGTCATAGTCAGGTTTCATACTCTGGATTAGGTGTGATAAGAAACTATGCTGGAGAGCAACGCTATCACAATTTACCTTATTACTTTAATAAGGCAGGGGCAGTGCTGAATGACTCATCCGCTTATGAGGACCGTCATCCTGCTCTGTTGGTTATTGAATTGGGACTCAATGATTTCAATACCGATTTAAAACCCGATGAGCCTTGGGCCAACGTTGAGGATTTCCGACACAGTTGGACTGATGCCTATGTACAGTTCATTATCCAGCTCCGACAGCGATACGGTGATGTTCCAATCGTTCTGGTCGGTTTGGAATTAGATAAAGACGATCCTTTTGAACGTGGTATCAATGCAGTAAATGAAGAGTTGTTGCGAATGGGGGAGCGCAGCATTTATATCAAAAAAATCGACATTAAATTTGATGGCTGCTTGTGGCATCCCACTGAAGTTGAGCACAAAAGGATTTCGACCATCCTGGCTTCATTTATTTCCGAGATGTCATTG
This sequence comes from Aeromonas diversa CDC 2478-85, assembly GCF_000819805.1. Lineage (GTDB taxonomy): Bacteria > Pseudomonadota > Gammaproteobacteria > Enterobacterales > Aeromonadaceae > Aeromonas > Aeromonas diversa. The sequence continues at coordinate 470,464 of NZ_CDCE01000029.1, forward strand.
CTAAACGATTGACCAGACGTTATTCATCTTAAATGACGTAGAACGGGCAAAAATGGAAGACACCGAGATAATCGGTGTTTTCTACGGTTTCTTGGTGTTGATAAGATATGTAATGACACCCTCATGATGCGTTATATATTCTAAATCAAAGATTGTTCCGGCCCTTAACTCATTGCTCCATGACTCTGTCAGTCGTAATCGTACTCTTGAGCTCTGATGATCGATGTTGACAGTCTCGGCCGCATGGAAATCTTTGTATTCGCCACATTCATCATAGAGAGCTTTAAACAGGCTCTCTTTTGCTGAAAAAATGATGGTAATATCTTTTCTTGGGGTCCGTGAATCATTCTCAATTTTTGTTTTTTCTCTGTCACACATGATGATATCAATCACGCTTTTTATGGTGCTGACGTCAATCCATGGCTCATAATCTATGCCAATCCTGTGAACGTATTGAGCGCGAGCCATGGCGACAATGGCATAGCTATTTGCATGTGTAATTGAGCCTAGGGTATGCGATGGCCACATCGGATTCCGGTGCCGGCCTGTACCAACAGGTTCTGGAGATAATCCCAGTAAGTACTGGGCCAGGCGAGAGGCGATGCGGCCGGCCAAATATTCGCTCTTTCTTTGCGCAACAGAATTCATGATGTCTTTTTTTAAAGGGATATTGTTATCAAGGAACAATGACTCATGAAATTGTTTGGCGTCGAACTTACAAAAAACCCACTGGACATGTTCTGTTGGCGAAGGCCTGTTTATATAGATACTTTTTATGAAGGCCTCCTCTTGTAGAAATAACTCGTGCCATTGAATCACTCTATACCTCAGTTGTGATATGTCTATATCTTGTCTAACTTAGTATATTCCATTGGGCTCATATAGGGCTATGATCCTTTGGTGTCGAACAACAGCGTTATTAACATGCCAGGGTATGGAAAAGAGATTAAATAACGACTCGCCTGAGGGGAGGGCAGGCAGGTGCTCTCTTCCTGATTTATCCATGGCATCTAGAGTAAATCAAACGCTTTTAATATAAAAAACGCCCCAGGTCGGGGCGCTTTATCGATATGGTCTGTCAATATGACTCATCCAAAAAGGAAGCGTCTATTTCTGCTCCATGATCACCTGAAGCAGATCCCCTTCCAGCAGAGCTCGTTTCACCAGTGCAACGCCGCCCATGGTGGGCTGATTCTGAAAACGCGCCTTTACGATGGGTAATCCCCGGTGAAAACTCGGCAGCGATTGATGCTCGACACAGCGGCGGATGGCGGGCATGAGCACCTCTTCGGCCGCGGTGATCTCACCGGCCAGCAGGACCTTCTGCGGGTTGAAGAGGTTGACCGTGATGGCGATGGCTCGTCCCAGGTGCTCACCCACGTGTTCAAGGACGCTGCGAGCCAGTTCATCACCAGCCAAGGCTGCCTTGCACACCTCGTCGATGGTGATGTGTTTCTCCTGCAGACGGCTGTGATGACCACGACTGATGAGCTCCTTGACCCGATCGAGGATGGCCTCGTTGGAAGCAATGGTCTCGAGGCAACCGAAGTTACCGCAATGGCAGCGCTTGCCCAGTGGCTCGACCTGGATATGGCCGATCTCGCCCACGTTGCGGTTCTGGCCGAGGAACACCTGACCCTTGGTGATGATCCCCGAACCCGTTCCCTGGTGTACGCTCACCAGAATGGAGTCCATGCAATCGCGTGATTCGCCGAAGAAATGTTCGGCCAGCGCCAGGCAGCGGGTGTCGTTACCCACATAGCTGGGCAGGTTGAAGTGGTTCTCCAGCAGCTTCGCCAGCGGCAGATTGCGGATCTGGTATTTGGGCGTGTAGATGACCATGCCGGTCTCAGGGTTGACCAGACCGGGCATGGTCAAGGCGATCGCAATCAACTGGCGATAGCGCTCTCGATTCTGATCGATGAAAGCTCCGATCTCGCGCAGCAGCAGCTCGACCACGGGTTGCTGATCGATCTCATTGACCTCGGTGATATGGTGATCCAGGGTCTTGCCGTCGAGATCATACAAGGAGAGATGCAGATAGCCTCGTCCCAGCTTGGCCGAGACGAAGTTGAAGCGGTTTTTGATGGTGGTCAGGGAGATGGCGCGGCGCCCCCCTGTCGATGCCTGGGGAGCGCTCTCCTTGATCAGCCCGTGCTCGATGAGCTGACGGGTGATCTTGGTGACACTGGCGGGGGCCAATTGGCTTAGCTCAGCAATCTTGACCCGGGAGATGGGGCCTTGCTGATCGATCAGCCGGTATACGGCCGCACTGTTGACCTGCTTGATGAGGTCTACGTTTGCTATTTGTCCACCAGTCATTGTGTCGTGCTTATTGGTTGTAGTGTCCGTTAACCACTGTCGCGAGGACCTTGAAATCCTCTGTGAAGACAGTGAGGTTGGCTATCTTTCCGACCTGGATACTACCGAGACGAGAGTCCCATCCAATGGCGCGGGCAGGATAGAGTGTGGCCATACGCAGGGCCTCATCCAGGGGCAATCCTACCTGCGTGACCAGATTTTCCACGCCCTCAATCATGGTGAGCGCAGAGCCGCCGAGTGTACCATTCTCGTCGATGCATTGACCATCGCGGTAATACACGGTTGCCCCACAAAAATCGAACTGATCAAAGCCTTGCGGCGCACCGGCTGCGGCAGTCGCGTCAGTCACCAGCACCAGGCGCTCACCCAGCATCTTGTGGGCCAGGCGCACGTTGGCGTAGTGCACATGGTAGCCATCGACGATGATGCCGGCGTAAACGTCGTCTCTGTCGTAGATGGCCCCTACTACGCCTGGCTCGCGGCCGTTGATGGTCGGGGTCATGGCATTGTAGAGGTGGGTGGCGAAGCGGATCCCGCTTTCGAATCCCTCCATTGCCTGGTCATAGCCAGCTGCGGTGTGCCCGGCAGAGACCAGGATGCCGGCATCGACCAGGCGGCGGATGTGGGCCGGGTCATTGCGCTCAGGCGCCAGCGTAATCTTGGCGATGACGTCGTGATTGGCGCAGAAGAAGTCGATCATCGTCTCGGCCGGCAAGCGAATCTGATCTGCTGGATGAATGCCTTTGCGCTTGACGTTGGTATAGGGGCCCTCAAGGTGGACACCCAGTACCTCGTTGGGACGAGAGGCCATGTATTCACGAGTAACCGCCACCGCTTGCTTCATGTCTTCGTCGGGGCTGGTAATCAGGGTCGGCAGAAAGCTGGTTGTGCCCGATTTCAGGTTGGCCGCTTGCATGATGGCCAGGGTTTCCACCGAGATGGCGCCATTGAACATGACGCCGCCACAGCCGTTGAGCTGCACATCGATGAAACCGGCGCTAAGGTTGGCCCCCTGCAAGTCATGCCGGGTGATACCGGCCGGGATCTCACGCTCGTCCACGATGGCGGCGATCTTGTCTCCATCGATGAGCAGCGCACGGCCGGTGAGGATTGCCTCACCGGTGTAGAGGGTGCAGTTGTGCAGTGCGTACATGGGTTCTCCTTAGAGGCGGGTGATATTGGCCGCTTCCAGCTCCTGGAAGTAGCGCACCGTCTTGACCTTGAGCTCCATGGTGGAGGGTTCGTCACACACGACGATGCCCTTCGGGTGAAGTTGCAGGGTGGAGATGGTCCACATGTGGTTGACGCTCCCCTCGACCGCGGCCTGTAGCGCCAGCGCCTTGCCGTGGCCGGTCACCAGGATCATGATCTCTTCGGCATCCATCAGGGTACCGACTCCGACGGTCAGAGCCAACTTGGGCACCTGATTCATATCACCGCCGAAGAAACGGGAGTTGGCGATACGGGTATCCTCGGTCAGGGTCTTGACCCGGGTGCGAGAGGAGAGGGAAGAGGCGGGCTCGTTGAAGGCGATATGGCCGTCATTGCCCACGCCGCCCATGAAGAGGTGGATCTTGCCGTAGGACTTGATCTTCGCCTCGTAGCGCTGGCACTCGGCAATCGGGTCGGCGGCATTGCCGTTGAGGATGTTGATGTTCTCGCGGCGGATGTCGATGTGGTTGAAGAAGTTGTTGTACATGAAGCTGTGATAGCTCTCCGGATGATCCTCCGGCAGACCTATGTATTCGTCCATGTTGAAGGTGACCACGTGCTCGAAGCTGACTTCGCCCGCCTTGTGCAGCTCGATCAGCCGCTTGTAGGTGGAAAGCGGAGTGCCGCCGGTGGGCAGGCCCAGTACGAAGGGGCGCTCGCTGGTTGGCTTGAACGCATTGATGCGATCCACTATGTAGCGGGCGGACCAGAGCCCTACTTGGCTGGCGGACTTCAACGGAATCAGGCGCATGACATACCTCTATATTGATGCTCTCTACCTGGAGAAGCAGGGTGTATCTTAAAGTTGTTTCATAGCGTAAATAAAGATTCCGATCCGTGCCACACAATTCGCAGTGCCGCATCTCATTTGGGTGATTTGGATCACGATTGCCGGTTTATTAATTTGCAGGGCGAAATAAAAGCCATAGACTGCAAATCAAGCCATACAGGCTTATGTCGCTGAGGCATCAAGCACTTATTTTGAAACTGAAATCACTAAGGAGAGGGAGCCGTGAACATTCTCGGTTATTTGCAAAAGATCGGCCGCGCGCTGATGGTACCGGTAGCGGTACTGCCTGCCGCCGCGATTCTGATGGGCGTAGGATACTGGATTGACCCGAACGGTTGGGGTGGTGGCAGCCCACTGGCCGCCTTCCTCATCAAGGCAGGGTCGGCACTGATCGACAACATGTCCACCTTGTTTGCCGTCGGCGTTGCCTATGGCATGTCCAAAGACAAAGACGGCTCTGCCGCCCTGGCGGGTCTGGTCGGCTTCCTGGTGCTGACTACTCTGTTGAGCCCTGCCGTTGTCTCCATGATTAAAGGCATTCCGCTTGACGCAGTCCCGGCGGCATTCAAGAAGATCAACAACCAGTTCGTCGGCATCCTGTGTGGTGTGATCGCGGCTGAGCTGTACAATCGTTTCAGCACGGTAGAGCTACACAAGGCACTGGCGTTCTTCTCTGGTCGTCGTTTGGTCCCGATTGTGACCTCTGTGGTGATGATCGTGGTCTCTTTCGTCATGATGATCATTTGGCCGCTGGTGTACGGTGGTCTGGTGAACTTCGGTGAGTCCATTGTGAGCCTCGGCTCCACCGGCGCCGGCATCTACGCCTTCTTCAACCGTCTGCTGATCCCGATCGGCCTGCACCATGCCCTGAACTCCGTGTTCTGGTTTGACGTAGCCGGTATCAACGACATCCCGAACTTCCTGGGTGGCCAATCCTCCCTGGATGCCGGTAAGGCCGTGCTCGGTGTGACCGGTATGTACCAGGCTGGTTTCTTCCCCATCATGATGTTCGGTCTGCCGGGTGCCGCTCTGGCCATCTATCACTCCGCCAAGAAAGAGAACAAGGACAAGGTTGCCTCCATCATGATCGCAGCCGCCTTTGCCTCCTTCTTCACCGGTGTGACCGAGCCGCTCGAGTTCTCCTTCATGTTCGTGGCGCCGGTACTCTATGGCATCCATGCGCTGCTGAGTGGTGTGTCCGTGTTCATCGCCTCTTCCATGCACTGGATGGCGGGCTTCGGTTTCAGTGCGGGTCTGGTTGACCTGGTGCTCTCCAGCCGTAACCCGCTGGCGACCAACTGGTACATGCTGATCCCGCAGGGTCTGGTGTTCTTCGGCCTCTACTACGTGGTGTTCCGCGCCGTCATCGTCAAGTTCAACCTGAAGACTCCGGGTCGTGAGGATGAGGAAGCAGTTCCGGCTCAGGCCCAGGCTACCGACCGTACCGAGCTGGCCAAGCAGTACCTGGAAGTGTTGGGTGGTCATGACAACCTGGTCACCGTCGACGCCTGCATCACCCGCCTGCGTCTGACCCTGAAGGATCGCAGCATCGTTGACGAGCGTAAGCTCAAGGCCCTCGGTGCCGCCGGTGTGGTCAAGCTGGGTGAGCAAAACCTGCAGGTGATTCTGGGCCCTCTGGCCGAGATCATCGCCGGTGAGATGAAAGCCCTTCGTTAAGTCTAAGTCCATTGTTGACATCAATAAGCGCCCCGCCTTCGGGCGGGGCCGCACAAAACAAAAAACGCCAAGAACAACCTTTACTTCCAAACCAAGAGCAGCAGCTATGAACCTGAAACTACCCCTCCTGGCAGTGGCTATGTCCGCCGCCCTGGCCGGTTGTGCCGGTCAAACCTCCTCCGCCTCCAATCAAGCCGTCGTCGACACCCTGGCCGGAAATCTGGTGGTGAAATACGAAGTGGTGACCAACGATGGTCCCGGCGCCGGCATCGATTGCCAAGCGCTCGGCTCAGAGTGGGCCAGCTGCGGCATCGCCAAGCTGCACCTGACCAACCAGGGCGCCGCCGTCGACAGCAAAAACTGGGAGCTCTATATCCATTCCATCCGCCGTCTGCAGCGGGTCGACAGCGACCAGTTCAAGCTGACCTTCGTGACCGGTGACCTCTACAAGCTGGAGCCGACCGAGAAGTTCCAGGGCTTCGCCCAGGGGCAGACGGTCGAGGTGCCCATGGTGGTCGAATACTGGATGCTGTTTGAATCGGACGTGATGCCTAACTGGTATGTCTCTGCCGAAGGTGCCCAGCCCAAGGTGCTTGCCAGCATGAGTAACATCGACGATGCCAGCACCTACCAAAAACCGATGCCGGCCGACGGTTGGAAGCGCACCAAGGATGACAAGAACATCCTGATGAACGCCCAGACGCGGTATGAGGCGAACGTGACCAGCAGCCTGCTGCCGGCAGGCAAGATCGATAACCAGATCCTGCCGACCCCGATGAAGCAGGTTGTGAAAGCCGGACCGCAGGTCGATCTCTCCAGCATCAAGCTCAACGTCCTGGATCTGCCGACCGATCGTGCCGAAGCCCTCAAGGCTGAACTGACTCGCCTGGGTGTCACCCTCTCCGACACCGGCTACCCGGTCACCGTCAAGGTGGGCGGCAGCAAGGTCAAGCAGGCCGAAGGCTATGACATGAACATCGGTCGTCAGGGTACCCTGATCCGTGGCAGCGACGTGAACGGTGCCTTCTGGGGGGCCCAGTCTCTACTCTCCCTGCTGGGGGTGGACGACAAGCTGGTCTCCCCGATGAGCGTCGAGGATGCGCCGCGCTTTGAGTACCGTGGCATGCAGACCGACGTGGCTCGCTACTTCCGCAGCCTGGAAACCATGAAGAAGCTGGTTGATCAGATGTCAGCCATGAAGCTCAACAAGCTGCACCTGGGCCTCACCAACGATGAAGGCTGGCGTCTCGAGATCCCCGGGTTGCCCGAGTTGACCGACGTGGGCAGCAAGCGTTGCCACGATGTCACCGAGACCCAGTGCCTGTTGCCGCAGCTCGGCTCCGGCCCGACCAGCGATAACATGGGTTCCGGTTTCTATAGCAAGGCCGATTACATCGAGCTGGTGCGTTATGCCCAGGCGCGCGGTGTGACCGTGATCCCCGAGATCAACATGCCGGCCCACGCCCGCGCCGCCGTCGTCTCGATGGAGGCTCGTTACAAGCGCCTGATGAGCGAGGGCAAAGAGGCTGAGGCCAACCAGTTCCGCCTGACTGACCCGCAAGACACCTCCAATGTCACCTCGGTGCAGTTCTACGACAAGATGTCCTTCATCAATCCGTGTCAGCCTGGCGCCGCCACCTTCGTGGCCAAGGTGATGGATGAGGTTGCCCAGATGCACCAGGCCGCCGGTCAGCCCCTGACCGCCTGGCACTACGGTGGTGACGAGGCGAAGAACATCATGCTGGGTGGAGGTTATCAAGACCCGGCCGTCACCAAGGCGGAAGAACAGGTGGGCTGGCGCGGCAATACCGACTGGAGCAAGCAGGACAAGCCCTTTGGCAAGTCTCCCCAGTGCCAGAAGATGATCGACGAGGGCAAGATCAAGGAAGTGGGTGAGCTGCCTGTCTATTTCGCTAAGGAAGTGAGCGAGATGGTCAAGGGGCACGGCTTCTCCACGCTGCAAGCCTGGGAAGATGGCCTGAAATACGCCAAGAACGCCGGCGAGTTCGCCACCGACAAGACCCGTGTCAACTTCTGGGAGACCCTCTACTGGGGTGGCTTCAACGAGGCGATGAGATGGGCTCATAACGGTTACGAAGTGGTGCTCTCCAACCCGGACTACCTCTACTTCGACTTCCCGAACGAGGTTCATCCGGCCGAGCGCGGCTACTACTGGGCCACCCGCTTCAACGACACCCGCAAGGTGTTTTCCTTCGCCCCGGAAAACCTGCCGCAGAACGCCGAAACCTCGGTGGACCGCGATGGCAACGCCTTCGTGGCCAAGGGGGAGCATGATCCGGTCAAGTTCAAGGGGATCTCCGGCCAGCAGTGGAGTGAGACTGTCCGTACCGACGCTCAGTATGAGTACATGGTCTATCCGCGCATCTTCTCCATGGCCGAGCGCGCCTGGCACAAGGGCGGTTTCGAGCTCGATTACGTGAAGGGCCGTGAGTTCTCCGGCGAGACCAAGCACGTCAACAAGGCCACCCTCAACAAGGAATGGAACCAGTTTGCCAACGTGCTGGGTCAGCGTGTTCTGCCCAAGCTGGATAAGGCCGGTGTCGAGTACCGTCTCTCGGTACCCGGTGGCAAGGTGGTCAATGGCGCTCTGGAAGCCAACGTCGACCTGCCGGGTCTGACCATCGAGTTCAGCACCGATGGCCAGAGCTGGAGCCGCTATGACGCCGGCAACAAGCCGATGGTCTCCGGCACCGTCTACCTGCGTACCGTCAGCTTCGATGGCAAGCGCGTAAGCCGTGTTACCGAGGTGAACGGCTAACCGTTCCCGGGAGGGCCTCTGGCCCTCCCTCCTTGACCAAGGGTTCACCCGAGCCCTTGGCAAAGGGGGATAGGGAGTTATCCGCCGACCGTGTGTGTTGTGCTTGTATTTTCTCCATTGGGTTGCCCCGCCACGTGCGGGGCTTTTTTTGGGCCACATCGGCTCACTCTGATGCCAAATAGCGGTTGAGCGCGAGCCGTGAATGGTGGATCATTATCGGCTTGATGTCGGGTATGCAGCTGGCCGTCGGCCACCATCCCGCGATGTACGACTTTTGAGGTGAGCCCCATGACTTCGGCTAGCAGCCCAACCAACTTTATCCGCCAAATCATCGACGAGGATCTGGCCAGCGGTAAGCACGACCGCGTGCATACCCGTTTCCCGCCGGAGCCGAACGGTTATCTCCATATCGGTCATGCCAAGTCCATCTGCCTGAACTTCGGCATTGCCCGTGACTATCAGGGCAAGTGCAACCTGCGCTTCGACGACACCAACCCGGTGAAAGAAGACATCGAGTATGTCGAGTCCATCAAGCGCGACGTGCAGTGGCTGGGGTTCCAGTGGGATGGCGAGGTGTGCTACTCCTCCGACTATTTCGACAAGCTGCATGGCTACGCCGTTGAGCTGATCGAGAAGGGGCTGGCCTATGTGGATGAGCTCACCCCCGAGCAGATGCGTGAGTACCGTGGCACCCTGACCGAGCCGGGCAAGAACAGCCCGTTCCGTGACCGCTCCGTAGCAGAGAACCTGGCCCTGTTTGCCAAGATGAAGGAGGGTGGTTTCGCCGAAGGCGCCGCCTGTCTGCGTGCCAAGATCGACATGGCGTCTCCCTTCATGGTGATGCGTGATCCTGTGATCTATCGCATCAAGTTTGCCCATCATCACCAGACCGGTGACAAGTGGTGCATCTACCCGATGTACGACTTCACCCACTGCATCTCGGATGCCCTGGAGGGGATCACCCACTCCATCTGTACTCTGGAGTTCCAGGACAACCGTCGCCTGTATGACTGGGTGCTGGACAACATCACCATCGAGTGCCACCCGCGTCAGTACGAGTTCTCTCGTCTGAACCTCGAGTACACCGTCATGTCCAAGCGCAAGCTGAACCTGTTGGTGACCGAGCAGCACGTGGACGGTTGGGATGATCCGCGCATGCTGACCGTGTCCGGTCTGCGTCGTCGTGGCTACACCCCGGCCTCCATCCGCGAGTTCTGCAAGCGCATCGGGGTGACCAAGCAGGACAACATCGTCGAGATGGGTATGCTGGAAGCCTGTATTCGCGATGATCTCAACGAGAACGCCCCGCGTGCGATGGCGGTACTCAACCCGGTCAAGGTGGTGATCGAGAACCTGAATCACGACGAGACCCTGAGCGCCCCCAACCATCCGAACAAGCCGGAGATGGGTACCCGTGAGCTGCACTTTGGCCGCGAGATCTACATCGACGAAGCGGACTTCCGTGAAGAGGCCAACAAGCAGTTCAAGCGTCTGGTGCTGGGTAAAGAAGTGCGTCTGCGCAACGCCTATGTCATCAAGGCAGAGCGGGTCGAGAAGGATGCCGATGGCAAGATCACCTGCATCTATTGTACCTACGATGCCGACACCCTGGGTAAGGATCCGGCCGATGGCCGCAAGGTGAAGGGGGTGATCCACTGGGTCAGCGCCACCACTTCCCTGCCGGCCGAGGTGCGTCTCTACGACCGTCTGTTCAAGGTGCCGAACCCGGGCGCGGAGGATGACTTCGAGGCGACCCTCAACCCGGATTCGCTGGTCATCATCTCTGGTGCCCGCGTCGAGGCTTCCCTCAAGGATGCCCAAGCCGAGCAAGCCTTCCAGTTCGAGCGCGAAGGCTACTTCTGCGCCGACAACAAGCTCTCCGGCCCGGCACTCCTGGTGTTCAACCGCACCGTTGCCCTGCGCGACTCCTGGGGTAAGGTCGAGGGCTAATCGCCTTCACCCAGGCATGAAAAAGGCGGGGTGACCCGCCTTTTTGTTACCCGGCTTTTGCCCATGAAAAAGCCAGCACGTCAGGCTGGCTCTTCTCACGCTCGCGACAATTACTCTTCGTCGCCGTGACCGCAGGTGCCATCGGCGCAGTGGCCGTACAGATAGAGGCTGTGGTTGGTCAGGCGGATGTTGTGCTTCTTGGCGATCTCGGTCTGGCGCAGCTCGATGACGTCGTCGGAGAACTCGATGACTTTGCCGCAGTCGAGGCAGACCAGGTGGTCGTGGTGCTCCTGGCTCGCCAGCTCGAACACCGACTTGCCGCCCTCGAAGTGGTGGCGAGTGACGATACCGGCATCATCAAACTGGTTGAGGACGCGATACACGGTGGCAAGACCGATCTCTTCGCCCTGATCGATCAGGCGCTTGTAGAGATCTTCGGCACTGGTATGGTGGCACTCCGGCTGTTGCAGGATTTCCAGGATCTTGACGCGGGGCAAGGTGATCTTGAGCCCGGCCTTCTTCAACGCTTGGTTATTGTCAGCCATAGTACTAGTTGTTCGCATTCTCTGTGGTGAGAGTATTCTGATGGAGTACCACCGGAATGGCAACCTCGAACTGCCCTGTCAGGTCACGATAAGTGGTGGATCCAAGGGAAAATAAACCCGATATTTCAATGGTTTTTACCAGTCATCGACGGCATCGAGAGGGGGGATTGGCCCTTGTGGCGCCAAAAGATGTTGATATGATGTAAAACCCGTTCTGGTCGGATGAGATCCCATGAAGTGGCTGTTTAAACGTGCCTGGTGTGTGCGCTGGGCGCTCAACCTCTGGCCCCCTTTTCGGGGCGCCGGCATCAAAATTGAGACCCTGAGTGAGGATTACCGCTATTGTCGGGTCACGCTCAAGTCACGCTGGTCTACCCTCAATGCCAACCGCACCCAGTTTGGGGGCAGCATGTTTGCGATGACCGATCCCATCTATCCGCTGATGCTGATGGGCTATTTCAGGAACCACTACTTCGTGTGGGACAAGTCAGGGGATATCGACTACATCAAGCCGGGTAAGGGGCCTCTGGTGGCGGAGTTTCACTTGAGTGACGGCACGCTCGACGAGATAGCCAGGAGGACAGCGGGAGGAGAGAAGTATTTCCCCGAGTTCACCGTCTCTATCCAGGATGGCAAGGGAGAGGTGGTCGCCAAGGTGCGGCGTACCCTCTATGTTCGCAAGCGCCCCGAGCACAGGTGAAGCCCGAATAACCCGAAAAGAAGAGCCCCGCAGTGCGGGGCTCTTGCATGAGTCGTGTGGTGGGATCAGGCCAGGCTGCCCCACAGATCGTACTCGTCGGCGTGCTCTATCTTGACCCGGACAATGTCGCCCGGTTTGAGAGCCGTCTCGCCGTTGAGGTAGACCATGCCATCGATCTCGGGGGCGTCGGCAAAGGAGCGCCCGGTGGCGCCCTCTTCATCCACCTCGTCGATGATCACGCTCATCTCCTGGCCGACCTTGTTGGCCAGCTTACGGATGGACACCTGCTGCTGCAGCTCCATGAAGCGCTGGAAGCGCTCCTCTTTGACCTCTTCCGGGACGGGGTCGGCCAGTTCGTTGGCCTTGGCCCCTTCCACCGGGCTGTACTTGAAGCAGCCAACCCGATCCAGCTCTGCGGCGGCGATAAAGTCGAGCAGCATCTGGAAATCTTCTTCCGTCTCGCCCGGAAAACCGACGATGAAGGTGGAACGCAGGGTGATCTCGGGACAGATCTCGCGCCACTTCTGGATCCGCTCCAGAGTCCGTTCGACGCTGCCCGGGCGCTTCATCAGCTTGAGGATACGCGGGCTGGCGTGCTGAAGCGGGATGTCGAGATAAGGCAGCACCTTGCCATCGCGCATCAGGGGGATGACGTCATCCACGTGCGGGTAGGGGTAGACATAGTGCAGGCGTACCCACATGCCGAGTTTGGCCAGCTCTTCGCACAGGGCGACCATGCTGGTCTTGACCGGCATGCCGTCATAGAAACCGGTGCGATGCTTGACATCGACCCCGTAGGCGGAGGTGTCTTGAGAGATGACCAGGATCTCCTTCACGCCGGCCTCTTTGAGGCGCTTGGCCTCGGCGAGGACCTCCCCGATCGGGCGGCTGACCAGATCCCCGCGCATGGAGGGGATGATGCAGAAGGTGCAGCGATGGTTGCAGCCTTCGGAGATCTTCAGGTAGGCGTAGTGGCGCGGGGTGAGTTTAACCCCGTGGGCCGGTACCAGGCTGGTGAAGGGGTTGTGCTCGGGCTTGGGTACATAGGTGTGAACGTGGCCCAGCACCTCTTCGTAAGCGTGGGGACCGGTGATCTCCAGTACCTTGGGGTGGACCTCGCGGATCTGGTTCTCTTTGGCGCCCAGACAGCCGGTCACGATCACCTTGCCATTTTCGGAGAGGGCCTCGCCGATGGCCTCGAGGGATTCCTGTACGGCGCTGTCGATAAAGCCGCAGGTGTTGACCACCACCAGCTCGGCATCGTCATAGCTGGGGACCACATCGTACCCTTCGGTACGCAACTGGGTCAGGATACGCTCAGAATCGACCAGGTTCTTCGGGCAGCCGAGGCTGACGAAACCGATCCGCGGGTTGGACATGCTCACTCCAAAACTTGAATATTGTTTGTACAGGTCGCCGGAAAAAGGCGCGTAAGTTTATATCAAAAGCGAGACGTGATCGAGCGTCCCATGACCCCGCTGGGCGCAGGGACAAATCGCGGGTATCAGGCGTTCGGGTGACATGAGGGTGGATGGTAGTGTAACTTGGCACTCTGATTGCATCTGGGTATGCAGCGTCAATCATTTGTCTGGGGATCATCATGGATATCAATGCCACCAACCTGCTGCAGGAGATGCAGTCGCTGAGGGTCGAGGCCGGCAACGGTTTGATGACTCAACCCCGTCAGAATGTCTCTTCCGATTTTGGCCTGCTACTGCGCCAGGCTCTCGAGAACGTTAACGAGTTGCAGAGCCAGTCTAACGATCTGAGAACCCGTTTCGACAGCGGCGATCGCTCCATCGATCTCTCTGATGTGATGATCGCCGGTCAGAAATCCTCTATCGCCTTCGACGCGACCGTGCAGGTTCGCAACAAGGTGGTTGAGGCTTACAAGACCATCATGAATATGCCGGTGTAAGGATCTAAAACGTGGCTACCGAACAAAACGGCGATCTGTTGCTGCAAGGGGATGCGGGCACGCTGGATGAGAACGAGCAGAAGAGCTCTCCCATCGGCAGCATCCTCTCCAACAGCGATATCCTGCGTCAGATCACTCTGATCCTGGCGCTGGCCATTTGTCTGGCCATCGCCGTCTTCATCCTGTTGTGGGGCAAAGAGCCGGATATGCGTCCGCTCGGCACCTTCACCACAGAGCAGCTGGTCAAGACCCTGGATTACCTCGACCAACAGAAGATCCCCTATCAGGTCGAGGGGAAGTCAGTCCTGATCAATGCCGAGAAGTATCAGGAAATTCGTCTTCAGCTGACTCGCGCGGGACTCACTGCTGCTGAGGAGGGGGTCGGACGGGGTGAAGATATTCTGCTCAACGATAACACCTTCGGGATCAGCCAACGGATGGAAGGTGAGCGTCTCAAGCTCAGCCGCGAACGTCAGCTGGCCAGCGCCATCGAGCAGTTTCAGAGCGTGGCCAAGGCCCAGGTGCTGCTCGCCATCCCCAAAGACAACGTGTTTGCCCGCAACGAGCGCAAACCCAGTGCCACCGTGGTATTAAGCCTCAAGAGTGCGGCCCTAGATCAGGGGACGGTGGACTCTATCGTCGACATGGTGGCCTCTGCCGTACACGGGCTCGAGCCGACCCGGGTCACGGTGACCGATCAGAATGGCCGTTTGTTAAACTCTGGCTCCCAGGATCCTATTGCTGCCCAGACGCGCCGCGAGTTTGCCATGCAGCAGAAGCAGGAGCTCGAATACAAGCAGAAGATCGACGCCATCCTCATCCCTGTGCTCGGTGCCGATAATTACACCGCCGAGGTGGATCTCGCCCTTGACTTCACCCAGCAGGAGCAAACCCGCAAGACCTTCAACCCGGATCTGCCGGCGGTGCGCTCCGAGATGACCATGGAGGAGAACAGCGCCAATGGCCAGAGCCAGGGTATCCCGGGGGCGCTGACCAATCAGCCGCCGGCCAACGCCAACATCCCCGAGCAGGCAACCGGCGCCAATGCCGCCAATAGCAGTTCGGGTCGCTCGCGCAAAGAGGCGACCCGCAACTACGAGCTCGACACCACGGTGAGTCATACCCGTCGCCAGATGGGCGGGATCCGCCGCATGACGGTGTCGGTAGCGGTCGACTACAAGACCCTGCCCGGAACCGAAGGCCAGGTGACCCGCGAGCCGCGTACCCAGGCCGAGATCGACACCCTGCGTCGGGTGTTGGGCGCGGGCCTTGGTTTTGATGTGACCCGTGGCGATACGCTGGAGGTGGTCACCATTCCCTTTAACCGCCCCGAGCTCGAGAGTGTTGCCGAGCCTCCGGTGTACGAACAGCCCTGGTTCTGGCGCGCTGTACGCATCGCAGCCTCTGTGCTTATCATCATCGTCCTCATCGTGACCATAGTGAGGCCCATGCTCAAGCGTCTGCTCTACCCGGATGCGAAGCCAGAGCATGAACTGGACTTCGATAACCATGCGGTGTTGGGCGGTGATGACGAGTTGAGCCTGCTGGCGGCCCAGGCCGAGAGCGAGCCTGTGTTTGGTTTGCGCGATGGCCAGCTCAAGCTGCCGGATCTGCATCGTGACGAAGACTTGCTCAAGGCCGTGCGTGCCTTGGTGGCTAATGAACCCGACCTGGCCGCCCAGGTCATTAAGGAGTGGGTAACCAAAGATGCCTGATAACAATACCCAGGTGACGGGCAACGACATCACGGAGGCCCAGCGTCAGATCCTTGACAGTATGAGCGGCATGGAGATGGCCGCCGTGCTGATGCTGAGCCTCAATGAGGAGGATGCCGCCCAGATCTTCCGTCACCTCGAGCCCAAGCAGGTACAGCGGCTCGGTATGTCGATGGCCTCCATGTCCGACTTCAGTCACGATCGGGTGGCGGCGGTGCACCGCCAGTTTATCGATGACATTCAGAAGTACACCAACATAGGTATCGGCAGCGAAGACTTCGTGCGCAAGGCCCTGGTGGCGGCGCTGGGTGAGGACAAGGCAAGCAACCTGGTTGACCAGATCATCCTCGGCTCCGGCGCTCGCGGCCTCGATTCGCTCAAGTGGATGGATGCCCGTCAGGTGGCCAGCATCATCCAAAACGAGCACCCGCAGATCCAGACCATAGTGCTCTCCTACCTCGAGCCCGAGCAGTCGGCCGAGATCTTGAGTCAGTTCCCCGAGCAGGTGCGTCTCGATCTGGTGATGCGTATCGCCAACCTCGAAGAGGTACAGCCGGCGGCACTGCAAGAGCTTAACGACATCATGGAGAAACAGTTCGCCGGTGCGGCCGGTGCCCAGGCGGCCAAGATGGGTGGCCTGAAGGCGGCGGCGAACATCATGAACTACCTCGACACCAACGTAGAGGGACAGCTGATGGACTCCATCCGCGATGCGGACGAGGAGATGAGCCAGCAGATCCAGGATCTGATGTTTGTGTTCGAAAACCTGATCGATGTGGACGATCGCGGCATTCAGACCCTGCTGCGAGAAGTGCCCGGCGACTTGCTGCAGCGTGCCCTCAAGGGCTCTGATGATCAGCTGCGTGACAAGATTTTCAAGAACATGTCCAAGCGGGCCGCAGAGATGCTGGCCGACGATCTGGAGGCGATGGGGCCGATCCGCGTCTCCGAAGTCGAGACGGCGCAAAAGGAGATCCTCTCCATTGCGCGGCGTCTGGCCGATGCCGGCGAGCTCATGCTGGGCTCGGGTGGCGGCGACGAGTTCCTCTAATCCATGAGCGATCGCAAGCTAAGAGGCTACCTGCGCCCGGAGCAGGATTCCGTCGAGGTACAAGACTGGGGTTGGCCCGAGATGGAGGTTGAGCAGTCCATCGAACGCAACGCGCTTGGGCTGGCGCCAGATTGGTATCAGCAGGCGGTCCCACAGCCAGAAGTGGAGCCCGAGCCCGAGCCTGCGCCCACCCTCACTGCCGAGGAGCTCGAGGCGATCCGCCAGGCTGCCTGGGAAGAGGGGATGAGCGAGGGGCGCGAGGCCGGTTTTGCCCAGGGTCTTGAAGAGGGCAAGCTGGAAGGGCTGCAAAAGGGCCACGAGGCGGGTTTCTCCCAGGGGCGTGAAGAGGGGTTGGCCATGGGGCGTGAGGTGGTCGAGCAGGCGATCGCCCACTGGCAGCAGCTCGCCACGCGCCTGGCCACCCCCCTCGGCGAGATGGACGAACAGGTTGAAGAGCAGTTGGTGAGCCTCGCCATGCAGCTGGCCAGGGCACTGATCAAGCACGAGGTCGAGACCTCGCCGCGGCTGTTGCTCGCGGCCCTCAAGGAGGGGCTGGCTCAGCTCCCCGTCGCCGAGGAGGGCGTCACCATGATGCTGCACCCGGACGATGTGGAGCGGATCCAGAGTGCGTTTGGTGCCGAGGAGTGTGCCAAGCGTGGCTGGCGTCTCGAGGCTGATCCCACCCTGGAGCCGGGCGACCTGCAATTGGCGACTCGCTTGTCGAGTATCGACATGCAGCTTGAGGCCCGCATCAACCAGCTACTTCGCAATTTCCTGCGCGACAATCAGGAGTCGTGAGTCATGAGCGAGCTATTCAACCGCCTGCAGCGCTATCGGGTGCGTGACATAGCGCCGCGAACTCCGGTTGCCGGAAAATTGACGCGAGTCGTCGGACTCACGCTGGAGGCGGTAGGGTGCCGCGCGGCCATCGGCTCGCTCTGCCGTATCGATACCCTGGAGGGGGCGCTGGAGGCAGAAGTGGTGGGGTTCTCCGGTGACCACCTCTATCTGATGCCCAGTGAGCAGCTCAAGGGGGTGATCCCCGGGGCGCGCGTCGTGCCGCTCACCGAGGAGCAGGGCATTCCGGTCGGAATGGGGCTGCTCGGACGGGTCATCGACGGGATCGGCCAGCCGCTCGATGGACAGGGACCCATTCTCAGCGCTCATATTGCCCGCTTTGCCGCCCGAGGCATTAATCCGTTGGCCCGTCGCCCCATCCATCAGCCGATGGACGTGGGGGTGCGCGCCATCAACGCCATGCTGACGGTCGGCCAGGGCCAGCGGATGGGGCTGTTTGCCGGCTCCGGGGTCGGTAAGTCGGTGCTGCTTGGCATGATGACTCGTGGCTCGGTGGCCGACGTGGTGGTGGTGGGGCTCATCGGTGAGCGGGGCCGTGAGGTCAAAGAGTTTATCGAAGAGATCCTGGGCGTCGAGGGACGAGAACGGGCCGTGGTCGTCGCGGCGCCGGCCGATGCCTCCCCCCTGATGCGCCTCAAGGGGTGCGAGACGGCCATCACCATCGCCGAATATTTCCGCGATCAGGGCATGAACGTGCTCTTGTTGATGGACTCGCTCACCCGTTACGCCCAGGCGCAGCGTGAGATCGCCCTGGCGGTCGGCGAACCCCCGGCGACCAAGGGGTATCCACCTTCTGTGTTTGCCAAGTTACCGGCACTGGTTGAGCGTGCCGGCAACGGCGGTGAGGGGCAGGGCTCCATTACGGCATTTTTTACCGTGTTGACCGAAGGGGACGATCTGCAGGACCCCATCGCCGACGCGGCGCGGGCTATCCTCGATGGGCACATAGTGCTGTCGCGCGAGCTGGCCGATGCTGGCCACTATCCGGCGATCGACATCGAAAAGTCCATCAGCCGGGTCATGCCCCAGGTGACGTCACCGGAACACATGCAGATTGCACGGCTCTTCAAGCAGTTTTACTCCCTCTACCAGCAGAATCGGGATCTCATCAGCATCGGCGCCTACAGTCAGGGCGCCGATCCCCGCATCGATCGGGCGATCAGTCAAAAACCCTACATGGACCATTTCTTGCAGCAGGGGATGCGAGAAGTGGTGGGGTATGATCAGGGGCTGACCGATCTGAACATGGTGAGCGGTCCCCTGAGGTCGGTCTAGGAGGGTGAATGAGCAAGGGACTCGAGTTGTTGTCCGAGCAGTTGGCAGAGGCGGAGCACCGCTGTGCCATGGCGCTGGCCAAGGCCCGCCAAGATCTTCAGCTATTCATGGAGCAATACGACGCCCTTGGCAATTACCGCCAGATCTACCAGCAACAATGGACGGAGCGTGGTCAGCAGGGGATAGCGGCCCAGCAGAACGTCCAGTATCAGGCTTTTATCAACAAGCTGCAGATCGCGGCCGAGCAGCAGTATGAAGGCGTGCTGCAGGTGAGGCAGGTGATGGAACAACGCAAGCAGGAGTGGCTGGCCATGCAACAAAGACGCAAGGCGGTTGAGCTGCTACTGGAGAAGAAGGCGCTGCGTGAGCGGCAGAAGGCGGATCGCCAGGAGCAGAAGATGCTCGACGAGTTTGCCACGCGCAGTTTTCTGAGAAATTCTGGCCTGTAATTTGCTGACCTAAGGTTAATGCTCTCCTTGTAGGCAGCCTAAGCCCCCTATGGAGCCTCATTCCGAGCCCGGTTCGAATGCAGGCACAGGTAACTGGAGTAATCGCCGATGATCTCTCAACCCACACTCAATGCCGTGACAGTCAAGGCCGCACCCGGCGAGAGCGCGAGTGCCGCGGCCAAGGGGGGCGATTTTGCTGCCCTGCTGACAGGAGAGGGCGGCGATCCGTCGCAAGTCGAGCGTCGACCGGCTGGATTGGACGACGATTCGACGGCCGTAGAGACTCAGCCCGAGAGCAAGAAGAAGGGGCAAGAGAGCGGCGAAGAGTTGCCGCAGGATCTGCTGGCCCGCTTGATGGCCTCTCAGCAAACCAGCACTCAGCTGACCGCGGCAGCGCCGCAGGGCGAATGGGTTGATGCGCCGTGCGAGGGGCCGGATGATGCTCTGGACGAGATGGGGGCATCGGCCTCTATCGACGCAAAGGGAGAGGCCAAGGCCGCCGGCGTGCAGACTGCTCAGAGCTGTGCGGCTCAGCTTGCTGCACAGAGCGATGGTGGCGACAGTGCGATGAGCGAAGAGGAGGCGACCCCGTTAGAGGGGAAAGGTGCACGCTCTCGCGCCGGTCGCGATGAGACGGCCCCCACTCCAGGCCTGAGCGGTCAACTGGCGCAGGTTGGGCGTGAGGTGCAGGCCGATGAACCGCCCGAGCCGGTAGGGGAGGGGCATGGCAACGCGGCAGGCAATGGCAAGGCTCCTGTGGCGGGCCAGCCGGAGCCGGGTAATGGTAAGGTTCCGCTGACCACTCTGCTTGAGGCTGGCATGGCTGCCACTAAGGTGACAGAAGAAGAGGTGGCCGAAGAGAGCCCTCTCCTGGCAGAGACAACACCTGAGGCGAGCAAGGCAGAACTGGCCCCCAAAGAGAAAGCGGCATTGCAGCGCCCACTACGCCCGTCGGAGACCAAGCCAGCCGAGGTCCTGCCTGACACGTCTTCCCCGAGCAAGGTGGCGGCTCCCTCGGCCGAGGGCAAGGTTGCCTCGGCTCGCACCGAACCGACCGAACACTCCCCGTCTAACGGCGCCAATCCGGTGACGGCACAGTCTAACCAGGCTCGTGCCGATGCCGGTGCTGCCAACCCGTTACCTGGGGTGACCAAGGACGTGGCGATGAGTGCTGCGCCGAGCGCTGAAGTGAGCGCCAATGAGGCGAAGGCACCGGCAGGCAGCGCCGTACCAGCCAACCCGTCTCAGGTCCAGGTCACGGCGGATATTGGGCGTCAATCCTCCGTTGCGGTCGCAGAAACCCTGGCCGAGCGTGTTGTCGCAGAGCCTCAACAGGCGACCCTCGTCAGGGAAACCGTCGCGGCCGCTCGGGCAGGGCGTAGTGAGGAGCGCCGTGATGGCAAAAGCCAGCCGCTGAACACCGAAGGGAGCGGCGCGACGGTGACCCCTCATGCCACACCGAGCAGCCCGGTGCCCGAGAGCCGGCCGCTGACGGCCCAGCAGGACGTGGCGCGGCGGGAGAGTGTGCCTACTTTCCCGGGGGCTCAGCGCCTGACGCCGGAGAGCGCACCTGGCGAGTTACAACACAAGGTCAACGTGATGCTGACTGACAAGCTGCAGCAGGCGGAGCTGCAGCTCGATCCTATCGGGCTGGGTAAGATGAAGATCCACCTGCAGATTGGGCAGGATCAGCAGGTTAGCGTCCACTTCGTGGTTCAGCATGGCCAGACCAGGGAGATGCTGGAGCAGAGCATGCCACGGCTACGAGAGATGCTGGCCGGGCAAGGCATCCAGCTGGGACAGACCCAAGTGCAACATTTCCAGCAGGGTCAACAGCAGGGACAGCAGATGGGTCAACAGATGAGCCAGCAGATGAACCAAGAAGGGCGTGGTCGTGGTGCTGAAGGCTATCTCGGCGGGGGAGAGGATGACGGCAGTGTGGTGCCAACCGGTGACCGGTTGGCCAGGGAATCGGCAACCGACCGCGGAATTGATTTCTATGCTTGAAGCGCCCCGTAGCAACTATATGATAATGAAACAGTTAAGTGACAGGGTGGCGTGGCGATGGCAGATGACAATGAATTGACGCTCAAGGACAAGGGGAGCAGTAAGAAAAAGCTCATTATCATCGGCGTTATCGCGCTGGTGCTGCTGGCCGGCGGTGGCGGTGCGGCCTGGTTATTACTGGGCGGCTCGGGCGGCGATAGTGCGCCGGCAGAGACGACCGACAGCGCAGAGACGCCGGCCAAGGCGGATACCAAGAATCAACCGCCCCTCTATGTGGGCATGCCGCGTCCCTTCGTCTTCAATGTCAGTGGCCAGAGCCGCGATCGTCTGGTGCAGATCAAGGTGCAGTTGATGGTGCGTGGTGCCGCCAACGATGGCCTGGCAAAACAGCATATTCCCCTGATCGAGGGTACTCTGCTGCGCGTCTTCAGCGCCGCCACGGCCGAGCAGTTGTCGACCTTTGAGGGCAAGGAAAAAATGAGAACCGATGCGTTGGAAGAGTGCCAGCGCGTGCTCAAAGAGCTGACCAAGGAGAGTGTGGTGGAACAGGTACTCTTTACCGGCTTTGTGATGCAGTAGGTGAACCGTGAGTGATCTCTTAAGCCAGGATGAAATCGATGCCCTGCTCCATGGGGTGGATGAGGTCGAAGAAGAGGAGATAGGCCCCTCGGGTGGCCCCGGCGTCGCCTCGTTCGATTTCTCTTCCCAGGATCGCATCGTCCGGGGTCGCATGCCGACGCTGGAGTTGGTGAACGAGCGTTTTGCTCGTCACATGCGGATCAGCCTCTTCAACATGATGCGTCGAACCGCAGAAGTGTCCATCAACGGGGTGCAGATGCTGAAGTTTGGCGAGTATGTGCATACCCTGTTTGTGCCGACCAGTCTCAACATGGTGCGCTTTCGTCCCTTGAAGGGAACTGCGCTCATCACCATGGAGGCCCGTCTGGTCTTTATCCTGGTGGAAAACTTCTTCGGCGGCGATGGTCGCTATCACGCCAAGATCGAGGGGCGTGAGTTCACCCCCACCGAGCGACGCATCATTCAGATGCTGCTCAAGCTGGTGTTCGAAGATTATAAGGATGCCTGGGCTCCGGTGATGGACGTGGGTTTTGAATACCTCGACTCCGAGGTGAACCCGGCCATGGCCAACATAGTGAGCCCGACCGAGGTGATAGTGGTCAGCTCTTTTCATATCGAGCTCGATGGCGGGGGGGGCGATTTTCATGTGGCCATGCCCTACTCCATGCTCGAGCCTATCCGCGAATTGCTCGATGCCGGTGTTCAGAGTGACAAGGGGGACACCGATGTGCGCTGGAGCAAAGCGCTGCGCGATGAGATCATGGATGTAAAGGTCGGTCTGCGGGCCAAGCTGCTCGAGACCGATATCAGCCTGCGCGAGCTGATGGAGCTGCAACCGGGTGACGTCATTCCGGTGGAAATGCCGGAAAACCTGCTCGTGTTTGTAGAAGATTTGCCCACGTTTCACGCCAAGATGGGACGAACCCGGGAGAAGGTGGCACTCAAGATCACCGACAAGCTCAAGCGGCCCGATTCGGTGAAGACAGAGATGCACCTGGTAACCCGGGGTGGGGTGAGGATCGATGGGGATGTGGAGCTCGAGGAGCTCGAGCGTAGCATTCAGGAACAGCAGTAAGCCCGATTAAGAACAAGGATTCGATAAACATGAGTGGAAACGACGAAGAGCAGGACCTGATGGCGGATGCCTGGGCAGCGGCGCTGGAAGAGCAGGTGGCGTCCGAGGCGGCCGAGGTAAAACCGGCCCCTCTCGAGGAGCTTCAGGAAGATCCTCCCATCTCGGCCGAAGAGCGCCGTAAGCTCGATACCATTCTCGACATTCCCGTGACCATTTCGATGGAGGTCGGGCGCAGTCAGATCAGTATCCGCAACTTGCTGCAGCTTAACCAAGGCTCTGTGGTCGAACTGGACCGGGTGGCGGGTGAGCCGCTCGATGTGTTGGTTAACGGTACCCTGATCGCCCACGGCGAGGTAGTGGTGGTCAACGACAAGTTCGGTATCCGACTGACCGATGTCATCAGCCAGATCGAGCGGATCAAGAAACTGAAATGATGCGTTATCTATGGCTGTTATTGCCGCTTCCCCTCTGGGCCGAGCCCACTGGCGCCAGTGCGCCGACGCTGACATCTTGGCTGCTCTCGAGCCTGCTGGTGATCGGCCTCATCGTGGCGCTGGGGGCGCTGCTGAAGAAGACCCGCCTATCCCAAAGCCTGAGCGGTGGCCAGATGAAGGTGGTGGCTACCCTGCCTCTGGGCGTCAAAGAGAAGCTGATCGTGGTGAAGGTGGGGCAACAGCAGTATCTGCTGGGGGTCACCCCGGCGCAGGTGAGTTTGCTCTCGCGTCTCGACACCCCGCTCGATGAAGTCCAGCCCTTTGCCCAGCAGCTGGGCAAGTTGATGAAAAAGGATGACCATGCGTAGCCTGCTTTGGCTTGGATTGCTGCTGGCAGCACCGCTCTGTTTCGGTCAGGACGGCATGTCGGCGGTGACGGTCACCACCAATGCCGATGGCAGTCAGGAGTACAGCCTGACCCTGCAGGTGCTGGCACTGATGACGGCGCTCTCTTTCCTGCCCGCCATCGTCATCATGATGACCTCCTTTACCCGTATTGTGGTGGTGCTGGGGATACTGCGTCAGGCTATCGGCCTGCAACAGAGTCCCTCCAACCAGGTGCTGATCGGGATTGCGCTCTTCATGACCTTCTTCATCATGTCGCCAGTGCTCGATCGTATCAATGAGGAGGCGCTGCAACCCTATCTGGCCGAGACCATCACGTCCAAGGAGGCGTTGGAAAAGGCGCAGGTTCCGTTGCAGCAGTTCATGCTGTCACAGACTCGCATCAAGGATCTCAATACCTTCATGGAGATCGCCAATGTGAAGGTGGATAAGCCTCAGGATGCCCCTATGCGGGTGCTGATCCCGGCCTTTGTGACCAGTGAGCTCAAGACGGCGTTTCAGATCGGCTTCATGCTGTTCCTGCCGTTTCTGGTCATCGATCTGGTGGTGGCCAGTATACTGATGGCAATGGGGATGATGATGCTCTCTCCCATGATAGTGTCACTCCCCTTCAAACTGATGCTGTTCGTGATGGTCGACGGATGGAACCTCATCATGGGCAGCCTAGCCACCAGTTTTGGCCTGGGCAGCGGTTAAGGAGCGTCCATGTCACCGGAAACCTTCGTCGATGTGTTTCGTGAGGCGCTCTGGATTGTGAGCGTCATGGTGTGTGCCGTCATCCTGCCCAGCCTGCTGGTGGGGCTGGTGGTTTCCATCTTCCAGGCGGCGACCTCGATCAACGAGCAGACGTTAAGTTTTTTGCCTCGCCTTATCGTCACCCTCCTTGCCCTGGCGCTGGGGGCTCATTGGGGGATGCAGAGTCTGATGGATTTCTTCATCCTGATGGTGCAGCAGATCCCCGAGGTCGTGGGGTGACCGTCTCCACTGGCCTCATCATGGCGTGGTTGGCCTCTTTCATCTGGCCCTTGTGCCGGATTGGTGGCATGTTGATGGTCATGGTGGTCTTCGGTAGCCGACTGGTGCCTATGCAGGTGCGCATGCTGCTGAGCCTCTCTATCACCCTGGTGGTTGTTCCCGTTTTACCACCCATGCCGGCCGATCCCCTCTTCTCGGGGAGTGGCTTTCTCATTACGGTACAGCAGCTCTTGATTGGAATCGCGATGGGGCAGTTGACCCTGTTCCTGACCGAGAGCTTCGTCATGGCCGGTCAGGTACTGGCGATGCAGACGAGCCTGGGCTTTGCCTCTCTGGTCGATCCCATGAACGGGCAGTCGGCTCCTGTGGTGGGGCAGTTTTACCTGATGCTGGCGACCCTGGTTTTCTTGGCGGTGGACGGGCATCTGTTATTGTTGCGGCTGGTTATCCTCAGCTTCGAGACGCTGCCGGTTTCGCAAGCAGGTATACCGGCGGTCGTGTACCGCGACTTGGCGGCATTTCTCGGTATCATGTTTCAGGCCGCACTGGTGATGTCACTCTCTGCCATCATCGCCTTACTGCTCATCAACTTCTCGTTTGGTGTGATGACTCGCGCCGCCCCCCAATTAAACATCTTCAGCATGGGGTTTGCGGTCAGCATGATCGCCGGCCTCTTCATCATCTGGCTCACCATCGGTAGCCTGACAGAGCATTTCGACAATATCTGGTCTAGGGTTCAGGAGCTGCTCTGCTTGGCCATCGGCACCCAGTGTGCGGGAGGCATAGGTGGCTGATTCGGATCAGGAACGCTCGGAGTTACCCACCGGGAAACGACTTGAGGAAGCGAGAGAGAAAGGGCAGATCCCCCGCTCTCGCGAACTGGGGACGGCCAGCGTCTTGTTGGCGGCCTGCTTCGCCCTGATGATGGTCAAGGGGAGTCTCGCCGCGTCGCTTGTGTCCATATTTCAGCAGGGATTCTCACTACAGCGAGAGCAGATGTTCGACCCCTACGCCATGCCGGCCTTGTTGGGGGAGATGATCAAGGAATTGATCGAGCCTCTGGGCATCCTCTTTTTCCTGGTCGCAGTTGCCTCGTTTGTCGGTAACATTCTGATGGGGGGCTATAACTTCTCGACCGAGGCGATGCAGCCCAAGTTTAGCAAGCTTAACCCCCTGAGCGGGCTCAAGCGGATCTTCGGTGTTCAGTCTTTGGTGGAGCTGCTGAAGTCGATCGCCAAGGTGCTCTTTATCGCCCTCTTTGCCTGGTGGTTGCTAGCCAGCCAGTTCGATCACCTGATGCATCTCTCCGTAGAAGGGTTTCCCGGTGGGCTACTCGATGCCATCGAACTCTTCTTGTGGATGATCCTGGTGCTCTGCTGTTCTCTCTTGCCCATCGTGGCCATCGATGTTCCGTTTCAGCAGTGGAACCATACACGCCAGCTCAAGATGACCAAGCAGGAGGTGAAAGAGGAGTACGAGAACTCGGAAGGTAAGCCCGAAATCAAGGGGAAAAGACGGCAACTCCAGATGGAGATGGCAATGCGGCGCATGATGGGGGATGTCCCCAAGGCCGATGTGATCATCACCAACCCGAGCCACTACTCGGTGGCCCTCCAGTATGATGCCAACAAACCGGGTGCCGCGCCCAAGGTATTGGCCAAGGGGGTGGACGAAGTGGCGATGAAGATCCGGGAGATCGCCCGTGAGTACGAGATCCCCATTTTACCCTCTCCGGCGCTGACTCGGGCCATCTACCATAGCACCGAGCTGGGCCAAGAGATCCCCGAGGGGCTCTTTGCTGCCGTGGCCCAGGTATTGGCCTATGTCTATCAACTCAAGCAGTTCCGTCGTGGCCGCAGTCATCGCCCGAAACCTTTGGCCCAGGATCTGCCCATTCCTGACGAGTATCGCAAGTGACGGTCTTCTGACGACACAAATCTAACCAATTGAAAATAACATAAATAAATTATTGGAACGTTTTTTGCTTTTCGCATGTCAGGTGTAGTCAGATGCGATACGAGCGATGGAAATGACCCAGATGCTGACCCGGCTAAAAGGGTACCGAGGCGTGCTAAGCAAAGGGATCGGGACTCCTTTGCTGGTGATGGCCTCCCTTGGCATGGTTGTGCTGCCCATGCCAGCCTTCCTGCTGGATATTCTTTTCTCGTTCAACATCGCCCTGGCCATGGTGGTATTGCTGGTCGCCGTCTATACCCGGCGCCCTCTCGATTTTGCCGCATTTCCTACCGTATTGCTGATTGCCACCCTGCTGCGACTGGCCCTGAACGTGGCCTCGACCCGGGTAGTGCTGCTCGAAGGCCATAACGGTCCGGATGCTGCCGGTCATGTGATCGAAGCATTTGGCTCTGTGGTTATCGGTGGTAACTACGCGGTCGGTCTTATCGTCTTCTTGATCCTGATGATCATCAACTTCGTCGTGGTTACCAAGGGTGCCGGACGCATCTCAGAAGTGAGTGCCCGTTTCACCCTCGATGCGATGCCCGGTAAACAGATGGCCATTGATGCTGACCTCAATGCCGGCCTCATCAACCAGGAGGAGGCAAAGAAACGCCGCCAAGATGTCACCGCCGAGGCGGATTTCTATGGCTCTATGGATGGTGCCTCCAAATTCGTTAAAGGTGATGCAGTGGCCGGCATCATGGTGCTCTTTATCAACATCATCGGTGGTTTCATCATCGGCATGGTGCAGCACGGGCTGAGCTTTTCCGACGCGACACGCATCTACACCCTGCTCACCATAGGTGACGGTCTGGTAGCCCAGATCCCCTCACTGATGCTCTCTATCGCGGCAGCCATCATAGTTACCCGTCAAAATACTGACCAAGACATGGGACAGGCGGTGCTGGGGCAGCTGTTTAGCAACCCGCGCTCGCTTATCATCACCGCCGCCATCCTGCTGATCATGGGGGTGGTACCCGGGATGCCTCATGTGGCGTTTCTGTCACTCGGCATCCTCTGTGCCGGGATCGCCTGGTGGCTGTTGCAGCGAGAGAAGCGCCTGGCGGCCCAACCCAAGGAGGATGGTGCGCTGGAGGGGGAATTGGAGACGCCCCATGAGCAGCGGGACTTGAGCTGGGATGATGTCATGCCCGTCGATGTGATCGGGTTGGAGGTGGGTTATCAGCTGATCCCGCTGGTGGACCGTAACCAGGGTGGGGAGTTGCTCACCCGGATCAAGGGGGTTCGTAAGAAGCTGTCTCAGGAGCTGGGTTTCCTGGTTCCGGCGGTGCATATCCGTGACAACCTGGATCTGGCGCCCAATCAGTATCGCATCACTCTGATGGGTGTCAGCACAGGTGAAGCGCAGATCTACCACGACAAAGAGATGGCCATCAACCCGGGCCAGGTCTTTGGCTCCATTAACGGTGTCCCGACACGGGATCCTGCGTTTGGTCTCGAGGCGCTCTGGATTGGCAAGGATCAGGTCTCCCATGCCCAGACCTTGGGTTATACGGTGGTGGATGCGGCGACCGTGGTGGCCACTCATCTCAGCCAGCTGCTGTCGAACCAGGCGGCGTTGCTGCTCGGTCATGATGAGGTACAGCAACTGCTCGACATGGTTGCCAAGCATCAAGCCAAGCTGGTTGATGGGTTGGTACCTGAAGTGATTGCGATGGGCAATCTGGTCAAGGTGCTGCAGAACTTGTTGGGTGAAGGGGTTCCGATCCGCGACATGCGCACCATACTGCAGACGTTGGTGGAATATGCTCCCCGTAGCCAGGATCCCGAGGTATTAACCGCCGCGTGCCGTATTGCCCTGCGCCGCCTCATCGTGCAGGAGATCGCCGGTACCGAGGCCGAGCTGCCCGTGATAACACTGGCGCCGGAATTGGAACGTATATTGCATCAATCCTTGCAGGCTGGTGGCAGTGAAGGCGCCGGTATCGAGCCGGGTCTGGCCGAGAGGATGCAGAGGTCACTGGCCGAGGCAACCCAGCAGCAGGAATTGGAGGGTCAGCCTGCTGTATTGCTGACATCGGGAATTTTGCGCAACACCCTTGCCAAGTTTGTTAAGAATGCAATTCCGGGGTTGCGCGTCCTGTCCTACCAAGAAGTGCCTGACGACAAGCAGATCCGTATTGTCAGTGCGGTGGGGCAGAACTAGCGAGCGGAGATGACAGGTGAAGATTAAGCGGTTTTTTGCCAAGGACATGCGGACTGCGCTGGCAGAGGTCAAGGAGACTCTGGGCCCGGACGCTGTGATCATGTCCAATAAAAAGGTCACCGGAGGAGTCGAGATTGTTGCCGCAGTGGATTATCAGGCTCAAACGGTGTCAAGCAAGGAGCCAGCTCGTGCCGCCTTGGTAGACGAACGCGTCAATATTTCGACGGCTGGTCGTCAAATGACGACTTCTTCTGCGTCAAAAGAAGAGCATTACGCCGATAGTTTGGCGGCCCTGCTTGCCAGGCAACAACAGGCGAAGGGTGCCGTTCAACGTTCAGCACCCTCCACCGTCGCGGCCTCGGCTCCGGAGGGGGCTCCCCGGACACTTGCCGAGCAAGCACAATGGGAGGCTCAGCCGCAGGCCAAGCCGCGTGCCCGGAGCAACGGCGCAAGCCGTACCGCGACCCCGGCCCGTGAGAGTGCCCCTCGCGATCGTGAGTTGGAAGGCGTGCGCCAAGAGATGGCAAGCATCCGCAAGCTGTTGGAGCATCAGATCTCGGGCCTGATGTGGCAGGAGGTCGAGCGTCGCGAGCCGATGCGGGCCCTGCTCATCAAGGAGCTGAAGAAGATCGGGTTTGACGACGCTTACGCCGATCAACTGGCGGGAATGGTGCCGGAGGACATGTCGGTCCACGAGGGCATGGCTCAGATAGCCGAGATCCTGACGTCCCAGCTCCGGGTTGGGGAGGACGAGATTCTGCGTCAAGGGGGGGCTGTGGCCCTGCTCGGTCCAACCGGGGTGGGCAAGACAACCACGATAGCCAAGCTGGCAGCCCGCTTCGCCATGAAATATGGCGCAGATCAAGTGGCTCTCATCACCACCGACAACTACCGGATCGGTGCCCATGAGCAGCTGCAGACTTATGGGCGGATCATGGGCTGTCCGGTGCGCCAGGTGCGCGATGCCGAAGAGTTGGCATCGGTGCTTTACCAGTTTCGTCATCGCCGCCTCGTCCTTATCGACACGGCGGGCATGGGCCAGCGCGATGTTCGCCTGACAGAGCAGCTCGATACGCTGGTTAAGAATTCCAAGGTCCGTATTCGCAGCTATCTGGTGATGTCGGCCACTTCCCAGCGCCGGGTCATGCAGGAGGCGGTCGACCATTTCAAGCGCATTCCGCTGAGCGGATGCATCCTGACTAAGCTCGACGAGAGCTTGAACCTCGGGGAAGTCATCAACGTTTGTATCCAGAATTCTCTTCCCATCTCGTATGTCACCGATGGGCAGCGGGTTCCGGAGGATATTCAGGTCGCTCACTCGGCACAGCTGATAGGTTCGGCGCTCGGGTCGTTGGAACGGCAGGTGGAAGAGCCCTATTTCTGGGGCGCCGGGTTTGGCGAGGCTGAAGATTCGGAGTTTTATGAGTAACGTATATATGGATCAGGCAAGTGGGCTACGCAAAATGCGTCAAAACAACCGAGTTAAGGTCATTGCGGTTTCCGGCGGCAAGGGCGGGGTTGGTAAGACCAACGTCACTCTTAATGTCGCCGGGGCCATGGCGGCTCAGGGCAAGCGGGTCATGGTACTCGATGCTGACCTGGGGCTGGCAAATGTGGACGTGATGCTGGGTCTTCGAGTCCATCGTAACCTCTCCCATGTTCTCTCGGGGGAGTGCACTCTGGATGACATCATCATCGAGGGGCCCAACGGCATGATGATAGTGCCGGCAACGTCGGGTACCCAATCCATGGTCGAGCTGTCACCGGCTCAGCATGCGGGTCTTATCAGGGCCTTCAGTGAGATGAAGACTCAGATCGATGTATTGATGGTGGATACCGCGGCGGGGATTTCCGACATGGTCCTCAGTTTTGCCCGTGCTGCCCAAGACATCATGGTGGTGGTCTGTGACGAGCCAACTTCCATCACGGATGCCTACGCCCTGATGAAAATCCTCTCCAAGGAGCATGGTGTCTATCGCTTCAAGGTCGTAGCCAATATGGTGCGCAGTCTGCGCGAAGGGCAGGAGCTGTTCGCAAAATTGACCCGTGTCACCGATCGCTTTCTTGAGACTTCGCTGGAATTGGTCGCTTGTATACCCTATGACACGAATCTGAGGCAGGCGGTACGTAAGCAGAAGCTGATCGTTGATGCCTTTCCAAAGTCACCGGCATCACTGGCATTCAGAGCGTTGGCGAACAAGGCGGCAAGTTGGCCTGTACCGAGCCAGCCCGGGGGACATCTCGAGTTCTTTATCGAGAGCCTGCTGCAGAATCCTGCCACGATAAAGGAAGGTTCGCGTGAATAAAGCCCAGGCATACTTACGCCATCAGGATTCCTATGCATTGGTCGAGCGCCATTCACCTCTGGTCAAGCGCATCGCCCAGCATCTGCTGGCCCGCTTGCCCAGCAGTGTGCTGCTCGATGACCTGATCCAGGCGGGTATGATTGGGCTTATCGAGGCCTCTCGTAATTTTGACGGGAGCAAGGGAGCCAGCTTCGAGACCTATGCGGGTATCCGCATCCGTGGTGCCATGCTTGACGA
Source organism: Aeromonas diversa CDC 2478-85 (assembly GCF_000819805.1). Taxonomy (GTDB): domain Bacteria; phylum Pseudomonadota; class Gammaproteobacteria; order Enterobacterales; family Aeromonadaceae; genus Aeromonas; species Aeromonas diversa. The sequence goes on from NZ_CDCE01000029.1 coordinate 501,849, forward strand.
GATTCGACGTGGTGACTGGGTTCCTCGTTCGGTCCATCGTAACAGTCGCATGATTTCCGAGGCGATCGATCAGGTCGAGAAGCAGCATGGCCGCGATGCGCGTGATACTGAAGTCGCGCAGCAGCTCGGTGTCGGCATGGATGAGTATCACTCCATGCTGCAAGATGTCTCGTGTGGCAAGATCATTGGCATTGAAGATCTCGGTGTCAGTGAAGATGTGCTGGGCGGGGAAGGGGCCAGTGTGACCCATGGCTATGAAGATGTTGCAGCCGAGCGCTTCCAGTCGGCCCTGGCCGACAACATTGCCAAGCTTCCCGAGCGAGAGGCACTGGTGCTCTCTCTTTATTACGACGAAGAGCTGAATTTGAGAGAAATCGGTGAAATTCTCAACGTCAGCGAGTCCCGAGTTAGCCAGATCCACAGCCAGGCGATGCACCGATTGCGCGCCAGGCTGCGTGATTGGCAAGCATAACTCTTTGTACTGTCTACACTAAAAAAACGGTGTAGGGCATAATAGTCACCACAAGTATCTGCATTCTGCATCATGAACGCCGGCCGTCTGCAGACGGCCGTTTAGGAGGGAATTTTGGACAAGAACATGAAAATCCTCATTGTTGATGATTTTTCGACAATGCGTCGGATTATCAAGAACTTGCTAAGAGATCTTGGCTTCAACAACACCCATGAAGCCGACGATGGCAACACTGCCCTGCCCATGCTTAAAAACGGTGATTTCCAGTTCGTTGTGACCGACTGGAACATGCCTGGCATGCAAGGGATCGATCTACTCAAGGCCATTCGTGCCGATGACAAGCTCAAGCATCTTCCTGTCCTGATGGTGACTGCCGAAGCCAAGCGTGAACAGATCATTGAAGCGGCTCAAGCCGGTGTTAACGGCTATATCGTCAAGCCCTTCACTGCTGCGACCCTGAAAGAGAAGCTCGACAAGATCTTCGAACGCATCGGCTGAAGGAGCCCCAAGGATGATGGTCAAGACGAGCGCAATCATTACGCTTGAGCAGGCAAGGATGCTCGTCTCCCTACTCGAGCAGGAGGAGTTTGGCAGGGCGGATGAATTGTTGGCAGAGGTATGTGTGCCTAATGCCAACGCCCTGTTCGAGAAGGTGGGTCAGTTGACCCGCCAGCTCCATAACTCCCTCAATGAGTTTCGGCTGGATCCGCGCATTCCCGCTCTTGCGACTCACGAAATACCCGATGCTCGCGAGCACCTCAGCTATGTCATCGACATGACCGACAAGGCGGCCAACAGAACAATGGACGCCGTTGAAGCCAGTCTTCCCATCGCGGATCGTCTCAACGATGGCATTCAGTCTGTGCTGCCTAACTGGCAGGCACTGATGGGACGCAGCCTAGATGTGGGCCAGTTCAAGGTTTTGTGTCATCAACTCGATGATTTTCTTAAGTCTTCTGAGGCGGACGCCGATACGTTAAGGCAACTGTTGACTGAAATTCTGATGGCTCAGGATTTTCAGGACCTCACCGGCCAGATGATTCGCAAAGTCATCAAGCTGGTCCAGGAGGTCGAGACTAAATTAGTAGAGATGTTGACGATGTTTGGTGATATCGGAGCTGAGCCCCCGAAACCCGTGCTTCGCAACGCGATCGAAGCAGAAGGCCCGATCATCAATGCCGAACATCGTGATGATGTGGTCAATGGCCAGGATGACGTGGATGACCTTCTCTCCAGTCTTGGATTCTAATGGAGTGACGAATGGGCTTTGAAGTTGATGAGGACATACTGCAGGACTTTCTGGTCGAGGCATCCGAAATCTTGGAGCAACTGTCAGAGCAGCTCGTAGATCTCGAGAAACGGCCGGACGATAGTAACCTGCTAAATGCCATCTTCCGCGGATTTCACACCGTGAAGGGTGGTGCCGGTTTTCTCTCTCTGGCCGAGCTGGTTGATGCTTGTCATGGCGCGGAAAACGTGTTCGATATTCTGCGCAATGGCAAGCGACGAGTCACGCCCGAGCTGATGGATGTCATCCTGCAGGCGTTGGATGCCATCAACGAGATGTTTACCCAGGTCCAAAACCGGGAGCAACCTAGCCCCGCTTCGGATGATCTGCTTCATGACCTGCACGAGCTGTGTAAGCCTGAAGGGGAAGAGCAGCTTCGCACCGCTTCTTCCGGAGGAAGTTCCGCACCCAATGCGCCGGCTCCTGAGCCGGCGGTCGTGCAGGAGGCGGTTGCCGCAGTCCCTGAGCCGATGCCCATGGAGCCGGGGACTCAAGGAGGGATTGACGAAATCTCTTCCGACGAGTTTGAGCGTCTGCTCGATGAGTTGCACGGTGCAGGTAAGAGCCCGACGACGACCAATGTGACGGCTCGCCCGGCAGTCCAATCCGAGAGTGGCGACATTACCGATGACGAGTTTGAGGCGCTGCTTGATCAGCTCCATGGTAAGGGAGCGCACGGCGGAGCTCCTGCTCCTAACCCCCTGAAGGATGTGCAGCGTGAGGTCGATCAACTCATCGGTGATGACGAGTTCGAACGTCTTCTCGATCAGTTGCATGGCTCGGGACAGGGCCCCACCGCCAAGGATGCACCGGAACCTCCCAAGACCGCAGCAGCTGCGGCGCCCAAGCCGGCTCCGGCTCAGCCCGAGGTAAAACCGGCGCCGCAGCCGGTGGCCGCGAAGAGCGAGAGCAAGCCTGCACCAGCCAAGGCCGCCGCGCCAGCCGAAAGCGCTAAAGAGAGCGCCGCCGCTCAAGGCGACACCACGGTGCGTGTCGACACCAAGACGCTGGATGTGATCATGAACATGGTCGGCGAGCTGGTGCTGGTACGCAATCGTCTGGTGAGCCTGGGGATTGCCAGCAACGATGAAGACATGTCCAAAGCCGTCGCGAATCTGGATGTGGTCACTGCCGACTTGCAAGGGGCGGTGATGAAGACGCGGATGCAACCGATCAAGAAAGTGTTCGGTCGTTTTCCCCGTGTGGTTCGTGACCTGGCTCGTTCGCTCAAAAAAGAGATCGAGCTGGTGCTCATCGGTGAAGAGACCGATTTGGACAAGAACTTGGTCGAGGCGCTCGCCGATCCCTTGGTTCACCTGGTGCGTAACTCTTGCGACCATGGTGTCGAGATGCCTGATGTCCGCGCGGCTGCCGGGAAACCCCGTCAGGGAACCATCACCCTGAGTGCCTCGCAGGAGGGGGATCATATTCTGCTCTGCATCGAAGATGACGGCGCCGGTATGGACCCTGAGAAGCTCAAGGCCATTGCGATTGATCGTGGGGTACTGGATGCCGATGCGGCGGCTCGCATGACGGACAATGAGGCCTATAACCTTATTTTCGCCGCTGGCTTCTCGACCAAGAAAGAGATCTCCGAGATCTCGGGCCGAGGCGTCGGTATGGATGTGGTCAAGACCAGCATTATCAGCCTCAATGGTTCGATTCATATCGACTCACAGAAAGGGAAAGGGACTCGTCTCGAGATTAAGGTGCCGCTCACGCTGGCTATCTTGCCGACCCTGATGGTCGAGGTCGGTGAACAGACCTTTGCTCTGCCCTTGAGCTGTGTGAACGAGATTTTCCATCTGGACCTCAAGAAGGCGAACATGGTGGATGGCCAGCTCACCATCATAGTGCGCGAGAAGGCGATCCCTCTGTTTTATCTACAACAGTGGCTGATCCGCGGTAATCGCCACTACAAGACGCGTCAGGATGCCGGGCATGTGGTGATCGTTCAGATCGGAACCCAGCAAATCGGGTTCGTAGTGGACAACCTCATCGGTCAGGAAGAGGTCGTGATAAAACCTCTGGACAAGCTGTTGCAAGGTACGCCCGGTATGGCGGGTGCGACCATCACCAGTGATGGCGGTATAGCCCTGATCCTTGATGTTCCTAGCCTGCTTAAGGCCTACGCTCGCCGGCACTGAGGTGCCGGCGACCCAAGGGAGTTATAAGAACAAGAATGGCCGTAAAAGTACTGGTTGTAGATGACTCGAGCTTCTTTAGGCGCCGCGTTACCGAGATCATCAACCAAGACCCTTTGATGACGGTGATAGACACGGCCCAGAATGGTCGTGAAGCCGTCGACAAGGCTCTTGCCCTGCGTCCCGATGTCATCACCATGGATATTGAGATGCCGGTATTGGATGGTATCAGTGCCGTGCGCGAGATCATGGCGAAATGTCCGACGCCTATCCTGATGTTCTCTTCGCTCACCCACGAAGGTGCCAAAGCGACGCTCGATGCCCTCGACGCAGGAGCACTCGACTTCTTGCCCAAGAAGTTTGAGGACATCGCCCGCGACAAGGAAGAAGCCGTCAACCTGTTGCAGCAGCGGGTTAAAGAGATTTCGCGCAAGCGATTCATGATGGGGGCTGCTCGCTCTCGTCCAGTGTCTGAGCCGGCCTCGGCTGGGGCGCGCACCGCGTTGACGCCTGCGGCACCGGCTCGTGCAGTGCCTGAGCGCGCAATGCCAGCCGCTCCGGTGAGCTTCAAGCGCTCTGGGAAAACCTATCAGTTGGTTGCTATTGGCACATCGACGGGTGGACCCGTTGCGTTGCAGGCTGTCCTGACCAAGCTACCGGCGGATTTCCCACACCCTATCCTGCTCATTCAGCACATGCCTGCCACCTTTACTGCGGCCTTTGCCGCCCGTCTCGATGGGCTGTGCAAGATCGGGGTCAAAGAGGCTGCCGATGGGGATGTGCTAAGACCAGGTCAGGCCTATCTGGCGCCTGGTGGTAAACAGATGCTCATTGACGGTCGCGGTAATTCAGCCCGTTTGCGGATCATCGATGGAAATGACAAGGTGAACTACAAGCCTTGCGTCGACATAACCTTTGCCTCTGCGGCCAAGTCTCACGGCGACAAGGTGTTGGCGATCGTGTTGACCGGTATGGGGGCTGACGGACGCGATGGTGCTCGCCTGCTCAAGGAGCAGGGATCAACCATATGGGCACAGGATGAGGCCAGCTGCGTGGTGTATGGGATGCCCCAAGCCGTGGCGAAGGCCGGCATCGCCAGTGAGTCCCTCCCTCTCGATAAAGTCGCTCAGCGTATTCTGGTTGAGTTGGGACGCCAATGACAGGCTGGCTTGGATTGCTGCTTGCACTGGGCTGCATTGCGTTGGCTCAGCAGTGGCATGGTGGCTCGCTCTGGAATTTGGTCGATGGCCCCGCATTTCTTATCGTTGTCGGTGGCACTCTGGGTGCCGTCATACTGCAGACGCCTGCCCTTTATCTAAAGCGGGCGCTGCAGCAGTTTGGCTGGTTATTCATTCCCCCTGCGCTGGATCTTGAATCTCAGGCGAGTCGACTGGAGGCGTGGGCTCAGCGGGGCCGACAGCATGGTCTGCTCGCACTTGAAGAGCAATCGGATCAAGAGCGTGAACCCTTTACCAAGGCGGGTCTGGGGATGCTGGTTGACGGGGTTGAGCTGGAGCGGATGAGGGATCTCCTTGAGGCTGAGATCATGGTCGAACAGGAGCGTAACGAGCACAGTGCCCGCGTCTTCGAATCCATGGGGGGATATAGTCCGACCATCGGCATCATAGGTGCTGTGCTAGGGCTTATCCAGGCGATGGTCAAGTTAGAGCAGCCCGCCGAGCTGGGCGCCGGTATTGCCGTTGCTTTCGTTGCCACCATCTATGGGGTGGGCTTGGCGAACCTCTTCTACCTGCCTGTGGCTAATCGTCTGCGGGCCTTCCATTACCATCAGCAGCTCTTTCAGGAGATGACCCTGGAGGGCCTGCTTGGTATCGCCCACGGAGAGAGTGCCCCTCAGCTCAGAAGGCGTTTGCAGATTTACTTGAAGGGAGAGTAACTATGCCGCGTCGCCGTCGCCCGACTCTCCATCTGCGTGGCCGCGAGCATTTGGACCGCTGGTTGGTTTCATATGCGGACTACATGACGCTCATTTTTGCTCTCTTTGTCGTGCTCTATTCAGTGGCAATGGTCAACAAAGAGAAGTATAGAGAGGTGCTCGATGGGGTCACCCAAGCGTTTGCAATGACAGTGCCGCAAGGAGAGGGCATATTGGAGGCGCAAGGCTCTGCCATTGTGCCCGCCATCGCCGGTGATGCCACGCCCACCTTGCTGCCAACCGAGTCTTCTGCCCCGCAATCAATGATTAAGTCCCAGCAAGATGGCGCGGCTCTTGCAGATATTGATGCACAGTTGGGGCAGGCGATGGGCTCGCTGGTTGAGTCTGGCCTCGTCAAGATCAACCGTGATGATGAGTGGCTGACCATAGAGCTCAATTCGGGCCTCTTGTTTGCCAGCGGGAGTGCGACTCCCAGCCTGAATGCAGCGCCGGTCATCAATGCGGTCTCAAGAATTATTAAACCGGTCGATAACTATGTAAGGGTCCGGGGCTATACGGATAACCAACAGATAAACAATGAAATTTTCCGTTCGAATTGGCAGTTGTCCGCCGCTCGCGCGGGTGTGATCCTCGAGGCGTTGGCAGGTCACGGTATTGATCCCCATCGGCTCGCCATGGAGGCGTACGGTGAGTTCTCCCCCTGGAGCGAGAACGACAGCGAAGCGGGCAGGGCACAGAACCGGAAAGTGGTCGTTGCGTTGTCTCGCTATGCCTGGAAGCCGGCGCCCACCGCAGTCACTAAGGCGGCGAATCCTGAGGGACCACCAAAGGAAGAGCCGGCTCCGATTGATAGTAACAACGTGAAGATCATTGAATTACCCGGCGGCGGTATACGCATAACGACAAGGCAGGAATGACAACGTGATAGTGTGGACGGTGGCGAATCAGAAGGGTGGGGTTGGCAAGACGACGACCGTCGTATCGCTGGCCGGTATTCTTGCCCAGCGAGGTAAGCGCGTGCTGCTCATCGATACCGACCCTCACGCGTCCCTCACCTCGTATCTGGATTACGATTCGGACGGGCTGGATGCGACCCTGTATGAACTGTTTCAGGCGACGCGCCCCACGGTTGAACTTGTCGATAAATTGACGCTCAAAACCAAGTTCGACAACATCAGCCTCTTGCCAGCGTCCATCACACTGGCCACCCTGGACAGAGTGATGGGCAATCGGGAGGGGATGGGGTTGGTTCTCAAAAGAGCTCTTCTTCAGGTCCAGGATCGCTATGACTACGCCATCATCGATTGCCCACCCGTGCTGGGTGTGATGATGGTCAATGCAGTGGCGGCGTGTGATCGTATTCTGGTGCCGGTTCAGACCGAGTTTCTGGCACTCAAGGGGCTGGAGCGCATGATGAAGACCTTTGAGATCATGCAACGTTCCAAGAAGGGTGGTTTCAAATATACCGTAGTGCCAACCATGTTCGACAAGCGCACCCGCGCCTCCTTGATGACCCTCAAGTCCATCAAGGATCAGTACGGCGATGCCGTCTGGCCTTCCGTTATCCCTATCGATACCAAGTTTCGCGATGCGAGTCTGCTGCATGTACCCCCTTCTATCTATGCGCCGGGTAGTCGTGGAACTTATGCCTATCAGACCCTTCTGCAATATCTCGATACGCTGGAGAAGCGTATTCGGTTGGAGGTAGCCCAGTGAGCCAGTCTACTCAAATCCGGGCTATGGATGACTATTTCCATTCTCTCTTGCTCGAGGAAGAGGAGGCTGCCGCGCTTGAGCTTGAGCCCACTCCCGAGCCAAGACGGTTAGTCGCCGTAGAGACTCGAGTTACCCCTCGGCCCTACTTTGAGGAGCCGGAGCGTCGCGAGCGTCTGGCCGAGCTGTTGTCCCAGGTTGGCCAGGTGCAAGAGGAGATGGAAGCGATCACCCATCAGGAGGTGCAGTCGCTGGCCATCGAGGCGGAGGAAGTGGCCGTTGCGCCAGTGGTGGCGCCTCCCGTTAGCGATGTTGTTGAGACGACGAGTGTCGCCGAAGAGACCGCCTTTGAATCCGAATCGGAGGCGGCTCAATGGCAGAACATTGAGCCAGGCAGTGAATTCCAGGCGCTCTTCTTCGATGTGTCCGGTGTGACTTTCGCGGTGCCCTTGAGTGAACTGGGCGGGATACATCGTATCTCTGAGGTCACGTCCATTTTTGGTCAGGCGCCCTGGTTCAGTGGTTTGATGACGATGCGCGAGGAGAAGCTCAAGGTGGTCGATACGGCCCTGTGGGTGATGCCAGATAATCCTCATACGGATATGCCGCCCTATCATTACCTGATCACACTGGGGGACTCAAATTGGGGCCTTTCATGTCATTATCTCAAAGGGACAGAGCGGTTACATTACGATCAGGTCAAATGGCGCCATCAGGAGGGAAAACGCCCCTGGCTGGCGGGCATGGTCAAGGAAAAGAAGTGTGCTCTTCTGCATGTTGATGAGCTGCTGCGTCTGCTCGAGCGGGGCGTCAATATCGAGGGGCGTTAGGAGCAGTCCTGCTTTTTTATTGCTAGTTTTACCTAAGACGTATTCATACAAGGAACACGACGATGAGCGAAAAGCGCAATGTTGCACAGAACCTAGCCGAAGATGAGGTGCTTCAGTGGGTGACCTTCCAGCTGGAAAATGAAACCTATGGCATCAATGTGATGCAGGTTCAGGAGGTGCTCCGCTATACAGAAATTGCGCCGGTTCCTGGGGCTCCCGATTATGTACTGGGGATCATCAATCTGCGCGGTAATGTGGTCACCGTCATCGATACCCGCTCCCGTTTTGGCCTGCCGCCAGCCGAGGTGAGTGAAAACTCGCGTATCGTCATCATTGAGGCTGAGAAGCAGGTGATCGGCATCATGGTCGACAGTGTGGCCGAAGTGGTCTACCTGCGCTCTTCCGAAATCGACGTGGCCCCGGCTGTGGGTACCGAAGAGAGTGCCAAGTTCATTCAGGGCGTAAGCAACCGGGACGGCCAGCTGCTTATCCTGGTCGATCTCAACAAGCTGCTGACCGATGAAGAGTGGGAAGACATTGGTTCGCTTTGAGGATAGACATTGCAATCGTTGATCATTTGGTTGGCCCTGGGCGCTTCCTTGCTATCGTGGGGCGTGTGTCTTGCATTATGGGTCGTTTATCGCCGTCATCGTGAACAGGCGCAGGCGGAGCGTGATAGCCTGCTTGGCAAGATGGAGAGCCTGCGTAAGCAGCTGACTGAGCTTCATTCCGGGACTATTGGCATGGGGCGCCGGTTGCAAGGCGTGGAAGGGGAGATCCATAAGCTTCAGGAGCACCAGCAAGAGCTGACTCTGCAAGACCCGGATCGTCGTCTCTATAGCCGTGCGGCCAAGATGGTCGAACTCGGCGCGGATGTCGACGAGTTGATGAGCGAGTGTGAGCTCCCGAAAGCAGAGGCCGAGTTGTTGATTTCATTACGAAAAGGCCGATAACTTTCACAGAGGGGAAGCCAGGGCTTCCCCTCTTTTATTGTTCATTCCAGATCACACTTTTTACTATTGGCCAACAGTGGTTTGAAAATGTTGCCGGGCTTCTTGTGGTACACTGCGCCGGCCATTACCAATTGACCCTGACATCATGCTGCAAGCTCATCAACTGACCTGTGTTCGCGAAGACAGGACGCTCTTCGAGTCACTCTCTTTCTCGGTCGGGCCGGGTGACGTGGTCCAGGTCGAAGGGCCCAATGGTGTTGGAAAAACCAGCTTGCTGCGGCTATTGACCGGTCTCTCCCTGCCGTTTGCGGGACATGTAAGCTGGTGCAGCGAGGATATTCGTCAGTGTCGCGATGAATACCATGCCAGCTTGCTCTATCTGGGGCATCATCCGGGTACCAAGGCCAATCTGACCGCCTTCGAGAACCTCTCCTTCTATCAGCGGATCCACCATCCCGATGCACAGATCGATCTGTGGGAGGTGCTGGCACGGGTTGGATTGGCCGGATTCGAGGATTCCCCATGTGGTCAACTCTCTGCTGGGCAGCAGCGCCGCGTCGCACTGGCCAGACTCTGGTTAAGTGAAACGCCTTCTCTGTGGATCCTCGATGAGCCCTTCACCGCCATCGACAAGCAGGGAGTTAAGGTGCTTGAGCGCCTCTTTCTCGAGCATGCGGATCGCGGTGGCATGGTGGTGCTGACCACTCACCAGGAGATGAGCCTGGCCCGCGAGCGGCTGCGCACCGTCGTGTTGAGCCACCAACTACAAGGAGCCAACTGATGTTCGCCGCGCTCTATCATGTGATCCGCCGTGAGCTGTTGATGGCCATGCGGCAGCGATCGGAGATCCTGAACCCGCTCTGGTTCTTTCTTATCGTCATCACCCTCTTCCCCTTGGGGATCGGGCCCGAGCCTGCACTGCTGGCGCGCATTGCCCCCGGGATCATCTGGGTGGCCGCCCTGCTTTCGGCCATGCTCTCTCTCGAGCGGCTGTTTCGCGATGATTTCGCCGATGGCGCCCTCGAGCAGATGATGCTGATGCCTGCACCACTTGGGGTATTGGCACTCGGTAAGGTGGTGGCGCACTGGTTGCTCACCGGTCTGCCGCTCCTGATGCTCTCGCCCCTGATTGCCCTGCTGCTTTCTCTGGATGTGGCCACCTGGCAGGCCGTGGCCCTCACCCTGTTGCTTGGGACCCCGGTATTGAGCCTGCTCGGTGCGGTTGGGGTGGCGCTGACGGTAGGGCTGCGTCGGGGAGGCGTGCTGCTGAGCCTGTTGATCCTGCCGCTCTACATTCCTGTGCTCATCTTCGCCACGTCGGCGATCGATGCGGCCGGTATGGGGCTACCCTATGGGGGTCAACTGGCGATACTGGGTGCCATGCTGCTCGGCGCCTTAACCCTGACGCCCCTGGCCATGTCGGCCGCCTTGCGGGTGAGCATGAATTAACCTGGGTTTGCGATGGATCAAGGAGTCTGTCGCTTAATCCAATAGAGGTATTTTTTATACCTGTTTAGCCGGTAAGGTAGCCCCTCGACCGGACGTTTAATAACTCTAAGGTACTGTGAGCTATGTGGAAATGGTTGCACCCTTATGCCAAGCCTGAGCGCGCCTATGCCCTGGCCGGGCTGCTCTTGCCCTGGTTTGCGGCGATCAGCGTGATCGCCTTTGCCGTTGGACTGGTCTGGGGGTTGGCGTTTGCCCCGGCGGATTATCAGCAAGGGGACTCTTTTCGCATCATCTATATTCATGTGCCTTCTGCCATCTGGTCTATGGGGGCTTACTCGACCATGGCTGTCGCCGCCTTCATCGGCCTGGTGTGGCAGCTGCGAATGGCCGACATGACGGTGGCGGCCATCGCCCCGGTCGGCGCCGTCTTCACCTTTATTGCCCTGGTCACCGGGGCGGCTTGGGGCAAACCCATGTGGGGAGCCTGGTGGGTGTGGGATGCGCGTCTTACCTCCGAGCTCATCTTGCTGTTTCTCTATCTGGGTGTGATCGCCCTCTACACGGCGTTCAGCGATAAGGTATTGGCGGGGAGGGCGGCCAGTATTCTCGCCCTGGTGGGCGTCGTTAATCTGCCGATCATCCATTATTCGGTAGAGTGGTGGAACACCCTGCATCAGGGGGCCACCATTACCAAGTTTGCCAAGCCTTCCATCTCCTCCGAGATGCTCTGGCCGCTGCTTATCATGATCCTGGCCTTTGCGGCTTTTCTCGGTGCCGTCACCCTGATGCGTTTTCGTAATGAGTTGCTGATGCGCGAATGGAATCGCCCCTGGGTGAAGGCCATCGCCCAGCAGGAGAAGTAATCATGCACTTTGCCTCTGTTGCCGATTTCCTCGCCATGGGGGGGTATGCCTTCTACGTCTGGCTCTCCTTTGGCATTACACTGGCCTCTCTGGTCGCCATCGTCATCACTACACGCCTCAAGCGCAAGCAACTGCTTGGCGAGCTGCGTCGCAAAGAGGCTCGGGAGGCCCGTCGTCAGGCTGCCCAGTCCATGGAGAACACCCTATGAACCCGAGACGCAAGAAGCGCCTGTCCATCCTGCTGGCCATCGTGTTGGGACTGGGGGGCGTTATCGGTTTGGTGCTCTATGCCCTGAGTCAGAATATCGATCTCTTCTATACGCCCAGTGAACTGGTGCAGGGGAAAGGGCCCGAGAAGATCAAGCCTGAGCCCGGACAGCGTCTGCGCATCGGGGGCTTGGTCGTACCCGGCTCGGTCAAACGGGCCAGCGATAGCCTCAAGGTCAGTTTCCAGCTGGTGGATGCCGGTGGTGGGTTAGTCACCGTTCACTTCGACGGAATCTTGCCTGACTTGTTCCGCGAGGGGCAGGGGATAGTCGCTCAGGGTAACCTGCGCGATGCCGCCACAGTCGATGCCTTCGAGGTGTTGGCCAAGCACGACGAGAATTACATGCCTCCCGAGGTGGCCGATGCCCTCAAGGGGATGCAGCACTATAAGCCCGAATACACCGAGGCCCAGCTGAAAGGAACCCATCAATGATCCCTGAGTTGGGCCAGTTTGCCCTCATTCTCTCGTTTGCCGTGGCCCTGTTGCTCGGTACTTACCCTTTGCTCGGCGCTCACTACGGGCGTCTGGGCATGATGAAGGCCGCGCGGCCGCTCGCCTATGCCCAGTTTTTTGCCCTGCTGGTCTCGTTTGCCTGCCTGACCTGGGCCTTCATCGACAACGACTTCACGGTGCAGTATGTAGCCACTAACTCCAACAGCCTGCTGCCGCTGGCCTATCGCATCTCGGCGGTATGGGGGGCTCACGAAGGCTCCCTGCTGCTGTGGGTGTTGACCCTGGGCGGCTGGACTGCAGCCGTGGCTCGCTTCAGCCGTGGCCTGCCGCTCGATGCGGTGGCCCGGGTGCTCGGCGTGCTGGGGCTGATCGCGGTGGGCTTCACGGCGTTTGTTCTGTTTACCTCCAACCCCTTCACCCGCACTCTGCCCTTCTATCCGGTGGACGGACGTGATCTCAACCCGCTGCTGCAAGACCCTGGACTCATCTTCCATCCCCCCATGCTCTACATGGGTTATGTGGGCTTCGCTGTCGCGTTTGCGTTCGCCATCGCGGCCCTGCTGACGGGGCGTCTCGATGCCACCTGGGCACGTTGGTCACGTCCCTGGACCATGGCTGCCTGGATCTTCCTGACCTTGGGGATAGCCCTGGGTTCCTGGTGGGCCTACTATGAGCTCGGTTGGGGCGGTTGGTGGTTCTGGGACCCGGTAGAGAATGCCTCCTTCATGCCCTGGCTGGCGGGTACTGCGCTGCTGCACTCCCTCGCGGTGAGTGAGAAGCGCGCCACCTTCAAGGCCTGGACCGTGCTGTTGGCGCTCTCGGCCTTTTCCCTCAGTCTGCTCGGCACCTTCCTGGTGCGCTCCGGCGTGCTGGTATCGGTTCATGCGTTTGCCTCGGATCCGACCCGCGGTCTCTTCATCCTGGGTTTCCTGCTGGCCGTCATCGGCTCCTCCCTGCTGCTCTATGCCTTCAAGGGGGGGCAGGTTCGTAGCCACGGAAAATATGAGCTGTTGAGTCGTGAGACCCTGCTGCTTGGCAATAACATATTGCTGATGGCGGGTCTGCTTACCGTGCTGATCGGCACCCTGCTTCCCCTGGTGCACAAGGAGCTCGGGCTTGGCAGCATCTCCATCGGTACCCCCTTCTTCAACCATATCTACAGCTGGCTCATCATCCCCTTCGCCTTGCTACTCGGGGTCGGCCCTCTGTTCCGTTGGCGTCGTCAGGAGCTGGCCGATATCCGCGGCAAGGTCATCGTAGCCTTGGTCCTGAGCCTGATTGCGGCCATCGGTCTGCCCCTGATGTTTGCCGAAAGCGTCAAGCCCTGGGCCGCATTGGGGATCGGCCTTGGGGTCTGGATCATCATCACCAGCGCCCAGGAGACCTGGGCCCGCGCCACCCATCGCCACTCGTTTGGCGAGGGAGTTCGCAAGCTGGGTAACAGCCACTGGGCCATGATCCTCGGTCATGTGGGGCTGGCCGTCACCATCATCGGCATCGCCTGCACGCAAAATTACAGCATCGAAAAGGATCTGCGCATGCAAGCGGGGGATCGCGCCACCTTCGCCGACTATGAGTTTGTTTTCACCGGCATCCGCCAGAAAGATGGCCCCAACTATCACGGCTTCAAGGGCGTGATCGAGGTCTATCAAGATGGCCGCCAGGTGGCCCTACTCAAGCCCGAGAAGCGCAACTACATCGTCACCCGTATGCCGATGACAGAGGCGGCCATCGATGCGGGGTTCACCCGTGATCTCTACGCCGCCCTCGGCGAGCCGCTCGATGACAAGGCCTGGGCCGTGCGTCTCTACTACAAGCCGTTCGTACGCTGGATCTGGGTCGGTGGCCTCATCATGGCCCTCGGTGGCCTGCTGGCCATGCTTGATGGGCGCTATCGTTTCAATCGTCGTGAGGAGGAAGCCAAGGCATGAGCCGCAAGACCTGGCTGTTTCTGATCCCCTTTGTCGTCTTCCTGCTCGGGGCCGTTTTTCTGTTTCGCGGTCTCTACTCTGACCCACGCAAGCTTGAGTCTGTGCTGGTGGGGCAGGAAGTGCCTGTGTTCACCCTGCAGGACATCTTCGATCTCAATAAACAGCACGATCGCTCCCTGCTGACCGGGCGTCCCATGTTGCTCAACGTTTGGGCCACCTGGTGTCCGACCTGCTACTCGGAGCACGAGTACCTCAAGCAGCTGGCCGGCCAGGGGATAGCCATCATCGGCATGAACTACAAGGATGAGCGCGACAAGGCGATTGGCTGGCTCAAGGAGCTGGGTAATCCCTACCAAGTCACACTCTATGATCCGGACGGCATGCTGGGGCTGGATCTGGGGGTCTATGGTGCGCCCGAGACCTTCTTCATCGATAGCAAGGGGATCATCCGTTATCGCCATGTGGGGGACATCAACCCTCAGGTGTGGGACAGCAGTCTTAAGGCCATCTATGAGGGGATGAAATGATGAGAGCAGCCCTCTTTGCCCTTGCCTTTGCCCTGCTGGGGATGAGCACTGCGGCTCGCGCCGATATCGACGTCTACAACTTCGACAGCGATGCCCAAGAGCAGACCTTTCGTGAGCTGACCAAGGAGCTGCGTTGCCCCAAGTGCCAAAACCAGGATATTGCCGATTCCAACGCCGGCCTTGCCAAGGACTTGCGCGACAAGACCTATCAGATGGTGCGCGCCGGCAAGAGCAAGGAAGAGGTGGTCGACTACATGGTGGCTCGTTACGGCAACTTCATCCTCTATGACCCCCCCTTGATGGCCTCCACCCTGATCCTCTGGGCTGGCCCCTTCGCCGTGATCCTTATCGGGGTCATGGTGGTGGTGCGGCGTAGCCGCCGCAGCCAACAAGAGAAGAACACGGATTTGAGCGAGGCGGAGCAGCGCCGCCTTCAGCGTCTGCTCGATAAGGACAAGAAAGCATGATCGGATTTTGGATAGCTGCCCTGGCGTTGCTGGCCCTGGCCGCAACAGCCCTGATCCTGCCCCTGTGGCAGGGCGGTGGAGAGCTGGGGCTCACTCGTACCGAGCTCAACAAGCGACTCTATCGTCGCCGTCTGGCTGAGCTTGGTGAGGAGCGTGATCAGGGGCTGCTCGGCGAGGAGCCCGAGACAGAGCTTGAGCTCAAGCGCAGCCTGCTCGACGATATTCCCGATGTGGAGCAGGGGGCGCGCAACGGTCGCAGCCTGCTCTGGCTGCCGGGTGTGCTGGTTCTTCTGGTGATGAGCGTCGGCCTCTACCTGCAATTGGGTGCCTGGCGCGAGGTGAAGGTGTGGCATGAAACCTCGGCTCGGCTCGCGGAGCTGAGCAACCGCATTCTGGTCGAACGCGATGCCAATGTGACCGAGCAGGATCTGCAGGCCTTCATTCTGGCATTGCGAACCAAGCTGCAGAGCGACGGTGAAGATTATCGCGGTTGGCTGCTGCTCGGGCGTTTGCTGCTCGACGGGCAGGATCCCGAATCCGCTCTACAGGCGCTGGACAAGGCCCATCGTCTCGCGCCGGATCCCGCACTGGTCGTGGTTCCCTACGCTCAGGCCCTGATGATGAACGGGGATGAGGCACGGGCCGATACCCTGCTCCAGGAGGCGATAAAGCGCGACCCCAAGAATCTCGAAGCCCTCTCCGTCTATGCCTTCATGGCCCTGCAAAAAGAGGATTACCCCACGGCACTGCAGCGTTGGCAGTCAATGCTCCCCCTGATGGAGCCTGGCACGCCGCGCTACCAGATGATCGAGCGCTCTATCGACTTTGCCCGCCAGAAGATGGCTCAGCGGGGGCAGAGTGAGGTGACGCACGGTACCGCCCAGCAGGCGGTGGCCGGCGGTCTTCACTTCCCCGTGACAGTGACGCTGGGAGAGGGGGTCAAGGTGCCCTCGCAGGGCTTCCTGTTCATCTTTGCCGTGGTGCCCAATGGTCCACCCATGCCGATTGCCGTGCAGCGTATCGCCAACCCCAGTTTCCCGCTCAAGGTGACGTTGAGCGATAGCGACGCCATGATGCAGGGAGGCAAGCTGGCAGATTATCCTGCGCTGCAGTTCAAGGCTCGCCTCTCGCCGAGTGGCAATGTGATGGAGAAGACGGGTGCCTTCGAGGGCCGCTCAGCGCCGGTCAATACTCAGGCGCCTCTGCCAACATCGATTGACATTCGCATCGCTGACCCCCTTTAATACCTCTTTTGCGCAGCCCCTCATGGGGCTGTGCTCATTCCATATACAATAAATAGAGACCAGCAACTGTCATGGTGTCAGCAATGCAACTGAGAGTGGCGGCATTATTGCCTTTCCTCCTAATGGCCGGTTGTGCCGGCGGCCCCCCCAAGGAGGCTTCCCCCAGCCTGCCCGATCCTGCGGGATCTTCCCCCAACGCCAAGGCGGTGAGCACCGCAAGCGATCCAAAGGACCCGTTCGAGGGGGCCAACCGCGCCATGTGGGCGGTCAACTATGATGTGCTCGAACCCTATGTGGCGCGTCCTGTGGTGCACGCTTACGCCGACTATGTGCCCGAGTCGGTCAAGACCGGCATCGAGAACCTGGTCGAAAACTTCAACGAGCCGAGTAGCCTGGTCAACCACCTGATCAGTGGCGACGTCAAAGGGGCCGGCACCAACCTGGGGCGTTTCACCCTCAACACCACGGTCGGTCTGCTCGGTATCTTCGATGTGGCTAAGCAGCTCGGGATGGAGCGAAATAATCTCGAGTTGGCGACCGTGCTTGGACGTATGCATATCGGCGAGGGGGCCTATGTGATGGTGCCCGTCTATGGCCCCACCACGACCCGAGAACTGGTCGGTGATACCATAGATGTACTCTATTTCCCCTATACCCTGCTGACCTTCCCCCTCAAGGTGGCCCACTGGGCCCTCGACGGAGTGGGCACGCGTGCCAAACTCATCGATCAGGAGCCGATCATCGATAACGCCCTCGATCCCTACAGCCTCACCAAAGGGTTCTATCTGCAGTACAACCAGTCCAAGGTGGATGGCAAGGCCTTCAAGCCCGATGCGCAGCCGGCCAAGGGCAAGGAAGAGGTCAATCTCGACGACTACATGGACGAGATCGACGAATGAGGAGAGGGGCGCAGTGGCGCCCCTCTGTCTTGGTATCAGCTCATAAAAAAACGCCCCGCACTGCGGGGCGTTTCTCTACCGAGTCTTAGGCTGCCAGGTTCTTGGCGGCGAAGTCCCAATTGACCAGAGCCCAGAAGGCTTCCATGTACTTCGGACGCAGGTTGCGGAAGTCGATGTAGTAGGCGTGTTCCCACAGGTCAACGGTCAGCAGCGGGGTCACACCGGCTTCGGTCAGCGGGCAACCGGCGTTGGAGGTGTTGACGATGGCCAGGGTGCCGTCGGCCTTCTTCACCAGCCAGGTCCAGCTGGAGCCGAAGTTGGCAATGGCAGACTTGGTGAAGGCATCCTTGAACTCGGCGAAGGAGCCAAAGGCCTGGTTGATGGCGTCAGCCAGGGCGCCAGTGGGCTCGCCACCGCCGTTCGGGGAGAGGCAGTGCCAGTAGAAGGTATGGTTCCAGATCTGGGCGGCGTTGTTGAAGATGCCGGCGCTGGAGGTTTTGATGATCTCTTCCAGAGACTTGCCTTCAAACTCGGTACCCGGAACCAGGTTGTTCAGATTCACCACATAGGTGTTGTGGTGCTTGCCATGGTGGTATTCCAGGGTTTCCTGAGAGATGTGCGGCTCCAGTGCATTGATTGCGTAGGGCAGAGCGGGAAGTTCGAATGCCATTGTCTACTCTCCATTGGCGATCGCCGGGGCGATGGTTGCACGACATTGCGGTTTCTTTTCGCTATGGAAAAGAAATCTTATTAAAAAGATAGGGATATTGCCTTCGTTCTATGGCTGGATTGTAACAGCATAGCGGTCACGGCCACAACCGGCGGCACGTGCCATGATCCCGGTCAATTTATGTTCCTGATGGCGTGGAAAGGCTCATAACCCTTCGTATTGTACGTTTATGGTTATCGAGCCTTGGGGTAGAATGGCCGACAACAAAGTGCAATGTGAGGCATTCATGGAAACCATCGAAAAGATCAAGCAACAGCTGGCCGAAAACCCCATCATCATCTACATGAAGGGCTCTCCCAAGCTGCCGAGCTGCGGCTTCTCCGCCCAAGCCTCCCAGGCTCTGATGGCGTGTGGCGAGCCGTTTGCTTACGTCGACATTCTGCAAAACCCGGACATCCGCGCCGAGCTGCCCAAGTTCGCCAACTGGCCCACTTTCCCCCAGCTGTGGGTGGAAGGCGAGCTGATCGGTGGCTGCGACATCATGCTGGAGATGTACCAGGCCGGCGAGCTGCAGACCCTGATCAAGGAAGCGGCAGCCAAGCACAAGCAAGACGAAGCCTAAGCGCCGCGTCACGCCAACAAAAAAGGAGCTCGAGGGCTCCTTTTTTGTTGGGCGCTTGCCAGAATCAGGCGATGCGCTCGAGGCGGGCCAGGTAGAAGCCGTCGAAGCCGCTGTCGGCCGGGCTGATGGACTCATCCTCAATGAGGCGGAAGCGGTCGTTCTTGGCCAGGAAGGCGTCGATCTGGCCGCGGTTTTCCATCGGCAGGATGGAGCAGGTGGCGTAGACCAGGATACCGCCCACCTTCACCATGCGGCTGTAGCTCTCGAGGATCTCCGCCTGCAGGGCCACCAGAGGGGCGAGGCGCTCGGCGGTGTCCTTCCACTTGGTATCGGGATTGCGTTTGAGCACCCCAAGGCCCGAACAGGGAACGTCCAGCAACACCCTATCCGCACTCTCTTTGAGGCGCTTGATGGTCTTGCTGTCCTCGATGAGGCGGGTCTCCACGTTGTGTGCCCCGGCGCGGCGGGTACGCTCCTTAAGGTTATCGAGCTTCCACTGCTCCACATCCATGGCGATGAGACGGCCCTTACCCTGCATGGCGGCGGCGATGTGCAGCGTCTTGCCGCCGGCACCGGCGCAGGCATCGATGACACGCATGCCGGGCTCAACGGCCAGGGCGGCGGCCACTTTCTGGGAGCCGGCGTCCTGCTGCTCAAACAGGCCACTCTGAAACGCCTTGGTCTTGAACAGGGCGGCGTCAGAGGTGATCTCCAGAGCGGTATCAACCCCCTCGACCTCACGGGCCTCCACCCCTTCCTTCTTCAGCTGGGTGAGCAGAGCGGTCTTGTCACCCTTGAGGGTGTTGACGCGCACGAACCGCTTCGGGGCTTCTGCCAGGGCGGCGCGCTCGCGCGGCCAGGCTTCGCCAAGCTGCTCGCTACCGAGTTTGTCTAGCCAGGCCGGGCAGCCGTCCATCAAGGCCGGGTTTTTCTTGGCATCCTGCAGGCGGAAACGGAAGGTCTCTTCCTTGAAGCGATCCAGGCTGCGGTGGTTGGGCATGGGGATGCGGTGGAAGGCGTGCCACGCCAGCAGCAGGGGCCAGCCCATCTTGCCGGCCTGGCGCACTTGAACACCGGCCAAGGCGCAGTAGAGGTTGAGACGGCGCAGCAGATCGCCGGTGACCAGGGCGACGCGAGCCTGCTCGAACGGCTTGAGGCTCAGCCCCGAGAAGCGGCGAGAGTAAGCGCGATCGAGGGGCATGCCCTGATTGAGCACGTCGTCGAGCAGGGCGGCAACCAGATCACCGAGGCGCGGATGCAGGGGGGACTTGAGCATGTGAATTAACCTTGGCCAATGAAAACCGCGCAATGATAGGGACTAGACTCTTGGGGTGCAACCTTCACCCCATTGAGGTTGCGTGGGGTCGAATCGCTAGACTCAGACCTGTGAGGGGTAGATGATAGAAATCCCCTTTTGATAACAACAAGTTGTGAAGGATTACGCAATGAGCCCAAAGATGAGCAGGCTTGCCGGGTGGGTCGCAGCCACCCTGGTGTTTTCGATTCAGCCAGCCATGGCTGCCCAGTGGCACACAGTGGCGGCGCGGGGCAGCGCCGAGGCCAGCGGTGAGGTGCGTGCCAGCCAGTACCGGGTGGTGAGCGCTGCCGATGACTATTTGGCCGGCCTATCTCGGGGGCAAACCCGACTCGAGTTGCCGCTTCCCGAGGGGGGGAGCGTAGCCTTCACCCTCAGTGCCTACGATCTGCTGCCGGCGGATCTCGCCGCCCGCTATCCCGACATTCGCGCCTTCAAGGGGCAGGGGAGTAACGACCCCGGCCAGAGTGGGCGTTTTGACATCGGCCCCAACGGGTTTCATGCCATGTTTACCCATCAAGGGCGCCTCATTTATGTCGACCCTTTACCCGGTGGCCGCTACGCCGTCTATGACCAGAGTGATGCCCATAGCCGCCTCAATGAAGAGGCCGATCGTGTTATCGGCAGTGCCAGGGCGCGCCTTGCTCGCCAGGTCGTCAGTCAGGGCAATGAGCTGCGCACTTACGCCATCGCCATGTCGGCCGCCGGCGAATATACCCAGTACTTTGGTGGCTCCAAGCCCCTGGCCATGGCCGCCATTGTGACCCTGCTCAATCGGGTCAACCAGGTCTATCAACGCGATCTCGGCATCGAATTCCAACTGGTCAGTGGTAACGACAACCTCATCTTTACCAACCCGGCCACAGATCCCTTCTATAACGGCGATAATCCTGACTACATCGATGGGCTGAGTAGCCCCTACGATGCCGACGATGTCAGCAAGAACATCGAGGTACAGCGCGATGCGTTCGCTCGTGGCGATATCGGGGCCTATGACATCGGCCATGTGCTGAACACGGGGGGGGGAGGCTTGGCCCTGCTCGGGGTGCTCTGCACCGACGAAAACCGGGCCGGTGGCATGACGGGAGCTCCGACACCAGTCGGAGATGCCTTCTTCATCGACTATGTGGCCCATGAGATAGGTCACCAGCTTGGTGCCGAGCATACCTTCAACGGCTCCACGGGCAGCTGCGGTGGTGGCAACCGTGCCGCCGCCCAGGCCTGGGAGCCGGGCAGTGGCAGCACCATCATGGCCTACGCCGGGATCTGTGCTGATGGCAGTGTCGATGAGAACCTACAAGCCACCAGTGATCCCTATTTTCACAGCAAGTCTATCGAGCAGATGAAGGCCCACATCGCCACCGTGCCATCTTGTGGCACGGCGGTGGCCTCAGGCAACCGGCCACCGATCGTCGACGCCGGGGCAGACACTGTGATCCCGGCACATACCCCCTTCGTGCTGAAGGGGAGCGGCAGCGACCCCGATGGCAATACGCTGACCTATAGCTGGGAGCAGATCGACCTGGGGAACGAGTCGAGCAGTCCCGAGACCATGATCGATGACGGTACCCGCCCCCTGTTTCGCTTCCAGCTGCCGACGGCCTTACCCGAGCGCACCCTGCCGGCGTTTGACTCACTGTTGACCGGCACCCTGATCAAGGGGGAGGCCTGGCCCACTACCAATCGCACCCTCCATTTCCGTCTGACGGCAAGGGATGACCAGGGCGGCGTCACCAGCGATGACAAGGCGGTCGAAGTATTGGTCACCCCGGCGCCCTTTGCCGTCACCTCGTCGGCTGCGCTCCGCCGTGGTGCGAGCAACACGGTCAGTTGGCAAGTCGGGGGCACAGATCTGCCGCCGATTAGCTGTGCCAGGGTGGATATTGCCCTGACGGCCGATGAGGGCGCAAGCTGGGTCACCCTGGCGTCAGGGGTGCCCAACAGTGGGTCGGCCAGTGTCAACCTGCCGGTCGGGGTCGGTGCCATGGTCAGACTCAGGGTCGCATGTAGCAGCCGCCCCTTCTTCGCCCTTTCGCCAAGCCTGTCAGTGATCGATAGTGGGACGGGCAGCACAGATGGAAGCAACAACGGCAGCACGCCGGGCGGCACCGATGGCAGCAGCAGCTCGTCCGGTGGCGGTGGTGGTGGCGCCCTGGGTCTCTTTGGCTTGTTGCTGACAGGAGGTGCCCTGTGGCGTCGGCGCGGGCGCTGATCCTGCTGGCCCTGCTCGGGGGTTGCCAGGCACAGGCCGAGGGGCCCAGTGCCGATGTGGCGGCGAGCGTGCGCGCCGGCGATACCCGGATCATCGTGCGCGCCGGGCGCGGTCAGGTGGCGCCCGGTATCTCGGCCGAGCAGCAGGCAGAGGCCAAGGCGCGCTGTGGTGTGCGCACCCTGGAGGGGCTGGGGGATGTGGTCCGTCCCGAGCAGCGTGAGGCGTACAACAAGCGGCTCGCCTACGCGGTGGAATATAACCGGCGGATGTTGTCGCACTGTCCGGTGGCGAAGTGACCGGGACTCGGTAACGATAGCGGGGAGGCGAGAGCCTCCCCGCTTGGTTTCTCGGTTGTCTCATCGTCCCATCCGGCGCACAATGCCTGCTGTTTCGTATCCCTTGCCGTTAGGAAATCAAGATGATGGATGTCGCCGATCTGCGCCGTGAATACACCAAGGGGGGGTTGCGCCGTGCCGATCTGCCGGCCGAGCCGCTGGCCTTGTTCGAGAAGTGGTTGGCTCAGGCCTGTGAGGCTCGCCTCACCGATCCCACCGCCATGGTCGTGGCGACCGTGGACGCCGATGGTCAGCCCTGGCAACGCACTGTGCTGCTCAAGCATTACGATGCCGCCGGCATGCTGTTTTACACCAACATGAGCAGCCGCAAGGCGCGCCAGCTCGAGGGCAATCCCCGCATCAGCCTGCTCTTTCCCTGGCACATGCTCGAACGCCAGGTGCACGTCACCGGGCGGGTCGAGAAGCTGGGGCCGGTTGAGGTGATGAAGTATTTCCACAGCCGCCCGAAAGACAGCCAGATAGCCGCCTGGGTTTCCCAGCAGTCCTCGCGCATCTCGGCGCGTGGCGTGCTGGAGGCCAAGTTCCTCGAGCTCAAGCAGAAGTTTGCCAAGGGCGAGGTGCCGCTGCCGAGCTTCTGGGGTGGCTACCGTGTGGTGATCGACACGGTCGAGTTCTGGCAGGGGGGCGAGCACCGCCTGCACGACCGCTTCTACTACACCCGGGACGCGCAAGGGTGGCAGATTGAGCGCCTCGCGCCCTGAGCGATACCGAATATCCCGGCATTCCGGGCCCATGACAAGGAGTCACAATGCGCTTATATGGCGATCTGCGTTCGGGGAACTGCTACAAGGTGTGGCTACTCGCCCGTTATCTTGCTATCCCCCTCGATTGGGTGCATGTGGACATCGCCGCCGGCGAGACACGCACCCCGGCTTTTCTGGCGATGAATCCCAACGGCAAGATCCCGCTGCTTCAGTTGGACGACGGGGAGTTCTTGTGCGAGTCAAATGCGATTCTCTATCTGCTGGCGCAGGGCTCTCCACTCTGGCCTGCCGATCCACTGGCCCAGGCGAGGGTGCTGCAGTGGCTCTTCTTCGAGCAGTACAGTCACGAACCCTATGTGGCCGTCTCCCGCTTTATCGTGCTCTATCTGGGGCGCCCGGCGGATCAAGAGGCCAGGCTGCATAGCCTGCGTGAGCCTGCCGAGAAGGCATTGGCGGTGATGGAGTGCCAACTGGCTTGCCATGACTGGCTCTGTGGCGAGGCGATGACCATCGCCGACGTCGCCTTGTATGCCTATACCCATGTGGCCGAAGAGGGGGATCTGAGCCTGGCCTCCTTCCCGGCCGTGCGTGGCTGGCTGGCGCGCATGGGGCAACAGCCGCGCCATCGCACCCTGAACCAGGCCCTGGTCGGCGAGGCGCCCCAGGGCTGATCAGGTTCGATCCGCCCCGCATTTTTGACCACTCGGGCTCAGCAAACGGGTAAGGGTGTGGAATAATGCACGGCGACTACCGTAACGAGAGAGACGCTCATGCTGAGGACCGAACGCCCGGGCGACATGCTACCGGTTCAGGAATTGATCGAGGCAGCCTTTGGCCGCAGTGATGAGGCGGAGCTGGTCAACAGCCTGCGCGAGTGCGGCGCCGCCGTGGTCACCATGGTGGAAGAGGAAGAGTACGAGTTTATGGGCCATCTCATGATGAGCCCGGTGACGATTGGCGGTCAGGAAGGGCCCTGGCTTGGCCTGGCGCCGCTGGCGGTACATCCGGATTGGCAGGGACAGGGCATCGGCTCGGATCTGGTGCGCGAGGGGCTCGATACGGCGCTGGAGATGGACTGGAAGGCGGTGGTGGTATTGGGCGATCCCCTCTACTATGGGCGCTTCGGTTTCAAGCCGGCCAGCGACTTCGGCCTGCACTGCATCTATGAGGTGCCCGCCGAGTGCTTCATGGTCATGGAGCTCGAGCCCGGCTCGCTCGCCGGCTTGGCCGGTGAGGTGCTCTACCACCCGCTCTTCGACGAGGTCTGAGGGGCTGTCTTCCCGGAAGCAGTAACAAAAACGCCAGTCTTTCGACTGGCGTTTTGCTATCTGTGCGGCGATTAGCGCAGGATCATCTCTTCGCGGCCCGGGCCGACGGAGACCATGTTGACCGGCACGCCGAGCAGCTCCTCGATGCGTAGCACGTACTGCTGGGCAGCCTTGGGCAGGCTCTCGAAGGTGCGGCAGCCGGTGATGTCCTCGCTCCAGCTCTCCATCTTCTCGTAGACGGGTTTCAGGGCGGCGGTTTGCGGCCAGATCGGGTTTTCGGTGTGATCCCCTTCATAGGCCACGCAGATCTTCAGATCCGGCAGGCCGGTCAGGCAGTCCAGCTTGGTCAGGGCCACTTCGGTGGCGGCTTGCAGCTCGACACCATTCTTGGTGGCCACGGCGTCGAAGTAGCCGACGTCACGGGGACGGCCGGTGGTGGCGCCGAACTCGTTGGTGATCTTGCGGAACTCGTCCTGGTTCTCCATGGCGGTCAGCAGGGTGCCGGTACCGACAGAGGAGCTGAAGGCCTTGGCGACGGCGATGACGCGCTCCGGGCGCAGACCCGGCAGACCGCCACCGATGCCGGCATAGGCGCCGGAGACGTGGGAGGAGGTGACCCAGGGGTACTCACCGTAGATGAGGTCGCGGCCGGCGCCCAGCTGAGCTTCGAACAGCAGGGTCTTGCCTTCGGCCTGCAGGCCCTTGAGGGGAACGCTGACGTTGCAGACGGCATCGATCCAGGGCGCAGAGACTTCCAGCAGCCAGTCGGCCATCTCTTGGGCGGTCTGGGCGAACTCGAAGCTCGGGTAGAGGGCCTTGAGTTGGGGCAGTTTCCAGTCGAGGAAGAACTGGATGCGCTCGACCAGGACTTCCGGTTGCTTCAGCCAGCCGACCAGGATCGCTTTTTTCATGACGCGGTCACCGTAGGCCGGGGCGATGCCCTGACGGGTGGAGCCGTAGGCGCCATCACCCAGACGCTGCTCTTCCAGGGTGTCTTCCAGGGCGTGCAGGGGCAGGCAGAGGGTGGCGCGATCGGAGATGGCCAGCTTGGGGGTGATGCCAGAGGCCTTCACCTCGTCGAGCTCGACGGTGAGCTTCTCGGGGCTGATCACCATGCCCGGGCCGAGTACGACCAGGCAGTCGGGGTTGAACACGCCGCTCGGTACCTGGTGCAGCTTGAAGGTACCCAGATCGTTGACCACGGTATGGCCGGCATTGTTGCCGCCCTGGAAACGGATGCTGGCGCCGGCTTGGCCTGCCAGATAATCCACGATGCGGCCCTTGCCCTCATCACCCCAGTTGGCACCTACCACGACGATAGACGACATGTTCTTCTCCTCAAAATGGAAGTAGCGAAACGCGAAGTCCTCATCCTAGGAGGGGATGAGGAATATGAAAAATTAATTATCTTTATCTGCCTGATAAGAAATTCATATAATTAAGGCCGATGTCCCCCGGGAGGGCTTATGCTCGATCTCCACTGGCTCAACACCTTCGTGACCCTGGCCCGTCTGCAGCACTTCGGCCAGACGGCGGCCGAGTTGCACATGACCCAGCCCAACGTCAGCTTGCATCTCAAGCGCCTCGAGGAGGCGACCCGTACCCGCCTCATCGAGCGCAACCCCTTTCGCCTGACCCAGGCAGGGGAGCGGCTGCTGGTGAGCGCCCAACGCGCCTTGAGCGAGCTGCAGCTCTGTCAGTCGGATCTCAATGCCCTTGGGGATCTGGCCCAGGGCACCATCACCATAGCGGCGAGCGACATCATCTCACGCCTCTTGCTGATCCGCCCCTTTCAGCGTTTCAAGCAGGCCTATCCCGGCCTGGATCTGGCCCTCTTCAACACCACCTCTGATCGCGCCGCCGAGCAGGTCAGGAGCGGGCGCGCCGATCTCGGCTTCGTGCTGGCCCAGCGGCCGAGCGATACGCTTCACTTCACGGCCTTGCGGGAAGTGGGCTGGTGCGCCCTGGGGGAGGGGATGGAGGGGGAAGAGAAGCGGCTCATCCTGCTGGGCCATGATACCCGCACCCGGGCCCTGCTCGATCCGGCGCTACCCACCCTCGGCAGGTACAGGGTGATGGAGGTGGGCAGCGTGGATGCCCAGCTCGACTGGGCCGAGGCCGGATTCGGCGTTGCCATCGTGCCCGATTTTGCCCTGCTCAGACGGCGCGACGAGGGGGTGCCGGTACAGCGGCTGGGGGAATTCCCCACCACTCACCTGGGCTACATAGTGCGCCAGAACCAGATCCTCTCTCGGGGGATCAAGGCGCTATTGGGCTGGGTGGAAGAGGAGATCGCCAGCCGCATGCCGGCGCTCTGAGATGTCTTAAGGCGCCTCGGGCTCTTTTTCCTTAGCCGGCGAGGCGCTCGCCTCTTCAGGCTTGGCGCTTGGGGCCGCCACGGTAGTGGTGGGCGCCACAGGCGCAGGAGGCTCGGGAGGCGTGCCAGCCAGATAGGCCCGGCTCCCCGGGTGCAAGGCCAGTGGCGCCGCGGCCAGCATCTGCTCTTTCTCGAGCGAGAGGAAGGCGGGATGCAGGCGCTTGAAGCGCGCCATATTGGCCAGCAGGTAGTCGTCGATACGATAGATGAGAGTCGCGGGAAGGTCGTCACGTGCGACCAGCACGGCGGCGGTGCCAAAGGTGGGCACCGTCTCCTCCAACCCGGGGTAGAGACCCGGAGCGATACGGATCTTGCGATAATCGGGGCGGCTGGCGATGAGGGTGTCTACGGCGTCACCTTCCACCGGGATGAGACGCGCGCGGCAACGACCGAGCAGCTCGGTGATGGCCTGGCTCGGATTGGCCGCGACCAGAAACAGGGCGTCGCTCTCACCGGCGCAGAGGGCCTGGGTACGATCGTCGGCACTGCCCTGTGGTATTTGGTCAGATTGCCAGCCCAGCGCCCCGAGCAGTGCCGTGGCCGTGACGCGATCCCCCGAGCCGGCCGGCCCCAGATCCAGCCGCTTTCCCTTGAGGTCTCCCAGGCTTTCGATGCCGCTGTCGGCGCGCACCACCAGATTGAGGGGCTCGTTGTAGAGGGTGAAGAGCGGGCTGATCCCCTCGAGCCGATGGCCTCTGCCGCCTCCCGCGCCATGACGTGCCTCCCACAGCAGATCGGCCTGCACCAGGGCGAGATCGATCTTTCCCTTCCGCAGCAAGGCCAGATTCTCTTGCGATCCTTCCGTGCTCAACACGGTGCACTCGGGCAGGGACGGCGCCTGATTCATCAGGCGACAGAGGGCCCCTCCTGTTGGGTAGTAGACCCCGGTGATGGAGCCGGTGCCGACGACGAGGTGCGCTCTGGGGGTGGCCGTGGTGAGCGCTGGCAGCAGCGCGAGCAGAAGCAGCAGGGATTTCACTGACCGGTTCTCTTTTGAAAGGGGGGCGGATAAAACGAGGCAACTTGAATGTAACGCGGGCCTGCGCTCTGAACAAGCCGGCCCGCAGTGTGGCATCAGCGAGCCAGGATAGCCCGCTCCATCCGATCCAGTGCCTCGCGCAGGGTGGCGCGAGTACAACCGAAGTTGAGACGAACGAAGCGGCCGTCACCAAACTGGGCACCCGGCGACAGGCCGACCCCCGCCTGCTCGAAGAAGGGGATGGGATGCTCCAGATCCAGGCCCGACACATCCAGCCAGGCCAGATAGGTGGCCTGATGGCGAGCCAGGGTGACGCCGGGCCAGCGTGCGACCGCCTCCTCGATGAGGGCCAGGTTGCCCCTGAGGTAGTCGAGCAGCCCGTTGAGCCACGCCTCCCCCCCCTCATAGGCGGCCTCGGCGGCCACAAAGCCGAGCAGATTGATGTCGGCGCTGATCCCGCGCATCGCCTGTTGCAGCTTGAAGCGCAGCCGCTCGTTGGGCACCACGGCGAAGGCGCAGCAGAGGCCGGCGATGTTGAAGGTCTTGCTCGGCGCCATCATCACGGCGCTGCGCTGGGCCGCGCCTTCATTGAGAGCACCGTAGGGGAGGTGACGCGCCTGTGGGTCGAGCAGGAGATCACAGTGGATCTCGTCGGAGCAGACCACCAGATTATGGCGCTCGGCGATGGCGTCGATGGCGCTGAGTTCGTCACGGGTGAAGATGGTCCCGCCCGGATTGTGGGGGTTGCACAAGAGCAGCAGATCGGCACCCGGTGCCTGGCGCTCCAGCTCCTCCATGTCCAGGGCCCAGCGGCCCTGCTCTTCTCTCATCGGGACCGTGAGCAGGGGGCGCTCGTTAAACCCCGGTGCCTGCAGGAAGGGGTAGTAAACCGGGCTCGGAGTAAGCACGCCACGGCCCGGTGTGGTCCAGGCGCGGCAGGCCAGATTCAGGCCCGGCACCACGCCCGGCAGGAACACCAGCCATTCGGGCTGGATGGTCCAGCCATAGCGAGCCTGCATCCGCTCCACGATGAGGGCGATGAGGCGTGGAGAGGGACGCGAGTAGCCAAAGACGCCGTGGGCGACACGCCGGGTCAGGGCATCGAGTACCACAGGGGGGGAGACGAAGTCCATATCGGCCACCCACATGGGCAGGACATCCTGGCCCTTGTACTTGTCCCACTTCAGGCTCATGGTGTTAGTACGGTCAATTTCCTTATCAAAATCAAACATGTTCTCATTCCACGCCGGCTCAGATTGCCAACACTCTACGGGGGCATACCCATGGGCGCAAGGGGAAGGGCGTAATTGACAACCGGGCGAAAAGACCCGATAACCGCACAGGTTTCATTCCTGTCCCTCTCTTAAGCCCAGGTTCAGCATCGTATGAAAATTGTCACCACCCTCCGCCGTCAGGGGGATCCCGTCTCCCTCGCGTTTCTTGCCGTCACCTTCGTCACCGGCATGGCCGTGGCGCTGCAGGTGCCCACCCTCTCTCTGTTTCTGGGCGAAGAGGTGGGGGTGCGCCCGTTTCTCATCGGACTCTTTTACACCATCAATGCGGTGGTGGGGATCCTGGTCAGCCAGTGGCTGGCCCACCGCTCCGACCACAGGGGAGGGCGTAAGGGACTGATCCTGCTCTGCTGCGGCGCCGGTGTCCTCGTCTCCCTGCTCTTTGCCTTCGACAGGCACTACTGGGTGCTCGCCTCCCTCGGGGTCCTGCTCGCCGGCGTTGCCAGCACCGCCAGCCCTCAGCTGTTTGCCCTGGCCCGTGAGCATGCGGACCGGGAGGGCAAGCGTGCCGACATGTTCAGTTCTGTGATGCGGGCCCAATTTTCGCTGGCCTGGGTCATAGGTCCGCCGCTCGCGTTTGCCATCGTCATGGGTTACGGCTTTACCCCCATGTATCTGGCCTCTTCCCTGGCGTTTGTGGTGTGTGCGGCCATCGTCTGGCGCTGGATCCCGGTCCTGCCCGTGCAGCAGGGGGAAGTGGTGCGGCCCAGGGAGAGCAGTTGGCGCGACAAGAATGTGCGGGCACTGTTTATCGCCTGCACCCTGATGTGGACCTGTAACAGCATGTACCTCATCAACATGCCCCTCTACATCACCCGTGAGCTGGGGCTGGAGGAGCGGCTGGCCGGTCTCCTGATGGGGACTGCGGCGGCGCTCGAGATCCCCTTCATGCTGCTGGCGGGTCACTATACCCGGCGTGTTGGCAAGCGTCCCATGATGCTGGTGGCGACCCTGGCGGGCCTGCTCTTCTATCTGGGGCTGATCGGGTTCACGGGCGAGCGCGAGCTGCTGATGCTGCAGCTGTTCAATGCCATCTTCGTCGGTATCGTCGCGGGGATCGGCATGTCCTACTTTCAGGATCTGATGCCGGGGCGGGCCGGGGTGGCGACCACCCTGTTCACCAACAGCATCCGGACCGGCGCCATCCTGGCCGGTGCCATTGCCGGCCTGGTGGCCGAGTGGTGGAGCTTTCACGGCGTCTTTGTGGTCTCTGCCGGGCTTATCGTGCTGGCCCTGGCCGGGTGTCTGCGGGTGCGAAACGCCTAGGGGGCCGGCGGCTGGTATTCGGCACGCAGCAGGCGCAGCAGCAGCTCGGTGGCCGGGCCAAGCTGGGTGGGGTCTGTGGTCAGCAGGTAGGTAAAGAGTCGGCGCTCGCCTCCCGACTCGGGGTTGAGGCGCACCAGCTTGCCCTCATCGATCAGGGCGCGCACCTGATGGGCCGGCATCCAGCCATAGCCGAGTCCCTGCAGGATGAGCCGCAGCGCCTCGGTGTAGTGGGTGACGGCCCAGCCGGTGTCACTCTCCTGACTCCAGTCCAGAGAGCGGTGGATGGGGGGATGCAGGCTGATCTGGGTGTGGGTGGCGAGCAGCTCTCCGCTCACCGGCTCGGAGCCGGTGGCGAGGGGATGGTGGGGGGCGCAGACGGGGAGCATCAGCACCTCATCGAGCGGCACGCCGCCCCGATCGGGGGGCAGGTGCTCGGTCATCATCAGATCACCGGGTTGCAGGGCCCCGACATGGCAGTGAATGCGCTCATGCAGGTTGATGCGACAACCCCGCGCGCGGGGTTGGAAGCGAGCCAGGACGCGATAGAGGCGCTCTCTCGGTTGCAGCGCCGAGACGTAGAGGTTGATCTGGGACTCCCACTGGCGCTCGATGTTGTGGGCCAACCCTTCGAGATCTTCCATCTGGGCCAGCAGTTGGCGCGAGCGCTTGAGGAAGATCTCCCCGGCCACCGTCAGCTCGGCCTTGCGGCCACGCACCTCCAGCAGTGCAACCCCGAGAGATTGCTGCAACTTGGCCACGGCGTGGTTGAGGGAGGACTGGCTCTTGCAAAGCGCTTCGGCCGCCTGGGCATAGCCGCCATACTCCACCACCGCCTGGAAGATACGCCACTGCTCCACCGTGCTACGAGGACGAAACAGTGCCCGCTCCTTCTGGTGGTCCATCTCCTGCATATCAGACTCTCTCGTGGCGGGACGCTGCTCGTCCCCATCACCTAGCCTAGCCACCCTTGCCTCCTCTGTCCCCTATTTGGGTTGAGCGACAAAGGTCTTGCCGTTCTCGCCGCGGCTGTCTTTGCCCATCAGATAGAGATAGAGGGGCATCAGATCGGCCGGGGTCTTGAGGTTCATGGGATCCTCGGCCGGGAAGGCGCTGGCCCGCATCTTGGTGCGGGTGCCACCCGGGTTGATGGAATTGACTCGCACGCCGGTATTTTCCAGCTCGTCGGCCAGCACCTCCATCATGCCCTCGACGGCAAACTTGGAGATGGCGTAGGTGCCCCAGTAGGCACGGCCCTTACGACCCACGCCGGAGGAGGTGTAGAGCAGCACGGCTTCACCTTGCTCCTTAGCGGTCTTGCGCAGCAGGGGGAGCAGGGCCTGGGTCATCAAAAACTCGGACTTGACGTTCACCTGCATCACCTCGTCCCACTCCTTCTCCTTGATCTGGTCGAAGGGGCAGAGCACGCCGAGCAGACCGGCGTTGAACAGCACGCCATCGAGACGACCAAACTGACGGGCAAAGGTCTCGGCCAGGCCGCGATAGTCGGCCGCGGTCGCCTGCTTGAGGTCCATGGGCACGATGGCGGGGAGCGGGTAGCCCGCGGCCTCGATGGCATCGAAGGTGGCCTCCAGCTTGGCGGCGGTGCGGCCGAGCAGGATCACGGTGGCGCCGTGGGCGGCATAGTTGATGGCCGCCTCCTTGCCAATGCCGTCACCCGCACCGGTCACCACGATGACCTTGCCGGCCAGCAGTTGGGCATCAGCCTGATAATCCATCATGAATGCGCTCTCCTGTATAGTGCAGCTAAACGGCGCAAGTGTACTGACACCGGGGGGAGCTTGACCAGTCTCAGGTGTCAAAAAGTGAATAAAATTCAGGAGTTGTGTCATTATTGCCGGCATGACCATCGATCGTAGCGTGCAAGTCACGTGGAGGAATACGTGGAGTTTTTGACTCAGTACGGCCTGTTTCTGGCCAAGACCCTGACCCTGCTGCTCGCCCTGGGGGCCGCCGTGGTGATCCTGACCCTGGCCGGTCGTGGCAACAAGGGGGGCAAGGGGCAACTGGATGTGACCGATCTCGGTGCCGACCTCGAAGAGACCCGCTTTCGTCTGGCGACCCTGCTGGCCGACAAGGAGGGGCGCAAGGCCCTCGAGAAGCAGCACAAACAGGAGGAGAAGGCGCGCAGCAAGGGGGATCACCGCTCCCGCCTGTTCGTCATCGACTTCAAGGGCAGCATGGATGCTCGTGAGGTCAGCGCCCTGCGCGAAGAGGTGAGCGCCGTGCTGACGGTGGCGACGCCGCAGGACGAGGTGCTGGTGCGCCTCGAATCCGGCGGCGGCGTGGTGCACGGCTATGGCCTGTGCGCCTCCCAGCTGCAGCGCATCAAGGATAAAGAGATCCCCCTCACGGTGGCGGTGGACAAGGTGGCGGCGAGCGGTGGCTACATGATGGCCTGTGTGGCGGATCGCATCCTGGCGGCGCCGTTTGCCATCGTGGGATCCATCGGCGTGGTGGCGCAGCTGCCGAACTTCAACAAGCTGTTGAAAAAACACGACATCGATTTTGAGATGCACACCGCCGGCCAGTACAAGCGCACCCTGACGGTCTTTGGCCAGAACGACGACGAGGGACGGGCCAAGTTCCGCGAGGAGCTCGAGGAGATCCATCAGCGCTTCAAG
The DNA here is from genome assembly GCF_000819805.1 of Aeromonas diversa CDC 2478-85. Lineage (GTDB taxonomy): Bacteria > Pseudomonadota > Gammaproteobacteria > Enterobacterales > Aeromonadaceae > Aeromonas > Aeromonas diversa. The sequence continues at coordinate 534,950 of NZ_CDCE01000029.1, forward strand.
CAGTTTGTGCAGGCGCATCGTCCGACCCTCGACATCGAGCAGGTCACCACCGGCGAACACTGGCTGGCGAGTCAGGCCCGAGAGCTCGGGCTGGTGGATGAGCTCAAGACCAGCGACGACTACCTCATCGAGCAGGCGCACACCCGGCGCGTGCTGGCGGTCCACTATCGCACCCGCAAGGGGCTGATGGCGCGCCTGGGCAAGCAGGGGGCCGAGGGGGCGATCGAGGGGGCGCGCAGCCTGTTCGGGCGTTACTCTCCTTGGCAATAAAGCCGTGGCCATCATCCCGCGGCACTAACGGCCTGTGGCTCTGGCTGCGAGGACACATAAAAAACGAACCCGCCGAATGGCGGGTTCGTTGTTTCCGGTAGCCGTTAGCGCTGGAAGGGGTAGACGGCACCGAGCTTGAGGATCTGGGTCAGCTCGTCGAGGGCGGCGCGCGACTCGGTCACCAGCGCCGGATCGCGCAGATCGTCGAACGAGAGGCGGTCCCGATAGTGCTTGTCGACCCACTGGTTGAGGCGGGTGAACAGGGAGTCGTTCATCAGGCAGGCCTGGTTGACGGCGGCCAGCTCGTTATCGTTCAGGGCGACCCGCAGACGCAGGCAGGCGGGGCCACCGCCGTTGCGCATGCTCTGTTTGACGTCCATGAAGTGCACCTGCTTGATCGGGCTGCCGAGGGTAACCAGCTTGTCCAGATAGCGGGAGACCGCTGGGGTGTCGCGGCACTCGGTGGGGGCTATGATGGCCATCTCGCCGGACGGCAGGGTGAGGATCTGGGTGTTGAACAGGTACGAGCGCACCGCATCCTGCACCGCGACCTCGGCGGTCGGTACCTCGATAAAATGCAGCTCCCCGTCGCCGAACTTGCGGCGCACCTCGGCCAGTGCCCCCTGGGTGTCGAGGAAGGCCTCCTGGTGGAAGAACAGCACGTTCTGGTTGCCCACGGCGATCACGTCGTTGTGGAACACCCCCTGATCGATCACCGCCGGATTCTGCTGGATGAAGACGCAGTTCTCCTCGTCCAGCCCGTGCAGGCGGGCGATGGCTTGGCTCGCCTCCAGGGTCTGACGCGCCGGGTAGCGGGTCGGTGCCGGACGGGAGAGGTCAAAGGCGCTGCGCCCGTAGACGAACAGCTCCACCCCGGCGTGGCCGTAATGGCTGCACAGGCGGGTGTGGTTGGCCGCCCCTTCGTCGCCGAAGTGATCGTTCTCCGGCAGGTGGGTGTGATGGCTGAAGTGCCGCTCGTCCGGGAACACGGCGCGCAGGATGCGGCCGGTCACTTCGGGTTCGAGCGAGCGGTGGAACTTGTTGGTCAGGTTGGCCGGGGTGAAGTGCACGCGACCATCCATGGTATCGGCACTGGGCGAGACGGTGGCGGCGTTGGCGGTCCACATGCTCGAGGCGGAGTAGCAGGCGGCCAGCACGGCCGGGGCCTGGGCGGCGGCTTGCTCCAGCACGCGGGCATCGCTGCCGGAGAAGCCGAGGCGGCGCAGGGTGGCGAGATCCGGGCGCTCCTGGGGCGCCAGTACCCCTTGTACCATACCAAGGTCGGTGAGCGCCTTCATCTTGACCAGCCCCTGTTTGGCCGCCTCACGGGGGTTGGAGGCCTCCTTGGCATTGTTCTGGGAGGCGACATTACCGTAAGAGAGACCGGCGTAGTTATGGGTGGGACCGACCAGACCGTCGAAGTTGACCTCGAAATGCTTCATCAGATACATCCTTTCATTTTATCGGGGTAGCGGAGTCCATTCCCCCAGTGTGATGGGGAGGTTGCGCCATCATATCCTGTTTTTCTTTATTTGTAACAATCTGGTAACTGAGGTGTGCCGCTGTGCCCAAGGCCGTAGAAAAAAAAGCAGATGGGGTAGAAATACCAAAAATGGGTTGATTACAAAGGGTTGGGCTCGCATTAATAAATAAGGATTGGGGAGGTCTCGACTGCGGCAGGGTTTGCTTTTTGCCGCCAAATCTCTTATACAGCCCCACAAAACTTCAGACCCCGTCCCCGGGGTGACAGGAAACGAGTCATAGCATGGGCAAATCTCTGGTCATCGTGGAGTCTCCGGCCAAGGCCAAGACCATCAACAAATATCTGGGTAAGGACTACGTGGTGAAATCCAGCGTGGGCCATATCCGCGACTTGCCGACGGCCGGCAGTGGCTCGACCGAGCCGAAGAAGCCTGCCGTGCGTGGCGTCAAGCTCAGCGATGCCGAGAAGGCCGTCAAGGAGCGCCGTGCGCTCTTCAACCGCATGGGGATCAACCCCGAGCACGGTTGGGAGGCCAACTACCAGGTGCTGCCCGGCAAGGAGAAGGTCGTCTCCGAGCTGCAATCCCTGGCCGCCAAGGCCGATACCATCTATCTCGCAACCGACTTGGACAGAGAGGGAGAGGCCATCGCCTGGCACCTGCGCGAGGTGATTGGGGGCGAAGAGGGGCGCTACAAGCGAGTCGTATTTAACGAGATCACCCAGAGCGCCATCCAGGAGGCCTTTTCCCAGCCCTCCGATCTCAATATCGATCGGGTCAACGCCCAGCAGGCGCGCCGTTTCCTCGATCGGGTGGTGGGCTACATGGTCTCCCCGTTGCTCTGGAAGAAGCTGGCTCGTGGCCTCTCCGCCGGCCGTGTCCAGTCGGTGGCGGTGCGCCTCATCGTCGACAAGGAGCGCGACATCAAGGCCTTCGTGCCGGTCGAGTTCTGGGATCTGCACGCCGATCTGCTGACCGGCAGCAAGGAGTCCCTGCGCATGGAGGTGCTCACCCACCTCGGCAAGGAGTTCAAGCCGGTGACCGAGGCCCAGACCCTGGCCGCCGTCGCCGCCATCCAGGGTGTGCCTTACGTGGTGCAGAGCCGCGAGGACAAGCCGACCGGTTCCAAGCCCTCGGCTCCCTTCATCACCTCGACCCTGCAGCAGGCCGCCTCTACCCGTCTCGGCTTTGGGGTCAAGAAGACCATGATGATGGCCCAGCGTCTCTATGAGGCCGGTTACATCACCTACATGCGTACCGACTCGACCAACCTGAGCCAGGAGGCGGTGAGCGCGGTGCGCGACTTCATCGTCACTCAGTACGGTCAGCCCTATCTGCCGGCCGAGCCGAACCTGTACGGCTCCAAGGCAGGTGCCCAGGAGGCGCACGAGGCGATCCGTCCATCTGACGTGACCGTCGGTGCCAGCGATCTGGAGGGGATGGAGGCCGACGCCCACAAGCTGTATGACCTCATCTGGCGCCAGTTTGTCGCCTGCCAGATGACCCCGGCCCAGTACGACGCCACCACCCTGACCGTGCGCGCCGGCGATTACGAACTCAAGGCCCGTGGCCGTACCCTGCGCTTCGCCGGTTGGACCAAGGCCCTGCCCCCCATGGGACGCAAGGGCGAAGACATCCAGCTGCCGGCGGTGGAGCCGGGCGAGGTGCTCGAGCTGGTCAAGCTCGATCCGCGTCAGCACTTCACCAAGCCGCCTGCGCGCTTCACCGAAGCGGCCCTGGTGCGCGAGCTGGAGAAGCGCGGCATCGGCCGGCCGTCCACCTACGCTTCCATCATCTCCACCATTCAGGATCGCGGCTATGTGCGGGTCGAGAATCGCCGCTTCTTCGCCGAGAAGATGGGGGAAATCGTCACCGATCGCCTGGTCGAGAACTTCGCCGAGCTGATGAACTATGAGTTCACCGCCCGCATGGAAGGGCAGCTCGACGAGATAGCCCAGGGTGACAGCGAGTGGAAGGCGGTGCTCGACAACTTCTATCGCGAGTTTACCGAGGAGCTGGGCCGCGCCGAGCAGCCGAGCGACGAGGGGGGGATGCGAGCCAACCAGATGGTGGTGACCGACATCAGCTGCCCCGACTGCAGCCGCCCCATGGGCATTCGCACCGCCACCACCGGGGTCTTCCTCGGCTGCTCCGGCTATGCCCTGCCGCCCAAGGAACGCTGCAAGAAGACCATCAACCTGGTGAGCGCCGACGAGTTCGTCTCCACCGGTGAAGAGGAAGAGGCCGAGACCAACGCCCTGCGTGCTATGCACCGCTGCAAGATCTGCGGCACGGCCATGGACTCCTACATCATCGACGAGACCCGCAAGCTGCACGTGTGCGGTAACAACCCCGACTGCGAAGGCTACGAGGTGGAGAAGGGGCAGTTCAAGCTCAAGGGTTACGAAGGCCCCTCCATCGAGTGCGATCGCTGCGGATCCGAGATGCAGCTGAAAAACGGCCGCTTCGGCAAGTACATGGGGTGCACCAACGAGAGCTGCAAGAACACTCGCAAGATCCTGAAAAACGGTGAAATCGCGCCGCCCAAGGAAGATCCTGTGCCGCTGCCCGAACTCAAGTGCAGCCAGTCCGACGCGCACTTCGTGCTCCGTGACGGCGCCGCCGGCCTGTTCCTGGCCGCCAGCAGTTTCCCGAAGTCGCGCGAGACCCGCGCGCCGCTGGTGGAGGAGCTCAAGCGCTTCCGCGATCGCATCTCGCCAAAACACTACTACCTGGCCGATGCACCGGCCTATGACGCCGACGGCAACCCGGCTGTGGTGCGCTTCAGTCGCAAGACCAAGGAGCAGTACGTGATGACCGAGGTCAACGGCAAGGCGACCGGCTGGACCGCTCACTACGACGGTGGGCGCTGGGTCGAGAGCCAGCCCAAGGGTAAATAACCCAGGCAGATGTTGAACTGTGCAGAGGCTCCCAGAAGGAGCCTCTTTTTTTCCCTATACTGATTCGGCGAGCCAGGAGGGTTCGGGTAGTAGAAGGAGTAGAGGATATGGATATTCGTGAGGTGCGTCCTGGCATGTATTGCCAGACCCGGGAAGGGGCTGCCTGGGTACTGGAGGTCGACAGACAAAACCGGCTGGTGCTGCTGCAGCGTGAGGATGAGACCACGCCGGTACAGGTCTGCGTCGACGATATTCTCGATTCGGGGGAGTAGCTCCGCGCTCTTTGATTCATAAAAAAAGCCGCCCAAGGGCGGCTTTTTTGTCGGTTGGGATCAGGCGGCGTCTTGCAGCGGTGCCTCTCCCTCCTCCTGCAATACCCCTTCGCTCTTGGAGACCACGCTGGCGGCGATGGCATTGCCCAGCACGTTGGTGGCCGAGCGCCCCATGTCGAGGAAGTGGTCGATGCCGAGCAGCAGCAGGATCCCGGCTTCGGGGATCTGGAACTGGTTGAGGGTAGCAGCGATCACCACCAGAGAGGCGCGCGGTACCCCGGCCATCCCTTTCGAGGTGACCATCAGCAGCAGCAGCATGGTGATCTGCTGGCCCCAGGAGAGCTCGATGCCGTAGGCCTGGGCGATGAACATGACGGCGAAGGTGCAGTACATCATGGAGCCGTCCAGGTTGAAGGAGTAACCCATCGGCAGCACGAAGCTGGCAATCCGCTTGGAGCAGCCAAACTCTTCGAGTCGTTGCAGGGTCTTGGGATAGGCGGACTCGGAGCTGGCGGTGGAGAAGGCCAGCAGTACCGGCTCGCGGATGAGGCCGAGCAGGGTCAGCACGCGGCGGCCGAGGAACAGGCTGCCCAGTCCCAGCAGTACCAGCCAGAGGGTGCCCAGTGAGAGATAGAACTGGCTCATGAAGGTGCCGTAGGTGGCGAGGATACCCAGCCCCTCCTTGGCCACCATGGCCGCGATAGCGGCGAAGACGGCGAAGGGGGCGAAGTACATCACATAGCCGGTCACCTTGAGCATGATGTCGGCGGCACTGGCCATGACGGTGACCACGGGTTTGGCGTGATCGCCGATGGAGGCAGCAGCCAGACCGAAGAAGAGGGAGAAGACCACGATCTGCAGGATCTCATTGGTCGCCATCGCCTCGACCACGCTTTTCGGGATGGCGTGGGTGATGAAGTCTTTGAGGGTGATGGCGCCGGCACTGATGCCGCTGGTGGCCGAGCCGTCGGGCAGGGTCAGGTAGAGGCCCACTCCCGGGGTGAGCAGGTGAACCATCACCAGCCCCAGCGTCAGGGAGAGCAGGGAGGCCATCATAAACCAGGCCAGGGTCTTGATGCCCACGCGTCCCACGGTGCGGGAGTCGCCCATCTTGGCGATGCCGACGGTGAGGGTGGTGAAGACCAGGGGGGCGATGATCATCTTGATGAGGCGCAGGAAGATATCGGTCAGCAGTGTGATGTTGCTGGCAAAGGTGGCCGCCTGAACCGGATCGAGCCAGCGCACTCCTTGGCCGGTAACGATGCCGAGCAACATAGAGATGATGATGGCGATCGTCAGCTTGTTCATTTTCATGTGAAATGCTCCATTTACAGCGTACCGCCCGGGGTCTTTCGCCCCTGTGCGGATCCATCCGGCCTGAGCCGGAAAGCAGCAGAATGCACAATCTCATGGGGCAAATCCAGCGACTTACAGCGGGAATATTTAAGTAAGTGGCGAACGAAAATGAGGTGTTCTCACCTTGCTGCGAAATAGTGTCCCGTCGGTATCCTGCGGTGAATTGTCTGTTTCGCCCAGGTGAAATCAGGGCCCGAAGAGTGGACGGCATCACATTTTTTAGCCAAAAAAATGGGCCCACAATGGAGCCCGTTAAATTAATCGTGGTGCACTCATAGCGCCAGAAACCCCAGGATCAGGATGGGCCCCAGCAGGCTGAGTATGAAGCCCGAGACGATGGCCACCGGCACGACACCGACGCCCCCGGTGCGCTGGATCACCGGCAGGGTGAAGTCGAGTGCGGTGGCCCCGCCGTAGCCGATGGCGGCCGAGGGGTGACGGCGCATCAGCAGCGGAATGATGAGGATGGCGATAAGCTCGCGACCGAGATCGTTAAGAAAGGCGGCTGAGCCCATGACCGGGCCCAGCTTGTCTGCCACCAGAATGCCCGAGAGGGAGTACCAGCCAAAACTCGAGGCCATGGCCAGGGCGTGGGAAGGGGGCAGATCAAGCAGCAGGGCGGCCAGCAGGGCACCGACCCAGCTGCTAAGAAGCACCGAGACGGCGATGGTCATGCCCCAGCGATTGAGCAGGATCTGGCGAAGATGCATGCCCGAGTTACGCATCTGAATGCCGATCAGCAGCAGCAGCAACATCAGAGCCCACTCGCTGAATTTCTCAATGGGCAAGGCCGAGAGATCGACGAGCAGGCCGAAGGCGAAGCCCCCCAGAACGACCAGTCCCAGCTGCAGCGACTCCCACATCATGTGAAGCTTGTTCGGCGTAGCCTGTGCGCTCTCAATCAGGGGTTGCGCGCGTTGGCGATCCAGCCACCAGAGCAGTGCCAGGTTGCAGAGGGTGAGAGACGCGAGCATGACACCGGAGATGGTAAGGATCTGCGCCATGCTGCTGCCCAGATCGTCGATGCCGGCCAGGCTCATCCCCATCAGTCCCAGGATCAGGTAGACCATCTTGCCCAGGGCGCCGTTGATCGACGAGAGCAGTGAGCGTGAACGCAGGGGGATGAGGTAGCCAATGAAGAGGGGCAGCAGGATCAAGAGGGCGTTGAACAGCATCAGTGGTCCGTCACGTAAAAAGGGGGAAAACAGTGGGTCAGCCCTTTATCCTGCCTGTCGGCCCTGTTGTGTGCAAACAAAATCGGCAGCAGGGGCCGTTGCAATGAGGTTAACAGCGCTGGCCCTGCTCACTCTCTGAAGTCTGGGTATCGTATGACCCTGATTTATATGGATTCATGCAACAAGGTTACGTGATTTTATATTCACATAAGGAAAAGGTGTGCTTTTGCGTGACAAGGGCATTTTTTTTCATGTAAATAGTGGTTGCGTCTGATTGTTTGCATCGCCAGTACGCCAAGCCTCATAGTGTGATTATGCAGATAAATCGACTTTTATTCTGTAAGTGGCCGGGGTTTCCCCATGCAGTCAGCAGGATCTCGGGGCAGATGTTGTATTTTTATCGCCCCGATGTTACTTTCGCAGGAAGTGCCTAAAGGTTGCATATTTGTAAACGAAAGGCGCGGTGTGACAGGTCAATGATGGCCGCCCAGGGACAGACTACAAGGTTGTAAGGGATGAGCGACGTCGCTGCATTGGAAGTCCGAGATCTACACAAATATTTTGGTTCCCACGAGGTGCTTAAGGGCATCGATCTGACGGCCAGCAAGGGAGATGTCATCTCGCTCGTCGGCTCTTCAGGGTCGGGGAAATCCACCTTCTTGCGCTGCATCAATCTGCTGGAGACCCCCTCTTCCGGCACCGTGGCTCTGCATGGGGAGCTGATCCGCATGAAGAGTAGCCGCAGTGGCGAGCGGGTGCCCGAAGACATGCGCCAGGTCGAACGCATTCGCAGCCGTCTCGCCATGGTGTTCCAGAGCTTTAACCTCTGGTCCCACATGACCATCATGCAGAACATCATCGAGGTGCCTATCCAGGTGCTCAAGGTGCCGCGCGCCGAGGCCATCGCCAAGGCCGAGCACCTGCTCAACCGGGTGGGCCTGTGGGAGCGGCGCGACTACTATCCGGGCCACCTCTCGGGTGGCCAGCAGCAGCGTGCGGCCATCGCCCGTGCCCTGGCGGTGGACCCCGAGGTGATGCTGTTTGACGAGCCCACCTCGGCGCTCGACCCCGAGTTGGTGGGCGAGGTGCTTGGGGTCATGCGCGAGCTGGCCGAGGAGGGGCGCACCATGCTGGTGGTGACCCATGAGATGGCCTTTGCCCGAGACGTCTCCAACAAGGTGATGTTTCTGCACCAAGGGCGGGTGGAGGAGCAGGGGGATCCCAAGGAGATCTTTGCCCATCCCAAGTCCGAGCGGTTCAAACAGTTCATATCTTCCATCTATTGATGGATCGGTTTTGCGTATCAAGGAGAGAGCGAAATGATGAAGAAGATGATAGTGGCTGCGGCCGTCATGGCTGCCATGGGCTCTACCGGCGTCATGGCCAAGGAGTGGAAAGAGGTGCGGATCGGTGTCGAGGGTGCCTATCCTCCCTTCTCCTGGACCGAGCCGAGCGGTGAGGTCAAGGGCTTTGACATCGACATCGCCAACGCCCTGTGCGAGGAGATGAAGGTCAAGTGCACCCTGGTCAAGCAGGACTGGGACGGCATCATCCCGGCGCTGTTGTCGCGCAAGTTCGACGCCATCATCGCCACCATGGACATCACCGAAGAGCGCAAGAAGAAGGTCGACTTCACCCAGAAGTACCAGCATATTCCGGCCCGCTTCGCCGCCAAGAAGGGAACCGAGCTGACCCTGGACAAGGCCTTCATGAGCGGCAAGAACGTCGCCGTGCAGCGTGCTACCTCCATGGACACCTACATCACCGACAACTTCCCGGAAGCGACTATCAAGCGCTACGGCACCGCCGATGAGGCCTACCTGGATCTGAAGTCCGGCCGTGTCGACTACGTGCTGGCCGACTCCGCCGCCATCGTCGACGGCCTGTTCAAGAAGGAAGGGGGCGATGCCTACGAGTTTATCGGGCCCAAGCTGACCGATCCCAAGTGGTTCGGCGAAGGGGCCGGCATCGCCGTGCGCAAGGCCGACAAGGATCTGAAAGAGAAATTTAACCAGGCCATCCTGGCCCTGCGTGCCAACGGCAAGTACAAGGCCATCAACGACAAGTACTTCGACTTCGACGTGTACGGCGAATAAGCGAACGTCTGCGGCGGCAACGCCGATTCATCCGCTGTGTTCGGGCCCGCAGTGCGGGCCCGAAATCGATGGAGCGAACCATGCTGGATTTGAAAGGATACGAAGGATCCCTGCTGGAGGGGGCGGGCGTGACCCTGCAGGTGGCGCTGGCCTCCCTGCTGCTCGCCGTCTGCCTCGGCATGCTGGGAGCCCTGGCCAAACTCTCCCCCTATCGCTGGGCGCGGGGCGTGGCCGACCTCTACACCACCCTCATTCGCGGCATCCCCGACCTGGTGTTGATGATGCTGCTCTTCTTCGGTGGCCAGGTGTTTATCAACAACCTGCTCACCTGGATCAACGAGAGTTACAACGCCTGGCTGCTGAAAAGCAACCCGAGCCAGGAGTGGGTCGCGCTGGTGCCCGACTACATCGACATCAGCCCGTTCGCGGCCGGTGTGGCCACCATCGGCTTCATCTTCGGCGCTTACATGGCCGAGACCTTCCGTGGCGCCATCCTGGCGGTGGACAAGGGGGAGCTCGAGGCGGCCCGCGCCTTCGGCATGCGCCCGCTGCAGGTATTTGTGCGCATCCTGTTTCCCCAGATGATGCGCCACGCCCTGCCCGGCTTTGGCAACAACTGGCTGGTGCTGCTCAAGACCACGGCGCTGGTCTCCATCATCGGGCTCGACGACATGGTGCGCAAAGCCTCCCTGGCCGCTGGCTCGACTCAGCTCCCCTTTACCTTCTACATGGCGGTGGCGCTCATCTTCCTGGTGTTCACCGCGGTCTCCACCTCGGCACTCAAATGGGCCGAACGCCACTACGCCATCAAGACGAGGTAAGCCATGGATTTCTCGATCATTCTCGATGAGTGGCCCACCTACTGGCAGGGCCTCTACACCACGGTAGGCCTGGTGCTGGCGGCCCTGATCCTGGGGCTCTTGCTGGCTGTGCCCATGGGGGTGCTGCGTACCCACCGCAACTGGTTTATCCGCTTCCCCATCTGGGCCTATATCTACTTCTTTCGTGGCACTCCGCTGCTGGTGCAGCTCTTTATCATCTATTACGGAGCGGCCCAGTGGGAGTGGCTGAAAAACAGCGCGGCCTGGAGTCTCTTCTCCCAGGCTTGGTTCTGCGCCCTGCTGGCCTTCACCCTCAACACCGGCGCCTACACCGCCGAGATAGTGCGCGGGGCCGTGAGCAACATGCCCAAGGGGCAGATTGAGGCGGCGATGGCCTTTGGCATGAGCCGCTGGCAGACCCTCACCCGGGTCATCCTGCCGAACTCGTTTCGGCGGGCGCTGCCGGCCTACAGCAACGAGGTGATCTTCATGCTGCAGGGCTCGGCGGTGGCGGGCATCATCACCATCGTCGATCTGACCGGCGCGGCGCGCATCATCAACTCGCGCTACTACAGCCCCTTCGAGGCGTTTATCACCGCCGGCCTGCTCTACATGGCGCTCACCTTTGTCATCGTCTGGCTGTTCAAGCGGCTCGAAACCCGCTGGCACGCGCACCTCAAACCGCGCAGCCTCTGAAACGAACCACGCCCCGTACGGGGCGTTGTTTTTGTCAGCGCCCCAGATAGACCCGGTCGTGGAAGCTGTGCACCCAGTGGGGGCGATAGACGGCGAGCAGGGTCATGGTCATGCCGTTGAGCAGGGCTTCGGGGAAGAGCAGCAGGGGCCAGATGGAGAGGTAGTTCTCCTCTATGGTGTGCCAGGGATAGGCACCGCTCCAGCCGGCCCAGAGAGCGGTCCCCACCACCTTGACCGAGATGGTGACGGCGCCGCCCAGGAAGGCTGCCACGAAGAGGTAGACGAAGAGGTGGCGCGGCAGCCAGGCCCAGCTCGCCAGAAACAGGGCCTGGCTCACCAGCACGGGTACCATGACACCGAGCAGCAGCTCACTGCCGAGCTGGGTGGAGCTGTCGACCCCGAAGCCGGTGAGGGCGAGCAAGGTGAGGGTGCCCGCCAGCAGGGCAAGGCGCCAGCCGAGCAGCAGGGTGAGGGCGGTGAGGCCCAGGAAGTGAATGGAGAGCCCCTGGTGCAGGCCGGCGCGCAGCAGCCAGAGCGGGATGAGAGCCAGGGAGGCGCCAAGCAGCAGGCGCTGATAGAGAGGGGTGGCCAGCAATTGCCGCCAGAGGGTGCGCTGCTGGGCCATGGCCAGCAGGGCCAGGGCGGCGAGCAGGGCGGTGAGTTCTCCGTCACTCATGGGGGATCCTGAAAAAGCAAAAGGGGGCCTCTGCCCCCTTGAAGATTAATATTTTACGTTGCTGTGGTACTTACCCAAGATGGCCTGGATGCGATCCATGGTCTCCTTCTTGGGGGGATGGATCTCGGTGAGCTCATAGGGATCGCCGAGCACATCCCACTTGTGCTTGCCGAGCTCGTGATAGGGGAGCAGCTCCACCTTCTCGACGCACTCCCCGAGGGATTGAATAAACTGGCCGAGCCCTTCGGCGCTCTCGTCGTCATCGCTCCAGGTGGGCACCACCACGTAGCGGATCCACATCTTCTTGCCCTTGGCCGCCAGGTGACGGGCGAATTCCAGGGTGTAGCGGTTACTCACGTGGGTCAGCGGGATGTGTTTCTGATCGTTGATCTGCTTGATGTCGAGCAGCACCAGATCGGTGACGTCCAGCACGGCGTCGAGCTGGGCGTCGTAGTGACGAACAAAGCCGTTGGTATCGAGGCAGGTGTGGATCCCCTCGGCCTTGCAGGCGCCGAACAGCTCGGCCACGAAGGCCTGTTGCAGCATGGCCTCGCCACCCGAGGCGGTGACGCCACCACCAGAGGCGTTGATAAAGTGGCGATAGCTGGTGATGTCTTTCATCAGCTCGGGCACCGTCACCTCGCGGCCACCTTCGGTATCCCAGGTGTCGCGGTTGTGGCAGTACTTGCAGCGCATCAGGCAGCCCTGCATAAACACGATGAAACGGATTCCAGGCCCGTCGACAGTACCGCAGGTCTCCACCGAGTGGATCCGACCAATCACAGACATATTGCGCTCCAGATAGGCTTTTGTGGAGGCATTCTATGCCAAAAGCGGGCGGCGATCACCCCGCGGGGTGGCCGAGGAACTCTTCCAGGGCGCGCACCGGCAGGGGGCGACAGCGCAGATAGCCCTGGAAGTGCTGACAACCGAGCTCGCCGAGTACGGCGAGCTGCGCCTCTTCTTCGACCCCTTCGGCGATCACGGTGAAGTGGAACACCCGGGAGAGCTCGATGATGGCCCGCACTATGGCCCTGTCCTGTTCGCTGTGGGTGAGGGTCTGGATAAAGGATCGATCGAGTTTCACCTCATCGGCGGGCAGGTCCCGCAGATAGGCCAGCGACGAGTAACCGGTGCCGAAGTCGTCGATGGAGATGAGCACGCCCAGCTCCTTGAGCCGGCACATGCGGGCTATGGTCTCCTGACGGTTCTCCAGCACCACCGACTCGGTGATCTCCAGCATCAGGCGTGACGGGGGAATGCCGGTATCGCGCAGCACATACTCCACCTGTTGCAGGAAGCTGGGGTTGTGGAACTGGCGGGCGCTCACGTTGACCGAGAGCTGGGGCATGCTGATCCCCTTGCTCAGCCAGTGGCCGTACTGGGCACAGGCGCTCTTGAGCACCCAGAAGCCGATGTCCTCGATGAGCCCGCTCTCCTCGGCCACCGGGATAAACTCCCCCGGGGGCACCATGGTGCCATCTTGCCGCTGCCAGCGCACCAGTGCCTCGACACCGCTGATGGTGCCCCGGTCGACCCGGAACTGAGGCTGGAAGTGGAGCAGGAACTCATTGTTGCGCATGGCGTCGCGCAGCTGGTTGTGCATGGCCAGGCGATGGCGCTCCTGATCCGCCATCTCGGGGGTGAAGAAGGCAAACTGGCCACGACCGGCCCGCTTGGCCATGTGGGCTGCGGTATCGGATTGCTGCATGATGACCAAATGGTCTTGCTCCTCGGGCCCATAGAGGGCCACCCCGATAGAGGCGCTGCAGTGGAGCTTGTCATCGCCGATGTTGAAGGGTTGGCGAAAACGCCCCTGCACCTCACGGGCGAAATGCTCGGCGAGGATCTTGGCGGTCACCTGGCCCTGACCCAGGGCGCTGAAGAGCAGCAGGAATTCATCGCCCGAGCTGCGGGCGATCATCAGATTCTCCTGGGGCAGGGTCCCGAGGCGCTCCACCACAGCCCTTAGCAACTCATCACCACGCTGCTGTCCCAGCGAGTCATTGATCGACTTGAAGTTGTCCAGATCCATGTGTAGCAGGGCACCCCACTGGCCGCTTTGGGCCATCAGGGTCTGTTGCAGGGAGAGCAGCAGGCTGCGGCGGTTGTGCAGGCCGGTGAGATCGTCGAAATAGGCGAGCCGTTCGATGCGCTGCTTGGTCACCAGCTCTTCGGTGATGTCGTCGAAGCTGCCCACGTAATGGGTCAGTGCCCCCTCTTCATTGAAGACGCCGCTGACCCGCAGCCGTACCGGGAAAAGGCGTCCATCGCGATTGAGGCACTGCTCATCCCCCTCCCAGAAACCATGGCGGGTGACGGCATCACGCAGGCGTTGGGCGAGATCGTCGCCATAGTAGGAGGGACGCAGGCGGGTGACGTGTTGCCCCACTATCTCGTCGGCCTCCATGCCGGTGATGCGGCTAAAGGCGCGGTTGACCCTGAGCAGCTGCCCCTTGGGGTCGCACACCAGCAGGGCCTCACGTGTCTCGAACGATACCTCGGCCAACCGCAGCGCCTCCTCGGTGGCGAGGCGGCTCAGCTCGATGGCGGTACGCGGGGCCCACTCACTCAGGCAGTCCATCAGGGGCAGCGGATCGGGCAGAGGCTCGGCCAGCAGCAGGGTGAGCTGTCCCATGGGGGCGTGTTCCGGCAGTTGTAGCGGTATACCGAGATAGGCACGCGCGCCGGTGGCGAGCAGCTTGTGGGCCACCGGGTAACGACCGGCCAGATCCTCCACATAGAGGGCCTGACCGCACTCTTGCACATCCCGGGCCGGGCCCGGATCGAGGCGGCTGGGGGCCCACTGCTGCGGCTCGCCACCTATCTCCACATAGCGCGGAACTATCCACAACTCGCTGCCCCTGTGCTGGTATTCGCCTATCCAGCAGCCGATCAAGGGGTGCTGCTCCTGGCACCACCCGAGCAGGGTGCGGCAGTAGTCGAGGCCGGTGTGCAGGGCCAGAGGCGGAGGAGAGATAGGCTCGGCGGCGGGCGGGGTCTGCTCGTCGTCGGGGCGCCAGTGGCCGAGCTGCTGCGCGCAGTAGCGGGCCAGTTGGAGCAGATCCTCGCCGATGGGCATGGGGGTGAGGTACTCGAGGCTCACCATGCCGAGCAGCCGCTCTCCCTCCTTGAGGGCCGCATCGAGGCGGGAGAGCACACCGTGGCCACCGAGATAGGCGTGCTGGGCCAGCATGGGCTGGTGGGCACATTCGGAGAAGCTGAGGGAGCCTCGGCTGCGCAGGGCTCTCAGATAGCGGCTCTCTCCCTTGAAGGGAAAGAGGGCCCCCTTGACACCCAGCTGGTAGATGGGGGTCAATAGATCGCCTTCCCCAAAGTGCCACAGGATGAGACGGTCGGCCTGACACCCCTCGCGCAGTGTGGTCAGCATGTCGGCGTATTGGTGACGGCTCGCCAGCGATCCCAGACGGGGCAGCAGCAAGGAGAGATCCGGCTGCTCCTGCAATCCGGTGACATGCAGGCAAACGAGCCAGAAGCTGCCTTGCTCGGGCGAGAGGGCCACCTGCCACTCGCGCCCCAGCGCCTTGATCTTGAGCTCCCCACCCCGGCACGTGGCCAGCTGTGATTCGATGGGCTCTCTGAGGGCGTCGGGCAGCTGGCCAGGCCAGGCCTCTCTGGGCTCATCGAGCCAGTGGAGCGGTGTCTGCATCACATCGGTCAGGGCGACCATGCGCCGGGTGCGAGTATCGAGGCGAAAGAAGAGGGGCATGGGGCGAGCGCCCGTCGGCAGCGTGAGGGCAGTGGACGACATGAGCCGGTTAACATCCTGTATGCAGACTTGAGCCGCAAGAATACTCCAAACCATTGCAAAACAAAATTTCATTGAACTCTAAATTAGAAAAGTCTAATTTATTGGCCAGTGCCATTAAACGGAGGTGTTTCATGACCCGTATTCTGATTGTCGGTGGTGTCGCCGGCGGCGCATCGGCCGCGGCCCGTGCCCGTCGCATGGATGAGCATGCCGAGATTGTCCTGTTCGAGCGCGGCGAGTTCATCAGCTTTGCCAACTGCGGCCTGCCTTATCACATCGGCGGCGACATCCCCTCCCGCGATGCCCTGCTGCTGCAGACCCCCCAGAGCTTCAAGCGCCGCTTCAACGTCGAGGTGCGGGTCTTTAGCGAGGTGCTCTCCATCGACCGCGCCGCCCGCACCGTGCGGGTGCGTGACCAGCAGCGCGGCGAGGAGTACGAGGAGCGCTACGACAAACTGCTGCTGAGCCCGGGTGCCGCCCCCATTCGGCCGCCCCTGCCGGGTATCGATGCCCCCGGCGTCTATACCCTGCGCAACATCCCCGACATGGACCGCATCCTGGCGGCGTTGGCCCACGATCAGCCGCGCCACGTGACCGTGGTGGGCGGTGGCTTCATCGGCCTCGAGATGATGGAGGCGCTGCATCAGCGCAACTTGCCGGTGACCCTGCTGGAGCTCTCGGATCAGGTGATGGCGCCGGTCGACCGGGAGATGGCCGCCATGCTGCACGCCCGCATCCGCGAGGCGGGGGTGGACCTTCGCCTGCGCACCGGCCTCAGTGCCATCGAGAGCCTGGAGCGCAGTAGCGACCCCACCGCCGAGGTCACCGCCGCTGAGCGCCACGGCCTGCGCCTGCATCTGGGTGATGGCACCACCCTGGACACAGGGCTCTTGATCCTCGCCATCGGCGTCAAGCCCGAGACCCTGCTCGCCGCCCAGGCCGGGCTGGAGCTGGGGCCGCGTGGTGGCATCAAGGTGGATGCCGGCATGCGCACCTCGGATCCCGATATCTTCGCGGTGGGGGACGCGGTGGAGGAGCTCGACTTTGTCACCGGCGACCCGGCCCTGGTGCCGCTGGCCGGTCCCGCCAACCGCCAGGGGCGCATCGCCGCCGACAACATGCTGGGGCGCGCGGAGCAGTACAAGAAGACCCAGGGCACCGCCATCTGCAAGCTGTTCGATCTGGCGGTGGCGAGCACCGGCCTCAATGAGAAGCGACTCAAGCAGCTCGGCATGGCCTATGAGAAGGTCTATGTCCATCCGGGCAGCCACGCCGGCTACTACCCCGGCGCCCACCCGGTCAGCCTCAAGCTCCTGTTCGCCCCCGACGGGCGCATCCTCGGCGCCCAGGCGGTGGGGAAAGATGGCATCGACAAGCGCATCGACGTGCTGGCGGTGGCCCAGCGCGCCGGCATGACGGTGTTCGATCTGCAGGATCTCGAGCTCACCTACGCGCCGCCGTTTGGCTCGGCCAAGGACGTCATCAACATGGCGGGGTTCGTGGCGAGCAATCACCTCAAGGGGGACTCGCCCCTGTGCCACGTGAGCGACGTGCAGGCCCTGCGCGCCGATCAGCTGGTGCTGGATGTGCGTAACCCCGGCGAGCTCGACAAGCTCGGTCGCATCCCGGGGGCGCTCAACATCCCCCTTGACGAGCTGCGCGGCCGACTGGACGAGCTGCCCCGCGGCAAGGAGATCATCGTGAGCTGTCAGGTGGGCCTGCGTGGCCATGTGGCGAGCCGCCTGCTCCAGCAGCACGGCTTTGCGGTGAAAAACCTCTCGGGCGGCTTCAAGACCTGGCAGATGGCGATTGCCGACTGAGTGGTCGGCCCCTCATTAAACCAACGCCAAGGCCCGCTATGCGGGCCTTGTTTGTTACAGCCAGTGACAATCGGGGGGATTGGCCGACGGTCCCGGCGCGCCTATGCTAGTGCCATTCCACACCCAGATGGACCCTGATCATGCCCACCGCTTCTCATGTTGCTGGCCGCTGGCCGCGCACTGTGCTCCTCGCCGCCTTGCTGGGGCTGACCCTGGCCGGCTGCAAGCCCGCCACCGATGCCCCCGTCCCATCGGAGGATGCCGCCGCCAAGAGCCGTGCCCCCGGAACCATCAGCCAGGCGGTGGCCCGCACCTGGCGCGACGCCCCGGCGCTGGCCCTGGTGTTTGACGCGCCACTCGAGGCGCGCAGCAGTTGGCGCGAATGGCTCAAGGTGGAGGAGAGCGGCAAGCAGGTGGCCGGGGACTGGGTGCTCGGCGAAGATGGCCGCACCCTCTATTTCACCGCGGTGGAGCCCGATCGCAGCTACGCCGTCAGCCTCAAGGCGGGGCTAGGCCCCCAGGCCGATGTCTGGACCCTCAAGACCCGTCCCTTGCAGGCGGGGGCCTCGTTCGCCTCGAGCGGCATGGTGCTGCCCCTGCGCTCGGCGCTGCGCCTGCCCATCAGCGCGGTGAATGTGAGCGATGTGAACATCGACTTCTGGCGCATCGACCCGGCCTGGCTACCGAGCTTCCTGGCCCAGTACCGGCCGGGCAGTGGCATGGGCAACTGGGATCTGGAGCAGGTCTCGCGCCACGCCACCCGGGTCTACTCCGGGCGCTACGGCCTCGAGCTCGACCCCAACCGGCGCGAGACCCGCCTCATCGACATCAGTGCCAGGGAGCTCAGCGCCGCCGGCGTCTACTTTGCCGTCATGAGCCCGGTCGGGGACTATGGCTGGCGCAAGGAGACCACCTATTTCGCGGTCAGCGACATGGGGCTCGCCGCCCGCCGCTACAAGGACCGCCTCGAGGTGTTCGTGAGCTCCCTCGCCAGCGGTGAGGCCGATGAGAAGGTGCAGCTCTCGCTGCTCGACGAGAAGGGCAACCGCCTGCAGGTCAAGGAGAGCGACGAGCAGGGCCACGCCAGCTTCATCGATCCCACCGGGGCCCGGGTGCTGCTGGCCGAACAAGGCCCGCACCTGGCGGCCCTGCGTCTCGATGGCATGGCCCTCGATCTCTCCAGCTTCGATCTCGGCGAGCGCAGCTGGCAGCCCCAGCAGCTCTATCTCTTCGCCGGGCGCGATCTCTATCGCCCCGGGGAGCGCATCGACAGCCAAGTGCTGCTGCGCGGTCAGGACGGCGAGCTGTTGCCGGGCATGGCGGTCGATCTGGAGCTGCGCCAGTCCGATGGCCAGCTGGTCGAGCAGACCCGGCTGTTGCCCGACGAGCTCGGCAGTGCCCACTACGGGGTGCGCCTGCCGGACGATGCGGCCCTCGGCCGCTGGACCATAGTCCTCAAGAGCAGCGGCGGTGCCCGCTTCGAGTGGCCGTTCCAGGTGGAGGAGTTTCTTCCCGAACGCCTTGCCCTGCGCCTTGGCAGCGGTGAGGACAAGCAAGTGATGGGGCCGGCCGAGGCACTCACCTTGTCCCTCAAGGGGGATTATCTCTACGGTGCGCCGGCCGCCCGTACCCAGGCCAAGGCCGAGGTGACCCTGGCGCGCGCCACCATGCCGTTTGCCCGCTGGCAGGGGTTCTCCCTCGGCGACGTGCTGCAAGAGGCGCAGGGCGAGCGGATCAGCCCGGATCCTGTCACCCTCGACGAGGCGGGGCAGGGCCGCGTGCTGCTCACCGACCGGCTCGAGGGGCTGAGCGGCAAGGGGCCGCTCGAGGCGACCTATCTGGTGAGCCTGGCCGAGCCGGGCGGGCGCGCCGTCAATCGTCGCCTGACCCAGTTTGGCTGGGCGCCGGGCGAACGCTGGCCGGCGCTGCGCCTGGGCTTTGACCCCGAAAACAGCGAAGGGGGCCGGGCCCAGCCCTTCGAGATCCTCGATCTGGACCAAACCGGTGCCCCCCAGGCGGGCGAGGTGACGGTACGGCTGGTCAACGAGTACCGCGACTACTACTGGCAGTTCAGCGAAGACGAAGGGTGGAAGTACGAGTTCACCAGCCAGCCCTACGTGGAGCAGGAGCAGCGCCTGACCCTGGATGGCAAGGGGCCGACGCCGCTGCAACTGGTGCTGCAACCGGGCTGGTATCGCCTCGAGGTGGAAAACGCTCAGGGCCACGTCAGCCGGGTGCGTTTCGCCCTCGGCAACTGGAGCTGGGGTGGTGGCGGTGAGCAGGCGCGCCCGGACAAGATAGCCCTGACCCTCGACAAGCCGAGCTACCGCGCCGGCGACACGGTCCGGGTCAAGGTGGTGGCGCCGCGCCCGGGCAAGGGGCTCTTGCTGGTGGAAGACAGCGAGGGGCTGCGCTGGTGGCAGTGTATCGATCTGCCCAAGGGAGAGGGGGAGTTCGCCATTCCGGTGAGCGAGCAGTGGCAGCGCCACGACCTGCACCTCTCCGCCCTGGTGGCGGCCCCCGATGGCCAACAGAAGCCGGGTGAAACCCTGCGCGCGGTCGGTCTGGCGCCGCTCCCCCTGGATCGCAGTGAGCGGCGCTGGCCGCTCACCCTGACCGCCCCCGAGCGGGCCGAGCCGGAAAAGCCGCTCACCGTGACCCTCAAGGCCAAACCCGGCGAGCGGGGCAAGGTGGTGCTGGCGGCGGTCGATCGGGGCGTGCTGAGCATCGATGACTACCGGCCGGCCAGCGCCTTTGACGCCTTCTTTGGCCGGCTGCGCTTCGGGCAGGACTTGTTTGATAACTACGGTGCTATCATTCCGCCGCTCGAGGGCAAGCTGGCGCGCCTGCGCTTCGGTGGCGATGCCCCCAAGCTCAAGAAGGGGGGGGCCCTGGAGAGCCGAGTCGAGATCCTGGCCATGTGGAGCGGCGAGCTCGCCTTCGATGAAAAAGGCGAGGCGACGGTGACCTTCAACCTGCCCCAGTTCAACGGCGAGCTGGCCCTGATGGCGCTCGGCTGGAACCAGGCACAGGTGGGTCAGGCCGACGGCGCGGTCAAGGTGGTGGCCCCCTTGGTGGCCGAGATCGGCTGGCCGCGCTTTGCCGCCACCGGCGACGGGAGCCGCGCCCTGGTGCAGCTGCGCAACATGAGCGGGCGCGATCAGACGCTGGCTCTCGACTGGCAGTGGCAGGGGGGCATAGCGCCCACCGGGCTGGCTCCGACTCGCCTCTCCCTCAAGCAGGGTGAGGAGCAGTGGCTGACGCTGCCCTTCAACGTGACCGGGCAAAGTGGCGTCGCCTCATTGACCCTCAAGGCCGAGGGGCAGGGGCTGTCGCTCAGCCGCAGCTGGTCGCTGCCCCTGCGCTCCCCCTGGCCGGCCGAGCAGCGCCGGGCGGTGGCGGTGCTGGGCCCTGGCAAGACATGGCAGCCCGATGCCGGTCTGGTGGCGGGGCTCAATGCCGATAACCTGCAGGGGAGCCTGTCGCTCTCGAGTACCCCGCCCTGGGAGCCCGAGGCGCAGTGGCAGGCCCTTGCCGAATACCCCTACGCCTGCCTCGAGCAGACCCTGTCGCGGGCCTGGCCCTATGCCTTCACCACGGCAGAGCAGCGCCGCGACTGGTCACGGCCATTGCCGGCCGGGCACAAGGCGCCGGACGAGGAGGCCCTGCAAGGGGCGCTGACCCAGCGGCTGCAACGCTTGCAGCTGCCGAGCGGCGGCTTTGGCCTGTGGGATGCGCGCTCTTCCGAGGAGCCCTGGCTCACCGCCTATGCCGCCGACTACCTGCTGAGCCGCAAGGAGGCGGGGCAGGCGGTGCCGGACCCCATGTTGCAGGCGGCGCTCAAACGCCTCGAGCAGTACCTCGGCGATGGCGGCCTCTACACCGGCTACAGCGAGGCCCCCGAGCACGCCCGTCTGGCCTACCAGGCCTACAGCGCCTGGGTGCTGTCGCGCCTTGGCCGCGCGCCGCTCTCGACCCTGCGCCTGATGTGGGAGCAGCAGGCGAGCCAGGCACGCTCCGGCCTGCCTCTGCTGCATCTCTCCCTGGCCCTTGGCCGGATGGGAGACAGTGCCCGCGCCGGGGAGGCGCTCACCAGGGCGCTGGCCACCGCGCGCGATGAGGCCTATCTGGGGGATTACGGCTCGCCCCTGCGCGATGACGCCGCCATGTTGGCGCTGGTGCGCGCCGAGCTGCCCGACTCTGGCCCCATTGCCGAGCGGCTCACGCTGCGGGTGATGGACGCGCTGGCCCACCGCAACTGGCTCAGCACCCAGGAGCAACTGGCCCTGCTGCGCCTCGGCGCCGCCGAGCCGGGGGCGCCCTGGGCGGCGAACCTGGATGGCCGCGCGGTAAGCGGTGAGCTCACTCGCCTGCTCGATGCCACGACCCCGCCTCGCCTCGTCGAGAACCGGGGGGCGGGCAACCTCTACGCCGCCCTGACCGTGAGCGGCTACCCCGAGGCGGCCCCCGGCCCCCTCTCGGCCGGCATGAAGGTGACCCGCAGCTGGTTCGACGCCGCCGGCCAGCGCCTCGATCCCGCCGCCATCAAGGTGGGCGATCTGGTGGTGGTGCGATTGCAGGTCGAGGCGAGTCAGGAAACTCCTGACGCCTTGCTGGTGGAGATGCTGCCGGCAGGCTTCGAGTTGGAGAACCCGGCGCTCGGGCAAGGGGTCAAGCTCGAGGATCTCACCCTCGAGGGGCAGCCAGCCTGGCAGTGGGAGTGGAACGACTACGTGAAACACCAGGAGTACCGCGACGATCGCTACAGCGCGGCCCTGACCCTCTCGCCGGGGGGCAGCCGCCAGCTCATCTACCTGATGCGGGCGGTCACCCCGGGCGAGTACGCCGTGCCCCTGACCCAGGTCGAGGACATGGTGCGCCCCGAGCTGCGCGCGCGCGGCGGTGAGGGGATCAGTCACACCCGCATCGCTCAGGCCCGATGAGGGGACGATTCGCTCTGGCGCCAGGGGTGATCCGCACCCTTGGCCTCGGCCTTCGCCGCGGGCTTGCGTGCCTGCCCCCCTGGGGCCGGCGCCTGTTACTCATCCTGGTCGGGGGGACGCTCTTGCTGGCGGCGGCCGACCGGCTGTTTCCGCCGCCGCCCCTTGAACCCGCGTTTGCCCGGGTGGTGCTCGACAAGGAGGGGCGCCCCCTGCGCGCCTTCGCCGACATCGGGGGCGTGTGGCGCTACCCGGTGAGCCTGGGGCAGGTGTCGCCCCGCTATCTCGAGGCGCTGCTCGAGTACGAGGATCGCTACTTCTGGGTGCACCCGGGCGTCAATCCGGTCGCCATGGCCCGGGCGGTGGGCCAGTGGCTGCGTTACGGGCGGCCGGTCTCCGGGGGCTCCACCCTCACCATGCAGGTGGCCAGGCTGCTCGAGCCCTACGATCGCTCCATTCCCGGCAAGGTGCGCCAGATGCTGCGCGCCCTGCAGCTCGAGTGGCGCTACGACAAACGCACTCTGCTCGGCGTCTACCTCAACCGCGCCCCCTTCGGCGGCAACCTCGAGGGGGTGCAGGCGGCGAGCTTTGCCTATCTGGGCAAGAGCGCGGCGCACCTCACCCACGCCGAGGCGGCCCTGCTGGCGGTGTTGCCCCAGGCGCCGAGCCGCTACCGTCCCGACCGCCACCCCGAGCAGGCGCAAGCGGCGCGGGACAAGGTGATCGCCCGGCTGGTGGCGCGCGGCATCTGGCCGGCCCGGGTGCTGGCCGAGGCGCCCATGGAGCCGGTGCTGGCGCGAGGGCGCTTCACCCCCATGGAGGCGCCCCTGTTTGCCCGCCGGGCGGCGAGCCAGAGCGACGCGGCCCTGGTACACACGCTGATCGACGGGGATCTGCAGCGCTTTTCCGAGCAGCGCATCGCCAACTGGATCAAGCGCTTTCCCGCCCGTACCTCGGCGGCCCTGCTGCTGGTGGAGAACGACACCATGGCGGTGCGCGCCTACGTGGGCAGCGCCGAGTACGGGGATCCGGCGCGCCACGGCTACCTCGACATGGTGCAGGCGGTGCGCTCGCCGGGCTCGACCCTCAAGCCCTTCATCTACGGCCTGGCCCTCGACGAGGGGCTGATCCATTCGGGTTCGCTGCTGACCGATGCGCCGCGCCTCGGGCAGGCCTATCGCCCCGGCAACTTCACCGGCGCCTTCGAAGGGCCGGTCTCGGTGCAAGAGGCCTTGCAGCAGTCCCTCAACGTGCCGGCGGTACAGGTGCTCGAAGCGCTGGGACCGGCGCTCTTTGTCAATCGCCTCGACAACGCCGGGGTGCACATGGCACTCGGCGATGCTCCTAACCCCGCCATCGCCCTCGGGGCTGCGGGGCTGCGGCTCGAGCAGTTGGTGAGCCTCTACGGTGCCCTGGCTCGGGAGGGGCAGGTGAGCCCGCTGCGCTGGCAGCCGGATCAGCCGCTGACCTCGCGCCCCCTGCTCTCGAAGGGGGCGGCCTGGATCGTTTGGCGCATGCTGGCCGATCAGGGGCGCGCGGATCTCCCGTTCGCCGCCAATGCCACCGGGCGTGGCAACCTGCTCGCCTGGAAGACCGGCACCAGCTATGGCTACCGGGACAGCTGGGCTATCGGGGTGTCACCGCGCTGGACGCTCGGGGTCTGGCTCGGCCGCCCGGATGGCACGCCACTGCCGGGTTACTTTGGCCAGAGCGCGGCGGTGCCGCTGCTGCTCTCGGTCTACTCGCGCCTGCAAGAGCGCGGGACGCCGCTGCCCCAGCCCAACGCCGTGAGTGAGGCGACCGTCTGCTGGCCGCTCGGGCGCACCCTGGCCCACACCCCCGAGGAGGCATGTCAGCGGCACCTCGATGCCTGGTTGCTGGAGGGGCGCGATCCGCCGACCTTAAGCGATCCCCTCGACTGGCAGGGACCCGTGCGCCGGGTGGCCTACACCGCCGATGGTCGCCTGACTCGCCCCGGCTGCGTCGGGGCGCGGCAGAGTGCGTCACGGGTGCTCTGGCCGCTGGCGCTGGAGCCCTGGCTGCCGGCCGCCCAGCGGCGTGGCCAACTGCTGCCGGGGGGCTGCGGCGGGGAGCGGGTAGAGAGTCCGCTGCGTATCCTCACCCTGACCGAGGGCAACCGCATCCGCAGCCAGCGCTTCGTGCTCGCCCCCCAGGCTCTCGGCGGGGTAGGCAGGGCGTATTGGTATCTCAACGGGGCGCCGCTGGCGGGGGAGGCGGTATTGACCCGCCCAGGCCGCTACCAGCTGCTGGTGGTGGACGAGGCGGGCAACAGCGATCGGCTCGAGTTTGTGCTGGAGCAGCCCAGCTGAGGGGCCGTCAAGTCTGGGTGGTCAGCTCCTGCTGCCTGAGGGTGAGCAGGGTCATAGCCAGCGCACCCAGGGCGATCAGCACCATGCCCGCATAGGTGGTGGAAAAACCGGCGGCGAGTTCGGTCGGGGTGAAGTCGGTCAGGGGGCCGGGGGGGAGCTGCAGGTGTAACAGGGACGAGCCGATGGCCACCCCGACGGCCCCCCCGAGTTCACGGCCAAAGCTCAGCAAGGAGAGGCCAATCCCCCGCTCGCCGGCCGTGAGGCGGTTCTGGGCCACCACAGAGAGGGCGGGGATCACCAGACCCAGACCAAGTCCGGTGGCGATCAGCCCCGTCGCCATGCCGCAACCCCCCTGGATCTGCCACAGCCCCAGCGCGGCCAGGGAGAAGCCTGTCACCACATACCCCTTGTAATGGCCAAAGCGGCTGATGAGACGCCCCCCGGCGAAGGCCCCCGCCGTGATAGAGAACATGAAGATGATCAGGATGCGGCCGCTGTCGGCGGCGCCGAGCCCCTTTTCCCATTGGAGTTGCAGGGGCAGGTAGAGCAGCAGGGCAAACATCAACAACTGGGCGACGAGGATCAGCAGCAGGCTCACCAGGTAGTCGTGCCGACGAGCGAGTTGGGCCGGCAATATGGGATCGTGGGCGCTTCGCTCGACCAGCACCAGCAGCGTCAGCGCGGCGGCCAGCGCGGCAGCCAGCCACAGCGGGGGAAGGGTGTGCTCCGGGCTGAGCAGCAGCAGGGTGAGGGTGGTGGCGATCACCAGCAGGGCGGCCCCTTTCCAGTCGAAACGGCTGTGCCGGCGCACATTGAGATGGCCCAGATAGCGGTTGACCAGCCAGAGGGCCAGCGCCCCGAGGGGAAGATTGATCCAGAAGATGAGGCGCCAGCTCAGATGCTCGGCACAGTAACCGCCGAGCAGGGGGCCGGCGATGCTCGAGACGGCGTAGACCGCCGAGATGTAGGCCTGATAGCGACCCACCTCGCGCGGCGGTATGGTGTCGGCGATGATGGTGAAGGCGAGGGC
Source organism: Aeromonas diversa CDC 2478-85 (assembly GCF_000819805.1). Taxonomy (GTDB): domain Bacteria; phylum Pseudomonadota; class Gammaproteobacteria; order Enterobacterales; family Aeromonadaceae; genus Aeromonas; species Aeromonas diversa. The sequence goes on from NZ_CDCE01000029.1 coordinate 560,585, forward strand.
GATGAGGCCGCCGCCGCCAATCCCCTGCAACACCCTGGCGCCCAGCAGCTGGGGCAGGTTTTGAGCCAGGGCACAGGCGATGGAGCCGAGCAGGAACAGGGTGATGGCCAGATTGAGCAGGCGCACCCGGCCATAGAGATCGCTCAGTTTTCCGTAGAGGGGAAGGGCTGCAGTGGCGGCCAGCAGATAGCTGGTGACGATCCAGGTCAGGCCCGGGCCGGCCATCAGCTCACGGCCAATGACGGGCAGGGGGGTGGTGATGATGCTCTTTTCCAGCGAGCCCAGCATGATGACCAGGGTGACGCTGGCGAAGACGCGCCGGGATGGCATGGGCTCTCCTGAGTCGGGTGGTGCTCCTTTGAGGATATCACCACGACCGGGACTCAGGATTTGAGCTGGCGCAGATTGCCGAGCAGGGTGAAGCCGTGGCGACTCTTGTGATGGTGGAAGTGGCTCTTCTTGATCGGTTGGAAGGTCAGGCTGGCGAGGGACGCCTGCGCCGGTCCCGCGTAGCCCTTGAGGGAATGGATCATCGGCATGGCCGGTAGCCGGGTGCTGACCGACAGGCACAGGGGCACGCTGAGTGCATCCGGCCCCATCACCGCTGACAGGGTCTGGTGGGTGCCGAGGAAGTTGCCGAGGATGGCCATGTCGGCATAGCCCGAGTCGAGCATGATGAGCAGCGCCTCCAGGGCTCGGTGAAACTCGCCGAGGGCGGCGCGAAACCCCTGCCGGGTACGCAGGGTGAGCAGCTCGTCCAGCGGCAGGGTCGCCAGATCCCGCGGTACCGGCAGGGCAATCTCGAGCAGGAAGCAGTCCTGCCCGCCCCGATTGTGGTAGCGCGACTCCATCAGGTGCAGCAATCGATCCAGGTAGTCGTGCTCTGTGATGAGGATGCCCTCGTTCGCCAGCGCCCAGTCTCGCGCCAGGCGCATGGAGAGCAGGTTGGCCAGGCGGCGGGCCATCAGGATCCCACCCTGGGTCTGGCTGGCAAAGCCTCGCTCGAGACAGAAGTGGTGCAGGCTGGTGAGCCCCGCCTGATCCGGGCAGAAGCAGTCGTGATTGCGGCTATCGCGCCAGCGGGCGATGAGTTCCCGGTTGCCAAATACCTTGTGGCGGACGAAATCGGGGGCGAGCAGCCCCTCCAACTGGGCGATGGCGGCCGGGGTGACCCGCTCGAAGAAGGCCGCGTCGGGAGAGGGGGCGAGCAGATCGGAGTGAGCCTCGACTCTGGTCAGCACCCCCTGCAAGTCGCTCTTCTCACTCACGGTGAAGACGAAGGCGAGCCGCTCCAGCCAGAGCAGGGCAAATTTCAACCAGAGCTCGTCCCGGACTTCCATGCCCGGATAGTAGATAAAGGTCTTCATGACAGTTACCGGATTGTGCGCGCGAGGGTGGCACTATAGCGGCTGGGCCCTGCGCCAGCAATCGAGGGGCCGCTCGGCTGCCCATTGGGTGAGCGCAATCGTATTTCTTGGCCACCCGGTCGCGGGGCGAATGCTCAATAAACACGCGCATTCGTGCTAGGTGATGGGCCTGGCCTTTGCTATAATCCGCGCCCTTGTTTCCCGCTCACCCGAGTTTACCCATGAAGTTCATCATCAAGCTGTTCCCGGAAATCACCATCAAGAGCAAGTCGGTTCGCCAGCGCTTCATCAAGATCCTGCAGGGCAACATCCGCAACGTGCTGCGCCGCTTCGACGACGATGCCCGCGTGCGCATGGATTGGGACAAGCTGGTGGTGAGCTCACGTAACGATCAGTTCCGCGACCAGGCCATAGAGGCGCTCGCCTGTATCCCCGGCATTCAGGCCTTCCTCGAGGTGCAGGCCAGCAAGTTTACCGACCTGCACGATATCTTCGAGCAGGTGAAAGCCGTGTGGGGTGACCAGCTCAAGGGCAAGACCTTCTGCGTGCGCGCCAAGCGCCACGGCAAGCACGAATTCTCTTCGCTCGAAGTAGAGCGCTACGTGGGCGGTGGCCTGAATCAGCATTGCGAGAGCAACGGCGTGCGTCTGAAAAACCCGGACGTGCAGATCAACCTCGAGATCGACGGCGAGGAGCTGTTCATCGTCAGTGCCATCCACCAGGGCCTGAGCGGCATGCCGATCGCCACCCAGGAAGACGTGCTGAGCCTCATCTCCGGCGGGTTTGACTCAGGGGTTGCCTCCTTCCAGTTCATCAAGCGCGGCTGCCGTGTGCACTACTGCTTCTTCAACCTGGGTGGCGCGGCCCACGAGATCGGCGTCAAGCAGGTGGCCTATCACCTGTGGAACCGCTTCGGCTCGTCGCACCGGGTGCGCTTCACCGCGGTGGACTTCGAGCCGGTGGTGGCCGAAATTCTCGAGAAGATCGACAACGGTCAGATGGGCGTGGTGCTCAAGCGCATGATGATGCGCGCCGCCGCCAACATCGCCGACCGCTTCCAGATCCCGGCCCTGGTGACCGGCGAGTGCGTGGGCCAGGTGTCGAGCCAGACCCTCACCAACCTCAACGTCATCGACCGGGTGACCGACAAGGTGATCCTGCGCCCCCTCATCACCTGGGACAAGCCGGACATCATGAACCTGTCGCGCAAGATCGGCACCCTGGAGTTCGCCGAGACCATGCCCGAGTACTGCGGCGTCATCTCCAAGAAGCCGACCGTGAAGGCGGATCTGGCGCGCATCGAGGCCGAAGAGCAGAACTTCGACTTCGCCATCCTCGACAAGGTGGTGGACGAGGCGCGCTACCTCGACATCCGCCGTATCGGTGAAGAGACTGCGGCCGAGGTGCAGGAGGTGGAGACCACAGCCGCGACCGGCGACGACGAGGTGATCCTCGACATCCGCTCCATGGACGAGCACGAGGAGAAGCCGCTGGTGGTTGAGGGGCGCGAGGTACTGCACATCCCCTTCTTCAAGCTGGCCACCGCCTTTGGCGATCTGCCCAAGGAGAAGACCTACCTGCTTTACTGCGATCGCGGCGTGATGAGCAAGCTGCAGGCCCTGTATCTCAAGGAGAAGGGCTTCGACAACGTCAAGGTCTACCGCCCGTAAGCCTCTTTCGAAACAAAAAATCCGGCCACAGTGCCGGATTTTTTTATTTGTCCGATCAGCGTGGACAGGGGACCGGGGTAAAGGCGCGATCGCCCTGACAGCGCCAGCCCATCTCGGCGTGCCGCATCTGCCACATGTCGTTGTGGCGAAACAGGGTGAGGATGTAGAGCTGATCGCTATGGGGATCGTCGAGGGCGACGGAGAGGATCAACTCATTGTCCACCTGCCTGGCCTGGATGCGGCTGGGCAGAGCGGGGTTGGCAATAAACCGCAGCGCCACCTCCCGGTAGTCGTTGACCCAGCTCTGATGGGCGTTGCCCGCCCGCTGGATCTGCTCGTTGAAGTGTTGCACCGGGGTAGAGGCAAGGCGCCCAATCAGGGGCTGTGCCTGGGCCTGGCTCATCGCACTCATCAGGAACAGAGTCGTAATTCCGGTTTTTATCATCTGAAGATCCGGCTGGCTGTGACCCTACCTATGACAACAGATCAGGCGCTTGGGTTCAATCCTGATGCTGTCGCTCCAGGGAGAAGGTGGGGAGGGAGAGGTGCCAATGGATGGCGGCCACCCTCAGGGTGAAGACGGCGACCATGCAAATGAGCATGGCGGCGATGCGATCGAGGCCGGCCTGTAGCGAGAGGGTGTAGAGGATGCCCCCCAGGATGCAGGCGGTGGCGTAGATCTCTTTTTGCAGCACCATGGGTACTTCCCGGGCCAGCACGTCGCGAATGACGCCGCCGGCCACCCCCGTCATGGTACCCATCAAGACGGCGATGAGACCCGAGGTGCCAAATGCCAGTGCCTTTTGGGCGCCGATCACCGTAAACAGGGCCAGACCGAAGGCATCCGCCACGGGTAACACATACCAGGGGATGCGCCGCGGCAGGCGCACCGCCCACATGCCGACGAAGGCGGTGGCGATCACCACCCAGATGTAGAGGGGGTCGCGTACCCAGAAAACGGGGGTGGCGCCGAGGATCATGTCGCGGATGGTGCCACCGCCGATGGCGGTCACCGCGGCCAGCACCATCACACCAAAACCGTCCATACGCAGGCGTCCGGCGACCAGCACCCCGGAGAGGGCGAAGACGGCGGTCCCGAACATGTCGCATACATAGACGATCTGTTCAACCAGAGGGGTCATCGAGAGACTGCTCACACTCAATCAAACTGTGGGCGGGGATTGTAGGGGGTGGTCGGGGCCACCGCCAATTGCCGGGAATGGAATTGAGAGCTGGCCCACCCTTTTTGAGATCTTCAACGAAAGTGTGGGATCAATCGGCCATCTTGATGGGGCGTTTTCCCTTCACCCAGCCTTGCCAGTCGCCGCTGAGGTGGTAGAGCTGGTTAAAGCCCGCCTTCTCCAGCCGGGTGATCACCTCGCTGGCACGTCGGCCCGAGCGGCAGTAAATCACCACCGGCTTCTGTTCAAACCCCTTGAGCTCGCCCATGCGCTCGTTCAGTTCGGCACTGGAGAGATTGCGGGCCCCCGGAATGTGGCCAGCTGCGAACTCCTCTGCGGTGCGAACGTCGAGCAGCAGGGGGGGCTTCTCCTTCTGCTGCCAGCCGATCAGGGTCTGTTGATCGATGGGCAGGGCGGCAAACAGGGTGGGAGAGAACAGGCACAGCAGGGCTAGGGCTCGGCGCATAGGGGCCTCTTAACGGTGGCGGACGGCGGCGATGGCCTGGCACACCGCCTCGACACCGTTCAGGGCGCGAGGGGTAAAGCGGTGCAGTTCATCGGGGTTGATGAGCATCAGCTGCCGATGCTTCACCGCCTCTACCATAGGCCAGTCGAGCCAGGAGTCCAACACCTTCTTGTCGTGGCTGCCGGCCAGGATGAGCTCGGGATTGCCCTTGAGCACCTGTTCCAGTGCAACCTGGGGATAGGGAGTGGCAGCCCCGGCCATCAGATTCTCTCCTCCGCACAGGGTGATGGCCTGGGCTGGCCAGGCATGACCGCTCACGCTGGTGAGCGGCGGGCTCCAGAGCTGGTAGAAGACGCGCACCTTGCGCCCCTGGCCGTAGCGCCGGCGCAGGTCGGCGAGCCTGGCCAGATAGGCGTCGGCAGCCTCATTGGCCTGTTGCTCGAGACCGAGCGTCTTGCCGAGCATGCGCATCTCGCCGGCCAGCGAGTCGAAATCGGTCGGCTCGGAATAGGCGATGGGAATGCCGAGACGGGCGATGGGCTCGAGCAGGCGCGATTGAGCCGAGCGCCACCCCACCACCAGGTCCGGGCGCAGTGCCAGCAGAGCCTCACCGTTGATGCTTTGGTAGTTGGCCACATGGGGCAGCCCCTTGACCTCGGGCGGAGTGTCCGAGGCATCGTCGGTGGCGACGATACGATCACCGGCACCGATGGCAAACAGCAGCTCGGTGATGTGAGGGGTGAGGCTGACAACCCGCTGTGGCGTTGCCTGGGCAATGCCTCCCCAGAGCAGGAGCAGGAGAAACACTCTAGACAAGGCGCTCTCCCAGGGTCAGTGCCAGCGCCAGGGTGAGCCAACCCCAACCGATGAGTTGCAGGCGTGTCAGCGCCCGCGCCGGCGTATCGCTACCGGGTTCGTCACCGTCCCCGAGCACGGGGAAGCGAACCTTGTCGCCGGCGTAGAAACGCGGTCCACCCAGGCGCACCCGCAGCTGTCTGGCGAGCAGGCTCAGGAGCAGGCCGCCGGCGGGGAAGGGCCAGGCCAGACCGGCACGTGCCGCCGCCAGCCTGCCGGGCAGCAGAGGCAAAGAGAGCAGCAGGGCAGGCAGGGTCACCAGCGCCTGGTGCAGGCGCGCCGCCGGCTGGCCGAAGTGAACGAAGGCGGGCTCCTTGGGGGAGAACCCCTGCGCTAGCAGGGCCACGACTCGCCACAGCAGGGCCCCTTGCACACCGCCGATGGCATAGCCAAACAGGGGGCCGGCCCATTGGGTCACCAGGCGCAGGATCAGGGTCTCGGTGACCGCCTTGCTCACCCCGAGGGGCGAGAGACGATCGGTGCCACGCTTGAGCCAGGGGGCGGCTTGCAGCCGTGCCAGGGGGAGGGTGTCGGGAACGGCGAGCCGGCGTATTGCCGCCGCCAGCTCGCGCAGCGGGCGGGACTCGAGCAGCAGTAACAGCAGCAGCAGATCAAACAGGGGCTCGGAGAGGGTGAGGTTTCGCACCGACCAGAGCAGGGCGGCGCAGGGCAGCCAGACGATCACCATGGCCAGCAGGCCGGAGCGCACCTGTTCCCTCACGCCGCCATCGGGGCGGCACACCTTGCGCCCCAGGCGGGAGAGCAGGGGAACCAGCGCCGAGAGGCGCAGATGGCTTGGCCAGGGGAGCAGCGCCTCGAGCAGCGCCGCTCCCACCATGATGGCGGCCGGGGTGGCCGCCAGGGTTTCCAGGGTGATCACAGCTTGGCGAGCATGGCCAGGATCACTTCGGCCGAGTGCTGGCCGGCCACCTCGATAAAGGCGTCAAAGGATTCCACCTGCTCCTTTCCGGCGATATCGGACATGGCGCGTACCACCAGATAAGGGACGGCGAACTGCTGGCACACCTGGCCGATGGCGGCGCCTTCCATCTCGACGGCCAGCATCTGCGGGAAGTCGGCTCGCGCCTTGGCAATGGCCTCGGGTTTGCACATGAATTGATCGCCGGTGCAGATGAGACCCACCTTGGTCTTATGCTTGCCCTGCTCGCGGATGCACTCTGCGGCCAGGTTCATCAGCTTCTCGTCACAGGGGAAGGCTGCCGGCTGCTGAGCCATCTGGCCCATCTCGTAACCAAAGGCGGTCACGTCCACGTCGTGGAAGCGCATTTCGCTGGCGATCACCACGTCGCCGATATGCAGATCCTGAGCAAAACCGCCGGCAGAGCCGGTGTTGATGACGCAGTCCGGGGCGAACTTCTCGATGAGCAGGGTCGTCGCCACGCTGGCGGCCACCTTGCCAATACCGGAGCGGGTGACTACTACGTCGCGACCGGCCAGCTTGCCGCTGTAGAACTCGCAGCCACCCACCTTCAGGGTCTCGAGCCCTTCCATCTGGCCGCGCAGCAGCGCGACTTCCTGCTCCATCGCCCCGATAATGCCTACTTTCATCGTCAACCTCGTCGTCATGGCCATGTGGCCGGAAAAGATGGGCCGATGATAGCAAAAGTTGTCGCACTCGCCGAGCGCCCCCCATCTGGGTGGACGCCACCCAAATGGGGGAGCGGCAGCCGGCATCGGATCGTTTAGGGTGAAACTGCCCTCGAGGCACCCATTGGAAGTACACAATCACAAGGATGATGACAGATGAAAGCAACACCGATAGCCCTGCTGTTGGCAGGGATCCTCGCCTCTCCGCTTTGCGCCGCCGCTCTGGACGCCCGCCTTTCGCTGGTCGATGGCAGTGAGAATGTGAAAGTCGCCCTGACCCTGACCAACTCAGGGGACAAGCCGATCAAACTGCTCAAGTGGCAGCTGCCCGGTAGCGATGATGCCCCCCTGTTTCAAGTGACCCGTGACGGCCAACCTGTGGCGTATCAAGGTGCCCTCATCAAGCGCGGTGCGCCGGTGGATAAGGACTTCATCCGCCTCGCCGCCGGTGAGAGCATCACCAAGGCTGTCGAGGTTTCCGGCCTCTACGACATGAGTCAGCAGGGGCAGTACAGCATCAGCTATCGTCTGCCGGTCGAGCCCAAGGTGGGCAAGGCCAAGCGCGCCGCGGTGCAGGAGAGCTCCAATGCGGTCACGCTCTGGGTCGACGGGGTGAGCGATGAGCGAGTGATGGCCAAGGCGATGGTTGACGAGCCTCAGGCGGTGAGTGGTTCGGTCGCTTTCTCCGGTCGTTGCAGCAACACCCAGAAGAGCCAGATCCTGACGGCACTCGACTCTGCCGGCGCCATTACCACTGACTCGCGCAATTATCTGGCGGTCGACAAGCCTGCCGGGCAGCGTTATCGCTCCTGGTTCGGTGCCTATGACTCGGCTCGCTGGAGCACGGTTCGTACCCATTTCTCCAAGATCCAGGATGCCATTGACAGCAAGCCGCTCACCTTCGACTGCGGCTGCAAGCAGAGCTATTTCGCTTACGTCTATCCGGATCAGCCCTACAAGGTTTACCTGTGCAAGGCGTTCTGGAGCGCTCCGAACACAGGTACCGATTCGCGCGCCGGCACCATAGTGCATGAGCTCAGCCACTTCACGATCGTGGCGGGGACCGACGACCTTGGGTACGGCCAGAGCAATGCACGCAACCTGGCGAGCAGCGATCCGGTCAAGGCACTTAACAACGCCGACAGTCACGAGTACTTTGCCGAAAATACCCCGTTCGAGAATTGAGACCGGGTTGACATCAGGGGGCTGCGGCCCCCTTACTGATGGCGGATATGGAGGAGAGAGAGATGATGAGCCTGTTGCTGGTGGCCCTGCACTGCGAGCTGGCCGCCCCCCCCAAGAGCCGAGTGACCGATCCCTTACCCCTCACCATGACCCTCAGCAACCGCGGGGATAAACCCCTGTCTGTGTTGACCTGGTTCACTCCCTTCGAGGGGTGGTTTGGGGATGCCATCTTGCTGACCCGGGATGGCGAGCCGGTTCTTTACAGAGGACCGTTGGCCAAACGCGGTGAGCCCGGCGCCGATGAGCTGCTGACCCTGGCCCCCGGCCAGAGCGAACAGGCCAGCGCCGAACTGGGCCTGGTTTATGACATCAAGAAGCCCGGTCATTACCGGTTGACCTACCGGTTCCCCCTTGTGGCTGGTGAGTGGCTGCTCCCCGATTGTCCCCCGCTCGAGTTTGTGCGTCTGGCGAACTAGCCGGCTCTGCTATCTGATAGAGGTGCTCGGCGCAGGCGCTCTGACAACCACAGGGGCGTTCGCCTTTATGGCGCCGGGCGAGATAGTGCTGGCGTCCCCACAGGATCAAGATCAGTGCGCCGAAGAGGGTGAGGGTGGCCGCCAAGGCATAAAGCAGCATCATGATTTCCCCCTGATGTGAGTCATGATGAAGGGCTGTCGAGTGTGTCCGTTATGCATAGGCTCTGCCCCCTTGTCAGAATCCGACCGGCCCCGAGCCGCCGTAGTGGCAGAGGGCACAGGGTGACCCGGTTGCCAGCCACGCTCGGCATACACCACATCAATACCGGCGGCGTTAAGGCGTGCCAGCATATGCTCACCAATCCGGCGCACCATCAGATGGGTCACGCCGCGCTGGCACAGCGCAGTCGGCAGCGGTCCCTGACACCCACCGCCCGGGGCATCCAGGTGACCCATCCGATGCCCCGACGCATCTTGCAGCAAGAAGCCGGGAGCGCGGGCAACATGAGCAATGAAGCGGTCGGCGTCGACGGGAATGGCGATAAGCATGGTACATCTCCATTTATTTGCATATGCCATTTATACGCTCTGTATGTGGCATATGCAAATAAATGGGTTGTTCGATGAGCTGAAGGGGCTCTTGTCGGCGCCATAGAAAAAGGCCAGGCAATGGCCTGGCCTTTTACGCTCACTGGCTTATACCTCGAGATAGTCGAGGATCCCCTCGGCGGCCTTGCGCCCCTCGTAGATGGCGGTGACCACCAGATCCGAGCCGCGCACCGCGTCGCCGCCGGCGAACACCTTGGGGTTGCTGGTCTGGAAGGCATACTCGCTCTGCTCCGGGGCCTGGATGCGGCCACGGTCGTCGAGGGCGATACCGTGCTGCTCCATCCAGGGGGAGGGGCTCGGCTGGAAGCCAAACGCCATCACCACGGCGTCGGCTGCCAGCACCTGATCGGAGCCCTCGACCACTACAGGGCTGCGACGTCCATTGGCATCGGGCGCGCCGAGCGCCGTGCTCACCACCTTGATGCCGCAGGCGCGACCCTGGGCGTCGAGCTCGACCCCGACCGGCTGCAGGTTGAACATAAACTCGACCCCTTCCTCGCGGGCGTTTTGCACCTCGCGCCGGGAGCCCGGCATGTTCTCGGCATCGCGGCGATAGGCGCAGATCACCCGGGTCGCCCCCTGACGGATGGCGGTGCGCACGCAGTCCATGGCGGTATCACCGCCGCCCAGCACCACCACCTGTTTGCCGGCAAAGTCGATGTAATCGCGCTCGCTCTTCTCGAGCCCCAGCAGGCGGTTGGCGTTGGCGATGAGGTAGGGCAGGGCGTCGTACACGCCGGGGGCACTCTCGTTCTCGAAGCCCCCCTTCATGTACTTGTAGGTGCCGACGCCGAGGAAGAGGGCATCAAACTCGGTCAGCAGGTCGCTGAACTGGATGTCCTTGCCCACCTCGACGCCGAGGCGAAACTCCACCCCCATCTCGGTGAAGATCTGGCGCCGGCGCTGCATCACCTCTTTCTCGAGCTTGAAGGAGGGAATGCCGAAGGTGAGCAGGCCGCCTATCTCCTGGTAGCGGTCGAACACCACAGGGGTCACGCCGTTGCGCACCAGCACGTCGGCACAGGCCAGGCCCGCCGGACCCGCACCGACGATGGCGACCCGCTTGCCACTCTTGACCACCTTGGAGAGATCGGGCTTCCACCCCATCTCGAAGGCCTTGTCGGTGATGTACTTCTCGATGTTGCCTATGGTCACGGCGCCAAAGCGATCGTTGAGGGTACAGGCCCCCTCGCACAGGCGGTCTTGCGGGCAGACCCGGCCGCACACCTCGGGCAGGCTGTTGGTCTGGTGGGAGAGCTCCACTGCCTCCAGGATGCGGCCATTCTTGGCCAGCTTCAGCCAGTCGGGAATATAGTTGTGCACCGGGCACTTCCACTCGCAGTAGGGGTTACCGCACTCGAGGCAGCGATCCCCCTGCATCTGCACCTGGTTTTGGTTAAACGACTCGTAGATCTCCACAAACTCGATCTTGCGGATCTTGAGCGGCTTCTTGGGCGGGTCGACCCGCTGTACATCAATAAACTGGAATACGTTCTGGCTCATCTCATTGTTTCCTTACGTCGCCGCCTTACATGGCCTGAACACGGAGCTCTGCGCTCGACCGACTGGTATGACCCAGCAGCGACTTGACGTCGCTCGACTTGGGTTTGACCAGGCGGAACTTGGGCACATAGGCGTCGAAATGGGCCAAGATCTCCTCGGCCCGCGTGCTGCCAGTTTCGTTGAGGTGGGCGGTGATGATGCCGCGCAGGTGCTCCTGGTGGATGGCGAGATCGGCCACCTCCAGCAGCTCGACCAGCTCGGGATTGGTGCGCTTGGTAAAGCCGCCGTCCTCGTCGAGCACGTAGGCAAAGCCCCCTGTCATGCCCGCAGCGAAGTTGACGCCGGTCTGGCCGAGCACGGTGACGATGCCGCCGGTCATGTACTCACAACCGTTGTCGCCAATGCCCTCGACCACGGCCAGGGCGCCGGAGTTACGCACCGCGAAGCGCTCACCCGCGGTGCCGGCAGCATAGAGCTTGCCCCCGGTGGCGCCGTAGAGGCAGGTGTTGCCGATGATGGCCGCCTCATGGGATTTGAACGAGACGCCAACGTGAGGCTTGATCACCAGCTTGCCACCGGTCATCCCCTTACCCACGTAGTCGTTGGCATCGCCGGTGAGTATCATCTCGAGACCCCCTGCGTTCCACACCCCGAAGCTCTGACCCGCAGTGCCGTTGAAGTGTACCCGCACCGGATCCGTGGCCATCCCCTGGTTGCCGTGGCGTTTGGCGATCTCGCCCGACAGGCGTGCCCCCACCGAGCGGTCGGTGTTGCGAATGTCGTAGCGGAACTCGCCGCGGGACTTGGTCTCGACCGCTGACAGCAGGTCTTCGACCATCTGCAAGTTGAGCGGGCCCTTGTCGAAGGTGTCGTTGGTCTGCTGGCAGAACAGGGCCGAGCCCGGCACGGCCACCGGTTTGGCCAGGATGCCGGAGAGATCCAGCTTGCCCTGACGGGCTGTGATGCCCGGCAGCACCTCGAGCAGATCGGTGCGGCCGATGAGGTCGGTCAGTTTGGCCACTCCGAGTCCGGCCATCAGCTCGCGGGTCTCCTCGGCGATGAAGCTGAAGTAGTTCATCACCATCTCGGGCAGGCCGATGAAGTGCTCGCGGCGCAGCTTCTCGTCCTGGGTGGCGACCCCGGTCGCGCAGTTGTTCAGGTGGCAGATCCGCAGGTATTTGCAACCGAGTGCCACCATGGGGCCGGTGCCAAAGCCGAAGCTCTCGGCACCGAGGATGGCCGCCTTGACGATGTCGAGCCCGGTCTTGAGACCGCCGTCCACCTGCAGGCGCACCTTGTGGCGCAGCCCGTTGGCGACCAGGGCCTGCTGGGTTTCGGCCAGCCCCAGCTCCCAGGGGGAGCCGGCGTACTTGACCGAGGTGATGGGGCTGGCGCCGGTGCCGCCGTCATAGCCGGAGATGGTGATGAGATCCGCATAGGCCTTGGCCACGCCGCAGGCAATGGTGCCGACGCCGGGTTCGGAGACCAGCTTCACCGACACCAGGCAGCTCGGGTTGACCTGCTTGATGTCGAAGATGAGCTGGGCGAGATCCTCGATGGAGTAGATGTCGTGGTGCGGCGGCGGCGAGATAAGGGTGACCCCGGGTACCGAGTAGCGCAGTTGGGCTATTTGGGCGGTCACCTTGTCACCGGGCAGCTGGCCGCCCTCGCCGGGCTTGGCGCCCTGGGCCACTTTTATCTGCACCACGTCGGCGTTCATCAGGTAGTGAGGGGTGACGCCGAAGCGCCCCGAGGCCACCTGCTTGATGCGCGAGTTCTTCTCGGTGCCGAAGCGGCGCGGATCTTCGCCGCCTTCACCCGAATTGCTCTGACCGCCGAGGCGGTTCATGGCCACCGCCAGCGCCTCGTGGGCTTCCGGGCCGAGGGCGCCGATGGACATGGCGGCGGAGTCGAAACGCTGGAACAGATCCTTGGCCGGCTCGACCTGATCGAGGGGCAGCGGGCTCTGGCCCTCTTTAAGTACCAGCAGGTCGCGCAGGGTGGCGACCGGGCGCTCGTTGACCAGACGCGCGTACGCCTTGTAATCGCGGTAGTTGCCGGAGCGCACCGCCTCCTGCAGGGTACGCACCACATCCGGGTTATAGGTGTGATACTCGCCGCCGTGAACGAATTTGAGCAGCCCCCCCTGCTTGAGGGGCTTTCTGGCTACCCAGGCGTGGCGCGACAGGTTGTGCAGATCCTGCTGGATATCGGCAAAGTCGGCCCCCTGAATGCGGCTCGATACGCCGCGGAAACAGAGCGAGACGATGGCATCGGAGAGGCCGATGGCTTCGAACAGCTGGGAGCAACGATAGCTGGCCACCGTGCTGATCCCCATCTTGGACATCACCTTGTAGAGCCCCTTGTTGATGCCATTGCGGAAGTTCTGCATGGCCTGGCGCAGGCTCATCTTGAGGATGCCCTCATCGACCTGCTTGGCCAGGGTCTCGTAGGCGAGATAGGGATAGATGGCGGTGGCCCCAAAGCCCAGCAGCACCGCAAAGTGGTGCGGATCGCGGGCGCTGGCGGTCTCGATCAATATGTTGGCGTCGCAGCGCAGGTTGTTGTCGACCAGGGTGCGTTGCACCGCGCCCACCGCCATGGCGGCCGGGATCGGCAGGGTATCGGGGGTGATATCCCGGTCCGAGAGGATCACCAGCACTGTGCCTGCCTGGGCGGCTGTCTTGGCCTCCTCACAGACGCGTACTATGGCGGCCTCGAGTCCCTCTTCGGGGCGGTAGTTGAGGCTGATCACCTGATGACGGTAGTGCTCACCCTCCAGAGCCAGCAGCTGGTGGAAGTCGGAGTAGAGCAGCACCGGCGACTGGAACAGCACCCGATGGGCGTGGCCGAAGGTCTCGTTAAAGACGTTCTGTTCGCGCCCGATGCAGGTGGCCAGCGACATGACGTGGTTTTCCCGCAGGGGATCGATAGGCGGGTTGGTTACCTGGGCGAACATCTGGCGGAAGTAATCGTAGAGGGTGCGCTGGGTGCCCGAGAGCACCGCCATGGGGGTGTCATCCCCCATGGAGCCCACCGCCTCCTGGCCGTTCTCGCCGAGCACGCGGATCACCTGCTCGAGCTCCTCGTTGGAGTAGCCAAACAGCTTCTGATAGGTCTTGAGGGTGTCGTCGTCCAGTTCACGCACGCCGGCCTTGCTGTCGTCCATCTGATCGAACGGGATCAGGCGCTTGCAGTGCTTGTCCATCCACTCCTTGTAGGTGTGGCGACTCTTGAGATCGTCATCGATCTCGAAGCTGGTCCACACCTTGCTGTTATAGGTGTCGACCACGAACAGCTCACCCGGGCCGACGCGCCCCTTCTCCAGCACCTCGTCGGGGGTGTAGTCCCAGGTCCCCACCTCGGAGGCGAGGGTGATGAATTTATCCTTGGTCACTACATAGCGGGCCGGACGCAGGCCGTTACGGTCCAGTGCACAGGCGGCGAAGCGACCATCGGTCATGACGATGCCGGCCGGGCCGTCCCAGGGCTCCATGTGCATGGAGTTGAAGTCGTAGAAAGCGCGCAGGTCCTCGTCCATGTTGGGGTGCTTCTGCCACGCGGGCGGAATGAGCAGACGCATGGCGCGAAACAGATCCATGCCGCCGGCGAGGAACAGATCCAGCATGTTGTCGAGGCTGGAGGAATCCGATCCCGTGGTGTTGACGAAGGGGGCCGCGTCTTGCAGATCCGGGATGAGCGGGGTGGAGAACTTGTAGCCACGGGCCTTGGCCCACTGGCGGTTGCCGTTGATGGTGTTGATCTCGCCGTTGTGGGCGAGGTAGCGGAACGGCTGGGCCAGGGGCCAGCGCGGGCTGGTGTTGGTGGAGAAGCGCTGGTGGAAGACGCAGATGGCCGACTGCATACGGATGTCGCCGAGATCGAGGTAGAAGCGCGGCAGATCCACGGGCATACACAGGCCCTTGTAGACGGTGACCAGGTTGGAGAGGCTGACCACGTAGAAGTAGTCGTCCTGGACCCGTTTCTCGATACGGCGGCGCACGATATAGAGGCGGCGCTCGAGATCCTTCATCACCCAGCCTGGAGGGGCGTTGACGAAGACTTGCTCGATACTCGGCAACGAGGCCTTGGCGATGGGGCCCAGCACGTTGGTATCGATAGGCACCTTGCGCCAACCGACCACGCTCAGGGTCTCTTTTTCGAGCTCTTCCTCGATGAGGGCTCGAGTTTGCTGCGCCAGCACCGGATCAGGATTCAGAAACAGCATCCCGACCGCGTATTTCCGACCCAGATGCCAGCCCTGCTCCTGCGCGATGGCGCGAAAGAAGCTATCGGGCTTTTGCAGCAACAGGCCGCAGCCATCGCCGGTCTTGCCATCGGCGGAGATCCCGCCTCTGTGCTGCATGCGAGCCAACGCTGACATCGCGAGACGGACAAGCTTGTGGCTGGCTTCCCCTTCCATGTGGGCCATCAGGCCGAAGCCACAGTTATCCCGCTCCAGCTTTGGATCATATAGTGACATTGCATCTTCTCCCTTGCACGGCCTGGTTTCGCAAACTGCATAAAATGCGAATGGCTCTTGTGGTTCCGTCTGCCTGAGGTGGCGAACCTTCAAACTAAAGGGATTTTTGGGCAAGGTCAATTGAAGGGAGAGGGGGATTTTGCTTTTACATTCATATAACAAAATGCCGAGATTCATCGTTTAACCGGGGTTAAATTTCGGTTTGTTTTGTCTTTTAATGTATTTATGGCATTTAAATCTATTTTGATGTGTTTTCGACGCAGAGAGTAGGGTGAAGAGGTATTGTAGTAAAATTACAGAGTAATTCCGGCGCCTCGCGTCCTGGATCACACTTTGCTCTCGCAAGACTTGCCTAAATAAGAAACGCGAACATATGTTTAAAATTTAAATAAAACAGGTGGTTACAACCAATGGCGTGGTTCTCTTTAGAGGTCGAAAACGTCAAGGGAACTGTGCTGGTGTGATTTTTTATGCTTGTTTTTTGCTTCTAAATCTATCCCTGCGGGTCTTTGTCTATCTTGGCCGGGCGATGAATCGCCTCGGCTTGATCCAGCGCACATGTTGAACCCTGTCAATCGTTAGAATGCGCCCCTCACGCAGCGAGGAGGGGCGATGGAATTACATCAACTGGTCAATACACTGGGGCAGGATCTCAAGCGTCGCTATGGGCAGAAGGTCCACAAGCTGACCCTGCACGGTTCGTTCACCTGCCCCAACCGAGACGGCACTCTGGGGCGTGGCGGCTGTACCTTCTGCAACGTGGCCTCTTTTGCCGATGAAGGGGCGCAGCATCTTTCCATCGTACAACAGCTGGCGGCTCGGCGTGACGAGGTGACTCGGGCCAGGCGCTACCTTGCCTACTTCCAGGCCTATACCAGCACCTATGCCGAGGTTGAGTATCTGCGCGCCATGTACGAAGAGGCGCTGCAGGCGGCAGATATCGCCGGGTTGTGCGTGGGCACCCGGCCAGACTGCGTGCCGGATGCGGTGCTCGACCTGTTGGCCGGCTATCAGGAGCAGGGCTATGAGATCTGGCTCGAGCTGGGGTTGCAGAGCGCGAGCGACACGACCCTCAGACGGATCAACCGGGGTCATGACTTTGCCACCTACGTAGACACGGTTCGCCGTGCCCATGAACGCGGCATCAAGGTGTGTGCACACCTCATCGTCGGCTTACCGGGGGAGGTGGCCATGGACAGCTTGGTCACGCTGAAGCGGGTGGTGGAGCAGGGGGTGGCGGGCATCAAGCTGCACCCGCTGCACGTGGTGACCGGTAGCACGCTTGGTAAGGCATGGCTGGCGGGCAGGCTGACGGTGCCGAGCCAGGAGGAGTATGTGGCGGCGGCGGTGGCCATGATCCGCCACACTCCGCCCGAAGTGGTCTATCACAGGGTGTCTGCCTCGGCCCGCAAGCCAACGCTGCTCGCGCCGGATTGGTGTGAAAATCGTTGGAGTGCCATGGCGGCCATCGCCGCAGCGCTGGGGCAGGAGGGGCCACAGGGCAGTGCCCTTGGACGACCTTTTGATCACGCAGTGGCCCGGTATGGGTTATTATAAAATTTATTAAAAACACAGCCTTATAGATTGCGCCCTGTGCCGCCTGTTACACTGACTCATTGAATCGAGTCTCTCCTCGGATCGGACGGTGGGGCGTGTCGGATTAAAAATAAATGACAGGTGATGCATGGTGACGCAAGCCACTGCCGAGCAAATGGATGAGCTGTTAGAGGCGCTAGTTTTTTTGACCCGTTTTTATGGGGTGCCGAACAGCCGTGATGCGCTGGTAACCGGGCTGCCTCTGCCATCGGGCCGACTGAGTCCTTCTCTCTTCCCTCGGGCTGCCGAGCGTGCGGGTCTCTCTGCCCGCCAGACGGTGCAACCCCTGGCACAGCTTTCCCCCTTATTGCTGCCCTGCGTCTTGCTGATGCGCAACGGCGGCGCCTGCATCTTGCTGGAGTGGCATCCTGACATCGGGGAAGCCAAGGTTATCTTCCCCCAGGCCGGGGATGCCGAGGCGCGCATTCCCTGCTCTCAGATTGAAGACCAGTACACGGGGCAGCTGTTTTTCGTCAAGAAGCAGTTCCGCTTCGATGAGCGCTCTCCCAAGGTGCTGGAGACCCGTCACGGCCACTGGTTTTGGGGGACGCTGTTCGAGTCACGTGGCATCTATCGGGATGTGCTGGTTGCCTCGGTTCTCATCAATCTCTTCGCGGTGGCCAGCCCCCTGTTCACCATGAATGTCTATGACAAGATTGTCCCCAACCTCGCCTTCGACTCCCTCTGGGTGCTGGCGGTGGGCGCGGCCATCGTCTTTACCTTCGACTTCGTGA
The DNA here is from genome assembly GCF_000819805.1 of Aeromonas diversa CDC 2478-85. GTDB lineage: Bacteria > Pseudomonadota > Gammaproteobacteria > Enterobacterales > Aeromonadaceae > Aeromonas > Aeromonas diversa. The sequence goes on from NZ_CDCE01000029.1 coordinate 578,318, forward strand.
TGCGCCAGCTGCGCAGCTACTTTATCGATGTGGCGGGCAAGAAGTCCGACATGCTGCTATCGGCCAAGATTTTCTCCAAGGTCATGGGGCTGCGGATGGAGGCCAGGCCCGCCTCCACGGGGGCGTTTGCCAAGCATCTCCAGGAGTTTGAGTCGATCCGCGATTTCTTCACCTCGGCTACAGTGTCGACTCTGATCGACCTGCCGTTTGCCCTGTTGTTTCTCTTTGTCATCTGGATCTTCGCCGGGGTCATGGTGGTGGTCCCCATCGTTGCCATGTTGGTCCTGGCCATTTACAGCATCTATATCCAGGGGCCGCTCAAGCACAGCATCGAAGAGGGGTCTCGTCTGGCATCACAAAAGAATGCCAATCTGATTGAAAGTATCGCGGGACTCGAAACGGTCAAGATTTTCGGTGCCCAGAGCCTGTTCCAATATCGTTGGGAGCAGGCGGTGGCTCACATCTCAACCTGGGGGGTGCAGACCCGGCGCATCACCAACTCCATGTCCTCTCTGGCCAGCTACACCCAGCAGATGGTGACCGTGGCCTTGGTGATTCTGGGCGTCTATCAGATAGCCGACGGGAATGTCACCATGGGGGGCATGATTGCGGCCGTGATGTTGGCCAGTCGTGCTATCGCGCCCATGGTGCAGCTATCGGTGCTCTCAACCCGTTATAACCAGGCCAAGTCTGCCCTCGAGATCCTGGAGAAGATCATGGCCTCCCCCGATGAGCAGGAGGAGGGCAAACAGTATGTACACCATCCTGTGGTGCAGGGGCGTATCGAGTTCGAAAATGTCTCTTTCAAATATCCGGGGATGGAAACCAGTACGCTGCATCGCATCAATTTGCTAATACAGCCCGGTGAGAAGGTGGCCATCATAGGCCGGATTGGGGCGGGTAAGACCACGCTTGAGAAACTGTTGATGGGGCTCTATCGGCCAACAGAGGGGGGCGTGCGACTTGATGGCTATGATCTCGACCAGATCCCCCCCTCTGTGATCCGCCGCAACATCGGGTGCGTCCCCCAAGATGTGACCCTCTTCTTTGGCTCGGTGCGCGATAACATCATGTTGGGCAACCCCTTGGTGGATGATCAGCAGGTGCTGCGTGCCGCCAAGCGTGCCGGCGTCACCCACTTCACCAATCAGGATCCGAACGGTCTCGACAAACAGATCGGGGAGGGGGGCAGACAGCTTTCCGGTGGGCAGCGTCAGGCCATCGTTCTGGCCCGTTCACTGCTCAACGATCCTCCCATTCTGGTGCTGGATGAGCCCACCTCAAACATGGATAACCGCTCCGAGCTTCAGATCAAGCAGGAGTTGGCTCGGCTTGGCCCCGAAACGACCATGGTGCTGATCACCCACAAGACCTCCATGCTGGATGTGGCCTCCAGAGTCATAGTGATGGAGCAGGGACACATAGTGGCCGATGGCCCCAGAGATCTGGTGTTGCAGCAACTGCGGGAAGGCAAGGTGCGTGTACGGGAGATGGCTCATGAATAACCGCGACAACACTCGGCTGCCCCCGTCCGAGCATCTGGATTATGTGGATGACAGCGCCGCCGCCGTATTGCTCAACACTCCGACCCGTGCCCGGATCCTGCTGTGGTGCTCCTTCATATTCTTTATGGTGGCGCTAATCTGGGCAGCTTGGGCCAAATTGGATGAAGTCACCGTGGGTCAGGGCAAAGTCATCCCCTCGATGCAACTTCAGGTGATTCAGAACCTGGAAGGGGGGATCGTCAAGGAGATCCTGGTCAAGGAAGGGCAGATCGTCGAGAAGGGTCAGCCGCTGCTGCGGATCGATGACACCCGTTTTCGTTCCGATTTTCGTGAACGCGAGCAGGAGGTGGTCACCCTGAAAGGCGATGTGGTGAGACTCAAGGCCGAGATCGCCAGCGTCAAGGTCAAAAATGGGGTAGACGTTCCCTGGCGAGAGCAAGTCAGGGTTGAGCCCGTGGCTATCGAGTTTCCCGAAGGGTACGAGACCGTCTTTCCCGAGCGTGCGGCACGGCAAAACTCGGCACGGGACGAGCGCCTGAATAACCTCTCCAACCAGCTGTATATCCTTGGGCAGCAGATAGAGCAGAAAGAGCAGCAGATCGTCGAGCTTAATGCCAAGATAAAAACCCTGTCGCGCAGTGTGGACTTGGCTCGCCAGGAGCTCAACATCAGCCGTCCCCTCGCCAAGGAGGGGATAGTTCCTCAGGTCGAGCTCATCAAGCTCGAGCGTCAGGTTAACGAGATGCAAGGGGAGCTGGAGTCCACCAGACTCCTGATACCGAAATCGGGTTCTGAGCTGCGGGAGGCTATCCTCAAGCGCAATGATATCGGCCTGAAATACCGCGCCGATGCCCAGACCGAGCTCAATCAGCAGCAAGCCAAGCTGAGCCAACTCTCCGAAGGGCAGGTCGGCCTGCGAGACAGAGTGGATCGCACAGTCGTTCTGGCGCCGCTCAAGGGCACGGTCAAGGCGATTAAAATTAATACGGTAGGTGGTGTTATCCAGCCGGGCATGGATATGATGGAAATAGTCCCACTTGAGGACACCTTGCTGGTCGAGGCAAAAATATCCCCCAAAGATATCGCCTTTATCCGTCCGGGTCTGGATGCCGTGGTCAAGTTTACCGCCTATGATTTCACCATCTATGGTGGTCTCAAGGGCAAGGTCGAACAGATCAGTGCGGACTCAATTCAGGATGAAGAGGGGAACACCTTCTATCTGGTCCGAGTGCGGACCAACAAGAGTTACTTGGGCGATGAGCAAAATGCGCTTCCCATCATCCCCGGTATGTTAGCCAGTGCTGATATCATCACTGGTAAGAAGAGTGTCTTGGAATATCTGCTCAAGCCCCTTTTGAGAGCCAAGCAGACGGCACTGAGAGAACGGTAACCAGTAGTATTTAAGAACGACTGGAGAAAATATGAAAACAACAGTGATAGCGGCGATAGTGAGTGGCCTGATGCTGGCGCCTGCATCCCTTCATGCTCAGAGCCTGGAAGAGGCAGTGGCACAGGCTCTGGCTACCCATCCCAAGATTAAAGAGGCATTTGATCTCTATCAGGCTCGGATGTATCAGCATGATGGTGCAAAGGCTGGATATTACCCGACGGTCGATCTGACGGGTGGTGTTGGTTACAGCGATGTGGATAACAACACGACTCGGACCGGGGCGGGAAATCCCAATGTCGATCCTACCCAGACCCGCAAAGAAGCGGGACTGAGTTTGCGCCAGATGATCTTTGATGGCTTCGACACCAGCAATAACGTCTCCCGCACCGAAGCGGAAGCCAATGCCCAGCGTCTGGCCATGATCTCAGAAGCCGAGAACACGGCGCTGCGTACGGCTGAGGTCTATCTCAACGTGCTGCGTCAGCAGGAGATCCTGGAGCTCTCGCGTCGTAACCTGGAGGTGCATGAGCAGATCAAGGGCGATATCACCAAGCGGACTGACTCAGGGTTGGGCTCGACGGCTGACCAGACCCAGATCGAGGGGCGTGTGGCCAGGGCCTATGCCAATATGGCCGCGGCCGAGAACAACTATCAGGATGCCCAGACCGAGTTTGTGAGAGTGGTCAACGGCATGCCCAAGGACTTGGTGGCCCCGGTACCGGATGCCTCCAAGATGCCGGGCTCGGTGAACGATGCGCTCAAGGTGGCCACCGAGCTGCACCCGACGCTGCTCTCTTCTCTGCAAGATGTGGAAGCCGCCAAGTATCAAAACGAAGGAGCCAAGGCTAACTTCTATCCCAAGGTGACCTTTGAGGTCGATCAAACCTGGAATGAAGACACCGGTGGGCTCAACGGGCGCAGCGATGAGCTGACGGCCATGGTGCGTATGCGTTATAACCTGCTCCGTGGCGGTGCCGACATGGCGCAGACCAAGGCCACCTCCGCACTCTATTCACAAGCAAAAGACATTCACCTCAACGCTTTCCGTCAAGTTGAAGAGGGAACTCGTTTGGCGTGGAATGCTCGTGAGTCGCTGACCAAGCAGAAAGATTTCATCCAGCAACACGTGGATGCAAGTTACGAGACGGTGCAGGCGTATAAGAAGCAGTTTGGCTTGGGACAACGTACCTTGCTTGACGTGCTCAACACCGAGAATGAACTCTTTGAGGCGCGTAAGAGCTATATCACTGCCGAATATGATGCCTTACTGGCTGATTATCGGGTCCTTAATGCCATGGGGCGGCTGCTTGACGGTTTTCAGTACAAGCTCCCGGCCGAATGGCAGGGCGGCAAGTAATGTGTTTGGGGGCAGTTGACTGCCCCCTTCATCTGCCTGAGTGAGCACTGTGGGTATGAGCCTCCCCTACATGACCCTGTTGCGACAATGGCGGGTGTTGCTGCTATTGCTTTTTGTTCCCTTCTTTGTGCCTGCGGACAATCGACTCGATGCCGATGATCAGCGCCTGGTGACCCGGGCCGAGCAGACCTATGGCGCCCGAGCCGGCAAGCGGGTTGCAACCTGGCGTCTGTTGGCCATGGAGGGAAAGGGCGCAAACTGGAGCGAGAAGCAGCGGCTCGAGCGAGTGAATAACTTCTTTAACCAGATGCGCTTTGTCGATGACATCAAGTTGTGGCGCCGTACCGATTACTGGGCGACTCCACTGGAGTTTTTGGGGGCTGCCGGCGGTGATTGTGAAGATTTCAGTATCTCTAAATATTTCACCCTGCTCGAACTCGGCATTCCCGATGAGAAGATGCGGATGGTCTATGTAAAGGCGCTTCGCTACAACCAATTCCACATGGTCGTGGCATATTATGAAACCCCGGGTTCGGTGCCACTTATCCTCGATAATCTTATTCCCGATATCCGTCCTGCGACACGCCGAGCCGATCTGGCCCCGGTGTTCAGTTTCAATGGTAGCCATCTGTGGCTGATGAAGGCTCGCGGACAGGGTGAACTGGCGGGTAATTCATCGCGTCTTGGATTGTGGAACGATCTTCGTAATCGAATGACGTCGGGCAAGCTGGCCCAGCCGAAGATGCGGCTGGAATAATCAATTCATGGAGTTGGATGAATAGCCTATGACCCTCTACAGACAATTACTCGCCACTATGGTGCTGCTGTTCGGGCTCCTATTCCTGGTCTCTTACTGGGTGCAGTTTAACTCGACACGCAGCTATTTGGCGCAGCAGCAAGAGACCACCGTCATCAATACAGCCACCTCGCTCGGCTTGGCGCTCACCCCTTATCTGGAGACGGGAGACAAGGTCGGGGCCGAGTCAGTGATCAACGCCGTGTTTGACGGCGGTTATTATCGCCAGGTGCGGCTCGACTTGTTGGCGTCCAACAGCGTGATTGAGCGAGAGAATACCACCCAAATCAAGGGTGTCCCCGACTGGTTCATCGCACTGGATCTCTTTCCTGAGGTGTCGTATGAGTCGACGCTTACGTCCGGCTGGCTGCAGTTGGGGCAGCTCAAGATCGTGGGGCACCCGGGGCAGGCTTACTACGAACTATGGGGCGGTATGAGCGAGCTTGCGTCAGGGTTTCTCATCGGTTTTCTCATCACTGTGTTGCTGCTGATGCGAGCGCTGCATTACCTGCTGCGTCCTCTTCAGCAGATCTGTGAGGAAGCCGTCGAAATCGAGCAGCATCATTTCGGCCATACCATTCCCTTACCCCGAACTTATGAGCTTCGTCAGGTCGTTCAGGCCATTAATACCCTTGCCAGTAAGCTCGCCTATCAGTTTAAAGAGCAGGCCGATGAGGCTGAAATGCTGCGCGAACGTGTCTACAAAGACGCCGTCTCGGGTCTGGGGAATCGCGCCTATTTCGTCGGGCAGATCAATGCCTGGATCGCTGAAGGTGGTACGGGTGGGGTGCTCCTGGTCGCCGTCGATATACTGGATGACATCTATCGTGATGAGGGCTATGCGGCTCGCGATAACATGGTCAAGTCAATTGCGGCTTGCCTGCAGGAGCTGCTGCAAGGACGTGATGATTGTGCCGTTGCACGCATCTCGGCGACTGAATATGCCGTACTGTATCCCACCACAGATAAAGAGCAGTTGCGTTCACTGGCAGAGCTGATTAACGAGCAAATCGCCGATCTGGTGGTCAATCCCATCGATGAGAGCCGTGCCATTTCAGTGGTTGGTGCCGTGATGCGTGAGCACGATGAAGATCTTTCTGCGCTGCTGACCAAGGCTGACAATGCCCTCAGCCAGGCGCGCAATGCACGTCGCGGGGCGATAGTGATGGAGGGACATGGCCAGGGCGAGTTGATGGGGCGTCTTGCATGGCGGGATCTGGTGCAAGAGGCTATCACCTCTCATTTGCTGCGTTTTAAGGCACAACCAGCGTGTCGCTTCGATGATCAGTCGGAGATCCATGCCGAGCTGTTTGCCAGCATTCACAAAGAGGGACAGGACTATTTTGCCGGGCAGTTCATGCCTGCCATTGAGCAGTTCCAAATGGGGGCCGTGTTTGATCGCGCTGTGCTCGAAAGCCTGGCAACGATAATGGAAGCTAAACCCTCGCTGAGCATTTCCGTGAATATCATGGCCGGCTCGCTCTGCTCTAATGACTTTTCCGCCTGGCTTAAGGAATTTCTTGCCGCTCACCCGGTTCTTAAGGGACGCCTCTTCTTCGAGATCCCCGAAGGGGCCATCATGAAGCATCGTGATGAAGTGGCCAACTTTGTCATGGTTGTGCGTGAGCAGGGATATGGTTGGGGGGTGGATCATTTTGGACGCCACTTCCAATCTCTGGGCTATTTGGAAACGCTTCAACCCGTTTATGTTAAGGTCGATCACGGTTATACCAGTCAGGTTCTGGAGGCGGGCGCCGACACCTCCTTCCTCTCCGCTGTATGTCGTACGGCACACAATGCCGGCATCATGACCATAGCGACTCGGGTCGAAAACGAGGAGCAGGTGAAGGCGCTTTCAAGATTGCATATCGATGGGTATCAGGGCTTTGTGCATCCGGCCCAAAACATTTAAGATCGTTTAATTATAAAAAGCGCCGAAAGGCGCTTTTTTAATCACTTAAAAATAGATTTTGAGTCGCAATCGCCGAGAAGCAGAAAAATAAGATGTTGATTTTTAAGTCAATTGCAACCCTTCTGTAAATGTGAAGTGTTAGAGGGCGTTGTAACAACTTTTTGCGAAGGTTGCCAAGATAGTTCGAACCTACTGTTAGGGTAGCCATGGGCGTGACATAGGAGAGTCTACCGTGCGTACCCAAAAAATTGACACAACGGTCACCGTAACTGCCATTGAAGGCAAGGCTTGGATCCTTCAAGGCAACGTGCAAGGACGCGAGATCCACAAGGGGGATGTACTCAAGGCGGGGATCACCATACAGATTGATGATAACGCCCAGCTCTCCTTTGAAACGGCGCACAATATTGAGCCCGCCCAGCCGCAAGGTCCCGATGACCAACCTGCGACCGCGGCCACAAATCAAGGCCAACCCAATCCCGCCGCTGGCAATGACGTCAACGCCCTGCAACAAGCCATCTTGCAAGGTGCAGACCCGACGCAGGCGTTTGCCGCGACTGCCGCAGGCGGCGCTCCTGCCGCTGGTGGGGGGATCGGGGGCGTCGCTGGTGGCAGTGGTAATGGTGGCTTCGTTGTGGTTGATCGAACCGGTGACGCCACCATCGCTACGGCGGGCTTTGATACCACCTATTCGACAACTGGAATAATCGAGCCGACCCAGACGTCGGCGCTCTTGCCAGAAAACCAGCTCGCCGATGCAGATGAATCGATCAGCGTTATCGAAAGCGGTAGCGTTAGTGGCAATGTACTGGCTAACACAACTAACCCTGATGGTCCGGCAGACGCGTCTGTGGTCAGCTATAGCTGGGGGATCAATCAGAATGTGCCTCCCGGGGTAGCCTCTACATTGACCGGGGTCGGCACCCTGCTCCTCAATCCCGATGGCTCCTTCACTTTTACACCTGCCCCCAACTATGACGGGACGGTACCGCCAGTCACTTACACCGTCTTCGACGGTCTGGATGAAGTGACCTCGACGCTGTCTATTACTATCACCCCCGTGGATTCGCCCGTAACACTCACCGGATTGGATGTGGCAGAGGGGGAGGTTATTGTCAGTGATAGTAATTTGCCTGATGGGTCATCGCCCAATCCTGGCGCACTCAATCAGAGCGGTGTCTTCTCTTTTAGTGCATTGGATGGCGTGCAGAGCCTGAGTGTTGGTGGTGTCTCGCTTATTAGCAATGGTGTCGTAGTTGCCACCCCGGTGGTCATCCCGAGCGGGCTGGGCAACAGCCTGACGGTGACGGCCATCAGCTTCGACCCGGCGACGGGGGCGGGGAGCGTGAGCTACAGCTACACCCTGCTGGACAACGAAAACCACGTGCAGCCGGGCAATGACACCAGCCTGGGCGAGAGCTTCGCGGTGGTGTTGGTGGATGAGGATGGTGACAGCACCAACGACAGCCTGGATGTGACGGTGCTGGACGACGTGCCGCAGGCGGTCAATGACGGCCCGTTCACGGTGGTCGAGGATGCGCCGAGCAATGTGGTGAGTGGCAGCGTGCTGCCCAATGACGTGCACGGCAACGGTCAGGTGGGGGCGGACGGGCGCAGCTTCGA
>NZ_CDCE01000030.1 GCF_000819805.1 Aeromonas diversa CDC 2478-85
TGGTCAACGTGGCCGATGGTACCCACGTTAACGTGCGGTTTATTACGCTCAAATTTCTCTTTAGACATGATCGTCCCTCTAAACTAACGCTGAGTACGCGGTGGCAAGCTAACCACAGACAGTTTATTACATGCGGGTGAAATTGCCGGGGGAGAGATGGTGCTGATAGGCAGAATCGAACTGCCGACCTCATCCTTACCAAGGATGCGCTCTACCGACTGAGCTATATCAGCATCTTGGAGCGGGCAGCGGGAATCGAACCCGCATCATCAGCTTGGAAGGCTGAGGTAATAGCCATTATACGATGCCCGCATTTCTCTAACCCAGATAACTCAAACCGCAGAGAAATGGTGGAGGGAGAAGGATTCGAACCTTCGAAGGCAGTGCCGTCAGATTTACAGTCTGATCCCTTTGGCCGCTCGGGAACCCCTCCGGTTAACCTTGTGTCGCAACGGAAATGATGCTTGCACCCGTTGTTTTGTCGATTTTTTATACAAAAAAGCGACCGACAGCTAAGCGTCGCGCATTTTATTGTAAGCGACTGGGGGATGCAACAGTTGGGGCCATGAAGTTCCTGTCCCGGCCTTTTCCCACTGCTATCCGCTTCTTCCCTCCTTTTTCTTGTGGCGCTGGCTCGCCATGGTGTAAGGTCGCCCCTGCCGGTAATCGATCGATGACATCATGACGACAGAGCACTCTCCCTATCTGCAATTTTCCCGCGAACAGTGGGCCATGTTGCGCGATTCGGTCCCCCTCACACTCACTGAGCAGGATCTCCATACCCTCAGGGGCATCAACGAACGGGTCTCCCTACCCGAGGTTGAGGCTATCTACCTGCCCCTGTCACGCCTGCTCAACCTCTATGTGAAAGCCAAGCAGCGCCGTAACCGGGTGCTGGAGCAGTTCCTCGGCCAGTCCAGAGGCAAGGTTCCCTATATCATCAGCATCGCGGGGAGCGTGGCGGGCGGCAAGAGCACCACTGCGCGGATTCTGCAGGCTCTGCTGGAGCGCTGGCCAGAGCACCCCAAGGTCGAGCTCATCACCACGGATGGCTTCCTCTATTCCAAGAAGGAGCTGGAGGTGCGTGGCCTGATGCGTAGAAAGGGCTTCCCCGAGTCTTATGACATCCGCAATCTGGTGGAGTTTGTCGCCAACGTCCGTGCCGGCCACGAGAAGGTCGAGGCCCCCGTCTACTCCCACCTCATCTATGACATCCTCCCCGACGAGAGAAAGGTGGTCGAGCAACCGGATATCCTGATCCTGGAAGGGCTCAATGTGCTGCAAAGCGGTATGGATTACCCGGACCAGCCACACCGGGTCTTTGTCTCCGACTTCGTTGACTTCTCCATCTATGTGGATGCCGAAGCAGACCTGCTCAAGAGCTGGTACATAGAGCGCTTCCTCAAGTTTCGCAGCGGCGCCTTCTCTGACCCCAACTCTTACTTCCATCACTATGCCCAGCTCAGCGATGGCGAGGCGGTGGCCGTCGCCTCCGGCATCTGGCAAGAGATCAACTACGTCAATCTGGTCGAAAACATACTGCCGACCCGGGAACGTGCCAACCTGATCCTGACCAAGGGCAAGGACCACGCGGTAGAGCAGGTAAAACTTCGCAAGTGACTGTGACAGAAATGAAAAAAGGTGGCCTTGGCCACCTTTTTTTCGTTTTCAGCGAGGCTTAGAGCACCATGGCCGCGATCCAGCCAAACACCAGCAAGGGGATGTTGTAGTGGATGAAGGTCGGCACCACGCTATCCCAGATGTGATCGTGCTGGCCGTCCGCATTCAAGCCTGACGTAGGCCCCAAGGTCGAATCGGAGGCGGGCGAACCCGCATCCCCCAAGGCACCCGCTGCCCCTACCAGAGCGATGGTGGCCATCGGAGAGAACCCGAGCTGGATGCACAGGGGCACATAGATGGTGGCGATAATCGGCACGGTGGAGAAGGAAGAACCGATCCCCATGGTGATGAGCAGACCCACCAACAGCATCAGGAACGCCGCCAATCCCTTATTCCCCGCCATCATGCCGGAAACCGATGCCACCAGACTATCCACCCCGTGGGTTGCCTTCATCACGGCGGCAAACCCGGCGGCAGAGATCATGATGAAACCGATGAGCGACATCATGCGCACCCCTTGGGTAAAGGCATCCTGGCTCTCGCGAAAGGGTATCACGCCCCCCAGGGTGAAGATGACAAACCCGGCCAGCGCACCCAGCACTATGCTGTCGGTCATCAGCTGCAAGCCCAGCGCCACACCGATGGCCAGCAGGGCCACCCAGATGTGGGCCAGATTGAGCTCGGCAGACTCGGGCTCGGTCGCCAGAATCTTCTCAAGATCGTACTGGCGGGGCTTGCGGTAGGTGAAGAAGACCGCAACCAACAGGCCGAGGAACATGCCTCCGACCGGGATCGCCATCGCCAGCGGCACCTGGCCGGCCACCACTGGCACACCGTTGTCGATCAGGTTCTTGGCCAGGATGTTGTTGAGGAAGATCCCGCCAAAGCCCACCGGCAGCAGCATATAGGTGGCCGTCAAACCGAAGGTGATGACACAAGCCACTTGCCGGCGGTCCATCTGCATCTGGGCCATGACATGAAGGAGGGGCGGGATCAGGATGGGAATGAAGGCGATGTGGACCGGGATCAGGTTCTGCGAGGAGATGGAGACCAGCAAAATCGCCACCAGCAGCAGGCTCTTGACCCAGAGCACGCGGCCCGGACTGGCCTCCTTACCGAGCTGGCTGATCACCTTGCGGGCCAGCAGATCTGTGATGCCGGAGCGGGAGATGGCGACCGCAAAGGCCCCCAGCATGGCGTAGGCGAGCGCGATTTCGGCACCGCCGCCCAATCCACCGGTAAAGGTGGAGAGCGTGTCTCCCATGGAGAGACCGCCCACCAGCCCACCAACAATGGCGCCGATACTGAGCGACACCACCACATTGATACGCAGCAGACTGAGCACCAGCATCAGGCCAACTGCGACAACAACAGGATTCATTGAACTTCCCTTCTTATGGACGCTGTCTGTCTAAAAAGGCGTCTACGTTGGCCAATTATGTGATGAAAGTCTAGAAAAATCTGGCCCGCACTGTGGCGGGCCTGACGGAGAACAAAAAATCCGCTGAAACGAGGGCGCAAGCGGCTCTCAGAGCGGCCGCATCGACAGCTCACCGCCGAAAAAGAGGCGCTCGCCCTCTTCGGTGTCCAGGCGCAGGGCCCCGCGTTCGTCGATGCCTCTGGCCACCCCCCGCACCTCTTGCTCACCCATCAACAGACGCACGGGTTGACCGCAAAAACAGTCGAGCTGGTTCCAGCGATTGACGAAGGAAGCCAACCCCCCGTGCTCGAAGCGCTGCATTGCCTGTTGCAGGCTACGCCCCACGTGGGCAGCCAGCTGGTTGCGATCGACCGGCTCCCTGCGTACCTGCCGTAACTCAGACCAGGGCTGGTCAATCTTCTCCGACTCCCCGTCAGGCATCGCCAGATTGAGCCCCACACCGACGACCACGTGGCAGAGTCCTCCGGCACTGCCGCTCATCTCCACCAGGATGCCCGCCAATTTGCGCCCCTGATAATAAAGGTCATTGGGCCATTTGAGCGTCACACCGGGATACCCCAGTGTTTCCAGGGCATCGACCACGGCCACACCGACCGCCAGGCTAAGTCCCATCACGGCGGCCATCCCCTGCTCCAGACGCCAGTAGAGGCTCAATATCAGCTGACAACCAAACGGGGAGACCCAGGGTTTACCCCGGCGCCCCCGTCCGGCGGTCTGGCACTCGGCCAGACAGAGGGTACCCGAAGAGAGTGACTCGACCCGCTCCAGCAGATATTGGTTAGTCGAGTCGATGACGGGAAAGACCTCCACCGGCGCCAGTGGTAACTGCTGTTGCAGCCAGGCCCGATCGTAAAGGGCCAATGGCAAGGCCAGCCGGTGGCCGCGACCGGTCAGGCTGTAGACGTCAAGGCCAAGCCCCTTGAGGGCGGCCACATGCTTGCTCACCGCGGCGCGGCTGATACCGAGCCGCTCGCCGAGTTGTTCACCGGAATGAAACTCGCCGTCGGCAAGGATCTCGAGCAGGGTCTGGCGCAGCGGGCTCAGGCTCATTGCATCACCTCACGCAGGAAGGTCTCGCCCCGCGCCCCCATGAAGCGCACCTCGTGTTCCAGCTCGACCCCAAAGCGGGCCGCTACTGAGTCTCGCACATGGGCGGCCAGAGTGAGCAGGTCACGCGCACTGGCCCCACCCCGATTGACCAGGACCAGCGCCTGCTCCTGATGCACCGCGGCCTGACCGATGGCAAACCCCTTGAGGCCGCACTGATCGATGAGCCAGCCGGCTGCCAGCTTGGCCTGCCCCTCGCCCGCCGGGTAGAGTGGCATGGCCGGATGCACCGCCTTGAGCCGCTCGGCCAGCGCCTGTGGCACCACAGGGTTCTTGAAGAAGCTGCCGGCGTTGCCGAGCACCGCCGGATCCGGCAACTTGGCCATGCGGGTCGCGCAGACGATGTCGAACACGGCCTGCGGCGTGGCCTGTTCACCCAGCGCCGCCAGCGGCCCGTAGGAGAGCACCGGCTGCCAGTGCTTGGGCAGCCGCAGCCCCACGGCGGTGATGAGATGGCTCTCCTGATAGTCGTGCTTGAAGAGACTGTCGCGGTAGCCGAAGCGACAGTCGGCCGCCGCTATGCGCTCGGCCTGGCCATCATGCCAACGCAGCGTGTCGACATAGGCGCAGAAACGGGCCAGCTCGACCCCGTAGGCACCGATATTCTGCACCGGAGCGGCACCGACACAGCCCGGGATCAAGGCCAGATTCTCGAGCCCTGCCATCCCCTGCTCCAGGGTGTAGCGCACCAGCTCGTGCCAGTTTTCGCCGGCCGCCACATGCAGCAGCCAGCTCTCCCCCTCATCCCTAACCTCGATGCCACGCAGACGGTTCAGCACCACCACGCCGTCGAAATCGCAGGTAAAGAGCACATTGCTCCCTCCCCCCAGGACCAACCTGGGCAACCCGACCCAACGAGGGTCATCACGGACAGGGAGCAGATCGTCAACCGCCTCCAGCGTCACCACCCAGCGTGCGCTGGCAGGGAGGCCGAGGGTGGTGAGTTCGCGCAATGAGGCGTGTTCTTGCAGTTTCATGGTGGTTCAGATCCGGCGTGAGCGAGGCGCCAAGTCTACCTCAATTGATTGGTCACGGAAAAATTGCCGCCGCTTCTCCTCATCTCCCCATTGGATTAGAGTAACAGTTCCACACACCGCGAGAGTCTCACATGAACACCCAGTTTGCCGTTGTCGGTCTGGGCCTTTTTGGCAGCGCCCTGTGCGAAGAGTTGGAGCGTCAGGATGCCCAGGTCCTCGCCATCGATATCGACGAGGCCAAGACCCGTCAAGTCGCCACCTTCTGCAGTCATACCATAGTGGCCGATGCGACCGATGAGGCGACGGTCGCTGAGTTGGGGCTGGCCGATTACGACATAGTGTTTGTCGCCATCGGCGATAACCTGGAGACCAGCATACTGACCACACTCGTGCTGAAAGAAGCCGGGGTCAAGAAGGTGTGGGTCAAGGCGCGTGACAAGTTTCACGCCAAGATCCTGCAGAAAGTCGGCGCCGACAAGGTGATCAACCCGGAGTGGGACATGGGGCGCCGCGTCGCCCAGAGCATGCTCGACAACCGCCTGTTCGACTATCTCGAGCTCGGCCACAACATGGTGTTGACCGAGTTCGTGATCGGACTGCAGCAAAACGGGCGCACCCTGGGTGATCTCAACCTGTTGCAGCAGAGCGACTTCCAGCTGCTCGCCATCAAGCGTGGGGAACAGCTGCACAACGTGCTCACCGGCAAGATGGAGCTGACTCTCGGCGATATCCTGATCCTGGCCGGTAACAAGCACGCTATCGATCACTGGCTGGAAACCCTATGACGCCCCTCTGGCGCACCAGCTTCGCCTTCGGCCTGCAACAGGACAACTCGCGCTGGAGCGAGGCCAAGCTGATCCTGGGTAGCTTCCTCGCCATCCTGATGGTCGGCACCCTCTTCCTGGTGCAACCCTCCAGTCACGGTGGGCAAGTGAGCGTCATCGACGCCCTCTTTACCGCGACCTCGGCCATCAGTGTGACCGGTCTGGGGGTGGTGGACACGGGCACCGCCTTCACCCTGCAGGGCCAGATCATCCTGATCCTGCTGATGGAGATAGGAGGGCTTGGCCAGATGACCATGACGGTGCTGCTACTGGCCCTGCTCAGCAAGCGAGTGAGCCTGCGTCAACAGGTGTTGGCCAAGGAGGCACTCGGCCAGGAGGGCTCCATCAATATCGTGCGCCTGGTCAAACGGATCATATTGTTTGCCTTCATCGCCCAACTCATCGGCACCGGTCTCATGGCCATCCGCTGGGTTCCCGAGCTGGGATGGGCGCACGGGCTCTACGTGAGCTTCTTTCACGCCGCCTCCGCCTTTAACAATGCCGGCTTCTCCCTCTTCGCCAACAACCTGATGGACTACCGGGACGATCCCCTCATCAGTCTGACCATTGCTGGCCTGCTGATCCTGGGGGGGATCGGCTTTACCGTCATCGTCGATGTATTTCGTAAACGTCGCTGGCGCCGTTTCAAGTTGCACACCAAGTTGATGCTGGCGGTGACCCCGCTCCTGCTGCTGGCCGGCACCCTGATGTTCTGGCTGCTCGAGCACAACAATCCGGACACGCTGGGCAATGCGCCCTTCAGTCGGCAGATGCTGGCGGCTTTCTTCCACTCGGCCAGCGCCCGCACCGCCGGCTTCAATACCGTGGATATCGGACACTTCACGCCGGCGGCCCTGCTCTTCATGATGATGCTGATGTTTATCGGGGCGGGGACCTCCTCCACCGGGGGCGGTATCAAGGTGACGACCTTCTCGGTGGTCATGCTCTCGACCCGAGCCTTCCTGACCAAGCAGCCCCATGTCACCGCCTTTGGCCGCACCATAGGTCCCCAGGTGGTGACCAAGTCGCTCGCCATCATCATCGTCAGCACCATGGTCCTCTTCCTGGCCATGTTCTTGCTGATGATGACCGAGTCCCTGCCGTTCGATAAGGTGATGTTCGAGGTAGTCTCGGCGTTTGCCACCGTCGGGCTCTCTACCGGTATCACCGCCTCCCTGAGCGAACCGGGCAAGCTGGTCCTGGTGCTGGTGATGATCTGTGGCCGTCTCGGCCCCCTCACCCTGGCCTTCATGTTAGCCCGACCGTTCGAGACCCGGATCAAGTATCCGGAAGAGAACGTCTACACAGGGTAACCCCCGACGCCGGGTGAGTGCCCACTGCGCCGCAGTACTTGCCAACCCAGACGCCCTGGTCAGGATGGCCCCTCTGCACTATCCACTGCCGAGGGGTCACCCGCTTCGCAACCCCTTGCTTCTCAGGCAGCCACCGCCTTGGCCGGTTTCTTGGTTCCCTTGCGCTTGGTGAAGCGCCGCTTGGGGGCGTCGTCTTTGGGCAAGGCACGAAAACCGGCGCCGTCGCTGTGGCGGGCGTCGTCGATGAGCCGGCGCAGCTGCGCCTCGAGCGGCCCCATGAAGTGCTGATAGCTCTCCTGGCGCTCGCCGATACGCCCGAGCGCCTGCTCCCACAGGGCGGTCATGTCGGGACGGCTGGCGCTCTCAGGCAGGGCGGTGATGAGGGCGTGGCCGGTCGGCGTCGCCTTGATGCTCTTGCCCTGGCGAGCGAGGAAGCGGCGCTTGAACAGGAGCTCTATGATGCCGGCCCGGGTCGCCTCGGTGCCGAGGCCGTCGGTGTCGCGCAGGGTCTTGCGGATCTCCGGGTCCTGCACGTAGCGGCCGATGCCGGTCATGGCGGCGAGCAGGGTGGCGTCGGTAAACGGCTTGGGGGGCTGAGTCATCTTCTCGAGCAGCTCACCCCGCTCACACTGCACCGTCCCCCCCTCGCGCAGGGCTGGCAGCGTGCCCGCCTTCTCCTCGTCGTCATCCTCCTCCACCCCGAGCAGGCTCTTCCAACCTGCCTTGAGGATGCGTCGCGCCTTGGCCTCGAACAGCCCTCCCTGAATCCGCACCAGCACCCGGCTGTCGTTGTACTCGAACGGCGGGTAGAACTGCATCAGGTATTGGCGCGCCACCAGAGCGTATAGCTTGGCCTCGTCCCCCGACAGGGTGGCGGGGTTGCCCCCCTTCTCGGTCGGGATGATGGCGTGGTGCGCGTCCACCTTGCTGTCGTTCCACGCCTTGCTGCGCAGCCGCCCGTCGGCCTGCTCGACCGCCGCCGCCAGCTGGGGGGCCGTGGTGGCGATCGCCTGGCGCACCCGTTCGGCGCGGCCATAGTGTTCCACCGGCAGGTGACGGCTGTCGGAGCGCGGATAGGTGATGAGCTTGTGGCGTTCGTAGAGGGCCTGGCAGATGTCGAGCACCCGCTTGGCGTCCATGCCGAAGCGCTTGGCGGCATCGATCTGCAGGCTGGAGAGGTTGTAGGGGAGCGGCGGCGCCTGCTTCTTGGCCTTCTCGTCGACCGCCTCAACCTGACCGCTCTGGCCATGGATGCGGGTCACCACGTTCTCGGCCAGCTTGCGGCTAAGCACCCGCCCCTCTTCGTCTTGCCACGGCTGGCACGCCTCGGAGGGCAGCCACTTGGCGGTGAACGGCTCGTCCGCCGCGCTGCGCAGGTGGGCCAGCACCTCGAAGAAGGGCTTGGGCACGAAGGCGGCGATCTCCTGATCCCGACGCACCACCAGCCCGAGCAGGGGGGTCTGTACCCGCCCGACCGAGAGCAGCTGGTCACAGCCAGCCTTGCGCCCCACGAGCGTGTAGGCACGGGTCATGTTGATGCCGTAGAGCCAGTCGGCGCGGGTGCGCGCCAGGGCCGAGACCGCCAGCGGTACGAAATCACGATTGTCGCGCAGCTGCTCCACCGCCCGACGCACCGCCGGCGGGTTCATGTCGCTGATGAGGCAGCGGCGCACCGGCTTGCCCTTGGGGTAGCCGAGGTAGTCGATCACCTCGTCCACCAGCAGCTGCCCCTCCCGGTCCGGGTCGCCGGCGTTGACCACTTCGTCGGCCTGCTTGATGAGCCGGCGCAGCACCGCCAGCTGCCCCTTGGTCTTGGCCTTGGGGTTGAGCTGCCAGCGTTCGGGCACGATCGGCAGGTGCTCCATGCGCCACTGCTTGAAGGCGGCGTCGTAGGCTTCGGGCTCGGCCTGCTCCAGCAGGTGGCCGATACACCAGCTCACCACGTCCCCCTGGGCGGTCTCGATGTAGCCCTCTCCCTTCTTGTGGGGCTTGGGCAGCACGTCGGCGATGGCGCGTCCCAGGCTGGGCTTCTCGGCGATGAAGAGTCGCATGACGGGTCACTCAATACACTGTATATGCGAACAGTATATTAAGCCGCCGGGCAAACACCAAGCCTCAGTCGTCGCAGGGTTGCTGATGCAGGGCCTGAAACAATCGCTCCTGATTGACCACAGCCGCATAGGCCACCGCCCCCTGCGGTCCCTGCTCCAGCAAGTAATCGGTGAGCTGATCCCGCACCACAGCGCTGAGCGCATCACGCTGCCAGGGCTTGGCCACGTAGTAGTCGAGCCCGCCCCGGTTGACCGCCGCTATGGTGGCCTCAAGTCCGGCCTGCCCGGTCAACAGCAGCTTGCGGCTGGCCCTGGTACTCTCACGCCCCTTGAGTTCGATCAGAAAGTCGACCCCTGCCATGCCGGGCATGATGTGATCACACAGGATCAGGGCCAGTTTGCCTCCCTCACCCTCCCACTCCTCGATCACCTGACGCGCCTCTTCGGCGCTCTCGGCCCCCTCCAGCTCGAAATAGCTGCGCAAGAAGGCGAGATCATGGAGCACTGCGTCGAGCACTTCCCGCTCGTCATCGACGCACAGGATCAAATAGGATTTGTCATTCATGCTTCCTCCTTGGCCATCGGTGCCGGTCCCGCGATCGGGAGCCAGACCCGCATACGGGTGCCCGTTCCCGGGGTCGAACTCACCTCAATCCGCCCACCGTGCTGCTGTACCACCTGGCGGCAGATCCCGAGCCCGATCCCGAGCCCGAAGTGCCCCTCCCGCTTGGTGGTGTAGTTAAGCTCAAAAATCTGGGTCAACTGCTCCGGCGCAATGCCGCAGCCGCTATCCTCAATCTCGATGCAGACCCACTCCTCCCCTTCACGGTATCCACGCAACTGTATTCTTCCCGGTCCCTCCATGGCATCGAGGGCATTCGCCAGCAGATTGGTCCACACCTGCTGCAACGCACCGGGGTAACCGCGCACCGCAGGGAGCGGCTGATAGTCGCGAATCACCTCATGTCCCTTGAGTCGGCTCTCGAAGATAACCAGAGTATCTTCCAACCCCTCCAGCAGATCACATTGGCAGGGAGCCTCACCATCCTGCCGGGCAAACTGTTTGAGCCCCCGCACCAGATCCCCGATCCGCCGGGCGCAGACGGCGATGTTGCGCAGAAAGGTTCCGGCCTGGTGAAACTGCTCGAGCTGGGCCAGCAACTGATCCCGCTGCGGTCCATTGAGGTTGGCAAACCAGCCGAGCCAGCTGGCGTCATCATCGAGTTGCATCTGCACCGCCAGCCTGGCCTGCTGACGATCACCAAAGTGCCCCTCTGCCTTGCGGGTCCGCTCCCGTATGGTACTGGTCGAGAGCGCCTGTACCTGCAAGGCACGGCAGAGGGTGAGGTTACCCAGGGTCTTCTGCTCCGGCACCAGCTCGAGGTTGATGAGGTCAGGCACCAACTCGCTCAGGGTCTCGCTGCCGCGCAAGATGGCCGAAACCGGATTGTTGAGCTCGTGGGCGACCCCGGCCACCAGCTGGCCCAGCATCACCATCTTCTCGTTCTCCACCAACTGCCGATAGGCATCATCCAGCGACTGCAAGGTGCGCTGCAGGGCCATCTTGGTGCAGATGCTGTGCTGCAGGCGGCGGTTAAAATGGCGCAGCAACAGATGGGTGAAGGCAGGCAGGAGATCGCTGCGCGCCCGCATCACCTCGGCAAACTGACGCTTGTCGAGCTTGATCACCTCGGTTGGCGTCAGGGTCACCCCGGTAGTAAAGGCCGGCTCGCCGGTCACAAACGACATGCCACCGACCAGAGCCCCGGCCTGATGGCGAACAACCTCGCGCTCGACCCCGCTCTCGTCACGCTTGTGCAGCACCACCTCGCCGCTGGCGATAAACCAGAGAAACTCGTTGCGCTCCCCCTCCCGCGTTAACAGGTGACCGGGACTGTAGCGGCGGCAGGCATGATGCTCATCCCGCTCGGCGAAGAAACGATAGAGGCCATCGATGACCCGCCGCGAGAGGGCGACATCGTCGTAACGGGTGAAGTCCATGAAATCTTCACCGTATTCGGCCAGCTTGCGAGCCACATGGGCATCGAGCAACGGGGCTGGCGCCAACACCCGGGCATAGTCGAGCAGATCGAGCCCGGGGTACTGCAACACAAACTGGCTCCCCAGCTCCTGCACGCGCAGGCGAAGCGCCTCTCCCTCCAGATCAGGCGTCAGGCAAAGCAGGCGACACCGCCCATAGAGAGGGGCCAGCGCCACCAGCTCTGTCTGCCATTGGGGATCGTGCAACAACAGCGCCGGCACCTGATCCCGCGCCGCCGACTCGGCCAGCTGAGCGTTCAACTCCCCGAGGGAGTTCACCCCGACAAGAGAGAGATGGGAGGAAAACACCGCGAGATCCCCCAATAACCGCTCACGTCGCATCGGGTCGGAAGAGAGACAGATCAGGACAAGCGCTGGCATGGCATGACTCCAAATGGATTCATTCACACACTATCAATAAAGAGGTAGTTGTTTTGCGAGTCAGTTAACAGCCAGGGCAATATCGACCCACACCAGACGATGATCCGACGCGCATCCCTTGCCCTCTCCCGCAACCGGATCCACCACCAGCTCCCGACCCGGCTCGCCGACAGCGGGCCAGAAGACGCCGCTGCCATACACCTCACACTCGCGCGAGGGCAGCACATAGTCCAGACGAAGGGGACGGATGTGGGTCCAACTGGCGGGGTCACCGCGCAGGCCACGACCGCGTTCCGTTGCCAGGCTGGCCGCCCCTGCCGAGCGAGGCGCCGCATGGCAACCAGGGTGGATTCTGGGGTGTGTCAACAGCCGCTGCATCATGAATCGCCCCCCATCGCCATCGACGGGGTCGGCGTTGAAGTCTCCCAGCAACACGAAGGGAGAGGCGCCAACGCCGCCCCGGTTCCCCTCATCGTCCACCAGATAGGGCTCCCCGTTCAGGTAGTCGAGAAACAGGCGCAACTCGTCGTGATTCCGGCAGCGGTTGAGCTGGTTGATGATGGGAGGCGTGGGGTGCATGGCCAGCAGGTGTAAGCGCTGCCCCCCGATCAGGAGCGGAATATCGACGTGGTTTTTGGAAGAGAGCCGCAGGATGGCTCGGACCGGCTCGGCCAGTTCAGCGGGCAAGAGCGAGTGGGGCATGTCGCGCCAGAGGAAATGACGAAACGCGCGGATCGCCCTCCGTTCGACAGGAAAACGCGAGAGCAGTGCCATGCCGTACTGACCATGAAAATCGCCAAAGCCGAAGCAGTCTCGGGGTGGACGGATCTCGCCGTCCCCGTCCAGATCGACCGGGAGAGGCTCCCCCGTGTTGGTTGGAATAAGCCAGCGATGCTCATAGGTGATGGGCTCTCCGCCCTCTTGAGGCACAGCGAGATAGTGACGGACAAAGTCGTCCAACCCGCTTTCATCACTCCCCATCCCGTCGTGGTCGAACTCGCACAGCAGGATCACATCGGGACGAACCCGCTGGATGATAGCGGCGACCCTGCAAATCTGGGGGTGATCACCCCGGGCCAGCTGGCGATTCAATCCGCCCGGAGCGGGACGATCGAAGGCCACATTGAAGGTGGCCACCCGCAGTGGGATCACGGCAGCGCCTCACGCGCGGCATCCTGCACCACGGGATCGGCATCCCAAGCGGCGCTGATGCAGTTCTTGCCCCGCCGCTTGGAGGTGTAAACCAGCGCATCGACTCGTTCCAGGCAATCCTGGACGGTGCCGCCCTGCACCCGGGCAAGTCCTCCGCTCAACGTGACCGAGAGGCCTGCCTCCCGCCAGTGCAACAGAGAGACCTCCAGACGCATATCCTCCATCATGCCCCGGGCGAGTCGCTCCTCCTCCACCAGCAGGATGAGCACCAGCTCTTCACCCCCATAACGGCAGAACCAACCATGTTGGTTGAAGAGGGCCATACCGGTCTGGGCCACCCGCTTGAGCACCACGTCACCGGTCTGATGTCCGAAGGTGTCATTGACCTGTTTGAAGTTGTCCAGATCCATCATGCCCAGAAAAAAGACCTGCCCGCTCTCGAGCAGATTATCCAGCTGCTCGTCGAAGTAACGTCGGTTGTAGAGGCCGGTCAGCTTGTCCAGATTAGCCTGCTGGCGCGCCTCCTGATAATCCTGCCCCACGGCCGCCAATTCGGCGTAGACGTGGGTCAGCTCGCGCATCTGCTCGGCCGGAATGTCCCCCGCCTCACTGCGGGCAGCCCGGATCACGCTGCTAATCTCGTCGGTCATGCGCCGGAAATAACGGCTCCAGACCAGCGCCACGATGAGGTACAGAAGTGACGCCAATGCCACCACCACCAGCACATTGAACAAGACGCTCTGACTGGCCTGCTCAATCTGGGAGGTGGGCAGCATGCTGACCAGAATCCACCCCTCTCGCGGCAACCGAACGTAAGAGACAAAGAGCTGAGACCGGTTGTCGACAAACTGCCCTTCGGCCTGAGTCATCCGGGTCAGCCAGTCGGGATGATCCATGGTCTGCAGAAGCCGGCGGGTATCGGGGTAGGCCACCAGCTGCCCGGCCGTATTGACGATCATCTGGCGGCTATCGAGGCGATTGGAATGCCCTTGCAGCACCTCCGAGAGCCGGTTAAGCACCGTATCGATCGCAAACACGGCCCTCACCTTGCCGTCTTCGTCTGGC
Organism: Aeromonas diversa CDC 2478-85; assembly: GCF_000819805.1. Lineage (GTDB taxonomy): Bacteria > Pseudomonadota > Gammaproteobacteria > Enterobacterales > Aeromonadaceae > Aeromonas > Aeromonas diversa. The sequence continues at coordinate 13,972 of NZ_CDCE01000030.1, forward strand.
AAGGCCCTGGCCATGGCCATGACCAGATCACCGCTGATGTAGTCGTAGTAAGGGTCGGTCCAGACGATCCGGTCGGGGGCGGCAACGGCCCTGAGATACCAGGGGCGGCCCCGGGGATCAAACTGGTCGTCGGGCACCCACTCTGGGGTGATGAAGATACGCTTCTGCTCCGTCCCCACGTAGATGTATTTGAGATCTCCCCGCAGGTTAAAAAAACCCTGCCAGTCACGATAATACTCGGCAAGTTGCCCGGCCTTGGGGTCGAGAAAATCGCGATAGTCGATGCTTTGATAAAGCAGTTGGAACTGCCGCTCCAGCTCTTCCAGGTAAGGCTCGACATAGATGACGCTGAACTTTCGATTCTCGTCGGTCAACTGGCGGGAGAGCTCGCTCTGCAACAGACGGGTGACATGGAGGTAATAGAGTGCCCCGAGCAGCAACACCGGGATGAAGAGCAGCAGTAAAGCCATACGCATCCGGCCGGCGAGGGACCAGGAGCTTCTCCCTGATTGGGTGTTCTCCAAGCGATAGCTCTCCATGCTCATGGTTGATGGTCTATTAACCGAGAGAATAACAGTCCCTCCCCCAGCCTGTCCAAGTGGCCCCCGCTCTTCCCCCACCCCGGCGTCAGGGAGTAAGCTCATATGCTCTCTCCGGTTTCATGGATGAAACGATGCACTCCAATATTATGCTATTGCTGGCCGCCGCCATCTGGGGCATGGGCTTCGTCGCCCAGCGCCTCGGCATGGATCATATGGGCCCCTATACCTTCAACGGCCTGCGCTTTTTGCTCGGTGCCCTCTCTCTGCTGCCTCTCGTGCTCTGGTTACGAGGGCGCCAGCCCCGCCACCCTACCTCCGTGAGAACCCTGATGACGGGCGGCCTCATGGCCGGAGGCGTGTTGTTTGCCGCAGCCACCCTGCAGCAGGTGGGGCTGCTCTACACGACGGCGGCCAAGGCCGGCTTTATCACCGGCTTCTATATCATTATCGTACCTCTGCTCGGCCTGCTGCTGCGCCACCAGACCGGCGTCAATACCTGGGTAGGTGGCGCCGTGGCACTGGTTGGGCTCTACCTGCTGAGCGTCACCGATGACTTTTCCATGAACTTTGGAGACCTGCTACAGGTCGCGGGAGCCCTCTTCTGGGCCATCCACCTGCTGGTGCTCGACCACTATTCGAGCCGGGTCGCCCCCATCCGCCTCGCCGCCGTCCAGTTTGTAGTATGCGGGCTGCTCAGCCTGACGGTGGCTTTTCTGTTGGAGGCGCCGAGCGTGGCCGGGGCCGTTGCGGGCTGGCAGGCACTGCTCTATGCCGGGCTGGTCTCGGTCGGTGTGGGTTATACCCTGCAGGTACTGGGGCAACGGCAGGCCCATCCGGCCCACGCCGCCATCATCCTGAGCCTGGAGACGGTCTTTGCCGCCATCGGTGGGGTCGTGCTACTCGGCGAGCATCTGGACAGTCGGGCCATGTTGGGCTGCTGCCTGATGTTGGTCGGCATGCTGCTCTCCCAGATCCCGCTCCGCTGGCTCTGGAAGTCGCGTCGTGACCGCGTCGTTATCGAAAAATAGGGTTCATCGGGGAAAGGGATTGGAAAGAAGAGGGGGGCGCACTGCCCCCCTGCGACTTAGCGGCGGCTGATGGTGAGCGGGCCGAAGCTCTGGGCCACCGGCATCAGCTCGATGCTGTTGATGTTGACATGAGCCGGTTGCTGGCAGACCCACAGCACCGTATTGGCAATATCTTCAGGCTGGATAGACTCCACCCCCTGATAGACGGCAGCCGCCTTGGCATCATCGCCGTGGAAACGTACGTTGGAGAACTCGGTCCCCCCACACAGACCCGGCTCCACATTGGTAACGCGCACCGGCGTTCCCGCCAGATCGGCCCGCAGGTTCAGACTGAACTGTTTCACAAAGGCCTTGGTAGCCCCGTAGACATTGCCACCCGGGTAGGGGTAGTTCCCTGCAATAGAGCCGATGTTGACGATATGCCCCTTCTGGCGGGCGACCATGCCCGGTAACACCAAGCGGGAGATCCTGGCCAGACCGGTGACGTTGGTGGCGATCATCTGCTCCCATTCATCCATGTCAGCCTGATGAGCCGGTGCCAACCCCAGCGCCAGACCGGCGTTATTCACCAGCAGATCGATAGCTGCCCACTCCATCGGCAACCCAGTAATGGCTGCCTGGGTCGCCTCCTTGTCCTGGATATCAAACGCCAGGGGCAGGAAGGCCTGACCCAACTCCTGTTGCAGCCCGGCCAACCGCTCGACGCGCCGCCCCGTGCCAATAACCTTCCACCCTGCCTGAACCAGGGCCCGGCTGATGGCCTCGCCAAATCCGGACGAGGCGCCGGTAACCATTGCAATCATCGCGATCCTCCTTGCCTAAAGCGTCACACCATAAACCATTACGCCCGGCCCCGCATCCATTGCGACTGAACACATCCTCGAATGAAAAGGGCACGCCGCCGGCGTGCCCCCAATCCCCCTCGCGTGCGTCAGCCGCGCACGCTGGAGCAGAGGGTGACATCATCCTGCACCGGGTCGTTACTCGCGCTGTGATAGAGCTCGAAGCAGGGGCCATCGCCAAACTCCAGCCCGGCAGCCACGATCTCGTCAATGTGGCCCTGCCAGCAGACCCCGTATTGGCTGCGATCCGTAATGAGGTAACGCGACTGGGCGTAACGCCCGGCAGGGATCTGCTGAGTCTCGACCTCCCCCTCGCTGCGCGTCGAAGGCGGTACCGTGATGCCAACGTCGGTACGACACTGGGCCGGGGGCGTCACTTCCGGGTTGTCGTGGTAGATGAAGATCCACTCCCCGCCCTCCAGACCGCGCGCCGCTGCCCACTCGTGTAGCCGACCGCAGGCCGCGTCATATCCCTCGCCATAGGGGCCCGTTACCCGCAGGTAGGCCAGAGTGCGTGCGTCCATCTCAACCGTCTTCATGATGTTGCTCCTTGTTGATGAGTGGTCTTCATCATACGAGTCCGCACTGGGCGGCGCGTGTCCTTCCTTGCTCTCCAGGTGTCCATTCTTGCGCTTGTCGCGGCGAAACTCCCCCGGGGTACAGCCGTAATAACGGCGGAAGGCCTTGGCGAAGGCCTGAGAGCTGGCCAACCCCGCCCCCAGTGCGATGGCAGTGACACTGGCGTCGGTGTAACGCAGCTGCCAGGCCGCCCGCTGCATACGAAGGCGCCGACACATGTCACCGGGGGTCTCGCCGGTGACGGCGGTAAAGACCCGATGGAAATGGTAGAGGGAGAGACAAGCCCGCCCCGCCAGCGCCTCAATGGAGAGATCCGGATCCTGCTCCAAGGCCCGCACCACAGGTCGCAGGCGGCGACGATAATCGATCACGGTCGGATCCTGGCCATATAGAGGGTATCGGTCAGCTCTCCGTTTCGCAGGCCATAGGCCCGGGCCCGCCCCTCCTCCACAAATCCCGCCTTGCGGTAGAGGGCCTGCGCGGCCTCGTTGTCGGCCCAGACGGTGAGCTCGAGCCGGGTGATCCCAAGCCACTGCTCGGCCAGCTCGATGGCGGCTGCCATCAGGGCACTACCGACTCCACGCCCGGCCCAGTCGTCACGCACCGCCATGCCGAGGCTCGCCACATGGCGGCGGCGCGGGTTGGCCGCCAGCCACAGGGTTAGCCCCCCCACCACCATGCCATCGCATTCTGCCAACAGGGGGTAGGTTCCCTCCTCCGGTTGCAACCGCTGCTGCCAGTGATGCAGGGAAGGAAAAGGGAGTTGCAGGGTGCCGGCCTGGGCCTTGGGCATGGCGTAGACATCGCGCAGCGCGGCGGCATCCTCTGGCCCTGCGCGACGAATGGTGATGGGCATAGAACCTCCTTGGTGAAGGAGCATCATGCCCCATTGGGACCGTGTGGCACAGCCCCCAAAAAGAAAACCGGAGCCTAAGGCTCCGGTTTGACTGTTCACCCTCATCAGGCCAGGACGGCACCCAGACTCAGAGCCACGGTGATCAACACGGTCAGGATAGCGAGCAGCGGGGCCACCCACTTGAGCCAGCGCACGTAGGGGACACGGGCGATGGCCAGACCACCCATGACGACGGCGGAGGTCGGGGTCACCAGGTTGACAATACCGGAGGCGGACTGATAGGCAGTCACCACCAGATCACGGCCCACGTTGGCGAAGTCAGCCAGCGGCGCCATGATCGGCATGGTCAGCACGGCCAGACCGGAGGAGGAGGGCACCAGGAAGGAGAGCACCACTTCCAGCCAGTACATGACGTTGATGAAGACCACGGTGGAGAGGCCACTCACCATGCCCTCTGCGCCGTGCAGTATGGTGTGGGTGATCATCCCCTTGTCCATGATGACCACGATACCGCGGGCGATACCTATGATGAGGGCTACGCCGAGCAGGTCACGGGCACCGTCGATGAAGTTGGAGGTCAGTTGCTCCTCGCTCATGCGAGAGATGAGACCGACTATGATGGCAGAAGCCAGGAACACGCCGGAGATCTCGGCCATCCACCAACCCAGCACGGCCACACCGTAGATCATCACCGCGAAGGCGCCGGCGAAGATACCGAGCACAATCTTGCGGGTGGTGGTGAACTCGAGCATCTCCTGGCCCTTGTTGCCGAGGAAGTGGGCCTTGTTCTCTTCCATCTTGTCGGCCACCAGGGAACGACTCGGGTCCTGACGCACCATCTTGGCGTAGCGCATCACATAGGCTACGCAAATGACCCAACCCACGACCAGGATGGCGACCCGCAGCCAGATGCCGTCGGTGAAGGGGATACCGGCCGCGTTGGCGGCAATGACGGTGGCGAACGGGTTAATGGTGGAGCCCAGAGTACCGATACCGGCGCCGAGCAGCACAGTGGCGGCGGCCACGACCGGGTCGAAGCGGGCGGCCATCATCACCGGCACCAACAGGGTGTAGAAGGGCAGAGACTCCTCGGCCATGCCATAGATGGTGCCACCGGCGGCGAACAGGGCCATCAGGATGGGGATCATCCACTCCTCTCGACCACGCAGGCGATCGGTGACGCGCTCAATGCCGGCGTCGATAGCCCCAGTCTTGGTGACGATGCCGAGGAAGCCACCGATGATCAGGATGAACAGGGCGACGTCGATAGCACCGGCTTCATAGGTTTCGTGGTTGTAGAGGCCATCGACCGGCGCCAGCAGCACGTCGACCAGCCCCTGCGGGTTGGAATCAACCTGTTTATAGGTGCCGGCCACCGGGACTTCTTTACCCAGCGCCTCGTTCATGGTCATTTCGTATTTGCCGGCCGGCACGACCCAACTCAGGGCGGCTACCAGGGCGATCAGCACAAACAGAATGGTGTAGGCTGACGGGAATTTGAATTTAGTCATGATTCCGCTTCCTTCCGTGTGGTTGTCCATGATGGCAGCCTTTATTGGTAGGGCTTGGAGGTATGATGCCGCCGTCACATGGGGAAAAGCCGGGGGTTTCCCCCCGGCACCACTACCGCGACCTTAGTCGCCCAGCGTAGCAACCATCACTGCCTTGATGGTGTGCATCCGGTTTTCGGCCTCGTCGAACACGATGGAGTGTTTGGATTCGAACACGTCCTCGGTCACTTCCAGGCCCTTCATGCCGTATTTGTCAGCCACTTCCTTGCCCATGGTAGTCTCGTCGTTGTGGAACGCCGGCAGGCAGTGCATGAACTTCACATCCGGGTTCTTGGTGGCATTGATGACGTCCATGTTGACCTGATACGGAGTCATCAGTTTCACGCGCTGATCCCAGGCTTCTTTCGCTTCACCCATGGAGACCCAGACGTCGGTGTAAAGGAAGTCGGCACCCAGCACACCCTCTTTCACATCTTCGGTCAGGTGGATACGGGCACCGGTCTCTTCGGCGATCTGGCGGCACTGGGCCACCAGTTCTTCTTCCGGCCAGAAGGCCTTGGGAGCGACCAGGCGGATGTCCATGCCCATCTTGGCGGCGCCGACCATCAGGGAGTTACCCATGTTGTTGCGGGCATCACCCAGATAGGCGAACTTGATCTGATCCAGGCGCTTGCCCTTGCCGTGCTCCAGCATGGTCATGAAGTCGGCCAGGATCTGGGTCGGGTGGAACTCGTTGGTCAGGCCATTCCAGACCGGTACGCCGGCATAGGCACCCAACTCTTCGACGATGTCCTGGCCGTAGCCACGGTACTCGATACCGTCGTACATGCGACCCAAGACGCGGGCGGTGTCCTTCATGGACTCCTTGTGGCCAATTTGGGAACCGCTCGGGCCGAGGTAGGAGACCTGGGCGCCCTGGTCAAAGGCGGCGACTTCGAAGGCGCAGCGGGTGCGGGTGGAGGTCTTCTCGAAGATCAGGGCAATGTTCTTGCCGGTCAAGTGCTTGCGCTCGTAGCCACCGTATTTGGCCTTCTTCAGATCGATCGCCAGATCGATCATGTACTGGATCTCGCGCGGGGTGAAATCGAGCAGTTTCAGGAAGTTACGGTTACGCAGATTGTAGGCCATGATGTGTTCTCTCTTATATCTGGTTCAGACCAATGGGCAGTAGGTATGACTACGCGTTCACAGTTTCTTTGGCGACTATGTTGGTGCCGGCTTCGCCCTTGAGGATGGCCACGCCATCTTCCAGCGAGCCGATCCCGACCATGCCGCCGGTGGCTTTCACGAATTCGCAGGAGGCGTCGATCTTCGGCCCCATGGAGCCGGCATCGAACGGGACCTCAGCCAGGGCCGCCGGGGTAGTGGTGCGCAGCGGGCGCTGGGTCGGCTTGCCCCAATCCAGGTAGACGGCATCGGCGTCGGTCAGGATCAGCAGGGCGTCGGCCTTAATCTGCTTGGCCAGGTAGGCGGCAGACATGTCCTTGTCGATGACGGCCTCGATGCCGTTCAGACGCTCCCCGTCCCAGGTGACCGGAATGCCACCGCCACCGGTGCAGATCACCAGGTGACCTTGTGCAATCAGGGATTCGATAGCGTCGCCTTCGACGATACGCTGGGGCAACGGCGAGGGCACGACACGACGGAAGAACTTGCCGTCAGCCTTCACCACCCAGCCCTTCTCGGCGGCCAGATGACGGGCTTCGCTCTCTTCATAGACCGGGCCGATGAACTTGGTCGGATTGGTAAACGCCGGATCCTGATGGTCAACCTGCACCTGGGTCAGCAGGGCAGTGACGTTGCGGCTCGGCATCAGGTTCTTCAGCTCCTGGATCAGCATGTAGCCGATCATGCCTTGGGACTCGGCGCCCAGCACATCCAGAGGATAGGGAGAGACCTTGGTGTAGGCGCTGTTTTGCAGGGCCAACAGGCCGACCTGCGGACCATTGCCATGCACCAGTACCACGTTGTGATCTTCGGCGATGCGGGCGATGGTCTTGGCCGCGGTCGCGATGTTCTTGCGCTGGATATCGGCTTCGAGCGGCTCACCGCGACGGAGCAGGGCATTGCCACCTAAGGCGACGACGACAGTGGGTTTCTTCATGATGTGATTCTCTAATGGGTTCCTACCTGGGCGCCCGCTCCCGGGCGCCCGGCCTGTCAGTCTTAGATGCCGTCACGTTCCATCGGGCAGCTCATGCAGCGGGCACCGCCGCGGCCACGGCCGAGTTCGTCACCCGGGATGGGCAGCACTGTGATGCCGGCCTTGTCGTACTTCTCGTTGGTGTAGGTGTTACGCTCGTAACCCACGACCACACCCGGACGCACGGTCAGCACGTTGTTGGCGTCGTTCCACTGCTCGCGTTCGGCCTCGAAGCTGTCGCCACCGGTGGTGATGAGCTTGAGCTGATCGACACCCAGCGCCTTCTCGATGGCGTGTACGAAGTAGCCTTCTTCTTTCACCCGCAGGCCGGTGTTGCCTTCCGGGGTGAGGGACCAGCACTTGACGTCTTTACGGATCACTTCCGGGTAGACCGAGAAGGTGTCAACGTCCATATGGGTCATGACGGTGTCGAGGTGCATGCAGCTGCGGTGCTTCGGCAACTCCATGGCGATGACCTGCTTGGCCTGACCGCTCTTGAAGAGGCCACGAGCCAGGTGCTCAACCCCTTGCGGAGTGGTGCGCTCGGACATACCAATCAACACGGCACCACGGCCGATGACCAGCACGTCGCCCCCTTCGATGGTGGACTGGTCGTAGTCCTTCACCTCGTCACCGAAGTACTTCACGAACTCCTGGTTGGCGAACATGGGGTGCCAGCGATAGATGGCACGTACGTTGTTGGTCTCACGACGGCGGGCGGCCTTGGCCATGGGGTTGATGGAGACGCCACCATAGACCCAGCAGGAGGTATCGCGAGTGAAGAGGTGATTGGGCAGCGGCTCGATGATGAAGTCAGTCGGGGCGTGCATGCCGGCGACCATGTTGACGCCACTGAAGGGCATCTCACCGTAGGTCAGGCCACCGGAGAGGATGCGGGCCATCTCGCGATGAGGCAGATCGGCCAGGTAGCAGCGCACGTCGTTGGCAAAAGAGGTGCCGAGGCGATAGTCGGAGACCTGATTCTCCAGTAGCCAGGCTTTGGCTTCGGGGACATCCAGAGTCTCGGTCAGCAGGTTGGTGAGCAGAAAGACTTCCACGCCTTGGTCACGCAGCACCTGGGCAAACTTGTCGTGCTCCTGGCCGGCGCGTTCGACCGACAGCACGTCATCGAACAGCAGATCCTGGCAGTTGGAAGGAGTCAGACGCTTCAGGCTGAGGTTGGGGCGATGCAACATGACGCGACGCAGTTGGCCAACTTCAGATCCGACAAAGAATTTACTCATGGTGATATTCCGTCCTAGCAGTGGTCCTTGCGAGTGAATGAACAGAATCCTTCTATTCATGCTCGTGGCGTTGGCGGGATATTTTGTATGTAGGGTAAGTGGCTTGTGTTCTATCCTGCCTTTGCCTTTCGAGACCAAGACTAGTCCTGCCAAAGACCGTAAAACTAGAGCCAAATCACATTCACTCCAGCATGAATAAAATCAGCGCTCATTCTTTGACAGGGGTATCAGAATCCTCCTTTTGTCCGCTCACCCTTTCGATTTTAAATGCATTGAAAGCGCCATAACTCCCATTCAACTTAATTGGGCACGACACGTATTTCGCATCAAAAGCATCTTCGAACAATTAAAAATATCTTTTAAATCTTTAGCTTAGACACAACGAATAACCACGTCCGCCAGCAAGATGCAACAAAAGTGAATATTCAGGCCAGTCACTCATCTGCTTAAAATAGATAAATAGTCATAGTACCAGACTAATCGGAATAATTATTTTGATGATCACGATCAAGGCATGCTCGCCATGCCAGATGAGACAGCACTCTGGGTCAGATTTGAAAACGCTTGCAACGATATGGTTATGCAATATGAGAGCGGGTTATGCCGTCCTCATGATTACCCCTTCCGAGCTAGAGTAAGAGGTACTTTTTTCATAACTAGAAATTTTTCGCCCTGGCTTGTCAGGTGGGGAGTGTCGACTTAACTCATATGTGATCCAAATCACAAAGGAGAGTGTTATGTTGCGGATCGCTACCCTGCTCATGATCGTCGTGAGCCTGAGCGGACAGGTCAGTGCAGAGGGTGCCCCAGCCATGCCTCTGCAGCTCTGCCAACTGGCAGGCCAGGTACAACCACAGTTGGTTCCCGAGTATGTCTGCCTATGGCAAGGAGAACAGCGTTAGTCGTGAAGAGGGGACACAGGTCCCCTCTCTCTTGTCGGTATGCCAGCTCTTTCTATACTCAACTAAGTGGCCGATAGTGAGGGAATACTATGATTCTGCTGGTGGGGGGTGAGAAAGGGGGGAGTGGCAAGAGCTGCCTGGCCCAAAACATTGCAGTCCTGCTTAAACAACGCTTCCATGGCGAGGTGCTGCTGGTCGACTGTGATCCGCAAAGAACCACATCGGACTGGATCCAGGAGCGCAACGATAATCCAGACCTCGTCCCAATCAACTGCGTGCAGCTCTACGGCAATATTCGCAACGACCTGCTCAGCCTCAAAAACCGTTACGATTACCTGATCGTCGATTGTGGCGGCCAGGATAACCGGGCCTTGCGTTCGACCATGGCGGTGGCGACCCACGCCCTCATCCCTCTTCGCCCCAAGCGGCGCGACCTCAAGACCCTGCCACACATGGAAGACCTCATCACAACCTGCAAGATGGTCAACCCCACGCTCAAGGCAGCAGTAGTACTAAGCCAATGTCCCTCCCTGCCCAACCAGGCCAAGAGAATCCTCGAAGCAAAAGAGGTGTGCTCGACCTATGGTGTTGACGTCCTCAATGCCATTACCTATAGCCGCAACGTCTATGACGACAGTGAAGAAAGGGGACTCTCTGTGGTTGAAATTGAGCCAACAGGGAAGTCGGCCGAAGAGATCCGGGCCATCGCCAGGGAATTGCTGGAAGTGGAGGTATGAAAATGGCGCTATCAGACCTCAAGAAGAAACATGCGCTGCATCATCAGAAACGATTCACCATCGATGAATTTATCGAGGACGCAGAACTCTACGCCAGGGGTACCCCCAAGGTTGTGAGTCTGGAGCGCTCCCTCACACCAACCTGGGCCTCCGACCTGAGCGGCTTGGACGAGCGCCGTGGCCAGACAAATTTTCATAAGGCAACCTTTACGCTAACCCGCAGCATTATAGAAGAGCTGAACGATATGATGCAGGACGATGGACTCAACAAGTCCCATCTGGTTCGCCTCTTCACCCGCTACTTTGCGACCCTGACTCAGGAGGAGAGGCAGCTAATCTATGAGCGTATGGGGCTAAAACTCGGATAAATGTGTCTCTTTCTGATCTGGCGGTGTTTCGCCCGCCATGCCACAGCTCAGTGTAAATAAAACTCAGAACCAAAAAGCCCAGTCTTTCGACTGGGCCTCTCTATTCAGTGGCGGAGTGTCAGCCGTGTCAACGGCTGGAACGGAGGGCACAACCCGGCCACCTTCAACAGACCGGCGACACCACGTCGATAAGTGCTTCAATGCAAAAAGGCCTTCCCATCTGGGAAGGCCTTCGAAAT